>CAVQIG010000022.1:0-55554 GCA_963712515.1 uncultured delta proteobacterium
ACGCGATCGAGGCGCTCGCGCTGCCACCGTCGCCAGTAGCGCTCGGAACCTTTGAGGAACGGCTCGGGAAAGCCCCCGAAGCGCAGCTGCTGCTCGAGCGCATCTCGTCCGCCGCCGACCTCGGTCAGCGAGAGCGGGTGGAGGTGGTAGGAGTGGTAGCGTCCCTGCAACGAGTCTCCACCCCGTCGATACACTTCGAGACGAGCCGAGCCCGTGACGATGAAGGATTGGCCCGGCGCGCGGGTATCGAATAGGCCCTTAACGAGGCTTCGCCAGTGTGCGTACTTGTGAACCTCGTCGAGCACCAGGCACCGCTCGCCGGCGGGCATCTCGCCGCGACGGATGCGTGGGCGGACACGCACGTCGTCCCAGCTCAGATAGCCCGGATGGCGGGCATCGTGGCGCCGAGAAGGCTCAAAGCCAGAGTCGTCTTGCCGACCTGACGGGGGCCGCTGATGAACACCATCTTCTCGGGGAGATCGGCTTCGATCGCGCTCTGTAGATAGCGCCGGTTAGCAGAATCGGGCACGGTAAAGTCTATGTAATCCTACTTTACTCATGTGTAAAGTTGGGCGCAGCTACTCTTCCCGGGCTCATGAATCCGAGTCCTTCAGCGTCTTCGCGTCAGACGAAGGTCGCTCGTCTTCGACCAACCGTTCCGTCTGGCCATGGTGTTCTCCAAGTTCCGATCAGGCCGATTCGAACCTGTTCGAACCCGAGGCGCTACATCGCCCGTGGCAAGAGCTACACGCCGACTCGTAGACGTGAAGTGGGCCGGAGGTCGGTACCCGTCATCTGCGCAGGAGCGCGGGGCTGTTTGTAGCGATTGCCACGCGGTCCGTAGCGCTCTTCGTGCATCTGAACTAAATTTCGCCGAGCCACCTTCGTCACTCACTTCTGGCGGCGCGATCCTCTCGGGGAGTCGCAGTCGTCGCTCGATCAGGGCAAATCGTGCTGCGCCGTTCTTGATTCGACGTATCGATTTCTTCTGAAGACAGGGAGCCTTCGTCACTTCAAGATGAACGCAGTGACGTCCGTCTTCGAAAAGTCATCTCCCTTGAAGAGGAGCGGTTCGCCGAGCCTCACTGCGAGCGCGTAGGCAAAGCAATCGCCGAAATTGAGTCCAGCCGGATGTCTCCCCTTGCCAAATCGGGCGAAAGCGCGTCGCGCCTCTCGGGCTTGTCCGACGTCGACTTCCACTATCTCGATCGCGGCTCTCTCGAGGAAGAGGTCGAGATCGCGCTGACCTGCGGCCCCATGCCTGGCCTCCATGACGATCGACACCTCGACGAAGGTAGCCGCCGAGATCCTCCGCGCATCGGCCGCCTCAAGCGCTTCGTTCAGCGATCGTCGCTCTGGTTCGTTCTGAAGGATCGCGAGGAGCGCCGACGTGTCGACGACCATCAGCGCGGAAGTCCGTGCTCGTCATATCCCAGGATCTCGTCGGCCGGGCGGGCATCGTGAACGGGAAGAGCTGCGCAGTGGAGCGCGATCTCGTCGAGCTCGTCGGCGAGGCTCCGCTTCTTTCGACGCTCGCGCCGAAGCCGGCTCAATCGATCCCGCAACGCGCGTGTGACAGCCTCCGTCTTCGTCTCCCCAGTCACACGCGCGAGCTCAGCGGCGAGTTCCTCGGTTTCCGGATTGCGGATGTTGAGAGCCATCTTTCATTACTCCCCTACGACGATCTACACAGTAGCATCCGCCTATTCTCGATCAAGCTTTGTTTCGGCTGATCTCTCCTCTCCGACGACCGGAACCGTTCCGGTTTTTGGGGCAAAAGGCAGGCTTTTGGACCGGTGCCCGGGTTCCCGACTCGAAAAGCTGAACGATGAATCGTGTAACGGGGCAGTCGAAGGCCGGAGGGAAGGGTGCGCCGACGCGCTCGATGGGCACAGTGGCTACGCGGCCTCAACGACGGTTCGGCCTGCACGCCGGCGGCGCCGCTCGGTACCCACGACGATTCTTACGTCGCGGCCGAGTGCGTTCAGGAAGCGCAGCAGCCGCTCGACCGAGAAAGCGTCGAGCCGTCCACGGTAGAGAAGGGACACCTTCGGCTGGCTCACGCCGAGCATGGCCGCTGCCGCGGTCTGAGTCAGCCTCTGTTGATCGATCGCGTTCGTGATGCTCCGGACAAGCTCCGCCTTGAGCAACGCCTCTTCCGGATTCGCCACGCCGATGTCGGCGAACACGTTCCCGCTGCCTTCGTGAACCAAACGTCGCCGAGCCATTCTCGTCAATCCTTTCTCGCGGCGTGATCGTCACGGGCGAGCCGCAGTCGTCGTTCGATCACGGCCAGATCAGGCTTGGCCCCCTTGATCACACGTGTCGATTTCTTCTGAAGGCAGTGCCAGCACGTCCACCGCGTCGGCAAACCGACCTCGCGTCGCGTTGCCAGTTTTCGTGGCCCCTACGCCTTCGAGGCGGCGCCTCGCAGGCGACCTACCCGAGTCAATGAATTCCCGAACCGTTAAGCCGCGTGATCGCGCAGGTACTCGATGCTTCCGGGCAGGTCCCGAATGAGTCTAAGCAGCAGGTCCATCGCTGCGGTCTGGACGTTCCGACCCGACTCCCAACGAGAGACCGTGTTCGCACCGAATCGTAGCAACCGCGCCAAGTCGGTCTGAGTAAGGCCGAACCCCTCTCGCATAGCGCGAATCTCGTCGGCCGAAAGAAGGCCGTGCTTCCTCCGGTAGACGGCGATCGCATCCTCGTGGAGTCGCTTCGACTCCTGCTGCCGTAGCACGACCTCGCCACACTTCGGGCAGCGAAGATGGGCAGCCAACGCCACCGCAATCTCCTCTCCGTTGATCGGCAGACGCAATGTCCCGCGCTTCTCCACCATCTGGGTTCCGCAGGTCGGGCAAGCATCATCTGGGAGAACCCTGCCACGTCGCCGCGTCCGCGCTTTCTGACTATCTGTCTTCTTCATGGCCATCACCCTCGTCCTCGTGGAACGAGATCACTACACAATCATTCCGCAGGATGATCTTGACGTAGAGGACTGTTTCCCCGAGGAACGGCTTGAACACGTACATCTACTCGCTGGTAGCTTTGGACTCGAGCCGTTCGGTAAAGTCCTCGACGCTCAGCTTCGCAAGAATGTCGGATGCGTCCTCTTCGTCGAGGCCGAAGCCCAAAGTCGCCAGCTCCCACCGTGATTTCAGAGTGAAGGCAACGCGCCTCGAAGCCGCGAGCTCGCGGATACGCGCTAGGATTGTAGGGAGCCAGCGGGGCATGTCGGCGGCTCATCACTCTTTGGTTGATTATGCATATGGGTATACCTGATTCAAAGCCCCATTCGTGTAAGGTTGGAGGGACGCACCTATTCTTCTCGGGCTGACGGATCTGAGTCCGTCGCCGTCTTCGCCTCGGGCGAAAGTTGCCGGTCGGCGACCGGAACCGTTCCGGTTTTAGGGGGAAAAAGGAGGCTTTTTTGGGCTGTTTCGGGGTCGCTAGAAATCGCAGACGCACCTGAATCTACTGGTGAATCAGTGCTTTGGCCCTCACCCTCAGACCCGTTTCGATTCCCCATGGGACCACTTCGGTTTCCGCTGATCGCTCGCACCAGTTAGGCCATCTCCAACGGCGCGGGCAACCGAGGTCACGGTAGAGGTCACGGTTTTCGCCCCTGCCCCGCGTGCTCCGCTCGGGCCTCCGAGCGTCTTCACCCCACCGTCGAGATCCCTCGGGAAGTAGCGACCGTAGCTCCGCTCGATCATGCGGCCGACGCGCCGCAGTACTCGGCGATGGCCTTCACCTTCTCGCCGCGGCGGAGCATCTCGGAGGTAAAGGTGTCGCGCGTCGAGTAGAAGTCACGCAGCCGGATCTGGAGCTTACGCAGCACCGGATAGAAGCTCTTCCTCGGCCACTCCTTGTGGTTGATCGGATTCCCGTCGGGATTCGTGAAGAGATAGGCATCGGGTTTGAGGATAAGCCGCCCACGCGCACAGGCGCGAAGCGGGCCGAGTGCCTCGGGTAGAAGCCGGATCGTACGGATGCTCCGCTCGGTCTTCGGATCGTTCTCCTCGCCTTCGCTTCGACTCTTGCTGATGCGGATGGTGCCTGCCTCGGCGTCGAAGTCAGAGACCCGCAGCGCCGTCGTCTCTCCCTGCCGCATCCCGGTCCAAAGGAGCGTGTTCACCCACGCGAACCACAGGGGCTTGTTTGTCCTCGAAGTGCGCGAGGATCGACGAGCGCACGGCCGCTGAAGGGATCGGGCTCGGGAGGGCGCTCCTGTCCAGCGCGAGGCCATCGAAGGGGTTCTCTTTCGGAAGCCGGTCGATGCGGCGGGACCAGCCGACGAGCGCGCGGAAGTGACCGCGACGATGTTGCGCGCGGTCTTCACGCGGATCGGCGCCTCTCGATCTTGCCGCTTCGCGTCGCGGCGGGTGCGACTTACGCGCGCGCACGGAGGTCTGGACCGCTTCAGCCCAGACCGCGCTCACGTGCGCAGGGGTGTTCTTCCAGAACGGCAGGATCACGCCGTCGAGGTGGCTTCGGGTCTTCGTGAGCAGCTTCTTCTTCGGCGCGCCTCCGGACGCGACGAATTCAAGGTGCTTTCGACGGAAGGCCCGGTCGCCTGCGCGAGCCTCGGCGCCCTACGGCGGAATCTGCCCCGCCCCGGTACGCGTCGGATCACGGCTCGAGCACGGCGATCCCGTGGACGAACCAGGTGCGCATGGTGCCGCGGTTCTTGATCTCGATCGTGCCGCGGTCCTCGACCCGGTAGCGGCGACCCAGGGCGCGGCGCACGTCGTCCGAGACCTGGACGCGGCCCGGGACGCCGTGGCTCTCCATGCGGGAGGCCACGTTCACGGTGTCGCCCCAGACGTCGTAGGCGTGCTTCTTCGTGCCGATCACGCCTGCCACGACCGGACCGGAGTGGATCCCGACCCGGACGTCCAGGGAGACGCCGAGCTCCTGGCTCAGCGGCACGATGGAGGCCACCATGTCCAGCCCCATCTGGACCGCGCGGTCCACGTGGTCGGCCTGCGGGACGGGGAGGCCCGCCGCGGCCATGTACGCGTCGCCGATCGTCTTGATCTTCTCGAGGCCGTGGCGGTGGGCGAGGTCGTCGAACTCGCGGAAGATCCGGTCGAGGATGCGGACCACGTCCTCGGCATTCCGCTCGCTCGCCAGGGCCGTGAAGCCCTTGATGTCGGCGAAGAGGACGGAGGCCTCGTGCACGTCCGCGATGGTCTCGCCGTCCTTCATCCGCTTGGCGATCACGTCGGGCAGCATGTTCCGCAGCAGGCGCTCGGAGCGCTCGCGCTCGCGCTCGAGGTCGGCGGTCCGCTGTTGGACCTGGTGTTCGAGGTCGTAGAGCAGCTCCTCGCGGGTGAGGCGTGCGAGGATCGCCTGCATGAGCTCGACGTCCCCGGGGTCCGGGGCCCGGGGGAGGCGGAGGCGTTGGTGGCGCCCGGCGACCTCCGGCGGCCGCAGCAGCAGGTGGCTCCCGTCCTCCTCCAGGTGCACGGCGAGCTCGGCCGGGAGGCGGTCCCGCAGCGCCTGGGAGGCCAGGGCCGTGACCTGCCCCGCGAACACCCGTGGCAGCCCGGCGACGACGAGGCACGCGCGCAGCTTCTCCCGGGCGAAGGGGAGGGCGTCGGGCGCCGTGATCCGGAGGAGCCCTAGGCGCGTCACGGCGCGACCTCCCGCCAGCGCAGTAGCAGCACCGCCGCGTCGTCGTGGGTGGAGCCGTGCGCCTCGACCAGGGCGCGGGCCGCGGACTCGGCGCTGCCCGCGGGGACCGCCGGGGGCCGCGACACGCCGTCGGTGTGCATCATCAGCCAGGTCCCCGGCTCGAAGGGGACGCGCGCCACCGCGGGGATCCGCGGGCGCTGGCCGAGGACGCCCCCCCGCACGACGAGCGGCCGCAGGCCCACGGTCGCGGCGACGTTCCCCACGCCGGCGAATGCGAGCGTGCGGCCCTCGACGCAGGCGACGGACGCGGCGGCGCCGACGGTCCCGGCGAGGGCGGCGTCCAGCACGCGCAGGAGGACGTCGGGCTCCCGCGCACCGGCCTCGAGCAGCGCCCGGCGGGCCGCCTGGGCGGCGGCGTAGGCCGTGAGCCCGTGGCCGGAGGCGTCCACGAGCGCGGCGAGGGCGCCGCCCTCGAAGGGGAGCACGAGGCCCAGGTCCCCGCCCCGGGGCGCGCCGGGGTAGGAGCGGACGTGGAGGGCCCACTCGAGCTCCATGCTCAGCCCCACTTGACGACCCGCACGCGGGTGCCCACGCCGAGCCGGCTGTCGATCTCAAACTCGTCCACGAGGCGCCGGGTGCCCGGGAGCCCGAGGCCCAGCGTGCCGCCCGTGGAGCAGTGGTCGGTCATGGCCCGCTCGAGGTCCTCGATGCCGGGGCCGTGGTCCTCGACGACCACCTCGAGGCCCGGGCGCTCGCGCTGGCGCACCGGCCGCATCGTCACGCGCCCTCCGCGGGCGTACTTGACCACGTTCGTCGTCAGCTCGCTCACGGCCGTGGCGAGGGACGCCCCGGTGCCGGGGCTCATGCCGATCTTCGCGGCGAGCTCCCGCGCCGCGAACACGGCCCTCACCGTGTCGGCCTCGGTCGTGATCCGCAGGCGCTGCTCGTCTTCGCTCACCCCAGCACCGCCATGGCCCGCTCCACGGTGCGGACCGCCTTCACCCACCGGTCGTCCACGTCGAGCATCGTGAGGCCCGCGGCCACGCCCGGGCGGACCCCCGCCAGCACGACGGGCGCCCCCATCAGGCTCGCGGCCGCCACGATGCGCCGCAGCCCCTCGAAGTCGTGGGCGTCCAGGACGTCGATGCCGGCCATGTCGAGCACGACGCCGCGCGCCCCGTCCCTGCGCAGGTGCTCGAGGACGCTCTCCCGGAGGCTCCGGAGGAGCCCCTCGTGCACCGGCCCCTGGAGCGGGACGAGCAGGACCCCCCCCACGGGCTGCAGGACGACCTGGACGTCATCGACGCTCAAGCTTCTTCTCCACGCCCACGCGCTCAAAGGCCACGCGGAGCGCGTCGCGCAGGTTCCCGGTCGTGCGCATCTCCCCGACGTCGATCCCCAGCTCCACGATCGTCTGGGCGACCGACGGGGAGAGGCCCGAGACGATCGTGTCGCAGCCCATCAGGCGCGCGGCCTTCGTCATGCGGATCAGGTGGTTGGCCACGGCCGTGTCCACGACCGCGACGCCCGAGATGTCGAGGATGAACACGACCGCCTGCTTCTCGGCGACCTGCTCGAGCATCCGCTGCATGATGTCCTGCGCGCGGCGCGAATCGAGGATGCCGACGATGGGCAGCATGAGGACGCCGTCCCAGAGGGCGGCGATGGGCGTGCTCATGTCGACGAGCGCGCGGCTCTGCTGTCCGATGACCTCGGCCGTGCGGCGGCTGTACACGTCGACGACGAACGCCCCCTCCATGAGGGCCGTGCGCCGCAGCGAGGCAACGGCCTGGACCCACTCCTCCCCGGCCATGCCGGAGGGGCGAAGCTCGCCCGTCCACAGGTCGACCGCCTTGCTCATGGCGCCGAGGTAGTGGCGGGGCTCCACCTGGAGCTGGGCATGGACCTCGCCGATCCGGTGGCGGCTCTTCAGGTACGCGTCGTCCCAGCGGGCGTCGAAGAACTCGATCCACGCGCGTCGGGCGGCCGCCTGCGCACGGGCCACAGTCGGCGCGTCGGGGAAGTGGACGTCGAAGTCGGCCCCGAGCGCGACCTTGAAGTAGGCGTAGAGCCGCTCGACGAACTCGTCGATCCGGGGCACGAGGAGCTTCCCGACGCGCCGCACGCGCGCGAAGTCCTCCTCGGTGGCCCCGAACAGCGCCTGGAGTTCGGTCAGGGTCAACATGGCATCTCCTCCCCGCCGGAGCGGGCTGTTTCGGGTCCCGTCCAAAGCGGGCCGTAGAGTCTGCGCCGTAGAGTCTGAAGTATCGGCGTCCGATATCCAAGGTTATGTCGACATCGGCCGTTTGTAGCGAGATCCATCGACCCCTTCACGTCAGCGAACAGCACCGTCACCTGCTTGCGCTCGCCTTCGATCGCGCTCCGGGAGGTGAGGATCTTCTCGGCGAGGTGCTTCGGCGTGTACGTGCGGGGCGCCTGCGCGGGTGAGTCTGGCGACAGCGCGGCTCCGCAGCCGAGGCAGAAGCGCATCTCGGGGGAGTTCGACCTCCCACACCGTGCGCACGTCCGCTCGGATCGGAGTGCGCCCCCACAGTGGCCACAGAAGGCGGCGTCTTCCGGCAGCGCAGCCTGGCAGGTCGGACAGTTCATCCGGCGAGCTCCTTCGCGACCTGCTCCGCGCGGATCGGGGCGCCGATCTCGAGGAACAGACGGTGCGCCTCGCGGAGCTCGCGCTCGCGGGTGGCGTCGTCGCCGCTCAGGCGTGCCAGCTCGGCGCGCTCGACGTGGAGGAAGGGCTCGTAGCTCTTCGCGCCCGACATCTCGAGCCAGGCGTCGGCTTCGGCGAGCGCGGCCTCGATCTCTCTCGTCGCCTGAAGGCCCTGGGTCTCACGGAGAGCGCGCATCCGGGTGAGCAGAGCCGAGAACTCCCAGAGTCGGGCACCGAGCCGCCGGCAGACGGCGATCGCTTCCTCCGCGAGCGCCAAGGCCCTTGCACGATCACCGAGCCCGAGATGCGCCGCCGCCATCGCCGCGAGCACGCCGCCTTCGCCTATCGAAAGCCGACGTTCCCTTCCGATCGTCAACGCCGTTCCCAGAACTTCGAGCGCATCGTGCCATGCGCCGTTCAAGACGTTCGCGAGCCCGAGGCTGAAGTAGGCGAAGATTCGCGCGGTCTGGCTGCCCATCCGCTCGGCGTAGTTCACCGCCTCCCGGCCGTGCGCCAGGGCAGGCGCTGCCTCGCCCGTGACCTCACAGCGAATGACGTGATAGGCGTGCGAGACGGAAAGCGGCATCAGCTGCTGAGACGCGCGCGAGCGAGCTCGATCACCCGGTCGAGCTCGGCTGCGCCCTCGCGAGGATGCCCCGTCAGGCTCAGGGCAGCGCCGTGGCAACACGAGAGACCGAGGCTCGGGCTAAACCCCGATTCGATCGGCGCCGAGGTCGAGATCTCCCCGAGCGAGCCCGAGACCCTGCTCCGCAACGGCAAGGCACTCGCGGAGCCGCCCAGCACAAAAATAGGCATGGCACAGGCCGAACCGAACGGCCACTCTCAAGCCGATGTCCTCCGTCTCGTCGGCGCGCCGAATCGACTCGAGGAGCGGGTCCAGGGCCTCTGCGACGGCCCCGGCGAAGAGCCGGAGGAGGCCGAAGCCGTTCAGGACCTGGCTGAGGACATGAGGGTCGCCGCTCCGTGTCGCGAGCTCCCGTCCTTCTCGGAAAAGCGAGGTTGCCTGGTCCTCCAGATCGCCCAGACGAGCGAGGTGAATCATGATCTGGGCGCGCACGGCTGCTCTCTCGGCGAGGTTCTCCGGCGTCTCCGGGAGCGTGTCCAGGAGCTGCCGCACGCTCCCCCAGTGCCGCAGCGCCTCGGCAGGATTGTTGAGCCCCACCCACTCGGCCGCCCGGCGATGCCACTTCGCCGCTTCCCGAGCGTCGCCCGCATGCTCCCAGTGGTAGGCGAGGAGCGCCGCACGCTCGCCGAGCTTCCCCGACGTCGACCTCCTCGATCGCACGCGCGACCGCGGCATGGACGCGGGCTCTTCGCTCCGCGAGCTGCGAGCGGTAGGCGACTTCCTGGGTCAGCGGGTGCTTGAAGGCGTACTCGGCCTCCGGATAGAGCGCCTCCTGGTAGAGGAACTCGGCGCTCGTGAGAGCATGGAGAGCGGCGGGCAGCTCTCCATCGCCGAGATCGGCCACGCGCTGGAGAATCGGCTCGGAGAACTTCTTGCCGATCACCGACGCCGTCTGCAGCACCGCTTCTCCCGCTCGGGCAGACGGTCGATCCGCGCCGCGAGAACGCTCTGCACGGTCGCGGGCAGGCCGACCTCTTCCGCGGGCGTGACCAGGCGATACGCACCCCTGGTTCCCGCGACAACGCCCGTCTCGACCAGCGACTGGACGATCTCCTCGATGAAGAAGGGATTGCCGCCCGTGCGCTCCTGGATGAGCTCGCGGAGGCGGTGGAGCGACGGATCACTGCCGAGGAGATCGGCGAAGAGCTCCTTGATCGCCTCGGGGCCGAGCGGCAGCAGCGGAAGCTGCTGGTAGTAGGACCGCTGCATCCACGCGGCGTGGTACTCGGGGCGGAAGTTCAGGAGCAGCGAGCGTCCGGTTGCCGGGCGCGATCTCGACGAGGTTCTCGATGAACTCCTCGCTCGCGCGATCGAACCAGTGAAGATCCTCGAAGAGGAAGACGGCCGGCTCGCGGGCGCTGCGCGCGCGGGCGAGCCGGCGGATCACGTCGAAGAGCTGTCGCTGGCGCGCCTCGGGACCGAGAGGCGGCAGCGGGCCGCTCGGGATCGGGCACGCCGAGGAAATCGAACATGAGCGGCAGCCCTTCGGCGAGCGTCTCGTCGAGCAGGAGCATCCGCCCGGCGATCTTGTCGCGCGCGGCCCTCGCCGTGTCCTGCTCGGTGATGCCGAAGTAGCGCGCGTAGGAACTCGAGGACCGGGAGCAGCGGCATGCGCCTTCCCGTGGGCGACGCCGTGCGCCTCGTAGACGGGGATCTCCCGCGCGCGGCAGCGCTCGGCGAACTCGTAGCAGAGGCGGCTCTTGCCCGTTCCCGGCTCGGCGACCACGCCGACGACCTGCGCGTTCCCCGCGATCGCCCGCTCGAGCGCCGCCTCGAGAGCGGCCATCTCGCTCTGGCGGCCGACGAACTTCGAGAAGCCGCGCGCGCGTGACGACGTCGAGGCGCGTGCGCAGCCGGCCCAGCACCCTCGAGCTCGAAGACGTGCAGCGGCTCGCGCACGCCCTTGACCGATCATCGCCCCGAGGTCGCGGAGCTGGAAGTAGCCCGGCGACGAGCTGCGCGGTGTGCTCGGTGAGGTAGATCGCTTCCCGGCTCGGCGATCTGCTCCATCCGCGCCGCGAGGCCGACCGTGTGGCCCTGCGCCGTGTAGTCCATGCGCAGATCGTCGCCGATCTTCCCGACCACGACCTCGCCCGAGTTGAGGCCCATGCGCACCGAGAAGCTGAGCCCGTGCTCGAGGCGCAGCTCGTCCGCGTAGCGGCGCAGCTCGTCGCGCAGGTGGAGCGCCGCGTAGCACGCGCGCTGCGCGTGGTCCTCGTGCGCGATCGGCGCGCCGAACAGCGCCATGATGCCGTCGCCGCGTGTACTGGTTGACCGTGCCCTCGAAGCGGTGAACGCCGTCGGAGAGGATCGCGAAGAAGCGATCCATGATGCCGGTGCCACTCCTCCGGGATCGAGCTGCTCGGCGAGCTCCATCGAACCCTTGCACGTCGGCGAAGAGCACCGTCACCTGCTTGCGCTCGCCCTCGAGGGCGCTGCGGGAGGTGAGGATCTTCTCGGCGAGGTGCTTCGGCGTGTAGCTGCGGGGATCCGCCGAGGCGGCCCGATCAACTGATCGAGCCAGCGGCTTCCCACAGCCGCTACAAAACTTCTGCTGGGGTGGATTAGCCCGCCCGCACGCAGGGCAGCTTACCGTTCTCGTCAGCGATGCGCCGCATTCACCGCAGAAGCTCGCGTCGGTGACGTTCTCGAAGCCGCAGGCCGTACACCGCATGGCTGGGCCCTCGCGGACCATTCGCACCCTAAACCCGCTTGCTACGAGGATTCAACAAACCCCCAGGAGCGAACATGGGGTTTGTGCATGTCGCCGCTCGGGGGCGCCCGAAATGGCGCCGGAAGTTCAGGATCAGGCCGTGCGCCGCAAGCGCTTAATCCACGTCTCCCTGCGCTCCCTGTTGCGCGAGTTTTCCGATGTTTTGGATCATCTCGCGCGCTGACTTGCCGCCCAAGCTCCAGCCGCCATCGTCATTGATCGTCTGGCCCGTAATGAAGGCACCTCCGGGCGAGGCAAGAAGCACGGCCAGTGCTGCGACCTCGTCGGGCTCGCCGGGCCGGCCGAGCGGCACGTTCTCCATCACGGGATTGATGATCTCAGGCACATCGACGACGGGAGTGCTCGCGGGGGTTCGGATCAGCCCCGGCGCGATGGTGTTCACGCGGATCTTGTAGGGCGCCAATTGCAGCGCGAGCGCTGCGGCCATGTAGTTGAAGCCCCCTTTCACGATCCCGTAGAGAAGCGCCTCCGGCACCGGCACCTCGCCGAAGATGGACGAGATGAAGATGATACTGCCACCCCTAGTCTTGAGCAGCGGCAAGGCATCCTTCACGAGGCCGGCGTTGTTGACCAAGTTGACCGTCAGTCCTTCGGCAAATGCCTTCTCGTCCATCTGGTCGAACGTTCCCACCACCGGGAACACCGCGTTCAAGACCAGAATGTCGATCGCATTCCATTGGGCGCGCGTCCGCTCCACGAGCTTGCGTAGGCTTTCGCGGTCGCCGATGTCGGCGCTGCAGGGCAATGCGTGGCCTTGACCATATTTGGTGTTGACGGCGGAAGCCTCGCGCTCGCATTCAGCTTCTGAGCGGCTCGAAATCACCACCTTCGCGCCGTGCTCGGCCATGCGCTCGGCGATCGCGCGGCCGATGCCCTTGGTCGACCCCGTGATCACCGCAACCTTGTCGGACAGGTCAAAAAGGCTCATGGGTCGTGAGGATACCGGCTTCAAGAGCCCGAAGGCACATGAACGCTCGATCTCGGACGCCAACCACCCCTCCCACTTCTTCCGCTCAACACTCGTGTTTACGACCGCACCAGGCGATCGTCAAACGACGGGAGGATGAACGGATGGTGTTCCGGTCACCTCAAGACGAGCGGGGTGGGTTCTCCGGCGCTGTGCAGCGCGGCCTCTCCGTGCGACCGCCCTAGGACCGCCCCAGGGCGCTCACGAGGTATCGCCGGCAGGATCGCGAAGCCGTGCATTTTGTGCTGACGCGCCGATGGCCGGTTGCACCGACAGCAACTCGAACACTCGCTCCACTTCTTCGCGAACCGCGTCGGGTGCCGCAGGCCGGTGGTTGAGCCACCACTGCGCTGCCTCGGTAATTTGTAGGGCGGCTCGGCGCGTGACACGGACCGGCAGCCGCGTGCTCAACCGCGCGGGCTCAGTTTCGCGAGGACGTCGGCGCCCTCTAGGAGGTCACCACGGTCGGCCTCGGCGACAGCGGCCATCAACTCCGCTTCCTCGCCTGGCCCGAGCGCGAAGGTTTCTGCGTCCTCGCGCGCGATCACCGTGACCGACGCACCTTCTTCGAGCGGCGGACCCTCCACCACAACCTTTCCTGCGACGACCTTTCCTTTCGTAACTCGCATGCGTGAAGACTAGCGCTTTGCCGCCTACGGGTCGAGCCTACGGTCTCGGTGCCGCCCAACGACCTGGCGTTGAGCCGCCACCGGCAACCGCACGAAGCTCGACCGATTGCGCGGCGGTCGGCTCCAACGCCTTGTTGGGCGGCGAGCGAGCATGCGGCTCACGTGTCCGCCTTTCCCCGAGTGCCTCACATCAGGAACGACGCGGCCCGTTCAGCGATCATCACGGCTGTGAGATGGGTGTTCGCACGCGGAATCACCGGGATGACGGATGCGTCGACTACGGAGAGGTTCTCCGCGCCAATGAACCGGCCGATCTCCGTGAACAGTCGATGCGCCTCGCGACCGGAAGTCGTTCGGGCAGTTGTTGAAAGGCGATAAGAGAGGCTATCGGGGGTACCGCGCGCTAGGCCTCTCCGTGCGACCGCCCTAGGACCGCCCCAGGGCGCTCACGAGGTATCGCAGGCAGGATCGACGACCCTGAGGCCCGAGCAACGATTCCGACGACGACGGACCGTAGCAACGACAAGCCCGGGAAGTTGACGGAGCCCCGATGTCAGACGCCGGCCCTGGCTCCCTTCAGCCTGCTGGCCCGCCCCTTGCGTCGTCCACGGTTGGAAGCGGACCGCGGGCGCGGGCGGACTTCGCGCGAAGCGACGGTCTGGCTGAGCAGCCACTCTCGAAAGCGCGCGAGCTTCGGCCGCTCCGCCGACGCCTCGGGGTAGACGAAGTAGAACGCCACATCCATCTGGAGCGGCAGATCGAAGGGGATGGTCAGCCGTCCCGAATCGAGATCCGCCTGGGCGAGCGAGCGCCAGCCGAGCACGACGCCGGCCCCCTCGACGGCCGCCTGCATGGCGTAGTCCGGCTGCGTGAAGCGCGGCCCGCGGGTCGCATCGACCCCCTCCACCTCCGTCGACCTCAACCACGTGCCCCAGTCCGGCGTGACCTGCTCCTGTGCGGGCCAATCGAAGTGGAGCAGGACGTGATGGCGGAGATCCTCCGGAACCGCCAGGGGGTGCTCGCCCTTCAGCAACGCTGGACTGCACATCGGCACCACACTCTCTCCGAAGAGGCGGTGAGCGACGAGACCGGGGTAGCGACCGCGCCCGACTCGTATCGCGGCGTCGATGCCGTCGCGCTCGAAGTCTGCCAACTCCAGGGTGGCCGAGATCCGCACGTCGATGTCCGGATGTGCCGCGTGGAAGCCGTCAAGCCGCGGGATGAGCCACTTGGTCGCGAATACCGGCGCAACACTCAAGACGAACGCGCCGCGGAGATCGTGCTCGCGTAGAGCGTTCATCGCGCGCTCCAGCTCGGCGAAGCCTGCTCGCAGGCCGGGAAGGAAGGCCTGGCCGGCGTCGGTCAGGAACAGCGAGTTGCCAGTGCGACGGAAGAGCCGGACCTCGAGGTAGTCCTCCAGGGTCTTGACCTGATGGCTGACGGCAGCCGCGGTGACACACAGCTCGTCCGCGGCCCGGGTGATGCTCAGGTGACGGCCCGCCGCCTCGAAGGCGCGGAGCGCGGTGAGGGGCGGTAGATCTTTCGGCATGGCAGGCTCCCTGCAATCGACCCAGTCTCACGGCGACCATGCCGCGGCGGGCGCGCTCCGGCAATTCTCCGGGTGTGCCCCGCGTTTCGGTGCACGTGGAACCGTTTGAGGATTTCTCAACCTGGCGTTGAGAACAATTCGGTTGTCTGAGCGGCACGACGAGCCGATGGTTTGCGTCGGAGGAACACGCGATGACGACGATCGGCATTCTCGGAACCGGACGGAGATCGCGGAAGCCGCCCTCATCACCGCCGCACTCGTGCCGGCGCCGCCGTGACCCACGGCGCGCTCGCCCTCAAGCTCTACGACCAGACGAAAGGAGATCCGCGATGACCCAGTGTGCGAACGAATTCGACGCGTACGCATTCTCGAAGCAGCCTGGCTACGACGAGCGCGCCGTCCGGCGGGCGTTCGCGAAGGCGGTGCCACTGCGGACCGTCGTCGTCTATTGCTACGACCCACGCGCCGTCGGAATTCCCGCAGCGGTGGCCAAGGAGTTCGGTGACGTGTTTCCCGGCGCGATCGTGAGAGGCGACGCGGGGAAGAAGGTCGCGTCCACCACGACGCTGTTCGAGGTCGTGGTCGCCGGTGGACGCGCGATCGACGCGCTGCGCTCGGTGACGGTCGCGCAGCACTTGTTTGGGATCGAGCGCGTCGTCATCGTGCATCACACGTACTGCGGGGCGACGTCGTTCACCGCCGACGGCATCATCGAGGCATACGCACGCGAGCAGGGAACAGACATCGGCTCCCTCTACCCTCGCGACAGCATCTGCATCACGGACTACGTGAGCTCGCTCACGCACGACGTGCGCCTGATGAGAATGTCGGCGGGCACACCCCGACAGGTGGCGATCTACGGCTACATGTACGACATCGACGCCGAAGCGCTGTCGCTCGTCGTCGAAGACAAGCCCGCTTCGACCCAGAGAGGCCTCGCGTCATCGTCCGGTAGATGATCGGAGGGCTCATGCAGCAACCCGAAAGGAGGATTCCTAAATGTCTTCTCACGCGCTCTTGAAATTCGCGCTCGCCGTCTTCGGCACCATCTTTCTCCTGGTCTACCCGCTGGCGGTCGTCTGGCCATCAGGCTGGGCCTGGCACGCGGGCGCCCCCCATGACTCGCAGTATTTCATGATGATCGTCGGGGTCTACGCCACGCTCGGTGTCTTCCTGCTGATCGCGGCGAGAGACCCACAAGCCCATCGCAGTGTGATCTGGTTCACGGTGTGGTCGAGCATCGTGCACGGCGCCATCATGGCGGTGCAGTCGATGCCGGCCGAGCATCACGGGCACCTGATGGGCGATGTGCCTGCGCTCTTCCTCGTCGCGAGCGTGCTCGGAGGATTGCTCGTGTGGTCGGATGGTGGGGAAAGGGACGGCGACGCAGTTCCCTGGATCCCGAGCACACGCCGGAGTTGATGGCCGTCATCGACGGGCAGACGGCGCGCCGCCGACTTTCCGTTCATTTGTCACGGAAGGACGCGGGCGAAGGTCAGCACCGCAGCGTGCGCACTTGCGTCCGAGCGGAGCCGCACATTCTTCGCAAAACTTGGCGGCATCCCGGTTCTCATGGCCGCACCCGGAGCACTTCATCCGGCGAGCTCCTTCGCGCGCGCGAGTCCGCCCGAGTCGCGGTCGTTGTCGACTGGCTCGTCGAGCACTTCAGCGCCGATGCTCACCTCTTCCATGGTCGCAGCGTTGAGCCCGCCTCATTGGAAAACGAGCTCGCCCCAAGGAGGAGGTAGTAGTTTCGGCGCTTCTGCAGCCCGATCCACATCCAGGCTACGCAGCCTCAACAACGGTCCGGCCTGGACGCCGCCGGCGCCGCTCCGTACCTACGACGATCCGAACATCGCGGCCGAGTGCGTTCAGGAAGCGCAGCAGCCGCTCGACCGAGAAGGCGTCGAGCCGTCCACGGTAAAGGAGCGACACTTTTGGTTGGCTCACGCCGAGCATGGCCGCTGCGGCGGTCTGAGTCAGCCTCCGTTCATCGATCGCGTTCGTGATGCTCCGAACGAGCTCCGCCTTGAGCAACGCCTCTTGCGGATTCGCCACGCCGATGTCAGCGAATACATTCCCGCTGCCTTCGTGAACCAAACGTCGCCGAGCCATTCTCGTCAATCCTTTCTCGCGGCGTGATCCTCACGGGCGAGCCGCAGCCGTCGCTCGATCACGGCCAAATCACGCTGCGCCGTCTTGACCCCACGTGTCGACTTCTTCTGAAAGCAGTGCAGCACGTACACCGCGTCGGCAAACCGCACCAGTGCGCGGAAACGCGAATCGAGCCCGCGATGTCGCTGCCGATCTCGAGCGGAGTCATTCCCGCGGCCACCGCCGCGGCCGCGCCGCCAGAGGAGCCGCCGGGCGTGCGCAGCGCATTCCAGGGGTTGTCGGTCTTGTCGAAGATCGGGTTGAAGCTCTGACAGTTGCCGGCCAGCACCGGCACGTCGGTCTTCCCGAACACGTTGCCGGGCCTCGCGCTCATGGCTTCGAGGCGGCGGGCGCACGTCCGTCGAAGAGCATCGTGCCCAGCGCCCCGCGCTCGCGCTCGTAGGTGACGGCGAGCCGGCCCAGCAGGAAGGAGAACTTTCTCGCACTGCCGAGCTGCTTCAGGAACCGCGTCTCGACCGAGGATCGCGGTTCGGGGCAGGCCATCCGCGTCCCCATGATGGGTCCCATCGAAAAATCGCCAGGCAGGTCCACGGCGGTCGCTGAGGCCGAGTAGCGGTTGCATCCGCTCGAGCCGGCGAAACGCCCGTCCTTGTAGCTGAGCGTAACCTCGGCTTCGTCCAGCGCAGCCTCGTCGAAGTCCCATGCGCGCAGCACCCACTCAGTGCCGGCGAGCGTGTCCAACGAGAGTCGGCCGGTCGGAGCGGGCAGCGCAACGGGCTCCAGCCTCGAGCCGGCGAGGGTCCATCCCAGATCGGCCAGTTCGCCGGGACAGCACATCGGGTCATCCTTCCCCGCGCGGACGACGCTCACGAGGAGTATCCCCTTCTCGACGCGCGCCGACCGGATCTTCACCCGGTCACCCAGCGCCACGGTGGCGATGTTCTCGATCCCGGACGCCGTCCGCTTGACGACGGCCAGGTAGTCGAACGTGCCGGACCCGCCGGAGCTCTCCGCGAGCACGACCACCGCCTCTTCGGCGCCGTCTCCGTCGAGGTCACCCGTCACTCTGAAACCCGGCGCGAGAGACACGGACGGGCGGGCCGCAGCGCCGGGCGCGTGGGGTTCGCCCTCCCAGCGACCGTCCTTCAGCGTGAACGTGCCTCCGGGCTCCTTCAGCCCCCAGTACGTGGCGTTTTGGAGCTCCGTCAGCGTCGGTGGCCCGCTCGGACTCTCGGCGCGGCTCGCCGCTGGCTTCGCGTGCAGGCAGGCGATCAGCAGCCACGAAGCGACGCAGACCAGCGTCGACACGAAGCGGCACCTCCTCATCGTCCCTCCTGAAGCCGGAGGAAGGATTCTCTCTTTGCGTTTTGGGAAGATGCTGTCCAGGTCGGGCCGCCTCGGCGTAGAGGCTCAGGTCGGCGTCGCGTCTGCGCACCATGCGAGCGCCTTGTCCTCTCGTACGGCGACCCGCTGGATGTCGACGAGTTCCTCGAGCGACTCGTCGTCGAGAGCGAACTCTCGTGCTTCCTTCAATTTGCCTTGCGTCTGCGCGGCCGAGCGATGCTCGTCACGGCTCACCGTGTCATACAACCTCTCCCGGAGATGCGCCACGAAGAGACGCGCGCCGTTGCAGCGGCTCGAGCCGCACTGCTCAAGGACCAGGACCTGTTGCCGTACATTCTCTAGCTCTAGCGGTCGTGATTGTTGCCGCGCCGCCGGGTCTGGGCTTGCGCCGGAAAGCCAGACGGTAGCAGGATGCGGGTCCAGACGAACGAGGAGGTGCCCGCATGAAGGTCGAAGGGATCCTGCGCTCAAAGGGGACGAACGTCGTGACGGCCAATCCGAGCGCGACGGTCGGCAGCATCGTGCAGCGGCTCCACCAAGAGCGGATCGGCGCGATCGTGGTGACGGAGAACGGCCGTGTGCTCGGCATGATCTCGGAGCGCGACGTGATCCGCGGCCTCGCGGATCACGGCCCCGCCGTTCTCGACAGACAAGTCGCAGACCTGATGACCCGCCCCGTCCACAGCTGCAGGCACGACGACTCCGTCAAGCACTTGATGTCGGAGATGACGCGCAAGCGCATCCGCCACCTCCCTGTCATCGACGACGGCGTCCTCTGCGGCATCGTCAGCATCGGCGACGTCGTCAAGAACCGCCTCGACGAAGTCGAGATGGAAGCGAACGTGCTCCGCGACTCCTATATCGCGCGCGCCTGACCGCCCTCCACGGCGCAGCGGTCCCCACGGATGGGCGTAATCGACCAGAAACGCCCCGCCCACCTCGATCCGGGGCGCCCTCGCCTACTCTTTTCTTCCGTTCTATTTTCTGGTGCTGATCCCGCTGGGTTGTGGCAGACGACGAACTCAGCGCAATAGCCGAGGACGTTCCGGCACTGCGTGACCGAGAATCCGGCGTGGCAGTCGTTGCGGGCCAGGCAGTCGCCCTCGCCGAGAGTGGAGCCGACCTTCGGCGTCACAGCCGCGCGCGACGCGCGCGACGCGATTGACGTGGCGACTGGAGAGTGCTTAGCATTCTCGAGATTGTTACGTTGATCCTTGCTGACTCGTCGCCGGACTGAATGACATCGCGCCCAGCGGATACGGGGCGCGCCCGAAGGCCGCAGTGCGAGGACAGGTCCCATGCATCTTTTGCTGGGTCACTCCGAGGATCCCTGCTGCGCCGGCGTTTTCGCCCGGCTCGAGGCCCGCGGCCTGCCCGTGCGCATCGTCGCGGCACCGCTGGCGCCGCCGGCCCAGCTCACGTGGCGCCTCGACGCCGCCGGCCTCGCGAGCAGCCTCTACCCGGATGCCCCCGACACCGCGATCGCGGGGGTCCTCGTGCGTGACAACGGCTGGCTCGAGCCCGCCGGCTGGGACGCGGCCGACCACGCCTACATGCAGGCCGAGATTCGCGCCGTGATCCTCGCCTGGCTCGCCGGCCTCGCCTGCCCGGTCATCAACCGTCCCGACGCCGCGCTCTGGTACCGCGCGGGCGCCCCGCTCCTCGCCTGGCGCGCGCTGCTCCGCCGCTCCGGCCTGCCGCTGCCCGAGGTCGTCGTCACCAGCGACCCGGCCGAGGCCCGCGCCTTCCGCCGCCGCCTCGCCACGGGCGGCGTCGCCGGCGCCGTCTACGCCCCGCTGACGGAAGCCGCGGGCTACCTCCTCGCCGACGACGACGCCTGGGAGCGCCTCGCCGCCCTGCAGGTGCGGGCGCCGGTCTGCCTGACGGAGCCGCACGGCGCCGCCACGCTTGCTTGCATCGTCGGCAACGCGGTGATCTGGGACCGCGCGCTGCCGCACGAGACGGTCGCCCTCGAACCGGCGCTGTCGCGCTTCGCCGCAGAGGCGCACCTCGCCTTCGTCGAGATCGCCTTCGCCCCTGTCCGCCACGGCCTCGCCGTGGTGCTGGTCGACACGATGCCGCGGCTCGAACACTTCGCCTTGCCCGCCCGCGCCCGCATCCTCGACGCCCTCGTCGCGCTACTTACGCCGGAAAGGGCGATCACCCCCGCCGCTCCGGGGGTGCTGTCATGATCCTGGTCTGCGGCGGCCTTGCCGACGGCGTGACCGAGCTCGTCTGTTCCCGGTTGCAGGACTGCGGCTATCCCTACCGCCTGCTTGACCTCGCCCGCTTCCCTGAGGACTACCGCGTCTCCTGGCGGTGGACGGACAGCGGCCCGGAGGGATGGATCGCCGCCACGGACTGGCGCCTTGATCTCGACGCGATCAGCGGCGTCTACGCCCGCTTTCTCGGGCCCGAGGATCGCCCGCAGCTGCCCAGCCTCGACCCCGCCGACGCGGCGGCGCTCCGGGCCGAGGGCGACCTGAGTCTGATGGCGCTCCTCGAGGATCTCGAATGCCCGGTGGTCAACCGCATCGGCGGCGGGCTCTCCAACAACTCCAAGCCTTACCAGGCGTTCGTCATCAGCCGCACTGGCCTAAGCGTGCCACCGACGCTCGTCACCAGCGACCCGGCCGCGGCCCGCGCCTTCCACGTCGAGCACGGCGAAGTGATCTACAAGTCGGCCAGCGGCATCCGCTCGATCGTCCGCCGCCTCGGCCCCGACCATCTCGCGCGCCTCGATCTCCTCCGCGACGGCCCGGCGCAGTTCCAGGCGTTCGTTCCCGGCCACAACGTCCGCGTGCACACCGTCGGCGACCGGGTCTTCGCCACCCGGATCGAGTCTGAGGCGGTGGACTACCGCTACGCCCATCTCGACGGCCTGACCGCCAGGCTCGAGCCGGTCGCCCTGCCGGCGACGGTGGAAGCGGCGTGCCTGCGGCTCGCGCACGCGTTCGATCTCCTCTTCGCCGGGATCGACCTCAAGGAGACGCGCGAGGGCAAGTTCTTTTGCTTCGAGGTCAATCCCTGCCCGGGCTTTCTCTACTACGAGCGCCACACCGGGCAGCCGATCAGCACGGCGCTCGCCGAGCTGCTACACCGCTCGGCCCCGGACGTCCGCCGCGAGGCCGGCGACGCCATGACCTGAGATCCGCACGCCACAATCCCACTCAACCAAGGAGGCACGACAATGGCCGACAAGCACGACGACAAACGCGGTAAGAAGCCCTTCATCTCACAGGCCGACCGTCCCGAGGTCCGGCTCAAGTCCGACACCCCGCTCAGCGATCTCACGGTGCGCGACCTCGCCACCATCCTCGGTCAGCTCGGCACCGGCAAGGACTTCTGGGACGGCAAGGACTGGCAGAAGGACGACTTCGACGGCCAGAACAAGCCATGGAAGGAGGGCAAGGAGTTCAAGGACGGAAAAGAGGTGAAGGACAAGGACAAGGAGACCAAGGAGTTCAAGGACGGCAAGGAGAAGCGCGAGGTCAAGGAGCTGAAGGCCGAGAAGCTCGAGCTCGACGGTGTCTTCGACCCGCTTACGCAGGCCGACCCGCGCATCGAGCAGGTGATCCGCGCGCTCTCCGGCCTGTCGGCCAAGGTCGACCAGCTCGCCGACCAGATCGAGGCGCTGAAAAAGGGCAAAGGCTGAGCCCGGGTCCTCTGGGACGACGTTCGAGCTCCCCTCGGGCGATCGGGTCCGCCTGACGCCCGCCGCCAGGCGTCCACCGGCTTCTTGTGGTGGTTGCCGGCGTTCGGCCGTTCGGGAAGCGCGCTTGTCCGGGCAGATGTTGCGGACAATGGCAACGAGCTCCTGTTGCAGAGTGCAGAAGCTGTGCGCGGGAGTGCCGTCGTCGAGCAGATGAGAGGCTACCTTGGCTTGGGCAGCCGCGGAGCGTTTCGCCGCCACCACCGAGACTGAAATCGCCTTGATCCTCTCGATCGGCGCACGCGAACGGTGGCTCGATGCTTGCCGCCAACGGCGTCGAGCCCTGACCCTATCCTCGCTTCTTCCGCGTGCTCGGCTTGCCCCTGAGCTTGCCGGCCCTTCCACCGGGTTGACGCGCTGCGGGTTCGTCTTTTTCATTGCCGGCGACCCCGCGCCGTAGCCGCTTCGCTCGCGTCCCGGTCCAGGCGACCCAGCCCTCGGCCGCGGAGGCCTCGCCGCTGTGGGGCTGCTCGCAGATCGAACCGAGGGTCTCCCCAACCTCGCCGAGACTCAGCTCTCTCCGTTTCTTACCGCTCGGCCGCTGGTGGCGGGCGCGGCGCGCGATGTCGCTGAGCGAAAGGATTCCCACGATTCGCCCGTCGCCGTCCACCACGGCCAGACGACGCACTCGGTGCTCCTGCATCCGCTGTTCTGCGGTCGCGATGCTATCGCCTTGCCTGCACGCCACCACCGTCTTCGACATCGCGCTCGAGACGGGAATTTCGGCGAGCGGCCGGCCCTGCGTGTAGGCGGCCATGCAGACGTCGCGGTCGGTCAGCATACCGACGACCCTGCCTGCATCGTCTGCGACCGGCACGCACCCGCAGTCGTTTTCCCACATGATCTGCGCCGCCCGACTCAACGAGTCCCCCGGGCCGCAGGCCTTGACCTCGACGGTCATCAGCTCTCCGACTCGCATCTCCATGCTCTCCCTTCTCTTCCGTCTCCGACCTCGCTCTCGACCAGAGAGGGATTCGCCAACAGCCGCTCGAGCTCCGAACCGTAACGAAACACGGTTAGGCTTCGTCGGTCTGGATGTCCACAAGGACTCGATCGAGGTGGTGACAGCGAGCATCTTGACCGAAGGGCTTCGAGCGCCGCGGAGGATCTGACCGTCCTCCTCAATTCACCCGCGCGCCAGAACCGTCGTCTCGGCTTGGCGACCAAGGTCGACCAGCCTCACGCTGCCGTTTCCTGCTTCGACGCAAGTGATGGAGGCGTGATCGGGCCAGAAGCACACGACATCCTCGCGAGAGAGCGCCGCCGCGACGGCGACGTTGATCGCAATGAAGTGAGAGAAGACGACGCTCTTCTGGGGCAGGCGAGCGAGCGAATCCAGAAGGGTTTGCCGCCACGCAAGATAGTCAGGAGAGCCTGTGGGGGCGAGATCGTTCAGCTCACGCCACGTTCCCCGCATGACCTGCCGTAGCCACTGTTGCCGCGCCCGAAGAGGGAGGGGCGGCGAAGGAAGTTCGGCGACCGGCTCGAGGACTTCTGCCGAGCGCTGCCAGAGCCGCTCGAGTGGACGCGCCGTTTCGCGACAGCGGCGCAATGGGCTCGTATAGATCGGCATGCAATCCAGTGTTTGTGCGAGGGTCCGAGCCGCTGCTTCGGCTTGCTGTTGGCCGATGGCATCGAGACCGGGATCCGCCTCATCGCCCCACGCGGCGGCCGGACGGGCGTGTCGGATCAGATAGAGTCTCGGCATACCCTCGATTGCAACCCGGACTTTTCAACGACCCGCGAGCCGACGAAGCGGTGAAGGCGGAGACGAGCCGGATGGTCGCAGAGGTAACCAGCTCAATCAAGCGAGTTGCTCGCGGGTCCGCTGGATGCGCTGGTTGGCTGCGCCGCATGACAGCTCTATTGAACTATTCTCCGTCTTTTCGAGACGGCGGCGCATCGGGGATACGAATTCAGCTGATGAGAGACCACTCGCATGCATGAATATTGCTGGCACTCAATGTGATACTCGGGAGAGCATCGAACCTGCCACCCGAGTGCGAGCGGGACCAGAACTGTACCTCGAGGTAACCACCGCAGCACTGGCGCGCCCAGCGGGGCACGACCGGGCGTCGCGAATCAGCTCCCGGCTATAGCGGAACCTCTTCGACGAGACTCGTTGTGAGACTTTCCCACGGCGGGTTGGGATTGTTGCGCATCGCCTCGACGAGCTTAATCAGTTCCGCGTCGGATGCTGCCTTCGCATAGGCGGCAAAGTCGGCGTGTTGCCCAACCGCGATCAGATGGCCGACATCGTTACCAACCGCGACGCGGTTGACGTAGAACTTTGAGCCCAGACGCTCGAGGTTCTTCTTGACGGCTTTTAAGCCCTCGAGAAGATCGGTGTATCGGCCCGGCTTCACCCGAAAGTTCACGACCAAGCGCACTGTTGCCATCGACGCAATCCTCCCTTGATGGATTGAACTACCGACTAGGCACGAGATCCGGTACCCCCTTGACCGGAATTTCCGCTATGACCTTCGAGGCAAAGTACGCCATAGGACAAGTTCACCCCGTCGGGCAAGGGCTGCGAGCGCTTGTTTGGATGCGGGCGGCACCCTCTTGGTTTTCGATTCGATCGTGCTCGCCCTCGGCATTCGCCGCCCGGGCCGTGGGGCTCGAGAGGGCCGGGGGGGATTGAAGCGCGCGACGCGCTAGTAGCACAAACGTGCCATGGACATACGCGACGGCCTTGCCGGAGCCATCGGCAGAACACCCCTCATCAAGCTGCGCCGGATCTCGAAGGCGACCGGCTGCACCGTGCTCGGGAAGGCCGAGTTTCTGAACCCGGGGGGATCAGTCAAGGACCGCGCCGCGCTATTCATCCTCCTCGATGCCGAGCGCCGGGGCGTGATCGAGCCCGGCAGCACCGTCGTCGAGGGCACGGCGGGAAACACCGGCATCGGGCTGGCGCTGATGGGAAACGCGCGAGGCTACCGTACCGTGATCGTGATGCCACGGAGCCAGAGCCAGGAGAAGAAGGATTTGCTGCGGGTGTGCGGAGCCGAGGTCGTGGAAGTGCCGGCGGTGCCGTACCGGGATCAGAACAACTACATTCGCGTGTCGGAGCGCCTCGCCCGCGAACTGGCCGAGCGGGAGCCGAAGGGCGTGCTGTGGGCCAACCAATGGGACAATCTGGCAAACCGCCGGGCGCACTTCGAGACCACCGGCCCCGAGATCTGGGAACAGACGGACGGTCGCGTCGATGCCTTCATCTCCGCCATCGGCACCGGGGGCACGCTCTCTGGAGTGGGGCTCTTTCTGAAGGAGAAGCGCAAGGACATCGTGATCGCGCTCGCGGATCCTATGGGGGCCGCGATGTACAACTGGTTCAAGCACGGGGAGCTCCGTTCCGAAGGAGATTCGGTCACCGAGGGGATCGGGCAGGGTCGCATCACCGCCAACGTGGACGGCACACCGGTAGACGAAGCCTACCAGATCCCCGATGAGGAGGCGCTGCCGACCCTCTTCGACCTCGTCGACGACGAGGGGCTCTTCCTCGGCGGCTCTTCGGGAATCAACGTGGCTGGGGCCGTACGGCTAGCGCGGCAGCTCGGTCCTGGGCACACGATCGTGACGGTCCTTGCCGATTCCGGCACGCGCTACTACTCGAAGCTCTGGAATCCCGAGTTCTTGCGCAACAAGGGCCTGCCAGTTCCGGCGTGGCTCGAGGCGAAACGCTGACGCGAATGCGCAAATTGAATATGTCGTACGATCGGATGAGGCGTAGTGGCTGCAGTCCTTTCGATCATAGCGCCTCCTGTTCATCAAACGTCTTGTCAATCCGCTCGAAGCGACGGCGAATGGACTTACGACTCTCTTCGTGGGGGAGGATATAGAGTCGATTCGCCGCCATGGCGTCGAGGATCATTGCGGCGACATCGTCGACATTGAGCACCCGTCCAGCCATATTCCGGTTACTTTCGTCTTGACTTTGCACCTGCGGCGAGTCGTTCGGTCCGCCTAGGTCAGCGGGTCGATTTCGCTCGGAATTGCCAATATTCGTCGCGATGCGCATCGGACACAGCACCGACACGCCTATGTCGTAAGACCGCAGTTCGCGTCGCAGTACCTCCGCTAGTGCGACGACACCGTACTTGGACACACAATATGGCCCTAAACCTTCGTTCGGGACGAGTCCAGCGAATGACGCGGTGAACAGAATGTGTCCTTCCGTTTTCTGCGCCATCAGACGAGAGAGAAACGCCTCAATGCCATGAATAGGCCCCCACAGGTTTACCTTGATGATCCAGTCCCAATCTGAGTGTTTCATCTCGGCAATGGGTCCGCCAACGGCGACGCCGGCATTGTTGAAAACGATATGCACGGCGCCCATCGTGTCGAATGCCAGGTCGGCCAACCGTTGTACGTCGGCAAGGTTGCTCACGTCACACGTGACGCTCTCGATCTTCACACCTGAAGAAGCAAGGCTTGCCGCAGCTTTCTCCAATGCTGGAGTTTCAATATCAGCCAAAACGAGATTCGTCCCTCGGGCGGCTAGGGCCTTCGCTGTGGCGAGTCCTATTCCGCTAGCGCCGCCGGTAATGACTGCCACTTTTCCTGCCAGCTGTTTCATGCTGTTGCTCCCTCTCCTGACTCGGGGATTTCTGCACGATGCACGCTCTTGCCTCGTACCAGACTGCCCTCTCGCGGTCGACTGCATCATAATGGTCGAGTCGTCACCTGAACCCTCTTCGCATGCCCCTCGGCTCCAATCGCGCCGAACAGCGCGCGAGCCCGCGCCAACTCGTCCGCCCTCACCTTCTCATCCTCCGCCAGCCGCGCCACCTCCGCGAGCCCGAGATGCGCGAACGGCTCCACCGACCGCGCTCCGATCTCCCGCGCGAGCTCGAGCGCGCGCTCGAGACTTCGACGCGCCGCCCGCCTCCGCCCTGCTCCCGCCAAAATGCTCCCCAGGATCCGTCCCGCGATGACTTCGCCGAGCCGCGCGCCGCGGCTCCGCGCGATCTCGACCGCTTCTTCCGCCAGCCTCACGGCCTTCTCCGGATCACCGCACATGAGGACGGCCTGGGCGAGGTTGGCGACGATCTCCGGCTCGGTCTCGAGCGCGGTCCTTCGCTTGCGCGCCAGGGCGAGCGCCTTCTCCAGCGCCGAGGCAGCCTCGGCGCATTCGCCCCGGAGCAAGTGTGCGCGTCCGAGGTAAGAGAGCGCGATCACCTGCGAGAACTGGCTGCCGTTCCTCTCCGCGATGTCGGAGCTCCGTCGGGCGTCTTCCATCGCGTGCTCGTCGGCGCCACCGACGACGGCGAGCTGCACCTTCCAGCCGTGGATCCAGCCGACGACTTCCGAGTCGCGCTCTTCGTCGGCGGCGGCGAGCGCACGCTCGAGGGCCTCGCGGGCCTCGCCGAGACGGCCGGCGTGAGTGAGCACGAAGCCGCGTAGCGCGATCAAGAACAGGACCGGCCTCATCGCCGCCAGATCTGCCCCGAGCTCGAGATCGCCGCCGCCCTGCTCGAGCGCTTCGTCCGCGATCGCGAGCGCCGCGGCGAGCTCGCCGCTCATCGCCTCCGCGTAGGCTCGCGCGCCAGCGATCGCGACCCTGAGGCCGACGTTCTCCGAGCTCGCGACGAGCTTCGTCGCCTCGCGGAGATGCTGGAGCGACTCCCGCACGTGCCCGGCCATGCCGCGCACCATGCCGAAGGTCGCGAACGCTCCGGCCAGGGCCTCGGGGCGTCCCGTCCGTTCCGCCGCGGCGCGCGTTTCCTCGAAGATCGCCTTGACCTCGTCGCCGGCGATGCCGAGCCGCCAGCTGAGATTCAGCACCTGGACTCCGGAGATCACCGAGAGCGTGAGCGACTCGTCGGAAGCGTCGCCGATCTCGCCGACGAGGAGACGCACCTTCTGCCACCACCGCAGCGCCTCCGCCGGGTCCTCCGAGCCCTCCCAGCGCGCCGCTCGCGTGTACCAGCGGGCGGCGGCGAGTAAGTCGCCCGCGCGCTCGAGGTGATGCCCGATCAGTGCCGCGCGCTCGTCCGCGTGCTCCGGAGCCAGCCCTTCGAGCGCGTGCGCCACCTCGGCGTGGAGGCGGCTCCTGTGCTGGGCGAGCTGCGAGCGATAGGCCACCTCCTGGAGGAGCGAATGGCGAAACGCGTAGAGCTCCTCGGAACGGCGCTCGCCGCTGACGATGCGCTCGAAGAGCTCCACGATCGAATGCGCGATCGCCTGCCATCCGTCCCCGTCCGCCCGGAGGTGCACGATCAGGCCGCCTTCGACGAGCGCCTCGAGCGCCTCCTCGACCTCCTTCGCCGGCAGCCCCGCCACACGCTCGAGAACCTGCGCCGAGAACTCCTTGCCGAGGACGGCTGCCGCCTGGAGAACGGTCTTGTCCCGCTCGCTGAGCGCATCGATGCGCGCGTCGATCACGGCCTGCACCGTCGCCGGCAGCACGATCTCGTCGACCGCCCGGACCGTGCGGTAGTCCCCTTCTTCTCCCTTCAGCTGACCGCTCGCGGTCATCGCCCGGATGACCTCCTCGACGAAGAACGGATTCCCTTCGCTGCGCTCGACGATCCGCTCGACCAGGCTCGCGACCGACGGGTGGTCGCCGAGGAGCCGCGTGACCAGCGAGCGCGTCGCCTCGGAGGCCAGCGGCCCGAGAACGATCTCGCGATAGCCCGCGGTATCCCGCACGTCCGGCCGGTGCTCCGGACGCCAGCTGAGGACGAAGAGGGCGCGGCTCTTTGCCGCGGATTCGACCAGGCTCTCGATCATCCGCTCGCTCGCGGCATCCCACCATTGGAGGTCCTCGCCGACGATCACCAGCGCCTCCCGGGCGCTGCGCAGGCGGACGAGGTCGGCGAGCAGGCGCGAGAGCTCGCGCCGGCGCGCTTCCGGATCGCCGCGGGGAGCGGATGCGCGCCCGTCCCCCATCCGCAGGAGCTCGAAGATCCGCGGCAGCGCCTCGCGGCAGACGCTCGTCGAGGAGGACGAGCTTCCCGGTGACCTTCTCGCGCGCGGTCCCCGGATCGTCGTCCTCACGCAGCCCGAAGTAGGCGCGGAACAGCTCGAGGATCGGCAGCAGCGAGGTCGTCCGCCCCTGCGGCACGCCGCGCGCTTCGAGCACGGTGATGCCGCGAGAGCGACAGCGCTCGGCGAACTCCCAGCAGAGCCGGCTCTTGCCGATCCCTGCCTCGGAGACCACGCCGACGGCGTGCCCCTGGCCCGAGAGCGCGGCGGCGAGGCTGCCCTCGAGGAGGCCCATCTCGGTGTCGCGGCCGACGAACGGCGAGAGTCCCCGCTCGCGCGCCACATCGAAGCGCGTCCGCAGGCGCCCCGCGCCGCGGAGCTCGTAGACTCGGAGGTTCCGCTCCTCTCCCTTGATCGAGAAGCGGCCGAGATCCTTGAGCTCGAAGAACCCCGAGACCAGCGACCCGGTCATCTCGGCCAGGTAGATCTTCCCCGGCTCGGCGAGCGCCTGCATCCTCGCCGCGAGCCCGACCGTGTGCCCTTGCGCGGTATAGTCCATCCGGAGATCGTCGCCGATCTTCCCGACCACGACCTCTCCTGAGTTGAGCCCCATCCGCGTCGAGAAGTTGAGGCCGAGCGTGCGGCGGAGCTCGGCCGAGAATGCCGCCAGCTCGTCGCGGATCGCGAGCGCCGCGAAACACGCGCGCTGCGCGTGGTCCTCGTGTGCGATCGGAGCGCCGAAGAGCGCCATGATCCCGTCGCCCGTGTACTGGTTGATCGTTCCCTCGAAGCGGTGGACGCCGGCGGCGAGGATCTCGAAGTAGCGGTCGAGCACCTGGTGCCAGACCTCTTCGCCGACGCTGCGGGCGAGCTCCTGCGATCCCTTGACGTCGGCGAAGAGCACCGTCACCTGCTTGCGCTCGCCTTCGAGCGCGGCGCGAGAGGTGAGGATCTTCTCGGTCAGGTAGCGCGGTGTGTATGCCGCCGGCGAGCGCGCGGGCGAAGGTGTGGCGGCGCCGCCGAGGGCAGCGCCGCACTTCCGGCAGAAGCGCGCGTCCGGAGGATTGGTCGTGTCGCAGGCGGCGCAGCGGGCCTCGATACTGGCCCCGCATTCGACGCAGTAGGCCGAGCCCGCCGCCACCGGGGTCGAGCACTTCGGACAGACCATCGAAACGACTCTATGCCATCCCCCGCCAACCCGCGCGAACCCCGGTGGCCTGTGTGCTTACCGCCTCTCGATGACGAACTCCCCGAACGTCACGCCCAGGTCGATCCCCTTACCGGTACCCGAGAACGCCAACGAAACGGTGCCCTTGGTCACCACCTGCGCAGCCGACGACGCGACCGCCCCGGCATGGACGTCCACGGAAGCGTAGCTCCCGAAAAGCTCGCTAATGTCACCGACCTCCGAGAACGTGCCCCTGCCGTCGATGATCTTGGACTTCCCGGCCGTGAGTCCGCCGCCTTTCGCCCGGAGGGACACGCGGGTCGACTGGCCATTGTCGCAGGTGATGGTGCCGCTACCGCTCGCCGTTGAGTAGCCCACCGACCACCCTTCAAGAGAATACGTCATCGTGCACTTCGTCGAGCCGCCCCACGCCGGTTGAGCGAGCGCGGCAAGGGACATCATCGCGACACTCGCTACCCCGCAAATCCAGACTCGTTTCATTCGTCTCGCCTCCTTCTTCATCGCCACGAATTCTTCCGTCAGAAGGCAAGGTGAGTTTATCGACCTACTGTCCCATGTGCGAGCAGGTTCTCGGGTTCATCATGAAGCCGTCGGAACCAGAGCCCGGCGAGTCTGCCGACGCCCGCACGCTCTGCCGCTGGGACCTCGCGGTCGAAGTGTCCGGTCCGAAGGAACGCTACGGTCTCTTTCGCGACCTCGGGGGCGTTCATCATGAACGTGTGGTTCTCCGGCACGACGATGAAGTCGCTCATGTTTTCGAGCCGGGCGCTCTCGACTGACACCTCGCCGTCGTTCTCTCCCGGGATTAGCCACCAGCCGAGAGGGTTTATCGGTCGATTCCCGGCGATGACTCCAAACTCGAAGCTGGGCGGTCCGAGGCGTGCGGGAAGACTTTCGGGAGAGGTGCCGAGCTCCGAGCCCACGGCGCCGAAGATCGCGCGGAAGAGCCAGGTGCAGCCGAGAAAGTCGACGATCTCGCTCCCATGGTTCGGGGGCCCGATCATGACGACGCGCCCGAGGCCCTTTGGGTGAGTGCGCTGCAAGTAGGCGCGAACGAGCAGCGCCCCGAGTGAGTACCCGACGAAGTGGATCTTCGGACACGAGGCCGAATCGTGCTCCACCGCGGGGCCTAGTCCGGCGACGAGCTCATCGAACGGCTCCCGCGTCGAGGGGTAGTCGAGGTTGTCCACAAGGAAGCCCGCATCCGAGAGCCTCCCCGCAAGTCGCGACATCGAGCGCGATGACCGGGCCAGGCCGTGTAAGACGACGACACACTCTCGGCTGTCCGCCGCGCCGACCGTCGGCCCCGGCCCGACGGCAAAACCGAGAGTCGTCGAACTCAGAAGAAGGATCGCAATGAGCGGCGCCAGGGCTCTCATCGGGCAGAGCTTGATCGCGAAGTGCGTGAATGAGAATTCCCTTCCCGTCAGCTCGCAAGCTCGGGAACGTCCAGCGCCCGGCCTGTTCATCCTTGCGGAGTAGATAGATACGGCCTTCGTCGCACTTTCACAGTGGTGTTTCCGCAATCGATCGCCTATTCCTTTGCTGCGCAGGGGAGGATCTGATGTGGTTTGAAGAGCTGACCTTCGGCCAGCTGATCGATCGAGCCGCCGCGCGCTGGCCTGATCGCGAGGCCCTGTGGTTCGAGGGACGACGCTGGACCTTCGCGGAGCAGCGCGCCGAGATCGACCGCGCCGCCAAGGCGCTGATTGCGTCGGGTGTCCGCCACGGTGACCACGTCTGCCTCTGGCTCGGCAATTCGCCCGAGCACGTCTTCCTCTTCTTCGCCGTCGCGAAGGTCGGCGCCGTGCTCGTCCCGATCAACACGCGCTTTCGCACCCGCGACATGGCGTACATCGTCAAGCAGTCCGACGCGACGACCCTGATCAGTGCCGACCGCGCCGCTGGCACCGACTACCTGGCGATGATCGAGGAGCTCGTTCCCGACCTGGGCCGCCAAAAACCCGAGGCGATGGGGGTGAGCGACTTGCCGGAGTTGCGCCGCATCATTCTGCTCTCCGACGGGAAGGTGCCGGGCACGTTGCGCTGGCTGGACCTGCTCGGCGAGGCGGCGTCGGTCCCCGACGGCGAGCTGGCGCGGCGCAGCGCCGACGTCGATCCGGACGGCACGGTCTACATCATGTACACGTCCGGCACGACCGGCTTCCCGAAGGGCGTCATGCAGCGCCACAACGTGATCCGCAACGTCTGCGACGAAGCCAACCGCATGGGCGTGACGCCGAACGACTCGACCCTCGATTACCTGCCGCTCTATCACGCCTTCGCCGTCTACACGGCGCTTCTCATGTCACCCGCCACCGGCTCGCGCCACGTCCTCATGTCGCACTTCGACGCCGGCGAGGCACTGCGTCTCATCGAGGCCGAGCGCATCACGATGATCCACGGCTTCGACACGCACTACAAGGACCTGCTCGAGCACCCGAGCCGGACGGCGCGGAACCTGGCGAGCCTGCGCACCGGCATCCTCGCCGCCGGCATGCTGTCGACCGAGCCGATCGCGCGCCGCGCGCAGGAGTTGCTCCCCACCATTACCGGGTACGGCATGACCGAGCTCGGCGTCGGCGTCACCGGCTCGTTCCTCGACTCCGACGCTGAGACGCGCACGACGATGAGCGGCTGGCCGCTCGTCGGCTACGAAGTGAAGATCGTCGACCCGGTGAGCGGCGCCACCCAACCGCCAGGACAGGTGGGAGAGATCTGCGTGCGCGGCTATCAGGTGATGCAGGGGTACTACAAGAAGCCGGAGGAGACGGCCAAGACGATCGACGCCGACGGCTGGCTGCACACCGGCGACAGCGGCTTGGTGCGCGCCGACGGATGCATGCGCTTCCTCGGCCGCTACAAGGATCTCCTCAAGGTCGGGGGCGAGAACGTCGACCCGACGGAGGTCGAAGGCCTCCTGCTCGAGGATCCGCGCATCAATCACGTCGCTGTCGTCGGCCTGCCGGATGAGCGGCTCGCCGAGGTTCCCGTCGCGTTCGTCATCAAGGAGGCCGGTGCGGCTTTGACCGAGCAAGACGTCCTCGACTGCCTGCGAAATCGCATCGCCCGCTTCAAAATCCCGCGTCGCGTCTTCTTCGTCGACGCCTTCCCCATGACGGGGAGCGGGAAGATTCAGAAGTACCTGCTTCGCGAGCAAGCAGAGAAAGGAGTGAGCGGGTAAACGCTAGCGGGATGAGGGGAGGCCGTGACGAGATCCCCACCGGCGCGGGGATCCGCACCCAGAGCGACCGTATGATCACGGCGGCGAGAGCCAGAAGCGGGATAGCGAGCTTCAGGACGAGCTGAATGAACACGACCCTCGCGCTCGTGAAGAGCCCGATGACGAAGAGAATCGGCAGGCCTGTCGACAGGACGAGGATCAGGAGCAGGTACCCGTAGCCAAGGAGAGCCAGGGCAACGACTCGGGCTTTGTAGAGCCAGGGGCGTGACGCTGCTTCGGCCTCGAGGCGGCTGACGAGCTCGCGAAGTTGCTTCGGCGACACGACTCGCCGTCTTTGACGGCTACTCGCGCACCGAAGTCAAGGAGGGGCCCCGTGAATTCAGTACGTCTCCACGAGCTCGCCGCGGCCGACCGCTGCGGCGATGTCCGAAGCGCTCAGAATGCCGACCAAGCGGTTGCCATCGAGGACGATCACACGGTGAATCTGCTCGACCGTCATCAGTGAAGCGGCTTCCCGTACCGGATCGTCCTGCTGCACGCTGAAGACGAGAGGCATCATCACGTCTCCTACCGCACGCTCACCGAAAGTCGACGGCTCATCCGAGTCGATCGGCAAGAACTGGCCGGCCGCCGTCCGATAGAAGACCCGTTGGCGCTCGGCCTCCTCTTGTCCCCACCCGAAGGCCACGTCGCTCACGGAAAAGACGCCCACCGGGCTCCCCGTGCGATCGACGACGGGGGCTCCGCTCACGTGTCCTCGACGGAGAATCTCTTCTGCCTCCGTCACCGTCGCCGAAAGTGGAATCACGATGACGTCGACCGCCATGAGGTCTCTCACTCGCATGCAAGACCTTGCCTTTCGATCCCTATCGAGGGTGGAGCATCAGGTATGCCAGGTCGATGACGCGGTGGCGTACGGGCCGAAAGCGACTTCCCCCGCGGAAAACCGAGCGCCGCGCGCTCGGCCCGGCAAGAATGCGGGTGAAGCCTGTGCCCGGAGCTGGTTCCTTTCGCGACATGGTGATGCCGAGCGCGGCATTCCATAGGTCGATGCCGGTGCGCACGCGCCACAGGTGACGCATCGTGCTATGAGATCCAAGCGCGAGGAGGGTCCCATGGCCAGCGACTTCTTCAATCCCGACATGGAGCTCTTCGTCGATCATCGCGTCGACTGGAAGCGGTACTTCCACTACCGGAACCCCGACGTCGCCGACGTCGCGGGAGAGATCGAGACCTACAAGATGATCCTCCGGACACTCGGCGAGATCTGTCAGGACATCGAGGCGGGCTCGAAGGAGCACTGGCACGAAGAGGTCGAGCTCCGGGGCGGCAAGGTCGTGGTCCCGCCGCACATCGCCGAAGGCTATCGGAAGCTCGCCGAGTCGGGACTCGTCTGTCTCACGCTAGATCCCAAGTACGGCGGTCAAGGTCTCCCGGTGCTGCTCAACTCGGTCTATCTCGAAATGGTCGCACGCGCCGACGCGAGCTTGATGACGATCGTCGGCCTACAGGGCGGCGTCTCGCACGACATTCAGAAGTACGGGACCGACGAGATCCGCGAGCGCTACCTGCCGCGCTTCGCCAACGGCGAGCTCCAGGCAGCGATGGACCTGACCGAGCCGCAGGCGGGATCGGACCTCGGCGCGATTCGCACACGCGCGACGCTCGAAGGCGATCGGTGGATCGTCGAAGGCGAGAAGATCTTCATCACGAACGGCGGCGCGCCGATCCATCTCGTTCTCGCGCGCGATGCCGAGACCTTCGACCAATCGAAGGGCACGACGCACGGTCTCTCGCTGATCCTCTGCCCGGTCACGCTGCCGGACGGCCGCCAGAACCGTTTCCGCGTTCTCCGCACCGAGAAGAAGCTCGGCATCCACGGCTCGCCGACCTGCGTGGTCGAGTTCGATCGCGCCGAGGGATTTCTCCTCGGCGCCCGAGGGCAAGGTTTCCGCGCCATGCTCGATCTCATGAACGGCGCGCGGCTCGGCGTTGCGGCGCAAGGCATCGGCATCGCCGAGGCCGCGTACCAGCAGGCGCGCGGCTACGCCGCCGACCGCGTGCAGTTCGGCGCGCCGATCCTCCATCAGCCGCCCGTCAAGGCGATGCTCGCGATCATGCTGGCGAGCATCCAGGCGGCGCGCGCGCTGCTCTACCGAACGTGCGCGATGATGGATCTCACGGAAGCGATGCGCGTCTACCTCGCGACGGAGCGCGGCGCGAAGGATCCCGAGAACGCTTCGCTCCGGGAAGAGGTCGAGCGCAACACGCAGCTCACCCGGTTCCTGACGCCGCTTTGCAAATACTTCGGAACCGAGATCTCGAACCACGTCACGCGCGCCGGCATCCAGATCCACGGCGGCATCGGTTACATGTCGGAATCGCCGGCCGGCCACTATCACTCGGACTCGATCATCACGACGATCTACGAGGGCACGTCCGAGATCCAGGCGAGCTTCGCCCTGAAGGAGATGAGCAAGGGGGCGCTCGTCGCGATCCTCGATCAGCTCCGCGCCGAGCTCGAAGCGCTCAAGGGCAGCTACCCCGACCTCGTTGGTCAGGTCGTGCAGGGGATCGAGTGGATCAACCAGTCGCTTCCGGCGCTGATGGGCGACCCGCGCTACGCGCTGCTTCACGCCAAACGGCTCTGCGACATGGTGATCGACGTCGTCGTCTCGGTCGAGTTCCTGCAGCAGGCGAGCCTGTCGGCGCAGGAGAATCAGCTCGCGAAGGCGTACATCGAGCGTCAGATGCTGGTCGTCGAGATGAACGCCAAACGCATTTCGAGCGGAGATGCGACGCTCCTCCAGAACATCGACAAGATCCTTGGGATCCCGTCAGCGTGAACGTTCCGCGCGTCATGGGGCGTCGAGGCTGATCGTTGGCGACGTTGCTCGAGATCTCTTTCCCGTGAGCGCCGGCGACGCGCACAGATCGATCATCGCGGCGTCAGAGGGACAGGAGCTTGTTCTTGGAGCGGAACTTCCTTTGCGCCCGCACCGTCAGCTCCTGGCAGCGCCCGAGCAGGCCGTGGAAGGCTGCCTCGTCGAGCTGCCAGGGCCGATGAGCGTTGGCGTAGGCCAGCGTCGAGCGCGACGCTCACTACCATCGCCGCGAGCGCCCCGACGGCGATCAGCACCACTCCAACGAGAAACTCCACGATCGAGATGCCTCGACTTTCGCCCATCTGGACTGACGCAAAGCCGGCCGTATCGCCATGGCGCCGCATGTCGCGCCTTGTTTTAACTTCCCGACCGCAATCTGCCGATTACGCGGAGCAAGCAACATGCCCGAGCCTAAACGGATGCCAGGCTGGCAACTGCCAGACACCATACGACTTTCCATGTTCCTCACGGCTGGCTGAGAGCTCACCGATGACGAAGACTGTCGTCCCTCGCGAGGAGATGACACTTCCCGTCACTCCACTCGCCCGCGGTCGTATCTCGGATCGAGAACTGTCCACTCCTGACGCCGCTTTGTGTACCGATCGCCCACCGGCATCCCGTCACCCCAACATGACCCGCGCGCCTGCGCCCCGAACCACCTCGCCGGAAATCCTCACTTCGCGCGCTGCCCTCCGGAGCTCGCCTGGCTCCACAGGAGTGGCGACGGAAAAGAGATCTCGAGCAACGTCGCTAAGGTGCTTCTGCTCGATTCGCCCGGATCAGCGGCTTAAGCCGGCGAGACAGCCGGCACGATCGAGGACCACGTCGAGTGCACGCTTGTCGGGCACGGCGGCGTACTTGTCGCGCAGCGCGCGCAAGGACTTGGCGTGGTACTTCTGCGGCTTCTGTGTCCACGTGCGGCCGTCCAACTCGACACTGAACTCCTCCCGGCCCGCGGCAACGGCCTGGGCGTTGGCCAACGCCCAGGGAATGAAGAGCCGCCCAACTTGACGTTGAAGCAGCGGCATCAGCGTGGGCTCCAGGCTCGACCATGCTTCGAACTCGCCCTCCGCGCGCGGCCACAGCATCCGCTGCACCCAGGCGAGGACGTGGTGCCTGCGCCCTTCGATGAGTGCGCCAGGCGTGGGATCGGTCCAGGCCTCGTACACCTGGCCCCACAGCGCGAAGTCACCGAACGCGGGACGGCCGCCGAAGAGGTAGGGGCGGCCTGCCAGGTGAGCGTCCAGCTGCTCCACCGCTTCACGGAAGGAATCTTCGATCTGCGGCGCATTCTGCTCATTGGAACCGACAAACCACACACGGTCCACCATGCGCGCTCGCACCATGGCCACCATCGCGGCGTGGCGCTCTTCGTCCGCGGTCGGCATCATCGCACGCGCCAGGCGTCCGGCGGAGCTCAACTGATCGACCTCGCGGGCCCAGCGATAGTGGAACATCCACTTGTTACCCCACTCGTCGCCGAACTCCTCGAGCAACGCCGACACGAACGCGGCGACCGCTTCCGGCGGGTGAATCGACGGCATCGGGATAGAGCGCTTCGATGTGCTCAATGATCGGCGTCGAGTCCTGGAGGGCCGTGTCGTCCGAGGCCACGACGAGCGGCACGATCTGAATCTTCGCGTATTTCTGGTAGTCGGCCTCGGTCTCCGAGTTGCGCACGATCCAGCGATGCGGAATGCCCTTGTAGCGGAAATACGATCGAACCTTGACTGAGTAGGGCGACATCTCGGCGCCGTAGATGCGGTAGATGCGATCCATCTCGTTCTCCTCTCTTCAGCCCGTCTTCAGCCCGTACTGCCCTGGGCCACGACATGACAAGTTGGCATGCTCCAGGAAGTCGCAGGTGCGAGCGGTGTAGCGCATTCCCTGCAAGACTTCGCTCCCTCGCGGTTCTCGTCACCCCAGGCCGTGCACTTCATGACTCGAGCTTCCTCGCGACCTCCTCCGCGCGGATCGGGGCGCCGATCTCGAGGAACAGGCGGTGCGCCTCGCGGAGCTCGTGCTGGCGGCTGGGTGTCGTCGCCGTTCAGGCGGGCGAGCTCAGCGCGCTCGACGTGGAGGAAGGGCTCATAGCTTTTCGCGCCAGACATCTCGAGCCAGGCGTCGGCTTCGGCGAGCGCGGCTTCGATCTCTCTCGTCGCCTGGAGGCCCAGGGTCTCGCGGAGAGCGCGGATCCGAGTGAGTAGAGCCGAGAACTCCGGACTCGGGTGCCGACGCCGGCGGCCGACGGCGATCGCTTCCTCGGCGAGCGCCAGGGCCTTTGCACGATCGCCGAGGCCGAGATGCGCCGCTGCCATCATTGCGAGCACGCCGCCTTCCCAGCCCTGCAGCCGACGTTCCCTTCCGATCGTCAACGCCGTTCCCAGAACTTCGAGCGCGTCGTGCCATGCGCGGTTCAAGACGTTCGCGAGCCCGAGGCAGAGGTAGGCGAAGATTCGCGCGATCTGGTGGCCCGTGCGCTCGGCGTAATCCACCGCCTCTCGGCCGTGCGCCAGAGCGGGCGCTGCCTCGCCGGTGACCTCACAGCGAAGGACGTGGAGGGCGTGCGAGAACCAGAGCGGCAGTCAGCTGCCGAGACGTGCGCGCGAGCTCGATCACCCGGTCAAGCTCGGCTTCGCCCTCGCGAGGATGCCCCGTCAGGCTCAGGGCAGCGCCGTGCAAAATCGAAAAACCAAGGCTCGGGCTAAACCCCATTCGATCGGCGCCGAGGTCGAGATCTCCCCGAGCGAGCCCCAGACCCTGCTCGGTAACGGCAAGGCACTCGCGGAGCCGCCCAACAAAAACATAGGCATTGGACAAGGCTGTACCGAACGGCCACTCGCAAGCCGATGTCCTCCGTCTCGTCGGCGTGCCGAATTGCCTCGAGGAGCAGGTCCAGGCCCTCTGCGACGGCTCCGGCGAAAACTCTGAGGTAGCCGAAGCTGTTCAGGACCTGGCTGAGGACATGAGGGTCGCCGCTCCGCGTCGCGAGCTCCCGTGCTTCTCGAAAAAGCGAGGTTGCCTGGTCCTCAGGATCGCCCAGACGAGCGAGGTAATTCATGATCTGGGCACGCACCGCCGCTCTCTTTGAGAGATTCTCCGGCGTCTCCGGGAGCGTGTCCAGGAGATGCCGAACGCTCCCCCAGTGCCGGAGCGCCTCAGCAGTATTGTTGAACCCCACCCGCTCGGCCGCCCTTCGATGCCACTTCGCCGCTTCCCGAGCATCGCCGGCCTGCTCCCAGTGGTAGGCGAGAAGCGCCGCGCGCTCGTCGAGCTTCCCCGAGTCGATCTCCTCGATCGCGCGCGCGACCGCGCCGTGGACGAGGCTTCTTCGCTCCGCGAGTTGCGAGCGGTAGGCAACTTCCTGGGTCAGCGGGTGCTTGAAGGCGTACTCCGCCTCCGGATAGAGCGCCTCCTGATACAAGAATTCGGCGTTCGTCAGGGCGTGGAGAGCGGCGGGCAGGTCTCCATCGCCGAGATCTGCGACGCGCCCGAGTATCGGTTCCGAGAACTTCTTGCCGATCACCGACGCCGTGTGCAGCACGCGCTTCTCCCGCTCGGGCAGGCGGTCGATCCGCGCTGCGAGGACGCTCTGCACGGTGGCGGGCAGGCCGACCTCTTCCACGAGGGTGACCAAGCGGTATGCACCCCTGGATCCCACGACAACGCCTGTCTCAATCAGCGACTGGACGATCTCCTCGATGAAGAATGGATTGCCGCCCGTGCGCTCCTGGATGAGGTCGCGGAGGCGGTGGAGCGACGGGTCCGCTCCGAGGAGGTCTCCCAGGAGCTCGGCGATCTCCTCGGGGCTGAGGGGAAGCAGCGGCAACTGGTGGTAGTAAGATCGCTGCATCCACGCGGCATGGTACTCCGGGCGGAAGTTCAGGAGCATGAGCGTCCGGTTGCCGGGCGCGATCTCGACGAGGTTCTCGATGAACTCCTCGCTTGCGCCGTCGAACCAGTGAAGGTCCTCGAAGAGAATGACGGCCGGCTCACGGGCACTGCGCGCACGCGCGAGCCGTCGGATCAGGTCCAGAAGCTGCCGCTGCCGCGCCTCGGGACCGAGAGGTGGAGCCGGCCGCTCTGGATCCGGCACCCCGAGGAAGTCGAACATGAGCGGCAGTCCCTCGGCGAGCGTCTCGTCGAGCAGCAGCATCCGCCCGGCGATCTTCTCGCGCGCTGCCTCGTTCCCGTCCTGCTCGGTGATTCGGAAAACGGCACGCAACAGCTCCAGGATCGGGAGGAACGGGACGAGCTTCGCGTGCGACAATCCGTGCGCCTCGTAGACCGCGATTCCGCGTGCCCGGCAGTTCTCGGCGAACTCGTAGCAGAGCCGACTCTTGCCGGTGCCCGGTTCGGCGACTACGCCGACGACCTGCGCGTTCCCCGCAATCGCCTGCTGGAGCGCAGCCTCCAGAGCGGCCATCTCACTCTGGCGCCCGACGAACTTTGTGAAGCCGCGCGTGCGTGACACGTCGAGGCGGGTCCGAATCCTCCCCACGCCCTCGAGCTCGAAGACACCGACCGGCTGCGACAGGCCCCGCACCTCGTGCCGCCCCAGATCGCGCAGCGCGAAGAACCCCTGGCAGATCTGGGCGGTCGCCTGCGCCAGGTAGATCCTTCCCGGCTCGGCGATCTGCTCCATCCGCGCCGCCAGGTTGGCCGTATGCCCCAGCGCCGTGTAGTCCATCCGGAGATCGTCACCGATCTTCCCGACTACGACCTCCCCCGAGTTGAGGCCCATCCGCACCGCGAAGCTGATCCCCTTGCCGATGCGCAGCTCGTCCGCATAGCGGCGCAGCGCGTCGCGTAGGTGCAGTGCGGCGTAGCAAGCCCGCTGCGCGTGGTCTTCGTGCGCGATCGGGGCACCGAACAGCGCCATGATGCCGTCACCGCGGTACTCGTTGACCGTGCCCTCGAAGCGGTGAACGCCTTCGGCCAGGATCTGGAAGAACCGATCCATGATGCGGTGCCACTCCTCCGGGTCGAGCTCGGAGGCGAGTTCCGTCGAGCCCCGGACGTCGGCGAACAGAATCGTCACCTGTTTACGCTCGCCTTCGAGAGCGCCTCGCGACGTGAGAATCTTCTCGGCGAGGTGCTTCGGAGTATAGGAACGGGGATCGGGGGCCGGAGCGAGAGAACCCGTGCCAATGGGTTTGCCGCACTCCAGGCAGAACTTTGCTCTTCCGGGTAACTCGGCGCCGCAGGCAGCGCAGCGATGCCCGAGCTGCGCGCCGCACTCGAGGCAGAACCTAGCGTGCTCAGGATTCTCGGCCGTGCAGCTCCTGCAGCGCATCTTGAACCGCGTTACGAAAGCTCTTGGAGGAGCGCTTTCGCGTCCTTCAAATCTGCCGTCTCGAATGCCAGTCGGCTCGAGCGCGGGTCAGATTGCGTCACAACAGCCGCTCGAACTGCTCGACGGTGAGCCGAGCCTGCTTCAAGATGTGCGCAAGCGTCGACCGTTTGATGGGTCGGTGTGCGGGCACGACGAGCTTCAGCGTTTCGTCGGGCGTATGTTTCTGGAGCCGGATATGGCTACCACGTTGGCGCACGACGACCCAGCCGTCCCGACGCAACGCAACGCCTGAACCACCCGGTCGTAGTTCAGGCTCGGGACCTTCGTCATATGGCGATCTCAATGACCTCGGCGTGGGTCGAGAGCCCTGCATCATCGTCCACGGGTTCGAGATAGAGCTCGATGGCTTCTCGGATGTTGGCCAAGGCCTCATCACGAGTGTCGCCCTCGCTGATGCATCCGGGCAGGGCCGGTACGAGAGCCGTGAATCCCCCTTCCTCGCTTGGCTCCAGTACAACCCGCAGCTTCATCGTGCTCTCCTTACGAACCAACAGTACAACCCAGCGACCGTCACAGCAATCTGACGCTTGCGATTCTCGTTGCCGCAAGCCGGGCAGCGCATGGTTCGTCCGTCAGGTTGACAGCTCTTCCAGCAGCGCCGTCGCGTCCTTCAAGTCGGCGCTGTCAAACCCCTCGGTGAACCAGCCGCAGATCTCTGCCAGCATTCGGCGTGCTTCGTCCTTCTTGCCCTGCTCCTGCAGAAGACGACTCAGGCTCGTCACCGTGCGGAGCTCCCATGACTTCGCTTGTTGTCGGTGTGCGATCTCGATGGCGCGACGAAAGCAACTCTCCGCCTCGGCGCGATTCTCGGCGCGCGAACAAGCCAGCACCAGCCCTCCCTTGAGCCTGTAGATCTCCGCCTCGTACACCTGGACGCCATTCTTCACGCTCGCCTTCGAGCGCCCTTCGCGACGTGAGGATCTTCTCGGCCAGGTGGCGAGGCGTGTAGGTGCGAGGGTCCGGTGGCGTTCCTGGCTTCGCGACCCGAGTCGTGCTCCGAGGACCTCACCCCCCACGGAAGGGTCCGAGGCCAAGGGAAAGGCCGACCGATGATTCGGACGAAGCGGAGAGCCTCGCCGACGCAGCCACCACTCGGCTCGCTGACCATCATCGACGCGATGGACGATCCGAGGCTCTTCGGGGGGCGGTTTCTTCCGGCCACCCCTGGATCTGCATGGCGAGTTGTCCTGAAGGCGATGTTCGCCGTGCCGATGACCGACCGGGAGCTAGCGCTGTTCCGGACAGTGACGGGATGGGAGCAACCTCCCGAAGGGATCATCCGCGAGGCGTGGATCATCGCCGGGAGGCGTGCGGGGAAGTCGAGCGTGATGGCGCTGGTCGCCACCTACCTCGCGCTCTTCGTCGATTGGGGGAAGTCCTTGGCCCCGGGAGAGAGACCGGTCGGGATGCTCCTCGCGGCAGACCGCGACCAGGCCCGCGTCCTCAAAGACTACATCGAAGGCCTGATCGATTCGGTCCCGGCGCTCGCCAGGATGGTCCAACGGAGGACAGCCTCCTCGATTCATCTCGGAAACGGTGTCGCGATCGAAATTCACACCTCCAACTTCCGCCGGGTCCGAGGCCGGACGCTCATCTTCGCGATCTGCGATGAAGCTTGCTTCTGGTGGAGTGACGAGGCCTCGGCCAACCCTGACGTCGAGGTGATCGGAGCTGTCAGGCCCGGGCTGGTGACGATCCGCGGGTTCCTCCTGGTTATCACCTCACCGCACGGGCCGCGCGGTGCCGTGTACGAGACATGGAAGCGATACCACGGCAAGCCCGGTCGCGTGCTCGTCGTCAAAGGCGAGTCTCGCCTCTTCAACCCGACCATTCCCGCAGAGGACATCGAGCGAGCCCTCGAAGAGGATCCCGATCGGGCGCGGGCCGAGTGGTTAGGTGAGTTTCGGCGGGATGTGGAGGGTTACATCACGGAGGAAGCCCTCGACGCGGTGATCATCCCGGGCCGCTTCGAGCTTCCCCCTGTTTCTCATCTCCAGTACTTCGGCTTCTGCGATCCGGCACTAGGTTCGGGAGGTTCGGGAGGAGACTCGATGACGCTGGCCATAGCGCACATCGAGGAGCGGGAGGGAGGGTTCGTTGCTTGCCTCGATGCCATCCGCGAGAGAAGGCCCACGTTCTCACCCGAGGCCGTCGTCATAGAGTTCTCGGAGTTGCTGAAGTCCTATGGCGTCGGGACGATCACTGGAGACCGCGTCGGCGGTGAGTTCGTCCGGGAACCACTGCGGAAGGCGGGCATCGATTACCGCCTTGCCGACCGGGTGAAGAGCGAAATCTACCGGGCCTTCTTGGCACTGCTCAACTCGGGTCGGGTCGAGTTGCTCGATAACAAGCGACTTGTGGGGCAACTGAGAGCGCTTGAGCGGAGAACCGCCGCAGGGGGCCGCGAAATCATCGAACACCCTCCTCGCGGGAGGGACGATGTTTCGAATAGTGCCGCTGGCGTGCTGCTCCTCGCCTACGTACGTTCCAGCCCACTCAGAGAAGGAGTGCTCCCATGGCCAACAAACTCCAGGACAAGATCGCCGTGGTCACCGGATCCAGCTCCGGCAACGGCCGTGCCATCGCCATCGCCCTCGCCGCCGAAGGGGCGGCGGTCGTGTGCTCAGACATCCGCCGTGAAGCACGCGAGGGCGGCTACGAGGGCGACATCCTCACCGCGACCGACGACGTGATCCGCGCCAATGGCGGCAAGGCCGAGTACGCCCAGGCCGACGCCGCCGACTACGCCGCGGTCGAGAACCTCGTGACCTCGGCCGTCGCCAGCTTCGGGCGTCTCGACGTCATGGTGAACAACGCCGGCATATTCACCGGGCTGCACACCATCGTCGACGAGACCGAGGACGAGTACGACCGCACCATGGTGGTCAACGCCAAGAGCGTCTGGCTCGGCTGCAAGTTCGCCATCCGCCAGATGCTCACCCAGGAGCCGGTCGATGGCTCGCGCGGCCGCATCGTCAACATCGCCTCCATCGGCGGCCTGGTCGGACTCGCAGCCGAGCCCGCGTACTGCGCCTCGAAGGGCGCCGTGGTCAATCTGACCCGCCAGCTCGCCGTCGACTTCGCGCCCGAGCGGATCAACATCAACGCGATCTGCCCCGGCTTCCTCGCCACCGCCATGGTCCGCCCGTTCCTCGACGATCCCGAGCTGAACAAGGTGCTGCACGACAAGTCGCCGTGGCCGGAGCTGGGCACCGCCGAGGACGTCGCGAAGGCGGCCGTCTTCCTCTCCACGACCGATGCCCGCTGGGCCACCGGCTCACTGCTCACCGTCGACGGCGGCTTTACCGCCGCCTGATGGAAGGGACCATCCATGGCTCGATTGAAGGACAAGGTCGTCGTCATCACCGGGGCCAGCTCCGGCTTCGGCCAGCCGCGGCATCGCCAAGGCATGCGCCGCAGAGGGCCCAAGGTCGTCGTCAGCGACGTCCACGAGAACCCCAACGCCGGCGGGTTCGAGGATGACGCCGCCCTGACGACGGTCGCACAAGATCCGCGTCAACGGCATCTGCCCGACCTACGCCAAGACGTCGCTGACCCGCGAGCTGTTCGACGACAAGGACTTCGACCAGGTATTCACCGAGTCCATCCCGCTGAACCGGTGGGGCGAAGTCGACGACATCGCCAACCTCGCGGTGTTCCTCGCCTCCGACGAGTCCAGCTACATCCACGGCGACCTCATCAAGGTCGACGGCGGCGAGACGCTCTGCCGCTACTCCGTCTGACGCAGGTCTCCGGCCTCGGTGACGTGCGTCGAGGCCGGAAACCTGGCTCGGGGTCCGGCGCCCGTGACGCTTCGCGTGGAATGACTCGTGGAACGAATCACGGCCCAAGGCGGTGTACCCAAGACGACTTCGTGAACCTGAAGGCGCTGGTAGAGCGGCCGAAGACGCCGTGGATCACGCGGTTGACCGGCCCCCGGAGGAGGGAGCGCAGGTTCGAATCCTGCGGGAGGATAGATGGGATAAGCGGCCGAGTTGACGTAGAGCCTCAATATCCGACGCTGCCCAAACACGAGACGCCCCGCTTCTACCGCATATCATCCCTCCTTTGGACGTTGCACAAATAACGCTTAGCTAAGTTAATAAGTTAAGGAAGCTATCCAATCTGGGTGCAACGACTGGAACATCACGCCAACTTGGACAGACCTTCAAGTAGGTTGCCGTAGAGGCCCGTCAGCATTTCCTTGACCTCGTTTTCAGTCGCTCCCTTAGCGTCCCAGTTGCTACCCCAGCGCGCGATGGTCTTGTGGCCTGCGTCTTCCAGTGTCACCACCGCGCAGTAGTTCTCGAACGGCATAATGTCGTTGAAGGTAATGGTGTAGGCAAACAGGCGGTCATCGTAGGCCGCATCGAGGCGTTCGGTGATGTTGCCGCCGTTCTTGAGCTTAATCTTGCGCAGCGCTCCTATGCCGCTACCGACGACTTCAAGGGAATCGATCATGTCCGGCAAAATCTTCTCCAGTCCGCCGAACTGGACGAGGATGTCAAAGACTTGCTTGCGCGGCAGATCCAACGTTCTTTCAACTAAGACCTTATACATAAATTGCCCCTCGTGGTTATGCGAAAAGGAGGACAGCGCCTACAACGGGCCGAAAGCTACATAACCCTCGATCTCTAACCACCCTCCGACTTCTCCCACGCTACGCCCGTTTTTACGGCGCACACAAGGGCGCGTTAGCCGATGGTGTTCCTGTCGCCGCAAGACACGCAGCGTCGGGTCCCACGGGCGCACCGCGTGGAATCGGCATCGCAGCACCGCCGAGCGGAGCTACAGCCACAGAGCGGCCTCCGCCGACTTGTTCGGGCACGGACTCTCTGACCTCGGCAATCGCAAACGTCGCGCGACGGTTGGGTCGCGACAACTCATCGACGACGACAGGGGACGGCGAGGCAATCGGTGCCCCTATTGCTTGAATCGCCGTAGCGCGGGGGTCTAGGGTGCTTGCGGCCCCACGGGACCGTCGATGCATTGCCCATCCTGCGGCTCCCAAAACGCTAGCGGCATAAAGTTTTGCGGCGAGTGCGGAGCATCGCTGAAGCTCAAGTGCCTGAGCTGCGGCTTCGAGAACGCCCCGGCGATTAGATTCTGCGGCGAGTGCGGGAAGCCGCTCGCTGAGGCCGCGAAGACAGGACCGGCACCGGACCCTCGTTCCTACACGCCGAAGCACCTCGCGGAGAAAATCCTCACCACTCGCAGCGCCATCGAAGGCGAGCGCAAGCAGGTAACGGTGCTGTTCGCCGACGTGCAAGGCTCCATGACGCTCGCCGAGCAGGTCGATCCCGAGGAGTGGCACGGTGTCCTCGACCGTTTCTTCCAGCTCCTCGCCGACGGCGTTCACCGCTTCGAGGGGACGGTTAACCAGTACACCGGCGATGGAATCATGGCGCTGTTCGGTGCACCGATCGCGCACGAGGACCACGCACGCCGGGCGTGCTACGCGGCCCTTCATCTCGACGATAACCTCCGGCACTACGCCGAGGAGCTGAAGAGAACGCGAGGACTGAGCTTCTCCGTTCGCATGGGGCTCAACTCCGGCGAAGTCGTCGTCGGCAGGATCGGCGACGACCTGCGAATGGACTATACGGCACAGGGGCAAACCGTGGGCCTCGCGGCACGTATGGAGCAGCTCGCCGCGCCGGGCGAAATCTATCTGAGCGAGCACTGTGCGAAGCTCGTCTCAGGCTTCTTCCGCCTACGCGACCTCGGCCCGTTCGAGCTGAAAGGAGTAAGTGCTCCCGTCCGGGTCTACGAGCTGGAAGGTGTGAGCGCGCTCCACACTCGGATCGAGGTCTCGCGCTCACGTGGCTTCTCACGCTTCGTCGGACGCAGCGATGAGATAGCGATCCTCCAGGCAGCTCTGGCGAAAACGATTGGCGGGAAGGGTCAAGTGGTTGGCGTCGTGGCGGATCCGGGGGTTGGGAAAAGCCGACTCTGCATGGAGTTCATGGAGCACTGCCGCAGTCGCGGGATCGCGGTGTTCGAGGCGCATGGGGTCTCGCACGGCAAGGCGATTCCATTCCTTCCCATCCTGGAGCTGTTCCGCGGCTACTACGGCATCACCGAGCAGGACAGCGATCGGGCGGTCTGCGATGGTGGCCCGTGAGGAACGGAAAGACCACGGCGGCGCGCACGCTCCGATAAGCGGCAAAAACAACGCTGCAACGAGCCCGAGAGGACGCACTTCATGCCCTCGCGACGCGAACCATACGACCGCGCGGCGAGCTTGGCAACCGGATGCCGCACCCCGCTCAAAGTCGGCCAGCGGACTGACGACTCTCAGCTCGCGGCCCAGGCTCCACGACGGCGGAAACCCGAGCCCCTTCTCATGGAACTCCGACCATCGGCGGAGCACGAAACGCTCCGCTTCGGACGCCTCCACGAGAATCGATTCGCGCCTACTCCACGAGCTGCGCACGATCACACGCGTCAAGCCGTCAGGGCCGGTTCGCAGGATCGTCGCTTGCTCGAAGCCGTCGCCGAACATCGCCTCGCGACTTCTCGGGATCGCATGCGGCCGCGTGATGCTCCGCCTTAGCACCGTAAGCTCCCCCTCGTTGATCCTTAACCGGATGGTCGATCGCCGCTTACGCCTCCGCTAAGATGCAGTCGGTATTGGTTGGCACGTGTTAGCAGGGCCACAAAATCCCTCGCAACAATCAGACGCGCTTGAGCATGTGGTTCCGGGCAGCTGGCAGGTAGGCGCTAGATTGACGTTATCGTAGAGCGCCGAGATGTTTGCCACCGGTCTTGGAACGGTCGTGCAGTTGGCCACGTTGTTTTGTGCCTGCAGATGTTTGAAGGGAAGGCCCGGAGACGAGGTATCCGTTAGGAAACCCGTGTAGTCGAAAGAATCGGGGTCCGATCGCCCGAAGGGGCTCTCGCCGAAGAAGAAGCGGTGATGTTGGGGGTCCCACGCCATCTGCACGGTAGCCTGCGTGCCGAGGGCGATCGGCCTGAAGGTGTTGAAATGCAGCATAGTGAACGCGTCGCAGCTCTGGTCCTCGCATCGAAGAACATACGAAACGATCCGCGGGGCGGTTCTCCCCGAGTCCGACATTATTCCCATCGCAGCGATGACGTCGTCGGTCGCGTCGCCATTCGTCGGTGTTCCCGCGTTGAAGAATGAGCCGACGAGACCGGCAAACGATTGCGTTCGAGTGGTGTTCCCGCTGCAGCCGACGTCGTTCACGTTCGTGACGGTGACCGTCGCTTTCATGTCACCCGTCGCTTGAGGATCGGGAAGACCAAGAAAGACGAAGTTCAAGGCGGATCCGTCATTTGAGCCGGTAAAGCCCACCGATCGAGTTCTGAGTACGAGCTGGCCGTTCGCAGTTACACGCGAAGTCTCCAGGCCGAGTCCCGAAGCCCCTTCTCCGCCGAGCCATTTGTTCCTCGAAATGTTTGGCGCGTTAAAGTTGTCGTAGAGTTGGGGAAAGGGCTGAGCTAGTCCCACCGTCACCGATGCCGTGAGCAGAACCATGCAGAGCAGGAACGTTCCCTTGGCAGAGATTTCCTTCTCGGACATTGCTGCGTCTCCTTCCTCCTGCTTGCCTCGCGATCGAGAACCACCTTGCGAGAAGAGCCGGGTCTCTTGAAGCCGGAGCAGGGAACCCACTCGGCCCAACGTGTCTGGACAACACAACTAGTCGCCCGAGGAGCAGTGGAAGTTCGCGGCATCGTTGATGTCGCCCGAGCCGTTGTAGACCGCGGTCTTCGGGTACGGGCAGAGCGGACGGGTACGGTCCGGGTCGCCCGTGTCGTCGTTCAAGTGCGTGGCGACGATCGAATTCGGAGCATGGCCTTTCTCGACCCAGTCTTCCAGGGCGCTCAGGAAGTCCGCCTCGTTCGGGCCAGGGCCGCCAAAGCAGTGATACGCACCCGGCTCCATGAAGAGACGCGTGAACTGTTTGAGGTTATGCTCCGAGTAGCGGTCCTTGAGCCTGTCCCAGTACTGGATGGTCCGAAGAGGGGTCTGGGCGGAGTCGGACCAGCCCTGGTACATGATCAGCTTGCCGCCGTTGTCGCGGAACTTGTCGAGTTTCGCGTCGGTGGCATTGAGGATGTTGGCCGCTAGCGACATGGACGCCGGGTCGGTGTCGAAGTTGAAGGTGTTGAAATCGAAATCCGGGCGATCCGGATGGAAGGCCAGGTAGCGGAGGAACTGGTCCGCGATGACCCACTGCGCCGACGGACCAAGGTCTTCCGAGCTGACGAGCCAGAAGTCCCAGCCGTTGAAGCTCAAATCCGGAGTCTCGCCGCCGCGGGGGAAGCCGGGATAGATCTGCCGGCCGTGCGAGTCCTTCGGGCCACCATAGATGGCCTGGACGGCGGCCACCTGGGCGGCGGTCAAGCAGTCTGGTCCATCGCCGCTGGGGCACTGGATCGAAGCCGGGTCGAACGAGCAGGTGCGCGGATCATCGATCTGACCGTCGACCAGTCCGTCGTTTCCGTCGCAGGCCGCGAGGACGGCCGCGCCCAGGACCGGCAGCTTGTCTAACGTGAGGTCGGTGCTGGTGTCGGTGGCGTGGTCCTTGACCAAGTCCCACGTGTACCCGGTCCCCACCGCACCGGTGAAGTCGAGGACCGGGGCGCCGGCGATGGCACCATCATAGTCGTCGGGGTAGCGCTGCACTTCTTCGAGGGACGAGCGGCCGCCGCCCGAGCAGCCGTCGATGTATGAGCGCTCGGGGTTGGAGCCGTAGTACGCCTCGATCACGCGCTTGCCGGCGACCGTGGCCTGATGCACCGCGCGGTAGCCGAAGTCCTTCTCGAGGGGCACGTTGTTGAGCGCCCACGACGCGTCGAGGATGTCGAGGTCCGGGTTCAGGATGGTGTGGCCCATGTCGGTGATCAGGGTGGCGTAGTTCTTCACCAGGCCTGTCGACGTGTTGTGAATGAACCTTCCACCGAATGCCTCGATGCCGCTGAAATAGAGCTTGTTGTTCCAGACCGTGGGCAGGCGGACCTGGAAATTGACGTTCCCGCTGATCGAGCCATCGACCTCGCAGTACTCCGGCAGGCCGTCGGCCGCCGCCACCAGATTCGCCGACACCAGGGTGACGCCTTTGATCCTCGCGCTCAGAAAATCTGTGCAGCTGCTCGACGAGAGAGCAGGCGAAGAAACGCCGGTACCTGCCCCCGCTATGCAGGTTGCCAACAACCACCTGTTCAACATGGGCATCTCCTTGCACCAAGAATCACACAGGGGAGAGTAGACCGATATCCTCTGGGATACGGAGAATTTCTGGGAGGAATACGGAGGGTCTGGCCGGAGACTACCGAGATCAGGAGAATCGATGCTTCGGTCTGCGACAGGATCAGGAATCAGGATTGACCAGTCCCGCCCGAACGGCCAAACGAACCAGACCCGCTATATCGTGGACTTTCAGCCGTTCCATCAGGTCCGCGCGATGGGTCTCCACGGTCCGGATGCTGAGGTTGAGCCGCCGGGCCATGTCCTTTGTCGTATGGCCTTCGGCGATCAACTGTAGGATCTCACGCTGGCGCGGTGTCAGCTGCCGTAACGGTCCCGGTTCCTGTTCGGTTTGCTGGCGAAACGCGTCAACGGCAAATTTTGCGACAGCCGGTGTTAAATACGTACCTCCGCGAATCACGGTCCGGATCGCCAATTCCAGTTCCGATCGTTCGGCATCTTTCAGAAGATATCCTGCGGCCCCGGCCTTCAAGGCCTCCTGCAAGTAGACTTCGTTGCCGTCATCTCCGCCGGGCTGAAGGCGCTTGCCAAGAAGCACCACCCCGACGCCGGAGGCAGTGAGGCGGAAATGCAGCGCCTCAACGCGGCCGCCGCGCGGCTGCGGGAGAAGAATCGCGAGGACGAAACAGACTTCTTCGGGCTCTTCGGGAAAGATTAGGTATGAGGCATTGGGACTGGGAGCGATCCTTCGTCCGCCGCACTCGCCGCAGAACTTAATCCCGGGCGCGTTATCGAAACCGCAGCCCGGACACTTCAGCTTCAGCAGTGCCCCGCACTCACCGCAGAACTTTATGCCGCTCGCGTTGTCGAAACCGCAGGATGGGCAGCGCATCGACGGTCCCGGGGGGGCCGTCAGCACCCGCGCGCTACGGGGATTCAAGCAACAGGTGCCCCGACCGCATCGCCGTCAATAGTCGTCGACGAGGTCCGGCGAGCCGACGGCAGGAGCCGCCGCACCGTTGCCTCCGAGACGTCCGCGACCTTCGTCTTCCTCTGTAGCCCCTAGCCTTCTTCGTCAGTCGTGCCAGATCTTCGAGCGGTTACGGATCCGATCGGTGATGTAGCCGACCTTGTAGTAGGTGTCGTAGAACTCTTCGTCCACGTTGTGGATGACCGCGCCGAAGTGAGCCTGCATCGGATTGTAGGTCACCGGGAACTGGCCGAAGGTCTTCACGCAGTAGTCGATGTAGGCGATCATTGCGTCCTTCACCCACGGCTGGGGCCGGGTCCGCGGATCCTTGAGGATCGCGTCCCGCGTCGCGTCCTTCCACGGTGAGCCGACCGCACGCAGGTAGCCGCTCGGTGCGTCGTTCATCACGCCTTCCTTGCCGTACTTCTCGTCGTACCAACGCTCGACGAGCTGCTCGGCCGTCTTGAAGCGCGGCGACGGAACGTAGGTCGCTTCCTTCACGCCTTCGATCCCGAACACCTTGATCTGCCCCGTGGAGATCGGACACTTCGGGTTCGGGGGCTCGACGTGGAAGCCGAGGCCGCGGCTCACCTCCGGCATGGCGCCGAAGAGGAGCTCGGGGTTGAAGCCGCAGTACACCCAGTTCCCGAGCCCCATCGCCTCCGCGACGAGACGGATGTTCTGGATCTGCATGCCGGTCGGATAGCTCTCGCACTGGAAGATGAGCTGCTCCTCGGCGGCGATCGAGGTCGCCAGCTCGAGCTTGCCCTCGCCGATCCATTTTTCGACGCCCGCGGGCCGCCCGCCGTTCCATTCGTCGATGCAGTACATGTGCCAGCAGTCCATGAAATTGATCAGCGCCGAGTTGAGCCCGCCTGCGTCGGTGAGCGGGATGAACCAGGTGGTTCCGGGCATGTTCATGTTGATCTCGTACGGGCCATTCAACGTCGCGTTGGGCGCCCCGGCTGCGCGCATGGCGAAGTCGATGTCCGGACGCTCGTCGAGGATCTGAGTCGTGTCCTCCTCGTACCAGCGGAGAACCTTGTCGTAGTCTTCCTCGCCCTCGATCTCGATCGGCTTGGAGCGCTTGATCGTCGGCTTGTAGATGAAGGCGCCTTCGTCGTTGATGATGAGAAGGTCAGTGGTCAGCGAATTGCCCGGATGCGGTGTGGTGCGCCCGGCGATCCAGGTGAGCTCGTGAAAGCCGCCGTCGAGTGAGATGTCCCAACAGACGAGCCCGTTCGGTCCGCACGCCGCCCAAGCGATCAGCGCTTCCTCGAGCTTGGAGAGTGGCTTAGGCTCCTTCCTCGAGACGAACTGCATCGGGCCCTTCGCTTGCTTGATCGCACGGCCCGTGACCGGGTGCTTGTATTCCGTGCCCGAGTCGATCCGGTAGCCGCGGCCGACGCGCCGGCTACGAATCGTGGTGAGCAGCTTCAAGACGCTCGGCGTCTGCTCGAACGCGTACTTGAGTCGCTCCTTGTCAGTCATCGGAGACCTCCTTGCTTGGTCGCCGTGTGGAAGTCTGGGCGCCGTGGGAACGGCGAGCCTGCGGCGCTTCCTGCTCCCTACTCACCCGTTCGTCGCGGTGTCAATGATGGAACCCGACGATCATCGACCCGGCAGCGGTCTTCTGCCTCACGACGGTTCACGAGGCTCTTGCTCGCCTTCGTTCTGCTCACGCAGCGTGAAGCCCAAAGGGCCCTTCGTTACGTCTGATCGTGAATCTTCACGATTCGCCGTGATTCCCTCGTTCGGGATCCCGGAAACGCTGGCGAGATTTCCTGGCACGCTTGTTGATCTCTGCCTTGATCATGCTGCGAATCGAAACCACGCTCGAAACTTCCGCTGACGTCCTTCTTCGCTTCACGGGAAAGATCTCCAAGGAGTACCTCGAGATGCTCGAACGGTTGCTCGACGAAGCGCTCGAGTCCGGTCGGCGGCTCGGCCTCGATCTGGGAGCAGTCACGCTCGTGGATCGAGGAGCGGTGGAGCTTCTTGCAGTCCGCGCCGGCCGTGGAATGGTTCTCGAGCGCTGCCCTGCCTTTCTTCGCGAGTGGATTCGCCGCGAGGCGGAGCAGCGTACGCATCTCGGCGCGACGGTCCCGCCAGGAAGCCCAGAACCTCGCGCGATTACGGATCGCGCATAACCCAATCGGAAAAGGAGAATGAACTTGAAAACCCTTCAGAGAGTACTCCCGATCGTGGTGGCCCTCGGGGCGATCGGCGGAGCGATTTATCACGTGTGCGCCCAGGGACCGGTGCGGCCGGCGATGGCCGAGGTGACCAAGCCAGCGCTTTTCCCCGGGAATACCTTACCCCCGAGCGACCGCTACGCGGGCAACGGCGGTGCGATCAACTAGCTACGCAGAGCGAGCCCGCCGCGCGAGAAGCGCCGCGCTGACGAGCCTATGCCGTGAGCGGCTCGAGCGACTTCATTGCGCGGCCCCGCCCTCCAGGCAGCGAGAGAGGAACCCGAGCATGTTCGTCCACGCGTCCTTGGCCTGCTCCGCACGATAGCGCTCGGCGTTGGTGAAGTTGAGGAACGCGTGGCCGGCGCCCGCGTAGCGGTGGAACTCGTGCGCCTTGCCGTGACGCGTGAGCTCCGCGTCGATCTCGTCGACATCGGCGGGCGAGGGATTGGTGTCGTCGAGGCCGAAGAAGCCGATCACCGGACAGGCGATGTTCTTCGTCAGGTCAAACGGCGCGGGGCCGTCGCCCCAGGCCTTCATGATGTTGCCGCCGTAGAAGACGCCTGCCGCTTTCCACGCGGCCGGGCGCGCGCCGGCGAGCATGTACGTGATGCGTCCGCCCATGCAGAAGCCGAGCACCGCGAGGTCCCCGACGCGCACGTCGGGGAGGCGGCGCAGGTGCGTGATGGCGGCGTCGGCGTCGGCGATGATCTCCGCGTCGCGGAGGCGGCCGATACGGGTCATCATGTCGGCCCCGTCGTCATGCGCCTGGCGGTGGTAGAGGTCCGGGCACACTGCCGCATACCCCTGGCGGGCGAGCTCTTCGACCCGGTCCTCCATGAAGCGCTCCAGACCGGGGCCGTGCATGATGACGACGACGCCCGGGGCCGCCCCGCCCCCGTCGGGGGCGTCGAGATAGACCCGCATCGGCTGCCCGTCCACCTGAATCGTGTCCCAGCGTGCCATTTCATTCCTCCGTTCTTAGATGAAACATACGCTACGCGACGGTTCGCACGGGCGCCTTGTGAAGGGCGCCGTCCTTCATGATCATGCGGAGCGCGGTCTTGTCCTGAAGGATTTCGATGTGCGCGAGGGGATCGCCTTCCACGAGCAAGAGGTCGGCGAGGGCGCCCACCCGCACCACGCCCAGCTCGCCCGGGCGACCCATGAGCTCACCGCCGAGCTTGGTCGCGGCCACGGAGGGTCTCCGTCGGCGAGAAGAGCCGAGGATCTTGACGAAGACCCAGAGGTCCTTCGCGTACGTTCCGTGCGGTGTGCACACGAAGCCGTAGTCGCCGCCGGGGAGGATCCGGATGCCGCGCTTGCGCATGCGCGCGACCGCCTCGACGGAGACTTCCAGCTCGTCCTCGAAGGCCCGCGCCTGCTCGGACGCGACGCCCCCCTGGCCGCCCGCCCGCGTCAGGCTATAGGTGAGGCCGAGCGCGGGCCCGACGAAGATCCGGTCGCGAGCCGCCTCCAGCGCGTCGAGGGCGCGCTCGTCCGCGTAGTTGGCGTGATAGATGACCTCGATGCCGTGGCGCAAGGCGAGCATGACGGAGTCCGCGCTCCTGCAGTGCGCGGCGACGCGCAAGTTCGCCGCGCGCGCCACCTCGATCGCGGATGCTACCTCGGCGTCCGTCATCGGGGTCTTCTCGGAGGAATAGCT
>CAVQIG010000023.1:0-149813 GCA_963712515.1 uncultured delta proteobacterium
TCGGGAGGTGTACGACACGGTGCGCCCGATGTCGTCGAGGTCGAACACGTCGGCCCCCGCCCCCACGACGCCGAGGAGAGTCCCGTCCGCCGCCCGCAGCGGCGCCACGGTCAGCAGGATCTTGACGCCCGCTCCCGGCCCAGTGCCCCCTCCCTGCGCAGTGCCGCCGCTCTGCGGGCGGGACAACGACTGGGCACCAGTCGCCGACTCGCGTGTCGAGCACGGCCCGCTCGATCCGGGGCAGCGTCGACGTGAAGACGTCGTGGACCGACAGTTCGGCCTCTGTGCGGCCCGCCAGGACGGTCCCGGGCGGCAGACCCCGTGCGATGAGGTAGGCGGGGTTGGCGCCGACGTACCTGCCGTCCCGGCCCTTCCAGTAGACCGGGTACGGCAGCCCGTCGAGCACCAGCAAGGCTGCGTCGTGAAGGGTCATCGATACGCCCGTCCTCTCCCCGAGCTCTGGATCATGGGTCGGCGCAGGTGACACATTTCGTGGCCGGGCGGGTCTGCCGCGGACCGGCAGGACGACCGTGAGGGTGGTGCCTTCACCGACGGTTGAGTCGACGGTGATGGTGCCGGTGTGGTGTTCGATGACGGCGCGGGCCTGGGTGAGTCCCTGTCCGGTGCCGCGGCCGACGTCCTTGGTGGTGAAGAACGGTTCGAAGATGTGCGGCAGGAGATCCTCGGGGATGCCGTGTCCGGTGTCGCAGATCCTTACCACCGCGTCGGTGTCCCCGGCCTGGTCGCTGCTGATGGTGATGGTGCCCCGGCCACTGCCCTTGTCCTGGATGGCGTCGGCGGCGTTGACCACGAGGTGGAGGAACACCTGGTTGAGATCGCCGATCGCGCAGGTCACCGGCGGCAGCGGGTGCAGGTCGCAGACGATGTCGGCGATGAACTTCACCTGGCTGTGGGCGACGGTGGCCACGGATTGCAGCGCGGCGTTGAGGTCGGCCGGGGCCTGGCAGGCGCGCCCGGGGTGGGTGAACATCTTCATCGCACTGACCAGGCCGGCCACGCGTTCCACCCCGTCCAGGCTCTGCCGGACCGCGGGGGGGATCTCCTGCATCAGATAGTCGACGTCGACCTCCTGCTCGACCAGGCGGACCGCCTCACCGCCGGTGGGGTTCGTCGATTGCTGCCGGTAGGCCTGCACCAGTCGTAGCAGTCCCGGCAGGAGTCAGCGAGGAAGCGTGTGTTGTCGCCGACGTACTGGATCGGGGTGTTGATCTCGTGTGCCAGGCCCGCCGACAACCGGCCCAACGCCTCCAGCCGCTCCGCCTGCTGGGCCTCCATTGCGCGGGTGTGGCGTTCGGTGATGTCGGCGATGACACCCACCAGCCCGTGTCGCCGCCCGGCCTCGTCCACCATCGGACGGCCGATCACCTCGACCGGCACGTCACCGCCCACCAGTCGCAGGAGCCGGCGTTGAACGTGACCGTGGTCGGGCAGCCGCACAGCCGGGCGAACTGCTGCTCGACCTCGCTCCAGTCGGCGACGTGGATGAACTCGGTCAGCGGGCGGCCCAACGACCGGACGACGCCGAAACCGGTCACCCGGCTCCAGGTGGGGGTGAGCGAGACGAGCTGGTCCGCCTCGTCCACCTTGAACACCACATGCCCCGCGCCGCTTCGCGTCCTGCTGGTAATCGCGTCGGTGGTCGTAGTCGGATCTTCCACCGTGGCGGTCGGGAAGGCCGCTGCCGATCCGGCGAACGATCTCCGGTGCCGACGCCGAGATCACCACCGCCCCCGTCGAGGTCGACGGGAACGTGTTGTTCGTCGTCCGCGGCGTCTCGGCCTACCCTGCCGCCGAGCGCGCCGCCCGCGTCACAGCGCGCATCGTTGGTGTCGCGAGCGATCCCACAGTGCGCACCGACGACCTCCGCGTGGTCGAATCCGATGACTACCTCAAGATCGCGGCCGGCGACCGACCCGTGATGACTTTGGTCTCCGCCGACGCAGAATTGGAGCGCATCAGCCTACGTGCACTTGCGGATGCGTACCGCAATCGCATTGCGCGAGCCATTGAAGAGTATCGCACTGCGCGTACACCCGAACGCCTCCTGCAAAGCGCATTGCGTACGCTCGTCGCCGCCGTTGTGCTGCTGCTGGCCAGCGGCCTCGTGTGGTGGCTGGCGCGACGCATCGACACGCTGATGGAGCGACGCTTCCACCGCCGTATCAAGACACTGGAGATCCAGTCGTTCGAGCTCGTCCGCGCGGAGCGCATCTGGGGTGGGCTGCGCACCCTGCTGCGTGCCGTCCGCACGCTGACGATTCTGGGGTTCGGGATTCTCTACCTCAGCTACGTGCTCGCCCTGTTCCCGTGGACGCGGGCCTATGCGCATCAGCTTCGTGCGCTTCGTCGCTCGGTCCGTTGAGCACGATCGGCCGAGCCGTCGCCAGCAACATTCCCAACCTCGTCTTCCTCGCCGTCCTTTTCGTCGTTGTCCGCTTCGTGCTGCGGATGACGCGCCTCTTCTTCGACGCGGTCAGGCGCGGTACCGTCACCTTCACCGGGTTCGACGCGGAGTGGGCCGAGCCCACCTACAAGATTGCGCGCCTGGCGGTGGTCGCGTTCGGCCTGGTCGTCGCCTATCCGTATATCCCGGGCTCGCAGTCGGCCGCATTCAAGGGCGTCTCGCTCTTCCTCGGCGTGGTGTTCTCACTCGGCTCGTCATCGGCGATCTCCAACATCATCGCCGGCTACACGATGACCTACCGCCGCGCCTTCAAGGTCGGCGACCTCGTGAAGATCGGCGAGACGATCGGCGACGTGATCGAGATGCGGCTCCAGGTCACCCACCTGCGCTCGCTCGAAGAACGAGGAGGTGATCGTTCCGAACTCGCAGATCTTGAACAGCGAGATCGTGAACTTCAGCTCGCTGGCGCAGGAGCGCGGGTTGATTCTGCACACCACCGTCGGCATCGGCTACGAGATGCCCTGGCGGCAGGTCGAGGCCATGCTGCTCATGGCAGTCGACCGCACGCCCGGCCTGCTCCAGGATCCGCCGCCGTTCGTGCTGCATCGCAAGCTCGGCGACTTCGCCGTCGACTACGAAATCAACGCCTACTGCCGCAACGCACGCGAGATGCTGCCGATCTACACGGCGCTGCATCGCAACATCCTCGACGTGTTCAACGAGTACGGCGTGCAGATCATGACGCCGGCATACAGAGGGGATCACGGTACCGCCCAAGGTCGTACCGAAGGAGCAGTGGTACGCGCCCCCAGCCGTGCCAGATCGGACCGAGCCGCCACGCCGCCAAGCGCCCGAACCGGCGCCGACCCACGGAGAGCGCGCGGGACTGAGCGTCGATGACGTCAAGAGTCGCGGTGACGACTGAGTCACCGGCCCTTCTGCCCTCAGCCGGCCGATTCGCTCATGGCTGGGCGTATCTCGTAGCCAAAGCGCGGGAAATGAACGGCCACCGCGCCGGTACGATCATTGCGGTGCAAGAGCCCGGCACGCGTCGAATCGATGTACGACAACACGCCGGAGCTCGGATTCGCGCGTCCGGTATCGGTGGGTGTGATGAGCACTTCCGTGCCGACCGGCGGATCCCCCTCTAGGACTCGACTCGGGCGGGCCGGGAGCGGGTCGGTCGCCGCCGCGGCATCCAAAGCCTCGAGAGCGGTCATCGGCGAGCAGGACCCATGCCCGCGTGCGGCGACTCGATCCATCCAGATGCGGATTGCTTTGGGAATCAACGGCACTCGCTCGTAGGCGAGTTGATCCATGATCCAGAGCGCGTGATAGACCGCACAGTCGGCAAGGGACATGGTATCGCCCAAGACGTAGTGCCGTCCGTCGCTCAACAGGTCGCGAATCCATTCCAGTTGCGGGCGCAGTTGCGCGAGGTACTTCATCGTGGTCGCCCGTCCCTTTAGGCCGACCGCCGATTTACCAAATAACGCGGCACGGTCAGCCAAGAATTCCGGAGTGAACCTCGCGGCATCGGAATGTAAGCACGAAATGTAGTTGATCGTAGTGCGCAGCAGCGTGGAATCCGTCCATCTTTGCATGACCGCCGTGAAGGCGCGTTGCTGGCGAGGATCGGGTCCAGGATAGATGGATGGTTCGGGGAAACGTTCCTCCAGTTCCTCGACGATCCGCACCGAGTCGCAGAATACGTCTGCACCGATCTGGAGAGCGGGTGCGCGCCGATAACCTCCGGTCAGCGGCAAGTAGTCCGGCTTCGGCAAAATCGACGGAATTGAGACCGACCGCCATCGAAGATCCTTCATTCCCAAAACCAGGCGAACCTTCTCGGAAAAGCATGAGAAGTCGTAGTGGTGCAGGATCAGCTCGGGTGTCACGGTAGTCTCTCCTTGGATGACCATCCGCCGGGGTCGCCGACACAGAGTGACGATTGACACCGCAGCGCGTGGGCGTCTAGCTTCGCGGGATGAGCACAACGACGCGTTACGCCGTCCCCATCGAGAAGGCCGAGTGGATCGTCGATTCCGCATTCCCCACCACGTTCGAGTGGGAATACGAGAACGGGCGCGATGCCCTCCTCAAGCTCTACGAGAAGGGCAAGAACCTGCAGTGGAACACGAACCAACGGATCGATTGGTCGCAGGACCTCGACCCGGAGAACCCTCAAGAGCTGCCCGACGAGACGATCTCGATCTACGGATCGAAAGTGTGGGAGAAGCTCAGCGAAGAAGGAGCGCGCCAATCTCCGCCGCCACGTGCAGGCGTGGTCGAACTCGCAGTTCCTGCACGGCGAGCAGGGCGCGCTCGTCTGCACGGCGAAGATCGTCCAGCAGGTGCCGAACATCGATTCCAAGTTCTACGCGGCCACGCAGGTGATCGACGAGGCACGACACGTCGAGACTTACTCGCGCCTCCTGCACGAGAAATTCGAGCTGGCCTATCCGATCACGCCGACGCTCAAACGCCTCTTGAACGACGTGCTTTCGGATTCGCGCTGGGACATGACCTACCTCGGCATGCAGGTGCTGATCGAGGGGCTCGCGCTCGCCGCGTTCGCTGGCATTCGCGACACCGCAAAGAACGCGCTCGCGGCGGCGGTCAACGCGTACGTCATGCAGGACGAGGCACGCCACGTCGCCTTCGGCCGTCTCGCGCTGCGCGACTTCTACCCGCAGTTGAGCGACGCCGAACGCGATGAGCGCGAGGAGTTCACGGTCGAGGCGTGCTACCTGATGCGCGACCGGTTTCTCTCGGAGGAAGTCTGGGAGACGCTCGGCCTGCCGGTCGAGGAGTGCGTCGGCTACGTCGAGAGCTCGCAGATCATGCGCGAATTCCGTTCGCGCCTTTTCAGCCGGATCGTGCCGGCGATCAAGGAGATCGGCCTCTGGGGGCCGAAGATCCGGCGGGCCTACTCGAACATGGGGATCATGGGCTTTGCCGAGGTCGATGTCGACGAGCTCGCGCGCCAGGACGAGCAAGTCGCAGCCGACTTCGACGTGCGACACGGCCGCGAGCGCGCCCCCTGAAAAAACGGCCTCCCACCCGACCCACTCATTGACAGCGCGATCGGCCGCACGGTACGGCCGGTCGACTCGACTCCGGAGGGCTCCTTCGAGCTTTGTCGGAGGGCTCTTCACCGAACGAGAGGAGGCCGATCATGCCTTATTGGGAGGTCGAAGAACGCGACGGGATCGTCATCGCCGCGCACAACAATCCGCCGATGAACTACCTCGTCGGCCAAGGCACGGCAGAGCTCGCATCGCTCATCGAGCGGTGGCGGAGCCCCGACGTTCGGGTGATCGTGATCACCGGCGCGCCCAAGGACAAGTACATCACGCACTACAGCGTCGAGGAGCTCGTCAAGCTCGTGGAAGATCCGGATCGGCTTCGGGCCGCACATGGGCTGGTATTCGGCTACCACGCGCTGCTTCGCTCCCTCGCCTACATCGACAAGCCCGTCATCGCGGCGATGAACGGAGACACGATGGGCGCCGGTCTGGAGCTTTCGCTCAATTGTGACATCCGGATCGCTCAGCAAGGAGATTTTCGCATCGGCTTTCCGGAGGTCGCGTTGGGCATCTTGACCGGCACTGGGTCACAGCTTCTGGCGCGAATGATCGGGCTCGGGCGGGCACTGGACTTCTTGCTGCGGAGTCGAACGGTCACTCCAGAAGGGGCGCTCGAGCTCGGCATCGTGAACGAGCTGGCGAAAGACGCGCGCGCCCGCGCCGTCGAGGTCGCCGAAGGGCTCAAGCGCTTGTCTCCCGTGTCGGTGACCGCCGCCAAGCGGTCAATCGTCCGCGGGGCGAATCTGCCGATCGAAGAGGGACTGCGAGTCGAGGGCGAGGAATGGCTGAAGACGATCGTCACCGAGGATGCGTTGCGGCTGATGCGCGACTACGTGGCGCAGCCTTTCGAGAAACGGCGGCAGTGGATCCATAAGCATGGAGTCCCGCCGGTGACGGGGAAAGCCGCTGGCAGTTGACGTTCAGGGAAGCTCTGCGCAAGGTCTCGCCCGAGCCGAATGGCTCGCGGGCGCGGAAAGATTCGCCCGCTGCGCTTTACTTCGGCTCGGGCGAGACCTTGTGCAGAGCTTCCCAGGTTGCCTCTGTTCAGGCTACCAAACGCCGCCATCAACGATGCCGCCTTTCTGCTTCACTTGCCGACGAACCGACCGGGCCTTCTCTCCGCCACCGCCTTGACGCCCTCGCGATGGTCCTCGGTTCGGAATAGCCACGATTGTTCCTTCGCCTCGTGATCGGTCTGAGCCTTTACCGCTTCCGCGAGCCCCTGGCGCATCGTCGCGCGCGTCGAGAGGAGTGCTAGCGGCGCACCCTCGGCGATTTCGGATGCCAGGTCGGCGGCAACGGCGCGGAGGCGACCCGCGTCGGCCAGAAGGTCCGCGAGGCCCCAGCCGACCGCCTGTTCTCCGGTGATGCGTCGGCCGGTGTAGAACATCAACGCGGCCTTCTGTCGACCGATCAGCCGCGGGAGAGTGTGCGTCAGACCGAAGCCCGGATGGATGCCGAGCTTCACGAAATTTACCGAGAACCGGGCTTCGGGAGAGACGACGCGAAAATCCGCGACGAGCGCGAGCCCGACGCCTCCCCCGACCGCGGCACCCTGGACGGCCGCCACGATCGGCTTCTTACAGGAAAACAAGCGAACCGCTTGGGAATAGAGCGGGTTCGTGGTGCCGGACGGGGCTTCGGTCTCGCGGCTGCCGAAATTGGCACCGGCGCAGAAGGATTTTCCCTCGGCGCAGAGCACCGAGACGCGGCATTGCTCCGTGCGATCGAGCGCTTCGAGCGCATCGGCGAGACTGCGAATCAGCTCGACGTCGAGAAAGTTGTGCGGCGGCCGATGGATCTCGACCTCCGCTACGTTTCTGCTGAGGGCAACGCTGACGTCGCCGTATCGTTCTTCGGCCATGAGGCCTCCTCGGTTGGAAGCGATCTCGCTCAACGTCGCAATCCGAGCAGATTTCGCGCGACGACCCACCGATGCACCTCGGACGGACCGTCGTAGATGCGCATGGTGCGCACGTGCGAGGCCATCAACTGGAGCGGCATTTCCTTCGTCATGCCCATCGCGCCGAACGTCTGCATCGCCTTGTCGATGGTGTCCCACGCCATCTCTGTCGCAAACACCTTGATCATCGAGATCTCGGTTCTCACATCGCGGCCCTGATCGATCTTCAGAGCCGCGTCGTATGCCATCAGCCGGCATGCATGAATCTTCGTCGCCGCATCCGCGATCCACCACTGTACGGTTTGTCGCTCCGAAAGCGGGACTCCGAAAGTCAGGCGCTGCGGCGCGAACGCGCACATCATGTCCACGGCGCGCTGAGAGAGCCCGACGCACCATGCGGCCATCTGGATGCGACGGGTAGACAGGCGCAGTTGCATCGGGGCGAATCCTTGCCCGAGCTTTCCAAGCAGCTTCGACGCGGGCAAACGACAGTCCTCGAGCGCGATCTCGTAGGTCATCGCCCCGCCGATCATCGGGATCTTTCGGAGCACGTTGAAGCCGGGTGTTCCCTTGTCGACCAGGAATGCCGAAATCCCTCCACGCGCCCCGGCACTCTTGTCCGTAACGGCCATCAGGATCGTGAAATCGGCATCCGCCGCGCGGCTCACCCAGATCTTGCGACCGTTGATCACCCATTGGTCGCCGTCCCTGACGGCTCGCGTCGTCATGGACGCGGGGTCGGTTCCCGCTCCCGGCTCCGAAATCGCGATCGCGGAGATCGTTTCGCCGGCCACGTACGGCGCGAGATAGCGCGCTCGCTGCTCGTCGTTGACCGTCGCCATCAGCATGCGCAGGTTGGGCGAGTCCGGCGGAAGCAGATAGGGGGTGACCGTTCGGCCCATCTCCTCCCACACGCCGATCATCGCGACGATCGGAAGGTCCGATCCACCGACATCCTTGGGCGCATCGAGCCCCCACAGACCGATCTCGCGCGATTTCCGGTCGATCGGCGTTCGTTCCTCGGGTGTCAGATACGCGCCTTGGCCCACCGCCTCGCGGTCGAGGGTCACGCGCTCGAGCGGCATCAACTCGTCCTCGACGAAGCGACGAACGAGATCCTTGAGCATTTGATGCTCTTCGCTGAGCGTAAGGTCCATTTCAGAGTCTCGATTCCAACGTTGTTCCGCTCATCTGTCTACGTCGATTTGTTTCAAGGACGAACCGGCGAGCGTGTCGCGCCTCCGGGGAGCGCGCGGTCGGTGCGCCCCCGCGGCCAGCGACTTCGCCTTCGAAGCGCGTTCGACCAGACGACCGTCCCCGAGGCGTTCCGCAAACGCGACGAAAGCTCCGGTGGAACCGTTCCAGCGAAGCTCGTCGACGGCATCGAAGAGGCGCGCGTCGGTCCGGAGCGTCGCTAGGTTCTTGAAGAGCAGCGCCAGGTCGCGGCTGGCGCCGAGTGCGTCGGGCGGGAAGGCTTCTATGATTCCGTATCGGTTCAGCAACCGCGCCGCGGTGACCGGACCGAATCCCGGGATGCCTGGATAGCCGTCCGCGCTGTCGCCGACGAGCGCGAGGAAGTCGGGAATCAAGGCGGGCTCCACCCCGAACTTCTCGCGAACTCCTTTGGCGTTGCGGATCTTCTGACCCCTGCGATCGACCTGCACCACGCGGTCGTCGCGGACACACTGCGCCAGGTCCTTGTCGGGCGTCCACAGGCAGACCTTCTCCACCGCGTCGTCTGCCGAGGCGATCCGAGCGGCCGACGCGAGCGCATCGTCAGCCTCGAGGTCGATCATCGGCCAGACGGTCACTCCCATGGCGGTGAGAGCTTCTTCGAGCGGATGGAACTGGGCCAGGAGCGCGGGCTCGACGCCCTCTCCCGTCTTGTAATCGGCCCAAAGACGGTTGCGGAACGATTCGATCACGTGATCGGTCGCGACGCCGAGGTGGGTCGCTCCCTTCTCGAACATCTGCAGCACCGTGTTCAGGACGCCGATCACGGCCCCGAACGGGGGATCTTTCTCGTGGAAGCGACGCAGGCCATAGAAGTGGCGGAAGAGCTCGTACGTGCCGTCGAGAAGATGGACGATCATGCGGCTCTCCTCGGCTTCCTTCAACTCATTCGGTCGGGTGTTCGCGCTTCACTCGCCGGGCTCTTCTCCTATAGTAGGGGCCGATGCGTCGCAACGCGTTGGCATCGGAAAGCGGAATCTTGCGCGTCCGGCTTTTCTTAGCATCCGCGTCGATGTATCGGAGGGAATGGACCAAGGCCCGGTAACAACCACGATACGGAGGTAGCTCATGGCGCTCAGGATCAACAGCGAGGCTCCCAACTTCTCCGCCGAGACCACGCAGGGCAAGATCAACTTCCACGATTGGATCGGCAACGGCTGGGCGATTCTGTTTTCACACCCGAAGGACTTCACGCCGGTCTGCACGACGGAGCTCGGCTACATGGCGAGGCTCAAGCCCGAGTTCGACAAACGAAACACCAAGGTCATCGGCCTCAGCGTCGACCCGGTGAGCGATCACCAGAAATGGTCGAAGGACATCGAGGAGACGCAAGGCCACGCCGTCAACTATCCCCTGATCGGGGACCCGGAGCTCAAGGTGGCCAAGGCCTACGACATGCTTCCCGAGGAAGCCGGCGCCACTTCCCAGGGTCGGACCGCCGCCGACAATGCGACGGTACGGTCGGTGTTCATCGTCGGCCCGGACAAGAAGATCAAGGCCATGCTCACCTATCCAATGAGCACCGGGCGCAACTTCGACGAGGTACTCCGGCTCCTCGATTCCTGCCAGCTGACGGCGAAGCACAAGGTCGCCACGCCCGTGAACTGGAAACGTGGCGAGGACGTCATCATCGTCCCCTCGGTATCGGACGCAGAGGCCAAGCAGACCTACCCTTCAGGCTGGAAGGCGCCGAAGCCCTACCTCCGCATCGTTCCGCAGCCGAAATAGGAGCTCTTGGACATTTGCGATGCCGAGGAGCGCGTCTCCCGTCTACTTGCCATAGCTGCGCGTGACGTAGGGCGGTCTTCACGACGGGCACTCGGGCGGGTGCCTCGCTCGCCCCGAGCGCGGCCGGCCCATCTCGAGGGCATTCGTAGCCGTTTCGTGGTTTCCGCGATCGCTTCCGTTCGGGGAGGACGCTCGCATTCGTCGGCTCTGGACCGTGCCACCTCGTCACGGCTGAAGGTCACCATATGACCCCGGAAGAATTCCGGCGCGCCGGACACCAACTGATAGACTGGATCGCCGACTACCGGGCGCGTGTAGCCGACCTGCCGGTGATGTCGCTCCGCGAACCGGGCGCGGTTCGCGCACAACTCCCCGCTACCCCACCCGCTGGACCGGAGAGGTTCGACACCGTCTTGCGGGATCTCGAGCAGATCATCCTGCCCGGACTGTCGCACTGGCAGCACCCGAATTTCTACGGCTATTTCCCAGCCAACGGCGAACTCGCCTCGGTGTTGGGAGACTATCTCAGCACCGGACTGGGCGTCATCGGCCTTTCGTGGCAATCCAGCCCGGCCCTCACCGAGCTGGAGGAGGTCGTTACCGATTGGATGCGTCAAATGGTTGGACTCTCCCCAGCGTTCAGCGGGGTGATTCAGGACACCGCGTCGACGAGCACCCTCGTCGCCCTGCTGTGCGCCCGCGAACGCACCTCGAAGTATTCCCTGGCGCGCGGCGGTCTGCAGGAGGAGGCTCGACCGCTGATCGTCTATGTCTCGGCGCACAGCCACAGCTCGGTGGACAAGGCCGCGCTGCTTGCCGGATTCGGGCGCAAGAACGTTCGCACGATCGAAACCGACGAGCACTATGCTTTGCGACCCGATGTTCTCGCGAACACGATCGAGGCCGATCTCGAGCGCGGTTTGATGCCCTGCGCTCTGGTTGCCACCACTGGGACCACCACCACGACTGCGCTCGACCCGGTCGAGGCGTTGGCAGAGGTCGCCCGACGGTACGGCCTGTGGCTGCACGTCGATGCAGCGATGGCCGGCTCAGCCATGATCCTGCCCGAATGCCGTTGGATGTGGAAGGGGATCGAGGGCGCGGATTCGCTCGTGCTGAACGCGCACAAATGGCTCGGCGCGGCGTTCGACTGTTCGTTGTACTACGTACGTGACCCCGAACATCTGGTGCGGGTGATGAGCACCAACCCGAGTTATCTGCGCAGCGCGGTGGATAGCCGCGTCAAGAATTTGCGCGACTGGGGTATCCCGCTGGGGCGCCGCTTTCGCGCGCTAAAGCTCTGGTGCCTCATCCGAGACCAGGGCGTCGAAAGGTTGCAGGCTCGTTTGCGGCGCGACATCGCCAACGCCCAATGGTTCGCCGAACGGGTGCGTGGCGCGCCGGGTTGGCGCGTGCTTGCCCCGGTTCCGCTTCAGACGGTGTGCGTGCGCCACGAGCCACGAGGCCTCGAAGGCGAAGCGTTGGACCAGCACACTCAAAACTGGGTCGAGCGAGTGAACCGCTCCGGCAGAGCGTACCTCACTCCCGCGGTCCTTGATGGGCGCTGGATGGTGCGGGTCTCGATCGGCGCGATCTCGACCGAGCGCGAGCACGTCGCGTCACTCTGGGCCCTGATGCAGCAGGAGGCCGAGCGCTAGCTCGGTAGGATGCCCGAAAGGAGACGGATCGCGACCGCCGGAGCGATCTGTGACGCACACTCCTGGCCTCGATCCGAAATTCGCGTGGGTGGCGTCGGCGCGGGCTGCGCCGACGACAGGACCCGCGCGAATTTCGGATCGAAGGGGCACCACGGGAATTTCGCTTCGCGGCTAGTTCTCGTCGGGAAACGCGCCGGGCACGCGTCAGTCGCGCGTCACGATGATCGAGGCGTTCTGACCGCCGAAGCCGAACGCGTTCACCTGCAGAGTCCTATATTCGATCATCCTTGGCTGCCCGATCACGACGTCGAACCGCGCTTCGGGATCGGGCTCGTCGGTGTTGGACGTGTGCGTGAAGCGTCGCTCCGCCATTCCGAGCAGGCCCGTCACCAACGCCATCGCGCCCGAAGCGGCTCCGCTGTGACCGATATGGCCCTTGATCGAGGCCACCGGAAGCGGCTTCGAACGGCTGCCGTGCACATGATTGATCGCGCGAATCTCGGCGGTATCGCCTTTCGGCGTGCCGGTCGCGTGCGCAATCAGCGCGTCGACTTCTGCGGCCGCGATCCCGGCATCGGCGAGCGCGAGCTCCATCGCCCGGGCCTCCCACCGGCCGGTCGGTTCCGGCGCGGACGGATGGTAGGCGTCGGCGAGCGCGCCGTATCCCCGCAGGTATCCGAGCACGCGGGCACCGCGCCCGCGCGCGTGCTCGCCCCGCTCGAGAAGGAACATCGCCGAACCCTCGCCGAGCACGATTCCCCGTCGCTTGACGTCGAACGGCAGCATGGCTCGTCGCGGATCGTCCGAGCGCGCGGTCATGCCGTAGAGCCTGCTCGTATGGAAAGTGGCGGGAACGAAGGCGCCGTCCGCTCCGCCGCCCGCCAGGCTGATCCCGCCGTCGGTGCCGCCGGCGATGAGGACGTCCGCACGGCCTGCGTCGAGCAGCCGGGCCGCGTTGCCGAGCGCATCGAGCGACGCCGCGCACGCGGTGGTCAAGGTCAGGCTCGGACCGTGCAATCCGTAGCGCATGGCGATCTGTGACGCCGCCATGTTCGGGTACATCTGGATCTCGGTCTTGCGCGGGACCGCCTGCGGCCCCTCCCTGTCCAAGAGGTACTGCGCCTTCATCAGCGCCCGCGCACCGCCGATGCTGGTGCCGTGCACGACTCCGGTTCGAAGCGGATCGAGATCGCCGAGACACGCCTGCCGAACCGCCTGATCCGTGGCGGCCAAGGCGAACTGGGCGAAGAGATCGGTGCCCGCCTCGACACGCTCGTCCATCCAGTCGCGGGGGACGAACCCCCCGGCGGTCGCAAGCCACGCCGCCTCGCCCTCGCCGTCGGCGGCCCAGGGCGCCCGGCGGATGCCGGATGCATCTGCCATCAACTGGCGATGAAACTCCTCCGCCGAAAGACCGATGGCGGAGACCACGCCAACCCCGGTGATCGCAACGTCGAGCATTCCGTGCCTTCCGGAGTAATCATGCCTTTCGCCCTCGCGAGCAATCAACCGCGGCGCGCCGGGTCGAACCGCGCGATGAGCCGGCCGGGTAGCCGACGCCCAAGGTGGCCTTTGGAGATGCGTGGACGAGGACGGAACCGTTCGAACGGCGAGCGGATCATGCTCCCCTGGACGTGCCCGGTGCATTTTCCGCTTGGCTCGGGCGGCGTCGAGGAGTATGATCGGAAATGGGAAAAATTCCCAGTATGGGAGGGCGGGCACCGCAGCGATACGGGACACCAGACACGGAGTCGGATCTATGGCGATGGCAATCATGGCGGAGCCGACCGATGCCTTCGTTCGGCTAAGAAGCACCGTCGTAGTCAGCGTGACCAGCGACGGCGTGTTGTGCTTTGCGAATGCGGTTCGACTCTGCATCCCTTGGGGTGAGCTGCACCATCCACCTTTCCGTGCACTGAAGGCTCACGCCATCGTCGACATGGTCGTGTCGGAGCCGTTCGCGCGCGAGCACCACTTGATCTAGCACCTCTCTCGGAACGCCCGAGCCGGCGGACGACTCGCGCCGCGGATCGACCGCGTCACGCCGTCAACCCTTGAAGCAGGAATCCGGGCCTGCCGCGCGGCCGATGTTTGACCGCGCAGCCGCTATAGAGCAAATCCAATTTTGCTAAGCTGATCCCGGTCCGGGGATGACGAACCAAAGAGACGGATACGCGGGCTCGGTTCTGCTCGCCGCCGGCGTCGCGGCGCTGTGGTGCGGGCTGGGGGCCTCGTCCGGGGCGATCACGCTGGCGGCGGACGCGACGCCACCACCGCAGGGGCACCATGACGCCACCGTGCGGCACTCCTTCGCAGACGTGCAGCACTGGATCGCGGTGTTCGATGATCCGGCTCGCGATGCGTGGCAAAAGCCCGCCGGCGTGATGCAGGCGCTGGACATCCGACGGGGCATGTGTGTGGCCGATCTCGGCGCCGGCACCGGCTACTTCAGCCGCTACCTCTCCGCCGCCGTCGGCGACAGCGGCACGGTGTTCGCGGTCGACACCGAGCCCAACCTCGTCGTACACCTTCGCGAGCGGGCCGAGCGCGAACAGACCCCGAACGTGGTGCCGCTCCTTGCCTCGGCCGACAATCCACGCTTGCCGGCCGGCATGGTCGACGTGGTGTTGATCGTCGATACCGTTCACCACATCGATGACCGAGTCGAGTACCTGCGCCGGTTGCGACGCGCCCTGAAGCGGGGTGGCCGCGTCGTGGTCATCGACTTCAAGAAGGACGCCGACGTCCCGGTCGGCCCGCCCGCCGAGCATCGGTTGGCGCGCGCGCAGGTCGTCGAAGAGTTCCAGAGCGCCGGGTACCAACTCGCCGCCGCGCCGGAGGTGCTCCCATACCAGTACTTCCTGGTCTTTCGACCGGTGTGACCGTGCGGTGGCCCCGATGAGCGGGCGGCTTGCAGCGTCGGTTTTGCTGCTCACGGGCGTTCTTTTGTGCGCCCGCGAGGGGGTTGGCCTCGTACTCTGCACGACTCCGGATGGCAAGACGTACGCTGGAGACAAGCCGCCACCCGATTGCAAGGTTCGTAGTGAATACGCGAATCCACCCGAATCGGCGTTTTCGGAGCCGGCGAGCGAGCCAGAAAAGAATAGCTCCGATCAATCGCTCGAGGCCGAGGCCATCGTGCTCCGAAGGAGGATCGAGGACGCCATCAACCGAGCCGCCGACGATCTGGTCGCGGCGCGCGACGCGCTAGTGACTCTCGACAGCCAGCGCCCGGACTACAATACGTGGACTCAGGCGCAGATCGAAAATTACTGGTCCGTCTACCGGTACTGGACGTCCAAGGAGTCCGATGCGCGCGAGAAGATCGGCCTGCTGAGGTCGGACTACGCAAGCCTGCTCGAGCAGGTGCGCGCGCAGAACCACGGTTCGCTGCCGAGCACATGGCGCCGCCCCCTGAACTGTCAGAATTGCCCGTAACCACCGGCAAGATCGTTCAGTCGTGTTTGAGGGCGTGTCGCGACCGTGTGACAATCGAGCGGCCTCGCGAATAGGAGAACCCGGTGAAGATCACACAGATTCGGACGACGCGGTTGCACGACCCCGAGGGCGGAATGTTCCAGGATGCCACCATGCCGAAGCCGGGCGGCGCCGGCCTGCCGTGGATGTTCGTCGAGCTCTCGACCGACGCCGGCATCACCGGGATTTCGTATTCGGAGGGCGCCGGAGCGGTACGCTCGCTGATCCACGACCAGCTGACCGATCTCGTCGTCGGGGCTGACCCGTTCGAGACGGAGAAGCTGTGGACGAACATGTTCTGGCGGACCCGTGGAAACGGCCGCAAGGGTGTCGCTTTCCAAGCGATCTCGGCGATCGACAACGCCGTGTGGGACATCAAGGCCAAGGCCCTCGGCGTTCCGCTCTACCGACTTCTCGGGTCGGCTCACGACCGTGTGCCGGTATACGGCTCCGGCGGCTGGACCCACTACAGCGAGAAGGAGCTCGTCCGCGAGCAGATGAACTTCGTCGAGCGCGGGTTCTCACGCACCAAGATCAAGGTGGCCCGCGACTTCGGGCGCGCCGAGAACGAAGACATCGCCCGCCTCGCTGCAGTTCGCAAGGCCCTCGGCGACGACGTGACGATATTCGTCGACGCCAACAACGGCTACTACGCCAAGCAGGCCATCCGGATGGCCGAGGCGTTCAAGGGCTACAACATCGGCTGGTTCGAGGAGCCGGTGCTGGCCGACGATATCCCGGGGTTGGCGGCAATTGCGAAGGCGATCTCGATTCCAGTCGCCACCGGCGAGCACGAATACACCAAGTACGGCTTCAGAGACTTGATCACCGCCGGCGCCGCGGACATCGTGCAGGCCGACATCGGACGGGTTGGAGGCGTCACCGAGTGGATGAAGATCGCCCACCTCGCGGCCGCGTTCAACCTGCCGATGGCACCGCACGCCTACGCGCTGCTCCACCTCCACCCGGCAATGGCTACTCCCAACCTGATGGTCGTCGAGATGCTCGACATCGAGTGGCAGCCGATGATGAAGTGGCTGATCGATCCGCCGCATCCGCAGAACGGCCACTGGAAGCCGGACCCCGACCGCCCCGGGAACGGCATCGAGCTGAATGCGAGCGCCGTGAAGAAGTACGCGATCGATTGAGGATTGCGAACGCCTATCCGTTCGTCGGGGGTGTGGAGCGGGCGAGCCGGAGCGTGATCGAGCCAAGCACTACGACCGCTGCTCCAAGAACGATCCAGAAGAAAAGCGTGTCCAACCCGGCACGGAGCGAGAGCCCGGCACGAACGCTGTAGTCGGGGTTCTTTTGCAGCGTCCCCGGAGCTACGGCCGCGCTCGTCACCGTGGAGACGACCTCGCGCACGGCCTCCAGGTCGTAGCGCGGCCGCTCATCGCGCGCATTGCCGAGTAAGAGGGCGTAGTCTCCCGCAGGTACGGTGATCAGCAGCTCAGGGACGCGGACCCGACCACGGATGCTCGTGAAGCGAAGCGGCGCCTCGTTTCCGTCCTCGATCACGAGCTCGAGCGATTCGATACGCCCGCCGGAGAGGGAGACCTTGATCGGCGAGCGATCCCGAGAACGGCGGACGAGGCGGCCCGATGCGGCGATCCGCTGCTTCTTTTCAGAGTCGGCGGGGCGGATCGCGACGGCCCGAAAGGATCGGTCAATGAAGGCCTCGTCGGTCTCGAGGGTCAGCGTCTCGATCCGAATTGGCGACGCTGGGAGCCGAAGGCGGTAGTGAGAAACGCGCTCATCATTCGTTTCTCTTTCGACCGGAATATCCCGCTCCTCGGCAGCCGGAAGATCGCCAACCAGATACGGCCATTGCCGTCCGCTGGCGTCGACTACGCGAAGGTCGGCGAGATCATCCCGCGCCACGGAAGCCTCTTCGGCGCTCAGGCGTAGCCGCGCTACTCCGTCCGGCGACGGAGCGACGGCGAACTCACGCCGATGCGTGTACAGGCGACGATCTACCGCCACTCCGGGTCTCATCGCGAACGCCAAGGCGGGGCTTGCGTCGAACATCGCGTTAGCCCGCACATCACCGAGATGCGCGAGGCCGACGCGCGACGCATCGTGGAGATAGGCGGCCATCGCCGCGTTGCTGCCGCGCAGGCGCTCACCCGCCGCTGGAAGGTTGCCTGACAGATCGTAACGCGGCAGTCCGGCCCGCCCCCCGCCGAATACCAAAAGCGCGGCGCCCGTGCCTTCCCCCGCTCCTGCGGCGAAAAAGATGAGCGAGGGCTGGCGGACGATCGCGGAAAAGGTCAAACCCTCGAGCGGCGGGCTGTCGCCGTCGGCTATCGCGACCGACAAGCGCTCACCGCCGGCGCGGGAAAGGGGCACCTCGAGGGATTCCGCACCGGGCACGTCCCGGAAACGAAACAACTCCGTGCTGCCGAGAAGCGCTCCATCAACTTCGTGAACACGATCCCGGACGACTACCGGCCGCTGGAACCAGGGGGTCGTGGTCTCGATCTTCAGGAGATCGGGCACCAGACCCGGCGGCCGGGATAGCTCGATCACCGTTCGGCCTTCCGCGCCATGGCGGCCCACTTCCTCGAGCGGGACGATGAGCGGCCTCGCCGTCTCGATCGCGCGGCTAGCCCTCAGCTCGAACGCCGGCGCCAGGTACGCGCCATCTTCTCCCTCGAGCGCAACCGCAAGGCGGCTTCCAGAAAACGCCGGCAGGGGAAAGGAGACGTGCTCCTTGCTCGCGCCAGGAAGCTCCGGCAATCGGAAGAGCGAGGCGTTCTCGACTAAGCTCGTCATCGTTCCATCGCCTTCCACGACCGAAACGTCGAGCCGACGCACAAAGCGCGGCCGAGCGGTCTTGACGACGATCTGCCATTGGCCCGCGCCGGGTGCTACCCCAGGGACGGTCAGCTGATACGCCTCTCGGTAGATCGTCGGGCCTTCTTCACGCCGGATCTCTTCCCGGTTCACGTCGACGACCGTCGCTTCGGCGGACTCGACGACTTCGACCTTCGCGTTCGGATCGACGCCGCTATCCAAGAGAAATGCCATCTCGTTGCCGCTCGAATCGAGGAGGCGCAGATCCGAGAGATCGGGACGGCAAGCGCTGAGGACTTCGGGAGGCAGCGGCAGCCGGGACACGCCTGGCTTCTCGATCGCCACCTCTGCTTCCTTTGGAAACAGAGCGCGGAGCGTCACAGGCCGCGGCGCGTCGGCATCCGCGCCTCGAGCGAGGATCGCCGCAATGATCAAGGCGAGAGTCGGCCGTCTCATCTTTCCTCAGACGAAATCTTCCGAAAGACGAAGCGCTGATAGGCGAGCGAAACCAGGATCAGCGACACCGCGAGGCCCAAGAGCGACATCACGCGGAAGAGGTCTTGGAGTTGCCCGAGATCGTAGAGAAAGACCTTGCCGATCGTCAGGATCAATATGAAGAGGCTCACCCAGCGAAGTCCGCTCACATCGCGCGCGACGCCGACTGCGAGCAGGACGAGCGCGTACATTCCCCATGCCAACGACATGGTCAGATCCTGTGCGGGGATGCGGCGAAAGCTCAAGCTGACGACGTCTCCCGTGGAGAACCAGTCTGCGATTGCGAGATTGATCCACACGAAGATGATGCCGATTGCAGCAAGTCCCGTGAGCGATGCTGCCGCAGCAAAGCCGTATTGGTATAGGCGCTTCTCCCAAGGTCGCGCGCGTAGGAGCTCGTCGCGACCGAAGGTGGCCGCCGCCACGATGAGCGACGCCGCCGGGACGAGATACGTGTATGCGAGCCAGTTGACGATCCGCCACGCGGGATGCGGGTGATAGCCGAGCACCGCATCATTTGCCAGCAGTCGCAGACCGACCGCGACCGTCAGGGCTGCGGCGAAGTACTTGAGGCCCGGGTGATCTAGGCGCTGCCAAAGGAACGCGAGCGCCAGCACCTCGAGCGCCCAGCCGATCGTGATCCACTCCTTTTCGAGCTGGAGCGGAATCGCGACGCTCACGAAGCCAAGCGCTACTGCGGAGAACCAGACGACGACGCTCCGACGTAGCGGATCCGCATCGGGGAATCGCCGCCTCGCCTCGAACAACGCCGCAAGAGAGATCGCGGCGAGCGAAAGAGGGAGGGTCCCGATGAACGATTCTCCGAAGCCAAGCACAAACAGCCGCCGTAGCGACAGGAACCAAGCAGGCGCGGCGAGAGCGGATGCGTACCAGGCAAAGCGTTCCCGCCGAAGACCGGGTCCCGCCCAGATTGGCCATGCGGTGAAGAGAACGACCGCGGTCATCTGTAGCGAGAGCTCGACGAGCGGGGTGGCGGGGAGGCCGGCGCCCGCGCCACGGTTTGCTGTCCACGCAGAGTGTGCAATTGCCGTCGCCAAAACCGCCGCAAAGTACCACTGGCCCGACGCGAGGCGCGTGGCTGCTAGAGCCGAAAGAAAGCCGAGCGCCAGCGACCCGCCGAGAAACACTTCGGCTGGCCACCGGCGTATCTCGAGCATGACGGGAAGAGACAACAGGAAGACGATCGACAGGAGAGCGGCGCCGTATTCGGCATAACGACGGGCGACCGATTGGGTTTGCACGAGAGCCGCCCAATGGCTGAGGGCGGCAGCCAGGAGGAGAACGGCAAAAAAGGTCGGGACTGCCGGGAAGGTCGCCTCGCCGCCATGCGCGATTTGAAGGAGGACGAGGCTCAATCCGAGGCTACCCCACCCCAACGGCTGCAGGAGCTCCCGCCCGGCCCCCGTGCCTTGCCGGGCCAGGAGCAGGGTCAGAGAAAGCGCGCCGCCGGCCCACGGCCAGAGCGACGCGCCGACGGCGCTGAGCGACCCCGCGATCAACATCAACTGAAGACCGCCAGCCGCGATCAGAGCAGCAAGCGCGGGACCCGAGTAGCTAGGCGCGTGTCGCTTCTCTTCAGCGAAGCCATGGAAGAGAAGTGCCAGAGCGACGCTCACTCCTACCGCGTCCCAGGCAGCCGAGGGAGTCAGGAATCGCCCGAATATCCACACGCCGACGACGGCCGCGCTGGCCGCCGCCGCGCCCGGGCCGAGAACCGTCTCTTGCCGGCCTCGGTCGAGCCAGGAGGCACTGGCGCAGAGCAACAAGAGGAGGAGTCCAATCGGGTAGAGGTGAGGTCCGAGACTAGCCCTCGATGCGATGTAGATCGCAAACGCAAACGGGACGAGGATTCCTCCGGCTTGCGTGGCTCTCCATTCGGAGTCGCTGACGGAACGGTCACGCGGAGCACCGAGCGCATACACGAGTGCAAACAGCGCGAGCACACAGAGGCCGAGGATCAGGCGATCAGGGCCCATCCGAAAGCCGATCCAGAACACTTGATACAGCACGGTACCCGCCAGGCTGAGTGCCGCGAGTCTCGGCCAGCCGCGTCGGCGCGAAATCGTGAGAAGGGCGAGGTCGAGTAGGAGAACGTAGCCAAAGAGCCCGATCGGATTGTCGGCGCGGCTCGCCACGAGGAAGGGCGTCGCAAAGCCGCCGACCAAGCCGAGCACCGCGATCAGCAGCGAGTCCTCACGCAGCGCGAGGAGACAACCCGCCGAAGTGACGAGCGCCATCAACGTGAACGCGGTGCCGGTGCCTATCAACCCGTAGAGATTCCGCGCTGCCCAAAACGACGCGTAGAGGATCACGATGCCCGCACCGCAGATCGCGTTGGCGGCATCCGGGTAGTCCTTTCGCCACCGAAATTGGGTTGCGGTGATCGCGCCAAGCCCCGCCAGAGTTCCGAGGGTAACCCGCAACGGTGGCGAGATCAGGCCGTGCTCGATCGAGTACCGAAAGAAAAGTACTCCCGCGGCGGCGAGTGCGATTCCGCCGAGCACGGCCGCGCCGCGCACGCCGAGCCATCGCTCCCAGTCGATCGCCGCCCATGGGGCCGGTGGCGCGGCCGGGGGTGGTGGCGGCGGTGGTTCGGGCGGTCGAGGCGGGACTTCGCCGACGCCCGACGAAACTTCTGACACAGTTGGCGCCAGTTGACTCCGCGAGACGTCGGGCGGAACGGCCGCTTTCTCTGGCGCGACCGTAGAGGGGGGAGCTTCCTCGATCCGCTCGCCCGTGCGACTTTCCTTGGCCGGCGTCGTTGCCTGCAAGTCACGGAGCCGCCTCTCGATCTCGCTCAGGCGCCGAGCGAGGTCCCTTGATGCCTGCGATCTCCGGAGCGCCACGATCGACAACACGAAGCTCGCGAGTACGAGAATTGCCCCTATCACGCCGGGACCTCCCCATATGAGCCGCGTTGGAACAAGGTGTTTGGACCCACTTGATAGGGTACGGGACAGAGAGAGACGGTCTCAAGCGACAATTGGCGACAACCGCCGATGTCGTCCTTTGACGCCAGAGGCGGTTCAACTCAGGCCCGACCCTTCGTCGCCTTCATGCACGCCTCCCCGCGTTGTCGCTCTCATGCTCACCGGCGTCACGAACGCGTATCGTCGCGAGCGCCTCGTGCAGGCTGTCGAAGACGTGCTCCGCGCCGATGACCCCCGCGAGACGATGGCGCTCGAGATCCGCTCGCAGCGACGACTGTGCGTGTACGAGCACCAGTGTCACGCCGGCCCGGACGAGATCCTCCTGGAGGGCCCTGAAGGTCCGCGCCGCGGAGTAGTCCACGCTCGTGATCGCGCCGGCATCGACCACGAGCCACCGCACGGGCGCAGGGGCTCGCTCGACGAGCACGCGCACGTCGTGCGCGAAGCGGTCCGCGTTGGCATAGAAGAGATCCGCTCCGAACTGGAAGACCACCAGGCCCGGTCCACTCGTAGCACCCGGGGCTGCGGGGATCGGCCGCCACTGACCCGGGCCGTCCTCGACCAGAACCGCCGTGTGCGGCCGGTAGCTGTGGCGCACGTGACGTAGCAGAGACAGCGCCATCGCCAGCAAGATGCCCTGCTCGACGCCGATCGCCACGACGACGCCGGCGGTCACGAGCGCCAGCCGAAACTCGCCGGGGCTCTCGCGCCGGATGTCGAGCAAACCGTTCACGTCGACGAGGCCGACGGCGATCGTGAAAACGATCGCCCCGAGCACGCACCGCGGCAGATACTGCAGCGGGCCGGTGAGCAATAGGAGCACGAGGGCGACGATCCCGGCCGTCGCCAATTGGGCGAGCTGACTTCGTCCGCCTGACCGCTCGACCATCGCGGTCTGCGTCGGGCTGCCATTCACGACGAACGTGCCGCTCAGGGCTGCGACGGCGTTCGCCGCGGACAGGCCGACGATGTCGGTGTTCTCGTCGAGCGTTTCACGATGGCGCGAGGCATACGCGCGCGCCGTCGCCGCACTCTGGGCGACGATCATCAGAAAGCACGACGCCGCCACGAGGCCAGGGCCACGATTTCCCCCCAGCTCACGTGCGGTACGGCGATTCGTGGGAGCCCGCCCGGCACCGGCCCGACGACGGCTACCCCTCGAGCGGCGAAGTCCAGCGCGGCGCTCGCCGCCGCCCCACCCGCTACGGCGAAGAGCGGACCAGGCACACGTGGCGCGATCGCGCGAAAGGCGAGGATGACCGTGACGACCGACGCCGAAATGCAGATCGTGGTTCCGTGCGTGCGGGGCAGATTGCGAAGGACCTCGGCGAGTTGCTCGAGCGTCCGGTGGGATGCGGTTGGCACCCCCAGCATCTCGCCGAGCACGGCGATGCCGACCTGGAAGCCAACGCCGGTGAGAAATCCTATCAGCACCGTCTGAGAGAGAAAGTCGGCCAGGAAGCCGAGCCTGAACAGTCGCGCCAACAGCAGATAGGACGACGTCAGCAGTGCCACGAGCCCTGCCAACTCCACGTAGTGCGGGCTGGCGACGGGCGCCATGTGCGAAAGGCTGCTCGCCAGGATCGCGGCCGTCGCAGAATCCGCCGCCACGACCAAATAGCGCGAAGAGCCGAACGTCGCGAAGGCGATCGGCGGCAGCAGCAGCGTGTAGAGGCCGGTGACGACCGGGGTGCCGGCGATCTTCGTGTAGCCGAGGGCCTGGGGGACGTTCATCGCGGCCAGAGTGAGCCCCGCGAGCGCGTCGCGGACCGTCCCGGCGGCGGTGACGGGTCGGATGCCTTCGAAGAGGCGCGGCAGCCGCCCTCTCATGTGCGCGCGACACTCGCAGTCGCGAAGCTGGTCATTGGACCTCGAGCGGGCGCAACTTCGTCGCTACGCGGGACCGAATGTGCCCAGATCCGCCTTGCCGAGAATGTCCAAGATCTGGTCGGTTCGGGTTCCGAGAAGCGCTCGGGCGCGCACGTCAGCGAACGAAAACGTCGCGATACCACCAGAGGAGCGCGGCCATCGACAGCTCGAGCGGAGTGCTCACCTCGAGGAACTTCCACTCCTCGTTCGCCCATGCCGGCGGATACGGCTCGCCGGTGAGGTAGCCGAGGGGGTAGAAGAACATGAAGCTCCACTCCGAAACTGAAACGTACACGACGTAGAGGAAGACGAGCCACCATCCCCATCGCCGCAAACCGGCGAGCCCGATGATGGCGGCGCCATAGATCGCCACGTGGGGGAACGTGGCGTACCACGCCGCATCGCCCGTCAACCGATAACCGAACCACACGCGTTCGAGGCTCGTGTACCGGACCATGAGGAAGCCCCAAGCGAGCTCGCCCCGGCGGCCCGGATCGACGAGCGCGTACACATCCTTGAAGACTCCGACGAAGGCGACGAAAGCGAGCACGCCCGCGAGAAAGCCTGCACGGAAGACGTGCGAGTCGACCTCGGGCCGTCGAGGCCGAACGTCGGCGACTTCCGGATCCATCTCTCTTTCTTCCTCCCCGGCACGGTGGTGAGAACGCGCGAATCGTCCCACCACCCGGTATCCGCAATCAAGCCCAGCTAACGACACAATGCGAGCTTGTTGACTCGATTCGATCCAATCGCACCCTTTCGCGCCACCGCAAAAGCCTTTTGCCGCTTCAACATTCAAGCGGAATCGAGAATCTACGTCCCCGTAGCCCGGCACGATGCATGCTGCTCAACGTGGTGACTAGAGGAGGATGCGATGCGAATTCCCATGGCGCCAATCGTGATCGCGATCTTCACCGCAAGCGTATGCGCCCTGGCTGCTGACGGAAACATCACGGACGATACCGAGCGGTCCTTCTTCCCATACAAGGAGGCGACCGGAGTAGCGGAAGTGCCGCCCGTGCTTTCCAAGGGGAATTGGCAGCGCGCGGAGGGGCTGCTCCCCGTCGATCTCCTCGAGAAGGTCAAGACCGGAGAGCTCGAGATTCGCACGCAACAGACCACCGATCTGCCGCCGAGCTCGGCTTACATCGAAGCGACGCGACGAAATGGCGATCAGGTGCGGCTTGGCCAGGATGGAAACCTCGTAGGCTACGTCGCCGGTCGTCCGTTTCCGCGAATCGACCCAGCCGACCCTCAAGCGGGTCTCAAGCTCGCTTGGAACTCTCGCTATCGCGAGACCGCCGATTCCGCGCAAGCGTGGGGAGTGTTTCGATTCATCGGCCCATCCGGGGAAGAGGTGCGTCAGATCGAGTTTTACTATGCCATAGCCTACGGCATGCATCGTGACGACCCGAAGGCCAACCTCTGGGATGGCTCGGGGATCCTATTCAAAGAGCTCTATCAGTGCCTGGCGCCCGATGACGTCAAGAACGTGATGCAGCTCAAGTTCCGCTACGACGACGATCGCAGCAACGATCTGAATTTCGCCTACGTGCGGGAGCAGCACAAGGTGCGTCAGATCAACGTCGACCCGCGAGAGCCGACGATGTCGAGCGAGCTCCTGAACGAGGATTTCTACGGCTTCTGGGGACACCTCCACGAGCACGACTGGCGCTTGCTCGGCCGCGCAACGTTGCTGGCGCCGCTCGGGGTCAAGGCCGCCAAGGCCAGCTTTTCAGCCGGTCGCGGCTACCCGGCCGACCCTTGGGAGCCCAGAAAGATGCTCGTGCTGGAAGCCACGCCCAAAGTACCGGGCCACCCCTATGGGAAGCGGGTGCTCTACATCGACGAGCAGATGGGCGTACCGCTGTACGTGCTGGCCTACGACCAGCAGGGGCGGCACTACAAGACCATCTTCACGGTGTACGGGAATCCGGCCTTCAGCTCCGGCAACGAACAGGTCCGCGCGCCGCTGTGGCTGGGATTTACGGCCATCAATCATGCAAGCCACCAGACTTCGGTCACGGAGATGAACCGCCTCGTTCTGAAGACCCGGGTCCAGGAAGACCTCTTCACCATCGGCCAGCTCGCTCAACTCGCCCGCTAAGCGACGCAAGGCGCGCGTCGCGGATGGCTCGGAACGCAAGTTGCGCGTTCCGAGCCGACTAACCGGATGCAGGTCGCTGCCGCACGTGCGTCATTTCTTCCCCGTCTCCATTTCGAACACGTGGTAGCTCCACGGCGCCATGTCGAGATAGAGCCCTCGCGACGCGAGGTCATTTCCATCGCGATCGAAGCTCGCGGGTCCCACGAGGTCTTTGAGTCGCACTGCTCGGCCCGTCAGGTCCGAAAACGGGAGGCGGACGTAACACTGACTCTGGTTGCCCGAATAGTTGACGGCGATGAGCCGCCGCTGCCCGTCGCTCCCTTGCCATGACCACGCGATGAAGCAGTCCGACGTCCAGTTGCCGTCCCAGGCGGGCACGCAGTCGAGCAGGCGCCATTGGCCGTCTCGAACGGCGGGCTGCCGGAGCACAGCGAGGAGTCCCTCGTAGAACCGTTGCAGCGTCCCGTCCACGGGCTCCAGCGGCGCCCGAACGAGATGCGGCGAGATACGCTTCTTCCGCCCCTCGAACTGACCCTGATGGAAGAACCGCAAGCCCGGCGACAGATACGTGATGACGGCCGCGGCCTCGTGAACACCGGGCACGAAGGTCGCGGCAGCTCTGGGCTCGTCGTGGTTTTCCATGAACCGCGCGAGCTTCTGCTGGTAGTCGAGCCCGGCATGAAGGTGCTCGCGCACCGGCCGCGCGTGTCCTTCGCGCAGGCGGTCGTAGAGCCGCTTGTCGTAAGCGTAGTCGAATCCCTGTTGCAGGATCGTCCATTCCAGGTCCCAATAGACCTCTGCCATGAAGCAGAAGCCCGGCGCCCTTTCCCGAACTCGCTCGGTCGCTTTCGGCCAGAACGGCTGCGCGCGAAGACCCCAGGTCCGTTCGAAGACCTCTGGGAGAACGAGCATGGCCATGTCACAGCGCACGCCGTCGCATTGCCCGGCGATCCTCACGAGCTCTCCGATCATCGCCTCCTGCGTGGCAGGATCGCCGTAGTTGAGCTGGAGCGTATCCGGCCAGCCGGGAAAGTAGGGGTCCCGGCCATGCGCCAGGAGCAGGTCGCCTCGCGCCCGCTTGACCCGGGTATAGTTCCGTGGCGCCCGCCCCAGGTCGGCCTCGGTTCCGGCGACGTAATACTCGGGGTGGTCCTCGACCCATGGGTGATCCAGCGCGGTGTGGTTCGCAACGAAGTCGAGCATCAGCCGCAGGCCCCGCTTCCGCAGGCGCTCGCGAAGTCGGGCGAGCGCCGCGTCCCCGCCCAGGCCGGGATGCACCGTGTAGCCCGTGATCGCAAATCCGGAACCCGCGATGTCCTCTTCGCGCAGGTCCGGCAGCGTCTCCTCGAACTCACGTCGCCATTCCCGGTCATCGCGCGACACCTTCTGTCCGGCCTGACCCGTCCGCCACAGGCTCAAAAGCCAGACCCAGTCGAATCCCCATTCAGCGACGCGGTCGAGGTCGCCGTCGGGGAGGTCGTCTAGGGTCGCCGACCGGCCGAGCGCCCGGGACAGCTCCGTCAGCCGGACGCGAGTGTTGATCTGATAGAGGAGCATCACGTGTCTCCTTCCAACGATTGAAACTCCGCAATGGAGTACCCAAATTCCATGCCGCTCCACAATCGGCGTGCTGACGAAGCAGTCCGTATGACCGGTCTTCTCTTGCCGCACGCGGGAGAGGTCGTCGGCTCTTCCAGGAATCCGGGCGTCGGTTCTCGCACTCAGGAACTTCTATGAGGTTGAAGGAACACCGGCGGAAGACTCGACCACCGAAGGCTCCCCTACTTGGGGGTGTCATGGAGACGACGGAACTGATAAAGGACGAGATTCTTTCGCGCTCCTTTCCGGTACCCTGCGCGGAAGTGTGGTCCGAAGAGTTCAGGTAGATGGGGAACCAAATGATTTCGGCTTAGGGGGTTTCCCTCATATCATCGCGTGCTTTTTGCGCGCAGGATATTGCGAGAAGCGCGGCGGGCCCAAAGGGCTCGTCGATTTTCGCTTCCGCGGTTAGCGAGCTCGATTGACGATGCAAAGAAACATGGCGAGCGATACCTCTCCTATGTTGGTGGGGACCGGGACGGCGCTCGGGGCGTTCCGTTATCGGCAGGAGGAGCTGATCGAGGGCTTTCGCACCCTCTGGAGCGGGAACGGGAACGGCCGCGAATTTTCCGCGGTCGAACGGTTTCATCGTGCGGTTGGTGTCGACGCGCGCCATCTCGCTCTGCCGATGGAGGCTTACCCGCTGCCGAGCTTCGACGAGGCAACCCGGGCCTTTCTCAATGTCGGCACCGATCTAGCCGAGCAGGCGACGGGGGACGCCCTCGTGGATGCCCGCCTCGAACCGACCGATGTCGACGCGCTTTTCTTCACGACGGTGACCGGCGTTGCCGCTCCGACGATCGACGTGCGACTCGCGAACCGCCTCCACCTTCGCTCGGACTTGAAACGGCTCCCCTTCTTCGGACTGGGCTGCGTGGGCGGGGCGAGCGGGCTGGCCCGCCTCTACGACTATCTGCGCGCATGGCCCGATCACGTCGGGATTCTGCTGTCCGTCGAGCTCTGCTCGCTCACCTTTCAGGAGGGGGATCGATCGGCGGCGAATGCCATCGCCAGCGGACTATTCGCAGATGGGGCAGCAGCGGTCGTTTGCGTCGGCGCCGAGCGTGCCAGACGACTCGGGTTCGCCGGCCCGCAGATCCTCGGAACGAGGAGCATCCTCTACCCGCAGACCGAACGCGCCATGGGGTGGGATGTTGGCGGCGCCGGTTTCTCGATCGTTCTGTCGCCCGACGTGCCCGCGCTCGTGCGCGAGAACGTCGGCGACAACGTCGACGAGTTCCTCGCGACCTATGGCATTGGCCGCACGGACATTGATACTTGGATCTGCCATCCGGGGGGACCGAAGATCCTGAATGCACTGACCGAAGCTCTCCAGCTGACGCAGGGAGAGCTCGACCTGACCTGGCGATGTCTGCGCGAGCTCGGGAACATGTCGAGCGCGTCTGCGCTCTTCGTGTTGCGAGCGACGCTCGCGGAGAGAAGCTGGACACCCGGCTCGCCGGGACTTCTGCTCGCCATGGGTCCGGGCTTCTCCGCGGAGCTAGTCCTCCTGCAAAACACCAACGGGGCGTGACGAGCGAGACGCTCTTCCTCCTGTTGCTGGCCGCTGTCGCAGCCGAGCGCCTGGCGGAGCTCGCCGTGTCGCGCCGAAACGCCGCGTGGTCCTTTGCACACGGCGGAAGGGAATACGGCGGCGGACACTACCCGCTCATGGTCACGCTTCACGTCGGGCTTCTCGTCGGAGCGGCCGCGGAGGTTCTCGTGTTGTCCCGGCCCTTCATCCCGCGGCTTGGCTGGCCGATGCTGGCGCTCGTGGTTGGCGCACAGGCGCTTCGCTGGACCGTCATTCGGACACTCGGCCCTCGCTGGTCCACTCGTGTGATCGTCATTCCCGGACGCACGCGGATTCGCTCGGGTCCCTATCGTTTCGTCAAGCACCCGAACTACGTCGCCGTCGTGGTGGAAGGTTTCGCGCTACCGTTGGTCCATTCCGCGTGGTTGACGGCGGCGCTCTTCAGCGCCGCGAACCTGCCACTTCTCGGCGTCAGGATTCGTTGCGAGGAGCGGGCGCTGCGACAGGCGGAAGCGTGAGCGATCAAGGCCCCGTCTGCTTCCTCGGAAGTGGATCCGAGCACGAAATCCGCCGCCGTCGCCTCCGACAACTGGGCGGCTACCGGGGTCCCGCTCGGGTCTTCAAGACCGCTATCGAGCTCTACCCTGCGAGCTCATCGCAAAGCGCCCGCTCGATCTCCCGGGGAGCTTCGAGCACGCGACAACGCTCACCGAGCTCGAGCGTGGCGCGCCGCGGCGGAGCGTAGCGAGGCCAGTCGGGTAGCCCGGCCCCGCGCGGGCGGCCGGTGCGGGCGAAGGCCAACCACGCCTCCTGAACTCGCGCGGAGAGCGCCCGCGCCGACGGCGTACGGCCGGCGATTGCGCCAATCTCGGAGGTCTCGAGCGTGCCGAACACGAACGGTACGTCGAGCCCGTGGACCGCGCCCTGCGGCTTGCCCGGCACCGCCCCCTTCCATGCGAACTCGTAGACGAAGACGTCAGGCGTATGGGATGCCTGCAGCTCGGCGAGCTTCAGGGCACCGCTGCGGAAGAAATGATCCGTCGAGATCGCCAGCCACGTCTCGGCGGGTGAAGCATCGTCGCCGCGCGCTGCCCGCTGCGCCCGATAGACCTCGGCCAGTCGCCGACCACGCGGCTCACCACTCGAGTCAGTGCCGGGGAACAGCATCGAGCACCGCTCGACGAGGCCGGCATCGTTCAGCGCGTCGATCGACGGATCGAGAAACCGATAGAGCTTCATCTCTTCGAGGTTCGAGCCGACGATCAAGGGTATGCCTCGCGCCGAGCCCGAGGCGATCGCCGTGAACGGGCGGGCGGGGATCAGGTCGCCGTCCGCAACTGGCGAGAAGGGCGGGATTACCGTGCGCCCGGCGACCGCATTCTGCGCCGCGACGAGCTGCGGTGCCGGGACGTCGCGCAGCCGGCATGCCTCTTCGGGTGCAATGCCGAGCTGCTTCAAGATCTCGCGGGTCGTTCCGAGAGCCGCCTCCGGCGTGCGCGTGTGGTTGAGCGAGCCGCTCTCGAGCACCGCTTTGTGGAAGAGCCCCCGCGCCCGCGGCATCGTCAGCATGCAGGCGATGTTCACCGAGCCGGCCGATTCTCCGAAAGCCGTGACGTTGTTCGGGTCGCCGCCGAACGCCGCGATCTCGTCGCGCACCCATTCGAGCGCGGCCACCTGGTCGAGCATGGCCTCGTTGCCCGTGCTGTCGAGACCGCCGTCGAGCTCGTTTGCGCGCAGGAAGCCGAAGGGACCGAGGCGATAGTTGATCGTGACGACGACCACGTCGCCTCGACGGACGAGGCTCGCGCCGTCGTAGACGGTCTCGGAGCCCGCGCCGATCACCCAGGCCCCGCCGTGGATCCAGACCAGAACGGGCTTGCGCACGCTCCCGCGAGCGGCCGGCGTCCAGACGTTCAACGTGAGGCAGTCTTCGCTCTGCTCGGGCACGACGATGCCGAGCACGGGGGCGAGCGGTCGGTCCGCCTGGTAAGAGCCTGGCCCGAAGCGCGTCGCGTCGCGGACACCGGCCCACCGCGCGGGGCGCTCTGGCGGGCGAAAGCGCAACGGCCCGAGCGGCGGCGCGGCGAATGGAATACCGCGGTAGACGCACACCTCGTTCTCCATCGTTCCGCGAAGCTTGCCGTAGCTGGTTTCGGTGATCGATACGCGTTGCGCCATCGGTTCTCCTCCAGAGTTCACGGTCGTCGACACTCTAGCGCCAACAGCGACGCGCGTCTTCCTTTGGCCGCCGAGTCGGAGCCCCGCATCCCGGCTTGATCTCGCGGTCGCCCGGGACTTAAGGTCGCGCGGAGGCACGCTCCATGGACTCTGGCGACATCTGTTTCCTTCCGCTCACCGAGCTCTCCCGGCGCCTACGCGACCGCACCCTTTCGCCGGTCGAGGCGACGCGCGCGGTCCTCGACCGCATCCGTCGCCTCGATTCGAGCCTCCACGCCTACATCACGGTGCTCGATGAGCGCGCGAGTGAGCGCGCGAAGGAGGCCGAGCGCGAGATCCGCGGGGGCCGCTGGCGCGGCCCGCTCCACGGGGTGCCCGTCGCAGTGAAGGATCTTTGCGAGACGGCCGGGATTGCAACGACCTGCGCGAGCCGGCTGCTCCGCGGCTGGATACCCGAGCGTAGCGCGGCCGTCGTCGAGCGGCTCGAGGCCGCCGGCGCGGTCATCCTCGGCAAGCTCAATCTCACGGAGTTCGCCGTGGCCTGGTACCATCCCGAGCTTCCCGTGCCGCAGAATCCCTGGGGCAAGAGCCTCTGGCCTGGAGCCTCTTCGAGCGGATCCGGCGTCGCCACGGCGTCGGGGCTCTGTTTCGGATCGATCGGCACCGACACGGGCGGCTCGATCCGCTTCCCCTCCGCCGCCTGCGGCATCGTCGGCCTGAAGCCCACCTACGGGCGGGTGAGCCGCCGGGGCGTCTTCCCGCTCGGCGAGTCGCTCGACCATATCGGGCCGATGACCCGGACGGTCGCCGATGCGGCGGCCATGCTCGCGGTGATCGCCGGCCACGACCCCGCCGATTCGACCTCGCGCCGCGAGCCCCTGGAAGACTACGGTGCTGCGCTCGAGCGCGGCGTAGGCGGAGTGAGAATCGGCCTCGACGAGCGCTTCATCGGCACCGGGTCCGCGCCCGAAGTCGCCGCCGCGGTGCTCGAGGCGGTCCGAACGCTCGAACGGCTAGGCGCGAAGCTCGTCGCCGTCTCGGTGCCCGACGTCGAGCCCTGTCTGTCGGCATGGACGAGGCTCTGCGCAGCGGAAGCCGCGGCGACACACGCGCAGAACTACCCATCGCGCGCAGCCGAGTACGGGCCGGGGTTTCGCTCGTTCCTCGAGATCGGAAACGAGCTGAGCGGCGCGGACTACGCGAACGCTCACTTCGTCCGGGAGCGTTTCGCGGGTGAGCTCCGCGGGGTTTTCGAGGAGATCGATCTTCTCGCTTGCCCGTCCATGCCTTCGACCGCGCTGCCGGTCGCCGACCTCCCGCCCGATGCCCGTGGGCTCGGCGACTCGAGCCCGCTACTCCGCTTCACGGCTCCCTTCAACATGAGCCGAAGCCCCACGCTCTCCCTCCCCTGCGGTTCCGCCTCGGGAGGCCCGCCGCCGAGCCTCCAGCTCGTCGCGCGCGAGCTCGGCGAGGCGACGTTGTTGCAGGCGGGAGCCGCGTTCGAGAGCGCCACCCACTGGCATGAGCAGAGGCCGCCGGCGTGAAGCCGGTACAAAGGTAGATTTCACCCCGCGACGTCTCGAAGAAACTCCAGGATCGCCCGATTCACCGCGTCGGGCTGATCGATCTCGTCACGCAGCTCCTGGACAGCCCGCTGTACCAACCGCAGGCGCTCCCGCCCGCCGACTGGACCGGCGAGATCCTCCGCCCGGGGTACCGCAGGAGCGCTCCCTGCCGCCGCCTTCATGGGACGATGCATCGGAAGCTCACCGACCACTTCATTCGCCGGTTGTACCAACCGTGTCGCGCCGGTGAACCGCGCGAAGAGAACAGAACGCCGGGCAAAGCGATAGCCTTCGGTGCCCGCCTGGATCGAAGACACGGTGCGCGCGGCATTGCAGACCCACTCACCGTGCGTGTAGTTCGATCATGCAGCCAACTACGCGGGCGCGCCGCGGCCGACGGCGGCAAAGGCGAATTCCCATGATCACAAGTCATCTTGCCGATCTGGATCTCAACATTGCTCGAGCTCGGATCTTCTTATCGCTCGCCACCCTGGTTTCGGTCTATGCCGATCCGAACGTGCCCGACATGACTCCATGGATACGATTGACGGGTGGGCCGATGCGGATCGACCGCTATGCATTGGCCGCGCTGTGCACCCACCTCGGCTACAGCGCGGTGATGCACGCCGCCGCGAGCTATCGCCCGCTCGGTCCGCGGCTTCACGTCGCCTCAAAGATGCTCGACGTTTTCTTCGCCGTCGCGGTCGCGGTGTTCACGGAGGGAAGGACGAGCCCGTCGTTCGTGTTCTTCGCATTTGCAATCATCGCCGTCGGCTGTCGCGAGGGTTTTCGCGCGACGATCACCGTTACTCTGTGCAGCGCGGTGCTGTATTTGGCCCTGATCGTGCTGTCCTCGCAGGGTACCGCGCCGAGCGCCTATCTGATGCGCCCGGTTTATCTGGCAATCACGGGGTACTTGATCAGTTTCCTCGGTCAGCAGCGGATCAACTTCGAGACCCGGGTTCGGGAGCTCGAGACCCGCGCGCAGCGGCTGACGATTGCCCGCTCGTTGCACGACGGATTCATCCAGTCGCTGGCGGCGGTGAAGCTTCGCCTCGCCACCTGCAAGCAGTGGCTCTCGGAAGGGCAGGTGGAGCGTGGAATCGCTGATATCACCGATCTTCAGTCCGGCATCACGCGCGAGTACGACGAGGTCCGAGCGTACGTACGCTCGCTGGCGGAGCTCGAGGGGACTGCGGTCTCGATGCCCGAGAACTCCGATACGCGTTTCGAGGTCGACGTGCGCTTTCGCGCGCGTGGGGCAGCGACCGAGCAAATCCTGCAGATCCTACTCGAGGGCACGCGCAACGTCGTCCAGCATGCTGCCGCGACCTCGGCGGTGCTCTCCGCCAGGGAAGAGGCCGGAACCGTGCGCATCTCGCTCGACGACGACGGGATCGGCTTCCCCGCAGGAACGCAGGCTCCCTGGTCGATCGCCTCGCGGGTGTCGGAAATAGGCGGACGAATCGAAGTTTGCGACCGGCCGGGGGCAGGCGTACACCTCGAGGTCGAGCTACCCGCTGCGTACACCTGATGAAGAATCGCATCCGCGTCATTCTGGCCGACGACCACGCCCTCTTCCGTGGGGCTTTGCGGTCTCAGCTCGCGCGGGAAGCCGACATCGAGGTGGTTGGCGAGGTCGCACGAGCTGGAGATCTCGCGCCGACGATCGATCGCCTCGCGTGTGACGTCTTGCTGCTCGATCTCCAGATGGAGCGCTGGTCACTCAACGACATCGAAGAGTTGTCGAAGAGAGTACGCGTGGTGGTCGTCACTGCCAGCGAGCGCCCCGCGGACGCGCTCGCGGCGGTTCGTCTGGGCGCACGAGCCGTGGTCCAGAAGCACCTCGCCTTCGAGACGCTGGTCGGCGCTATCCATGCCGCCGCGGAAGGACTCGTCTGGCTTCCACCTCATCTACAGGCGGAACTCGCCGAAGATTGGAGATCCCCCGGCCGGACGTCGCTGACGGAGCGCGAGCGTGAGGTCACCCGCCTGGTGGCGGTCGGATTGCGCAACGCGGAGATCGCTAAGCGGCTGTTCATCAGCGAGCTCACGGTGAAGACGCATCTCAACAACGTTTTCCAGAAGCTAGCTCTGCGAGACCGTGTCGAGTTGACTCGTTACGCGATCCGCGAAGGCTTGGTCGGAGTGCACGACACGGAAGTCTGAACCCAAGCCCTCCTACTAAAGTACCAGGGAAGATTCCTCCCGTCGGCGAATTGTCGGTTGGCCAGCTCGCACTATCTTCGTGCCGGGTCGAATTCAGTTCGTGCGAACGCCGAAGGGAGGTTTTACCTATGCAAAACAAGATTGCCCTGCTCATCCCGGCCGGATTGCTCCTCGTTGGCCTGTACGTGCTCGGCACGTCGTTCGTAGCCGGGGAGTCGATGATGCTCTTAGGGATCCACGAGCTGCCCACGCGGTTTGGGTACATGCTCGGCGGGGTTGCGGTTTTTGGTGGCTTGGTGTTGCTGGTCGACATGGTCGTGGGGGGGCGCGCACAGCGCACGCAAACGAATAGTCGCCGCCCATCGCCCGTGTCGTAGAGCGCGCGTGCCCCGCAGAGCACGTCGCGACCAGGCCGCCCTGGCGAACGTCCATCGCCTCGGAAGGCGGTCACGGCAGTGAATGCGCGCTCCACTTCCGTGTAACCGCTGGCAGAAGCCGGTGCCGGAAGGTGCGCGAAGCTTGACGTGAAACTCACGATCATCAGCCAGGCGTGCCTGCTCGTCGAGTCCGGCCGCGGTGACCGCCTCATCATCGATCCCTGGATTCTCGGGTCGTGCTACTGGCGGTCGTGGTGGCTGTTTCCTCCGCCGCGCGCTGACCTGGTCCATCCGGAGACAATCACGGCCATCTACTACACGCACGAGCATCCAGACCATTTACACTTCCCCTCGCTGCGGCGGTTTCCCCAGTCGGTCCGCATCCTGGTTCCTCGCTTTCCCGCTCCCCGCATGGCCACGCAGCTCCGCGAGCGCGGTTATCTCCGGGTCGAAGAAGTCTCCCACGCCGGGAGTACGAAGATCGGCGCGCTCGAGCTCTTCTCCTATCAGAGCGGAGCCGACGACTCTGCCGTAGCGGTGACGGACGGCACGACCACCGTGCTGAACATGAACGACGCCAAGCCGGGTGAGCTGGCGCTGCGTCAGATCCGACGCCGCCACCCCCGCGTCGATTTTCTCCTGCGCAGCCACGCCCCCGCTCAATCTTATCCGTTCTGTTACACCGCCACCGACGAGCGGGCGCTGAAGCTCCTGCCGCTCAGCTACTATACCGACAGCTTCGCTTCGCTTGCCCAGCTGGTGGGGCCGCGTTGGGCGATTCCGTTTGCCAGCAACGTCTGCCACCTCCATTCCGAAAGCATCGATCAGAACCGCTACCTGATCTCGCCCGACGACGTGCTCGAGGCCTGTCGCGGCGCGGTCGGGGACATCGAGATCGTACCGATGTCGCCCGGCGATTCGTGGGAGAGTGGCGCGGGGTTCGTGCTGGCGCCGAGGCCGTCGCGGGACGAGCGCGCGCAGCGCCTGCAGGCGCTGCATGAAGAGAAGATGGAGACGCTAGGGCGCGCCGCCGCCGAAGAGCGCGCAACGCCGGCTCTCCAGTTCGAAGTATTCCGCGACTACTTCGAGCGCTTCGCCGCCGCCGTGCCCTGGCCGCTGCGCCGCGCGTTCGCGAGCCGCGTAGCCTTCGTCACGCCCGCCGAGGAATTCTTCGTCGTGGACCTCGGATCGCGGCGAGTCTACCGCACCGCCTCGCTGCCGGCGGACGTGCATTCGGTGGCGCGCATCAATTTCCACATGCTCCGCGACGCGATCGACAAGTCTGGGGTCAGCCTGGTCGGCATCAGCAAGCGCGCGCGCATCCACGTTCCCGGCGAAGGGCTCACGCGGGATGCAGCGTTCTGGGGCCTGTTGACCTTCTATGAGCTCGGCTACTTCCCGCTGCGCAACCTGTGGAATGCCCGCGCGCTCGCCGCCCTAGCACGGCGATGGCGCGAGATCGTCGGCGCCGCGCCGATCCTGATGGGCCCGCGCAACGCCCTCGAGCGGGTCATCGAGCTGAAGCAGCCCCGCGGCACCCCCTGAGCTCGGCCGGGCGATGTCCTTGGGCACCTCGTGGATCAACAGGTCAAGGAAAAATGAACGATTCCCATCGCCTCTTGGCCTGGGTCATCGCCGACTGCGTCTTCTGGGCCGTCATGGTTGGAGGCTGCCTGTGGTACCTGGAGTGAAAACTTACCCGATCCGCCCGCGAACTGAGAGAGCTGGCCCCCGGCGCTCCACCGGAAGACGCGCTCGAATAGGTCCTACCCGCCTGTGGGATCGGCGACGTGGCCCCAGGGGCGCGCTCTCCGCGACGCGTGTGGACTCGGGGGCCGATCACGATGACGAGCTCGATTCCTAAAGGTAAGGCAAGGCTCAGCGTCGGACGAGTCGGATCCCTGGCGGGAACGGTTGCGCGCCGAGGCCGACCGCCTTTTGCTCACCTGGGTCGGTGACGGCGGCTTTCCTCTCCGATCACGGGCAATCTTTGCGCAGCCCGAGTTCGCAGGCGTGCTCGTACTGGCTCTTTGCCTCCTGATCGCATCGGCGCTCTTTTTTTTCCTGCCGAAATGATTCAAGGCACGCCCCGCGCGCGCGCCTGTGGGCGGCGCGCGGGAGCCTTTCAGCAAATCAGAGGCATCTCGCACCCGCGAGTGAGACGTCTTCAACTGCGATGTGGCCACCTGCGGGGTCGGTTGCATAGTGACCCAAATAGATGCCGTTCACGTGCGCTCGCTGGTTCAACGAGTCCATCGGCTGGATCCCGAACAAACTGCCCGTCAGCCGCAACGTGCCGACACTCTTGCCGTCGTCGCTCTTGGCATTGGTCAAATCGAAATAACGAGTGCCGGTAGACTCTTGCGTGAGACAACCTCGGAATCCGTGCACGTGTCCATCCTGCAACGACCCTACCTCGGCGTTCCGGCGAACGCGGGGGCGGCTACAATGAAGATGAGTGCGGCCACCGGTAGTGCGGAAAGACTGATTAGTCGAACTTTCATTTGGATCTCCTTCTTTTCTAAAGGGGACTCGCGCGGAAGCCGCTCACGGAAGAGCTCGACGATGCGCTTCGACTCGCTCCGCCGAACATCGGTCCGCACGGAGCCCAATCTTTCTTGTTGAGACGAATCGTGAGGTGTGTATTCACGTGACCGGCGCACGGGCATCGGATACCGCGTAGTGACGTCGATCATCGACCGGTAGATCGCCGTGCCCGACGTTCGCTCTTAGTGCACAACTGCAGCCATCTTTACCATGGCCCGACGCACGGGCATTAGAGAACCTGAATTGGACAGTTGGGGGGTCGAAGCGAGATCTGTTGCTGCATCGAGAGGACGCAAGGCGTTCTCGAGTCGTCCGACGCATCGTCGACGGTCGGCTTCGTGTTGACGCACGCCGGCTACCGCCCCGCGAGGGTGGACCTATTCGACCCAGACCTTCGTCCGTGGAGCCCGGCATAGCGCCGCATCTCGATCGCTACCGCGTCGCGATCCTTCTGCTCGCGCTGGCGTTGGCGCCGCTCACCACGCTCCGCCTCTACGGCTCCGACGAGATCCAGTACTTCGCCTACCTGCGCTCTGTGGTCTTCGATCGCGATCTCGACTTCACCGACGAGTACCGCTGGTTCGTGGATCGCGACCCGAAGGAGTACGTGGATTTTGCGATGACGTTTCTCGGCCCCAAGACTCCCGCGGGCCGGCCGCCGAACAACGGCCCAATCGGTTCGGCAGTGCTCTGGTCGCCTTTCTATCTAGCGACGGTCGGTGCCGAATGGCTGCTCGGCGCGGCCAGCACGCCACCCGGCTACTCGCGCGCCGACTTCTCGGCAGTTTGTCTCGCCTCGATGCTCTACGGCGTCCTCGGTCTGCTGCTCACCCAGGAGGCCTGCCGCAGCTTTGCGAGTGCGCGTTCGGCGTTCTTCGCCACGGTGCTCATCTGGCTCGGAACGAACCTGCTTTTTTACATGTACGTGACGCCGCCGATGTCACACGCGGCCTCCTTCTTCGCCGCGGCGCTGCTTCTCTGGGCGTGGCTGCGGTCGGAGGAGAGCCCGCGCGCCGGTTTCGTGATTGGGCTCCTCGGGGGTCTCGTCGCCAGCGTGCGCTTGCAGGATGTGCTGCTCGTCCTCGCGCCGCTCTCCGCGCCGCTCTTTTCCGGCAGGCGGGACGACCGCGCACGCCTCGCTCGCCTGGCCGTTTGGGGAGCGGCGATCGGCGGCGGCTTCGCGCTCGCCTTCCTGCCGCAGCTCTGCACTTGGGAGGTGCTGAATGGCTCACTGACTCCGTTCGGCGTGATCTCAGTGAAGGGGCGTTTCGCGCTCATCCCCTATCATCTTCCGGGCGTGCTCTTTTCGCCCTTTCACGGACTCTTCCTCTGGTCGCCGATCTTGTTGCCTGCTCTCGCCGGCCTCGGCACACTCGCCGTGAGCGACCCTCGCGGCAAGGCGATGGCGCTCGCCGTCGCCGCCGAGATCTCCTTGATCTCGGGCTACGTCGTGGCCTTTGGCCACGGCTTCGGGCAGCGCCTCTTCATCAGTTCGCTGCCGATCGCGACGGTCGGGCTCGCCGTCTTCGCCGATCGCTTCGCGCCGCGCCTACCGCGGGCTGCGCCCGTTGCAGGAGCCCTGGCCGCGGTGTGGTGGAATCTCTCCCTCGTCGTGCAGCATTCGACCGGGATGATCCCTCGGAACGAAGGCGTCAGCCTCCAAACCCTCGTTCAAAACCAATTCATCGGCGTACCCGAGCGCCTCCCCGGCGTTGTCGGCCGCTACCTATTCGACCGAAGCTCGCTCTACCACGTCGACCCGGAGCGCCCGCGCAGCGGCGACCTGCCTTCGTGGGCGCCGGGTGATTCGACCGCACGATCCAGGCGCGAGCATTCACCCGAGAATTCGGACCGGTAGGAATCGCGCAACGTTTCCGCCTCAAGCGGGCCACGGGGTTTACCACGACCGTAACCGAACGATACCAAACAAGGCGACTAGCACCGAAGAAAACCCAGTTTCTACCGAGTGTCGCCGACTATCGCAGGGTATCGCACGCCCTTTCTTGGACTCCCCCTCTGCATGATGGCGGTAGGTACTCCGTGGTTAGACCGGAGAACGCAGAGTCCGGTAAAGCTTCGACCGTGCAGGCGCTGCGTAGACGCCGAACGGTGGCCCCGCGTTGGTGGTTGGCCGCCTCCGTTCTTTTCATTTCTTGCGTCATACCGCCGCGTCCTGATCCTCGAGTCCAGATACTGAGTGACCGAATGGTAGCGTTCATTTCCCAGATGCAAGCGGTCCAGCTGCAAGGGAAGGAATTCAGTGATTCCTTGACACCGGATCAAATACAAAAAACCAAGGAATACGCCGCATTCACGACAGAAGCCGCCAAACAAGCCTTCCTTGATTCACTCACCGCGTCACAGCGAAGCGAATATGTAGACCTCGGACTGATGTGGCAGCAGCTCGACGCGAGGAAGAAAGGTTTGGCAGCCGACATTGCGAACTATCTACAAGAGGTGAAGCAGGAACAGGCACCCGCCGCACAAAAGCAAGCAAACGACCTCGCTAGGCTCCTCATGCTCTATCAAGCTGCACAACCTCCTTACTGACTACGGTTAGCGACACTCCACGTCGGCTCGGCTACGTTCGGCAGGCTTCGAGACTGGGTACCAGGCGGGGCGCGCTTCATCACGGGTAGCGAGAGCTGCCTCGCAGGACCAGAGTGGAAACACGGATCGCGCCGAGGCGCGCGTAGGTCTCGTATCCCAGGACGGCTTGGAGTTGCGCGAGATATCCCTTTGCCGAGGGATAATGACGGAGTCGGATCTCGAGATCCTCCTCCACGCGGCCGCGCGGAGTCGTGGGATGATAAGTGTAGGGAACGAGCGCACGGATCCCTTCCTCCGGGGTCATGGCCGCTCTCCTGGCCAGGGCAGCTAGGATTTCGGCCTCGGCGGGAACCGCGTCGGGCCCACCACACGCCGTACAGGCGAGGACCAACGAGCGCACGCGATTCCGATGACGGAGCGCGAGCTCCTGCGCGATGACGCCTCCCATCGATGCACCGATCACGTGGGCCGTGTCGACCGCCGCAGCATCGAGCACCGCCACCGCGTCGTCCGCCATCTGCGGAATCGAGTACGGTGGATCCGGCACGGCGCTGCGTCCCACGCCGCGGTTGTCGAATAGGATCGCTCGGTGGCTCGCGGACAGCGACGGCAGGAAGCGATGCCAGAGCTCGAGAGTCGCGCCGAGCCCCATGATCAGCAAGACCGGCTCACCCCTGCCATGCTCCTCCCAGTAAATCCTAGCTCCGTCGTGTTCGGTGTATGGCATCACCCCCCCCGCACTCGGTTATGGAAAAGTCGAGATCGCCGTTACGCGATGCATTGCTCAGGGCCGGCGCGCTGGCAATTCCGCACGCTGGTGCCACAGCCATCGGGCAGTGGAGAGCTCGTCTTCCGCGAACAGCTCCAGCGCTTCCCTCGTACCCACGTCGTCCCGGATGCGCGCAGCCAAGTCGCGAATGTCGCGAACGGCGTCCTCGGGCTTGCCGAGGTAGTTCGTGAAGTAAACGAGCTTTTCTTCGTCGGCGAGGTCACGGGCGGCGAGAACGTCGCGGAACTTCCGGCTCTCCTCGGTCGTGGTCGCGCGCTCTTCGCCGCCGAGCTCTGCGAGACGGCGCTGGAACACTCGCGAGTGATAGGCTTCCCGCTCGGCGATCATGCGAAGACCGGTGCGGATGGGTTCCGTACGGCATACCTCCGCCCACGCGGCGAATGCCTCGCCGCCGTTTTTCTCCGCGGCACGGACCTTGTCGATGAAGCTCACGATCGCGGCACGCTCGGATCGGTATCGCCTCCCGAACGCCTCGAAGCCTCGATCCTCCGCGCTGTGTTCTTCGGATGCCATGCGATGCCTCCCTCAAGCGACTTCTCGCGGGCCAAGGTCTCCATTACTGCTGCCGCGTCGATTTCTCCACCGTCCGACGATGCGGGGCTCCGTCGTCGCTTCTCTCACGCAAGCCGCGGCGCTCATCTCCGCGGGACGTTGTCGTAGTACGGGATCACGATCGTTTCCGGGTCGTCCGTGTAGCCGACCATCGACGGTGTGATCGGGTGGACGACCTCGCCGGAGACCGTGAGATTGATGCAGGCGGGCTTCCCCGACTCGAGCGCACGGCGGATCGCGGGACGAACGTCTTCGAGCCGCGACACCCGCTCGCCCAAAGCGCCGAGGCCCCGCGCCACCTCCTCGTAGTCCGAATCCGCGAGCCGGCTGATGATCCCCGCCTCGGCGCCGTAGACCGCCTGCTGGCCGTGGATCGACATGCCCCAGCAGGCATTGTTGACGACGACGGTCACGATCGGCAAGCCGTGGCGCGCCATGGTGTCGAGCTCTTGTGGGTGAAGGCCGAAGGCGCCGTCGCCCATGAGAAGAACGACACGGTCGCGCGGTGAGGCGACCTGCGCGCCGATTGCGAGGCCGAAGCCGATGCCGAGAAAGCCGAGGTACCCACCGAAGCCGACGATCCGCTTCGGTCGAGCCTCGTGCGCCGACTCGTCGACCCACGATCCCATCTCGCCGCCGTCGACGACGAGTGTCGCTCCGGGATCGAGCGCCCGAAGTACCTCGCGGAGAGCGTGATAGGGATGAAGCCTCCCACCGACCACGGTCGGCTCGCCCGCGAACGGCCGCTCGCGGCGATGGACGAGCACCGCCTTCTCGGCCCAGCCGCGGCGGTCGGGCCACTTGCCCTCATCGGCATCGAGAAATGCCCGCAAGGTCTCGGCCGAGTCGGCGGTGATTCCGACATCGAACGGCCGGAAGCGACCGATCTCCGCCGAGTCCACGTCGACTTGCACGACCTTGGCCTCGGTCGGAATGATCGCGCCGCTGCGGCCGCCGAGAAACATCCCGGTCCTCGCTCCAAGAAGGACGACGGCGTCGGGGCCCTTGCCGTCCATCGTCTGCACGACCCCGAGGTTCCATGCGGAGAAGCCGTTCAGCGGATGATCGGCGGGCATCGCGCCGAGGCTCGTCACCTGATTGAAAACCGGGATACCGCTTCGCTCAGCGAAGGCGACGAGCAGCTCGCGCGCTCGAGCGCCGCGTACTCCGCCGCCGGCGATGATCACCGGCCGCTCGGCGTTTCTGAGGATCGTGAGCGCCGCGCGCAGCGCATCGGGCGAGGGCGCGGGCGGAGCGGCGATCCGGGTTCCTCCTCCGCGATCGATCCGCGACTCGTCCGCCGGACGGAACAGAACGTCGATCGGAAAATCCAGAACGACCGGGCCGGGCGGTCCGGCCAGCGCTTTGCGGATCGCAAGCGAGACGAGGCTCGGTATCTCTTCGACGACGGTCACGCGGTGCGCCCACTTCGAGACCGGCGCCGCCATCGCGATTTGATCGACCGAGCCCTGCAGAGCGTTCGTCTCCGCGTCGCGCAGCGGCGGCGAGCTCGTGAGGAGGAGAACGGGGCTCCGGTCCGCGTGCGCGGTCGCGAGCCCGGCGACCGCGTTCGAGTAGCCGGACGCCGCCGTCGCAAAGGCGACGCCCAGTCCACCCGTAGCCCGCGCGTAGCCGTCGGCGGCGTTCACCGCGACCGCTTCGTGGCGGGTGTCGACGAGGCGGATTCCGTTTCGCCTCAAGCCCACGAGCAGAGAATCGAGGTGCCCGCCATGTAACCCGAACGCGACCTCGACGCCGAATTCCCTGAGTGTTCGGGCGACGAGCTCGCCGCCGTCGACCTTTGCGGGTCTACTCATGATCGACTCCTTCTCAATCGGTTCATCCTCGCGAAACCATGCCGAGCGCGGAGGAGAACGTAGCCGGGTCGCGCGACACGGCGGTGACGTCCGCGTAGCGCGTGATTGCCCAGAATCCGGGTCCGCCGGGCTCCCGGTGCCGGTACACCGGCTCGCTTCTGCGGAGCCAGCGAAAGAGATCGTGCGGCTGGCCCTCCAGCTCGTAGTTCCGAAAATCGAGTAGATCGAGCAGATCTGTCGCCGGTTCAGCCGCCACGAGTCATCCCTAACTTCGATGTCTGAAACCCACCTTACACTCAACAATCGTGCCGAGGGGGCTCGTCGTGATTTTTCAGCGTTTTCCCCCGCATTCAATCCCGATGATTCGTAAATTCCCGACCAGCCGGGGAAGGACCGGAGGCGCGATGGTCCTCGTTATCGGGGATGGTTCTCGTTCTCGGATAGTTGCAAAGAGTTCCGCAGGTCGTTGAAAACGGCTCCCGCAGGCGTAGGCTTGGGCCTCCGATGAACCGCGTCGTCCGCACGATGTGTCCGATGAACTGCCACCCGACGCTCTGCGGGATGCTCGTCGAGCTCGAAGATGGGCGCGTCGTCGGCGTCAGCGGCGACAAGGACAACCCCGATAGCCATGGTTTCCTGTGCGTCCGGGGGCACGCCGCCCGAGAGATCCTCGACAACCCTCGGCGGCTGCTCCACCCGATGATTCGCACAGAGCGCAGCGGGACATGGCGTCGGGCGGGCTGGGAGGAGGCGCTGGACCTCATCGCCGACCGCATGGGGGTCGCCGGCCGCGAGGCCGTCGGCACTTGGTCGGGTCACGGCCTCTTCACGAACAACTACGGCACGCGCATCCACTCCCACCTCCTCCGCCGCTTTTCGAACCTCTACGGATGCCAATGGTGGAGCCCGACGATGATCTGCTGGGGCCTCGGCGCGTTCGGCCTCGGGCTCACCGGCGTCCTCGAGACCAATACCAAGGAAGACATGGGCGCCCATTCTTCGCTGGTGCTGCTCTGGGGCGCAAACCTCGCGTCCCAGCCGAATACCGCGCGACATCTGGTGGCCGCGCGGCGGCGGGGCGCTCACGTCGTCACCATCGACGTCCGCGAGACGGAAGCCGCAGCACAGTCCGACGAAGTGTTTCTGATCCGGCCCGGCACCGACGCAGCACTGGCTCTCGCGATGATGCACGTGATCGTGGTTGACCAGCTCCTCGACCGCGACTTCGTTGAGCGCCACACCGTCGGCTTCGAAGCTCTCGCCGCCCACGCTCTTCGATTTCCACCCGCCTGGGCCGAAGGCCTCACCGGGATCGACGCCGAGCGGATCACCGCCCTCGCCCGCCGTTACGCAACGACGAAGCCGGCGATGATCGTTCTCGGCGGCAGCTCGATGCACAAGGGATCGAACGGCTGGCAGGCGGGCCGTGCGGTCGGCTGCTTGCCCGCGCTCACGGGAAACGTCGGGATCCCGGGCGGCGGGCTTGGTCCGCGGCACGGGAGCTCCAGCCACGGACAGGCATTGAACAGCATCATCGCGCTCGATCGTCGGCCGCCGGGTCAATACGTTCCCGATCAGATGTCTTGCATCACCGAAGCTCTCATCGATCGCCGCGTGCGCGTGCTGCTGCTTCTCGGCACCGATATGCTGTCGTCCTTCGCCGACGCTCGGCGCGTCGCGCAGGGAGTCGCGCGAACGGATCTCGTCGTGAGCTATGATCTCTTCTCCAACGACACCGCGCGGCGCTTCGCCGACATTCTCCTGCCGAGCACGTCGTGGCTCGAAGAGCTCGGCTGCAAGAGCACCAATACGCATCTCTACCTCATGCCGAAGATCCTCGAGGCGCCCGGCGAGTGCCGCTCGGCGATCTGGTTGCTCCGCGAGCTGGCCCTTCGCCTTCGCATCGACGACTTTTTTCCGTGGAGAGACGAGGAAGAGCTCCTCGACACGATACTCGATCATCCCGCTACGGATCGCGCGACGGTGGCGGCGCTCCGTGCCGAGGGCGGCATCCGCGCCCTCCGCGTCTCGCACGTCGCCCATCCGGACCTGAGATTCCCTACTCCTTCGGGCAAGATCGAGCTCTATTCCGAGCGGGCGCTCGCGCTCGACCTGCCCCCGCTTCCGGTGTGCGACGAGCTTCCACGCTCGACCCACCCGCTCACGTTCCGTCAGGGTCGGACGCTCACGCACTTCCACGGGTTCTACGATCATGGCAGGGCGTTGCCGACGCTCGCCGGCTTGGAGCCCGAACCAGAGCTCTGGATCTCCCCGGCGGACGCGACGGCTCGAGGAATCACCACCGGAGCAGCGATCCGCGTCGCCAACGAGCGAGGGACGATGCGCGCGCGCGCATACGTCACGCCGCGGATTCCCGCGGGCACCGTATGGATGCACGACGGCTGTCAGGGAATTAACGATCTGACCTCCGGCGCACCATGCCTTCCCGACCACGCCGTCGACGTGTTCGGATCGTTCTCCGGTGGCCAGGCCGCATTCGACGCAGCGGTGGAGGTCGTTCCGGACTGATCCCGGCCGACCGTCGACGTCCTCCCGCTTCTAACGAAAGCGTTCAAGGGACGATCTGCTGCCAGGACGGCGCGTCACACGATCGGTGTTCCCGGGTCGAGACCGAGCGAGACGCGCCCGAACATCTCGGCGTTCGTATCGAAGTCGGCAACCGCGTGTCGGGCCGCCGTGTTCAGATCCCGGAACGTCGCCTGGATCGGCGCCGTGTCGTAGACCGCGTGTGCTCCCGCCCCTTCGAAGATTCGGTGCGTCGCCCGGCGGCAGAGCTCGGCGGCATAGGTCGCGTGCCACTTGAGCTCCGCCCGCTCCTCGATCGTCGGCAGACGCTGCGCGGCGACGAGCGCGGCGAAGCGCGCGCCGATGCTCTCGAGCAGCAGCTCGGCCGTCGCGGTCTCCGCGCTCGCCTCCGCGATGCGGATCTGACCACCGACGCTCCCGGCTTTGGCGCGGCCCGTGTAGATGTCGCGGCGCGAACGGGCTCGCTCGACGTGGAGCCGGAGCGCCCTCTTCGCCAGGCCGACCAGCGGCCCGCCGATGAAGTAGTTGAGCGTCGGCAGGACCGGCATGCGGAAGAGGTAGGACGGGTGCGCGGCCACGTGCGGGCTGCGCCCGTCGAACAGCGTGCCGGTCATCATCGAGCGGTGCTCGGGCACGAAGACGTTCTCGAGGACGAGGTCCTTGGATCCGGTGCCGCGCAGGCCGAGCGTGAACCAGGTGTCGTCCACGACGACGTCCTCCTTCGGCAACACGAGGTGCACGCCGCGCGGCGGGCCCTCCACCTCCTCCTGGAGCGCGCCGATCAACAACCATTGTCCATGATCGACGCCGCTCGCGAACTGCCAGCGCCCGTTCACGATCCAGCCGCCGTCGACGGCACGCGCCTTCCCTTGCGAGGCGAGCGTCCCTGGGATCCGTACGTCCGGGCTCACGCCGAATACCTCTTCCTGGCACTGCGGCGGGAACGACGGCAGTACGAACGCATGCGCATTGATGACGACCAGGAGCCAGCCCGCCGCAGGGTCGCCCTTGGTGAGGATCGCCGACGCCGCCACCTGCGTCCGGAAGTCCGCCTCCAGACCGCCCCAGCGCTTCGGCGTCAAGAGCCGCCAGAGGCCCGCGCGTTCCATGGCTAGGACCGATTCTGCCGCGAGCGAGCGGCTCTTCTCGGACGCGGCCGCATGGGCGGCGAGGATCGGGACGATGCCTTCGGCGGCGGCGAGGATGTCCTCGTGCGAGGATTTCACTGCATGCACCTCCTGCGAACCGCCGACCGTGCTCGAGCCAAGCGACGCCGTCGACGGAGCTGAGCGCGTCTTCTACGCGATGCGGCCGCCTTGTGGAACCAGGGCTACAACACTCGCGTGACGGGGAACTATCGAATTTTGTCAGGCCGCTCGCAATGATCGCTCTTCCCGCCCGACCCTTCTTGAGGTAGCAGCGGAGATCCGCCTGCATTCTTCGTGGCGGGGCGCCGAGTTTCACGGGTACGTACGCGAAGATCGACAAGGAGGTGAAGCATGGAGAAGCGCTTCGTGAACCCGCCGGGGGTGGCTGCGTCCCCCGCTTACACGCACGCCGTGAGCGTGAGCGGTGGAAGGACGATCTTCGTCTCCGGTCAGGTCGCGCTCGACGAAAAAGGCAACCTCGTCGGTCCGACCGACCTGCGCGCGCAGACCAAGCAGGTCTTCGAGAATCTGAGCCGGTCGCTCGCAGCGACCGGCGCCCGATTCGAGGACGTGGTGAAGGTCACATATTACATCGTCGGCTATCGGCCCGAACAGCTGCCGGCGATCCGGGAAGTCCGAAGCGAGTACTTGTCGCGGACCCATCCGCCGGCGAGCACGCTCGTCGGCGTGGAGTCGCTCTTCATGGACGGCGTGCTGATCGAGGTCGAGGCGACCGCGGTCGTGAAAGAGTAGTGGGAAGACCGCCGCCGACTCCGGCGAGCGCGGCGGCATCGGCGAGACGATCGGCCGACAAGGGACGCTAGAGCGAGCTCACCGCCTCGCCAGCGCTTCCCCGCGCCTCCCGCAACACTTCGTCGAGCGCCGGCTTGACCTCGCGCATGAACAGGCGAAGGTCCTCGATCACGCTGTCCTTCGGCTGTTGTGCGTAGTGGTAGATGACGACCGCGTACTCGGCGGGAAATTCTCGCCATTGGCGGACGAACTCACCACGCACGTCCGCAGCGCTGCCGGCAACGAAGAGGCCGGTGCCGAGCATCGGCTGGACTGCATCTGCCCGCGTCGCGCTGGGGGGTAGGCCCGGCTGTCCCTGGAGGCGGCCGAGGAAGGGCGCATAAAAGTGCTTGAAGATGTCGCCGTCGTAGAGCGCGAGCTTGTCGATGCCTTCTTGGCGGCTCGCGCCGATGCGCGGCCAACGAACGATCGCTTGGTTTTCGCCGAGAGCGTACCGGCGCCCCGCCGCGGCGGCCGCACGAACGTACGAAGGACCGTAGTGCGCGGCCCGGCCGATGCTCGAGAAGTACGCCGGAACGAAACCGTGCGTCGCGGCCCACTCGATCGTCTCGAGGCTCGAATTGCTGGACACGAAGACGGGCGGATGGGGCCGGGTGAAGGGAGCCGGGACGACGCTCACGCGGCGAATCGTTCCATCATCGCCGATCTCTCCCGGGGCGCCTAGCTCGCGCGTCCATTCGAGCATCGGCCAATCGCGGCCTCCGGTCTCGTGTGGGTAGGGAATCTGCCAGACGTCCGAGCAGTGCTCGATCGAATCCTCGGTCCATGCACGCAACACCAGCCCGACCTGCTCCTCGAAGATCTTCCGGTTCTCGCGATCCGCCGGCGAGTTGTCGGACAGCGTCGCGACGCCGCCGAGGTGCTGCCCAAGGACGTCGGTCCAGCGAGATTGGTAGCCGCGTGCGAAGCCGACGAAGCAGCGACCCCGCGAGAGGTGATCCAGAATCGCCGTCTCTTCCGCGACTCGGATCGGATTCTGCGTGCTCATGACGTAGCCGAGTTGGCCGACGCGCACGTTCTTCGTGATGGCCGCCCAGTATGCGTTGAGCACACCGGGGTTCGGACCGACTTCGTACCCCTCGGAGTGAAAGTGGTGCTCGATCGTCGCCACACCCCACACGCCGAGATCGTCGGCGGCGCGAACGATGTCGTGCCAGCCGGCGAGCGTCTCTTGGTAGCGGGCGGCGTTCCGGCCGATCGGCCGCAAGCGACGTCGCTCTTCTTCGTCGGCGGCGGGGATCACCGGATAGAGTTGGACGATGACCTTCAGCATGGACACTCCGGTAGGGTGGGGTTGATATGGATGGCTTCTTGAACGCTCACGTCGCGGAAAGACCGCCGTCGACGACGAGCTCCGCGCCGGTGACGAATTTCGACGCGTCGGAGGCCAGGTACAGCGCGGCCGCGGCGATGTCGCTCACCTCGCCGAACCGCCCGATCGGTGTCCTCCCCTTGAACGCTTCAGTCGCGGTCGCGAGATCGGGAGCTAGTTTTTGCGCCACGACGTGATCGAGGAATTGCTCCGCCATCTTCGTCCAGATCACGCCGGGATGGATCGAGTTCACCCGGACGCCGAGCTTCGATTGCGCGCATTCGATCGCCGCTGCCTTGGTGAGCAGGCGCACCGCGCCCTTCGACGCGCAGTAGGCTCCGAGCGCCGCGAAGCCGCGCAGCCCGGCCACTGACGACAGGTTCACGATCGAGCCGCCCTTGCCCGAGGCTCCCCCGGGAGCCATCGCACGGATTCCGTGCTTCAAGCCGAGAAAGACGCCGGTGACGTTCACCTCCTGGATCTGGCGAAAGTCTTCGACGGAGCATTCCGTGATTCGCGCCATCTTTTCGATACCGGCGTTGTTGACGAGCGCGTCGAGGCGCCCGAATCTGCGCACCGCTTCCGCGACCGCCGCTTCCCATTGCTTCTCCTCGGTCACGTCGTGCTTCAGGAACTCGGCCTTGGCACCGCTCTTGCGGATGGCTTCGACGGTGCTGCGAGCGGCGTCTTCGAGAACGTCCGTCACCAGAACCGCCGCGCCCGCCTGCGCGAAGGCCGCGGCGATCTCGGCGCCGATCCCGCGCGCCGCCCCAGTGACGAGCGCCGCCTTCCCGTCCAGTCGATTCGCTTTACCGTAGTCCGTCATGCCGAGCCTCCCTTGGCGTCCAGCGATCGCCTCGAGCGCGGTGGACGTCCTTCCGTCCTCTCTCGACGTGTGGCCCGGCGTCAAGAGAAATACGCGCGATCCGGTATCCCCTCAGTCTTCGCCGGGGCTCCCCTCCGCGAATGGCTCGCCGGCGCGAAAATCGGCTCCCTGCTTTTGCGCTCCGCCCCTTACGGGGCTCGCAAGATGCAAAAGCAGGGCTTCGATTTTCGAAAGACTCGCCGGACTGCGCTTTACTTCGCGGAGGGGAGCCCCGGCGAAGACTGAGGTGTTACGCGATCCGTAGCCGCCACAACGTAGTCATTCGCTAGGAGGGGTGTGCGGGGTCATCGTGCCGCCCGCCGTCGCCGCGCAGGGATCGATGGCATTCCAATCGATATGGTTGTGATACTGTTCGCTGCGGACCGATCGGCAGCCCAGCCGACGGTGCGGTTTTCTGGCTTCCATCCTGGGTAGCCGAGGGAGAATCGATGAAGAGCATCGAAGTCGACCGGAGCAAGCGTCTGATCGAACAGCCGAAGGTAGGGCACAATCGCTGGCACCCGGACATTCCGCCCATCCTGGAGGCAAGCGAGGGCGAAGAGGTGGTGCTCGAAACCCTCGACGCAATCGACGGACAGCTGACTCCTTCGAGCACTGCCGCCAGCCTCGCGGAAATGGATGCGGGCGCCATCCATCCGCTCACCGGACCCGTGTTCGTCAAGGGCGCCAAGCCGGGTGACTTACTCGAGATCGAGTTCGTAGACATTCTGCCGCAGCCCCACGCGATCACGGCGATCGTGCCGGGGCTCGGTTTTCTGCGGGATCTCTATACCGCGCCGTACCTCGTGCATTGGCGAATCGCCGACGGTTTCGCTACATCGACGGCACTACCGGGCGTACGCATCCCGGGCGCGCCGTTCATGGGCGTGAGCGGAGTGGCGCCGTCTCGGGAGCAGGTCGCCGCGTGGGCAAAGCGCGAGGAGGCCCTGTTGAGCCGGGGCGGCCTCGTCATGACACCCGATCCGGCGGGAGCGGTGCCGGGAACGGGGCCGGCAGCCTCGAAGGGCTTGCGCACGATCCCGCCTCGCGAGAACGGCGGCAACATGGACGTCAAGCAGCTCACGAAGGGGGCAACTCTGCAGGTACCCGTTGCCGTGGAGGGCGCGCTGTTCTCGGTGGGCGACGCGCACTACGCGCAGGGAGACGGCGAGGTGTGCGTCACCGCGATCGAGATGGGCGGCGCCGCGGTCGTTCGCTTCCGCGTGATCAAGGGAGCGGGCAAGACGCTCGCGCGCGGGCCGCGGTTTCGCCACCGTGACTACTTCGCCCCGCCGGAGTGGGCTTCGCCGAAGCGGTTTCTCGCCGCCACCGGCATGCCGATCCGCGAGGACGGTGTGAACGAGGGTGAGAACCTCACCTTGGCCTGCCGCAATGCCCTTCTCAACATGATCGATCTACTGCAGGAGAGGGGCTGGACACGCGAACAGGCCTACATCATCTCGAGCGTGGCGGTGGATCTCCGAGTGAGCAACGTGGTCGACGTGCCGAACTACGTGGTCTCGGCCCTTGTTCCGGAGGGGATCTTCGAGCGCTGAAGCGCTACAGCGGGGGACGCGCTCGTCTCAGCCGCGGAAGCGGCGGGCATCAATCGCGTAGCGCTTCATCTTCGACTCGAGGGTAGTCGGCGGTATGCCAAGCCGGATGGCCGCACCCTTCGGCCCGGATATCCGCCCGCGCGTCTCGAGGAGCACCGACTCGATGAGATGCTTCTCGTGGTCGCGAAGCGTCTCGGGCCCGGAGATCGAAGAGGCGGGGGTTGCCGAGGGCTCGGCGGGTGCGCCGCAGAGCTCGCTGTCCTCGACGTGGAGAACGCCACCCTCCGAGAGGATCGCGGCCCGCTCGACGATGTTCTGGAGCTCGCGGACGTTTCCTGGCCAGCGGTATGCGATGAGCCGTTCCATCGTCGGCCGATCGATCCGCTCGATCCGCTTTCCGAGTCGCGCCGCGTACCGCGAGGCGACATACTCGACGAGCACGGGGATGTCGCCCTTCCGCAGGCGCAGCGGCGGCATCTCGATCGGGAACACGTTCAGCCGGTAGAAGAGATCTTGACGGAAGCGGCCTGCCGCGACCGCGGCGGCCAGGTCCCGGTTCGTCGCTGCGATCACGCGCACATCGGTGCGGATCGTTTGCGTGCCGCCGACGCGCTCGAACTCGCCCTCCTGGAGGACGCGCAGCAGCGAGACCTGCATCTCGGCAGGGAGCTCGCCGATCTCGTCGAGGAAGATCGAGCCCCCGCTCGCGAGCTCGAAGCGTCCCACGCGGCGGGCGAGCGCGCCCGTGAACGCGCCCTTCTCGTGGCCGAATAGTTCCGACGCGATCAGCGCCTCGGGGAGCGCCGCGCAGTTGACTTTGATGAGCGCTCGGTTCGACCGTGCGGACCGCCGATGGATCGCGCGCGCGACGAGCTCCTTGCCGGTTCCCGTCTCGCCGGTGATGAGGACGGTCGAGTCGGTCGCGGCGACCTTCTCGACCCGAGCGAGGACAGCCTGCAGAGCGGGAGCGGAGCCGACGATCTCCTCGAACATCGACTGCTGGTCGATCTCCTCCCGGAGAACCACGTTCTCCGCCTGCAGCTGCTCCTTCAGGCGCCGGATCTCTTCGTAGGCGAGCGAGTTCGCGACCGCCATCGCGATCGGGCGCGCGACGGCCTCGAGAATCGCGGCGTCCTCGGCAGCAAACGGGCGCGGCTGCAGGCGGGTGACCAGAAGATAGCCTAGAGGACGCTCGCGTACGAACAGCGGCACGCACACGTAAAAGCGGACTCCAAGAGGGCGGAGGAGATCGTCCTCGGGAAATCGCCTCTCGGCATCTAGGTCGCGGCTGACGTAAGCGCGCCCCGTTTGGACGACGAACTCGCCTGCCGAACCGGCGAGCGGCACGACGGTCGGCAGGCTCTCGCGGGAAACCCCGAGCCCGCGGGCGGTGGCTTCGAGGAACGACTCGCCTTCGCGACGCTCGAAACCGACGACATGAGCTGCGTGTGCGCGCAGGAGGTCACCCTCAACGGTGGTGACCGAGATTCCATCGAGCGCGACGATCGGGCGGAGCACGCGCGCCACCGCTTCGAGCACGCCGACGAAGTCGAGCTGCGCGTTGGCCGCCTCGGAGACCGCGAGGAGCATTTGGTACGTGCTTTCCGCGGCGGAGGACACCCTCGTTTCGAGCGGCATGAACGGGCTCCGGGGCACCGACTCTAGCGCACGACGCCGACGATCCGCAGGAGCGATACGCGGTGCAGAGCTCTTGGACTAACGCGATGGCCCACGGGCGATCGCATTCTGCCTATCACCGTCGAGGCGGCGCAAGAAGTCGTCGGACCCATTCCTCCCACCAGCCGTCGGACGGAACGAGCCCGAACCCCGCCGATCGCCGATCCGCAACCTTTCCCGATGAGGCGGCCAGGAGTACGCTCGTCTCCGAGGAGGACTCCGCATTCGCATCGCGTCGCCGCTGAGAGTCTTGGTTCTCGGCTCGCTGGTGGTGGTGCTCGGCGTCGTGGCTTGGGCTTCGGTGGACTGGGCAATCGAGAGGGCCCTCGCGCCGCCGAGCCGAGTCGAGCCGATCGCGCCCGTGTTTCGACTGGTGAATGGCGCGGCGGAGCGGGATGGCGGGACCAAGCCGAACGCAATCGTCTGGCAGACATCAACGGCGCGAGAGGATTGCGCCGATGTGATCGCTCGACGGAACCGGGAGGAGAAGAAGCGAATCGCCGACCTCTTGAATGCGCAGGAGGATCTTTCGCCGAGCTGGGACGAGCTGCCCCCGTGCACGCCCTTTCAACTCGGCGAAGTCCAGGGCGGGACCAGGGTAGAGGTCCTCGGCGAGTGTGGGCAGATGGCGAGGGTGAGAATCGTCTCTGGAGACCTTCAGGGTCGAGAAGGGTGCATCGAGACGAAGGACCTCAGCGAAGTCCGAGGCTAACCTCGATCCGAAAATCGCGTGGGTGGCGTCGGCGCTGGGCGCCCGCGCCGCGCGCAGCGAATGCGGGGCGAAATTGTCGGAGGGGCGAAACGCGGCGGGCTCGCGTCTGGCGCAGGCCACGTCGCGAGCGCCAGGTCAACCGCGCTGCCGTCTTCAGCCACTCGCCAAATAGTTGCCCGCGACCTCGGGACTGGTTAAACGAAGAAGCCGCGATGCTCAATCCGGACGATGCCAAGACGCTCTCGGAGGTCGGCGCGGGCTCTCCCATCGGCGAGCTTCTGCGCCGCTACTGGATGCCGATCGCGGCGGTGGCAGAGCTCGCGGAGAAGCCGATCCGGCCGGTCCGAGCTCTTGGAGAAGACTTCGTTCTCTACCGGGACAGGAGCGGCACCTACGGTCTGCTCGACCGCCATTGTCCGCACCGCCAGTTCGACCTTTCGTACGGCATGATCGAGGATTGCGGCATCCGCTGCAGCTATCACGGGTGGCGCTTCGACGAGACCGGCCGGTGTCGCGAGCAGCCGTTCGAAGACACGGTGGATCCGGGGTCCACGTTCAAGGAACGGATTGGCATCGGATCTCACCCCGTGCAGGCGAAGGCTGGGCTGCTGTGGGCATATTTCGGTCCCGAGCCCGTTCCGCTGTTACCGGACTGGGCGGGTTTTTACAGCCCGGGGTTCGCGGTCGTCGCATTCCTCCACCTGCCTTGCAACTGGGTGCAAGTGATGGAGGGGTTCTACGATCCCGTGCACATCGAGTGGCTGCACGATCGCTGGTCATACCGGCTCCACGCTCGCGAGGTTCCGACCAGACGTCCGCGTCACACCGCGTTTCGCTGGCTCGATTTCGAGTACGGCGTCGTCTTCCAGCGAAAGCTCGAGGGCTCCGACAAATGGCTCGCAGACAGGACCGTCGTGTTTCCGAACGTGGACGGCGCGGGCGGCCAGGGGTGGTACCTCACCTGGCTCGTTCCGGTCGACGATGCCCACACGATCATGGTCTACCGACACACCATGACTAGCTGGAAGACACCGCATGGTCAGGTGATGATCCCGCCCAAGCCGAGAGTCGAGCAGCAGCACGTCCCCGCCTATCGGAGGCACGCCAGCCTGGATCCGGAGATTGGACCAACGAATGACTTCGGCAGCCATCTCGTTAGCCAGGACTACGCGAGCTGGCTCGGGCCGGGCCCGCTCCTCGATCGAACCCGCGAGCACCTCGGCGAGAGCGACCGAGGCATCATCACGTTTCGCAAGAAATTGTTCGAACAAGCGAAGATCGTCGCGGAGGGCGGCGATCCGCAGGGCGTGATTCGCGACCCGGCCAAAAATCGGAAGATCACGCTTCCGGGGGCTCGCAAGGGATACGGCGTACGCGGTGAGGGGCTGCCCGGCTTGACCGGAGAGGAGGACGTGATGTTTCGCGCCTTTCTCCCTTTCGAAGTGCCGCAGCACATCAAGGATGAAGTCGAGACGGCGATGTCCTCTCTGGTGAAGGGACTTCGGCCGGATTGGTGGAAACGTTGACAGGCCGTGCGCAGAGCATTAGCTTCGCGCGCCTTCCACGGGGGGGTGGCCCGGTAATGACGCGCGACGAAATGCGGCAAACGATTCGCTCCTTCATCCTCACCAACTTCCTCCCTGGCGAGGCACCCGAGACGCTCAAGGACTCGACGCTGCTCGTCACGAGCGGAGTCCTCACGTCGCTGTCGATGCTCGAGCTCGTCACCTTCCTCGAGGAGAAGTTCTCCTTCACCCTCGAGCCGGAAGAGATCCGCGTCGGTCACATGGACACGATCGATCTGCTCGTCGATCTGGTGGCGACTCGAGCGGGAAAGGGCTCCGCGCTCGGCTAGCCGCCACGGATGATTCGTCTCGGCTCGCTCGCGGCGGTGGACGATCGGCCCGCAGTGATCGAGCCCGGGCGCGGGATCGTCTCGTACGCGGATCTCGATCGACTCGCGGACGGCGTCGCGGCTCGGTTGTGTCGAGCTCGGCGTCGAACCGGGCGCACGCATCGGTCATCTACGTCCGCCGTTCCTGCGACGCGATCGCGGCCATGCTGGGGACGCTGCGTGCGGGCTGCGTCTACGTGCCCGTCGATCCGGGGGCGCCGGTCGAGCGAAATGCCGAGATCCACACCGACTGCGGCGTGCGCTTGACGATCGTCGAGGAGCGCTTCGAGGCTGGATATCGGCAGGCGACGCGAACGGCTCGGCGGCTACGCCTCGACGTGCACTCCATCGGAACCGTCGGCTTGGGGCGCGCAATCCACGAGTGGGCGCCCAACCCCGCCGGCTTCGGGCCGGAGCTTCGGGTCGAGCGCCGGACGGGGCAGTCCGAGCTTGCCTGCATCCTCTACACGTCGGGGACCACCGGCCGACACAAGGGCTGGATGATGAGCCGCACGGCCGTCGCGGCTCTCGCGCGATGGTGTCACGGCTTGTTCGGCGTCGGTCCGAGCGACGTGTTCGCCAATCATGCGCCGTTCCACTTCGCCATGTCGCTGTTCGACATCTACTCGAGCTTCGGCTGTGGCGCGCCGGCTGGTCCTGCGTCCCCGACGAAGTCCGTCAATTCGCGTCGCACGTGGTCGACCTGATCGAGCCGGGAGCGGGTGACGATCCTCTTCGCTACACCGTCGATCCTCTCGAGGATCGCCGCGCTCGATGATCTCGAGTCACGGGATCTGACCGCGCTTCGCCTCGTCGTCTTCGGCGGCGAGGTGTTTCCCGCTCCGGCACTCAACGCTCTCCGACGCCGGCTCCGACACCCGCGGTACTTCAACTGCTGGGGCTCCACCGAAACCAACATCGCAACCTATTACGAGATTCCTGCCGATGCGGAGCTCGATGGCCCGCCGCCGATCGGCCGCCCGTCTGCGCACTACCAAGCGCGCGTCGTCGGCCCTCTTGGTGAGATCGTCCGCGCCGGCACGATCGGCGAGCTCCAGCTTCGCGGCGAGGGTCTTACGACGGGGTACTGGAACCAGCCCGAGCTGAACGCCGAGCGCCTGCTCGCGGCGCCGGACGGAGGGCCGCCTTGGTATCGCACGTGCGACCTGGCGGTCGAGCTCCCGTCGGGTGACCTCCGCTACGCCGGGCGCATCGGACGCATGGTGAAGGTCCGCGGCTATCGCGTCGAGCCGGGCGAGATCGAGACACGTCTGTACGAGCACCCTCGGATCCACGAGGCCGGCGTGGTGGCGATCGAGGGCCCGAACGGTCTGCAGCTCGTCGCCCACTTGAGCGGTGCGCGTCTGCCAATCGTCGAGCTGAAGGAGTTCTGCGCGGTGAAGCTGCCGCCGTACATGATCCCCGAGCGCTTCGTGTTCCACGAAGCGCTGCCCCGGACCTCGAGAGGCAAGATCGACTTCGAGAGCCTCCGCCGGGCCAGCTGAGCCCCGCCCATGCAACCGACCACGACCGATTCCGTCATGGCGACGGATCCGAGAGGCTCTTTCCTTCGGCGAAGCGGCGGAGCAGGGCGATGGACGTCTCGAGGCGCAGCGGGCTTCGGGAGAGGAACACCCTCGCTGCGGTCAGCGTCGCGGCGATTTTCCAGAAGCCACTCGGCTCGGGCTCGCGTGGGATCGCGGATCGATATCCTTTCAAGAAGCGAGCCCACGAGTCCTCCGTCATGGGCCAGCGGTGGAACGTCCGCCCGAGATCCAGGCCGGCTGGATTGATCGAGACGAGCTCGTTGTCGATCACGCGGAGCTTCCCTCCCCGCTCGATCAGCATGTTCTCCGCGCAGAAATCCAAGTGAATGAGGGCGAGCCTGGCCGCCACGGGATCACGCCGTCGGATCTCGGCGCGCAAGCGATCGACTTCGCCGGGTGCGAGCTCGCCGCCGCCGGCGAGGAGCTCGAGATCCGACTCCGCGCCATCGCGCCACTTGCGGGTCGGGGTCGTCGAAGGAACATCCGGGCCGAGCGGTCGAGCGTGTAGCCGACCGAGAAGTGCCCCCGCTTCTTCGGCACGATCCTCCGTATCCCGCTCCGTGAGCGGCGCCCCTTCGACCCACTCCTCGATGAGCACGCTGCGGTAGCGGGCGAGCGCGGGCGCGAAGGCCGTTTCCAAGCCGGCGCGCAGCTCGAAGTGCCGGCGCGCGTGCTCATCGGACCCGAAGTGTCGGATTTTCACGCGGCGGCCATCGTCGGTGTCCACCCGGTAGGCAAAGCGAATCCCCTTGCGCTCACCGAGCGGCGAGACGAGCTCGATTCGCAGCGGTCGCGTGTCGTTTTGCGCGAGCGCTTCCTCGACGTCCAGTGCGACCTCGGTCGGGCCGGGAATCTTCACGGGAGCAACCGATTGGCGAGCGAGGAGCGACTCAAGAGGGCTTGTCTAACCCATGAGGAATCCAAATCCAAACTGAACCTGCAAAGCGATCGGATCCGACGCGAGGGAGCACGCCTTGTTGGAACAGCGCGGCTGGAGCTGCCGTCAAAGAGCGACTTCCGCCGACACGCGGAGCCAAGCTGGCGTCTTGGCTGGTGCGGCAGCTCCGCCGATACGGCGGCCTTCTCTATCCCGCCGAAAGCCAGGCGCGATACAAGCTCAAGTGGGCGCCGGACATCGTGGAGCGCGAATATCTCGCCGCACGGCCGATCTCTTTTCGGGGCATTCTCGATTTGATGGTTCTCACCCGATCGATTTGACGAGCATATGAACGGCCGAAGCCCCCGCACGTTCGTGGTGGTGAACCCTGCGTCGGCCGCGGGGTCGACCCGTCGCCACTGGGACCACATCGCACGGACTCTCGGCCGTTCGATCGGCTCGTTCGAGCACGCCTTCACCGAGGCTCCCCGCCACGCGACGGCCTTGGCTCGCCAGGCCCTCGCCGCCGGCTTCGAGCTCCTCATCGCCGTGGGCGGTGACGGAACCGTCAACGAAGTCGCTTGCGGCTTTTTCGACGGTACCCGGCCGACGGCGCCGAATGCGATCCTCGGCATGATTCCTCATGGGACCGGCTGCGACCTTCCTCGCACCCTGCTGAGCGGGAAGACGCTCGAAGACGCGTGTGCGCGGATGACCGGACAGGACGCGCGGATGATCGACGTGGGGCATGTGAGCTTCGTCGGTCACGACGGTCTCGCCGCCGAGCGTGTGTTTCTCAACGTGCTTTCCTTCGGCTGCGGGGGAGCGGTCGTCCACGCGCTGGGCGCCGGCTCCAAGCGCGCGGGCGGAAAGCTCGCCTTCATGCTTGCGACGGCACGCGTGCTCTCCGTGTATCGGGATCAACCGGTTACCGTCGTCGTGGATGGCGGGCCGCCGGAGCAACTCGCCATTACGAACTATGCGGTCTGCAACGCACGATACTTCGGCGGCGGGATGGACGTAGCCCCGGCTGCCGAGATCGACGACGGCGTGTTCGATGTGACGATCTGGGCGGGCATCGGCTGGCGTGACTTCATATTCAGGTGGCGCTCGCTCTACGATGGGACGCACGTCGACGCCCCGGGGACGAGGGTCCTGCGCGCCCGGCGCGTGGACGCGACGAGCACGGCCACCGTGCTGCTCGACGTCGACGGTGAGGCCGCCGGACGCCTGCCGATCCGCGTGGAGATCCTTCCTCGTGCGTTGCGCTTCAAAACCTGAGCGCCGCGGGCCCCTCGGCGTATCACTGCCGCGCGTCAGCCGAGACCGACCGCGCGGAGGAGCTTCGCGAATCTCGGGTCGGGCCGGAGTGGATCGAACAGCGGCTCGACCTTGAGCCGCGTCAGAAAGCCCGACCGCTCCCGGCAGGCTTCCTCGGCGAGGCCGAGCGCGGCCGAATGCTCCCCGAGCCCGAGGTGGACCGCCGCAGGATATGCCGGAGAGACGTAGCGCTTCTTCGCCGACGCCTTCAGCGCCCGTAGAACCTTTCGCGCTTCGTTCCGCTTGCCGGCGACCGCTTTGGTGTAACCGAGAAGCGCGAGCGGCGTCAGATCGCCAGGTGCGAGATCTTGGGCGCGGCGGAATTCCCCGATTGCCCGCGCGGGCAGCGCCTGCTGAACAAGCGCCATGCCGAGAACGGTGTGTGCGAGCGGGAATGTGTCATCGAGCTCGAGCGTTTGCTCGAGTCGGTCGACCGCTTCGCCGTAGCGCCGCGCCCCGTACAGCGCCAGGCCGATCTGCGTGCCTACGAGCAGCGACAACGGATCGAGTCGCTCGGCGAGCCGCAGCTCCGTGAGCGCATCCTCATGCCGCCCGAGGAGCGACAGCAAGACGCCGTACCATAGGTGTGCGGTGAGACAGTTCGGGCCGAGCTCGACCGCTCGCGTGCACTCGAGCTCCGCCTTGCTCCAGTCCCAATCGTAGAGGTAGCTGACCTCGGCGAGCAGCGCATGCGCCTCGGGCAGCTGAGGATCGAGCTCGACGGCCTTCGCGGCGGCAGCCTTCGCTTTGGGAAATACCGTGCTCGGGGCCTCGGCTCCGTAGTAAGCGACGAGGTCGTAGCAATCGGCGAGGCCGCTGTATGCCAGCGCATAGCCCGGGTCGATGGCAGTGGCTCGCTCGAAGCAAGCGATCGCCTTGCCGAGGGCCTCCGGCGTGCGCTTGTTGAGCAAGAATCGCCCCCGTAGGTAGGCCTCGTAGGCTTCGGGATCGATACCGGACCGCCCCGGGGGAGCGACGTGAGGCGCCAACGCGACCTGGATTTTCTCCGCGATCGCGACGGCGACGTCCCGCTGAAGGCTCAGTAGATCGTCTAGGGTACGATCGTAGCTCTCCGCCCAGATCTGCGTCTGATCCCGCACCTCGATCAGGTGCGCGGTGATCCGCACGTGATGATCCGCGCGCTGGGCGCTGCCGCCGACGAGGTAGTCGACGCCGAGCTCCCGGCCGATCTCGTCCGCCCGCTTCTTCGTGCCCTTGTACGCCATAGCCGATTGGCGGGCGATGACTCCGAGGCGCAGCGGGTTCAGCCGACCGAGATGAAGGATCATCTCCTCGGTGATGCCGTCGCTCAGATAGTCCTGCTCGGGGTCCCGCCTCCAGTTTTCGATCGGCAACACCGCGAGCATGACCCGTCGCTTTTGGCTACCGCGCGGGTGGCCAGGCGCACGCTGGAGAGCCGCACGCCGTTCCTTCCACCAGGAATCCAGCTCGGCTCGATAGGCGTAGACCGAGCCGAGCTTTTGGTGCAGGTGGCGGTGAACCGGCAAGCCCTCGCTCTTCTCCCAGCGCTGCACGGTGCGGACTTCGCGGCGCAGGTGAGCGGCGATCTCTTTCCAGGAATCGAGGCGGTCCGTGCCCTCGGCCGTCTCGATGGTTTGGCCCGACCCCGTCTTTGCCTCGTGCACGGCGCCATCATCTCAAAGGCCGTGCGCCTGCGTCAAAGCGAGCCAGCCACCGCAGCGCACGTCACCTCCCTGCGCCACGGCGCGTGGTGTGGATTTGCGGAACTACATGTGGTTCAAGCTCGGCGTCCATGCAAGTCAGAGTGGGACGATCGGACCGCGGAGATCATTGAGGATTCGAAATCCGACGGCGCGGAATCGGCTCCACTCATGACAGGCTTTCGTAGTCGCGCCCGAAAGGCGAGTCGGAGTCAAATGCCCGAGCGGCCCGTCGCGGCAGGCACTGCCAACGGCCCGGCGCTCGTGGGTGTGCCGATCGGCTACTGGTCCCGGCGCTGGATCCTGGTATGCGGCTGCTTCCTGTCGATCCTCGTCTGCTACATCGATCGCGTGAACATCTCCTACGCGATACTGCCGATGGCGACGGAGTATGGCTGGGACACCGCGACGCAGGGGTGGGTCCTCTCATCGTTCTTCATGGGCTACCTCGTGACACAGCTGCTCGGGGGCTGGTGGGCCGCACACATCGGGGGACGCGCGCTTCTCGCGTTCGGGGTCCTCTGGTGGTCTCTGTTCACGATCATTACGCCGCCGGCGGCGTCGGTTTCGCTCGGCGCCTTGATTGCCGCGCGCTTCGGCATGGGGCTCGGCGAAGGCGTGGCCTTCCCCGCGATCTACCAGCTCTTCGGGCGATGGATTCCGCTCGACGAACGTGCGCGTGCCGCGGCGCTGAACGGCAGCGGAATTCCCCTCGGCACGGTCGCGGCGACGCTCCTTACGCCCTGGCTCGTCGGCGGCTTCGGGTGGCCTGCCGTGTTCTACGTGTCCGGCCTCGTCGGCTTCGTCTGGTATGCGTTCTGGCACTTCACCTCGAGCGAGCGGCTGGAAGACGCGCCCGGCATCCACCCGAGCGAGATCGCCTACATCCGCGCGCACACGGCGCCGGCGATCGCGAAGCCCGTGGTGCCGTGGGGAAGAATCTTCCGCTCCGCCCGCAGTTTGGGTGCTCGTGTTCAACCACTTCTGTTCGAACTGGGGTTTCTACGTGATCCTGTCCTGGCTGCCGCGGTACTTCGCGGACGTGCACGGGTTGGATCTGAAGGGTGCCGGCTACGCGAGCCTGTTGCCGTGGCTCGTGATGTTCGCGATGGCGAACGTCGGCGCGCAGCTCGCGGATGGCCTGCTGAAGCGCGGCCGGAGCGTGACCTTCGTCCGCAAGCTGATGCAATCGATCGGCTTCTTCGGGGCCGCCGCTGCGCTCGTGGGGATCGGGCAGGTCCACACCGTGCCGCTCGCGATCGGGCTGATGTGCGTCGCCCTCGGTCTCGGCTCGTTCGCGCTGTCGGGCTTCGCTTCGAACCATCTCGACATCGGGCCGCGGTATGCGGGCGCGCTGATGGGCCTGTCGAACACGGCGGGCACTCTGCCGGGGGTGATCGGCGTGGCCGTGACCGGCTACATCCTCCAGACCACCGGCTCATGGCCGATGGTGTTCGGCATCGCGGCCAGCCTGTACGTCGCGGGTGCGATTGCCTGGCTCATCTTCTCCACTGGAGAGAGGATCTTTGACTGAGCGCGTCGGCCTTCGACGCTTGCCGGTGGACAGCCGGCCGGCGTAAAGGTTCGGGAGTCGCCCGGGACTCCTCCCCGCCGGATGATCGGGGCGGAGTTCCGAACGCTCGCAGGAGGAACCGATGATCCGCTTGAACTTCGCTCTGCGCCGTCTCCCGAATCTCTCTCTCGCCGATTTCCAGCGCTACTGGCGCGAGAAGCACGGACCGCTCGTGGTGAGCGTCTCGCGCACGCTGCGCATGCGGCGTTACATGCAGTCGCACGGCGTAGAGGATCCGCTGTACGACGGGCTGCGCACCGCGCGCACGGGCATGCACGCACCCTTCGATGGGATCGCGAGCGTCTGGTTCGACTCGCGCGAGGATCTGGTCGCCGCGACGACGAGCCCCGAGGGGCGCAAGGCGGGAGCGCTGCTGCTCGAAGACGAGCGCCGCTTCATCGATCTCTCGCGCTCCCCCCTCTGGGTCAGCCAGGAGGTCGTGCAGATCAATCCGATGCCCGAGAATTCGATCGTCGCGTGGCCGAAGAGCTCGTGGATCAAGTTCTGCTACCTGCTCCAACCGAAGGAGGGAATGAGCCAGGCCGCGTGCCACAAGACCTGGAACATGGAACACGGCTACCTGATCCGCCGACACAGCGGAGCCACGCGCTTCGCGCGTTACATCCAGAACCACACCCTCGAGGACGAGCTGAACGACCGGCTCCGCGAGTCGCGCGGCGGCCCGCCACCCTACGCCGGGCTGACCGAAGCCTGGTTCGATCGCTACGACCTGGTGAAGATCCTCGGCGACCCCACGAGCGAGGGCGCGAAGGGATTCGCCGCGTTCCTCGAGGACGAGAAGCGATTCGTCGACTTCACCCGCTCGACGGTGTTCGGTACGAAGGAGATCGTTTTCGTCGACGAAGGAACGAGTTGATCCGGTTCGCCGGCCGTTACGTCGACCGCAGATCGACGTCGAGCCCACGTGCGATGCGGTCGACGTGGGTTCCCGCGATTTCGATCATCACGGACGTCCGGGCGCCGACGCGGCGGCATCGACGAGTCGGTCCTTCTCGATGCAGCCTTCTCGGCCCTGAAGGCTTCCCGTCAGGATCCTGATCCTCACCAACAGTCCGCACTCGCCGAGGACTTCTACCTGGGTGCCGTGTGCGGCTTCGCCGAGCCGAAAGGGTGCACAGGCGTCGCGGTCTTCCTGATGGAGCCGAGAATCCGCTTCCGACCTGACGAGGTCATTCAGCCGGCGCTTCTCGTCTCGCTTCCTCGCATCGATCACCTGCGCGCAATCCTCGAGAGCAGTCGATGTCAACCAAACCGTCGCACTCGGTCGGCTCTTTCCGTGCTCGTCCTTACCGACGTCCACGAACCGCAGCTCCGGCGCGATCGCGACGCCTCGATCGGCGGGTGCGATGGCGCTTTCGATCGCCCAGTCCAGGGCGAGCCACAGAGACCCGCCGAGCAGCGCTCCGAGAACCACGATGTGCGTGGTCTTCACGACCTCCGATCTTAAGCTGACGTGCAACGATCCGCACTAAGAGTGTGCGCCGGATAGCAGCGCGCATCGAGGGTCGACCCTCCGCTCACGCGCCGTATGCGAGCGATCGCGCCACTCCCGAAAGACGCGAGCGACGTCGTGAATGCGATCGCCCAGCCGGATGAGTCGCTCGCCGTTATCGTTGGATGAACCACCCAGCACCCGCGGCCCCGATCAACAAGCCGAGTAGGAACATGACGCCTCCTTGTTGGTTTGGTTGGTGCTCACCTCGCCATGAGCAGCATCGCGACGACGACCCCGAGCATCGCAGCCGCGACGATCGGCAACGCCGGCCGGTCGAGCGCGGCGTCGATCAGCGCGAAGAACGGGCCCACCAGGATCTCGAGCATTTCGCCTCCTCGTTTCGAGTCGTCTCCGAAGCATCCGAGCAAGCGCCGCGCCACTCGACGGAATCCGGAATAGCCCGCAAAACCGAGAAGCGGAGCACGCGCGTAGATCGCGGAGCATGCCGGACGCTGCGGTTCGGCCTTCGCGGACGCCGCTGCCTTACTGCACCCGGCGAGCGACCGGCCGCGGGATCCTCTCGAGAACGCTGGGCCCTCGGCTCGGCATCGCGCGACCCGAGCCGAAACATTTAGCTGAAAGACCGGCGTCACACAATCCCGGTTCGGCCGCGTTTGGGGGCACCGGCCGACCCGCTAGCCGCGCGATTGCGCCTCGCGAAGGCCTATGCGATCGAGTCTCTTTCGGCGTTCTGTCCGTTCGAGTGCGCCGAGCGATCGTTCAAGGAGGAACCGACATGCCGTCGATCGAACCTTCACCGGAGAAGCTGCAGAAGCTCATCGCCGACGCGAACGACGAATCTCCAATCGTCATGATCAATCTTCTGCGCTATCGCGATCGCGCCGAGTACCCAAAGGGGTCGGACGAGACGCCCTGCTCCGGCGAGGAGGCCTATCAGCGCTACGCCGCGCTCGTGCTGCCGATGGTCGGCGAGGTCGGCGGGAAGGTCGTCTGGCGCGGAAACGTGAAGCACGTAGTGATCGGGCCCGCTGGCGAAGAGTGGGACGAGGCGCTGCTCGTCCAGTACTCGTCTCGCCGAGCGTTCCTCACGATGGTGAATCGACCGGACTACCTCCGGGCCGCCGTGCATCGCAGCGCCGCGCTCGCCGACAGCCGCCTGATCGCGACGGTCCCTGTCATGAGCGGCTTCTGACGCGCCCGCCGGTCGATGCGTGCCCTGCTATTACCGCGATCCGAGATCTCGTCCGTGATCCGAAGCGCGTCAGGCTCGCACCCGCCGTCGAAAATGATACTAGACGGGGAGAAAATTCGCGCGAAGGTGGGACCATGAGATTTGGTGTCTTCTACGAGCTCCAGCTGCCGAAGCCTTGGAAACCAGGAGACGAGCACCGGTTGTTTCACGAGGCGCTCGACCAGGTCGAGCTCGCCGATCGGTTGGGGTTCGACTATGCCTGGGAGGTCGAGCACCATTTCCTCGACGAATACTCCCACTCGTCCGCTCCCGAGGTGTTCCTGGCCGCCGCGGCGGCGCGGACCAAGCGGATTCGCCTCGCGCACGGCATCCGCCAGGTGATTCCCAACTACAATCACCCGGCGCGCACCGCCGAGATGCTCGCCACCCTCGACATCGTTTCGAACGGCCGCGTCGACTTCGGCATCGGCGAAGGCGCCACGCGTCTCGAGCTCGGCGCCTTTCACATCCCGGCCAAAGAGAAGCGCGCCATGTCGCTCGAGGCGGCCGAGCAAGTCGCCAACATGATGGTGCTCGACCCCTATCCGGGATTCGAGGGTAAGTACTTCTCGATGCCGTGTCGCAACGTGCTTCCGAAGCCGGTGCAGAAGCCCCATCCGCCGATGTGGATGGCGTGCACGAACCGCGACACGATCCGGGTCGCGGCCTCGCTCGGCCTCGGCGCCCTCGCGTTCTCCTTCCTCGACCCCGAGGAGGCGCACAAGTGGGCCGAGATCTACTACGGGATCGTCAAGTCCGAGCGCTGCGTGCCGCTCGGCCACTCCGTCAACGCGGCGATCGCGATGGTCTCGAGCTTCTCGCTGCATCACGACAGAGCGGAGGCGATTCGCCGCGGCCACGAGGGCTTCGAGTTCTTCGGCTACGCGCTGAACGCGCTCGTCGCGCACGACACAGTGCCGGGGCGGACCAACCTCTGGGGCGAGTACCTCGAGAAGCGCGGCGATCGCACCGCGGAGATGATGCAGGCGGCGCGAAACGGCGGCGTCAACTCCGGCGGTATCGGCACGCCCGACGACATGCGGGCGCACCTGCGCGCGATGCAGCAAGCGGGCGTCGACCAGGTCATCTTCCTGCAGCAGGCGGGACGCAATACGCACGAGCACATTTGCGACTCGCTGTCGCTGTTCGCAGCCGAGGTCATGCCAGAGTTCCAGGCAGAGGTCGCCGACAGGGAAGCCCGCAAGCAGCGAGAGCTAGCGCCGTTCGTGGCCGCCGCGCTCGGGCGTAAGCGCTGGATGAAACCGATGGCCGACCCGGAGATCCCGGTCGTCAAGGCCTCCGTGACCAAGGCCCTAGTCAACCGGGAGTCGGGAGCCGCCTGACGACACGGAAGGAGCCCTTTATGCGCTTCGGTATCGCCGGCCCTGCGACACCCGACATGCCCGGGTACTGCGCCGCCGCGGAATCGCTCGGCTTCGACACGGGCTGGCTCTTCGATTCGCACATGGTCTATTCCGACGTCTACGTCATCATGGCGCTCTGCGCTCAACGCACTCGGCTGATGACGTTCAGCACCGGCGTCGCGGTGGCGCCCTCTCGCATCGCGCCCGTCACCGCGCACTCGATCGCGACCCTGAATCGGCTCTTCCCGGGCCGGGTGGCTCTCGGCCTCGGAACGGGGAATACCGGCCGGAGGACCATGGGCTTCCCTCCGATGTCGTTTCGCGATTTCCGCGATTACGCGCGTACCGTGAAAGGGCTCTTGAGGGGCGAGACCGTAGACTACCGCGAGGGTGACACCGCTCGGCCGATTCGCTTCATGCACCCCGATCGCGGCGTGATCGAGCTCGACGGGCCGATTCCGCTTCTGCTCGGCGCGTTCGGGCCGCGGGCGATGGAGCTGACCGGCGAGGTCGGCGACGGCTGGATCACCTTCTGGGGCGGCCCCGACGACGTCCGGGCCGCGCACAAGTTGCTCGAAAGAGGAGCCGCGAAGGCCGGCAGAGATCTCGCCGCCGAGGGGTTCCGCACCGTGTGTCTCCACAACGTCTACGTCACCCGACCGGGCGAGCGCGTCGACTCCGAGCAGGCGCGGATGGCCGTCGGGCCATCGATTTTTTCGGCGCTTCGCTACCAGATCCATGCGGGTAGCCTTGCCGTCGACGCTGCCGGCAAGCCGATCGGCGTCCCGGAGATGCTGGCGCGGCCGATCGAGCGCTTTCTCGGTTGGATGAAGAAGGAAGGCATCGACCCGGACCGCGACTACGCGCGATTCTACGAGAACTACTTCCTCAGGCTGCGCAAAGAGCATTTCGAGCTCCTCGACGCGGAGGTCATGCGCACGATCGCCATCATCGGTCCGCCGGAGGAATGTGTGGAGCGCGTGCGCCAGTTCTCGGACGCCGGTGTCACCGACTTCGCGATCGTCCTCGGCGGCAACGCGCACGAGCTCATGACCCGTTTCTCGCGCGCGGTGATCCGCAGCTGAAGCGCCGAGCGCATCACACGCTTGCTTGCCGCCATCGGCGGGACTAGTCTCGACTCCGCCGGCGAACCGCGGCGTCGACCGTCTGGAAGGAGGTGCGAGCCGATTTACTGCCGGGTCTTTCAAGGTAAGCCGCTCCCGGGAAAGGCGGCCGATGCGCTCGACGTCATCCGCCAGCAGGTGGAGCTCGTACGGCGCACGTCCGGCATGCTTCTCGTGCAGGTCCTACAGGGCGAAGATGAGATCCTCGTCATCAGCTCGTGGCGCAGCGCCAAGGACCTCCGTGCATATGCCGAGAGTGCCCTCGCCAACGAATTCGTCGCTCGTCTGACGCCGCTGCTCGTGGCAGCGCCCGCGGTCAAGAGTCTCGAAATCAAGCTCGCGGTCGAAGGAAGCGAGCCTTTTCTCGCACGCGACGAGGGCGGCGAAGGCTAACGGGGTAGGATCTGCTTGAACAAACGCTCCGCGACCAACGGGAGCACGCGCACCGTTAGCTTCGCGATCAACGGGAGCGATCTGTGACCGCAGGCGGGAGGTGAATCATGGGAAACATTCCGCACTGGCACGCCAAAGGGGATTGGTTCGACGTCTGCAAGTGCAGTATCCCCTGCCCGTGTACGTTCGCCCAGGCACCCACCTTCGGCGACTGCGACGGCGTGCTCGCCTGGCACGTGCGCGAGGGGCGGTACGGCGACGTCGTTCTCGACGGCCTGAACGTGCTCGCCCTCGGCGCCTTCAAGGGCAACGTCTGGGCCGGCGCCAAAATCACCCTCGGGATCTTCATCGACAGCCGCGCCGACGACAGGCAGCGCGAGGCGCTGCAGACGATATTCGGCGGCCACGCCGGAGGTTGGCCGGGCCAGTTCGCCCAGACGATCGCCGAGGTGCGCGGCATCGAGGTTGCGCCGATCGAATTCGAAGTCGCGAGCGATCTCAGCTATTGGCGAGCCTCCGTGCCGAACAAAGTGCGGGCGCGCGGCGAGTTGTTGACCGGGCCGACGACGCTTCCGGGGCAGCGTGCGCAGACCCACAACCCGCCGGGTTGCGAGACCGGACCGAATGGCGTCGCTACCTGGGGTGTGGCGGTCGTCGACGAGGCCGATGGGTTCGGATTCAAGTGGAGCCGCACGGGGCACTCGAGCAAGCACATTCCGTTCGACTGGACAGGCCCCGGATAGTGGACGACGGCAACGACACGCCGCGATCGACGTTCGCCGTCTTCTCGTGGCGCGTCAATCTAGCAGTCGTCTTCTGCCTGGTCGCCTTGTCCGTCGCGGCTTGGCTCCGCACGGTCGAGGATGCCGACTCCATGAGCGGCATGGTCATGGGGCTCGGCCAGATCGGCTCCCGGGCGCGGGGAAGGATGGACGTCACGGTCTTCCTGCTCATGTGGACGATCATGATGGCGGCAATGATGCTTCCGACCGTAGCGCCGATGGTGCTCGCCCACCTGGCGGTGGTGAAGCGTCAGGGCGGCGGCATCTTTCCGACGATCGTTTTCGTGGCCGGATATCTCGTCGTGTGGTCGGCGACCGGCGTCTTTCCGTACATCGCCTACGCCGGCTTCTCACAGCTCGCCGCCGAGGCGGCGCACTCGCGCTGGCTCCCCACGCTCGCCGGGGGAATCCTGGTCGTCGCCGGCGCCTATCAGTTCACCGGTTGGAAGCAGATCTGCCTCGATCGGTGCCTGAGTCCCTTCGCGTTCATCCTCACCCATGATTTCGGCGGTGGGGCTCGCAGCGCGCTTCGGGCCGGCCTCTGGCACGGCACCTTTTGCCTCGGCTGCTGCTGGGCGCTGATGCTCGTTCTGATCGTCGTGGGGCTCATGAATCTCGCGTGGATGATCGGTCTCTTCGTGATCTTTTTCGCCGAGAAGAGCTGGCGCCATGGGCTCGTGCTCGCGAAGCTCGCCGGTGCGGCCCTCGTCGCGCTCGGCGCGGCGGTCATCGCAGAGCCGAGCATCCTGGCAACGATCTCGTGACGACGGCGATCGGCCCCGGGAGAGTACGCGCACCCGATGAAGTAGAAAGATCCTCCGTCACTCGGCACCTCGCCTCCGCCGGCTTGGCGATCTGCATCATCGTGCGGAGGAATCTTCTAAGCACCCTCTGTCTGGACGCGGCGAGGGAAGACGTTCCGCGGCACGAGGCTCAGGCAGTCGGGTTACAGGACCTTCAGCTCGGGCCATCCGAGAGCATAGCCGAGCGCGCGCTTGACCTCGTTCTCACGGGCTGCCGCCAAGGAACCGATCATGCCTCCGAGCAATGCCTTCGGGATGACGTGTACGTTGTCGAGGTTCGCTACGGAAGGTCGCGACAGGCCTTCGCGGCGTCCCAGAGAAACCTCTTCCGGAATGTTCCGGATCGTCGAAGACACCTCTGCGATCATGACCTTCGCCAGGTACTGATACGCCGCGGTCCGGGACAGCAAGAGGACGGGACGCCGCCCGATCGGAGCCGGGAGATTCGCCCACCAGATCTCGTATTGCCTCATCGCGGGCGGCGCCTCCGCGGGCGGCGGGGCGGAGCGGCTTCCCAAACCCGCGCGTCCAGGTAGACGTCGGCGGCGGAATCCGGCGTGCGAGAGTATGCCTCGGCGGTTTCACGCTCCTCCACTTCCCAAAGCGCGCGGCGAATCGCCACGCGCACGAAGTCGGAACGGCGGCGAGAACGGCTGGGTGCCACGCTCTCGAGACGCGCCGCCGTGTCGTCGTCGATCTCTATCAGGAGTTGTTTCATAGACTCTAATATATGCTGGAGTATATCTTGATCAAGAAACCGCCAAGGAGTCGGGAATATGGGCAGGCTCATCGAGGGCGTCTGGAAAGACGAATGGTACGATACGACGAGCACCGGCGGCGCGTTCGTTCGTGGTCAGAGCTCGTTCCGGAGACGCGTGACGAGAGACGGCTCCTCCGGTTTCAAGGCCGAGAGCGGACGTTACCACCTCTACCTATCGCTCGCGTGCCCTTGGGCGTGCCGGACCCTGATCTTTCGCAAGCTGAAGAAGCTCGAGGACGTCATCTCGATCTCGATCGTCGATCCCGTGATGGGAAAGGACGGCTGGGTCTTCAGTAACGGCCCCGGATGCATCCCCGACACCGTCAACGGGTTTTCGTATCTTCACCAGGTCTACACCGCGGCCGCGCCCGACTACACGGGGCGCGTGACCGTACCCGTGCTCTTCGACAAGAAGACCGCAACGATCGTCAACAACGAGTCGGCGGAGATCATCCGCATGCTGAACGCCGAATTCGACGAACTGGGGGACGCGAGCGTCGACTTCTACCCGGTCGCGCTACGGCCCGAGATCGATCGCATCAACGCGTTCGTGTACGACGACATCAACAACGGCGTCTACAAGGCGGGCTTCGCGACCACACAGAGCTCCTACGAGGGCGCTTTCGGCGCGCTCTTCTCCGCTCTCGACGAGGTCGAGGCGCGACTCGGCCGGCTGCGCTACCTCGTCGGCGACACGATCACAGAGGCCGACTGGCGGTTGTTCACCACGCTAGTGCGGTTCGACGCGGTCTACTACAGCCACTTCAAATGCAATCTGCGCCGGCTCATCGACTATCGAAACCTCTGGAGCTACACGCGCGAGCTCTACCAGCTGCCCGGCATCGCGGACACCGTGAATCTCGATCACATCAAGCGGCACTACTTCATGAGCCACACGACCATCAATCCGACTCGCATCGTGCCGGAAGGTCCGGCACTCGATTTCTGGCTGCCACACGATCGGGGCCGTTCCTCGAGCGCACCTTGACTCACCGCGCGCGCCGACCGAATGTCTGTCCGTGCGCTGCGCGAGCTGTCAGAGCGAGCTGATCGAGGGCAAGAAGTTTTGCCACGCCTGTGGAGCCGCCGTGTCGCGGCGCTGCCCGGCCTGCGGTGCGGAGGTCGGGGCGCAATTTCGCTTCTGCACCGATTGTGGGCAAGTGCTCGACGTGAGCGTCTCGCCCGCCGCGGCGGAGCCGCCGGCAGCCGCCGATGACCGCCTGACGCGACACATCCCCGCTGACCTCGCGCGTAAGATCCGCGATGCGGGCGGCGGCGTCGCGGGTGAACGCAAGCTCGTCACGGTCCTCTTCTGCGACCTCGTCGGATCCACCTCGATCGCCGAGAAGCTCGACCCCGAGGAGTACCATGATCTGTTGGACGAGTACCTGGGCCTCGCGTTCCGCGAAGTCTACCGGGTCGAGGGTATCGTCAACCAGCTCGCGGGTGACGGCTTCATGGCTCTGTTCGGCGCACCCGTCGCCCACGAGGATGCGCCCCACCGCGGAGTCTCGGCCGCGCTCGCGATCCGCGACGCCGTCGTGCGGCTCTCAGAGGAGGTTCGCCGCCGGCGGGGCCTCGAGCTTTTCGTGCGGATCGGCGTCCACACGGGTCCTGTGGTGGTCGGCGCGGTCGGCAGCGATCTCAAGACCGACTACTCGGCGATCGGGGACACCACGAACCTCGCCGCGCGCCTTCAATCGTTGGCCGAACCGGGCACGGTGCTGGTCAGCGAAACCACCGAGCGTTTGGTGCGGGGCTTCTTCACGATGCGTGCCCGCGGTCCGCTCGAGGTCAAGGGCAAGAGCCAGCCCATCACCGCCTTCGAGGTAGCCGGGGCAAGCGGGATCGACACCCCCATGGGAATCGCCGAGGCGAGGGGGTTGACTCCGTTGGTCGGCCGCGATGCCGAGGTTGCACAGATCGTCGCCTGCTTCCAGCGTATGTCGGAGCGACTGCCGCAGGTCGTGGCGGTGGTCGGAGACGCCGGCAGTGGCAAATCCCGTCTGGTCTACGAGTTCCGACAACGGATCGCCGGGGACGAGAACCTTTTCTTCGAGGCGCGATGCTCCTCGCTCAGCCAGGCGCTTCCCTACGTCCCGATCGCCGGCATGCTTCGCCAGTTCTTCGAGATCGCGCCGGGCGAGCCAGCAGCAGATGCGCGCGAAAAGATCGTCGCCCGGATCGGCGCGGTAGAAAGCTCGCTCGAAGCTTGGATCCCGTACCTCTGGCGGTTGCTCGGCGTCTCGGGTGACGGACTCGAAGACCGGAGCGGCGAGGAGGTGAAGCGTGGCACGATCGAGGCAGTCTGCCGGTTGACCGGCGCCGCGGCCGCTCGCACGCCGGCGCTGCTCGTCGTCGAGGACCTTCACTGGATGGACGAGCCGTCGCGCGAGATGATCGAGGTCGCGGTGTCGCGTCTGCGACATGACCGGATGATGATCGTCGCCACCCACCGCCCCGATTTTCAGCCGACGTGGCACATGCAGGCCGCGTTCACGCAGCTGACGCTTCGCCGGCTGGCCGAAGCCGAGGCGGCGGCGATTGCACGCGCCGTGGCCGGCGGCCGCTTGCCCGCGGAGCTCGAGCGCTCGATCGTCGAGCGCGCCGAAGGCAACCCGTTCTACGTGGAGGAGCTGACCCGGGCCCTCCTCGAAGAAGGAGCGCTTCTGCGCGGTGACCACGAGGTGCGCCTGGCGCGGCCGCTCGCGGAGATCCGCGTGCCGGCGACCGTCCACGAGGTCCTGGCCGCGCGCCTCGACCGGCTGGGAGCCGCGGCGAAGCGCGTCGTCCAGGTCGCCTCGGTGCTCGGCCGGCAGTTTCGCCGCGTCGAGCTCGCGGCCCTCCTCGGCGCCGAGACGATCGCCGTCGAACGCGAACTCGAGGCGCTCGAGCGACGCGGCATCGTGCACCGCAAGAGCAGCGCTCTCGGCGAAGACGAGTACCGCTTCGGCGAGAGCTTGACGCAGGAGGTCGCGTACGAGGGGCTTCTCTTGAAGGAGCGCCGCCAGCTCCACGACCGCGTGGCCGCGATGGTCTTGGCGGCCCCGGGGCAACCGACGGCCGAGCGCTCGGCGCTGGTGGCGCACCATCTGGCGCGCGGCGAGGACCGCGCGCGGGCGATCGGCGCCCTGCTCGGCGCCGCGCGCGACGCCGAGCGCCTTCCCTCGTACCGAACGGCCGCCGGCTTTTACCGCGAAGGCTGGGAGATCGCCGAAGCGGCGATCGACGAGCGGCGCAGCGAAGCGGAGACCTTCCGCCGTCTGGCCTTGCAGTGCGCCGTCGGCCTCTGCCGTATGGCGGCGATCTACAACGCAGCGGACCTGCGCGTGGTCGAGCCGGCTACCATGCGAGCCGTCGAGATCGCCCGCGAGCTCGGCGATGCGGAGATCCGCGCCGGTCTGCTGTCGCTTCTCGGCAACGCGCTCGCCGGCGCCGGGCGGCAGCGCTTCGCCGAGGGGCTGCGGCTCGCCGAGGAGGGGGTGGCAGCCGCCGAAGAGGCGGGCCTCGGACAATCGTTGCTCGTCGCGCGCGGAGTCACCTGGATCTACCTGATCGACGGCCGCTTCGAGCTCGCCGAACGAGCGACCGCGCGCGTGATGGATGCGTGCGAGCGGGGTGGCCATCGCGAGAAGCTCACCGACGTCTTCTTCGCCGCTGCCTTCATGCAGAACCATCTCCTCTTCCACAGCGGGCGAATCGAAGACGCGCTCGAGGCCATGGAGGGCACCTACCGCCTCGCCGTCGAAGCCGGGAATCGCACGGTCCAGGCGGGCTCGTCCGGGCTGATTGCATGGATGCAGCTCGAGCTCGGGCGAGCCGCCGAGGCCGAGGTCTCCGCGGCGCGGAGTCTCGAGCTCGCGCAAGCGATCGGCAACGTCGGCGGCACGCGCACCGCCGCCACGGTTCTCGTGCTCGCCCGCGGCGCGCTCGGCGCCGCCCCTCCCGCATCGGCCGTCGAGCTCATCGACATGGGTGGAGCGAACCCCGCCGACCTCGCTCTCAAGAGCGACCTCGTGAGCGAAGCGCTGATCGCAATCGGCGAGCTCCGCCGCGCCGAGCATCTGGCCGACTCGGCCTACCGGTACGCGGGCGGCCGGTTGCGCGAGCTTTGGGCCACGCTGGGGCTCGGCCGGGTGAAGAGCCTGCTCGGACATGCGGCGCGGAAGGAAGCCGAAGAGTGGACCCGGCGCTCTCTCGCGCTCGCCGAGGAGATCGGGTCTCGCTGGGGTGTGGCGGCCGCGAGCCTCGCCGCCGCGGAGCTGGCCGCCGAGCGCCGCGATCGTCGAGCGAGTCGAGAGCTCTGCCAGCGAGCGTTGAACGTCGCCCAGGAGATGGGCCTCGTCCGCCTCGCGCGGCGGGCCGAGGGACTGCTGGCCAGCGAACGCGGTGAGAGCGCTCCCGGAGCCGGGCTCGCGTCGTCAGGGGGCTAACTTCCTTCCCTCGACGATGAGGACGTTGCGGATCTTCTTGCCGATCACGGTGATGTGGACCTCCGATCCTTCTACGCGATAGAACGCGCGGCCGGCAGATCCTCCGCGGCGTGTTTGGCTCGATCCTCGGGCGCGAGTGAGGATCGCGGGCGCCTGCCCTCTCCCGCCTGCCCTCTCCGCTTGCGCGCGAACGTACCCGCCGGGACTATCGCCTGCTCAGGCAGGCTGTCCTTCGATGCGGTGCTCATCCTGCGGTAGCGAGAATCGGGAAGGGCGGAAATTCTGTGCCGGGTGCGGCGCAGAGCTGACGCTCACCTGCGGAGCGTGCGGCACGAAAAACCAGCCGGGCGAGCGATTTTGCGGCGAATGCGGCAAGCCGCTGTCCGAGGCCGCGAAGGAACCGCCGCAGCGTGATCCGCGCTCCTACACCCCGGAGCACATCGCCGAGAAGATCCTGACGTCGCGAAGCGCTCTGGAGGGCGAGAGAAAGCTCGTGACGGTACTGTTCGCCGACCTGGTCAACTACACCACGCTGAGCGCGCAGCTCGGCGAGGAAGCGCTCTTTGCTCTGATGGATCAACTCTACGAGCGCTTGATTCGTGAGGTGCATCGGTACGAGGGCACGGTGAACGAGCTGACGGGAGATGGTCTGGTGGCGTTCTTCGGCGCGCCGCTGGCCGTAGAGCAGGCCCCGCAGCGAGCGGTGCGCGCAGCCCTGGCCCTGCACGAGGCGATCGCGCAGCTCAGTACCAAAGCGAAGCAAGCGAAGGGCGTGCGTCTGCAATTGCGGGTGGGGATCAACACCGGCCCGGTGATCGTCGGCACCATCGGCAACGACCTGCGCATGGACTACAAAGCCGTGGGGCAGACGGTCAATCTGGCGGCGCGCATGGAACAGACGGCGGCGCCGGGCACGACCCAGCTCACGGAGCACACCTACAAACTGGTGGCCGGCTATTTCGAATGCGACGACCTGGGGTTGATGAGCGTCAAGAACGTCGCGGAGCCGGTGCAAGTGTACCGGGTGCGGGGCGAGCGCGAGGTACGGACACGCATCGAGGTGGCACGTGAGCGGGGTTTCACGCGCTTGGCGGGACGGGAGCACGAGCTGGCCCTGCTGCGCCAGTCCTTTGACTTGGCTCGGGGTGGACACGGTCAGGCGGTGTCGCTCATCGGCGAAGCTGGACTCGGGAAATCCCGCCTGGTTCACGAGTTCCGCCAGGCCTTCTCCGACCAGGACTGCCGCTGGCTCGAGGGTCACTGCCAGCCCTACGGCGGCGCGTTGGCCTATGGACCCATCATCGAGGTGCTCAAACATCTCTTCGGGGTCAATGCGGGCGACAGTGGCGAGGACATTCGCGGGAAACTGCACCGCGGTCTCGAGCCGCTTGGCGCCGGGGCACCGGCGGCCGCCCCCTATGTGTGCCACCTATTGGGCGTGGAGACGGAGGCAGGAATACCAGCAGGGCTGGCGCCCGAGGCCATCAAGCAGCGGATTTTCGAGGCGCTGCGGGGACTCCTGTGTGAGACCGCCGCCCGCAGCCCGCTGGTGCTGGCCATCGAGGACCTCCACTGGGCGGATCCCACGACGGTCGAGTTTCTCACCTTCCTGGTGGAGCACATCGCCGGCGCACGACTCCTGCTGCTGAGCACGTACCGGCCGGAGTTCGTCTGCCCGTGGTCGCGCAAGTCGTATCACCGCGTGATCACCCTCACTCCGCTGACGCAGCCTGACAGTTCCCAGATGCTGACCGCCTTGTTGGGCACGCCGCACGTCCACGATGACTTGGTTACGGTCGTGTTGGACAAAACCGAAGGGATACCCTTCTTCATCGAGGAGCTGGTGCAGGCTCTACGGGAAACGGCTGCGATCGAGCTTCACGACGGTCAGTGGCGGCTCGCAGCCAGCGCCACTGCCGTGCCGGTGCCCGACACGGTGGAAGAAGTCGTCACCGCGCGCATCGATCGACTGCCCGAAGGCGCCGAAGAGCGTACTCCAGATCGGCGCGGTCATCGGCCGCGAGTGGAGCGAGGCATTGGTCCGGCAGGTCGTGGGGCTGGAAGAACGGGAATTGACGGCGCATCTGGCCGCGCTCACTGACGCCGAGCTGCTCTACGCCCGTGGCCTGCCGCCGCAGACCACGTATGTTTTCAAGCACGCCTTCACGCAGGAAGCGGCCTACCGGAGCCTGCTCACGACCCGGCGCCGCGAGCTCCACCATCGCGTGGCGGTGACGCTGGAAGCACTCTTTCCGGACCGCTTGGAAGAGCACTGCGGGCCGCTGGCGCATCACTATTGTCAGGCGGCACGAAGGGGATGAGATCGCCAAGGCCGTTGCCTACGCGATGCGGGCGGGAGCCCGCAACATGGCGCTGCCAGCCTATGCCGAGGCGATGCGATTCTACCGCATGGGCCTACAGGCCCTGGAGCGTCAAGAACCCGGTGGACGAGGCGCAGCGCTGCACGCTCCTGCTGGCGTTGGGTGAAGCGCAAGAGAAGGCGGGCGAGTACCGTGAGGCCCAGGAGACGTTTCTGCGCGCTGCCGACATTGCCCGGACGCTCGGGGCGACTGAGAGCCTCATCCGCGCTGCGCTGGGAATCGCAATTATGGCGATCGCAGGTCGGTCTTGCCGCCGCCCCGGCGGTGCGCCTGCTCGAGGAAGCGCTGCAGGCACTCGGGACGGAAGATAGTCTCCTCAGGGCGAAGACGCTGGGCGGTTTGGCCCGCGCACTGCGGCTACGGGCGCCCAGCAACAAGCGTTGGTCTACGCCGAGCAGGCGGTGGCCATGGCCCGACGCCTTGCCGACTCCGGAGCTGCTCGCGGCCAACCTCGAGGCGATGCTCTACGCCCTTCAAGGGCCAGAACACGTGCGGCAGCGTTTGGCCTACGCTACCGAAATGCTGCACGTTGCCGAGGCGGCGAATGCCAAAGACGTGAACTTGCTCGTGCATCCTACTGGCGCGTGCTTGCCTCGCTCGAGCTGGGAGACATGCAGGCCGCCGACGTAGCGATCGATGTGTACGCCCGTTCGGCAGAAGAGCTGCAGCAACCCCTATGACCTCTGCCTTGTCACAGGGCTTCGGGCCATGCGAGCCTTGATGCAGGGCCGTTTCGCCGACAGCGAGCGCCTCGCCCAGGAAGCCCTCGCCATTGGCCAGCGCCTGCAAACGGAAAACGCCGCCGGCATCTTTGGACTGCAGATGTTTACCCTGCGCCGCGAGCAGGGCCGCCTCAAGGAACTCGAACCCGTCGTGCGCTACTTCGTCCAGCAACACTCGGCGGCCGCCGCCTGGCGTCCGGGCCTGGCACTGATCTACAGCGAGCTCGGCCGCACGGAGGAGGCGCGGGCAGAGTTCGAGCACCTGGCGCAACACGACTTCGCCGACCTTCCCGCGCGATGCCCTGTGGATGGCCAGCATGACGTATCTCGTGGACGTCTGCACGTTCCTGGGAGACAAGGCCCGCGCCGCCGTCTTGTACCAACTCTTGCTTCCATACGCCGGGCACACTGTCGTTATCGGCAGTGCGGTGGCCTGCTACGGTGCTCTCTCCCGCTATCTGGGGGCGTTGGCGACCACCCTGGCACGCTGGGACGAGGCGGCGCAGCACTTCGAAGACGCGCTGGCCATGAACACCCGTATGGAAGCATGGCCCTGGCTCGCCCACACGCAGCACCAGTACGCGACCATGCTCCTGGCACGCGATCAGCCCGGCGACGGCGAGAAGGCCAGGGAGCTACTCAAGGCGGCCCTGCTCACCGCCCGTGAGCTCGGCATGCACGCCCTCGAGGAGCAGCTTACGGAGCCAGCGGTCACGACTGGTTGAAAAGTGAAGAGAAGTTGTAAGTGCGTGGAGCGCGGGCGGTGAACTGTCCCAACTGCCAGGCGGCGCTCCCCGACGACGCGGTGTTCTGCGGTCACTGCGGTAAGTCGCTCCAGGTCACGTGCGCGCGCTGCGGCAGAGCGAACCCGGTCGGAATGCGCTTTTGCCTCGGCTGCGGACAGCCCGTCTCGCCAGCCGCAGTGGCATCGGTGCGGGAGCCTCGCAGCTACACACCGAAGCACCTTGCCGAGAAGATCCTGACGTCGCGAAGCGCCCTGGAGGGCGAGCGAAAGCAGGTGACGGTGCTGTTCGCCGACCTGGTCAACTACACCACGCTGAGCGCGCAGCTCGGCGAGGAAGCGCTTTTTGCCCTGATGGATGAACTCTACGAGCGCTGATCCATGAGGTGCATCGCTACGAGGGCACGGTGAACGAGCTGACGGGCGATGGTCTGGTGGCGTTCTTCGGCGCGCCGCTGGCCGTAGAGCAGGCCCCGCAGCGAGCGGTGCGCTGCGGCCCTGGCCCTGCACGAGGCCATCGGAGAGCTCAGCACCAAAGCGCAGCAAGCGAAGGGCGCGCGTCTGCAACTGCGGGTGGGGATCAACACCGGCCCGGTGATCGTCGGCACCATCGGCAACGACCTGCGCATGGACTACAAAGCCGTGGGGCAGACGGTCAATCTGGCGGCGCGCATGGAACAAACGGCGGCGCCGGGGACGACCCAGCTCACGGAGCACACCTACAAACTGGTGGCCGGCTATTTCGAATGCGACGACCTGGGGTTGATGAGCGTCAAGAACGTCGCGGAGCCGGTGCAAGTGTACCGGGTGCGGGGCGAGCGCGAGGTACGGACACGCATCGAGGTGGCCCGCGAGCGCGGTTTCACGCGCCTGGCGGGACGGGAGCACGAGCTGGCCCTGCTGCGCCAGTCCTTTGACTTGGCCCGGGGTGGACACGGTCAGGCGGTGTCGCTCATCGGCGAAGCCGGACTCGGGAAATCCCGCCTGGTTCACGAGTTCCGCCAGGCCTTCTCCGACCAGGACTGCCGCTGGCTCGAGGGTCACTGCCAGCCTTACGGCGGCGCGCTGGCCTATGGACCCATCATCGAAGTGCTCAGGCATCTCTTCGGGATCAACGCGGGCGACCGGTGACGAGGACATGCGGGGGAAGGTGGACCGCGGGCTCGAGCCGCTCGGCGCCGGCGCGCCGGCGGCCGCCCCCTATGTGTGCCACCTATTGGGCGTGGAGACGGAGGCAGGAATACCAGCAGGGCTGGCGCCCGAGGCCATCAAGCAGCGGATTTTCGAGGCGCTGCGGGGACTCCTGTGTGAGAGCGCCGCCCGCAGTCCGCTGGTGCTGGCCATCGAAGACCTCCACTGGGCGGATCCCACGACGGTCGAGTTTCTCACCTTCCTGGTGGAGCACATTGCCGGCGTACGGCTCCTACTGCTGAGCACGTACCGGCCGGAATTCGTCTGCCCGTGGTCGCGCAAGTCGTATCACCGCGTGATCACCCTCACTCCGCTGACGCAGCCCGACGGCTCCCAGATGTTGAGCGCTCTGTTCGACACGGCCCAGATCCAAGGCGACCTTGTCACGTTGGTGTTGGACAAAGCTGAAGGGGTGCCCTTTTTCATCGAGGAGCTGGTGCAATCTCTGCGGGAGACGGATGCGATCGAGCTTCACGACGGCCAGTGGCGGCTCGCAGCCGGCGCCGCTGCGCGTGCCGGTCCCTGACACTGTCGAAGAAGTCGCTCACCGCCCGCATTGATCGACTGCCCGAAGGCGCGAAGAGCGTACTCCAGATCGGGGCGGTCATAGGTCGCGAGTGGAGCGGGCTATTGGCGCAGGAAGTCGCGGGGTTGGAAGAGCGGGAGCTGACCATGCATGTAGCGGCTCTCACCGAGGCCGAGCTGCTCTACGCGAGGGCTTTGCCGCCGCAGACCACCTACGTCTTCAAGCACGCCTTCACACAGGAGGCCGCCTACCGCAGCCTGCTCACGACCCGGCGCCGGGAGCTCCATCACCGAGTGGCGGTGAGCGCTGGAGGCGCTCTATCCCGATCGCTTGGAGGAATACTCCGGGCCGCTCGCGCACCATTACTGTGAGGCGGCACGAGGGGACGAGGTCGCCAAAGCCGTTGCCTACGCGATGCGGGCGGGAGCGCGCAACATGGCGCTGCCGGCCTATGCCGAGGCGATGCGCTTCTACCGCATGGGCTTGCAGGCCCTGGAGCGGCAGGAACCGGTGGACGAGGCGCAGCGCTGCGCGCTCCTGCTGGCATTGGGTGAAGCGCAACACTTGGCGGGCGAATACTTTGAGGCCCAGGAGACGCTTCTTACGCGCTGCCGACATTGCCCGGACGCTGGAAGCAACCGAGAGCCTCGTGCGTGCCGCGCACGGACTCGCAATCATGGTGATGCGGGTCGGTCTTTCCGCCGCACCGGCGGTGCGCCTGCTCGAGGAAGCGCTGCAGGCGCTCGGAGCGGAAGATAGTCCCCTGAGGGCGAAGACGCTGGGCGGTTTGGCCCGTGCCCTCGGGGTTACGGGTGCGCAGCGCCAAGCGCTGGTCTACGGCGAGCAGGCGGTGGCCATGGCTCGACGCCTTGCCGACTCCGAGCTGCTCGCCACCAACCTCGAGGCGATGGTCTCTGCGCTTCAAGGACCAGAACACGTGCGGCAACGTTTGGCGTACGCTACCGAAATGCTGCACGTTCGTCGAGGCGGCTAGGGCCAAAGAGCGGCCAATGTAAAGATGAATTCTCTCGTGCACCCTACTGGTGCGCGCTTTGCTCGCTCGAGCTGGGAGATATGCCGGCCACTGACGTGGCGATCGATTTGTTCGCCCGCATCGCGAGAAGAGATACAGCAACCCTTTGGCCTCTCCCTTGTCAGCAGAGCTTCGCGCCATGCGGGCCTTGATGCAGGGCCGTTTCGCCGACAGCGAGCGCCTTGCCCAGGAAGCCCTAGCCATTGGCCAGCGCCTGCAAACGGAGAGCGCGGCCGGCATCTTTGGTCTGCAGATGTTTACCCTGCGCCGCGAGCAGGGCCGCCTCAAGGAACTCGAACCCGTCGTGCGCTACTTCGTTAAGCAACACTCGGCAGCTGCCGCCTGGCGTCCGGGCCTCGCACTGATCTACAGCGAGCTCGGCCGCAAGGAGGAAGCACGGGTAGAGTTCGAGCACTTGGCGCAACACGACTTCGCCGACCTTCCCCGCGATGCCCTGTGGATGGCCACCATGACGTATCTTGTGGACGTCTGCACATTCCTGGGAGACAGGGCCCGCGCCGCCATCTTGTACCAACTCTTGCTTCCATACGCCGGGTACAATGTCGTTATCGGCCCTGCAGTGTCCTGCTACGGTGCTCTCTCCCGTTATCTGGGCGCGTTAGCCACCACTCTGGCGCGCTGGGAGGATGCGGCGCAGCACTTCGAGGACGCGCTGGCCATGAACGCCCGCATGGAAGCATGGCCCTGGCTCGCCCACACGCAGCACCAGTACGCCACCATGCTCCTGGCACGCGATCAGCCGGGCGACGGCGAGAAGGCCAGGGAGCTACTCAAGGCGGCGCTGCTCACCGCTCGTGAGCTCGGCATGCACGCCCTCGAGGAGCGGCTTACGGGGTCGGCGGTTACGACCGGCTGAAAAGCGGAGAGAACTCGCCCTTGCGAGGAGCGCCCTGACCGGCGCTCACCGCATGAGCTCCTCCGGCCGAAGCTCGCTATCCACCTGGATGATCACGTCGGCAGGGAGGTTCAGCCGGCGGGCAGCCTCGCGAATCGCCTCGGCGTTGGGTGCCTCGTAGAGGCAATAGGTCTTCTTCTTGTCGGCGCTCAGAAAGGAGAACAGCCACTGCACGCGCGGTCCCGCTCGCGCATTACCACGTCACCCCGGCTGAAAAACCCCGAGACGCGCTGCGGCGGCTGCGTGGGCCAAGCGGCGGTCGTACGTGACAATGCCCGCCAAGTCATCGGAGACCGACAGCGCCGTCGCCAAGTGAATCGCGTCGAGCGAGCGCAGGTCGGTCGGCCGCAACCGAGCCGCGAGGGCAATGATCGGATCGTCGATGCGCACCAACGACACATGCGCTAGCACGCGGTCAGCACGGCGGCGCTCGGCCGGCGCTCCGCCCGCTCGCCGCACGGCGCGGTGGACTTCGACGCGCGCGAGAGCGCTGGAGACCCGTTCGGCGTACCGGCGAATGAAATCGAACAACGCCCGTGACTCTACTTCCGGGGCCACGAGCTTTACGAGCGCGGACGAGTCGAGATACAGAGCCGCCACGTCAACGCCGCTCGGCCCGCAGTGCTTCGAGGGCCCGCGTGAGCCGGCGAGACCGTCGGCCCTTCGGCGGCCCGAGAACCATCAGGTCGCCTTCGGGTCGCGTCGCTCGTCCTGCCGCCACGAGCCGTGCGACGAGCGATTCCGGCTGCGCAATGGGCGCCAGCGTCGCGACCGGACGCCCATGTTCGGTGACTTCCAAGATGTGCCCGCGAGCGACCGCTCGGAGGTGAACGCTCAGATTCTGGCGAAGCTGCCGGACGCCGACCCGTTGTGACTGCCGCCCCATGTAGCACAAGGTAGCACAATCCCCATGATCGAGCCAGAAACAGCCGCGATGCGAGTGCACGGCGCGTGACGACGATCCGCAGGCGGGACTGCGCTGCTGCGACGGCCGGCGACACCGCACGACGTCGCACGAGGAGTGGCCTGTTACGGTGCTCTCTCCCGTTATCTGGGGGGGCACTGGCCGCCACTCTAGTACGCTGGAAACGAGGCGGCACTGCACTTCGAGGACGCGCTCTCCATGAACGCCCGAACGGAGGCATGGCCATGGGTCTCCCACACGCAGCACCGGTACGCGACCATGCTCCTGGCACGCGATCAACCTGGCGACGGCGAGAAGGCCAGGGAGCTACGCAAGGCGGCGCTGCTCACCGCGCGTGAGCTCGGCATGCGCGCTATCGAGGAGCGGCTTACGGGGTCGGCGGTTACGACCGGCTGAAAAGTGGAGAGGACTTGTTCTTGCGAGGAGCGCCCGGACCGGCGCTCACCGCATGAGCTCCTCCGGCCGAAGTTCGCTATCCACCTGGATGATCACGTCGGCGGGGAGGTTCAGCCGGCGGGCAGCCTCGCGAATCGCCTCGGCGTTGGGTGCCTCGTAGAGGCAATAGGTCTTCTTCTTGTCGGCGCTGAGAAAGGAGAACAGCCACTGCACGCCGACGTCCGCATTGACTTTCGTGACGGCAAGCGCCGCGTCGCGATTGACCTCGAGTTGCTCGGCGAAATTCCGTTCGATGATGAAGCGAGGCATATACGTCTCCTTCTGGAACGGCTTCTGGCCAAAAGATATTGGCACCTTGCTATATACCACAGTGGGCTGCCCTGTCTGTAGTTCAGGTTCGACGTCGTCGCTCCACTCCGCACGCAGCGAGTCGGGGCGAAGGGGCTGGGCCGGACGTCAACTTCGGGCGCTAGTGCGAGCACATCATCGCCACGGCTGGCGCTCGCCGAAGACCCGGGGCTCAGAGACGGAAGACTTTCCCGCTGGTGATGCACGCCGGCTTTTCGATCGGACCGAAGAGGGCCTCGAGCTCGGCAAGAAAGGCTAGAAAGTCGTCGAGGCGGCGAATCGGGCGCTCGGGACGAACCCGGCGTTGCTCGGCGACCGCGCGTCCGACGAGCGGGGTGATGGTGCGCGTCACCTCAACTCTGCGCTTCTGTCCGGAGCCACTTTTCGATCTCATCTTCTCGGCCGAAGAGGCGATAGTAGTCCCGCAGGCGCGCGACGTCGAGTGTTCCGCGACGAGCTTCGAGGAGCGCTTGGATGTCTGCTCGATCCTGGCGCCTGCGCGCAGGTGCGTTGGCGATCGCCTGTAGCTTCAGCCCGATCAGTGCTTCGGCGTCCACCACCGGCACCTCGAGGCGCGCGCCCCGAAGCAGCTTGGGGGCCGCGCGCTCGAGCATGTCCAGCGCGCGCCTTCGGCGTGCGAAGATGACGTCGATACCCGTCAACGCCGATTTGCCCGGCGCATAGTTGGCGCTATCGGCTGTGCGATGAAGGCATTCCTCTCCTGCTCCGAGAAGCGCGCGATGAAGGGCCGCCGACCCGGAAGCTTCCACGAGAAAGTCGACGTCAGCGGTAGCCCGCTGCACGCCGTGGAACGGCAGCGCGAAGCCTCCGATCAACGCGACGCGAAAATGGCCCGCTTTCGCGGTGCGAACGACCAGGCGTATCGACTCTACGAAGCGGTTGGGCATCGGCGGCCGAGTCTTCGGTTGGGCGTGCGAGCACGATAGCCCACAGGCCTCGCGGGTTTACAACGCGGGCCGCCAGATGCCGACCGTCGGCGTGAGCGCTCGCCGAATCAGTATTCGATCAGGATCTTGCCGTACGGCAGATACGCGTTGAACCAACCGTATCGGCAAGAAACGATCTCCTTGACCGAAAGACAGTGCCATGGATCGACTTCGGTCGGGGAGTTGTACTGGAGCGACCCCGGTCCGCTCCACACTTCCGCGAGCCCGTCGGTCGCGACGACCGGCGTGACTCGGAAATCGCACGAGACGAGCTGCGCGATCGCCGGCCCTTCGCTCTCCTCCGCGTTCGGGATCACCTTGAGCGAGAGGATCTTCGGGAACTTGAACTGGTCGGCCGGCACGTTTCGGACGGTTCTCATCACCGCGGTCGCGAGGCGGTTGCCCCTCGGTCGCTCGATGATCCCCATGTACTCTTCGTGCTCTTTGACGACGTCGACGTGCGCGAGCTTCTTCGCGTACCCCCAGATCTCCCGTCCGGCGATGAGCGGCGCCTCTTGGGTGACGAAGAGGTTCGGCAGGAAGCTCATCAGCTCGCCCTTCCACTTGCAGCCGAGGCAGAGGATCGCCTCGTTGTAAGGACCGAAGGTCGAGAAGTGGTACTTGGCGATGACCAGGCTCGCCGTCGCCGGCTCGGCGAGCTCCAAGCCGTCCGGCAGCAGACGAAGCGCTTCTTCCTCGTCCGTTCGGTACTCGACGATGATCATCTCCATGTTCCGGTAGTAGAAGGGAGGCGACTGCACCGCCGGGGCGGTCACCGGCATCGTGAATCCGTACTGGCTCTTCTTCAGCTGTCCGTGCTTGGCCATGATCTTCTCCTTCTCGAGCGAATGCGAATCGCTCGCGCCGTTACTTTCCGCTACGACTGAACGAACCGCTTGCCGTTGGCGACGAGGCGGTCGAGCATTGCCGCCGGCTTCCAGACGGCCCCCTCTCGGCGCTCCCACTCGAGCAGCCGGTCGCGAATCTTCGAGAGGCCGATCTCATCGGCCCAGAACATCGGGCCGCCGCGGTACATGGGCCAACCATATCCGTAGACCCAGATCACGTCGATGTCGCTCGCGCGGATCGCGATCTTCTCGTCGAGAATCTTGGCGCCCTCGTTGACCATCGGGTAGAGGAGGCGCGCCAGTATCTCGTCGTCCGCGATCGGGCGCCGCACGATTCCCGTCTCCGCCGCGACCTCGAGGATGATGCGCTCGACCTCGGGGTCGGGCGTCGGCGTCCGGTCCGTCCCGTATTTGTAGTAGCCGGCGCCGGTCTTCTGGCCGAAGCGCCCCATCTCGCAGAGCCGGTCGGCGACGGGCGACTTCCGTCCCTTGGCCTTGCGAATACGCCAGCCGACGTCGAGGCCGGCGAGGTCGCCCATCGCGAATGGACCCATCGGGAAGCCGAACTCATAGAGAACCGTGTCCACCTGGTGGGGCAACGCGCCTTCGAGGACGAGCTTCTCGGCCTCGCGCCCGCGCTGGTAGAGCATGCGGTTGCCGACGAACCCGTCGCAGACGCCCACCAGCACCGGCACCTTTTGGATCCGACGCCCGACGCCCATGGCGGTGGCGATCACCGTCTTCGCGGTCTTGGCCCCGCGGACGACTTCGAGAAGCCGCATGACGTTGGCGGGGGAGAAGAAGTGCATGCCGATGACGCTTTCGGGGCGCGCGGTCGCCGAGGCGATCTCGTTCACGTCGAGAGTGGACGTGTTCGTGGCGAGCACGGCGTCGGCCTTGGCGATCGAGTCGATCTTCGCGAAGACCTCCTTCTTGATCGGCATCTCCTCGAACACGGCCTCGACGACGATGTCGGCGTCGGAGATTGCGCCGAAGTCGGTCGTGCCTCGGATGAGCCCCATGCGCGCCTCGACGTCTCGCGGAGCGAGGCGACCTTTTGTCGCGCTCGCCTCGTAGTTCTTCCGCACCACCGCGAGACCGCGATCGAGCGCGTCCCCAGTGATCTCCACCACGGTCACTGGAATACCGACGTTGGCGAAATTCATGGCGATGCCGCCGCCCATCGTTCCGGCGCCGATCACCGCCGCCTTGCGTATCTCCCGGGTCGGCGTATCGGCGGGAACGTCCGGTATCTTGGCGGCTTCGCGCTCGGCGAAGAAGAAGTAACGCTGAGCCTTCGACTCGGGCGAGCTCAGGAGCTCGAGGAAGAGCTCGCGCTCGCGCTCGAGGCCCTGCTCGAAGGGCATGGTCACGGCCGCCTCGACCGCTTTGATGCAGTTCTCGGGGGCGCGGAACCCCCGTGTCTGCCGCGCGACCGACTTGCGGAAGCTCGCGAACACGTCGGGCTTGCCGCGGACCGCGGCGAGCTTATCGTCGAGGTCGCGGATCTTCTTCGGCGGGCGCCGCTCGGCGAGGATCTTTTCGGCGAACGCCGCAGCCGCCGTCCGCAGGTCTCCCTCCACGATCTCGTCGATCAGCTTGTGCGCGAGTGCTTCGTCGGCGCCGATGGGGTCCCCGCCGACGATCATCGCGAGCGCCTTCTCGACGCCGACGACGCGGGGAAGTCGCTGCGTGCCGCCCGCCCCGGGCAGGAGGCCGAGCTTCACCTCGGGGAGACCGAAGCGGGCCGTCCGCACGCCGATCCGATAGTGGCACGCGAGCGCGACCTCGAGGCCGCCGCCGAGCGCCGTGCCGTGGATCGCCGCGACGACCGGCTTCGGCCCCCCCTCGATGAGGTCCAGCACCTCGTGAAGCCCCGGCTCCCGCGGCGGCTTGCCGAACTCCGTGATGTCCGCGCCCGCGATGAAGGTGCGTCCCGCGCAGACGATCACGATCGCGTCGGCATCCGGGTCGGCGCTCGCCTGCTTGACGCCGTCGCGCAGGCCTTGACGGACGTGCTGGCTGAGCGCGTTGACGGGCGGGTTGTCGACGGTCAGGATCGCGACTCGGCCGCGACGCTCGAGATCCACGGACTTCGTGACGGCGGTCATGTCATCAACCTCGCAAGCGGATGGCGTGTCCCCTGAAGGGTCATGTCAGGCGGCGCGCGTCGAACCGGCGACCTTTCGCGCGCAATCGACGATCGCCGAGAGCTTCGAACCCGGCCGGAACACGCCGGCGACGCCCATCTCGCGAAGCTTGTCCGCGTCGCGTTTGCCGATGATGCCGCCGACGAGGATCGGCACGTCGCCGATGCCGCTCCTCCGCATTTCCTCGATCAGCGCCCCGACGTACTCGAGCGGATCTCTGTCCATGATCCGGACGGCGACGAGGTCCGCCCCCTCCTGGAGCGCACTGCTCGACAACTCGTTCGGTAGCTGGCGTCCGGTCAGGATCACCTCGAAGCCCGCATCACGAAGGCCGCGCGCGACGACGTAGTACCCGATCGTGTGTCCGCTCGTGTCGGACGAAAAGACGACCCGGATCTTCCTGGCTTCGATCACGGAGTCCCTCGTCAGTAGAGTCGGGTGATGAAGCCGCCGCGTTTGCGGACCTCGGCCTCGCCGGAGACCTCGACGAGCGCGGACACCATCTCGCCGATCGACAGATAGGCTTCGGCCGCCTCGAGCACCGGCTCGACGATCGGTTCGCGCCTGCGGTAGGACTCGGCGAGGCGTCGCCGAGCCGCCTCGAAGCGCCCCGCGTCGCGCTCCCGCTTCACGCGCTCGAGCCGCCGGATCTGCTTTTCCCGCCAAGCGGGATCGTAGTCGGGAGCAAGCGTCTTCATCGTCTGTCCGAGTTCCAACTCGCTGTCGTCCTCGTCCTCGAAGCAGTTCACCCCGACCAGCGGGCGCTCCTCGCGATCGATCTCGACCTGTCGGCGGTAGGCCGCTTCACGCGAGCACGTGCTCACGTACTCCCACGCCTCGGTCGCCGCCATTCCGCGTCATCGACTCGAAGATCCGCGCAGCGCGCTTCTCGAGCTCGTTCGTCAGGCTCTCGACCGCCCAGGAGCCGCCCAGCGGATCGACGACGGAGGCGAGGCCCGATTCGAGCGCGATGATCTGCTGCGTACGGACGGAGAGCGTTTGGGCGAATTGCGACGGGATCCCGGCTCCCTCGTCGAATGCGTTGACCGACATCGATTGCGCTCCGCCGAGCACGGCGGCGAGAGCGTGAATCGTCGCCCGCACGATGTTGTTGAGCGGCTGCTGCACCGTCAACGCGACGCCAGAAGTCTGGACGTGGAAGCGGAGCTGGCAGGCGCGGTCGTCGCTCGCGCCGAGGCGCTCGCGCATCACCCGGGCCCAGAGCCGCCGCATCGCCCGAAACTTCGCCACTTCCTCCAGCAGGTCGTTCTCCGCGTTCAGGAAGAACGTGAGGCCCCGGCCCACCCGGTTGGCCTCGGCGCCGCGGGCGGCGGCGGTCGAGGCGGCGTACCAGCCCTCGTAGATCCCGAAGGCGATTTCCTGATCCGCTCCGATCCCCGATTCGCGCGTGTTGCGCACGGAGATCGAGGTGTGGTTCCAACGCGGCATGCGCTTCGCGCAGAACTCGATCACGTCGATGTAGTGGTTGCCATCGTACCGGGGGGGCTGTCCCCAGGGGAGCACGTAGTTCTGGATCGTCCCGGAGAGCTGGTCGAGCGGGATGCCGCGTCGGCGCGCGACTCCGACGATCATCGCGAAGGCGGGAATCGAGTTCCCCGTCTGGTTGATCGACAGACGCTCGATCGGAATCCCCTGGAACACGTCCTCCATGTCGGCGAGCGTGTCGACCCACACGCCGCCGCGCCCGACGAGGGCGGCCGCTCTGTGGTCGCTCGACTCGAACGGCGCGTAGCCGAGCCCCGTCAGGCTGATGCCGGTTTGGCCCTCGCGCAGGAGGTGGCGGAGCCGCGCATTCGTCTCCTCTCCCGTGCCGAGGCCCATGACCTGCCTCACGGTCCACTTCTTCGCACGATAGCCGCCGGCGCGGGTTCCCCGAGTGAACGGGAAGGCGCCAGGGTCGCCGAGGTCGCGCTCGTAGTCGATCGGAGCCGCGTCTTGCGGACGGTAGAACGTGCGGAGCGGGATTCCCGAGGACGTCTTGGCGGCGGATGCTCGCGGCCGCCGTCCTTCCTCCGAATCGATTCGCGCCGCCGGCTCAGTCGCCATGATGTGCTCCGATCTCGCTCCAGACCCCCGTCGAAGGCTCGGCCGCAACGATAGTCGGCCGGCGGGAGCAAGGGCAAGACGTTACCACGCGGCGCCTCGCGAATCTTCGCGCGCAAAAAAAGAACGCGGAGCCTAGAGCGGCTTCTTCAGCCACTCGCGGTAGAATCCCTCGAGGTCGGGAACGAAGTCGAAGACGACCGGATAGCCCGGCGTCACGGCCTCGACCTCGAGCTGGGTCTTGCAACCCGGGCAGTAGTACTCGCGGAGCTCCATCCACTCGGGATCGCACTTCCGCGCTCCGGGGTAGATCTCGTCGAGCGAGCTCTCGTCGTCGCGCACGTAGACGAGCGCTTCGAGCTTCCAGTTCTCGGTGTACGGGCCGAACTCGTGGCCGCAGTCGCACTTGATGATGCGCTCCTGCCCCTTCTGGACGACGTAGAGGTGCTCGCCGATCGGGAGGAGGATCCTCTCCTTCCAGGGAACTCGTTCCTGCAGGATCTCGAGATAGATCGTGAAGCGCTCTTCGTCCTTGAAGTCGCTCATGATCGGCTTCGTCGTCTGCCACGGAAGCTTGCCGTCGATGAGGTCGCGGATCACGTCCTTCGCATAGCTCGGCATTGTTACCCCCGCTCAGACGTCGAAAACGAAATCGGCCGGCAGATTCCAGAACTCGCGGTACTCGCGGCCCCAGCGATCGGAGAAGCCGAAGACGTCGTTGTACATCTCCTTGACCTCGCGGCCGAGCTCGTGGCCGAGAAGCCGCTCCCGCTCCTTCGCCATCCATTGCCTTACGGGCACGGCGCGCGCGCCGCGCTCTTCGCGGCGGGCCGCGCGCGCTTTCCGCGTGGCTTCCAAATCGACGACGTGGCGCTTCGTCTCCGCGTCGAGCCGCGCGACCACACGATAGACGCTCGCCGCGATCTCGAGCGATTGGATGCCGTTGTCGAGGTCTCGCCGCACGGCCTCGGGGTCGCGCTCGATCGGGTCTCCGTAGCCGCCGCCCGTGTTGTAGAAGAACTGGAAGAGATCACCCGAGCGCAGCGGCTGCTCGAGAAAGACGCCGTCGACGACCTTGAACTCGCCGCTCACGCGCGTCGACATGTCTGGCCGGCGCGGGTCGCCCTCGACGTGCGGCAGCGGCTCGCGGCGCGCGATCCGCTCGGCGAGGTCGGTGTTTCGCGACACGTACTCGAACTTCGCCGTAGGACCGGGGTAGCCGCCGCACATCCCCTGGTTGTCGAACACCTTGTCGGAATGGATCGTCGACACGACGTTGTAGAGCGGCGTCTTGTGGATCATCAGCAGCGAGCTGTAGGTCGCCCCGGCGCGGTACTTGCCGGCACCCGGCGAGTCGCACCAGATGCGGCGGCCGAGGTAGAGGATCGGGAGGATCATCTCCCAGATCTCGACGTTACCCATGTCGGATTCCGGGTTCCAGCCCACGTAGCCGCAGTCGATCCCGTCCATGATCGCGCGCGCACCGCTGCCCTCGGCGGAGCACTCGAGGTTCTGCCCGCCAAACCGCTGCCCGTATTGGTTGATGCCGCCACCCTCGATGATCGGCGTGTTCACCTGACCGAGAAAGACCTCTTCGCGAAAGCCCCGCGCCAGGAACGACCGGCTGATCATGCGCTGCAGCGAGCCGAAGCCGGGCATCAGCGAACCCCACGCCGACGAGGTCGCCGTCATGTCGTCGCCCGGATTGCACCAGCTTCCGGGCGGGCAGATCATGCGCGTGGCGAACCAGCAGCCGTCGTTCACCTTGCCGTCGAAGTCGATGAACTGCGTGAGCGTGACGAAGAAGCCTCCGTCCATCGCCGCCGGCGGGCAGTTGTACGGGTTCCACATCTTCGGCCCGGCGCCCTCGTAGTCGATCGTCAGGAAGCCTTTGCGATCGATCGTCATCTCGAGCGGGATGTGCACGATCGTGTTGCGGCTGAGCGGCGAAGCGCCGACCTTGCCCTCGAACAGATGCCCGACGTGGGCGACTGAGCGGTAGCGGCCCGGTACCGTCAGCATCTTCATGCGCTGCAGGTGGGCGCGGCGGCCTTCCTCGATGATCTCGCGGATCGCCCGCTTGTAGTAGTCGAGCCCGTACTGCTCGACCATTTCGAGCACCTTCTCGCGGACGTCGATGCAGGCGCTCACCATCGCCTTCTCGTCGAACACGAAATAGACCGGCGTGCGCAGGTTCATCTCCGCGCGCACGAAGAAGTCACGCCGGATGATGTCGTTGGTCGCGACCTTCTCGGCGCTGACGATCATTCCCTGGCCGAAACGCTCCGCCGTCGTCGACTGATTGGCGCCGCCATAGACGCCGCCGATCTCGAGCTCGTGCGCGACCGCGCCGACCCAGCCGATCAGCTCCCCGTCGTGGAAGATCGGCGTGACGTTCATGAGATCGGGCGGATGTACGTCGGAGACGAACGGATCGTTGTTGGCGAAGACGTCGCCGTGGGCGATCCCGGGGTCCGACTCGTAGTCGCGCTCGATCATCCATTGGATGAAGCGCGAGAGCGTGTGCACGTGAACCATGATCCCGGTCGAGAGCACGACGCTGTCGCCCTCGGGCGTATAGAGCGCGACCACCGACTCGCCGACCTCGCGAACACCCGGCGACGCCGAGATCTTCTTGGACGTCTCCCGAGCGTTCACCACCGACGAGCGCAGCCGCGCGTGCAGGCTCTCGTAGTGGAGGTAGTTCTCCGCCTTCAGGCGGAGGTCGGAGATGCCGTGGTAGTGACCCGCGGATTCGAGCAGCTCGCGGCTCCGCCGCAGCGCCTCGACGAGCGTCAGGCCGTCGGGCCCGATGCCGCGCCGCTCGGGCGGCTGCTTCTGCCGTGGTCTTGATCGCCGTCTCCATGGCCGTCACTCCTTCGCATTCACCGCAGCCAGAAGAAGTTCCACTCGTCGACGTCGACTCGCTTGCCTTCGGGTACCACGAGCGTCGTCGCCGGATGCTCGACGATCGCCGGACCTGTGATCTGGTTGCCGGGCTTCAAGAGCTCCATCTCCCAGAGCGACGCGGGCTGCCAGCGTCCCTTCCAATACATGTTGCGGGTGCCCTTGTGGGCCCTTTGCTCCGGCTCGGCGGAACCGACCGGCTGCTTGACGATGCGCGGCTTCACCTTCTCGACCGAGGCGAGAAGCCCGAGCTCGAAGATTTGGTAGCCGGCGCCCTCGTAGCGCGCCACGCGCGAGTTGATCTTCGAGTAGAGGTCTTCCCAAGCGGCGATGAGACGGTCGACGTCGGCGGCGGCCTTCAGGCGCGGCGCCGGCGAGACGACCTCCAGGTCGCTCAACTGCCCGCCGTAGCGTACCATCGCGAGCTGCGTGAAGCGGATCTCGCGCCCGACGGCAATCTCGGCGGCCATCTCGGCGCGCGCCGCTTGCTCCATCTCCTCCCAGATTCGGTTGATGGCCTCGGCCACCGCCCGCTTGGCGTGCTGATCCGAACCGGGCGGTAGGCCGAGGTGGACCGACCGCGCGTAGCGGTGTTGGTAGTCGGCCGTGGTGCACCCGAAGGCCGAGAACGCTGCGGCGAAGTGGAACGTGAGAACGCCGGCGAAGTCGAGCCCCTCCGTATAGCCTGCGAGGTGCAGCGGACCCGCTCCGCCGTAGCCGAACAGCGTGTATTGCGTGGTGTCGAGACCGCGCGCCGAGGCGACCGCGCGGATCGCATCCCTGGCCTCGCGCTCCATCATGCGGACGATCGCTTCTGCTCCGGCGTAGACGTCGACGCCGATCCGCTCGGTGACCTGCTCCTTGAGGGCGCCGAGCGCGAGCTCCTTGTCGAGCTTCTGCTTGCCGCCCAGGAAGTAGTCGGGATTCAGGTAGCCGAGCACGAGGTCGCAATCGGTGATGGTGACCGTGGTGCCGCCCTTGCCGAACGAGACCGGCCCGGGAGTCGAGCCCGCGCTCTCCGGCCCGATCTGGACCTTCTTGGTGACCGGATCGACCTTCACGTAGCTGCCGGCTCCGGCGCCGATGTTCTCCATGGCGATCGTCGGCAGGTTCAGCTTGAAGCGCGCCAGCACCGGCTCGGCCTCGACCGGTACGTACCCCGCGGTGATCGTTCCGATGTCGAAGCTCGTACCTCCGAGGTCGGTCACGATGATGTTCTGCATGCCGGTGAGCGTCGCTCAGGTGCTTGGCGCCCATGACGCCGCCGACCGGACCGGAGATGAGCGTCTCGTGCAGGCGTGGATAGCGGATGTTGCAGAGGCCTCCGTACGCCAGCACCGTCTGCAGCGGATAGCGATAGCCGCGCGTCTGCACGGCGTTTCTCGACCTTCTCGAGCTGGCTGCGCACGGGAGCGACCGCGTAGGCCTCTATCAACGCCGCATTCAGCCTCGAGTTCTCGCGGATCACCGGTCGGAGATCGCTGCCGAGGTAGACAGGCACGTTCGCCGTTTCGACCCATCCGCGCGCTCACGCCGTGGATGATCGCACGCGCGCGCTTCTCGTGGTCCGGGTTCAGGTACGAGTAGAGGAAGTGGACGACGATCGCCTCGACGCCGTCGGCGAGCAGCTCTTCGGCCGCCGCCTCGACCTCGTGCTCGTAGAGCGGGATCACCGCCTCCCCGAAGACGTCGATTCGCTCGGTGACGCCGTGGACGTGACGGCGGTCGACGAGCGCCGACGGGTGCACGTGCGTCACCGCATGGATGCGGTCCGAGTAGGAGTAGCCCGTCCAGCTCTGCATCCCGCGGCCCATCAGGATGTCGTCCTCGAACCCCTTGGTCGTGACGAGGCCGATCTTCCGGCCGCGACGCGTGAGGAGCGTGTTGACCATGGTCGTGCCCGAGTAGAGAGCGACCTCGAGCTCCGGATAGAGCGACCGCTGGTCGATTCCCCAGTAGGACATGGCGTCCGCCGCCGACTCGAGGAATCCGATCGATTCGTCGTGCGGCGTGGTCGCAGCCTTGCCGACGGTGAAATCACCGTTCTCATCGACGACGAAGGTGTCCGTCATCGTTCCGCCGGCATCGATTCCGAGCACCAGAGGTTTTCGAGCCACCGCTCTCCCTCCTCTTCGCACCGGCGCCGCGGCTCCTCTCACGGGCGTCGCTTCCGCTACCGCTTGACCAACGCGGCAACTGCCACGACCTTGGAAGAAGTGTCAAGATGACCGCCAGCTCGCTCTCAATGAGTTCCGGAGGCCGTCACGCGCAGCACTTCCTCGATCGTGGTCGATCCCTCGCGGACCTTTCGCAGCCCGTTTTCGCGCAGCGTCGTCATCCCCCCGGCGATCGCCCGCTTGCGGATCTCGTCCGTCGACGCATGCGACATCACCAGGCTGCGGATCTCGTCGCTCATCGACAGCACCTCGTACAACGCGAGGCGCCCCGCGTATCCGGTATTGGCGCACTCTCCGCAGCCCTTTCCGCGGTGGATCACCAGCTGAGAGAGCTCTTCTTCCTTGAATCCCAAGTCGCGCAGGGCACCCGTCGGATAGTCTTCGGCGACCGTGTCGCAGTGCTTGCAGATCACGCGCGCGAGACGCTGTGCGACGATCAGGTTCAGCGACGCCGCCACGAGGAACGGGTCGACGCCCATGTTGAGCATGCGGCCGACGGTCGAAGGCGCATCGTTTGTGTGGAGCGTGGAGAGCACCAAATGGCCAGTGAGCGCGGCTTTGACGGCGATCTCGATCGTCTCGAAGTCTCGAATCTCGCCCACCATCAGAACGTCGGGGTCCTGCCGCAAGAACGAGCGCAGAACCACGGCGAAAGTCAGGCCGATGTCCTCGCTGATCTTCACCTGGTTTATGCCGTCGAGATAAATCTCGACGGGGTCCTCCGCCGACGCGATCTTGCGCTCGGAGCTGTTGAGCGCCGCCAGCGCCGAGTAGATGGTCGTGGTCTTGCCGCTGCCGGTGGGTCCGGTGAGCAATACCATCCCGGAGGGTTCGGAGATCGCCTGCTGGAAATGACGAAACGCGAAGGGGTCCATGCCGAGCCTGTTGAGGTCGATCTGGAGCGTTTGAGCGGCGAGGAGGCGGAGAACGATCGACTCACCGAAGGCCGTCGGCAGGACGGACACCCGGAAGTTCATCTCCAGGCCGTCTTCGGTCCTCTGCTTGATGTTCCCGTCTTGCGGCAGGCGGCGCTCGGCGATGTCGAGCGACGCGAGCACTTTGATGCGCGAGGCGATGGCCGCCTTGAAACGCATCGGCGGCTCCATGACGTCTTGCAGCACGCCGTCGATCCGGAAGCGCACTCGCAAACGATTCTCGTAGGGCTCGATGTGGATGTCGCTCGCGCGCTTGTCGATGGCGTCCGACATCAACGTGGTGACGAGCTTGACGACCGGCGCTTCTTCGCTCGCCCGCTCGAGCTCCTCCAGATTGATGCCCGAGCTGTCCCCCGGCTTTTCGCCATCGAGCCTGGCCAGCACCTCTTCGTATGCTTTGGCGCGCAGGTTGTAGTATTTGTGGATTGCCTTCTCGATGGCGCTCGGGTGCGCGAGCACTACCCGCAAATTGCACCCGCTCAGGAACTTCACCTCGTTCAGGGCGGCCAGGTTCGACGGATCGGCAATCGCCAGCGTCAAGGTGGAGCCGATCCGGCTGAGGGGGAGAACCTCGTGCCGATGCGCGAGCGCGTGGGGCACGAGCGCGAGCGCCTCGGCGCTCGGCTCGGCACTCAGCGGATCGACCACTGGAACCCGGTATTCCTTGCCGAGGCAGTTGGTGAGGTTTTCCTCGGAGATGATGCCCAGGCGGCCGAGAACGGCGCCGAACCGGCCGCCACTCTTCCGCTGTTCCTCGATTGCCGCTGCGAGCTGCTCGACCGTGATGAGGGAACGCTTGAGGAGTATGGAGCCGAGGCCGGAGGCGGTTGGTTTCGCCGGCAGGCTTTCTTGTGTGTTTGGATGCGCCATCGTCAATCCGGAATCCGATGCGGCCGCAGAACCGGCTCGCTGCCAGGCGTTGCTTCCGCTAGCAACTCGGCAAGATTTGTCCCAGAAATGCGAACAGTTGACGCAGGCTTCGCAACTTCCGTTCCGTGTCGCCCAACGATCATGCAACCTCGAAAAGGCGAGAATTTTCCGCCCTGGGATCCAGGGTCGAGTAGAGAATTTGGCGAATACGTCGACGCCCTCTTGCTCCGCTGCAACGCAACGAAACGGTGCGCCCACAAATGGTGGACTCGAGGGACCACACGCCTTGAAACGAGGCACCGAGCGGTGCTTGGTCTGCACGCGGGCTAATGGAATACGCGAAGACATGCGACGTAGCGGTGATCGGCGGCGGGCCTTCCGGAACCATCGCCGCGCGAGGGCTCGCCGCTCTCGGTCATCGCGTCGTAGTCTTCGGTCACCCTCGCCGCCACTACGCGATCGAGGGAGTCTCCGAGCGAACGGTGGACGCCCTCCGTTTGGCGAGCTGCGAGAAAGCGCTCGAGGTGGTCGGGCCGGCGCTGCCCCGCCTTACGAGCTGGAACGACGCGACGGTCGAGAGTGGCGTAGAGCACCTCGTCGAGCGCGAGCGCCTCGACGAAGCCCTACGCGGAGACGCCGAGCAAGCTGGAGTTCACGTGGTCGACGCGCGCTGCGATGGTTGGGAGGAGAGCGAGCGCGGCTGCCGCCTCGCCGCTCGACGGGCGACTGGCGAGGCGCTGAGAGCCGAGGTGGGCTTCGTGATCGATGCCCGCGGACGGGCTGCCCCGCTTGACCGCGCAAGCGCCGCGCGCGGGCCCGGCACCACCGCGCTCACCCGTCGGTGGGTAGCGCCCGGTTCTCTCCGCGGCAGTGCGCTCGCCTCCTTCGAGCGCGGCTGGTGCTGGTTTGCCGCGCCGCGGGCGGGCCTCTGCCAGGTGCAGCTCGTCGTCTCGAGCGGATCGGACGATCTTCTCTCTGGCCACGGCATCGAGGGCTTCTACGAGTCTATGCTTCGCGACATCCCCGAGGCACGGCGCTGGCTCGAGGAAGCGAGCGCTTGTTCCACAGTCCGCGCCCGCGACGCCACGCCGATTCTCGGTGGCCCTCTGGTTACGGCACGGTCGCTCCGAGTCGGGGACGCGGCCTTCGCGGTCGATCCGCTGTCGGGTCAGGGCCTCTTCGAGGCCGTCGCGACCGCGCTCGCTGCCGCGCCGGTCGTGAACACGCTTCTCTCCCGGCCTGACGATCGCAGCCTGGCGGAGGACTTCTACCGAAAGCGGGCGGCGGACACTTTTCTCCGCCTCGCCCGCACCGGCCGTGACTCCTACCGCGCGGAGCATAGGTGGAACGACTCCGCGTTCTGGAACGAGCGCCGCGCCTGGCCAGATGATGCTCCCACGCGCGGGGGGACCGGGCCGGCTTCGATAGAGGCCGTCGCGGTTTCAGAACGGGGCTACATCGTATCGCGCAGGGCCGTGGTCACGCCCGAGTACCCTCGCGGCGTATGGCGGCTCGACGACGTCGAGCTCGTGCCGCTTCTCGAGTTCGCGCGAGCGGGCCGAAGCGAAGCGGACCGAGGCCTCGCAGCCGCCTATGCCGTGCGCTCGGGGCTTCGGCGTGCGTCGGTTGACCGCGCGCTCTCATGGCTCCGCCAGCGGGGCCTCCTTTGAGGGTCTAGGAGCTCCTAGCCACTCGCTGGCGAGCCGCCACGCCGCTCGGGGCCGCGATGGCAGGCGGCGGTCTCGAGGAATCTCGAGACCGCCGCGTCGTCGGCCTCCGGCCGCTCCGCCAGAAAGGCCGCGGCCCTCCCTGTCAGCCGAGCGACCGCGGCGCTCGCTCCTCGGAGCCGACCGTCGCTCGTCCGCGGGCAAGCGCCGAAGTCCGCCTGTGCGCTTTCGAGAAGAGACAGCTCGCCGGGCGCGCAGCGCGCGTCTCCCGAGACCCGTATCACGCCCGGGTACGCGGCTGGAAAAACGGCCGGGCCGCGGGCGGGGGCCGCAGCCAGAAGAATTGTTCCCGCGGCCCGCGCGGCCGCGCACGCGGCGCGCAGCACTTCGCGGTCGCTCCGCACCCCGAAGCTCATGTTGACGAGCCGGGCGCCCTGTTCGACCGCCCAGGCGAGAGCGTCCGCGACGACGGCGGGCGGCGCCGCGATCGAACGGTGAAAGACCTGCGCGTTCGCGATCCACGCCGTCGGAGCAGCGGCGAGGATCGTGCGGGCGATCGAGGATCCGTGGCCGATCGCGTCCGCGGTCGCCGAGCGTCGCTCGACCCGTTCACCATCGCCGAGCACGAACGCTCTACCGACTACGACGCGATCGCCGAGCTCTTCCGCCACTCCGCTGTCGACCAGGCCGACGAGAACCTCGCCTCTCACGCGCGCGCTCCGGCTTCGTTGATCGGTCGCGCCACCAGCTTCCCGTCGACCAGCTCGAGGAGATGGTCGGCCCCGGCGAGGGCCTCCGGGTGATGGCTGACGACGATCCGGGTCACGGGGAAGAGCCTGTCGATGGCGGCGACGATGCGCGCCTGCGCCGACGAATCGACCGCGGAGGTGGCTTCGTCGAGCACGAGCACGAGCGGGCGCTGGAGGAGCGCCCGGGCGATTGCCAGCCGCTGTCGCTGACCTCCCGACAGCGCCGCTCCGCGCGGGCCGATCTCGGTGTCGTAGCCGTGCGGCAGGCCGGCCACGAAGCCGCCGAGCTCTGCGAGCGCTGCCGCCGAGCGCACCTCCTCGTCGGTCGCCTGCGGGGCGGCGTAGCGGACGTTGTCGGCGATCGTCCCGGAAAGTACGGGCGCGTCCTGCGCCACCACGGCGACCCGCCGACGGAGCTCCCCGAGGTCGAGATCGCGGAGGTCGACGCCGTCGAGCAGGACCCGCCCGTTCGCAGGGTCGTAGTGGCGATGGAGCAGGTCGATCAGCGTCGACTTACCCGCGCCGGAAGCGCCCACCACGGCCACCTTCGATCCCGCGGGGACGACGCCGTCGATCGTGTCGAGCAAGCGCTCCGTCCTCCCCTGGTGCGAGAACGTTACGCCTTCGAAGCGGATCTCGCCGCGAGCGTCGGCTGGAAGCGGCCGAGGATGAGCGGGCGGCTCGACCGCAGGCGGCTCCTCGAAGAGCTCGAGCACGCGATCGGCGCTTACGCGCACGCGCCGCGACGCCACGTAAACCCCGAGCAGCGTCTGCACGGGTCCCGTGGCGCGGGTGAGATAGGCGGAGAAGGCGATCAGGCCGCCGAACGAGAGCCGCCCCCGCGCGACGAGAACGGCGCCCGCCACGAACACCGCCGCCGTCGAGGCCGTCACCAAGAGTCCGGGCACGGCGCCGGTTGCGAATTGCGTCATCTGCAGACTGACGAGATCGTCGAAGAATCTTCGGTTGAGCGAGGCGAGCCGGCCGGCCTCGCGCTCCTCCGCTCCGACCGACTGGACGAGCTTCATGGACCCGAGCGTCTCGACGAGAAACGCGGTGATCGCCGATGCCCGGCGCCGTACGGCGCGGGCGCGGTCCTCGATGCGGCGGCGCATGCTCCGCAAGAACCAAACTTCCGCAGGCAGCAGCACGACGGCGAGCAGCGAGAGTATCGGGCTCAGCGCGACGAGGAAGCCGAGAGCGCCGGCCAGCACGATGACGGCGTTCACGGAGGAGAGCAGCGGGTCGATCGCGAAGCGCTGGATCTCGGCGACGTCGCCGTCGAGCCGCGCGAGCAGCTCCCCAGGCGCCGTGCGCGCATAGAACGCCGGCGACAGTCGCTCGAGATGGCGGTAGACCGATTCGCGAAGCGCGAACAGCACGCGGGCGGAGAGCGACACGTACTGCCACTGGTTGACGGCCCCGAGCGCCGTAGCCAAGACCGCGGCGGCGACGATGAGCCCCGCGACGCGCGCGACGACGTCCACACGCCCGTGTAGCAGCCCGTCGTCGATCAGGAGCTTCGTCAGATAGGGCTGCACGAGCGACAGCGCGGAGCTCGCAAGGGCGACGGCGAGCACGAGCACGAGCCGACGGGTGTGCGGCCGCACGTAACCGAAGAGCCAGCGGAGATCCGCGCGCCGCCCGCCGCTCAACTCAACGCCGCACGAGCCGAAGCGAGGCCGTCGCCTGATCCCCGCCCCCCGGCAGCCGGATGATGCCGAGTCGCTTCAGCGAATCGGTGGAATAAACGCCGATGTCGTCCATGGCGCCACCGAGGTAGACCTCTCGCCCGTCGCTCGAGATGTTGATCGCGTAGTAGGTGTGGTCGACGTCGATGCGCTTCACGACTTTGTGGCTTCGGCGGTCGAGCTTCGTGAGGGTTGCATAGACGAGGAAGACCTCGTCTCGCCGGACCGGGTTCACGACTCCCGAGAAGATCACCTTGGTGGTGTTCTCGAAATCCTCCATCGCGAACGCGCCGCTGGCGAGATCGAGAGAGAGGAGACCGGTCCGCGCCGCGCCGGGGTCCGTCGGCGGAACGTCGCTGCGCATCACGTTGTACGGCGAGACCAGGATCCCGGATGTCTCCCACTGCGGCCACATGTCGATCAGGTCGGGCTCGCCGTACCCAGGGCGGCCCCAGTGCCGAACCTCGTGGCGGCCGAGCTCTTTGCCGGTCGCGGGGTCGAGGACGAGCAGGTCCCAGCTGAGCGCGTAGAGCTTCGAACCATCGTGCGAGAACGCGAGGAGCGACGTTCGCCGCGGACCCGGTAGGACGCGCGCCGGCTTTGCCGCGGTACCGTCCGCGGTGCGGTAGACGGCGATGCGGGTGTCCTTCACGTGATACTCGTCGGGCGCGAGCTCCACGGGAGATTGGAAGACGTAGAGCTCCTTGCCGTCCGGGCTGACTTCCGCAGCGATCCCCTTGACGCGCTCCGGCGACGCGGTCGAGGACGGCGGAGTCGAGAAGTCGGCGCGGAACACCTCCTGCCCGCTGTCGAGGTCGATGCCGACGACGCTCTCCCAGCGGTTGACGAGGACGTAGGCGACCTTCCCGTCGGGCGAGGGGACGATGGCCGCCGGACCGGGTGCGCCGTCGCGGAGCGTGTAGGTGCGCTCGACCTTGCGACCCGCCGCGTCGACGAGCACGAGCTTGTCGGGCTTGACCCCCGCGATCAGAAAGTCTTTGGCGGTCGCCGGCGCCGAAGACGCCGTCAGCGCGATCACGCCGAGAACGATGCCGAGCCGCTGCGAGCGTGTGCGTATCATCGCTTGGGGAAGACCTCCGCGAGTCGGCGCCAGTCGCGCTGCGCGGAGTCTGCGCCCTTGTTCCAGTCCGGATAGCTGTTGAGCGTGTCGGGTACCTGCGCCGGCCACCAGCAAGGGTCGGAGCAGCCGTACAGGTCCGCCTCCATCGGCTGGCAGAGGCCCGCCACGCCGCCGAACGGGTCGACCTCCCAGCCGGGATCGAAGGTGGCGGTGCAGCCGGCCGGTACGGTCTGCATCAGGCGCACCTCGTCGAGCTTTCCCTGCTCGGCGAGGTTCACCAGACGCCGTGCCTTCGCGTTCAACGGCCTCAAGTGCCTCATCGGTCTCTTCTCCTCGGCTCGAGGTGATGCTCGAAGAAGCCCGGGTTCGCGACAGTGATTCGGGCGTAAACGCCGATGCCGAAGTCCACCCAGTCGCGCAGGATGTCGCAGTAGTGAGCGACCGGCTGAAGCGGGTCGCCGTAGCGGGCGTACGACTCGTGGTAGCAGCCGCCGGAGCAGAGGTTGCGGATGCGGCAGGTGGCGCACGGCCGTCCGCTTCGGTCCTGGGCGCCCTCGAGAAACGCCGCGAGTCGCTCGCGGTCCACGCCATGCTCGATGTCTCCGAAGCGCGGAAGGCTCGAGCCTGTGAAGCGATGGCATAGGTTGAGGCCGCCCTCGCGGTCCACCGCGAGCATGCCGACTCCCGCCCCGCAGGGAAGCGACTTCGCACGGCCCTCGTAAAGATCGGTCATGAGCTGATGCATGTTCCCAAAGCCGATGTTCTCGTCACGGATCGCGGCACGCTCGTATTCCTCGCCGAGCCGTTTCATACCTTCGAAGACGGCGATGAGGTCCTCGTCGGAAAGCCGGAACGAGGTCGAGCCACCCGAGGTAACCGGAGCGAAGCCGACCTCGAAGAAACCGATCTCTTCGCGCAGGTGCCGATGGATGAGCAAAACGTCCGTCACGCCGCGCGTGAGCGTCACCCGCGCGCCGATCGGCCGGGACCGGTAGCGGGCGAGAAGCCGGCGTACGTTCCGGGCCACGACGTCGTAGGTTCCAGCCCCGCCCACCGTGCGGCGGTTGCGGTCGTGGAGCGCCTTCGGTCCATCCATGCTCACCGTAATGCCGAAGCGGTGCTCGTCCAAGTATTCGACGATCTCGTCCGAGAGGAGAGTCGCATTCGTCGTCAGGCTGAAATCGACCGCCTTGCCCGCTTCCACCGCTCGCTTCTCCGCGTAGGCCACGACGTCGCGAATGAGCGGCATGGCAGTCAGCGGCTCACCTCCGAAGAACACGACGTTGATGCGCGGGCGCTCCGCCGCCTCGCGCAGGAGGAGCTCGAACGCCCCGACCGCGGTATCGAGGCTCATGCGTTGCCCCTCGGCGGGCGTGGCGAGATCCTCCTTGTAGCAATACGTACAGCTCAGGTTGCAGCCGGTGTTGACGTTGAGCACGATGGTGGAGAGCGGTGTGGCGCGCACGAGCATGGGTGCGCGCTCGCGCCAGCCCTGCTCGCCGCCGCCGATGACACCGAGATCGAGGAGCTCACCGAGCGCCTCGATGATCTCATCGGGGGTGGCGCGCCCATCGAAGCGTTGCCGGAGATCCTCCTCGGTCAGGGCGCGCTTCTCTCTGAAAAGACCGAGGAGCTCCGCGGTCACGGCGTCGAGCTCGAACAGGGCCGTCGTCGGTACGTGGAAGAGGAGACGGCCGCCGTCCACGTCGATCTCGTGTACGTCCGACTCTCGGAGCTCGAGCGTCATCATAGCGCGATCTTGCTCATTCAGCCTGAAGCGACTTCGCCGCAATCGGAATGCGCGAAGGCCACGATGCCTCGTATCTCATACGCTCGATCATTCCCACCCTAGAAGCTCAGCGCAGCGGTGGATCGACCCAGCGCTGCAGCGTGACGACTAGATGGGCGGTCCCCTGGACCGTTCGGCTCCCGTCGGCGACTGAAGCTCGGACACGGAGATCACCCGCGTTGTTCGTGTGATAGGGGCGGTGGGGATTCGGTCCGGCCTCCGCCGGCATGAAGAGGCCTTCTGGCTTCATGCTGCCCGCATACTTCGCGTCCATGAGCTTCTCGGCGGTTTCGTCGAAGTCGGAGACCGACCAGCGCGCCTTCATCACCCCGAGACGCACGTCGTCATCTGTGCCCGCCTTGCCGTCGGGTCCGTCGAGATAGCCGACCGCGTCGAACTGGGCCGGAACCGGCGCCCTCAAACCACCGCCGCCGCCCACGCGGGCAATCGCGTAAGGAGGCTCCACGCGCACGGAGCTGATCTTCTCATAGACCGCGAAGAGACCCCGCGCTCGAGTCTTCCCGACCGCGACCTCCCGTTCGCCGGTCGCAGCGCCGCGCGCGGCCCGGGCAAGCACCCGGATGGTGTCGGCGGTCGCTTCGCGGCGCTCGACCTCCACGCCGTCGCCGAGGCTCACGTCGCCGGCCAGGCCGACGCCGTGGATCGAGACTTCGGTCTGCCCTCCACTGCGCAGCGAGGAGGGCTCGACCGCGAGGATGCGCGGCTCGCCGCCCTCCCGCACGGCGCGCAGATCCGCGCCGAGCGAGTCGCTGTCGACGAGGAACCAGCGGCCCGAGAGCTCCTTGCCGTCTTCGGAAAGCGCGAACACCTCCGACACGTTTTCTCCCCCGAGCTCCAGGCTTCCCCGCCACTCGTAGCCCGTGTAGACGACGGCGCTCCCCTTACCCGAGGCCTTGCTGCCGTCGGCGTAGCGGACCTCGAGCGAGACCGCGTACTCGTCGGCCGCCGAGCCGGTGACCGACATGCGCCCCTCGTAGTCTCCCCTGCCCGGACGATGACCTACTACGCGCCACGAACCGGAGAGGTCCGCCTTCGCGTGCCCTTGCCACTGCGTCCACGCCTTCGTCGACAGCGGGTAGAGAGCGGCGAGGCGCTCGGGCGCGCGCGTGCTGGCGATCTCCCACCAGTTGCGATCGCGCCCGCGCGACTGGTACTCGAGGGTCGGCCACTGGCCCACGTGAAAGTTCGCGAGCTTCAGCCACTCCGGCGCGTCACGGCGCTGCAGGGCGATCTGCGCGTAGCTGTGGCAGCGGCCGCAGAGGACGCCGAGCTCTTCGTCAGGAGGCGCCTCGACCACGTCCGGGCGGCGCTCCAGAGCGTAGCGGAAGCCGCGCGTCTCTTCCGGAGCGAGGCCCTGCGTGTCGGCGAGGTACTTCACCACCGCCCGGCGCTCCTCATCGCTGAGTTGCAGGGCGTGGATACGCTGCATGCGCGCGATCGTCTGCGACCAGCCTTCCGGGCTCTTCCGCTGCTCGTTGATACGGTTCAGGCGGCCGCCATCGAGATGGCGATGGCAGGCGCCGCAGCGGGTCTGTAGAAGCTCCGGCACATCGGCGGCACGCAGCGAGGGGACGCCGCCGAACAGCACCGCTACGAGGCATGACGCGAGAAGCCTCATTTCGGAAGGACTCCTAACCCGACACGCTCACCTGTCGCAAGGCGGGGACGTTCTTGACCTTCGTAACCTTCGTCGCGCTCCTCTGCTTACGGGCTTTCCCGGCGGGAGGAGCGCGACGAAGGTTACGAAGGTCAAGAACGTCCCCGCCCGCTTACGGCAGCGGGCCGTCGGACGCGAAGCGGGTCAGCACGTTCGCGGTGATGCGCGACACGTCGTTGTCGTGACCCGCGTGCGCGAGGCTACCGCACCAGGCGATCGAGCCGACGCTGAACACCGCCCCATTGCGTGGCGTCTTGAAGTAAACGATGTCGGCGCGCACCTGCGGATCCTGCGTGCCGCCGAGGCCGGGGTAGTTGAACATGATCTCCTCGACGACGTGCGGGTAGTCGTCGCTGTGGCCCTCCGAGCTCGCGACGAGGAACGCGCCGGGCGGCGTGCCGAGCGCGAGCTCGTAGCGATCGATCTCGTAGCCGGCGGCGCCGCCGCCCACCAGACCAAAGTCGCCGATGCGCTCGGGGCGCTCGACCCCCTCGAGGATCCACGCCGCGCGCGGATCGAGGCCGTCGGGCATGCGCACGTAGTGCGAGGAGCGATCGAAGCCTTCGGAGGTGAAGCCGACGCCGAAGATCTTCTGCGGCGGGCGCGCGCGGTTTCGCCAGATGCCACCGCGCTCGCCGGTGGTCGCGTGGTAGTACTCCCCGGGGCTCGCCTGCCAGGCGCGCGATCCGCTCTCGGCCTTACGGACCTCGATCACCCACGGCTTCTCGGGGTGGAACGAGGTGATCCAGTAGAACCCGTTGGCCCCGAGGTACATCATGCGGCCGCCGCCGGCTAGATAGCCTTCGAATGCGTCGAGCATGCGGGTCGAGGTGTATTCCGGATGCGTGCCGCTGAGCACCACGCGGTAGCGGCGGAGGAGATCAGCGCCTTCCCGCTCGAGGTCGTGGTCGGTCGCGACGTCGTACGCGAAGCCCTTGGCGTTCAGCCACTCGACGAGGTGGAGGTCGGCGGGGAATTGCCAGACCGTACCGGTGCCGTGGCGCGCCTTCGGCCGCATCGTCAGGATCGGACGCCGCCAGGTCGAGAAGCAGACTCCGCTGCCGTCGGTGTGATGGTCGTACGTCGACAGTCCGAGCTCGGGGTGCGCGATCAGATGGAAGTCGTTCGCGTCGAGCACGGGAGTGTGACCGACGATCGCCTGCCCCACCGGCACCTCAGCCATAATGTGGTCGTTGGCGTACGCCAGGTAGCTGGCGGTCGGCACGAGGAAGAGGATCTTCGCCGTCGCTCGGCTCCGCGGGGGCAGCACGAAGAACGGCACGTGGTCCTCCGACTCTCCGAGGCGGAGTCGCACCGCGTAGACGTCGCTCTTCATCCCGGCCGGAACGACGAGCTCGAAATCTTGCTGCCAGCCGCAGTCCTCCAGGTCGTCATCGTGGAAGTGGATCGCGCCATATTCCGTCGCCGCATGAACGAAGTTCTCCTCGCGCCCACGCCAGTTGAAGCCCGTGGCCCCGCGCATCGGCAGGTTCACGCACGATCCGTCGAGTCCGCTCCCGGACATGTCGACCACGCGGTCGGTGGCGATGCCATCGGCTCCAATCCCAGCGGCGAAGTCCCAGCGCGCGAGCAAGCCCTCGGCGGGCTCGCCGCCGGCCCCGAACGCGAGCACCTCCTCGCGCCGGAGCGAGCGGCCGTAGATCTTCGGGCAATCGAGCTTGCCGTTGAAATGTCCGCCGACGATCGGTCGCGACGCGTCGCCGCTGTCGACCCAGCCCGCCATCACCAGCGGCATACCGGCGTCGGCAACGGTCACGTCGGCGCGGGCTTCGACGAACGCGTCGCCGTCGATCGGGCAAACGGGACCGAGCAGGCTGTTCACCGAGTTGACGATCGAGGCCTGCGCGATCCAGGCGCGACCGTCCGCCGGATCGAAGCCCGCCGCGATCGAATACCAGACCGAGGCGAGCAGCGGTTTGCCGGAAGGCACGACCGCCACGCGTCCCCTACCGTCGCCGAGCAACAGCACCGGTCCTTCGGCGTCGAGCACGAGCGCGTATCCGGCCTGGCGCGGCGCCGACCAACGGGTGATCAACCCTTGGCGCCCCTTCGCCGGCGTCGTCGGATAAACGTATGCGTGCAGGGTAAACGCGCCGCGGGGGTGAAGCCGCCCGCGGTCGTCGACCACCACGTGCGAGCCCGGGTGGATCGGCTGAAAGTGACCGGGGTACTCGCCTGAGAGCGCGGTTTCGACGGCTGCCTCCTTGAAGCCGGGGCCGGCTGGGTTGGTGTCGCCGTTCAACAGCCGAACGACGTCGGCCCGATACTGGCCGGGCTCCGACGCGCTCACGTAGAAGCGGATCGTCTCGCCAGGAGCGACGCTCGGGCGGTCGCTATAGCCGTGGATGTTGGTCTTCCGCACGGCTCCCTCAGGACGCGACGAGAGCGCGCACGCGAGCGAGAAACACCCCGTGCAACGCATCTTCCTCGGTCGCGAACGCCGGCTCGTCGAGCACCTTCGGCGGCTCGCCGCGCACGCCCGAGAACGTGGCGAGCCGATATTCACGCCATGGCTCGACTGCTACCACCGCGAGCTTTGCGGCCTGGGGCGCGCGCCGGAAGTAGTTGAGGAGGCGGCGAAGCGCCTCGCTCTGCGGGCCGCGTTGCCCGAGCGGGTTTGCGCGATGCTCGGCGATCACGTCATCGGTGACGAGCCGCCGGAGCTCGGCGCGCAGCTCGCGATCGAAGCGATCGTAATAGTGGAGGGCCTTGTCGATCGTCATGGGGACGTTCTTGACCTTCGTAACATTCGTCGCGCCTCTCCGCTTAGAGGACTTCCTAGCACGACTGGCGTGACGAAGGTTACGAAGGTCACGAAGGTCAAGAACGTCCCCGAGGATTCGCCTTCTTCCATGCCTCGAGCGGCTCTTCGCTTCGCCAGCGTCGTGCATAGTCGCCGAGCGGCTCGAAGACGACGCCGTCGTGGCGCTCGAAATGATCGAGCAAGCGCTCGAGCATCAGCATCCGGTGTCCCCGCCCGATCACCTGCGGGTGGAGGGTCAGCGTGTAGAGGCCCCCGCGACAGTTGGCGTACGCGTAGTCGAAGTCGCCCCTCCAGATCTCCTCTACGGCGGAAGGCGCGGAGAGGCCCGTGTTGCTACCGAGTATGAACTCGAACGGTGGGAAGTCGTCGAGTCCCCAGGTGACCGGCAGCTCGACGAGCGTCGTGGTTTCGCCGAACACGTACGGCTCATCGAGCGACCAGCGGTCTCCCCTACGGAGATAGTACGGATGGAAGTCGCTTCCCATGCAGCTCGAGTCGTACTCGAAGCCGTACTCGAGAAGGAGGTCGACGGTCCTGGGGCTCAAGTCCCACGCGGGAGAACGGTAGCCGCGCGGCCGCGCTCCGCCGATCTTCTCGAGAGCATCGAGCCCCCGCTCGAGAACGCGCCGTTCCCCGGCTTCGTCGAAGCCGGCCGGGTTCTCGTGCACCCATCCATGGTGCACGAGCTCGTGGCCGTCGTCGCGGATCCGCCGGACCAAGTCCGGATATGCGAGCGCGGTGTGGCCGGGCACGCACCAGCTCGCGCGCATGCGACGGCGCCGAAGGAAGTCGAGGATCCGCGCCGTCGCGACGGCGCCGAACTCGCCGCGCGAGATCATGCTCGGGTTCTGCGACTTCATCGAGCCGATCCACACCGACATCGCGTCGAAGTCGAAGGTTACTGCGCAGGAGAGCCTGCGGTTCGCGGGGCTCACGTTTGCTTCTCCTTTCCCCCGAGATGCGACGGCCATTCGCGGTAGAGCCGGGCGCGGCGGCGGCGATCGCGGAACGTCGGCGCCGCGCCCGTCTCGCGGTTCGCATGCAAGAGCCCGATGTCGAGCTCGGCCCGGATCACCGTCTCGCGATTCGCTTGCGCCTCCGCCAGGACACCGCTCGCGGGCCACGGCGCATCGCATGGTGAGAGGATCGAGCTTCGACCCCACGCGCCGGGAAGCGGCGCGCCCGGCTCGCCGACCGCGGAACAGTGCACGACGTAGATCTGATTCTCGATCGCTCGAGCCTGGGCGCAATGCCGGACCCGCCAGAATCCGTGCTCGGTCAGCGTGAACGAGGGGCAGAGGACCACTTCGACGCCTTGCTCGGCGTAGCTCGAGGCGCACTCGGGGATCTCCGCCTCGTAGCAGATGGCGACGCCCACGCGCGCGGAGCGGAGATCGACCGCCTCGAGCCGCTCCCCTTCCCCGCTTTTCCACGCGGACTCGGCCGGGAAGATGTGGGTCTTCGCGTGCGTGTGGACCCGCCCGCCAGGCTCGAAGAGATGTGCGACGTTGAGCGTCTGGCCGCCCTCACGAACCAGGTGCGAGCCGGCGAGGATCGTCTGGCCGCGCGCCCGCGCCTCGGTGCCGAAGAGCGCGCGGTACTCCTCCGTGAAGGCATCGATGCGCGGAAGATCGGGAAGCGACGCCTCGCGCCAACCCGGGAGCGTCGTGAATAGCTCGATCGTGAAGAGCTCCGGGAAGACGACGAGATCCGCACCACGCGCGTCGTCGAGGAGCGTGCGGGCGTGGGTGGCGAAGTCCGCGAAGCTCCGGATCGGTCGGATGGCGAGCTGGCAAGCGGCGACCGAGAGCATGCGAGCCATCGGCGAAACCTCGGCGGATCTAGAGCACGACTCGGCCGCGGCAACAAGGGGGACGTTCTTGACCTTCGTGACCTTGTTGGGTCAGGGAGCTCGCAACGTCGCGAGGAGCGCTGACCAGCGTTGGTTGCCTTGACGGCCGCGCCGCCCGATGCGGCAGAGGGATTCAGGTCGAATTCCGAGGACTTGGGCAAGTTGGCAACCCCGCTGGCCGAAGCAATCGATCCAGAGGAAGGCGAGCGCTTCCCTCGCCTTCGAGCAGGCCGGGAGCTTGCTACCAGAGGTGAGCGCAGCGCGCGGAGCGCCAGTGGCCGCGGTGACGACGTCGATGAGCACGTCGAGCGGCGGCGGGTTCTTACGCAGCGGAGCAGTCGGGGGCGGTGCAGCCTCTCTTCGGATCTCTTCCAGAAACGCCCCGCTTCCGAGGATGTGTTCTTGCGCTCGCTGTCGGCGGCTGCGCTCTGCAAGGGTCGCGATCGTTCGCCAGACCCTGCCGCGCCGGGTCGTTTCGCGCGTGGGTTTCTCGTCGAGGCCCTCCACGACGAAGGTTCTATAGTTCAGCCGCGCAGTCTCGCGGGTTTGGCCGAAAGCCGCCAGGACGTGCTCCACGTCGAGGAAGCGTGCGGGTCGGTTTCCGAGAATTGCGGCGTGCCCCGTCGTCGGGTCGTGATCGAGCTGGTCGATGCTGGTGAGGAGCTTGGCGCGGACGGGGTTCAGGTGGATGTAGCGTACGAGTTCACGGAAGTACCCGGCCTCCTCGCAAAGGATCGACTTGAAGCGGTTCTGGAAGAGGTGTCCGGCACGCTTGTGGCGCAGATTGAAGGACACGGCGTAGCCGGTGAGGAGCGAGCTCATCGCCCGGCTGATCGGCCGATTGCCGGTACGCGCGAGGATGTGGAAATGGTTCGGCATGAGCGAGAACGCGTAGATCGAGAGCGCTCCCGTCTCGATCTGGCGTTCGAGGCGGTCGAGGAAGTCGAGGCGGTCTTCGTCGGTGACGAAAATCGAGCAGCGCCCGATCCCGCGCGCCATCAAATGATGGAGCGCTCCCTCTGTGTCGAGTCTCGGTCCCCTCGGCATGTTCGTGGCCGCGGGGGCGAAGGGCGACGCGAATGACGTTAGCAGCGGGGCGCCAGGGGGAGGAAGAAGAAAGAAAAAAACGGGGACGCTCCCAACCTTCGAGGCGAAACGCCTGACGAAGGTTGCGAAGGTTAGGAACGTCCCCGTTCACGTCGGCATAGTTTACAGCTTCTCCGTCGGCATGTTTACCTGGCTCTTTCGGCGCTCTTTAGCGAATTCCGACTCTATGTCCACTCTTTCTGTCGGGAAAGTTTACACTTCGCCGATCGGCGCGAGTGGGTTGGCGTGGGGCTCGGCCTAACGAATTTGAAGCTAGGGTACCGGTAAAGCAGCTACTTATGGAAGCCGCAGCTCGTGACGAGCAAAGTTAGGGATGTGGCGCGAACCTTGCTGCATGCACGACTGATGGGTCGCTGATGTTGCGACTAGGTAAAAGCACGTCACAAAAGTGGGGGAAAAAATGAAGACGCGAGCTTGGCTGGGCACACTCGTGATGCTCATGGCGCTAGTAGGCTTCGTGCAATCTGCTTCTGCGACTCTGATATCCCCGGGCACAAGCGGTGCAGCTCCGGACATCTTTGGGTTCTCTCCTGGAGGCACTTTACTCGCTGACACGGGGATTCAACCCTATACGACCAGCGCCTTTTCGGGACTCTACCAGTCAAGGGTTTTCGCTGACGCTGCCAACCCGATCTGCGCGGGTTGTCTGGATTTCGTCTACATGTTCTCGAATGACGACATCAGCTCGAACGACCCGCTTCACCGCGCGACGGTGGCAAATTTCAAAGGCTTTACGACGGATGCCGGCTTCGATGATACTAGTGTAGGCGTCGCGCCTGCCAGCATCGATCGCTCCGCTTCCGGGAAGAGCCTCGCATTCAATTTCGAGCCGGTCCCTGACGGTGTCGGCCCTGGTCAACAATCGAGAGTGCTGGTCGTCTATACAGACGCCACGAGGTACGTTCCAGGAACTCTCGCACTGATAAACAGCCAATCGATCAATCTCCAAGGGTTCTCACCTTCGGCGGTTCCCGAACCCGGTACACTGTTTCTGCTGGGCTCGGGGCTCGCGGGGCTGGTAGGCTCTAGATTCATCCGAAAGAGACACGTGCAAAGGTAGGTGTTCGGCGGGCCCTCCCTAAAGAAGGGTTCGTAAAAGCGCCGCCCGGATATCTCATTCGGGCGGCGCTTTTTTTCTTCCGACGTGCGCGTCTAGATCCTGTTCGGGGGTTGATATAGTTGCTATGGAGCCTTTTTTGCCGACCTTCGGCTCCGCAAGCTAGAGTTGGAACTGAGGTGAGTAATACTTTGATTCCATCGCATGCGGAGCTCCCCCCGCGCGGGCGCGCGGTGATTTCTTCCGAACGATCGGCGGCTCCAAACCTCCAGGACCACCTTTCGTACTGGAGGAAGCGGCTGGGCGGCAGCCTTCCGAAGCTGACGTTGCCGACGGATCACCCACGTCCGGCGGTTCAGACGTTCCGAGCCGGGAGGTATCCGTTACCGCTCCCGCAGCCTCTGGCGGAGCGGCTGAGAGCGCTCGGTCAGCGAGAAGGCGTAGGCCTCTTCGTGACCCTCGTAGCTTCACTTCAAGTACTGCTCTCTCGCTATGCCGATCAGGACGATGTGCTGGTGGGCGCCTCCCGGCGGAGCCGCGACCGAGTAGAAGACGGGGTCCTCAGCGGCCCACGTACCTGCACGGTGATGCTTCGCAACGACCTCTCGGGCGACCCGAGTTTCCGTGAGCTGCTGGCGCGGGTCCACGAAGGTCAGCGCGAAGCGATGGCGCACCAGGACCTACCTTTCGAGCGGCTGGTCGAGGAGCTCGGGCTCGACCGTAACTCGGGTCAGCCACCGCTACCGCAGGTCATGTTCACCCTGATCGAGAGCGCCGTCCCGTCTCTCGAGGGGGATGACCTGCTCCGCTCGCATCCGGACCCGGAAGCCGGTCCGGACTGCGATCTCGCGCTGTCGGTGGTCGAGGGTGCCGAGGACCTTACCGGCACGCTGACCTACAACGCCGACTTGTTCGAGAGCCCTACGATTGCCCGGATGGCCGGGCATCTCCGGACGTTGCTCGAGGGCATCGTGGCAAACCCGGAGGAGCGCCTCTCGGCCTTACCCATCCTCACGCAAGCAGAGCAGCATCAGCTGCTCGTTGAATGGAACGATACACGGGCAGACTACCCTAAAGACTCTTGTATCCACCGGCTGTTCGAGCGGCAGGTGGAGTCGACCCCCGATGCCGTGGCCCTGGCCTCCGCGGCGCAGCGACTCACGTACCGGGAACTGAACCGGCGGTCAAACCAGCTGGCGCGCCGGCTGCAAGCCCTGGGGGTCGGACCGGAAGTGCTCGTCGGAGTATGCATCGAACGCTCCGTCGACATGGTTGTAGCGCTCCTAGCGGTCCTGAAGGCCGGCGGAGCTTACGTGCCCATCGACCCGTCATATCCGAAGGAGCGCCTGGCCTTCATGCTTGCGGATGCCCAGGCGCCGCTCCTGCTCAGCCGGCACGAGTTGGTCACAGGATTCGGATCGCTCAGCGCCCGGGTCGTGCTCATGGACGCTGACGCCGCAGAGGAGGCAGGTGAGCCCGGGGACAATCCCGAGAGCGGGGTGACACCCCAAAACCTCGCTTACGTCATATACACGTCGGGCTCGACCGGGCAGCCGAAGGGAGTGATGATCCCCCATCGGGGACTCGTCAACTACCTCTGGTGGGCTACCGAAACATATGCGGTGGCGGATGGATCCGGTGCGCCGCTGCACACTCCCCTGGGTTTTGATCTCACGATCACGAGCCTGTTCCCTGCGCTCCTTCGAGGGCGGACCGTCGTGTTGGTGCCGGAGGGAATCGAAGCGCTGAGCAACACGTTGCGGGCGAGCCGCAACCTCAGTCCAGTAAAGATAACTCCGGCGCACCTCTCCCTTCTCTCCCAGTCATTGCCAGCTGGAGAGGCGGCAGGGCGGGCCCGCACCTTGGTGATCGGGGGAGAAGCGCTCTTCTGGGAGCAGCTGGCATTCTGGCAGCGCCACGCACCAGAGACCCGGCTGATCAACGAGTACGGACCGACGGAAACGGTGGTGGGATGCTGCGTCTACGAGGCGTCGCCGGGTCCGAGTCGGTCGGGACCAGTGCCGATCGGTCGCCCTATCGCCAATACCCGGCTTTATGTACTCGATCGTCATCGGAAACCGGTTCCCATCGGGGTTCCGGGGGAGCTGTACATCGGCGGAGACGGCGTCGCCCGAGGCTATCTGAATCGGCCCGAGTTGACGGCAGCGAGTTTCGTTGCCGACCCGTTCAGTGGGATACCGGGGGCGCGGCTCTACAAGACAGGCGACCGGGTCCGATACCTGCCTGACGGCAACCTCGAGTTCCTAGGCCGCATCGATCACCAGGTGAAGCTCCGTGGCTTCCGCGTCGAGCCCGGCGAGATCGAGGCCGTGCTCGGGCAGCACCCCGTCGTCCAGGCAGTCGCGGTCGTGGCGCGAGAGCGAGCGCCCGGAGACACCGCCCTGGTCGCGTACCTCGAAGCCCGGGCTAGCCAGGCGCCTCCGCCCGCCGAGCTTCGTCAGTACCTGGCGGAACGGCTGCCGGCTTTCATGATCCCCTCGGCGTTCGTCCGGTTACCCACCCTGCCCTTGTCACCCACCGGAAAGGTGGACCGGCACGCGCTCCCTCCGCCAACTCGGGCCGACTATCCCGTTGGCGAGTCCGGGTCCGATTCCGCGGGCCCTCGAGACGCCACGGAGACCCGGCTGATCGAGATCTGGGAGGAGGTACTGCAGATCCACCCGATCGGGGTTGCGGAGGACTTCTTCGATCTCGGTGGTCATTCTCTTCTCGTGACCCAGCTCATCATGCGAATCGAGCAGGCGTTCGGGATGAGAATTCCGGTCACTGGGCTCTTCATGGCTCCGACGATCGCCCAGCTCGCGCGCGTGCTCCGCAGCGGAGGGCCAGCCGGAAGGCTGGCCACGCGTGACTGCGATCCAACCGTCAGGGTCCCGACTGCCGTTCTTCTGTGTGGATGCGGCGGCATTCTTTCGACCACTCGCGCGTCGGCTCGGCCTCGATCAGCCGTTCCTAGGTCTCCCACTGGACGCCACGGGGCTGCCGGTCCCGTTCGCGCTCGAGGACGTGGCCGCGTTCTACGTGCGGACGATCCGCGAGGTGCAACCCTCCGGCCCGTACCAGATCGGGGGATGGAGCGCGCCTGGGGTAGCCGCGTACGAAGTCGCGCAGCAACTACGAGCCCAGGGTGAGGAAATCGCATTGTTGGCCCTCTTCGACAGTTGGAACCCGGCTCGGGCGCAGCCCGCTGGGCGCGCAGGACACGGCGCCCGGGTTCTGCGCGCGGCGGAGAGGCTCGCGGTGCATTGGCGGAACATGCGCCACGGCGGGCTCGCAAGCGCGCCAGAGTACGTCCGGCTTCGCCTGGAAACGTTCAAGCAGAAGATGGAGGAACGCTCCTGGCGGGCACGTTACACGTTACGGCGTAGGGCCGGATGGTCCATCAACGACCGTTTGCGGGAATCAAATCAAGTAACGCTATTCACAGTTCGGACCTATCGGCCCCGGCCATACCCCGGGCGCGTGGTCCTCTTCCGGAGCACCGCCCGACGTCCGGGACCCGAGCAGGATCCAGCGGTCGGTTGGCGGGACCTCGTCGAGATGTTGGAGGTTCATGACGTTCCCGGCGATCACCGAACGATCTTCATGGATCCTAACCTGGATGTCCTGGTGACTGCTTTGCGGGCCTGCCTCGACGGCAAGCCGCGCCAGGGCTTGGGTGACCTTTCAGCAGTCGTCGCCTAGAGCGGCCACGCGCGTGACCTTCCCCGAGCCGCCTCTGCCGTTCGACGAAGGGGGAGTATCGCAGTGACGCACGACCTCGTTCTTCAGAACGCTCTCGTGGTCGCGCCGAGCGGAGTGTTTCGCGGCGGCATCGCAATCGACGGCGAGGAGATCGTCGCGCTCGGCGCGACCTCGACGCTCGGGCCGGGGCGCCGTGAGATCGACCTCGATGGCAAGATCGTCCTTCCCGGCCTCTTCGATCCGCACGTTCACTTCGGCGTGGGCGACCGAATCGGCGAGGAGTCGATGGTGGAGGATTTTCTGCACTCCACCAAGGACTGCCTCATCGGCGGAGTAACGACGATCGCGACGACGTCGCTCCTCGGGCGGAGGCCTCTTCCGGAGCTCTTCGCGCAGGCCGTCGGCTGCGGCCGCGACCACTCCTGGTGCGACTTCAAGGTGACGAGCGTCGTCGGGAACGTCGAGCAGGCGCGCCAGATCCCCGTGGTCGCGAAGCAGGGCGGCGTGTCGTTCAAGTTCTTCACGGGCTATGCCGGCGAACAGGCCGCGGGCTTCGGTATGGACCCCGAGGGCATCACGCCGGCGCTCTTCCACGAGGCTTGCGAGCAGCTCGCCCGCTGCGGCGCACCGACGTTTCCGAAGATCCACGCGGAGGACCCTTACGTCCGCGGCATCCTCGTCGATCGGCTGCGGCGGAGCGGACGTGCCGACAAGCTCGTGGCCTGGGCGGAATCGAGCCCCGAGTGGGCCGAGAGCGTGCAGATCTACACCTACGGACAGATCGCCAGCGCGCTCGGCGTGCCGCTCTATCCCGTGCACATCTCGGCAGCCCACACCGTCGAGACCGTGAAGCGCCTCAGGGCCGACGGGATGAACATCGTCGGCGAGACGATCGCGTGCTTCCTCTCGACGACCGCACCCGAGATGGACGCGAAGAACATGGGCGGAAAGGCGAAGATCCAGCCTCCGATCCGCTTCGAGAAGGACCGCGAGCGGCTCTGGAAGGGCATTCAAGAAGGCGCGATCTCGGTCGTCGGGACGGACAGCCTCTGCTATTCGGCTTCCTTCAAGACGGAGACCGACTTCTGGGATTGTCGGGTCGGGATCAACCTCCAGGTTGCCGACACCCTGGCGCTCCTCTTCGACGAGGGAGTGAACCGCGGCCGGATCGACCTGCCGACGCTCGCCCGCATACTGTCGGAGAACGCCGCGAAGCTCTACGGGATCTTTCCTCGCAAAGGCGCGATCGCGGTCGGCGCCGACGCCGACCTCGTGGTCCTCGACCCCGAGCGAGAGGCTACGCTCGGCGTCTCCCGCCTGCGCTCGCGCACGGACTACTCGCTCTGGGAGGGGCGGCGAGTGCGCGGGCTCCCGGTCATGACGTTCCTCCGTGGACAGCTGGTCATGCAGGACGGAGAGATCGTCGGCGACCGCCCCGGCGGACGATTCGTTCCCCAGGTCGCGCGTCCGCGCAGCCTCGCGTGAGGTTTGCGTGAGCGATCGGATCGACAAGCGGACGGTCTACGAGCGAGCAAAGCTCGGCGAGCGGGTCGGATACGGGACACGTCCGGCCGTTCTCGTCGTCGACCTGCAGATCGGATTCACGGCGCCCGAGATCTCGCCGGTCGCCGGCGAGCTCGGCGCGGTCATCGCCGAGACGAACCGGGTTCTCGCCGCGGCCCGCGCGAGCGGAGCGCCCGCCATCTTCACGGTCATCGGCTACGACCCGCACTGTGCGGACGATGCCGGCCTCTGGCCGAAGAAGGGACCGTATCTCCGCACGCTGACGCTCGGGAGCGATCTCGTGAAGCTCGACCCTCGGCTCGAGCGCCGTCCGTCAGACCTCGTGCTCGTCAAGAAATACGCCTCCGCCTTCTTCGGCACGCATCTCGCGCCGATGCTCGCGGCCAAGGCGATCGACACCGTAGTCGTCACCGGCTGCACGACGAGCGGCTGCGTGCGCGCGACGATCGTCGACGCTCTCGGATACGGGTTCCGGCCGATCGTGCCGGTCGAGGCCGTCGGCGACCGCGCCGAGGAGCCGCACGACGCGAGCTTGTTCGACATCGACGCGAAATACGGAGACGTGGTCACGGTGAATGACGTGATCGCGTATCTGTCACGCCTGCATGGCGAGCGCGGCAGCTGAGCACTTGCGGCAACCCTGTTCCTGGTATGAGAGATATCCGGATCGGTTCCAAGCGCCAAAAAGAAGGGAGACTCTCATGTCGCACCGTCCGGAATGGGCCAACGACAAGATGATCCAGCGGCTGAGCGAGCTCCAGCCCGAGCTGTTTCAGAAGTTCGTCGATTTCGAACAGGCCGTCTATCGACCGGGTACGCTCTCGACGAAATTCAAGGAACTGATGGCGGTAGGCATCACGCACGCCACCCAGTGCGATGCGTGCATCGCCTACCACACGGGCAAGGCGAAGGCGGCCGGCGCCACCGACGAGGAGATCGCCGAGGCCGTATTCGTGGCGATCGAGCTCTGTGCGGGCGCGGCGGTGGGGCACTTCGCGGCTTGCGCCCGGGCAATGCCGACGCATCAACGTTGACGGGGCGCGCAGCCAGCGCTCGCGGTGAGCTACTCGAACAGGAAGTAAGCTCGCTCGCCAGCCGGAGATTGACTCTACCTCGGCTACCGGAACCGGGCTCCGCGCGCGGAGAAGCGCCCGGATGTCCACTTCATTCCAGTTGACCTAGTAGGGCGCGGAACGTACGTTCCGGAAGATTTCGCCGAGGGGGCACAGGATGGGTGAGCTCGACCGTCGTGTTGCAATCATCACCGGAGGAGCCAGCGGGATCGGCGCCGCGAGCGTGCGCTTGTTCGTCGAGAGCGGCGCTCGCGTCGTGATCGGGGACCTGCAGAGCGACCGTGGCAGCGCGCTGGCGCGAGAGCTCTCACCGCACGTGGTCTTCCAGCGAACCGACGTCGCGAAAGAGGACGACGTGCGCACGCTCGTGTCGCGCGCCGAATCCTCCTTCGGCCGCCTCGATTGTATCTTCAACAACGCGGGCTTCGGCGGCGCTCTGGGCGGCATCGCCGAGACGCCCGTCGAGGAGTGGGACCTCACGTTCGACGTGCTCGTGCGCGGCGTCTTTCTCGGCATGAAGCATGCGTCGCCGCTGCTCCGCCGTCAGGGTGGAAGCATCATCTCCACGGCGAGCGCGGCCGGGCTCATCGGCGGCTACTCCCCGCACGCTTACGCGGCGGCGAAGGCGGCGGTCATGCAGCTCACCAAATCGGTCGCGCTCGAGCTGGCGCAGGATCGCGTGCGCGTGAACTGCATCTGCCCCGGCTTCATCGCGACGCCGCTCGCCTTGAACACGGTCGGCAAGCCGGAGAGCGACATGGAGCCCCGCAAGGCCCAAATGGTCCAAGCGCAGCCGATCGAGCGGCCGGGTGAACCCAGGGACATCGCGGAGATGGCGCTCTTTCTCGCCAGCGACCGCTCGACCTTCATCACGGGCCAGGCGTTCATCGTCGACGGGGGATTCTCGGCGGGCCGCGCTTGGCGCAACCAGCCCGATTGGATGCGCGTCGCGCGTCCCTTCAAGGTGTACCGCCAGCGCTGACGGCGCGCCGTCGAGCGCAGCTCGGCAAGGGGGATTCGAGTGAAGACTCGTAACACGGATGATCTCGACTTCGTCGTCGCCCGCATCGCCTATCTCGCGCGCGGCGCCACTCGGGTCGGCTACCGAGTGTGGCCGCCAGCGAGCGGACGGACGCCCGAGAGCCCGCCGAAGGAGTACCACGACACCCGCATCCACGACTGCCGGCCGATCGCCTCGGACCTGAGCCTCGACGACGCCGGCTTCGTGCTCCGGACTTCGCGATCGGCGGTCGACGACTTCTACGACGAGGCGCTCGTCCGCCGGGACTACCTTCCGGAGGTCGAGCGCACGCTACGAGAGGAGACCGGGGCGCTCGCGGTGTTCGCGTTCGATCATAACGTGCGGAGCAAGAAGGGCGCGGCCGAGGGACGCGCCGGTGTCCGCGCGCCGGTCGACATGGCTCACAACGACTACACCGAGGAGTCGGGTCCGCGCCGCGTGCGCGAGATCCTCGAGGCTCGCGGGCGGTTGGATCTCTCCGGTCACCGCGCGGCGCTGATCAACGTCTGGCGGCCGATCCGCGGGCCCGTGCAGGACATCCCGCTGACGATCTGCGAAGCGTCGAGCACGTCACCTGCCGACTTCGCGGAAACTGACATCGAGCACTACGGTGAAGAGGACCTCTCGCGGCCGCGCCACGTCGGTCAGATCCTCTCGGTTCGCCACAACCCATTCCACCGCTGGTTCTACGCCCCGAACATGCGGGCTGACGAGACCCTCGTCTTCAAGTGCTGGGCCTCGAAGGGCGGTAGTGCTCGCTACACGGCGCACACCGGCTTCGTGAACCCGCAGGCGCCGCCGGATGCGCTGCCGCGCGAGAGCATCGAAGTACGGACCGTCGTCATCTATCCCACGTGAGCCGTCGCCGAAGGCCGTTCGCGAAGGATCGAGTGCAGAACGAGGAATCGAAATGAGTAGCGTCGAACAGCAGCTTCTCGGCCGATTGAACCTCGAGCCCTTGTGGATGCCGTTCACGGCCAACCGCCAGTTCAAATCATTTCCCCGGCTGCTGGTCTCGGCGGAGGGCATGCACTACACGTCACACGACGGGCGCAGAATCCTCGACGGCATCGCCGGCCTCTGGGCCGTGAACGCGGGCCACTGCCGCAAGCCGATCGTCGAAGCCATCCAGAAGCAGGCGGAGCGGCTCGACTACGCGACCGGCTTTCAGATGCACAGCCCCGGCCCGTTCGTCGCCGCCGACAAGCTCGCGCGCCTCGCTCCGCGGGGCCTCGACCACGTCTTCTTCGTCAACTCGGGATCCGAGGCGGTGGACACCGCGTTGAAGATCGCTCTCGGTTATCACCGGGCGCGCGGCGAGGGCACGCGGCGGGTGTTCATCGGGCGCGAACGCGGGTATCACGGCGTCGGATTCGGCGGCATCTCGGTCGGCGGCATGGGGTCGAACCGCAAGACGTTCGCGGGCCAGCTCTTGCCGGCGGTAGACCACCTGCCTCACACCCACAGCTTGGAGAAGAACGCGTATTCACGAGGCCAACCGCGGTTCGGCGCAGAGCTGGCCGACGAGTTGGAGCGTCTGATCCAGCTGCACGACGCCTCTAACGTCGCGGCGGTGATCGTCGAGCCCATCGCCGGCTCGACCGGCGTGCTGATCCCTCCCAAGGGTTACCTCGAGCGCCTCCGACAGATCTGCGACCGACACGGCGTGCTGCTCGTGTTCGACGAAGTCATCACGGGGTTCGGCCGCACCGGCAGCGCCTTCGCGGCGCACAGGTTCGGCGTGACGCCGGACATGATCACCTGTGCCAAGGCTCTGACCAACGCGGCCGTACCGATGGGCGCCGTGATCGTGAAGCGGGAGATCTACGAAGCGTTCATGCAGGGACCCGAAGACGCAATCGAGCTCTACCACGGCTATACGTACTCCGGGCATCCGCTGGCAGCGGCAGCGGCCGTTGCGACGCTCGACTTGCTCGAGCAAGAGGGCTTGTTCCAGCGTGCAGCAGAGCTTGCGCCCTATCTGGAAGACGCCGTGCACTCGCTCGCGGGCTTGCCGCGCGTCATCGACATTCGCAATTTCGGCCTGGTCGCCGCAATCGAGCTCGAGCCGATCGCGGGCAGGCCGACGGCGCGCGCGTTCGAGGCCTTCCGTCGCTGCTACGAGAAGAACGTGCTCGTCCGCACCACGGGCGACACGATCGCGCTGTCGCCCGCGTTGATCATCGAGAAGCGCCAGATCGATCAACTGGTCGAGACGATCGGCGACGTCCTGAAGACTCTGACTTGAGCCATCGCCCGGGTCTCTCCTCGATTGGCGTGCGATTCACTTGCCGTACCTAGCACACGCTGTAGGATAGCCGGTCATGTCCGGGCGGGGACCTCTCCACGGCTATCGAATCATCGACGTGACCTCGATGATCTCCGGGCCTCTGGCGACGCAGATCTTGGGCGACCAAGGCGCGGACGTCGTGAAGGTCGAGAATCCGGACGGCGGCGATCACACACGTGCGGTTCCAAACCGGCGCGGCGGCTTGTCGGCGGCATTCCTGAACAACAACCGCAACAAGCGCTCGGTCGCCATCGATCTGAAGCACGAGCGAGGGCGCTCCGTCTTGATGCGGCTCGTCTCGCGCGCCGACGTGTTCGTTCAGAACTTTCGCCCGGGTGTGGCCGAGCGGATGGGCCTCGGTGAAGACGCGATCCGGAAGGTGGCGCCCACGATCGTCTACGTCTCGATCAGCGGCTTCGGCGAGCGGGGACCGATGGCGGCAAAGCCCGTTTACGATCCGCTCATCCAGGCGTTCAGCGGGCTCGCCACCGTCCAGGCCGGCTCGGACGATGCGAAGCCTCGTCTCGTGCGCACGATCTTGCCGGACAAGCTCACTGCCATCACCGCCGCTCAAGCCATCACCGCCGCACTGGCGGCTCGCGAGCGGACCGGTGAAGGGCAGCACGTGCGCTTGTCGATGCTCGACACCGTGATCGCGTTCCTTTGGGCGTCGGACATGGCTAGCCAGACGTTCGTGGGCGGCGAGCTCCTCCAGGCGGAGGCCGCGAGCTTCATCGACCTGATCTACGAGACGAGCGATGGCTACCTGAGCGTTGCGGTGCAGACCGATCGCGAGTGGCAGGCGCTCGCCCGGGCCCTCGAACGGCCGGAATGGCTCGCCGACGAGCGCTTCCGTACACCGGCGCTGCGCCAAGAGAACATCGACGCCCGGCTCGCCCTCACGCAAGAGGTGCTTCGTTTGCGCTGCTCCGCGGAGTGGCTCGAGCGCTTGGAACGCGCGAACGTCCCCTGCGCGCCGGTGCTCACCCGCGCGCAGGTGATCCGCCATCCTCAGATCCTCGAGAACGACACGATCTGCGAGTTCGATCATCCCGGCGCGGGGCTCCTTCGGCAGGCGCGTCCAGCCGCGCGCTTCTCGCGGACGCCGTCCTCGATACGCAGCGGAGCTCCCCGGTTGGGCGAGCACACCGACCGGCGTGCTCGCGGAATTCGGCTTCTCAGCAGCCGAGATCGCCGAGCTGAGAGCATCCGGCGCGATCGGCCCGGCAAATGCCGAGAATGATTCTTCCGTCGGAGCGTAGGCCCGACAAGCCCGGGCTCGACGGAGGGTGATGAGAGGAGAACGTCATGGCCAAACGCACGCTCGAAACCCGAACGACCGATCTGACCGCCGAGGCAGAGGACGGCGTTGCGATCCTCACGATGAGCCGCCCCGAGCGGCGCAACGCCTTGTCGAGAGAGATGCTCAACGCGCTCGCCGCCACGCTGGCGAGCTGCGAGACCGATCCTGACATCGCCGCGATCGTGCTGACCGGCGCGGGCGGCGCGTTCTGCGCGGGCGGCGACGTCAAGGGGATGGCGGAAGCCTCGCGCGGCGGCGGGACAGGATCGGGAATCGACGAGCAGATCCACGTCCAACGGATCAGCCAGCGCGCGACGGCGGGACGCCTCTACAAGATGCCGAAGCCGACGATCGCCTCGATTCCGGGAGCCGCGGCGGGCGCGGGACTCTCGCTGGCGCTCGCCTGCGACCTGCGCATCGCGGCCGAGAACGCCGTGATGACGACGGCGTTCGCCAAGGTCGGCTTCTCCGGCGACTACGGTGGGACCTACTTTCTCACCCGCCTGGTCGGCAGCGCCAAGGCGCGCGAGCTCTACTTCCTTTCCGACCGGATCGACATGGGAACAGCGGAGCGTCTCGGGCTCGTCAACTGGGTCGTGCCGGCCGATCAGCTGGCAGCGCGCACGATGGAGCTTGCGCGTCGGCTCGCGCGCGGGCCGCGCATCGCCTATCGGTACATGAAGGAGAACCTGAACCGCGCGGCTGGCAGGTGAGGTGGACGACTGCCTCGATCTCGAGGCGACGCATCACATCCACGCGGGACTCACCGAAGACCACCGTGAAGCAGCGCGCGCCTTCGTCGAGAAGCGCGAGCCGGTGTTCAAGGGGCGGTGACAGTAGGATGCCCAAGCGAGCCGGGATCGCGACCAGCGGGAGCGATCAAACGGGATGCAGCATCCCTACTCGGGCAGCATAGCCGCGAGAATCGCGATCTCACCCGGAACGGGAATTGCGATCTCGCTTGGAATGTTCTTTTCGCTGACGCGGTGTCGATCTTTGGCCCGCTCGTTCGACTACCGGGCAAGGAGGCGAACCATGGAATACATGCTCTTGATCTATGAGAACGAGAAGGCGCGGGGTGAGATGCCCGAGGTTCAGAATGGGCAGATGTTCGGGGAGTACCGGGCGTTCACCGAGTCGATCGTGAAAAGCGGCAACTACAAGGCCGGGGCGCCCCTTCAGCCGACGGCCACCGCAACCACCGTGCGCCTGCGGAGCGGAAAGGTCGCCGCAACGGACGGGCCGTTCGCCGAAACGCGGGAGCAACTCGGCGGGTATTACCTGATCGAAGCGAAGGACCTCGACGAAGCGTGCGCAATCGCTGCGCGGATCCCCTCGGCTCGCCAGGGATCGATCGAGGTGCGACCGGTGTTGTCGATGCAGCAGCATCGGTGATTCGCGATGCCGTCAGCCAACTGTATCGCGCGGAGTCGGGACGCATCCTGGCGACGCTGATCCGTCTCCTCGGCGACTTCGATCTCGCCGAGGAGGTGGTGCAGGAGGCCTTCGCGGCGGCGCTGGAGCAGTGGCCGGCCGAGGGTCTGCCGCGGAACCCGCGGGCGTGGGTCGTGCAAGCGGCCCGGCACAAGGCGATCGATCGCTTGCGCCGACGCGCCCGGTTCGCGGAGAAGGTCGACGAGCTGTCGGCGATGCAATCGCTCGAGGAGCCGCACGGCGAGCGGGAGGACCACGCGGTACGCGACGACCGGCTCCGCCTCATCTTCACCTGCTGCCACCCTTCTCTGAGCATCGAAGCGCAGGTGGCACTGACGCTGCGCACTCTGTGCGGACTCTCGACCGAGGAGATCGCGCGGGCCTTCCTGGTGCCGACGGCGACAATGGCGCAGCGCCTCGTGCGCGCCAAACAGAAGATCCGAGAGGCGGGCATCCCCTACCGCGTGCCGCCGCCGGAGCTTCTACCCGACCGCATGGATGCGGTGATGACCGCGGTCTACCTCGTCTTCAACGAAGGCTACTCGGCCACGGCGGGCGATGCCCTGGTGCGACGCGACCTCTGCGCCGAGGCGATCCGACTGGCCCGACTCCTGGACACGCTACTCGCGGATCGTGCCGAGCCGCCGGCGCTGCTCGCGCTCCTCTTGCTGCACGACTCGCGCCGTGAGGCGCGGACGTCCTCCGCAGGCGAGTTGATCCTGCTCGAAGACCAGGACCGCACGCGATGGGACCACGGGCGAGATCGCCGAGGGGCTCACGCTCGTGGAGCGCGCGCTCCGCTGCGGGCCCGCCGGCGCCTACGCGCTGCAGGCCGCGATCGCCGCGGTCCACGCCCGTGCTGCCCGCCCCGAACACACCGACTGGCACCAGATCCGCGCGCTCTACGCCCTGCTCCTCGCACGCTTCCCTTCGCCCGTCGTCGAGCTGAACCACGCGGTCGCGGTCGCCATGGCTGACGGCCCTGAAGCCGGCCTGCGGCTCCTCGACTCCCTGTCGGCCCGCGGCGAGCTCTCCGGTTATCATCTGCTGCCCGCCGCCAGGGCCGACCTTCTCCGTCGTCTCGGTCGCCCGAGCGAAGCGGCGGCCGCGTATCGCGCCGCCCTCGCCCTCGTCACGCAACCCCACCGAGCGCCGTTTCTTGGAGCGGAGACTGGAGATGGTGGCCGAGGGAAGTCGAACCTCGCGCTGATCTTCCTTCCTTTTGCTTCCCCGCGCCCTCTACCCCTCGAGCGTCTCGCGAAAGAGCGGCGTCAGCCTCTCGTGCTCGAGGAGGAACGAGTCGTGCCCGTAGTCCGATTGGATCTCGTGGTCGCGGACGTCGATACCGTTGGCGCGCAGAGCGTCGACGAGCTCCCGCGACTGGTAGGTCGGGTAGAGCCAGTCGCTCGAGAACGATGCGACGAGAGCTTTGCGACAGCGGATTCTCCGGAACGAATCCGCGAGGCTCGCGTACCCTTCCGAAGCGTCGTAGAGGTCGATTGCACGGAGGAGATAGAGGTAGCTGTTGGCGTCGAACCGCTCGACGAATTTCCGCCCCTGATGCTCGAGGTAGCGCTCGATCTCGAAGAGCGTCCGCAAGCCGGTCGGGTCCGACGGCGCACGCCGTCGGCCGAATTTTTCCCAGAGCCACGGATCGCTCAGATAGGTGACATGGCCGAGCATGCGCGCGATCGCCAGACCATGACGCGGCGGCTCCTTCCCGTAGTACTCGCCGCCGCGAAAGTTCGGATCGCCGAGGATCGCCTCGATGCCGACCTTGTGGATCGCGATCGACTGCGGCGTCGCTCGGGCCGCCGAGGCGACGAGGATGATCGAATCGACGAGATCCGGGTAGCGAACCGCCCACTCGATCGCCTGCATGCCTCCCATCGAGCCGCCGACGACCGCGGCAAGCCGCCGAATGCCGAGCCTCTCGACGAGCGCGTGCTGGACTCGAACCATGTCGCCGATGGTGATCCGCGGAAACGCGAGCGCGTACGGCCTTCCCGTCCGCGGATTGGTCGAGGGCGGTCCCGTCGTTCCGTAGCAGCTACCGAGCAGGTTCGAGCAGACGACGAAATATTTGGTCGTGTCGAAGGCTCGTCCGCGCCCGATCATGACGTCCCACCAGCCGGGCGCGCGATCGCCAGCATGGTGACGCCCGGCCGCATGCGCGCTCGCCGTCAGCGCGTGCTCGACGAGAATCGCGTTGTCGGCGGCGGCGTTGAGCTCGCCGTACGTCTCGTAGGCTACGGTCGTCGGCCGGAGTCGGCCTCCCTCATCGAGTGGAATGCCTTCGTCGATCGCGAGCGATCGCGTCGCGACGACGCCTACGGAGCCCTCCTCGACGATGACGACGGGCGCCTCGCCGGGAGCGTCGGCTTCTCGACCCAGGGGCCCCGTCCGGTGTTCGGCGACCTCGCCGCCCGCGCGTCCTCCGTCGGCCCCCGAACCCCCGCGTCCGGCGCGGCGCATATCCGCACCGGGCTTCATCGCTGCGACGCCTCGAGCGCCTGGGCGATGTCCCAGAGAAGATCGTCGAGGGTTTCGAGGCCGATCGAAAGGCGGATCATGTCCGGAGCGACGCCTGCGCCGAGCTGCTCTTCCTCCGAAAGCTGTCGGTGCGTAGTCGACGCCGGATGGATCACCAGGCTCTTCGCGTCCCCGACGTTCGCGAGATGCGAGAGCACCTGAACGCTCTCGATGAAGCGCACCCCGGCATCCATGCCGCCGCGGATCCCGAAAGTGAAGATCGAGCCGGCTCCCTTCGGGAGGTACTTTCGAGCGAGCGCATGGTACGGGCTGTCCGAGAGCCCCGGGTAGTTCACCCATCGGACGGCCGGGTGTCCCTTCAGGAACCGGGCGACGGCTAAGCCGTTCGCGCAGTGCCGCTCCATCCGCAGCGGGAGCGTCTCGAGGCCCTGAAGGAAAAGGAACGCGTTGAAGGGACTGAGCGCCGGCCCGAAGGTGCGGAGCGTCTCGAGGCGCGCCTTCATGATCCAGCCGAAATCGCCGAAGGTCTCGTAGAAGCGGACGCCGTGGTAGCCCTTCGACGGCTCCGTCATCATCGGGAAGCGCCCGTTGTCCCACGGGAACTTGCCCGACTCGACGATGACCCCGCCCATCGACGTGCCGTGGCCGCAGATGAACTTCGTGGCGGAGTGGACGACGATGTCGGCGCCGTGGTCGATCGGCCGGCAGAGCCAGGGCGTCGCGAACGTGTTGTCGACGACGAGCGGAACGCCGGCCTCGTGGGCGATTGCGGCGACGCGCTCGATGTCGAGGACGTTGATCACCGGGTTGCCGATCGTCTCCGCGAAGACCGCCTTCGTCTTCGGACCGATCGCCCGGCGAAAATTCTCGGGGTCGTCCGAGTCGACGAACTTCGTCTCGATGCCGAGCCTGCGGAAGCTCACGTCGAACTGGGAGTAGGTCCCCCCGTAGAGCGTCGAGGCGGACACGAGCTCGTCGCCGGCCTCGAGAAGCGTGAGCAGCGCGACCATCTGCGCCGCCATGCCGGAGGAGAGCGCAAGCGCCCCGCGGCCTCCTTCCAGTGCGGCCATCCGCTCCTCGAAGGCCGCGTTGGTCGGATTCATGATGCGCGTGTAGATGTTGCCGAACGTCTGCAGGTTGAAGAGGCTCGCGGCGTGGTCGGCGCTGTCGAACACGTACGCCGTCGTCTGGTAGATCGGCGCTGCGCGCGCGCCGGTGGTCGGGTCGGGAAGCGTACCTGCGTGCAGGCAGAGCGTCTCGAAACCGAATTTCCGGTCCGACATCCGTACTCCTAGAACGGAAGCCAGCGCGGCCGCTTCGATGAGATGACGCCCGTGTAGACACCGACGAAGCAGAGGCCGCCGAAGAGCCGCGCGTGCTCGATCTTCATGCAGCGGTTCATCACCACTTCGAGGCCGGCCTCGCGGGCCCGCCGGGCGGCGCCTTCGTGCACGACGCCGATCTGCAGCCACGCGACCTTCGCGCCGATCCGGATCGCATCCTCGACGATCGGGGGAACGTCCTCGGGCTTACGGAATACGTCGACGACGTCCACCTTCTCGGGAATCTCGCTGAGGCTCGGATAGCACTTCTCGCCGAGCACCTCTTGGTAGGCCGGGTTCACCGGGATCACGCGGTAGCCGTGCTCCTGGAGATATTTGGCGGCGAAAAAGCTCGGCCGAAACCACTGGGCGGAGAGCCCGACCACGGCGATCGTGCGGTTCTCCTTCAGGATGCGGCGAAGCCCTTCGATGTCGTCCATGGCGTCCGGATTCGCTGGAGAAAGCGTTCAAAACTGGCACACCCTGCTTGTGAATTCCATAACGCCAAAATTCAACCAATTGACCCGGTTGGTGGCCGCGTGGAACCATCGTCTTGCAGCGTCAACGAGCCGACGAGGCACGTACGAAGGGACACTTCAGCGCGCGAGGGTGAAGTGAGCCCCGGAACCGGTGAAATCCGAAAAGCTCGGCGAGGCAGGATTGAGCGACCTCTCATCGACGGCAGCGGCCGCGTGACTCAACGCTCAGATTCTGGACGAGAGCAACTCGTCGCTGGGTTGTCGATCGCCGCGGCGCTGGCGTCGGCTCTGCTCGTGCCGTCGACCGCCTGGGGGCAGGCCGGATGGTACCTCACCCCGTCGGTTACGGTCGGCGAAGTGTACGACGACAACGTCTTCTTGACGCCTTCGAACCCGGCCCCGGGGACTCAACCCAAGACGGCTGATTTCATCTTTCGCGGGACGCCGGCGCGTCGTTGCGGGCTACAGCTCACAGCCGTTCAGTCTTCTCGGCGGCTACGCGATAAGCGGGGACGCATACGCCCGCAACCCTGACCTGAGTACGATCCCCTCCGAGCAGAACGCGACGCTGCAGGCGACCTACCTGCCGAATCCCTTGCTCGTGCTGTCGGTCTTGAGCGGCTACCTCCAGAGCCAGGAAGGGGGGCAACTGAACTCCCCCGCGGTGGGAGCCCAGACAGGTATTCCCGCGACCGCGCTGGCAGGCCAGCGATCGCGCTCGTCGATCTACCACGTCGGGCCGGTGGCCGAGTACCGTATCGATCAGCTGACCAGCATCGGTCAGGGATACGACTTCTCGCACACCGATCAAGTCGGGCGCGACGAGCGGCGATACGCACACTGTCGCCTCGGTCTTCGCGCGGAGGCTCACCGAGCGAGACGCGGGCGATTTGGCGTACACGTATCAGCACTTTTCTTTCACCCAACCCGCTCCACCCCCCACACCGCCGGGGGAAACTCCAGTTCCGCCACCGCCGCAACCGGACAACACCACGAACTCCCATGTCATCACGTTGGGCTGGACGCGTCAGCTCACGAGCCTCACGCATTTGGTCCTGCGGGGTGGGCCGAGGGTTACGAACGGTTCCGTCTATCCCGAGGCGTTGGGCTCGATCTCGCAACAATTGGCCTGGGGACTAGCCAATTTTACATATGCCAGGACGCAGACGTACCGCCATCGGTGTAAATGGTACCGTGAACACACAGAGCTTCGTGGGATCCCTGACCTTCCAGCCGCTTCTCGGGCTGCGTCACCACCGTGGGGTTGTCTCTCTACCAGAACTCGCAACCCTCGACCGGAAACGTCTCGAGTGACAACCAAACGAACGGCGACGTATATGGGGCAGGACTCACCTTCCACTACCGACATTTCGCAGTCGATTTCCCTGGTCGGCTCCTACGAATTTACGTACCAGCAAGGCCTCTTGGGTTCATCGACCACGCCCACCACGAGCAGCGGCGACATCTACCACAACGTCGTAGCGATCGGTTTCGAGGCCTCTCAACCCTACCGCGTCTGGCCGTGAACCTCCACGGCACGAAAACCCCCGGCCGTGACGACCATCGTCGGTGGCGATCGTCGCTTGCGGGGAAAGGGGTCGCCCGGTACCCTGGGGAACTCGTTGACTGTCGGGGCGGGGTGTAAAGCTCTGAAATCGAATGACTCGGACTCTGGTGCTGTTCTCGCTGCTCACGCTCTTGGCGGTCCAGACCGGGCTGGTTGGAGCGCGAGGAGGCGACCCCTCCACCGGGAACGTACCGGATCGGAGCTGGGGACGTCCTCGAGATCTCAGTCTGGAAGAATGAGCAGCTCACGCGAACCGTTACCGTCCGACCCGACGGGATGATCTCGCTCCCACTGCTGAACGACGTTCAAGCGGCCGGCTCGACACCCCTTCAGCTACGCGACACTCTGGCAAAGAAGCTCGCCGAGTACGTACCCGCAGCCGAGGTCTCCGTCATCGTCAACCGAGTCCAGAGCTTCAGTGTCTCGGTCATCGGCTCGGTGATGCACCCCGGGCACTTCAACCTGACCGGACCGACGACCGTGCTCGACGCGCTCGCGATGGCCGGTGGCGTGACGGAGTTCGCATCCCGCAGGAACATTTTCGTCGTACGGGCCGAGCCGACCGGGAACAAGCGGCTGCCCTTCAACTACAACAAGGCGATCTCGGAGAACGACGAAGGTGTGAACTTCCTCCTCCAGCCGGGCGACGTCGTGATCGTACCCTAAGCGACCGATGAATGGCGCGAACAAGCCAGCCGGCATCGATCGGCTCCTCGAGATCTGGAGCCGCCGTAAATGGCTCGGGATTCTCGTCTTCGGCGGAGTCTTCTCGATGGCCGCGAGCATCGTCGCATTCCTACCCGACGTTTACCGCGCGAGCGCGAAGCTGCTGGTCGAAAGCCAGCAGGTCCCGGAAGAATTCGTCCGCTCGACGGTCACGACCGCGGTCGAAAGGCGAGTGCAGACGATCAGCCAGGCGATCCTGAGCCGTGACGCGCCTCGAAGGCCTGATCGACTCGTTCGGCTTGTACGCGAACACGAAGAAGCACCGCTCGCCAAGAGGAAATCATCCAGCAAGTGCGGCAAGACGTCTCGGTCGACCTCAAGGCGATCGACGAGCCCGGCGGGGCGAACACCACCATCGCCTTCACCATCAGCTTCACGGGAAGTGATCCGCAGACCGTGGCCGCAGTCGCGAACACGTTGGCCTCGTACTACATCGACGAGGATCTCAAGAATCGCGAGCGACAAGCCGGTGGAACCTCCGAGTTCCTACTGAGCCAGCTCGACGAGATGAAGAAGAAGCTCGACGAGCAGGAAAAGCTGGTGAGCCGATTCAAGGAGGAGCACATCGGCGAGCTTCCCGAGCAGCGCGACGCGAACCTCGCGACCCTCGAGCGGCTGAATACCGAATTGATGCTGAACAGCGAAAAGCAGATTCGGGCTCGGGAATCGAGGGCGGTCCTGGCGAGGCAGCTCGCCGCTTCGCCCGGCGATGCGGCGTCGCGCCCTGACGCGGCGATCGAGAGGGTCGCCAAGCTGAACCAGGAGCTCGCGGATCTACGGCAACGATACAGCGACAAATATCCGGACGTCATACGGGTACGGCAAGAAATCACCCGGCTTCAACGACAGCTCGCAGAACCCGGGGGAAAAGGTTTCGACACGGCTTCGTCAGCAGATCCCTACACCCTCCAGTTGCAGCAGGCGATCAAGAGCGCCGACGCGGAATCGCGTGTTATCGCCGCGGAAGAGGCGAACCTGCACAAGGCGATCGCAGGTCTATCAAGGGCGTGTCGAGAACGCCCCGCGCCGAGAGCAGCAGTTCCAGGAGCTGTCGAGAGACTACCTCACGACACAGGAAGTCTACGGCTCTCTCTTGAAGCGGTACCAGGAATCCAAGATCGCGGAGAGCATGGAGCATCGCCAGAAGGGCGAACAGTTCCGGATCCTCGACCCGGCGGTTCCTCCCGAAGGTCCTGCGGCTCCAGATCGTTGGCGGTTGATGCTGTTCGGGCTCGCCCTTTCCCTGGCCCTCGCCGGCGGCGCAATCATCGCCGCCGAGCATTTGGATACTTCGTTTCACACGATCGAGGAAATGCGGGCCTTCTCGAGGGTGCCGGTGCTCGTGAGTATTCCCTCCATCGTGACCGCTTCGGATGCCAAGCGTAGGCTGTGGCGGTCGTCGTTGGCTGCAGCTGCAAGTATCCTCGCCATCGTTTCTCATCGTCGGCGCTTCCTACTGGATCGCGAGAGGTAACCAGGGTTTGGCGGCTCTCGTGTCCAGCAATAAGTGAACCATGTACCTCAGCTTTTATGGACTTCGCGAGAAGCCCTTCAACCCCACGCCGGACCCGCGTTTTCTTTTCTTCTCCCCCGCCCACCGGGAGGCCATGGCACAGTTGGAATACGGCGTCCGGGAGCGACGCGGTTTCCTATTGCTGACGGGTGAGATCGGAACGGGCAAGACGACGCTCCTACGCACTTTGCTCGCACGCCTCGATGACGATACCGCCTCGGCGTTCGTCTTCAACTCGACTCTGGGGTTCGACGAGATTCTCGAATACGTGATGGAGGATTTTGGAATCTCGCCCTCGGGAGCTTCGCGGGTCCAGCGTCTGGTCGCGCTCAACCATTTCTTGACCGACCGCGTTCGCCGCGGGTTGAACACCGTGCTCATCATCGACGAAGCCCAGAATCTCGACGTGAGCTCGTTGGAGTGCGTTCGCCTGCTGTCCAACTTCGAAACAACGACCGAGAAGCTGCTGCAGATCTTGCTCGTGGGGCAACCCGAGCTGAGGGACAAGCTGCAGCTTCCGGAGCTTCGCCAGCTGAAGCAGCGGATCGGCTTGCGTTGTCGTATTCAGCCGCTCACGGTCGAGGAGACGGGTGACTACATTCGCCACCGCCTCGATGTCGCCAAAGACCCGGTCAGTATCGTCGCCGCGCTGGTCCACACCCAGCTGTTCACGACAGCCGCCGTGGCCCGAATCTGTGAGTATTCCCAAGGCATTCCCCGGGTCGTGAACGTGCTCTGCGATCATTGTTTGTTGATCGGGTACGCGGATCAGAAGCGGCGAATCGATCCGAACATCGTGGAAGAGGCGATCGAATACTTGGAGGAAGGAGAACGACCGAAGCCTCGAGGCTCGCGGATTGCGTGGACGCACTCGCTATCTCGCATCCTCGACCGATTTCGGCGGTCGGCGCCGCGGTCGTCCTCGGAGCGTGGAGTTGGCGCTCACCCCGAATGGCGCCGCGACCCACAGAAACTGACGAAGAACTCGGTCGCACGTCTAGCGGGCGTCGCTCAAGAAGTCCTCGGGCCGTTCACCGCTCCGCGAGCTCCGCTGAGGAGCGTGAGCGGGTTATGAGCAAGTTCTTCAAGGCTCTCGAGCAAGCGGAACGCGACCGGGAGCGCGCCCCCGAATCCGCACGCGCATCCTCTCCCGCTGCCTTGCCGCGGGAACCGATCGTGCCCGTCGCGCCAGCCAGAGGCGCGCTGGCACCGGAAAGCCGATCGTTCGAAGAGCCGCCTGGAAAACCTCCGCCGATTGTCGAGTTCGATCTGCCATCGACGTCTGACGATCTCGACGGTATCGAGGGACATCTCGTGAGCCTACTTGAGCCAACCGCGTTCGAGACTGAGCAATACCGCAATCTGCGGACGATTCTCGAGGCAAAGCGGACGGGTCAGGGCTACGTCATCGCCGTCTCGAGTCCCTCGGTAGGGGACGGCAAGACGACGACCGCGATCAATCTGGCCGGCGTGCTCGCGGAGGACGAAGCTGCTCGAGTCCTACTCGTGGACGCGGATCTTCGTGATCCGACGGTCGACAAGCGGCTCGGGATCAGGGACACGGGAGACGGCGGTTTGGTCGGCGCGATCCGCGCTCCGGCGCTCTCGTTGGAAGACTTCGCGGTGCCGCGCGTGCCCTTCCGTCTCTCGGTTCTACCTGCAGGACGGCGGGTGGCCTCGCCGTACGAGATACTCAAATCGCCGCGCTTCGGCGAGCTCCTCCACGAGGCCCGCCGGCGCTTCGACTACGTCGTGTTGGATACCCCGCCGCTAGTTTCGCTATCCGATTGCCGCCTGATCGGAAACTGGGTCGATGGGTTCCTGATTGTCGTAGCCGCCCATCGCACCCCCAGGAAGCTCGTCGAAGAAGCGCTCAACGTGCTCGAGCCTGCGAAGGTCGTCGGCTTCGTGTTCAACAACGAGCGCGCGGCGAAGAGGCACGCGTATCGTTCCAACGGCGCGGCGCCCGGAAACCGCAAGCGCGGTACGCGGATCGATGCGTGAAGACCGCAGTCGCGAGCTCTTGGCTCGCGACTGAACGAGCCTCCTCGAGATGTGCGGCATTTTCGGCGTCTTTGGTGTTCCCGATCGGGGCCCCGCAGATCGCGAAGTGCTGCGAAGGATGAGCGAGTCGCTGGCTGCTCGGGGGCCTGACGGAGGCGGCATCTACACGTCCGCATCGTTGGGTATCGGGATGCGACGGCTCAGCATCATCGACCTCGATACCGGCGACCAGCCCCTCGCCAACGAGGATCGCTCGATCTGGGTCGTCTTCAACGGCGAGATCTACAACTATCGAGAGTTGACCGCCGCGCTCGTCGAGCGAGGGCACCGCTTTTCGACGAGATCCGACACGGAAGTTCTCGTTCATCTGTACGAACAGGACGGAGAAGCTTGCGTCGACCGGTTGCGGGGCATGTTCGCGTTCGCTCTGTGGGACGAACGTCGTCGCACGCTCCTTCTCGCGCGCGACCGCCTCGGTATCAAGCCGCTCTACTATACCGAGACGTCGAAGGGGGTGGTGTTCGGGTCCGAACTCAAGGCGCTCATTCAAAGCCCTTGGGTCTCTAGGCGGGTCGACACCCGTTCGCTCGCCGCCTATCTTCGCTACGGCTACGTTCCCGATCCGTATTCGATCTTCGAAGGCGTGTACAAGGTTCCGCCCGGTTGCACCGCCGTGATCCGGGAGGGGCGGAGCTCGGCTCCGCGACGCTATTGGGATCTGGGTGAATTCTACCGCGAGCGGACGACCCCGGTTCACGAGACCGAGGCGTCAGATGCGCTGTGGGAGCGGCTGACAGAGTCGGTCCGCTTGCATCTGGTGAGCGACGTCCCAGTCGGAGCGTTCCTCAGCGGCGGCGTTGATTCCAGCGGCATTCTCTCGATCATGGTCAGCGAGAGCAGCGAGCCTGTCAGCACCTTTTCCGTGGGCTTCCGCGAGGATCGTTTCAACGAGCTCCCCTATGCACGCCGGGTGGCCGAGCACTTCGGAACGAGGCACTATGAGTTACTCGTCGAGCCGGCGAATCTAGACGTCTTGGAGCGCGTGCTAGCGGCCTTCGATGAGCCCTTCGCGGACGCCTCTGCCATTCCCACCTTTCTCGTCTCACGGCTTGCTCGCGAGCATGTCAAGGTCGTCCTTTCGGGGGACGGGGGAGACGAGCTCTTCGCCGGCTACGACCGCTATCTGGTAGACCATCGTAGGCGCTACGCGTCTCTGGTCTCCCGCACGGGTCTCTCGCGGCCCCTCCGAGCTCTGAGTACGCTTCTCCCGGAAGGCACGCCCGGAAAGAACTATGCGTACAATCTTTCGTTGCCGCGCATGGAGCGCTATCTGGACGCCATTTCAATTTTTCCACCCCGGGTGCTCCGTGAGACGATCGACGCCGAACATCTACCGGACGCAGAGGATCCCCTGACGGACGTCGTCGACGGAGGGGTCGGCTTGGATCCTCTGTCGCGACTGCAGCTCATCGATTTTCAGACGAACCTACCGGGTGACATCCTAACGAAAGTGGATCGCATGAGCATGGCCAATTCCTTGGAGGCACGGGTTCCCTTTCTCGATCACCCTCTTGTCGAGTTCTCCTGCCGACTGCCCGCAGAGCTTCGCCTCCGCTCAGGCGAGCTCAAGTACTTGCTCAAGAAGACCCTCCGAGGAAAGCTTCCGGACGAGGTGCTGACCCGACCAAAGCAAGGATTCGGGGTCCCACTGGGGGCGTGGTTTTCGAAGGACCTGCCCGACTTCTTCGCCGATCTTCTGGGAAACGGGACCCGCCTGGCGGCGCTCGGATTTCGTCCACGTGCGATTCATGAGCTCGTCGACCTCTACAGGAAAAAGCAGCGAGAAGACCATTGCAGACGGCTCTGGGCGCTCACCGTGCTGGAACGGTCTCTGCGGAATCTCGAGCGGCAGACACCATCGTGACGGCCGGATTCGCGCCAAAACCGCACGCGTTTATGCAGGTCGCGCTGACGTCTACTCTAGGCTATCGGCCACGCCCCGCTAGGGAGCCGCTGGACTCTCCGCGAGAGAAGGCCACTCGTCCGCAGTCCGCTCCCTCGGCCTTGCCAGGCAAAGCAGAGCCAGCGCGACGGTGCAGAGAGGCACGAGGGCAGCAAGCACGAGGCCGATTCCCGCCGCATGAATGTGCGCTTGCAGGAAGAGAACGTAGGGCGTGCCCACAATCAAGGTACATGCCGACAGCAAGCCCAGTGCCGCCCAATCGCGATCGCTCAGTTTGGCCCACAAGTAGGAGATCGGGAGCAGGAGCAGTACGAAATGGTGCCTCCAGCTAATCGGCGAGATGGCCAAGGCCACCGCAGCCATCGCCACCAGCTCCCGAGTCAGATTGTCTGGACGCTGAAACCGCCAGGCTAGAAAAAGCACTGGCATGAGCACAGACAAGCAGCCCGCTTTGAGGAGTAGTGACAGCCCCGGACTCGGCGACGCGACCGGGCTGGCTTCATCCCAGACGTACCCGAGATGAATGTTGTAGAGCAAAGTAGGGAAGGACTTGCTGTTGAACCCCGGGACTCCCGCGGAGATCACTGGCAGAATACGAGTCAGGTACACCCGATGGTTCTCCCATCCAACCTGCAGAACGGAGACCGTTAGAAGCAGTGCCGAGAACCCTATGTACGCGGCGAGCCACTTCCAGTTCCTCCGCAGGAGGAACAATGGAACTACCAGCGCGGGTGTCAGCTTGAGGAGGGTCCCCGCAGCAAAGAAGAGAGCCGAAGTCACATGGCGCTCGCGGTGTTCAAACCAGGTGCCGAGCGTCCAGGTAAAGAGGATGAGGACGTTCGCTTGACCGAGCGACAGTGTCTCGAGGAACGGGAGAAACGCGAGCCCCATCACCAGAGAGCAAAAATAGACGGGCCACGGGGCAGTTCCGGCACGCCACGGCCACCACCACGAAGCGGCCAGCATCGACAACGACAGTAGGTGCCACCAGAGCAAGGCGGCGGCGGGCTCGAGGCGGGAGAGCGGGCTCACGGCGACGGCAAAGAGCGGCGGATAGAGGATTGCGAGTTTCGCGTCGAGTCCATGTTCACGACCAACCTCCCGCCATGCTTCCGAAGTGACCTCGCCGAACGCCAGCCGCAGCGGCGCATAGGATCCCGGGCGGAACTCGTAGAGCTTGCCACCACCTTCCCCGGATGCGATCCGACCTGCTACGTAATATTCTGTGAAATCGATCGGCAAGTCGTCGGCAGAGGAGCCCCGCGAAAGATGCACAACGCTCTGGAGCGACGCCGTGAGTAGCAGCACCGACGCAGTCGTGGCGCACAGGATTCCCTTGGGGAAACGAACGAAGTCTGCCAGGTATTGGGGGAAGTATAACAAGACTACGTATGGCGCACTGCCGGTTGCGCGGGCCGAACCGAGATTTAGCCTGTACCCCCCGTTCTTCAGGACGTGATAGAGGAAGACCTGTCTGCTCGCAATACCATCCTGGGCCTCCGACTCGCTGGAGGAACCGCATGTAGCATACGAGCTCCGCAGCCCACCGAGGTCGCGACGGTCAGGAACAGCGGTCACGAAGCCGCGATGGAAGCGGCTACGACCGCAGCTAGACTAAGAGCACTCCGGAGCCTCCCACCGCTCTCTTCATGGATCGAAATTCAGCTATCGACGGCTCACGAACCGCCCCCGTGGGCGTCATTTCCTGGTTTCGCGAGAGCTGGCCAGTGTTGTTGCTCTATCTTTTCGCCAGCGTAACCACCGCTGCATACTACATGGGTGATACGCTCGACTACTCGAGTTCGATCGTCGCTCATTTGGAAGGTCGTGACTTCATGTTTTGGGAATTCGGCCACGTCCTTTGGCGACCACTGGGTCTTGCCGTGTTCCGGGTGTCCTCACCTATCACGCACTGGTGCGTCGGCCCAGACGCGCAAACACGCGCCACGCTTGTTCTGATCACGCTGAGCTGGCTGGGCGGGCTGCTGAGCGTGCTCTCGCTTCACGGAATACTAACCCGGATCTGCCGGAAAAAATGGCCTGTCATCGTCACAATGGTCGGCTTCGTATTCGCTCAGACGTTCCTCAACTACTTCCATGCAGGGATTTCCTATATTTCAGGCCTCTCCCTAGTCCTGGTGTCGATGTACTTGCTCGTGTCGCGTAGCGCGGAGAACGAACCGACGTGGCAGACGGGATTGCTGGCAGGAGCCGCCTTGGCGGGGGGGATACTCGTTTGGCTTCCGTACGTCCTGGCCGCTCCCGCGACGATTGCCTCTCCGATGTTTTTCGGTGGATGGGACAAGCGACGCTTCTTGCTTTCGCTCCGGGCGGCTTTGTTTTCTGGTATCTTTTGCGGAGTGGTCTATCTGGCAGTGATGGCCCACATCGGCATCCACAACGTAACCGATCTCCATGCCTGGCTGGATAAGACTTCACGTGGTGGCGGTACGTTGGAGGGAGGCACCAGCAGAATGATCTTCGGGTTTGCGCGGTCGTTCATCAATATGGGTAACGACGGCATGCTCTTCAAGCGGTACTTGATTCATGATGCGTTCAATCCTGTCTCTGTCTTCGATCTGGTGCGATTGAGCCTTTGGAAGCTATTGACCTTCTACCTCTTTCTCTTTGTCATTTTGCTGAGCTTGGTCAGCTCGCCGGCTGGAAGGCGAGTACTCGCGTTATCGATCGTGAATGGGCTGCCCGTCATCGCGTTCGCCATTTATTGGCAAGGAGGCGACCCCGAGCGTTACTTGCCTCTGTATCCATTGTTCTTCATCGCGATCGCATGGTCGCTTGACAATGAGCGTGTGAAGCGATTCTTTAAATATCTTCTGATCGCCTTCATCATGGTAATGCTGATCACAAACACAGTCGCGATGGCCCGACCAAGGCTGGACCAGAAACAGGAGACATCGGCTGCGCGCATCCGCCCGCTAGTGCCGCTGTTGAAGCCGAACAGCTGGATATTCACCGCGAACTGGCACGACGATTTGGTGAATTTCAGCCGCAGTTTTCCATTTAATCCGATCAATCAAAACCGCGACATCCGCGTCGGAGCGTTGATTACCCCGACCGAGCCGGAAGTCGCCCACTGGCAACAGGACTTTTCGGAGCGCGCGCAGTCGATCTGGGAAAAGGGCGGCGAAGTGTGGATCTCGAAGCGCCTGTTGTCGCCTCGTCCTCGGGCGGATTGGAATTGGGTCGAAGGCGATGACCCTCGGGTATCCTGGAACGATCTTTACAGATATTCTTCCCAGTTGGAGTTGGGGAAAGCGGCGGGCGGTGATGACGGTTTTGTCTTGTTGCTGCCGAGCGAGCGGAATCGAAGTTACATGCAAGAGGCCGGCAAGAAGTGAGCAGCCTGGTTTCTTCTGGTTAAAAGGGTCGACCGGGTACGTTCCCGCCGAGGGCGGCTAGGAGGCCGGTCATGTCGACGCCGGGGTCAGTGCCATCGCTAGCCTTGTTCTTGTAGGCGCTGCTCGCAGACAGGCGGTAGTCGTCGCTCGCCGGATCGACCCATCCCACCGCGGCGTCAGAGGTCGGAAAGAAGTTCCCGGAGGGATACGCGCTGGACAGCCAGCCTACGCTCCGGTTGTCGACGATGATATTGGTCTGAATCCGCGCGCCAGGCAAACAGGCGAAGCCGCCGTCGCAACCGATTCCGTACAGGCCGTTGTGCAGGATGTTGTCGATGACCGTCACGTTCTGTGTGGGGAGAACGGCACCAAGTGCCAGGGAGCGCTGGCTCAATATCGTGTTGTGGCTGAACACTACGTCGTGGCCGCCGCTGATCAGAAAGGCCGTCGAGTCCGTGCTCGAGACGGCCATCAAGTTGTTCTCGATGACGAGGTTTCCACTCTGTCCGGTCACCTTCTCGTTGTCCTGGAGCAGGATGCCGAACCCCGGGTCCTTGAAGTTGACCAGCTTGTTGCTGCGGAAGGTGAGGCCGGAGATTTCGATCCAGGGCGAGGAGCCGTTCTGATTTCTCACCGTGAGGGCGATGTTCGTCGGCGTTCCCGAGGTCATCAGGTTGCCCTCGATGGTGATGCGCCGCCCCGCCTTGATCTCGATCCAGTTCTTCGGCCCGGACATGGGAAACGTGCTCCACTCGGGGCGCTTGACCATGGTGTTGCCCTTGATCTCCACGTCGTGCAGCACGTCGCCCTTCCAGCGCGCTTCGCCCGGTGACATCGGAGGGATGTTGAAGCTCTGATACTGAGCCGTGAGCGGCGTGTAGCTGATGGTGTTGCCGTTGATGCTGGTCACACGGCCCACCCCCCACACCGCCTGCGTCTGGCCCGCAGGCGGGTCGGAGAGCTTGAAAGCCACGAGGTCGCCCACCGCAAGATCGCGCACCGTCGAGAGCGTGGCCGTGCCGATGGTTCCGGCGCCCGAGACCGTCGCCGTGTGCTCGGGCAGCGGCGGTGCATCCGCCCCGCCGATGAAGACGCTCGAATACCAGGCCTCGAGGTAGTTGTTGATGACGTGCAGCGGCCCCGGGCCTACGTCCATGAGCACGTCCTCGGAAACTTCGATGCTACCGCCGTTCGGATAGTTGCCGGTAAATCCGGCGATGTAGGAGTTCTGAACCCACCCGTCTGTGACGTTCAACGCTATCCCGCGCTCCACGAATCTCGTCACCGAATTGCTCGCGAGATTGGTCGCGGAGATTTCCGGCGGATGGATGAAGACCCGATCGAACACGAAGCCCACCATCGATTGGCGCTGCGCGAGGGTCATGTACGCACCGAGGTTGATCAGTATGGGAATGAACTGGCTGCCGTCGCTGCTGAAATCGAGACCGATGAACTTCCAGTGATGTGCCCCGGCGGCCGCATGAAGCAGGGCCTGATCGGAAGTGCTGCGGAGCTTGGCGAATGAGCCGGCGAAGGCCCCCGGATCGATGCGGCCCGCGGGCACGGCGGCGGAGGTCGTGACCGTGATGTAGTCGGCGTCCGTCCCCGTGCATGGCCCCTTGTTCGGAAGCACCAGTCCGGAGGGCGTCTTGTACGTCGCCCCGGCTTGCAGCACGATCGTGTCTCCGCAATGCGCGCTGTTCAGCGCCCCTTGGAGGTCCCTCCCCGCCGCCACGTTGACGGTGGCGGCGACGGCAGGGTGTGCGGTCGACCGGATCGGCGCCAGTAGCGATCGCAGGCCAATCCGGTGAAGAGGACTCGTTCTCGAAAATCCATCCGCCATCCCTGACTCCCCACCGCCGGCTCTGATTGGGAAATACCCCGATCTCGTTGGCGTTTTTGGCAACACGTCACCGTCGGCAGCGACACTTCTGTGTTTCGCTTCGGCTGCCCTGCTAGTCCCTCGTCAGCCCTGGGCCGGGTGAGCCTTTTCGTTGCTTCTGCGCGGGGTTACAGCAAATACCGCGCCGAGCGCCCCTAACAAGAGAATGGGTTGGGGAATGCCCGTGGGACCTACAAATCAAGGAATCGAGATGAAACCGTCCAGCCGTCAACTGTTGAAGTTGTCACGGCTCGTCGTATTAACGCCAAATTATTGACGTTGACGTTTTGCGGAGTGCCGGAAAATCTCTTCAGCTCATTTTTTCCCCTTGGAACCACCCAGGCAAGCTGACAGGATCCGGCATGAACGATCTCGGCTCTGCAATAGGTTGTTGAGGGAAAGGCCGTTTTGTCGCGTGGCGCGGCTGCTGCGCGGACTCTAACTCTTCGATGTGCGGAACTTAGAGCCTGCCTGCAATCCGTCGGATGACGTTGAACGACGGCCGTCGTCGGAGATTGATCTCAGCGTGGGCGTACCGGTATTCGTCCTCGCGACCCTTCTCGGTGGCCTCTACTGGTGGATCGTCCGAGACATGGTCGTGAATTGGTGGCATGATCCGAACTATTCCCACGGATTTCTCGTTCCGGTCTTCAGCGGTTATCTGATTTGGCTGAAACGCGACGAGCTCCGCTCCTTGCGACCGCGGCCGAGCTGGGTTGGCCTGCCCGTCCTACTGATAGGCATCGCGATGCTGATTCTAGGCGTCGGCCGGCGCAGAGAACTTCTTGATGCGAAGTTCGGCGATCGTAGTTCTTGCCGGTCTGGTGCTCTTTCACTTCGGCACGAAAGCATTCCAGTCGATCGCATTCGCGCTCGCGTTTCTGATCTTCATGGTTCCGTTGCCACAAATCATCTTCGATGCCGTCGCATTTCCGCTGCAGACAGTTGGCTGCCGAGAGTGCGACCAGCGGTTCTGATTTCTTGGGCGTCCCCGTGCTGCGCGACGGCAACGTGATTCACTTGAGCCGCGTCTCTCTCGGAGTCAGCGAGGCATGCAGCGGCATCCGTTCGCTGATTTCGCTGCTCGCCCTCGCGGTCGCCTGGGGTTTCCTTTCGCTGCCGGGTCTCGCGGCCCAGGCTGCGCTGGTCACGGTCGCTGTTCCCATAACGATCCTCGCGAATACGAGCCGTATCGTCGTTACCGGGCTGATCGCCCACTGGTTTGGAATCCGATACGCTGAAGGATTCTTTCATTCCTTCTCAGGCTGGGTAGTTTTTCTCGTTGCTTGCGCCTGCCTACTCGCAGCTGATCGTTTGATCTCGTTCGCGGCAGGTCACTCTCGAGTTCCGGGGACCGCCCGGTGACCCCCGCCCGCTGGCTCGCATCCATCGGCCTCCTCGGCGCGACGCTCCTCTATCTTCAATTTTTCACGGCCGGCGAGCGAGCGTTACCGCGAAAACCCCTCGCGTCGTTTCCCGTCGTGATCGACGGCTGGCAGAGCGTACAGAGCGCGATTCTCGCGGATGATGATTTGGCCGTCCTGAAGCCAAGCGACTATCTCCTCCGCCGCTACGTCGATTCGAACGGCAAGCCAACCTCGCTCTACATCGGTTACTGGGAGAGCCAGCGCAAAGGCGCCCAAGTGCACTCACCGAAGAACTGTCTCCCGGGCGAGGGCTGGGAGCCAATCGAAGCAACGCGAACCCGCATCCCCGTCGCTGGGCGCGACCAGTCGATCGAGGTCAATCGATACTTACTGCAAAAGGGACAGCAGACGATGGTCGTCCTCTACTGGTTCCAATCCCAAGGGGAAGTGACGAGCAGCGAGTCCACGCGAAATTCGAACTGGTCAGGAATTCGATGCTCCACCACCGGAGCGACGGTGCAATCGTGCGGGTTTCGAGCCCGGTCTATCGAGACGTACGCGCGACGGACGACTCGCTCGTGAAGTTCGTGCAAGCCCTCTACCCGGAGCTTGGGGGAATTTCTCCCCAACTAGAGTCTGCCTGAGATGACGTTCGCGAAACTCTCGTCGCGTTGGCGACTACCGGTCGCCATCCTACTCTTGGTGAGGTTTGGAGCTTTCATCATCCGCGTGTCGACGCTCCCCGGAAGCCCGCAAAGCGCATTACCTCGCACGCGGCGACCGCTACTTCGCCGACGAGCACTATCACGAAGCGATCATCGAGTACTTGAACGTCCTGCGCATCGACCCGACGAACACCCGAGCGTTGCGGAACACCGGGCTCGCGCATTACGAATTGGGCGAGCGCGGCCGGTCTTATCAATTCCTGTTGCGTAGTCAGCAACTCGACCCCGAGGACACCGAGGCACGGCTCAAGTTAGCTTCGATCTATTTGTCGGGCAGTAAGGTCGACGAAGCAAGAGATGAAGCGAACTTCGTCCTCGACAAGGAGCCCGGCAATCTCGAGGCCTTGCTGTTGTTCGCCGGGGCGGTGAAGTCTCCGGAAGAAGTCGATCAGGCGATCAAGCGCCTCGAGCTGGCGCGGACGCGCTTCGAGAAACGGCAAAGTTCCACCTCGCATTGGGCAGTCTCTTCGCTCGCAAGAGAGATCCCAACAAAGCCGAGCGGGAGTTCAAGGAGGCCGTGAGGAAGGAGCCCAATTCAGCCGCGGCGCACACCGTCCTCGGTAACTTCTACGTCGGCAAGGGCGACATGACAGCCGCAGAGGCGGAATTCAAGGCGGCAAGCCAGGTTTCCGCCTTCGGGTCGCCGGCCCATCTCCATCTCGCGGACTTTTACTTGCTACTTGGGAAAGCCGGAGGAAGGGAAGGACGGTCCTGAGAGAGGTCACCGAACGGGCTCCGGACTTCCTTCCCGCCTGGCGTCGGTCGGCGGAAGTGTCGCTCGCACAGGGGAACGCTCGAGGAGGCGAACAAGACGCTCGATGAGCTGCTCGAGAAAAATCCCGAAGACGTCGAAGGCCACCTTTTGCGCGGGCGCGTGCATCTAGCCACAAGGAATCCACCAACGCGATCCAGGAATTCCAGAGCGCATTGAAGGTCGATCCGCAGCTCGCTCCGGCTCGTTATCAGCTCGCGCTCGCTCTCTTGCAGGTCGGCAATACCGAGCAGGCGAGGAGCGAGTTGCACCAAGCAGTGATGTGGCTCCGAATTTGGTCGAAGCCCGGTTGCTGCTCGCCGAGCTCAACTTGCGAAGCGGTGCCCCCGATGTAGCCGTGGAAGACCTCGAGAAGCTTACCGCCGCGCAGCCGAAACGGGCGGAAGCAGGGCGTCTTGCTCGGGGCGGCATACCTCGCAAAGCAAGGATCCCGCCAAAGCGACGGAGTCCTACGCGAAGGTCCTCGAAATCGCACCGACCGACCCCGAGGCCCGCTTCTTCTACGGTGTCGCTCTCAGGGCCGAGGGAAAATACGCCGAGGCAAAGACGTCAGTTCGAGTCGGCGCTGCGGTTGAATCCCGCATATCCGGAGGCCTTGTCCGCAACTGGCCTCGATCTCATTCATCGAAAAGATGCCCGATCAGGCGCTCGAACGAGTGCAACAACAAATTCGGCTGGCTCCCAATTCGGCTGCACTCTACGAGGTGCTCGGTGGAGTTCACGTCGCGCGTAACGAGATCGAGCCGGCCGAGTCCGCTTATTTGAAGGCGATCGGACTCGAGCCGAGATCGTTCGCCGCATATCTCGCACTCGGGCAGCTCTATGCGCGCACCAAGAGGTACGATGAAGCGCAAGCGAAGCTCGACAGAGCGCTCAAGGTGAGCCCAAAGGACGTTCGCGCCCTGATGCTGACGGGCGTGGTTCAGCAAGCGCGGGGCGACGTGCCGAAGGCGCGGGCTGCATACGAGAAGATCATCGCGGAAGACCCAAGCTTCGGTCCAGCGGCCAACAACCTCGCCTACCTCTACTCCGAGTACGGCGGAGACCGGGAGAAGGCGCTGGCACTGGCGCAGAACCGCGAAGGAAGTGATGCCAGAGAATCCGGAGGTCTCCGACACGCTCGGCTGGATTCTTTACAAGCGCGGAATTTACGAAGCTCGCTACGGTTGCTGTTCGAGAGCGGAACGAAGCGGCCCGATAATCCTGAGGTTCAATTCCATCTCGGTATGGCTCAATATAGAATGAACGACGCCGGAAGCGGCGAAACGGAGTCTAGCACGGGCTTTGGAACTGAGCGGCAACTTTCCCGGCAACGAAGTGGCTCGCCAAACCCTCTCCGCGCTTCCTTGATGCGGGGTCTGAGCCGCTGCCCGGCACTCGAGGGCAGCATGACCGTCGGCGCAGACGACGGCCGTTGCGTTTGCAGCCGCGATCTATTGCGGCGGGCTCGCTTCCTCGCGTTCTTGCTCGACCGCCGGTCGCGGGTGCACGCGATTCTCGCGATCGGGATGATCGTGCTCGGGTTCACCGAGGTGTGCGCCGGCCTCGGTTCCGGCGCACACTTTCTCTCCGACGTTCTCTACTGGGAGCGGCTGCGTCTACTGGCGGTCGCGGTGCTGCCGGGTGTTTGGCTGCTCTTCAGCTTGAGTTTCGCACGCGCCAACGCCCGTGAAACGATATGGCGGTGGAAGTGGATCGTCGGCGTCTTTTTCGTCGTCCCGCTCGGTCTAGCGACCTTCTTCGGTGCCGATCTCTTTGCGATTCCACGAGAGTGGAACGAGTTCGTCGTAACCGTGCTGCCGCTCGGATGGTCGGGGCGGATCTTCCATCTTTCCGTACTCCTCGCCTGCGTGATCGTGCTCATGAATCTCGAAGCCACACTGCGCAGCGCTTCCCGGTACGAAGCGCTGGCAGATCAAGTTCATGGTGCTCGGCGTGGGCAGTTGGTTCGCCGTCCAGATCTATCTGGTCAGCCAGACGCTGCCGTTCGCCCGCAGTCGACCTGTCGCTCGCGCCGGTCGAATCTTACGCGATACTCGTTGCCGCCTCGCTGATCCTGATCTCCCTCTTCCGCGATCGATTCTCGCGGCGGAAGTCTATTTCTCGCCGGCGGCGCTCTACAACTCGATCGCGCTCTCGCTGGTGGCCGCGTATCTGATCGCCGTAGGCATCCTCACCAAGGCGATCGATTTCTTCGGCTGGAACGAGCAGCTCTCCTTGGCGACCTTCTTCGGGTTTCTCGCTCGTCGGGCTGGCGATCATTCTGACTCTCCGATCCACTGCGTCTCGGGGTGCGGCGCTTCGTGATCCGAAACTTCACCCGGCCGCGCTACGACTACCGAAGAGAATGGATGAGGTTCACCGAACGCACGGCCTCCCTCGTCGAGGTGAAGGGTCGACCGCCGTCGTGCGCCAAGTGGCCGAGACGTTCGGCGTGGCCGCCGTTACACTCTGGTTGCTCGACGAATCGCAAGACAAGATCGCGCTCGGCGCATATCACTCTGATCGTCCGAGGGACAATTGCACACGGAAGCGAACCTGATCCACGGCGCAGCCAAGCTCGCAAACGTCCGACGGCTTCAACGCACGGTGATCGACTTCGAGAGCACGACCGACGGAGATGCGCTCGATCTCAAACGCTCGCTTCCCGACTTCTTCAACGCATGCGAGGTTCGTTACGCGGTACCGCTAGTCGCCGCGAGTCAGTTCCTCGGGGTGATGACCCTCGGCGACCGCGCCACGAAAGAGGGCTTTTCGAAGATTTCGATCTTCTCAAGACGGTGGCCGATCAATCTGCGGGGACTTTGCAGAACCTGGATCTCTCCCGGCGCCTCCTCAAGGCCAAGGAGATGGAGGCGTTCCAGACGCTTTCGGCATTCTTCACCCACGATCTGAAGAATCTCGCGTCGATGCTCTCGCTCACGATGCAGAACCTGCCGGCCAACTACGATAACCCGGAGTTTCGCAAGGACGCGCTCCGCGTGATCTCCGACAGCGTCGCAAGATGAACGAGATGTGCGGCCGGCTCGCGACGGTGACGAGGGAGCTCGATTTGCGCCGCCGCGAGGTCGATTTGAACGAGCTCGTCGAACGGACGGTGGCGAACATCAACGGCTCGCTGCGAACGCCGGTGGCTTCGGATCTACACCCCATACCGAAGATTGACATCGATCCCGTCGTGGAAGACAACGAGTCCGTCAGGATTCAGATGCGATGGGCTCTATGTCGAGACCACGAGGTCTTTCTCGCGGAAGACGGAGCGAATGCCGTCCAAGTTTTCGGGCGCGAGCGGCCGTCCGTGGTTACGCTGGATCTCGGCCTACCGCCGCGTTCGCGAGATGTTGAGGAGGGATTTCTCACCCTCGGCGCTATCCTCGACAAAGAACCGCGCGCAAAGGTCGTGGTCATCGGCCGCGACGAGAAACAGCATGCTCTGCGAGCGATCGGTCAAGGGGCCTATGATTTTCTTTGCAAGCCGGTCGAGCTCAATGAGCTGCGGGTGATCCTACGGCGCGCGGCCGAAGTCCATCGGCTCGAGAGCGAGCAGCGGGCGCTGGCTCAGCGGCTCGGTAGCGATGCGCAGGACGAGACCTTGGGAACGAGCGGCGAGATCCAGGAAGTGTTCGCGGCCATTCGCAAAGTCGCAAGGGCCGACGTCCCCCGTGCTGATCACCAGCAAGCAGCGCCCGGGAAAGAGCTAGTGGCTCGGGCCATTCACCGCCGGTCACGGGTGAGCGCCGGCCCATTTGTCCCGATCAGTTGCGCGGCAATCCCCGAGAGCCTCCTTGAGAGCGAGCTTTTCGATCACGAAAAAGGCGCCTTCACGGGCGCTCACGTGCAACGCATGGGTCGGATGCGGATCGGCGAGCAGATCGAGACGCTCTTGGACGAGATCGGCGAGCTGTCCGCACCGCTCCAAGTAAAGCTCCTCCGCTATCTGCAGGACCACAAGATCGCACGGGTCGGAGGCCGCGAGGACATCAGTCGTCGATCAAGGTGATCGCTGCTACCCACGTGGATTTGAGAGCGGCGATGCGAGAAGCAGCGGTTCCGCGAAGACCTTTTCTACCGCCTCGGGGTACTGATCATCCGTATCCCGCCGCTTCGCGATCGCGAGAACGGTCTCGTCATCGCTAGAGACTTGTTACAAAGGTACTCCGCAGAAATCGGAACAAAGATTATTGGCTTCGACCGCTCGGCCCTCGACGCCCTCGATGCTCACAGGTGCGGCCGGGAAACGTTCGTGAGCTGGAGAACCGCGTCAAGCGAGCGGTCATCATGGCCGAAGGGAGAAAGCTAACTCCCGCAGATCTCGAGCTCGACTCCGCCGCTCGAGAAGTACCCATGGAAAGCCGCTTCGCGAGGCCCGCAAGGCCATCGAGAGAAATCATCGAAAAAGCCTTGGCAAAGACGGTCGCCCGCGCCGCAAGCGAGCTCGGGATCAGCCGTCCACCT
>CAVQIG010000024.1:0-82354 GCA_963712515.1 uncultured delta proteobacterium
CAGAATGTGACCGTTCACCACGAACCCATCAAGAGGGCAAGGAAAAGAACAGAGCCGCTTGCCGCTGATTTCGAACAGCCGGCCGCTACTATCCCAGAACCTCCAATGAAGCGACCTGATCGTCATTCCGTCCTCTTCATACTCGTTTCTATCCTCAAGGCGCTTTATTGGCGACCATTGCTTGCCATCGTAAAATATCTTGAAATAGGCGTTGGCACCGTGCGTGGAGATCGCGTGTACACCCACAAACGCCATGCCGTTCGAGAACACCGGCCACGCCAAGTTGTAAGAAAGCAGATAATCCCAGTTTCGAGGACCTGCGCTGACGTCACGCAAGCCGGTGCCATCAATCGCGATACGCTCACCGTTGCGCAGTGTGATTGACCCGGTTACCCGGAACGTTCCTTCCATATGAATATAGGCCATCTCTTCCGCTAATGCACCGGCTTCATCTCTGCTCAATGCTACGGCGTCCACCATCGGCTGGAGGCCTTCGCAAAGAAGATCGACCGCAAAGTCAGGAGACGAATATTCGATCCGCGCCTTCATGAGAGGGGCTATGGAAGTCAAGCGTATGCCCGCGACCTCCATCCCCGGGTCCGGCCGGTCCGCCGTGTAAGCCAGGTTGCCATTGATCCTAGTGTATAGCGGCTTGCCGTCCTTGAAAAAGATGAACCAGTCGTTCGCTTCCTTCCGATGCTCGAAGACGCCTATCCTGATGATACCCCCAACTTTGCTCTTCGGATCGTAGAAGTTGAAGTAATAGCTCTGGGACCACAGTGGATGATCGCCAGAGACCAGTCTTTCGGTGTCCATTGGGTTTATACTCATACGATGCCGCTCCTTTCTGATTTGTAGATGAGCTTCATGCGTTGATTTTTCCCCTGAGTGATTCAGTGGGCGGGCCGATTAGACTTTCAATGGGCGGGACTTCCGAGGGATCTGCTTCCCAGCCCTGCATGACCAGCCACGAACGCTCACGCAACAGCTGTTCTTTTGCATTGGCGAGGCACGCCTTCACGCAGCGCCTCTTTGCTCTCCGGATCACCTTCTGCGCAGATGGCCTGAACGACGGCGCCCACTCTGGCTCTCAAGGTCTTAATCGTTTCGACCAACTCCGATGGCTCCGCTCTTGCTCGATCCAGCACATCCGCGCCGCGCGCCGACGCCGACGCCAGCGCCTGCTGGGCTGCTTTGGTACCGGGACCGACCTTGGCCTGGCGTTGGAGGAATGCAGCAAATCCAATGATACGTTCGAGCTCGTCACGGTCATACCGATACTCGAGATCCATGCGTTGAGACATGATGTTCAGCATGCCAAGTATCAGTTTGGCCTGCTCGAGCGCGAGCTTGTTGGTTGGATCAATGGCAGGGAGAACGTTGTCCTTCATCGATTTCATGATGCTCTGCAACTGAATTGCCGGTCGCATTTGCATGTCAGATCCTCCCTCTATCGAGCAGCCGGCGGAGCTCCTCCATTATCGGGTACGAAACACTCATGAGCCACAAGACGACTACGTCTTGATGGCTCTTGCTGCCACGCGGTACGCGGTAGCCGGTTGCAAGACAGATTGATGCCTGCTTGTAGGCGGCGAATACTCTATAATAGTAAAGCGCTTGAGGGTTCAGCGACAGGCCGCTCGCCTTCTCGTATTTTTCGAACATCTCCTCATGCGGCATCAAACCTTGGGCGAAAACAGTCTTGCCGTCCTCCGCCAGCTCATCGTAGAGGCGTGACGTGGTATACCCCCAGTCCGCGTGCCGGTCTCCGATGTTGCTGAGCTCCCAATCCAGCCATGCCGTGATCCGGCCGTTCGGTTCGGTAAAGAGGCAATTTCCGATGCGGTAGTCTCCATGCAGAATGGACAACCTGTCGACCGGCGGCATGTTGTCGCGCAGCCAGCCGGCTGCGTAGCGCATCAGGGGCACGTCTTCATCGACGTCTTCTTCCCAGACTCGTTCCCACCAGTTTAGGTGCAATTCCACGGCTTCCGTACCGAGCTCGGGAATGTCGAAGGACGAGAGGTCGGATTTCGTAAAGTCATGGGTGTGGATGGCGGCCAGATGTCCGATGTATTGCGGCGCCAGGATTTTGCGGTAGTGTGGCCCAAGGGTCGCTCCTATTCCCGTGACATTGCTGGACGAGGCCGTAGGCTTGGTAACGCCTTCGACGAATCCGTAAATGAGCCCCGGGGACGGCAGATGGCTCGCATCCCCATCTACCCAGTAGACCGGGGGGACGGGCACGACCCCTTCAAAAGCCTTGATGATCTGATACTCGCGCAGGCGACTGGTCTCCACCACCGATTCTTTCGGTTCCATACGCAGGACCATCGGTGTCTTGGTCTTCTTCCCTTTGTCCGGGTCATTCCATGACAATGAGAAGGCCATCTGCAACTTCGAAGCACCTCCTCCGAGCCATCGGATATCGGAGATCTCGAAAGCCCCATCGTAGTTGCTTCTTATGAGAGACTCGGTGCCTTTTCTCAGTGCATCGAGATTCACCGGCGAGTAAGGCCCGCTTGATCTCTGACGCATCTTGCGAGTGAGGACGCGATCGATCTCCTTCTCGACTCGAAGACGCCTGCGAACTGTTTCAATGGCGTCCTCCGTGGGGCAATTCTTGTCATCGATCAGCATACGACTTCTCCTCGGTCATGCCGGGCCAACGTGAACGGTTATTCCGGCCGATCGTTAACGCGCGCTTCCCCATCCGTTGCCGCGACGATCGCCAGACACAGAAGAGCTTCGGCGATTCCGCGAAGCCATGCGTCCGTGGCGCGGCTGCAGCATAGCCCTCGGTATCCTGGCTTATCATCTCCGAACAACCTTTCCCGCGCCCTGGACACGGGAAGCGCTCCGCGCTAACTCCCTGATTTCGCGGGCGGGGAGATGGAAGAGGCCCGGCGGGCTCAGCGGTGTTCAAAAGGAGGTCGATTCCCGATGAAACTCGCACTCTACCTACCAAACTTCAGGGACAAGGTAACCGTCAGCGAGATCGTCGATCTCGCTCGCCTCGCCGAGGAGCTCGAGTTCGATTCCGTTTGGACTCTGGACCGCATCGTGGTTCCGGAAGCATCTGACCGCGAGGAGCTGCGCAAGCCGTTCGGCTTCATGAAGGAGTTTCCTCGTTCCCTTCCGGTCGCTTCGAGAGGAGAGTTCTTGCACGGCCTGCCGCTCATTCCCTATCTGGCTGCCATCACGAAGAAGGTCAGGGTCGGCGTCAGCGTGATCGACACACCGTATCGGGCCCCTGGAGTCTTGGCGGCGGAGATCGGGACCTGGGACCACCTTTCGGGCGGAAGGGTCAACGTGGCCGTCGGAACGGGCTGGATGCCGGAGGAGTTCGAGGCCGCGAGTGCGGCGCACATCTACGAAAGACGGAACAAACACGTCATCGAGACGATCGAGATCATGCAGGGTATCTGGACGCACGAGCTCTTCGAGTATCACGGCGAGTTCGCCTCGTTTCCGAAATGCGGCTTCGGCGTAAAGCCCGTTCAGAAGCCCCATCCGCCGATCTTTTTCGGGGGGCTCGGAGTGCCGAAGATCGCGGCGAAGCGGGTCGCCAAATACGGATTGGAAGGCTGGATCGGAATACAGGACACCCCCGACGACATCACGAAATGGCGGTCGGCGATCAAAGAGGAACTCGAAAAGATCGGCAGTCCGCGCTCGATCGACGATCTCGAGATCGTGAGCATGCTCTTCTTCGACATCACGAGGGAGAAGACGGATCAGACTCCCAGGGGGAAGCTGACTCCTTCGATGACGGGAACCCCTCAGCAGCTCACGGACAACCTCAAGCGGTACAAGGAGGCCGGCTTGACGCTTCCGCTGCTCTGGCCGCCGTTCAAGGGTGTGCCCACCGCGAAGACCATGGTCGATCTCAGGAGGCTGAAGGAGGACATTCTGCCGAAGGTGGGGTAACGAGCCGGCGGCGTCCCGTCCGTCGCTGATCCCCTTGCGACTGATGCTGTCCGGCGTTTGCGAGTGCTAGAAACAGAGAACGGCGGCAGATGGATGAAGCGCCTCGAAGGCAAGATTAGCCATCGTTACAGGTGCCGGGCGCGGCCGCCGCGAAGCTGAACCAACACGTTCGTGCGAGTGGACGACTTCGGTCCACCACGCTGCGATCTCCTCGCCGGCGATGCGAAGGTCGAGGATCACCCGCCCCGATTTTACGGTTTCGATTCGCCGGGCGTGACCGCCTCCAGGATCACCACGTCGTCGCTGTGCGCGACCTCGGCGCAGCGGATCATCGGCGGCTGGTAGACCATCGAGCCTTTCTCCAGCCGAACGGTGCCGATGTCCTCGTACTCGAACTCCACCCAGCCGTCGGCCACGTAGACGAACCGGAAATTGAGGTTGTGCGCGTGCCACTGCCGGTGTGGGTGCTTGCCGGGCAGCGCCTTGATCGCGTGCGCCACCATTCGGCCGCCAGTCAGCTCCTTCAGCCCGAAGTCGCGATACAGGAAGTCGTCCCTGAGCGCTGCCTTGTACTCGGCATCACGCTCCTGCTGCACGACGATCCGCTGCCGGTCGTCGCCGCTCATGGACTTCTGCGTCACGAGAAGTAGGAGCTCGAGCCCGTCGCCGCAGGTGAGTTCGCGGTGCATGGGGCCATTGAACGCGGGGATGACGGTGCCCGGCCCGAGATGCTGCACCCCGATCTCCTCGAACTCCAGATCGAGCCACCCTTTGAGCACGTAGGCCAGCGAGAACCCTTCCTCGTGCCGGTGCAACTCTTCCACGTGCGCCCCTTCCGGCTCCAGGCGGATCACCTGGGCCGTGAGCTCGCCGCCGGTGGGGTTGCCAATGCCAAGGTCGCGAACAAAGATGCCTGGCGCAACGGGCTGGAACTCTTCACCGTCGGCATGACGGACATAGGTGCGGGGCATGAACTGCTTCCTCCGGTTTGTGTGGGAGTGGAGCGCCACACGACTTCGTTGCGGGGAGCATAGCCCGCTGCTAACTCCGTCACAATCGGAACCGGTGTAAGTAGCATCCAACGGATCAGCGTACTCCGCCTTACCGAGCTTCTCACCGTCGAACAACTACCCGAACGACTACCCGGTGGACTCGGGCCAGGATGGGGGCGAACGCGATCGATCTATACCTGTTTCGTTAGTAACGTCGATCCCTTGAAGCCCTACCGGATCTTCTCGATTCCGTCAGGCGCGCCCCTTCTTCTTGCGTAAAAGCATCCGACGGGTGTACCGGCAATTTGAGGGGGGCTCCCCAAAAGTAGGAGGTTGGGTGCTCTGCCCTTTCTGCGAACACAAGAATCGCGCAAGTCGAAAGTCGTGTTTCCGGTGCGGCGCTACCATCGCCGACGACCCTCACGCAATGCTCGCTGAGCTCTACGGCTGGTTCACCGAGGGCTTCGACACCGCCGATCTGAAGGACGCCAAGGCGCTGCTCGAAGAGCTTTCGTAACGCGGTGCAAGATGCGCTGTGGGAGCTGCACGGCCGATAATCCTGAGCACGCTAGGTTATGCCTCGAGTGCAACGCCAAGTTCACAAGTTCTGCCTCGACTGTGGCGAGCCGATCCGCTCGGGTCCGCTCGGTCCGGCCCCGATCCATTGGACGTCGCGCAATACACCCTCGATGATTTTTTGTAGCGGGCGGTTTCAATTTGTGAGGTTACCAGGTTGAAATGGGAAATCTCTTCATGAGCTTCTCGTGCGGGCATCGGTGGCAGTACTACGTTTCTCTCGTCGTGCTCCTGGTGAGCAGTGGGCTGCTCACGGGCGGCGTGGGTGCGGAGGAGCGCGCCCAACCCATCAAAATTGGGGTGCTGACGTCGTCGTGGGGACCCACGCCAGCGGTGGTCGGCCTGCGGGACGGTCTACTGGAGCTGGGCTACCGTGAGAACGAGCAGTTCGTTCTCGGCGTCCGCTTCACGCAAGGAGATCTGGCGGCCCTGCCTGCGGCCGCGCGCGAGTTGGTCCAGTACGGAGTGGACATCATCTTCGCCGACGGATGACGAGCCCGGCGAAGGCGGCACAGATGGCAACCACCCGCATCCCGATCGTCTTCGCTGCGGTGGACCGACCCCGTAGGGCTGGGCCTGATCCAGAGCTTCGCCCGGCCTGGCGGCAACATCACGGGGGTGACCGATCTGCACCTCGAGCTGAGCCCGAAGCGTCTGGAAGTCTTCCACGAGATCGTCCCGGACCTGAAGCGGGTCCTGTACCTCTACGATGCAGCCGATGCTGACGCCATGGCGGAGGCGAAAGTGTATCGCGATGCCGCGCACCGCCTCGGCATCGTGCTGGTAGAGAAACCGGTGCGGACCGAGGAGGAGGCGCAGGCGACCCTCGCTCAGATCTCGAAGGGCGAGGTGGATGGGATCCTGCTGCCGGGCCCCGTCTCTTTGAACATTCCTGGCTTTGTCCTGGAGGCCGCCTCCCAACAGGCGATCCCGACAATGTTCGATGCAGCGTTCTGGGTGGAGCGCGGCGCACTCGCCAGCTACGGTCCGGACGTACACGAAACGGGCCGGCAGGCGGCACGCCTGGTGGACAAGATCCTCAAAGGGGCGAAGCCGGCGGAGATCCCCGTGGAGGTGAACCCGAAGGTCGAGTTCGTCATCAATCTGAAAGTCGCCAAAGCCCTGGGGCTCACGATCGCACCGGAGGTGTTGTATCGAGCTGATCGGATCATCCGATGAATTCACTACTCAAAGAGGAGCAGAGGCGAAACATCGGGAATCTGTGTTATAGGTAAGAAGATATTGTCCTATGAAAGGAAAGGAGGGGAAATATGTTAGCGCATCGTATAAAAGGTCAGTTCCTGTCTAGTATCCTGCTGTCCAGTGTGCTGGGAGTAGCCGGTGTGGCTACAGCAGTGGAGGTCGGGGAGAAGGCCCCGGACTTTACGCTCCCCAGTACGACGGGAAAGGACATTAGCCTGAGTCAGTTTCAGGGGAAGCAACGCGTCCTGATTGAGTTCTATGGTGCCGATTTCGCCCCGGTGTGAGCGGCGAATCTATCGGCCAGGAAGGCCGATTATCAGAAATTCGAAGAACTGAATGTCCAGATCCTCGGCATCGCCAATACGCTTCCCTTTTCGCAGAAGGCGTTTGCCGATTCGCTGAAGTTGTCGTACCCACTCCTCGCCGACGTGAAAATGAATGTCATCAAGGCGTATGGTGTTGAGTACGGCTCCACAAGCTGTGTTGCCAGCACTCCGGGATGCAATACGCAAAAGATAGACTACCCAGGTATGGAAGGCAGGGTAGCAAAGCGATCGTTCTTCCTCGTGGATGAGAACGGAATCGTCCGAGGGAAGTGGATCGGAGAGGACTTGACCGTCTTTTCCAGTGAGATGTTCCTGAAGGCAGCACGGGAAATCGCGGGAAAACCAGCAGAGGATGCTGATGCAGCGAAGCGGCCAACGATGTGACACGCGATGAATCCTGCGTTTCATGTCTGAAGACGACACCCAAACCCAGGATAGTCATGCTACGCCCGGAAGCAGGCGCGGCGGCCGACTGCTGCGGCGGACGTTCATCATTGCCCTCGTCTTAGTAAGCGGCGGGCTACTCACCAGCGGTGCGGTCGAACTCTTTTTCCGCTACCGCGAGAGCGTCGAGGGCATCTGGGCGCTGCAACGGGAGATGGCGCAAGGAGCCGCCTTCAAGATCCAGCAGTTCGTGCAGGACATCGAGAAGACGCTGCGGGCGTCCACGCAGACGCCGGACATTGTGGCTGCCGGACTGACGGAGGCCTACCGGTTCCAACTCATCAAGCTGCTGAAAGTCACTCCCTGCAATCACCACGGCTACGGTGCTGGATGCCAACGGCCGCGAACAGCTCAAGGAGTCACGAGTGGAGGTGACCCGGCCGGAGGACTTGGGGGATCGCTCCTCAGACGAGGCCTTTGTGCAGGCTCGTGGAGGCACCTCGTTCTTCAGTCCGGTGTATTTCGTGAGGCAGTCCGAGCCGTACATGCGTATCGCCGTTCCCATCGAGCCGTTCGCCGAAGCGCATCGGCGACTTCAAGAATCGCTTCCGCAGGCTCGACAGAGGTGATCGGTGTCCTGATCGCCGAGGTCAACCTCAAATACATCTGGGAGGTCATCTCGCAGATCAAGGTGGGTCAGACCGGGTACGCCTATGTCGTCTCCCGTGAGGGGGATCTCATCGCCCACCCAGACATCAGCCTGGTTCTGCAGAAGCGGAACCTCAGAAATCTTGGTCAGGTGCAGGCGGCACTAGCCGGTGCACCGGGACCGTTTGCCGCTCAGCCGAACCTGGCCGGCCAGCAGGTTTTCCCGGCCTATGCGGTTATTCCCGAACCTGGGGTGGGCGGTGCTCGTCGAACGGCCGACCGATGAGGCCTATGCGCCTCTGTACGCCTCTATTCTCAGAACCTCTGTGCTCCTTCTGGTTGGCCTTGGCATGGCCATCCTGGCAAGCCTGCTGATCAGCCGTCGGGTCGTGCGCCCGGTAGAAGTGCTCCGACAAGGGGCTGCCCGAATCGGCGCGGGCGCGCTGGACCATCGTATCGACGTCCGGACCGGCGATGAGCTGGAAGCCCTGGCTACAGAGTTCAACCGGATGGCTGCCCAGCTCCAGGAGTCCTACGCCGGCCTGGAGCAGAAGGTTGAGGAACGTACGCGTGAGCTGGCCCGATCAGTAGAGGAACTGCAAGCCTTGGGAGAGGTTGGCCAAGCCGTAAACTCCGTTCTAGATTTGCAGACCGTGCTGACGACCATTGTCACCCGCGCGGTGCAAATCGCCGGTGCCAATGGGGGAGTCATCTATGAGTACGATGAAGCCACCCGCCTCTTTGACCTGAGAGCCTCCTACAGTACCGAAGCAGACATTCTTCAACTGCTTCAGGCGGCACCGATTCCTCTCGGGGAAGGCGCTATCGGGCGGGCCGCGACCACTCAGGCGCCAGTCCAGGTCCCTGACATGCGAGATGAGCAGGCATTTGCTCTTGCCCGGGTCCGACCTGTCTTCGTACGCCTCGGCTATCGCTCGCTGCTTGCCGTGCCACTCCTCCTTGAGCAGCAGATCATGGGCGGCCTGGTCGTCTGGCGGCAAGTATCAGGCACTTTTGCCTCGCGTATCGTCAATCTCCTGCAAACTTTTGCGACGCAGTCCACCCTGGCGATTCAGAATGCCCGGTTGTTCCGTGAGATCGAAGAACGAGGGCGAGAGCTTGAGATCGCCAGCAAACACAAATCCCAATTCCTCGCCAATATGAGTCACGAACTGCGAACCCCCCTCAATGGCATCCAGGGCTATACCGAACTTATTATGGACGGCATTTATGGTGAGGTGCCGGAGAAAATCAAAGAGGTCATGGAGCGCATACAGCAAAGCGGCAATCGGCTCCTCGGCCTGATCAATGCCGTCCTCGACCTCTCGAAGATCGAGGCAGGACGGCTGACGCTCTCGCTGGCTGACTACTCGATGCAGGGAGTCGTGCAAAACGTCTTCACGGCGGTAGAACCACTGGCAGCGGAGAAGCGGCTTGGCATTGAACGTAAGCGTACAGCCCGACTTGCCGGTAGGCAAAGGCGATGAACAACGCATCACGCAAGTGCTCACGAACCTCGTGGGGAATGCCATCAAGTTCACTGAGGTCGGAAAGGTCGGAGTGCAGGTAGCCTCAACAGATGGCACTTTCATGGTCGCGGTGTCTGACACTGGGATCGGGATCGCGGAAGCCGACCAGCAGAAAGTCTTCGAGGAGTTCCAGCAGGCCGACAGTTCGAGTACCCGGACAAAAGGGTGGAACCGGCCTTGGTCTGACCATTGCCAAAAAAATCATCGAAATGCATGACGGACGTATCTGGGTGGAATCGAATCTCGGCCAGGGCTCGACCTTCCGGTTTACGCTGCCGGTTCGTGTCGAACAGCAAAAGGAAGTGACATGAGCAAACGGGTCTTGGTCGTTGAGGACGAAGAGGACAACCGGCGCATTGTGCGTGATCTGCTCACCAGCGTCGGCTATGAGATCATCGAGGCAGTGACCGGGGAAGAAGGGGTGACAGCGGCCGAAACACATCTTCCCGACCTGATCCTCATGGATATCCAACTGCCTGGTCTCGATGGCTACGAAGCGACACGCCGGATTAAGGCCAACCCCGCGCTCCGTCACATCCCGATCATTGTCGTGACCTCCTATGCGCTGAGTGGGGACGACGTCAAGGCATTCGAGGCTGGTTGTGATGCGTATGTCTCAAAACCCTTCAGCCCCCGCGCGCTCCTGGCCAAGATCCGCGAGTATCTGCCGTAGGCGATCCTGGTCGCAACCTACAATCGGTCCCCTCACCCTGTCCCTCTCCCACAAGGGGAGAGGGGACCCCATAGCCTGAGGAAGAAAGTATGAGAACACCGCCACGCATCCTCATCGTGGACGATGAGCCCATGAACCTGGACATTCTCCAGACCCGCTTGAGCGTCCACGGCTATGAGATCCTCACCGCAACTAACGGTGAGGAAGCCCTGGCGGTTGCCACAGCTCAGCGACCGGACCTGATCTTGCTGGACATCATGATGCCCAAGATGGACGGGATCGACGTCTGCCGCCATCTCAAAGCCGATGCTTCTCTCCCCTTTATGCCGATCATTTTGGTCACGGCCAAGGCGGACTCAAAGGATGTCGTCGCCGGCCTGGAGGCGGGCGCCGATGAATACTTGACGAAGCCCGTAGACCAGGCGGCCCTGGTCGCCAGGGTCAAGTCGATGCTGCGGATCAAGGCGCTCCACGACACGGTCCAGGAGCAAGCCGCACGCCTTGAGGCACAGTCGGAGCAGTTGGCGGACTGGAACCGGACGCTCGAGCAGCGGGTCGCGGAACAACTCACCGAACTGGAGCGCGTCGGCCGGCTGAAGCGGTTTTTCTCCCCTCAGCTTGCCGAACTCGTTGTTTCTTCAGGAGGTGAGAAACTCCTGGAGAGCCACCGGCGAGAGATCACTGTCGTCTTCTGCGACCTGCGAGGGTTTACGGCTTTCTCTGAGACTGCCGAGCCCGAAGAGGTAATGGGAGTCCTACGAGAATATCACACCGCTCTGGGGACCCTGATCTTCCGCTTCGAAGGAACGCTGGAGCACTTCGCTGGCGACGGATTGATGGTCTTTTTCAACGATCCGCTCCCCTGTCCAGACCATGCAGCACAAGCTGTGCAGATGGCCGTGGCCATGCGCCAGCAGATGGGCGAGTTGACTGAGAAGTGGCGAAAGCGCGGACATCAATTGGGCTTCGGAGTAGGGATCGCTCAAGGATATGCCACCCTGGGGATGATCGGATTCGAAGGCCGGGTTGACTACGGGGCCATCGGTCCAGTGACGAATCTCGCTGCTCGCCTGTGCGATAAGGCCCAGGGTGGACAAATCCTTATCAGTCAGCGAGTCTACGCGGCGGTGGAAGAGTTGGTGGAGGCTGAGCCCGCAGGCGAACTTTCCCTCAAGGGGTTTCACAAGCCCGTGCCCATCTTCAACGTCGTGGGCTGAGAGCACTGCTGTCCAAATTGACCTGAGCGCGGAGCCCGCTTCGCGCGTCGAATTACTTTGCCGGTCGCGAGTAATTGATGTCGATCAGAGCGAGTTCTGACGCAGCTCTTGGGTCATTAAAACACGGTCTATGCTCGACCGCTACAACATCGTTAACGAGCGCGATCTGCGAGACGCTGCGGCAGCTTTGCTACCTGCTGGTCGAGCGACCTTCTTATCAACCCCGCGCGGTCTCCCCGGTCTACCGGTGCCGAGGGGATCCAGTTTCAGCGAGAACTTACTCGGCTTGGGTCTCCTGAGGAATTGCTCTTTCCCCCTTTTCTCGATCTTGTGCTATGTGTTCGCCGGAGCGGCCCATCGCAATGAAGGACGCGTCGTCCCAATCGTGGACGCGAGGCTTGCTGCTAGAGCCGACTTACGGGTTCGGGACAAGCGCGCCTCGCAAACCCACCTTCCGCGAAGTGGGTTTCGAATTGATTGACGCCGTGGCGTTCTGGAAGGACCCGTCACGCTCCTTGGCGGCGGCCGTAGCAGTCTATCATCTGGTCGCGCTCGCCGTGTTCCTGCTGTTCCTCGCGCGCTTCTTTTCGATTTCGAGCCTTGCGATCGTCCTGGTTATCTCGACCGTGATCGGCATGGTCTACAATACGATTTGGTACCATCGCTATTGCTCCCATCGCGCATTCCGGTTCCGGAGCCTCTGGGTCGCCCGGATGTTTTTGTGGACCAATCCCTTGGGGTTCCGCGAGGAGAGCTTCGCGATCCCGCATCGAATCCATCACTCGACGTCGGACCAGCCCGGTGATCCCTATGGTCCGCACCTCGGGTGGCTCGGAAGCTATCTCGCTGGGGAATCCAATCAGAAGATGAACCGCGACATCAGCGCGCAGGACTACGAGCGGCTGTCCAGGAGCCTGGAACACATTGGTTTCCTGAGGAGCTCCTACAGCCAGTTTCAGAGGACTGGATCGGTAGAGAACGTCTACCACTACGTCGCCCGCACCGTCCTCGCGAATCTCATGTGGATGTCTGCGGCGTACGCGATCGGCCGTTGGCGAGGCGTGGTGATGTGGATTTCAGCGGTTTTTCTCTTCTCGTTCATGCTGCGGGACTTCAACTATCGCGGACACGGAGGTCCATTCCTATCAGCCTGCAAAGGAACTCCGATTAACCAGATCTATTACGGCCTGCTGGCGGGGGAATGGCACGAGAACCACCATGCACACCCCGGACTCGCCCGAAGCGGCCTGGCATGGTGGCAAGTGGACGTGCCGTACTGGATTATTCGAGCGTTGAGCCTCTGCGGAGCCGTGGTTCACTACAATTCGCTCGCGGATGACGAAGCGCAGCAGTGCCGGTAGCCCTCCTCCTGCTTCAGCCGCGCCGGCGGCCGGCGGGGAAAAAGCCCCCCGCGCACGAACTCGCAAGCCGCGAACCGGCATCCCAGCATGATCACGTTGAACGGGATTAGGAGGCCGAACATGAGAAAATCGATGCCCGACGAGCCGGGCATCAGCACTGCGCACCTTAGCGACGCTCTCGTCTTCCGTCTTCCGTCCCATCTTCAGTACCGATCGATCACCGTCACTCCGAGCGTCGCGAAGTTATCCATAGAGGCGACGACGGCACCGGCTTCTTCGAGCGGAATCGTGCGGTTCACGAGCTTGCCGGGGGCGAGCTTTCCGGATTCCACCATCCGCAGCATCGACTCGAAGCGGGAGGCCTGCATGCCGACGGTGCCGACGATCGAGCACTCCTTGACCACGAGGAGATCCATCGGCACGGAGATCTCACCCTTCTCGGCCGAGGAGGTGAGCCCGATCTGCAGATGGCGGCCGCGCTTGCGCAGATCGAGGATCGAGTTGCGGCAGGTGGCCGCCACCCCGAGAGCGTCGATCGAGACATGCGCGCCACCCTTGGTCAGCGCGACAATCGCCGGCACGGGCTCTTCCTTCTGCGCGTTGATGGTCGCCACGGCGCCGAGCTCCTTGGCGAAGGCGAGCTTGTCGTCGCCGATGTCGACAGCGATCACGTTGGCACCGAGCGCGGTCGCGATCTGCACGGCAGAAAGCCCGATGCCGCCACAGCCGTGGACGGCAACCCACTCTCCGGCCTCCACCTTCGCCTGATCGACGACACCGTGGAACGAGGTCATGTAGCGACAGCCCATGCTCGCCGCCTCGACGAAGCCGACCGATTCCGGCAGCGGCACGAGGTTCGGATCGGCGAAGGGCACTGCGACGTAGCGGCCCATGCCGCCCCAGTAATTGAAGCCCGGTGTCAGCGGCGTGTCGCAGACGTTGTGGTGGCCGCTGCGGCACCACTCGCAGGTGCCCTCGCCCTGGCTGAAAGGCACGAGAACGCGGTCCCCCTTCTTCACTCGAGTGACGTCCTTGCCGACCTCCTCGACGACACCGCAGAACTCGTGGCCGAGAACCCAGGGAAACTGCATGCTGACCCCGAGCCAGGTCCAATCGCCGGTCCACGCGTGCCAGTCGCTGCGGCAGATCCCGTTCGCTTCGACGCGAACGACGGCGCCGGTCGGAGCCGGCTTGGGATCTGCCACGCTCTGCACGACCAGAGGCTTTCGAACACCTTCCATCACAGCCGCTCTCATGCTCGTTCTCCTTGGTTGTGGGATTCTTCACCCACGCATTACATCGCGCGCCGTAGCGCTGTAAATTCAATTCTTGGGATAAGCCGCTTAGGAAATGTGACCCGCACCGCGACGAGCGATCCACCCGAGAGGAGACGAACAATGGCCGCGTTCATGAGAAAGTTCGAAGGCGAGACCTACGCGCTAATGCGCATCGTGGTGGGGTTCCTGTTCCTGTGGCACGGCGCGCAGAAGCTGCTCGGCATCCCGGTGCCGATGCCGGCTGGGATGGAGATTCCCGCCTTCATCACGTACGTCGCCGGCCCCATCGAGCTGTTCGGCGGGCTGCTGGTAATGATCGGCCTGTTCACGCGCTGGTCCGCCTTCCTGTGCAGCGGCCTGATGGCCTTCGCCTATTGGATGGGCCACGGTGCGAACTCGGAACACTGGACGGCCCACGGCTTCAAGGCGCTGTTCCCGTCCGTGAACCAGGGCGAGCTGGCTGCCCTCTACTGCTTCGTCTTCCTCTACATCGCCGCGCGTGAAGCGGGGCGCTGGAGTCTCGATGCCTCGCGCGGCGACGCCTGACAACCTGACCCGCGCCCGCCCCGTGCGCTCAAGGGCACGTACGACCCGACCAACTTCTGGCGGATGAACCAGAACATCAAACCGGGTGGGTGACGGTGCTCGTTCGACGTGCTGCCTCAGACTCGCGTGCCTCGATGCGATGCCCGTCGGGATCGACCACAAGGCTGCGTACTAACACCCGACAGTCCCCGGCCGGAACACCCCGCCGAGATCGCAATTGGTCGGTGAGGAGACGTCTGCCTCTTGCCGTCACCCCCGTCCGTATGGCGGGCTTGCTCGTTCCGCGAAATGATCGCGTAGGACCGACGAGGTCATCCGCGAGGGAGGGTGTGGCGCGCGGATGCTTCAGATCTGGCAAGGAATGCGAACTCGATCTTGCCTCGGAAGTGTAGTCCGCGCATTGAGCCCCGAGGCTGAGCCGGCGGTCAGCTACGGTCGACGACGCTGCCGAGCGCAAGCGGAAGCAGATCGGCCGTCGTGCAAGGCGACGGCGTTCGCGTGCTTGACGGCCTGCTCTCGCTCCGTAAACGGTGGCCGCCGAGGGGGGTATCCGATGGACTTCGATCCAACCGAGGAGCAACGCATCGCGCTCGACGCGTTTCGGCGCTTCGTGGAGGCGGAGATTGCGCCTGCCGTGCAGCCCTGGCGCGACGCCACCATCCCGAAAGACCTCGCTCACGCGCTCCTGAGAAAGCTGGCGCCTCACGGCGTCGGCACCGGCTGGCTCGGCGAGAGCGACGGCGGCCTCGCGCTCGACCTGGTGACGAGCGGCCTTCTCTACGAGGAGCTCGCCCGCGTCTCGCCCGGGCTGGCCGGAACGGCGTTCATCAACGAGGGCGTCGCGCTCGCGATCGCAACGCTCGGGAATCCAGAACAGAAGCAACGCTGGCTGCCGGGGCTCCTTTTGGGGAAGTCGATCGGCTGCTCAGCGATCACCGAGCCGGGAGTCGGCTCGAACGTGCGGGACGTGCGGACCCGAGCCGTGCGAGACGGCGATGGGTGGCGCGTGAGTGGCGAGAAGACGTGGATCTCGAACGCCGGCATCTCCGACCTCGCGGTAGTGGTGGTGCGAGGTGAGGACGAGTCGGAAGGGCTTTCTCAGATCGTGGTCGAGCGGAACGACGGCTACGGCTCGCGTGAGCTTGCGAAGCTCGGGCTAAACGACTGGTCGACGGCGGAGCTCGTGTTCGACGACGTGTTCGTGCCGAGCGGCCGGCTCCTCGGGGAGCCTGGGGTTGGGCTACGCAGCACGCTCCGGCTCTTCGAACGCGCCCGTTGCTTCGTCGCCGCCATCGCCACCGGCATCGCGCGCGCGGCTCTGGACGCGGCGGTGGCGTACGTGCAGAGCCGGGAGCAGTGGGGCAAGAAGATCGGCGGACATCAGCTCGTTCAGGAGCTGATCGCCGACATGGCCACCGAGCTCGATGCCGCGCGGCTTCTCATGCTCCGAGGTCTCCATTTGGTGCAGAAAGGGATTCGCTGCGACACGCAAACCTCGATGGCGAAGTACTACGCGACCGAAGCGGCGGTGCGAATCGCCTCGCGCGCGATCGAGGTCCACGGCGCGTACGGGCTCAGTCGCGAGCTTCCTGTCGAGCTTCATTTCCGCAACGCCCGCATGATGACGATTCCCGACGGCACGTCGGAAATCCAGAAGCTGATCATCGGCCGGAACCTGATCGGCCTCGCGGCCTTCTGAGGCTGCCTGCCTGGTGGCTTCTCGAGTCGAAGGTCCAGGGGACTCAGCAGGACCACCTACTTGATAGGTCGACGTGAGCTTTCCCTGTCGAGGAGGTTCAGGATCGTCTCTCCGTCAAGGGACGCGAAACAGGAAGTGCCAAAGGACCGGCGTCGAGGTCCAACGCCGCTCCGTAACGGTTGCGAGGTCCGGAGATCGATTCATCGCCTCGAACGGGACGCGACTTTCGTCACCGAAGCGTTCGTCATACTGTGCCCATAGGTCATGAGGTCCTCCAGGCCGACCGAAGGAGACACATTCGATGACGAAGTATTCCGCGAGCGCATTCGTGATGTTGGTTCTTGCTTGGTTGCTCTTCGCGTCGACCGAGGGCGAGGCCGAGCAGACGGAGCCACTGAGCGAATGGGGAAAGGAGCTGTTCTCGCTCTACTGCGTCGCCTGCCACGGGTTCAGCGGAAAGGGGGAAGGGCCCGTCGCTCCTGCGTTGAAGACGCGACCTACGGACTTGACCCTGCTCAGCAAAAACCACGATGGCCAGTTTCCAAGGTCCTCAGTCATTCAGTTCATTACCGGGGACGCGGCGGTTGCCGCCCACGGGACTCGCGAGATGCCGGTGTGGGGCGCCATCTTTCGTCGGCAAGGGGGAACCTATGCTGAGCGCGCGAAAATTCAGGCGCTCACGGACTACGTCGAATCGATCCAGAAGAGGTAGCCTGCCGAAGAAGGGCAGCGATTGCGACGGTCAGAGCTGCGTCGGATAGCTCGTGACCAACCCGGCGGAAGCCGTAGAGCTTGATAGCGAGGGCTCCGAAGCGGTCCTCTCCCACGTCGAAAGGCCAAGACGCGGTGGTCCTTTCGTGCCGCGGGTGGACCCAGTCTATCGTTGCTGATCGCCGATCGGAAGTCTTTGCGCGTACCAGCGTGGCTCGATCGACCGGTGCCTGCGGCCGCCGACGCGTCGCCGCGAATCAGGTGACCCGGAAGCTGTTAGCGTCTCCAGCTGCCAATAGAAGCGCTTGATGCCTTGCCATTGGTGTCGAGCTACGCCAACCGCGCGCGGCCGATCTCGGTGGCCGAACGCAGGCGCCGCAGGCCTAGGCATCGAAGCCCGCCATCGTCACGATACGGATTCTACCGTCGATGACGGGGGGCGCGACGTAGGGCGCGCGCACCCGCTCGGGCCCCCGGCGGTACTCGGGATCGTGCCCGTGATGGGCCGAGGCTGGTCAGGGGAAGCGATTCGAAGGCCGCCCCCGGCGGCTCGGTGTTTCCCGGGCTACGCGCCCTTCGCGTTCCAGATGTCTCGGTGGAGGCGCCACTGCCCGCCGACCTTCTTCCACACGACGACGTACTTGATGGTCGCACCCCCCGACTCGAGGGTCAGGACCGCCTCGCCGACCTCGTGCGCAGTGTCGCCGGCCATCTCCAGATCGACGGTGTCGAGCCGCACGTCCTTGACACCGAGCTGCTGGATCGCGGAGCCCCAGAACTGCTTGATGTTGTCCCGTCCCTTCACGAATGGGGCGTCCGGAGGCATCACGATCGCGTCCGCCGTGTAGAGAGCGGCAAGCCGCTCCGTATCCCGCTTGCGCGCCGCATCCTCGAACGCGCGATTCACGGCTTCGATCTCCGTTCGGCTCATGAGCACCTCCCGGCACGGTATGTTCAAGTCCGCCCGTCGCCGCAGGGCGGCGGCCGTCGAGCAGTGCCGCGACTCTACGCGCAACGCCCTGCGCAGGGCAACCCCGTCGTGTGGCAAGGACTGAAGATTGTGGCCACGGCGGTTAGCGCGTTCCCCGCGATCGTCGCTCCGACAAGCTCGGCCGAGTGACGCTCAGCGGAGTATTCCTGGGACTGGCCATCACGAGCGTGCATGCGCCGAAGAGGAGGTCCGTACCAGAATCTCCCGAAGATGAACCAGCCACGCTGTCCTTACTCCCTGAGGTTCTCGGGCGGCTGCGCCCAGCTCGTGCGAAGAGTTGCGGATCTTGGCCAAAAAAGAGGCGAGGCGGCAGCAGCCGGAGGCACGAAGGCCTCACGGTGTTGCGATCCGAGTCAGCGGCGAGAAACCGGAGATGCCGTTAGGTTCGGCCCTCGCACGGGCGGGGGAGCCTCTCGCGAACAGCTACGCCACCGCTCGGACTAGTCCTGAACGACTACAGGGAGCGGGGCTGTTGTCTTTTCTGTAAAGCCGAAAGCGAACCCCTCCCAACCGCTATAGTTTGCAGTATGACCGGTAAGAGCGGTGTTTGCTGTTTTTTTCTGATTGTCAAGCAGAGCCGTCAAGGCAAGCCTCGAGGTCGCCTCAAGTCCCCAGTTAAAGTCTGTATTGCCGTCTAACGCATTCAGTCCGATAATTCGGAGCCCCTTACGTATGTCGTTGGGACCCGCCTAATGCGTGCAATTGGTGTCCAACAGTGAGAACTGTGGCCTTTCAAGCGAATGTCCGCACCATCGAGGCGAAATCGACTCTCTTCCACCGGAGCGTGGCGATACGTGAATCGTAAACGGTTTGACGCAGGAGGATAGGCGGTGAGTCGCATAGGAGTGCCTGTTATGCCGAGCTCGGCATAAGAAGCATCGCTTCGCGACCCACCTACTGGAGAGCGGCTGCGACGTTCGCACCGTCCAGGAACTGCCCGGCCACCGCGATGTGACGACAACGATGATCTACACGCACTTACTGAACTGACGGAAACGGCGGGGCGCCGCGCTGGTCGAGCAGGGAAGGGCCGATGAGGGAATCGCTCAAATGCGCGGCACCCTGGCTGCACTGCCGAGCCGCGGGATGGAGATCAATCGGCCCTACTGGCTTGCCGCGCTGGCCGCGGCGCGCGAGAAGGCCTGATCGGCGAGCGAGCGTCGCGGCATAGAGCAAGCCACGGAGTGCTGGCCCTTACCGATCGCTCAGCATCCGTGAGAACGGTGGACCGCTCAGCTCATGCGGTGCAGGGCGCAGAGCTTGTTGCCGGACGGATCCCGGAGATAGGCGAGATACATTTTTCCCATGCCGCCCTGCCGGACGCCGGGCGCATCCTCGCACGTCGTCCCGCCGTTCGCGACGCCAGCCGCATGCCACGCGTCCACACGCGCCGGATCGCTGACGGCAAACCCTATCGTGCCGCCGTTGGCGCCCGTGGCCGGCGCACCGTTGATCGGCTTCGTCACGGCGAAAACGCCAGTCGGCGAACGGTAGAAGATCCGTCCCTTCTCGTCGGTAACGCCGGGTGGTATCCCGATCGCGCCGAGCACGGCGTCGTAAAACTTCTTCGATGCGTCGAGGTCGTTAGAGCCGATCATCACGTGGCTGAACATTCCTCTCTCCTTCTCGTCGACTGGCGTAGGCGACATGGCCGACTGCGTGAAGCGGGCTCGGTCGCTCGGCTTCATTAGCGCAGGGGACGTCCATTCGATAGACCCCATCGCCGGTCGCCACCTTAGAAAACAGAGCCGTCAGGATTGACATTCAACCGGGCCGGCGTTGTCTGATCGTGGATCCCGATCTCATGTTTCCGTTGGGGGCAGTCAAAGATGCGCATCCGGATCGAGTAGCGAGCTCCCGTTCTCACGTCCGAGGGCGTCCGCCAATTGCTGCTCGCGGGCTGCAACATCGCCTGGGGGATCATCGACGGGGGCGATGTACGTCATGAACTCCAGGACGGCGCGTCGAGAAAGCCCACTTCATACGAATCAGTTTCGGGTCAGCTCCAACCGCAGCAATAAAAGCGTTCTGGAAATCGGGTTCGGCCGGCGAGAGGCGCAGACGAAGTGTCACGCGATATTACTCCGTATCCTCGCTTCTCACCCTCGAACGGCTACCCGGCCGGCTGGACACGATCGACCGTCCGCGCTAACTCAGCGAAATCTCTCGCGGGGAGATGGAAGAGGCCCGGCGGCCTCAGCGGTCTTCAAAACCGCATCAGGGCCGATAAGGTCCTGGGTGGGTTCGACTCCCATCCATCTCCGCCATTTTCTGCGGGAAATCTGAAAAGCCGTACTGCGATCGTTTGAAGAAGAGGGACATCGCCAAGAAGGCCCGCTACGGATTCTGTCATTGCGACGAGCCGGTGAATTACGTGAGCCAGATCCAGAGTCGCTACGACAGTTACGCGAAGCTCGCGTCCCTGCAGTGATCTGAAGGCGCGAGCCCGCCGGGGCGTTGAGCCGCCGTGGTCGGTTGCTCCGCAAACACCCGCCCCTGAACCCAGTCCTTGACGGTCTAAGGAACCGTAGAAGTCCATGGCTTGACAGCGCTTCGTTCAACGGCACACCATGGGGCGACCTCGGTTGGTCAGCATGCGGAGGATCTCGGCGTGTCCCCCCAAGTGCCAGTCGACTGACGATTGCGCGTCATGACTCGTAGTCAGCTTTCCATGGAAGAGCGGGCGCAAGCCCTCGCCGTAGGTGGATCAGAGGGGATGGTCGTGGAGCCGCCCTACTCGCTGGAGTTCTCCGGCGACTGCTGGAGATCTCCGGAGCTGCGCGCCGTGTGGGAGCACCTCATTCAAGAGCGCGACAATCACGACGCGCTCTACCAGACCCCGAAGTTCTTCGACCACCTGCGTGCAACCGTCTCGCTCGACAACCTCTCCCTACTGACCGTGCGGACCGCTGACCGGTCCCTGGCGGGAGTCGTGCCGCTCCGTGTCGCGCGCTGGCCGCTCAACTTCGACCTGTCCGGCCACGTGCTGGCCGAGTCCATTCTGCGAGCGGTGGTCGTTCTCGGGAGTCAGCCCCTCATTCCCAACGACCCGGCGCTGTACGATCGCCTTTTCATCACCATCGGGGACGAGTTTCCAGATTGTGACGCGATCGGCATGGACAGCGTGGCGAGCGACAGCTTCCTGTGGCGTCGATGCCACGACTCGAGAGCGATCCGCGACTACTTCCTCATCCATATCCCATACGGCAGACAGACCTGCCACACGATCCCGCTGCCGGCGACGTTCGAAGAGTATCTGGCCAAGTTCACCGCCAAGAAGCGCTACAACCTCAAGCGACAGGTCCGCCTGCTTCAAGCGTTCGCCAATGACGCGCTCGATTTGCGTCGCATCGACACGCCCGACGAGGTCCCCCTGCTGGTCGACTCGCTCAGCGAGTTTAGACGGGTTCCTCCGCCTCCAGGCGAAGACCTGAGGCTCATGGACCTGGCCCGTCGCGGGATCCTGCTGGGCTACCTACTACTCTGCGGCGAACGGCGCTGCGCGGTGGTCATAGGGCTCCAGCACGAGAGCACCTTCCTGGTCGACGAGATGGCCCACGACCAGTCGATCGCTGCATTGTCCCCCGGCAGCACCACGCTCTACATGCTGATCGAGGACCTAATCCGTCAGCGGATGGGCCTGATCGATTTCGGGTATGGCGAGCCCGCCCATGCCTATCGCTCGACCAACGTGAGGGTGCAGCGGGGCACGATCCTTCTCCTGCGCAAGACCTTTCTGAACCGGTTGCGCCGGACCGGACACTGGACGTTTCGGACGGCGATCACACTGCTCAAGCAGCTGCTGCGTCGGCGCAAGTCTGCCGAATGGATCGAGTGTAGTCTTTACTTTCTCGTGTTGCGGTATCAATTCGCGGACGAAGCGATCTCTATACTCGAAATCCTCCCGATCGCCATGTAGACAAACGCGAGCGCGCGCCGGCTCGCACCGGCGTTCCTCTGCGACGAATCCGAGGCTCGCTGCGCCAGCTAGGCACGAAGGGTGTTGTCCCTTCTGGCGCCCCGACGGACGGACCTATTTGCGCGCGCCCTCGATGACGGCCACCCGCGCCTGCGTCGGAACGATACGTGTCAGGGCAAAGCCGGCCGCCGAGTAGAGCGAGCGGAACTCGGCCTCGGAACGCTGCCGACCGCCGGTGTTGACGAGCATGTTGACGTCGTTCGCCGCCGCTCCGCGGCTCTCGGGAGATTGGTCGATCCGCTCGGGATAGAGGCCTTCGATGACGAGGAGCTTGCTCTCGGTCGACATCGCGAGATGGCAGTGCTCGAGAATCTTCCGCGCGCTGTCGTCATCCCAGTCGTGGAGAACGTGCTTCAAAAGATAGGCGTCGGCGCCACCTGGGACCTCGCGGAAGAAGTCGCCGCCGACGGCCCGGCATCGGTCGGTGAGCCGGGCCGCTTCGATTTCCTTTTTCGCACGGTCTACGACGTGGGGCTGATCGAAGACGATGCCCTCAAGGCGGGGGGTCGCGCGAAGGATCCCAATCAGGAGCGCCGCGTTCCCGCCGCCGACGTCGACAACGGTGCGAAGCGCCGAGAAGTCGTAGACTGCAGCGACGGCGATCGCCGTCATTCTCGTGAACGCGGCCATCGCCGCGTCGAAGTCGGCCGCTCCCTCGGGGTCTTTGGCCATCTCAGCAAAGGCGTCGGCCGCCCCTCGCTTACGAAACGCCGGCTCTCCGGTGCGAACGCAGTACTCGAGTTCCTTCCAGGCGTCCTGCACCCCGATGCCGGCGAAGACCATCACCATTGCGCGTGAGCTCCCGGGCGCGTTCGTGCGTAAACATTCTCCGAGTGGTGTGAGCGCGAACCGCCCGCCCTCCTGTTCCTCGAACACACCGGCGCTCGCCAAGAGCCTCAGGACTCGGTTGAGCGCGGCCGCGTGAGTCGCGGTCGCCGCAGCCAGCTCGGTGAAATGTCGGGGGCCGCTCTCGAGGAGATCGGCGACGCCGAGCTTCGCAGCGAGATGGAGCGCGCGAGAGGAATAGTGGCCGGTCGCCATCTGGTAGAGCACCAGCTGCGGCGGCGGGGCGAACTCAGTCGCGCTCTGTCGTGTCTCCATGCTGCCTTCTCCTCGGTCGCCGCGACTCTACGCCTTCTCGGTCTGCGGCCGCTTGCCGAACAGCGCGTCCGCTCGCCGCTCGATCTCCTGCGGAGACACGTCCTCCTTCGGCGTCGCGAGCATCCAGACGTGGCCGAACGGATCCTCGATGCGGCACGAGCGGTCGCCGTAGAACTGATCGGCGACGGGCCGGAGAAGCTTGGCGCCGGCGGCGACGCTACGGGCGGCGAGCGCGTCGACGTCCGCGACGTAGAGATGGACGGTGACGGGGGAGCCGCCGAGCGACTGCGGGCTCGCGAAGCCCATCTCCGGAAATTCGTCCGCGATCATGATCGTCCCGCCTTCGACTTCGATCTCCGCGTGACCGATCCGGCCGTCGGGCATGGCGAGTCGCATCTTCTCGGTGGCTCCGAAGGCCTCCTTGTAGAAGTCGAGAGCGCCGGCCGCTCCCTTTACGCTGAGGTAAGGCGTCACGGCTTGACGGCCGCTTTTGGTGCGTTTTACGTCGCTGGTCATCGAGTCTCTCCTTTCGTCGTCAGATGTCGAGCCGAGGGTCCGCGGCGAAGGAGACCTCCGTCGTCTCCGAAGGGGTCCCGAAGAGCATCGTCACCGACGGGCGCGGCAACTGGCGATGCCAGAGCCCGCGGGGACAGACGAAGATCGAACCCGACGGCACGTTCACTTCGACCCGCCCGTCGTCGGTCAGCACCGTGACGTCGACCTCGCCGTCGAGAACGTGCAGCAGCTCGTCGCCGGCGGGATGACGCTCCCAGGGCGTCAAACCGCAGTAGCGCATCACTCCGAACAGGCAGGGATCGACCGTCGCGAGCGGCCGAACCGCCGCGTCGGCTTCCTCGGCGGTCGTGCTTGCCGTGATCGCGAGCTCGGGAAGGCCGCGGAGCGCCGCCTGAAGGTCGTGGCTGACGAGCGCGGGCCGGCGTCTGCGCAGTCCCGCCGGGTCGTGAATCGGTCCGCGCTTCGTCGGCGGGTTCTTCGCGCGCGAGTGCTCCGTTCCTTCGCCCGGAGTGGCGAACAGCATCGAGACCGGCGAGAGCGCCCGTACCCGGTGCCAGAGACCTTGCGGGCAGACGAACAGCGAGCCCGCATCCACGCGAGAACGGACCAGCCCCTCGTCCGTGAACGTGACGACCTCGGCCTCGCCTTCCAGGATGTGCAGGAGCTCGTCACCCGCCGGGTGGCGCTCCCAGTGCGAGTCCTTCGCGAAGCGCGAGACGCCCAGCGTCGCTTGGTTGAGCGGCGCGAGGAATCGCATGCTCATCTCCGGGAGGTGGTCGAGAGCGGCGCGGAGGTCGTGAGCCACGAGCTTCGGCCCCTCGGCGAGGTCCGCGAGTCGGCCGCGGACATCTTCGGCGGTGACGATCGGCCGTCCGGCGTTCGCCGACGCCGTCGACGAAGAAACGCCCCGCGCCTCTAAGCGAAGCTCGGCTTCGAGGCGCGCCTTGAAGCGCTCGCTCGGCAGATCACGGAGATCGGTGGCGACGCGGAGGAGTTCCGCGATCCGGGGGTCGACTGCGGGGTGGGGCCGATCGGGATGCTTCATGAGGGCCTCCACCGCGTCGTCGAGTCGTTCGGTCGAGGTGCGCTTGGTCATCGTGTCCTACCCAACCGCGAGCGCAAGTTCTGGAGCGCGCGGAATTGCAGTTGCTTCACGGAGCCCTCCGTACGACCGAGCTCACGAGCGATCTCACGAATGGCTCGCTGCTCGGCGAAGCGCATGACGATGACGCGGTGCTGGTCGGCGGGGAGACTCGCGACGAGGCGAAAGAGATTCGCCCGCTGCTCGACCTCGTCGAGCGTGGTCTCGGATGGGTCGTCGGGGCCCACGGCCTTGCGCTCCTTCTGCTCGCGTTTCCATCGATCGGTGATCGCGTTTCGCGCGATCCGGAAGAGCCAGGCGGCGAAGGGAAAACCCCGCCACTCGAACCGGCCGAGACCCTCGAGCGCTTGGTGGAAGACCTCTGCGGTGACATCCTCGGCTTCCTCACGATCGCGGACGCGCCGCGCGACGAAGGCGTAGACCAGCTCGAAGTTCCGCTCGTAGAGATCCGCGAAGCGGCTGCGGTCCTGCTGCGCCGCTTCGATCAGCAGCCGCTCCTCCGCTTCGCTCCCCCCGGCCTTCGATTTCAATGTGGATGCTCGAAGCGCCATCGTCCCACTCGGGATAACCGACGGCGCGGCCGAAAGGTTACGGCGAAAAATGACGCCGCACCACCGGGAGTTCACCATCGTCGCGATGAGACGGCCGATTCAGGGCAAACGGGGGGTTCGACTCCCGTCCGTTTCCGCCTCCCCTTCTGGAAATTTGAGTGATCGGCTTGCCGATCTCGCGCGGCTACCGAGGCGTTCGCCGACGCCCAACGCTCGTCGGCAACGTCGGAACGCAGAAACGCCACCTGGACGAGGGCCATCAGCCGGCGTCCCCGCCTGAGCAGATTTTCGTTCGCCTGCGTGCCAGAAAACAATGCGGCGAATTCTCTAGCCATCATCTCGCTCCCGCTCTTTGCGCGGCGTTCGAAGCTCGGGCCTTTGCCGATCGTCGCAGGAAGAAGAGCACAATCTCGGAGAAGCGCGCAGACCGCTGAACGCGGTCCCACTCCCTCCGACAAATCTCAGCCGCGGTAGAGGCCGCCGTTCACGTGGACCACGGTGCCCGTCACGTACGATCCCTTGGTGGCTAGGAACGCTACCACTTCCGCGACCTCCTCGGGCTTTCCCATCCGGCCGAGCGGAATCTGCTTGAGGATCGTTTCTTTGATCTCGGCGGGCAGGGCGGCGGTCATCGGCGTGTCGATGAAGCCCGGCGCCACCGAATTGACTAGGATCCCGCGGTCCATGAGCTCGAGGGCGAGTGAACGAGTCATCGCATCGAGACCGGCCTTCTCCATCGTATAGGGCACCTGGCCGGCGTTTCCCTGATGTCCGACGACGCTCGAGATGTTGATGATTCGCCCGCTCTTCTGGCGAAACATGAAGCGGCGGATGGCGAGCTTGGTGAGCAGAATCGTACCGCGCGTCACCGCCCGCACCCGGTCGATGTCCTCGAGCGCCATCATCATGAATGCGCCCGTTGACGTTCAGCGCCGCGTTGTTCACGAGCACGTCGAGCCGGCCCCCGGTCTCCTTGATCGTCGCGATCATCCGTTCGACGTCCTCGACCACCGCTACGTCCCCAGGGACGAGGAAGCCATCGATGTCCTCGCCGAGCTTTCGCGCGGCGTCCGAGCTCGAACGGTAACCGACGCCGACACGAAAGCCTGCCTGCGCTAGCGCGCGACAGCAGGCGGCTCCGATACCACCGGCGCCGCCGGTGACGAGTGCAATCGGTCGTTCGTTCATGAGCCCTTCCCCTGCGCCAGTATCCCTGTTCGTCGCTCCCGTCGGTCGCGACCCGCTCCGTTCCCAAATCCTACTGTGACAGTGTCTGACGGGCGCCGGCGAGATCCGTGATGGTGGCCACCGTCACGCCGACGTCCTTGAAGAACCCCGAGAGCGGCTTTCCGGGTCCGATCTCGTAGATCTGCGGCCGAGCGCTCGGCGATCGCGCGCATGTTGTCGACCCAGCGAACCGTGCCGCTGATCTGCTTGACGAGCGCGTCGCGCACGCGGTCCGCATCGTCCGCATGGAACGTACCCGTGTAGTTGGACGCGACGCGCGGCGCACTCGAGGCCTCGATCGCTGCCGCGGCGAGCTCGGCGCCGAACGCCGGCTCGACCTCGCGCATCAAACGCGAATGGAAGGGGGCGCTGACGTTGAGCGGGATGAGCCGCCGTCCCCTGCCTCCGAGTCGCTCCTTCGCCTTGTCGACGTCGACCGCCGACCCGCTGACGACGATCTGCGACGAGGAATTGTGGTTCGCCACGTCGACCACGAGACCCTCGAGCGCGGCGCGAAGCTCGCCGAGATCTAGGCCGCGGCCGATGACCGCGAGCATGGCCCCGCTTCCCGCCGGCACGGCTCGTTGCATCAGCGCCCCACGCCGGCGGACCAGCCTCGCCGCTTCACCGAGCGGCAGCACCCCGGCCGCGACCAGCGCCGTGTATTCGCCGAGGCTGTGCCCGGCGAACCAGTCCACCTCGAGGCCGAATTCCTGGCGCAGCACCCGAAGCATCGCGATCTCCGCCGTCAGGATGCACGGTTGCGTAAACTCCGTGAGGTTCAGCCGCTCCTCGTCTCCGAAGGAGATCGCCGCCAGGTCGGCGCCGCTCGCCGCCGAGGCCTCTTCGAACGCCGCGCGCGCGGCGGAAAACTGATCGTAGAAAGTCGCGCGCCATGCCGAGACGCTGCGAGCCCTGGCCAGGGAAGACGGCGGCCCTTCCTTGGCTCACCCGAACACTCCCTTCTCGCGAAGCTTTGCGATGTCCTCCCAACCATATCCGTGCGCGAGCAGCACCTCTTCGGTATGCTCGCCGAGCTCCGGCGCGCCCGAGCGGATCGTGGCGGGCGTGGCGGAAAAATCGATCGGGCTACGCACCAGGGAGATCTCGCGTCCGCTTCTGTGATGGACCTTCTGGTACATGCCCAGCGCGAGCGCTTGCGGGTCGCGCGAGGCCTCGAGCAACGTCCGGACTGGTGCCCAGATGAACTCGTAGCGATCGAAGATCGCCGCCCATTCGTCACGGGTCTTGGTCGCGAAAACGCGGTCGAACCTGTCGATCAGCTCCTTCGCGTGGCTCCCCCGCTTGACCACGCCGTCATAGCGTTCGTCTTCGGCGAGCGCCGGCTCCCCGATCGCCTCGCAGAACTTCGGCCAGAAGCGGTCTGCCTGGACCATCACGAGGTGGAACCATTTCCCGTCCTTCGCCTGATAGTGGTTCCAGAGCGGATTCGGCACGACCCGGCCGGTCGGTTCGTAGCCGACGCCGAGGAGAAGGGCGGTCTCGATGTCGCTCGCCATCATCCAGAGGCCGGATTGAAAGAGCGAGAGATGGATCGCCTGCCCTTCGCCGGTGCGGCTGCGGTGAAAGAGCGCGGCAGCGATGGAGCCGGCAAGCTCGAGACCGGCGGGATGATCGCCCATCGCCGGGCGCTGGGTGGGCGGCGGCCTGTCCGGCTCGGCCAGTGCAGCCATCGCTCCGGTCCGCGCCCAGAAGGCCGCGTAGTCGAAGGCAGCGCGATCTTTGTCCGGCCCGCTCGTGCCGTAACCGCTGAGCGTCGCGTAAATGATGCGCGGGTTCACTTTTTTGACGTCCTCGTACGCGAGCCCGGCGCGCTCGAGCGCCGCGGCGCGGAAGTTACTGACGAAGACGTCCGCATCGCGGAGCAGCCGAAGAACGACCTCGCGACCATCAGGCTTGGTGATGTCGACGGCGACACTTCGCTTGTTTCGGTTTTCGAGCTCGAGCGCCGCATTGACGTCGGGCTCGACCGGCACCAAGCCGAGCGACACAAGCGCTCGGATCGGATCCCCGCCTGCGGGGTTTTCGATCTTGATGACGTCCGCACCCCAGTCGCCGAGTACCGCGGCCGTCGCCGGGCCGGCGACGAAGATCCCCATCTCCACGACCTTTATTCCCGAGAGCGGTCCCATCGCGTCACCTCCGTGCCCCCTTCGTCTATACGTTTGTTTGCAAGTCTTGAAGACGGACGTAAGTCATGGACGTCGTCATCTTCACAAACCCGCCTGAGCTCCGTGCAAGCAGGCGAAAGAGTTCCTTTCGCGAGAAGAGGAGCATCGCCGATGATGCCCCGGCGTCGCAGTGGCGCGGCCGCGGCGGATTCGGTAGGAGGCTATCGGCGACGGGTCGCCGGCTTGCGGCGCGCGTCCTTTGCCGAGAGTCAACGGCCCAAGACCCAAGGAAGACAAACGAACGACGATGAATCACTCGAAGGCGCTGACGACGCTCGGCGAAGAGGAGCGTCAGTTCCAGGAGATGGTACGGGGGTTCGCCGAAGAGAAGGTCCGCCCGCGGGTCGGGAAGATGGATCACGACGCCAAGCTCGACCGTGAGCTGATGAAGGAGATCTTCGACCTCGGCGTCATGGGAATCGAGATTCCGGAGGAGCACGGCGGCGCCGGCGCGTCGTTCTTCATGTCGATCCTCGCCGTCGAGGAGTTCTCGCGCGTCGATCCCTCGGTCGGCGTCTTCGTCGACGTGCAGAACACGCTCGTGAACAACGCGCTGCTCCGCTGGGCGACCGATGAGCAGAAGAGCCGATACCTGCCGAAGCTGGCGCGCGAAACGGTCGGGGCGTACGCGCTCTCCGAGCCTTCGTCCGGCAGCGACGCGTTCGCGCTGACGACGCGCGCCACGCTCGACGGCGATTCGTACCGGCTGAACGGACGAAAGCTCTGGATCACCAACGGCGCCGAGGCCGGCCTCTTCGTCCTGCACGCGACCGTGGATCCGGCCAAGGGCTATCGGGGCATCACCACGTTTCTCGTCGAGCGCTCGTTTCCCGGCTTCTCGGTCGGCAAGAAGGAAGACAAGCTCGGTATCCGCGCGAGCTCGACGTGCGAGCTCGTGCTCGAGGATTGCCGCGTACCGCGGGCGAACGTGCTCGGCCAGGTGGGGCATGGCTACAAGGTCGCCATCGAGACGCTGAACGAAGGACGGATCGGCATCGGCGCCCAAATGGTCGGCGTGGCGCGCGGCGCATACGAGGCCGCACGAAGCTATGCCAACGAGCGAAAGCAGTTCGGACGATTGATCTCCCATTTCCAGGCGGTGCAGCACGAGCTCGCGCGCATGGCGATCGCGATCGAGTCGGCGCGCCTGATGGTCTACAACGCGGCGCGCTTGCGGGAGGCGGGAGCGCCGTTCCTCAAGGAAGCGGCGATGGCGAAGTACTATTCGTCGCAGATCGCCGAGCGCGTGGCCTCGATGGCGGTGGAGGTCTTCGGCGGCTACGGGTTCACCAAGGACTTCCCGGTCGAGAAGTTCTATCGCGACGCGAAGATCGGCAAGATCTACGAAGGCACGTCGAACATGCAGCTGAACACGATCGCCAAGGAGATCCTGAAATAGCGGGTGGCGCAGCGCACGCTGCCATCACCGAAACGGCAACTTTCGCTCGGACGAGAGCCTCGGTGCCGCGCGAGCCGCGGCGAAGTGGGGACGTTGCTGCCTTAGTGAACTAAGTCCGTTGGGGCCGAGTGAACTTCATTGTCACAGCTGACTTATTCCACGAAGGCAGCAACGTCCCAACTTCACCGCGAGGGCAGCGTTGGACGAGTCGTCGCAGTTCCTTAGCCGCTGGGTCTTTCTGCGGCTGCTCGGCGTGGTCTACCTGATCGCGTTCGTCTCGCTCTGGGTCCAAGTCGACGGTCTGCTAGGCTCGAGCGGCATCCTGCCCGCGCGGGCATATACCGAGGAAGTGGCGGGCGTCGTCGGCCCGTCGCGCTACTGGTGGGTGCCGACCCTATTCTGGGTCCATCCGACCGACGGCATGCTGCACGCCCTTTGCGCAGCCGGCTCAGCGCTTGCGGTCTTGCTGATCGTAGGCTTCGCCCCGGTCCCCTGCCTCGCAGGACTCTGGCTCGCCTATCTCTCGCTCGAGGCGATCGGTCAGGATTTTCTCTCCTTCCAATGGGACATCCTGCTGCTCGAGAGCGGCTTTCTCGCGATCTTCCTGGCCCCGCTCCAGCTCCGGCCGGCGATCGAGCGCGAGGCGAAGCCGCCCACCGCCATCGTCTGGCTCTTCCGTTGGCTCCTCTTCCGCCTGATGTTCAGCTCCGGCGCGGTGAAGCTCCTCTCCGGCGACGCCGCGTGGCGCAACCTGACCGCGCTCGAGTACCACTACTGGACGCAGCCCCTGCCGACGTGGATCGCCTGGTACGCGAATCTACAGCCCGCTTGGCTGCAACGGCTGTCCTGCGCGGTGATGTTCGCAATCGAGCTCGGCGCGCCGTTGCTTGATCTGGGGAGGGAGCGGTCCACGGCTCGCCGCGTTTGCGGCGTTCGTGGCGCTGCAGGCGCTGATTCTCCTCACCGGCAACTACTGCTTCTTCAACTTGTTGACGATCGCGCTCTGCGTGCTGCTGCTCGACGATCCGGTGTGGCCGCGGCGGATTCGCAACTGGCGCAGCGGCGGCCCGTCGGTCGGAGTCGCCTGGCCGCGATGGATCGTCGGACCCGTCGCCGCCACGGTTCTCGTCCTCGGCGTGTTGCAGATGTTCACGCTCTCGCCCTTCGGGCTCGATTGGCCGGAGCCGCTCCTCTGGTTTCGCCGCGTGGCGGCTCCGCTCCGCATCGTCAACGGCTACGGCCTCTTCGCGGTGATGACGACGAGCCGTCCCGAGATCGTCGTCGAAGGAAGCGACGATCGGAGCAAATGGCGTCCGTACGAGTTCAAGTGGAAGCCCGGCGATCCGTCGCGGCCGCCGTCGTTCGTCGAGCCACACCAGCCGCGGCTCGACTGGCAGATGTGGTTCGCGGCGCTCGGCCGCTACGAGGAGAATCCGTGGTTTCTCGCCTTCGCGCTGCGCCTGCTCGAGGGCTCGAAGGACGTCACGGCGCTGCTCGCGGAAAATCCGTTCCGAGATCATCCCCCCAGGTACATCCGGGCTGCACTCTACCAGTACACGTTCACTAGCCTCGCGGAGCGGCGCGCGACCGGCGATTGGTGGAAGCGAACGCCGCAAGGCCTCTATCTTCCCGAGGTATCCCTCGAGTCGTTTCGCGCAAGCGAATGAGCCCGCGCATAGCGTCGACCACCGCGCCGACGCGGCTGCCGACTCGCTCAGCGTACCGCCGCGCCGCGCTTCGTGAGCTCGCCCACGATCTCGCGATCCGCCTCGAGGAAATCGAGGTCGGCAAGCCGGTCGAGCGCTTGCCAGCGAACCTCGGCGAAATGATCGTCACCGCGGAGGTCGCCGTCGAAGGTCACGACGGCGAAAAAATGGAGCTCGACGGGCGCGCGCCCGGGATAGCGGTGACGCGTTTGCCAGAGCTCCTCGCCGACCTCTGCGACGATGCCGAGCTCCTCGCGAAGCTCGCGGCGAAGCGCCTCCGCGAGCGTTTCGCCTGGCTCCGCTTTGCCGCCGGGAAACTCCCATTTCCCCGCATGGGGCCGGGCGGCGGAGCGCTTGCAGACCAACGCCTTGCCGTCCCGGACGAGAACTCCGGCGACCACCCGGATCGGATCGCTCACTGCAGGCGCGCGGCCTCGCGGCGAAGCTCCGGCAGACGCGCGCGGATCTCCTCCGCCATCGCATCGCGCGGAGCAAGCGCCAGGTAGCGCTCGAAGTCCTCGAGCGCCGCCGCGAAGCACTCGAACCGGAAGTAGAGGATCCCGCGGTCGCGAAGCTCTCCCGCATCGTCAGGCGTGACGACGAGAATCCGGTCGACCGCAGAGAGAGCGCGAGGCAGATCGCCACTTCCGAGGTAGTTGAGCTTCAGGTTTCGGAGCATCCGCGCGAGCGTCTGTCGCGGCGTGGCAGGCGCCAGCAGGCGGTCGTCCATCTGCGTCTCGGGACCGTAGCTCGAGCGGAGCTTCTCCGCGCATTGCTCGCGCGTGATCACCTTGCCGGAGAACGGATCGATCAGAGCTTCGCGCTCGCCCATCCATCGGACGAGGAAATGCCCCGGAAAACCCACGCCCACCACGGGTAGACCGACCCGGGAGCCGATCTCCGTGTAGACCACCGCGAGCGTGATCGGAATCCCGACCTTGCGGTCGAGGACCTCGTTCAGGAAGCTGTTCCGCGGATCGTCGTAGTTCGCGCGGTTTCCCGCGAAACCGAGCTCGCGAAAGAGAAGATGATTGAATCGCGCGATCCTCTCTTCCTGAGGATAGGGGCCGATCCGCTCGCGCGCCCTCTCGGCGAGCTCGTCGATCCGGTCGAGATACTCCTCTACGTCGAGCGCAGGGTACTCCTCCGCGGCGATCCAGAGCGCCGCTTCGGCCAATGGAATCCGCCCAACTGAAGGGCGGACGATCGCGGCCAAACGCTTCGTCGCCTCGGAAGGCACGCCTCCCCCTTAGCGCCGCGACCTTGCGATGTCGACCCGCGATGCGTGCCGACTTGCGGCACTGCTGAGATCGCGTCAAGAGGAAGGCACGTTGCGAGAAGCAGCCCGATGAGCCTACAGGGATTCGTAGAGTCGAGCTTCACGGACCAGGGCGTGAAGCGAGCAGTCTACCGGCTCGGGCGTGGGCCAGCCGTTCTCATCATGCACGAGATACCCGGCATCACGCCGCAGGTTGCCGATTTCGCGCGACGGGTGGCCGCAGCGGGGCTGACCGCGGTCCTGCCGGTGATGTTCGGCACGCCGGGCAGGGCGCTGTCCACGCCCTACTTGCTCGAGCAGCTCGCCTTCGTCTGCATCCGGAGAGAATTCACGACGTTCGCGCTCGGACGATCGAGCCCGATCACCGACTGGCTGCGCGCCCTCTGCAGGCAGATTCACTCCGAATGCGGGGGGCCGGGGGTGGGCGCGATCGGCATGTGCCTCACCGGCGGCTACGCGCTCGCGTTGATGGTCGAGCCGTCGGTGACGGCTCCGGTGGTGAGCCAGCCTTCGTGCCCGTTCCCCATCACTCCCGCGCATCGCGCGGCGATCGACGTGTCACCCGCCGAGCTGGCGATCGTCAAGCGGCGGGCGAGCGATGGAGCGAGCGTGCTCGGCCTGCGCTTCACTCACGATCGCATGTGCCCGCGCGAGCGCTTCGAGACGCTGCGCCGAGAGCTCGGCTCCGGATTCGAAGCCATCGAGATCGACTCCGGGCCCGCAAACCCCCATGGGATCCCACGAAGCGCGCACTCGGTGCTGACGGTCGATCTGGTCGATCGTCCCGGTCATCCGACGCACGACGCCCTCGAACGAGTCGTGGCGCGATTTCGCGAGCGCCTGCTGACGGCGCAGGCGAGCTGATGGCGGCCTGCGAGCTCTGCCAGCTGGCTCGCACCACGACGTGGTACGCGGAGTTCGACGAGCCATTGCGGTTCGCGATCCTCGATTGCGACTCTTGCGACGTGCCGATGGCCGTGCTCGGCGAACACCGCAAGGTGCCCACGCAGGCGGAGCGAGAGGTGCTCGAGCGCGAGCTCGGCAAGGTCGCCGCTACGAGGTATCCGCGCGGATGGTTCTTCGACGACCACATGCGCCAGATCCCCGAGCACTACCATGTCCACGCCCGCCCGTATCCCGCTTGGTGGCGTGGCTAACTGCGTAGGATCATCGACCGGAGACGGCCTCGCGACCGACGGGAGCGAGGTAAGACGAACGCTGACCGCGTAGGATTGAGACATGACTGAGCCCGAACCCCGGACCCCAAGCATTGCCGCTCTCGGCGAAGACGTGCCTTTGCTCGAGGGAATCCGTACGACACGCGCGATCCGCCGGCTGAGACCCGATCCCGTGCCGCGGGAGCTCATCCGGAAGGTGTGCGAGGCGGGAACGTTCGCGCCGAGCGGCGGCAACCGTCAGCCCTGGCGGTTCATCGCCGTGACGGACCCCGAACGGAGACGGTGGATCGCCGACCGCTACCGCGCCACGTTTCACGCCTACATTCAGCCGGCGCTCGAGGCGGCGAAGCACCCGTCGTATCCCGAGGCGAAGCGTCGCAACATGCGGGCCGCGATTCACCTCGCGGATCATCTCCACGAAGCGCCGGTTCACCTATACGTCGCGGGCTGGACCCGCCGCGGTCGGCCGCAGCTTCAAGCGCTCTTCCCCGCGATCCAGAACGTGCTGCTCGCCTGCCGCGCGGTCGGGCTCGGCGCCTCGCTCACCACGCTCCATGTCACGTTCGGAGAGGAGGTGGACGAGTGGCTCGGCCTTCCGCGGGGGTGCCCGTCGTGCGCGCTGCTACCGATCGGCTGGCCGGTTGGGAAATACGGCAGGCCCGTTCGGCGCTCGATCGACGAGTGCCTCTTCTTCGAGAAGTTCGAGGAGCGGTGACTCGGCGGAATGTTGATTCCCTCTGATCGCGCCCAACGGGCGCGATCCGTGAGGCACGCTCCTACCTCCGGCGCCAGTTGCGCGCCTGTTCGGCGATCTGTTCGGAGGGGGGCTCGACCTCGACGCCCGTCGTCTCGATCAACCGCGCGATCATCATGTAGTAGCCGATCGCGAAGATCAGCTCGACGATCTCTTGCGGCGAGAAGCGCCGGCGCAGGCGGGCCAGGGTGGCTTCGGAGCCGCGCACGCCGTGCGTGAGCTCCGTCGCGAGGTCCAGAACGACCCGCTCGGCTGGGTCGAAGCAAGGCGCGTGGATCTCGCCCTTCTCGATCGCGTCGACCTGCAAGCGCGTGGCGCCCATCAGCATGGCGAGCGAGAGGTGCTGCACCCACTCGTAGCGGCACGGGGAGAGGCTCGCGACCCGGAGAATCGCCAGCTCGCGGAGCTTCGCCGACAGCTTTTGCTGCGCGAGGATCGCGCTGCCGAGCCGCACGACCGGGCGGAACGTGGTCTCGGCGTGCGCCATCATCTTGAACACGTTCAGCACCGTCGGCAGCTGCGCGAACGTCTGTTTCACCTCGGTAGAAGAGGCCTTGTCGGGCGACACGTAGGGCAGCCGCGCCATTCGGTCGGTCTCGAAGGAATCGCCTCAGACGCCGCTCAAGGCGGCAGCCGCGTCCCGCTTTCCCATCGCATCGTAGGTCGCGTACTTGTACATCTCGGTGAGCGTCGGGTAGTTGTAGCACGTCTGGATGAAGAGCTCGGCGCCGGCGCCCGCGAGGATCGCCGTGAGCCCGACGTGGACGAGCTCCGTCGCTTGTTCGCCGATCACGTGCACGCCGAGGAGCTTCATGTCCTTCTGGCCGAACAAGAGCTTCAGCATGCCCTCGGGGTCGCCGATGATCTGGCCCCGTGCGTTCTGTTGGTAGGTCGCGCGCCCGACGACGTAGTCGATGCCCTTTTGCGCGAGCGATTCTTCGGTGTCCCCCGCCATCGAGACTTCGGGGATCGTGTAGATGCCGTAGGGCAACACCCCGGCGAGCGCCTTCTTGTATTGGAGATCGAACGCGTGGACCATCGCCAGCCGCGCTTGTTCCATCGACGTCGAGGCCAGCGCGGGAAACCCGATGACGTCGCCCGCCGCGTAGACGTTCGGCGCCGACGTGCGGAAGCTCTCGTCCACCTCGAGGAGACCGTGCTCCCCGCAGCGGATGCCCGCAGCCTCGAGATTCAGCGACGCCGTGTTGCTGACGCGCCCGGCCGACACCAGCACGGCATCCGCATCGAGTGTCTCCCCGCCTTCGAGCCGCAGCCTCAGAGAATCCGCGCCTGCATCACAACCCGCGACGCGCATCGGCATGCGAAACCGAATGCCGAGGTTCTCCATGCCGCGCTTCAGGGCCGCCGCGATCTCGCCGTCGAGAAACGGCAGCAGCCGGTCGCGGCCCTCGATCAGCGAAACGTCCACCCCGAGCGCCGCGAACGTGGAAGCGTACTCGGCGCCGATCACCCCGCCGCCGACCACGGCGAGCGAGCGCGGCACGCACTCGAGCCCGAGGATCTCGTCCGAGTCGAAGACCCGAGGATCGTCGAAGGGGAAGAGGCTCGTGCGACGCGGGCTCGAGCCCGTGGCGATCAGTACGATGTCGGAGTGCAGATCGATCGGCGTCTCACCCGCGCGCGACACGCGGACCGTGTGCGCATCGACGAACGAGCCCTCGCCTCGAAAGACCTCGACTCGATGTCGCTCGAGGTTGTTGCGAATGCGCTCGCGCTCGGTCGCGACCATGACCGCTTCGCGGCGCATCAGGTCGCGGACCGTCGCCTGACGGCGCAGCGACAGGTCGACCCCGTAGAGGCCGCGATTGCGGAAGCCCGACAGCGTTAGCGAGGTCTCGCGCAGCGTCTTCGAGGGCAGCGTGCCCGTGTTCGCGGCGGCGCCGCCGAAGGCCGGCTGCCGTTCGACTACGGCGACCCGCTTGCCGAAATACGCGGCCTGCGCCGCGCCCTTCTCGCCGGCGGGTCCGGAGCCGATCACCACCAGATCGAACGACCGCTCGTCGCTCACGATCTCCCGTCCATCGCAAATTGACAGCGCCCGGCGACCATGGGAGCTTCTTTATTCTTTTATGTCGGGAGTTCGAACCTTCCTGCAAGGGTTGGGAGGATCATGAGACGCGAGATTTTCACCGAGGAGCACGACCTCTTCCGCGCGCAGGTCCGCCGTTTCGTCGAGAGGGAAGTCGAGCCACGGGTCCCCGAATGGAACGAGCGGGGAATGACCGATCGCGAGATCTGGCGCCGTCTCGGCGAAGAGGGACTCCTCGGAGCCAATCAGCCCGTCGAGTACGGCGGGGCGGGCGGGGACTTCCTGTACGACGCGATCCTCATCGAGGAGCTCTCTCGCGCGCGCGCCCATGGGCTCGCCATGTCACTCCATTCCGACATCTGCCTACCGTACATCGTGAGCTTCGGCTCCGAGGCGCAGAAGCAAAGGTGGGTGCCGAAGGCGATCCGCGGTGAAGTCATCCTCGGAATCGCCATGACCGAGCCCGGAACCGGGTCGGATCTCGCGGCCGTCCAGACCACGGCACGGCGTGACGGTGACCACTACGTGCTGAACGGCTCGAAGATGTTCATCTCCAACGGCCAGATCGGTGATCTGTTCATCGTCGTCGCCAAGACCGATCCGAAGGCGGAGCCGCCCCACAAGGGCATCAGCTTGATTCTCGTCGAAGCCGCGAGCCCCGGCTTCGTGCGTGGACGCAACCTCGACAAGCTCGGGCTGCGCGGCCAGGACACGAGCGAACTCTTCTTCGAAGAGTGCCGAGTACCCGCCACGAACCTGCTCGGGCCCGCGGAAGGCCTCGGGTTCAAGCAGCTGATGCAGAAGCTCCAGCAGGAGCGCTTGGTGGTCGCCGTCGGCTCGATCGCCTCCTCGCGACGCGCGCTCGAGGACACCATGAAGTACGTGAGCGAGCGGCGGGCCTTCGGAAAGCCGATCGCTCACTTCCAGAATACCCAGTTCAAGCTCGCCGAGCTCGCGACGGAAGTGGAGATCGGCCAGTCCTTCGTGGACAAGCTACTCGCCGCGCACGTGCGCGGCGACGACATCGTCACGGAGGTGAGCATGGCGAAGTGGTGGATGACGGAGCTCCAGAAGCGGCTCACCAGCCAGTGCCTGCAGCTCCACGGCGGCTACGGTTTCATGATGGAATATGCGATCGCCGGTGACTACGCCGACGCGGCCGTGCAGTCGATCTTCGCGGGCTCGAACGAGATCATGAAGGTGATCATCGCGCGGCGACTCGGGCTCGGTGGATGACGAGTCCGCATCCCTCACCAGGCCTCGTCGAGAACGACGTCCCGCGTGCCACACAAGGTCTGGTGGGGGATGCCGACTAGGCTCCGCCCGGCCGCGCTCGAGCTCGCGCTGGCGGTCGGGGGGATCTTCGTCGCGCTCGCAGCGGCCGAGATGGGGCTCCGGATCTTCTGGTGCGACGCTTCGGCCGCCTACGAGTACCAGAGCAAGCCATTTCTCAGCACGAACCCCTACTGGGGGACCTGGCATTTCCCGAACAACGAGGTGGAGCATCGCAAGTCGTGCTTCACGGCTCACTACAAGACGAACGAGCTCGGCATGAAGGGCGATCCGCTCCGCCCCGGAGCGAAGCGGATCGCGCTCCTCGGTGATTCGTTCATTGAAGGCTTCGGCCACGACAACGACCAGACCGCGGCCCACTCGCTCGAGCGTTTGCTCGGGCCGCAATATCAGGTGCTCAACTTCGGCGTGTCGGGTTACTTCTCGACGATCGACGAGGTCGCGCTCTACGACGATTTCGCGAAGTTCTTCAAGCCCGAGGTCGTCGCTGCTCTTCTTCGTGAACTACAACGACCTCGAAGACCTGCTCGCTCCCGCGAAGCAGGCACTGATCGATCGGGACCTGAACCTCGTCTATCCGCGCGTTCGCGACCTTGGCGAGGTCACCGCTCACATCGAGCAGCAGACGCCCGGAGATTTCCCCGCGCGAGCCGGCTCTTGCTTGATGCGTCTTCTCGGCTCTGCCCGTCGAACCTTCGTGCAACGTTGGCAGATGGTGGTGCGCTTCCACTGGGACTTTCGCCACGAGCTGGCGCGCCCGTACCTGCCGACGGAGGACGCGGAGATTCGGCGCGCGTGGGCAATCGTCGAGGTGTCTCTCGGCCGGCTACGCGACATCACTCGCGCTCAGGGAGCGTCGCTCGTCGTCGTGGACATCGGCGATCCCTACCAGCTCGATCCGAGCTGGGTCGAGCTCGCGTCGATCCGCGAAGGCTCGGCGCTGTCGCCCACCTATCCCAACCAACGACTCGATGCGATCTGTCGCAAGCTAGGCATCCGCTTCTATGACATGTATCCGGAGATGCAGGCGTACATCGTCGGGCACGGTCTGCGCTATCCGTTCCTCAGCTTCGCGTGCGACCGTCACTACGACCGCGAAGGCCAACAGTTGATCGCGAAGTTGGTTTTCGGATACCTCTCCCGGGAAGAGCTCGTCGATCATCCGCAGGGAGGCTCGCCATGAGGATCCGCCAGTTCGTGCGCGAGGGCTCCCCAGGCCGAGCTGATGAACCCGTCGTCAGAGGTCTTCCATCCGGATGTCGACCTCGGAATTCTTCCACGCCTCCTGAAAGGCGTGCCTCAGCCACTCCGCATCGGCCGCTTTCTTCTGCGCCTTGAGGCACTCCCACAGGCCGAAGAGCGAGCGCGGATTGCGAGGATTGCGTTCCAAGTCTTCGCGGAAGACCGTTTCCGCTTCCTCCTTCAGCCCGTCCAGGAAGAGCGCCGCACCGAGTGACTCGCGCACCGGGTAGTACCAAGGCGGCGGCTCGTCGTAAGCGAGGCTGTCCTGGACAGCCACCGCTACCCTCCAAGCGGAAATCGCCGCTCGGCTGTCCTTCTTGGCGGCGTCAATGCGCGCGTCGAGCGAAGACCGAGCAATGGCGAGCACCGCCTTGGTTTGATTCAACCCCCAGATCGCGTCATTCGGGACTTTCATCACCTCGTCTTCGAGGCTCCTTCGCTCCTCTTCGGCGCCCGCGACATCACCCTTCGCGGCGAGCGCTACGCCGCGGGCGTAGTGCCAGACGGCGCGCGCCGTCGACATGCTTTCGGGTGGCTCGGGCGCCTGCAATACCGCCTGCCAACGCTGGAACCGCACGTCGATCAAGAATGGCCGCGGCACCAGGAACTCGGCCATCGGCATGTCCTTCACCACGGCGGCGGCATTGGCCGCGGCTTTCTGTGAAGCCCGCTTCGCGTCGCCGTAGCGACCCGCCATGGAGGCGGCCGCGGCGAGGAAGTCCAGATTGTGGTTGTAGTACATGACCGGGTAGACACCGCGGACGTCGTTCGCCTTGATGTAGGCTTCGTCGACCCGGGCGGCGTCCGCGTTCGCCTGCGCCGACGCCTCGTAGTCGCCGGTGCGCATGTAGATGTGCGCCGGCATGTGCACGAGATGCCCGGCGCTCGGCACGAGCTTCGGGAGGCGTTCGGCCGACGGCAGCGCGCGCTCCGGGTGGGGTGACGCCTCGACCGCGTGGATGTAATAGTGATTCGCCCCGATGTGCGTCGGGTCTCGCCGCAGCACGGATTCGAGGACGGTGATGATCTCCTCCGTGTGCTCGGCCGGCCTGCCGTCCGCGCTCCAGAGCTTCCACGGATCCAGGTCCATCAGGCTCTCGGCGTAGAGCGTTGCCGCGTCGAGGTCGTCGGGATAACGCTCCGACAGCGCGCGCATGGCTTCGGCGAAGTCCGCCGCGCGCTCCTTGAGATCGGCGCTCGGGTCATCGGAATAGCGGCGCGCGAGAGCCTCGACGTAGGCGCGCTCGTTCTCGGGCGCGTCCTTGGCGAGCTTCGACGCTTTCTGAGTGGCCGCGAAGGCCGCTTTCTCGCGCTCGGGATCGACGTCGGAATTGATGTTGGGTCCGAGCGCGTACGCGATGCCCCAGAACGGCATGGCAGCGTCGGGATCGAGCTCGGCGGCGCGCCGAAACGAGCGGATCGCTTCGTCGTGGTTGAATCCGTAGACGAGCGTCAGACCCTGGTCGAAGAACTTTTGCGCGTCGGGGTTGCGTGTCTTGATCGGGTGGTGATGGTGGCCGAGCCCGGGAAACAGCTTGGCCGGCTTGGCGTTTGGCGGTGTCGGATCCGCGCCGACGAAGGCGGCCGCGCACAGAACCGCGCCGAGGGCCATCGAGACTCTCCGGAGCTCCATCCGATACCTCCCGAACGTTCGGGCTTGTCTCCTAGCGAAACCCTGCCGCTTCCTCCAGGGTTCCATCCGGATCGCCTGACGTCGACGGAGCGCGTATAGTAGCGAGCACGGACATGGTTCGCGTCGACGGTCAGGTTCGGACACCGCGCGAATTCGCCTTCGCGGATCTGGCCTCGCTTCCCGGCCAAATCGCCGACGTAGCCGCGCTCGTTCCCGGCCGCGAGGGCGGCGCCGTGGCCTTGCGATCGGTGCTCGACGCTGTCGGCCCCTCGGCCGCAGCGACACGGGTGACCCTCGAGTCGAGCGACGGCACGTTCTCGCAGCAAGCGCCGCTCGCCGCCCTCGACTCGGCCCTGCTCGTCTACCGCCTCGGCGAGCTTCCGCTGCCGGTCGAGAAAGGCGGTCCCGTTCGCTTCCTCATTCCGAACCTCGAAGAGTGCAACGCCGGCGGCGTCGATCGCTGCACGAACGTCAAGGCGCTCGCCCGCGTCCGGATCGAGTGAAGCGCGACTTTCCGATCCTCGAGTTCGACCCCGCGGCATCTGCCGTGCTCGAACCCTCGCGCTACAATCGTGCGATCGACGTGGCCGAGCACTGCGTGATCACGTTCTTCCAAGACGTGACTCGATCGGCTCGCGGCGGAGAAGCGGCTGCGGCTGGTGAAGTCGATCCCAACCGAGATCGGCAGGCATGCGCTTTACGAGATCACGATCGAGGGGCGCCGCCTCGCGCTCGTCCACCCCGGCATTGGGGCGCCGCTCGCCGCGGGGCTCTTCGAGAGCGTGATCGCCCGCGGCTGCCGTAAGTTCATCGTCTGCGGCGGGGCGGGCGTGCTCGACTCGTCGATCGGCGCCGGCCACGCGGTGGTCCTGTCGAGCGCGTTGCGCGACGAAGGAACCTCGTACCACTATCTGCCACCGAGCCGGACCGTCGACCCGTCACCCGACGCGACCGCGGCGCTCGAAGCGGTACTGCGCGCTCGGGGCCAGCCTTATCTCGTCGGCCGGAGCTGGACGACCGACGCGATCTTCCGGGAAACGCGCGACAAGGTACGCCTGCGGCGCGAGGAAGGTTGTCTGGTCGTCGAGATGGAGGCGGCGGCCTTCTTCGCCGTCGCTCGCTTTCGCGGTGTGACGATCGGCGAGGTGGTGTACGCCGGCGACGACGTCGCGGGCGAGGATCACGACCACCGCGACTGGGTGAAGCTCGCCGACGCGCGCGAACGCCTGTTCTGGGCCGCCGCCGAGGCGTGCCTGCGGCTCTGATGCGGGATGGCGGTAACGGTCGTCCTCACGCTGATCGCCGTCGCGGGGCTCTTGGTGGCGGAGCATCGCGGCTCGCGCCGCGGTGTCTGGGTCTGGAAGCCGCTCGCGTCGAGCGGGTTTCTCGCAACCGCCATCGTGGCGGGGGCCCTTCATGACGCTTACGGCCGCGTCGTCGTCCTCGCCTTGTGCCTCTGCTGGTTGGGCGACGTCCTCCTCATTCCCGAAGACGAGCGCGCGTTTCGTATCGGCGTGCTCAGCTTCCTCGCCGGCCATCTCGCGTTCTCTTCGGCGTTCCTGATCCGCGGCATCGACGCGGGCTCCGCCGTCGCCGCGCTCGTCGTCGTCGCCGCGCCCGCCTGGATCACGTTCGCGTGGCTACGTCCTCACTTGCCTGTCGGAATGCGCGCGCCCGTCACCGCTTACGTCGGCGTGATTTCCCTGATGGTCGCCTGCGCGGTCGGCACGAGCGGCGCACGACCCGCGCCGCGGATTCTTGCGGGGGCGCTCGGCTTCTTTCTTTCCGATCTCACGGTCGCGCGCGATCGGTTCGTGGCCCCGAGCTTCGTCAATCGCGCTTGGGGTCTCCCACTCTACTACGTCTCGCAGCTGCTCCTCGCAGCCAGCGCCTGAGCGCCGGCGGCCCGAGGCTCACCCGCCGCCACGCACCTCGCGGTATCGGAAGCAGCTGACCAAATGGTCGTTGACCATGCCCGTTGCCTGCATGAACGCGTAGCAGATCGTCGAGCCGACGAATCGGAAGCCCCTTTTGCGCAGCTCCTCGCTCATCGCGTCCGACTCCGCGGTTCGCGGCGGCACCTCCTTCACGCTTCGGCGACGGTTCTGAATGGGCTTCCCGCCGACGAACCGCCAAACATAGGCGTCGAAGGTGCCGAACTCGCGCTGCACGGCGAGGAAGGCGCGGGCATTGGCGATCGCCGCCTCGATCTTCAGGCGGTTGCGGATGATACCAGCGTCGCCGAGCAGCCGGGCCACCTTCTTCGCGTCGTAGCGCGCGACCTTCCGGGGATCGAACCCGTGGAATGCCTTACGGTAGGCGTCCCGCTTCTTGAGGATCGTCAGCCAAGAGAGGCCGGCTTGCGCACCCTCGAGAACCAGGAGCTCGAAGAACCTGCGATCTTCGTGGAGAGGCGTACCCCACTCGAGATCGTGGTAGGGGACGTAGAGCGGATGCGAGTCACCCCAAGGGCAGCGGCGTCGATCGGTCACGGGAGACGCTCTGCGAAGCGCCGGTTCCTCCAGAAATACCAGAGGAGGAAGGGACCGAATGTGAGGCAGAAGAGATTGATCACGACTTCGCCTGCGATCGGCCCGCTCAGGCGCGCGTACATGTCGTTCTCGAGATTGTAGAGGACGTCCATGCAGCCGAGATAGATCGCAGCGCTGCCGGCGGCAATGCCGAAGAGGACCCCCCACTCGCGTCGTCGTCGGAGTCCTTCGGCCGCCGCGATCGACGCGCCGCGAGCCAGAGATCGGCGGCCGGGAACGCACGTTCGAAGACGAGATAGCATTCCGCCTCGCTCGACTGCACCTCCCCGCCGGTGAAGAACACGACCCAATAGAGGACGGTGATTGCCGCGCTCGTCCAGAGGAGAGCGATCACGGCGGTCGACCCGCGTGGCTCACGACCAAGCACGACCAACGAGCTCCGTGAATCGGGTCTCGAGCATGGCACGAGCTCCTCTGGGAGCGGCGATATCGCAAGATCCTCGAACAGTGCAAAAGGAACAGTCGCTCGGGCTCAGCTTGCCAGATAACGTCGAGCCTCGACCTCGCGGACGCGGCCGCCGGCGATCAGCCGGTCGAGATGCTGGCTCATGCTGCGCACCTCGACGGCATCGGCGAAGGCGACGGCGTCACCCGGACGATAGACGAAGCGATGAGCGACGATCTCGTCGAGCGTCCGCGGCTCGGCCAGGAACTCGACGAGGCGCTGCTCACGCACGCCAATGACCTCGGTGAAGCGATCGAGGCGCGCGCGAAACGCCTCGCGTCCGTCGACGACGCCGATATGATGAAACGTCGCATAGTGGCGCGCCTCGAGCCCACGGATCGCCACGAGCGTGCGCTCGAAATCGACGAGCGACGACCAAGCGTCACCGTAGTACGGCCCGAAGCTCGTGAGATCGATGTCGCCGAGATAGAGAACGCCGTCGGGCTCGATCGCGAGACAGCAGTGCCCGCGGGTATGACCGGGCGTGTGGATCACTCGTACGGTCACGCCGCCGAGATCGAAGACCCGCGCGTCCGCGAATCCCTCGGCATCGGCGCGGGGACGATAGTGGTACACGTCGACCAGTGCCTTGCGAAAGTATTCGTCGGCGGGCCCCGGGTACCCGTAGATCGTCATCATGCCGTCGAGCGAGCACAGGCCGAGCAGGTCCGATTCGTGCACGAGCCATGGCGCCGACGGGAACAGGTAGTTGCCGGCGATGTGGTCCTCGTGGCAATGGCTGTTGATCACGCGGTCGGCCCGCGGCAAGGAGCCGCGGGCAGAGAGCGACAGCGACGGATCGATGATCAGCGATTCTTCGAGGCCCTCGACGAGGAGCGAATTACCGTGCGGGTACTTGCCGCTCCGCAAGCCGCCGAGGACGGTGACGTGGGGGCCGATTCGCAGGTCCTCGGCGGGGGCGCTCTCGCTCATGAGCAGTAACTAGAGGAATCGACGGCCGAGAGAAAGAAGCCTCTCCGTGATGACGCTGATCTGTCCCGTGCGGCGCCCGTCGCCCCCTGTATCGCCGACGAACAGCCCCTCATCGGCTGAAACCGGAGGTCTCAATTGCTGAAGTCGGAAGTCACGATCCCGTTCCTGTTCGCCTCACTCACGGGCTATCAGCGGACCGGCGCGCTGAAGGCGGCCATCGAGCTCGATCTCTTCACCGCGATCGCCGAGGGCCACGACACGGTCCCGGCGCTGGCCCGACGCGTGCAAGCGGCGGAGCGCGGAGTTCGCATCCTCTGCGATTCGCTCGCGGTGATCGGCTTCCTCACCAAGGGCTCCGGCCGCTACGGCCTCGTGGCGGGCTGCGAGGTCTTGCTGGACCGTCGTTCGCCCGCCTACGTCGCTTCGGCGGCCGAGTTCATCGCTGCACCCGAGCTCGCCATGCACTTCACCCGTGTCGCGGATGCGGTGCGCAAGGGTGGCACGGTCATCCCTGAAGAAGGCTCGCTTGCTCCCGAGCATCCCATGTGGGTCCAGTTCGCGCGCGCCATGAGGCCGCTCGCCGCCTTCCAAGCCGATCTCGTCGCCAACGTGCTCGAGGCCGACCACGCACCGGCCTGGAAGGTTCTCGACGTCGCGGCGGGACACGGCGCGTTCGGCATCGCGCTCGCCAAGCGCAACCGCGAGGCGGAAGTCGTGGCGCTCGATTGGCCGAACGTTCTCGTCGTCGCCGAGGAAAACGCCCGCAGCGCCGGAGTGATCGACCGCTTCCGAAAGCTCCCCGGCAGCGCGCTCGAGGTCGACTACGGCGACGGCTACGACCTCGTTCTGCTCACCAACATCCTCCATCATTTCGATCCCGCTCGGTGCGAGCTCATCCTCGCAAAGGTCCACCGCGCCCTGAAGCCCGGCGGCCGCGCGGTGACGCTCGAGTTCGTGCCGAACGAGGATCGCGTGTCGCCGCCCGAAGCCGCGACGTTCAGCTTGGTGATGCTGGTGACGACCCCGAACGGCGACGCCTACACGTTCGCCGAGCTCGAGCGTATGTGCGAAAAGGCCGGGTTCGCGCAGAGCACGCTACACGAGCTGCCGCCATCGTTCTCGCGCTTGGTGATCTCGACGAAGCAATGACGACGAGGGCTCGACCTCGGGCTTGCGGCAATCTTTCTTTGAGGGGCCTCCGGACGGGGGATTGAGCAATCGTCTCGAAGCAGGAAGAATCGAGCCATGGCCAAGACTCCCTCCACGATGATCGACCTCGGCACGCCAGCTCCTGACTTTCGGCTGCCCGACACGCAGGGGCGGCTCGTCTCGCGCGACGACTTCTCGGCGGCACCCGCGCTGCTGGTGATGTTTCTCTGCAATCATTGTCCGTTCGTGAAACACATTCGTCAGGGGCTCGCGACGTTTGCGCGCGAGTACCAGAAGAAGGGGCTGGCGATCGTCGCGATCAACGCCAACGACGTCGAGCGCTACCCCGATGACAGTCCCGCGAAGATGGCCGAAGAGGTGGCGCTGGCGGGCTATACGTTCCCCTACCTCTACGACGATTCGCAGTCCGTCGCCGTGTCCTACGCGGCCGCCTGCACCCCGGATTTCTTCTTGTTCGATCGTACACGGCGTCTCGTCTATCGCGGCCAGTTCGACGACAGCCGCCCGGAGAACGGCATTCTCGTGACCGGCAACGATCTTCGCGCCGCCTGCGACGCCGCGCTCGCCGGGAAGCCGATCTCCCCTGATCAGCGGCCGAGCATCGGCTGCAACATCAAGTGGAAGCCCGGAAACGAGCCCTCCTATTTCACATCGCCCCGCGGGGCGGCGCCGGCGCACGGCGGCGCGTGAGGGAGATGCCGTGGCTCCACCCCGCGCCGTCCTCTTCGATTTCGGCGGTACGCTCTACGACTACGAGACGCTCGCTCCCGGCGATCAGGAGAGCCTTCAGTTGCTCGCCGATCTCGCAGGCTGCGGGGCCGACTCCGACGCCGTTCAGCGCGCGTATCGCACGGCGCTTCGGCGAGTGTTCCGCACCTATCTCGAGCGCAGCTTCTACTTCCATCGCGACATGTTTCGGGATGCCGTCATCGAGATGTTGCAGGAGCTCGGATCCGACGCGAATCCCGATCACCTCGAGCGCTACCGCCGCTCGCAGTGGGAGCTCCATCGTCGCGACTTCCGTCTGCGACCGGGGGTACCCGAAACGCTCGCCGAGCTCCGCCGCCGCGGCCTCCGCCTCGGCATCGTCAGCAACATCGACCAAGACCAGCTCGAGCATCTCGGCGAGCTCGCGGGGCTCGAGCGCTACTTCGACTGGCTGTTGTCGAGCGAGCAAGCCGGCTCGTGCAAACCAGATTCGAAGATCTTCGCCGAAGCCCTCCGCCGCGCGGAATGCCGGCCGAACGAGGCGTTTTTCGTCGGGGATTCGCTCTCACAGGACATCGCCGGAGCGAACCGCGCCGGGCTCCGCTCGGTGCTGCTCTGGCATCAGCCAGATCGCGAGCCCCCCAGCGGCGGCGAGAAGCCGCATCACGTGATCCGCAGGATCCCCGAGATCCTCGAGCTCGTCGGCTGATCATCCCTGGCGCCAGACTTCACGGAGATGCGATGTCGACGGTCGACGAAGCCGCCGCCGAGCGGTCGATCGTCGTCGCGCCGACGGTGATCGTGACGGTGCCGGGCTCGGGGCCGGCGCGAAAGACGACCGCGGGAGCGCCCTGAGGTTCGATCGTTCCGAGCGGCGGCTCGACTAGCCAGCGAAGCTTCCAACCGTTGCGATCGCTTAGGATCTGCTCGCGGCGTCACGCAACGCCTGCAGGAGCTCGAGGAATTTCGGTCGCACGCTGGGGTCGATCTCAGCAGCAAAGGTCTCGTCGAGGCCCTCCGCCCGGATGAGCTCTTGGACGTCGGCGAGGTCTCGCAACCTGTCGGGCGCCGTCATGCCTGAGGCAAGCTTCAGCTCCACCAAGCGTGGGAGCTGCAGGACGCGAATACCGTCGGACTCGGTGGATGCTTCGTCGGGGTCCGGGAAGGCGACCGCCTTCGGCTTGCCATCTCCAGGATATTCCCCTGTCACGAGCACCTCGATCCGAACGCGCGTCTCGGCGTCACGGAAAGTCCTCTCAGCCCCCGGATGCGTTGGCACGTAGCCGCGCCCGACGCACCGCTCCAAGAAGCGCTTCAGACCCTCTGGATCGAGGAGAATGTCCACGTCGTCGGTCATCCGCACGTAGCCGTGCTTGCCGAGCGCCATTCCACCGACCACGGCATAGGGAATGCGCTCCGCGCGGAGTCGTTCTCCCAACCGCATCATGGTCTTGCGAACATCGCCTCGGTCCATGAAAAACTCTGACGTTTCCCTGAGGGTCGCCTCGAAGGAGGTTCGCAATCGCCGTTCGTAATCCAAGGTCTCCATGGCCGAGACGCCTTTAGTATGGAGTATGGGGCCTCAATTTCCATACGGTCAAGCCGGCCGCGCGCACGTTGCCTGGGGCCTGGACTTCGGTGACGCCTCTTCACTCCGGGGCGTGATCATCGGCGGCGGCGAACACACCGTGTCGGTGGGCGTGTCCACTCGCGCGCTCTGCGAGTCGGCGTGAGCGCTACTCCTGCGCCTCCCGCCTCTTCGGTCGCTCGACCTGCTTCAAGATCTTTTTCCGCAGGCGCACAGACTGCGGCGTCACCTCGACGAGCTCGTCGTCGCCGATCCACTCGATCGCCGCCTCGAGGCCCATCTCGCGGTGCGGCGTGATGATGATGTTCTCGTCGCGGCCGGCAGCACGGATGTTGGTGAGTTTCTTCTCCCGCGAGATGTTGACGTTGAGATCGTTGTCGCGACTGTACTCGCCGACGACCATCCCCTCGTAGACCCTCGTCCCAGGCGCCACGAAGAGGATTCCTCTTTCCTGCAGGTTGAAGATCGCGTACGGCGTCGCGGTTCCTTCGCGATCGGCGACCATCGCGCCGTTCGTGCGCGATTGGATCGCGCCGTGCCACGGTGCCCAGCCGTTGAAGAGCGCGTTCATGATGCCGGTGCCGCGCGTGTGCGTGAGGAAGTGCGAGCGAAAGCCGATGAGGCCTCGCGAGGGGACGGCGAACTCCAGGCGCACGCGCCCCGAGCCCGCATGGTTCATCTTCATCATTTTTCCACGCCGCACGGCGAGAAGCTGCGACACGACGCCGATGTGCTCTTCGGGAACGTCGATGACCAACAGCTCGACCGGCTCGTCCACGCGGCCGTCGACGTGGCGGGTGACCACGGTCGGCTTCGAAACCGCGAGCTCGTAGCCTTCACGGCGCATGGTCTCGATCAGGATGCCGAGCTGGAGCTCTCCTCGGCCGGTGACCCGAATCGCGTCCGGAGAATCGGTTTCCTCGATGCGGATGCTGACGTTGCGACGCCGCTCGAGCTCGAGACGCTCGCGGAGCTTTCGCGACGTCACGTAGTCGCCCTCTCGCCCAGCCCACGGGGAGTTGTTCACGCAAAAGATCATCGCGATCGTCGGCTCGTCGATCCGGATCGGCGGAAGCGCCTTCGGCTGCTCGAGGTCGGCGATGGTATCTCCGATGTGGACGTCGTCGATGCCGGCGATCGCCACGACGTCACCCGCCGTACCTCGCTCCACCTCGATGCGCCGCAACCCGCGCCAGGCGTAGATCTGATTGATCTTGACCGCGGTGTGCGACCCGTCGGCGCCGATCCAGGCGTAGGTGCCGGCCGTACGGAGCTCGCCGTTCTTCACCCGACCGATCGCCAGCCGGCCGACGTAGTTATCGTAGTCGAGGTTGTTGCATTGAAACTGCGGCGGCGCGGCCGGCTCGCCCCGCGGGCCGGGGAGCGCGTGAAGGATGAGCTCGAAGAGCGGGCGCAGATCGTTCGAAGAGTCGTCGAGGCTCCGCTTGGCGATGCCGGCGCGGGCGTTGGTGTAGACGATCGGAAACTCGAGCTGCGCCTCGGTCGCGTCGAGGTCGATGAACAATCCGTAGATCTCGTCGACGACGGCTGCGATGCGGGCGTCGGGCCGGTCGATCTTGTTGATGCAGACGACCGGCGGGAGACCGGCCTCGAGCGCCTTCTTGAGCACGAAGCGGGTTTGTGGCAGCGGTCCTTCCGAAGCGTCGACGAGCAGCATGACGCCATCGACCATCGCGAGCGCGCGCTCGACCTCGCCGCCGAAGTCGGCATGCCCGGGCGTATCGACGATGTTGATCTTGACGCCGGCGTACTCGATCGCTGTGTTCTTGGCGAGAATCGTGATGCCGCGTTCGCGCTCGAGTACGAAGGAGTCCATGACCCGCTCCATCACGTGCTCATTCGCGCGGAAGATCCCGCTCTGGTGGAGCATGGCATCGACGAGCGTCGTCTTGCCGTGATCGACGTGGGCGATGATGGCGATGTTGCGGATGTCGGTGCGGATCGCTGCCAAGGTTGACTCCCTGGAAAAGCGACCACTATAACAGCCGCCCACCGCGAGGGAAACACGACCCATGCGGAGGGCCGCCCGGCACGAGCGGCCCTCCGCCGTCGGTGTCAGACGGTCAGTGTACCGGTGCGGATGAGGTAAGCGAGACGCTCGCGCTGGTCCGCGTCGAGGATCGCGTGGATCTTGCCGAGCGCCCGGATCACCGCATCGCGAAGCCGCTCCGCGCTTCCGACACGCAACGTGCCGCCTTCCTTCGCGCGGCCCTCGTCGAATTGCTCTGCGGCAACGGCATCCGCAAATGCGGAGAGCGTCCGGCGCGAATCGACCTCGGCCTGCGCGCGCTCGGTCTTCAGCTCCGAGAGAATCTTGGCCAGCTCGGCGACCTGCTTCTCGTCGAGGTCGAGCTTGAAGGCCAGGTATCGGAGCGGCCGCCGGACCCCGAAGGCGCCGGCGCCGACCTCCGCGAAGCGCTCTGCGCTCGCTCGACGCTCGGCCCAGACACGCTCCGCAAAGGATGGGCCGAAGCCGCAGTGCCCCGGCCACGCGCCGAAATCGGCGCCGCGGCGGGCTCTCCACCAGTGAAAGCCTGGGTACGTCATGGGATTTCTCCTGTCGGGGCTATCGCTCCCGACGGTTTCGAGGAGGCGGGTACGAAACCGACTCCCACACGCGGGCACCATGCCTCGCGCGGCGTCTAGCGTAACTCAGACGCGCGATGTGTCAATGCTCGAGATCGACCCCGGGCTCGGTAGGATGCACCGACGGAGACGGAATCGCGACCGACGGAAGGGATCTCCGACGCACTCTCCTACGCGTACTGCCCGGCCGCGTACCCAGACGCCCACGCCCATTGGAAATTGAAGCCGCCGAGATCGCCGGTCACGTCGACGGCTTCGCCGATGCAATAGAGGCCGGGCGCGCGCTTCGCCTCCATCGTTTTCGACGACAGCTCGGCGGTATCGATGCCGCCCGCGGTGACCTCGGCTTTGGCGAAGCCCTCGGTTCCCGAAGGCTCGATCGGCCAGTCGTGCAGTCGCCTCGCCACTTCGCCAAGCTCGCGCGCAGAGTATCGGTCCATCGGTTGCGAGGGAGCGTGACGGGCGCACCACGTCTGCGCCAGCCGCCGCGGCAGGTGTTCGGCGAGGACGGTCGACAGCTCCACCGCGCTCCGGCGTTTCGCCTCGAAGACCGTTTCGGAAGGCGAGTCGGGAAGTAGATCGATGTGAATCGCGCTCCCCGGGCGCCAGTACGATGAGACTTGCAAGATCGCGGGGCCGGAAAGCCCCCGATGGGTGAACAGAACGCTCTCGCGAAACGAAGCACCGTTCGAGCGGACCGCCGCCTCGAACGAAACCCCCGCTAGCTCCCGCCACGCGGCGAGCGCCACCGGGTCGAGCGTCAGCGGCACGAGGCCGGGGCGGGGATCGACCACGCGTAGGCCGAACCGGCGCGCCACCCGATAGGCGAAGTCCGAGGCCCCGAGCTTCGGGATCGACAAACCGCCGCAGGCCAGCACCACCGACCGCGCCACGAACGTGTCGGCGGCGCTTCGCACCCGAAACTCATCGGACTTCAGAACCTCTGAGATCTCACAACCGACCCGGATCTCCACCCCACCTTGCTGACATTCGGCGCGAAGCATTTCGATCACCTGTCGGGCGCTACCGTCGCAGAAGAGCTGCCCAAGCTTCTTCTCGTGATACGAGATGCCATGTCGCTCGATCCGCACGACGAAGTCCTGCGGCGTGAAGCGGGCGAGCGCGGAGCGGCAGAAGTCGGGGTTCTCGGACGAAAAGTTCTCCGGACGCGTGAGTAAGTTCGTGAAGTTGCAGCGCCCGCCGCCGGAGATCGCGATCTTCTCCCCGATCCGCGCGTTGCGCTCGAGCACCACGACGCGACGGCCGCGACGGCCGGCTTCGGCCGCGCAGAAGAGGCCCGCGGCGCCGCCGCCGATCACCACAACATCGAAAGACCGCTCCACTCGGTCCCCGTTTCCTTCTGAAAGGGCCTACCGGGGGTGGCAAACGAGGTGAGCGTCGAGTAGACTCCGCGCCCGGGAGAACACGGAAACTCGGTAGAAGCGGTGCTCTCGTTCTCCCGAGGCGCCGATGCAGTGGGTGAACGCTTGACCGTCGCACGCCGGGTTCGTCCGGCTCGATCGCGCTGGCGCGCGATCGAGCCCTTCAGCTGCTACTCGCATCTCGTGGGCGTCTTGTTGGCGATCTCAGGCCTGGCGGTTCTGCTCGGACTTTCGCGCGACGACCCGTGGCGGCTCGTCGCCTTCTCGATCTACGGTGCGAGCCTCATCCTGCTCTATCTCGCGAGCACGGTCTACCACTGGCTCTTGCTGCCGATCACGCAGCGGAAGTGGCTGAACCGCGTGGATCACGTGGCGATCTTCCTCCTGATCGCCGGCACCTATACTCCCGTATGCTTGGTCACGCTGCGTGGCTGGTGGGGCTGGAGCGTGTTCGGGGTGGTGTGGGGGATCGCGCTTGGAGGCGTGATCCTCAAGCTCTGCTTCCGCTCGCTGCCGCGCTGGATCTCGGCGTCGCTCTACGTGGGGATGGGCTGGATCGCCGTGGTGGCCGTCGCGCCGCTAGTCCGCGCCTTCCCGCCGCCGGCGCTCCTCTGGCTCTTCGTCGGCGGTCTCCTTTACACCGCGGGGGCCGTGATCTACGCGACGCGCCGACCGAATCCCTTCCCGCGGGTGTTCGGCTTTCACGAGATCTTCCACCTTTTCGTGCTGGGCGGAAGTATCTCGCATTTCGTGTTCATGCTGCGCTGGGTCGTGCCGTTTTCGTAGCGCCTCGGAAAAGAAGCCGAACGGCAAGCCGTCGACATCCCTCAATCCGCGCGTGGCGGTACGTTCAGGATCGTTCGGTCCGCGGATAGCCGTTGGCGAGCGAGAAAGAATCGAGGGCGATACAAGCGCCGCCCTCCGCAGCCGCCGGACTGCAGGCGCGCCGCCGGTGCCGCAGCCGCCCGCATGCGGAAGCGCCCTCGCACCCCTGTTTTCTCACGTCTTCCGTTAGGACTACAATCTGGCACGCACGTTGCGTCCAACACGCTTCGCAAGGAGCCTGCGTTGTTCTGCCACCTAAAGCACGGCCATCACCACGACTGGGACGATTGGACGTCACAAGGACGGCGTTTCGAGCGCCGTCAGAGAAGCCGATCCGACGACGGCGAGGATCCGGCGCTGCGTCGCGCCCGCCTCCGCGCGGGGGCGGAGTTCGGATTCTATACGCATCTCTTCTGGTACATCGCGGTGAACGCCCTCCTGGCGGTGATCAGTCTCATCACGCTCTCGCTGTGGTTTCTCTGGCCGCTGGCTTGTTGGGGATTCGGCGTGGTCGCGCACTACATGGCGATATTCGGGCGTCGGACCTTGAAGGAACGCTTCTTCGATCCCGCCGTCGAGCGGGAGGTGCGGCGTGAGAAGGCGGTCATGACCTCGGAGAAGCAAGCCTCGATCGAGGAGCTGTCGTCGACGATCGCCCACGAGCTCCGCAACCCGATCGCCGCCGCGAAGAGCCTCGTCCAGCAAATGGGCGAAGATCCCACCTCCGTCGAGAACGTCGAATACGGCAAGGTCGCGCTCGAGGAGCTCGAGCGCGTCGAGCGGCGGATCTCGCACCTCCTCAAGTACGCGAAGGAAGAAGACTACGCGCCCGCCCGCGTGAATCTCGCCGCCGTGGTCGACGCGGCGCTGACCCAGATGCGCGCCAAGCTCGACGAAGCGCACGTGCGCGTGGCGCGAAACTACATCACCGGCCCGACGGTGGTCGCGGACGCGGAAAAGCTCCAGCAGGTGTTCACGAACATCCTCGACAACTCGATCGACGCGCTCGTGCCGCTCGCCGAGGGGCGCCGCATCGAGCTCTTCATCGAGAACGGCCGTCCCGAGCAGGCCACCGTGCGGATCAGCGACAACGGCTCGGGCATTTCCCAGGACAAGATCGGGCGCATCTTCAATCCGTTCTTCACCACGAAGGAAAAGGGCACGGGTCTCGGCATGGCGATCTCGCGAAAGATCGTCGAGGCTCACGAAGGGACGATCGAGGTGGCGAGCGAGGTCGGCCGCGGGACCGAGTTCACGATCCGCCTCCCGCTCCCGGCGAAGGCCTGATGCCCGGCCGCGTTCTCATCGTCGACGACGAGAAGGGCATGCGGCTCGCGCTGCGAAGCCTGCTCGGCAAAGAGGGCTATGAGGTCGACACCGCCGAGAGCGGCGAAGAGGCACTGCGACGAATCGAGCCCGGAAGCTTTCACGTGGTGATCACTGATCTCTCGCTGAAGGACGCCGACGGCATGGCGGTCCTCGAGCACGCGCGACGCGTCGATCCGGACGCGGCGGTCGTCATGATCACCGCATACGGCTCCGAGAAGATCGCCGTAGCGGCGATGAAGAACGGTGCAGCCGACTATCTGCCGAAGCCCTTCGACAACGACGAGCTCCGCGTGCTCGTCCGCCGCGTGATGGAGACCGCGCTCCTCCGGCGCGACCACCGCCGTCTCCTCGAGCAGGTTCAGGATGCGTTCGCGGGACGAATCGTCGGCCGGAGCCCCGCGATGCGCCGCGTGTTCGAGACGATCGACAAGGTTGCCGACACGGACGTCACCGTGCTGGTGCGCGGCGAGAGCGGCACCGGTAAGGAGCTCGCCGTCAGCGCGCTCCACTACCGCAGCCCGCGGCGCGGCCGACCGATCGTGAAGATGAACTGCGCCGCGCTCTCGCGAGAGCTCGTCGAGAGTGAGCTCTTTGGTCACGAGAAGGGCGCGTTTACCGGCGCGATCGCTCGGCGCGAGGGAAAATTCGAAGCGGCGGACGGCGGCACCCTCTTTCTCGATGAAGTGGGAGACATGCCGCTCGAGACCCAGGCGAAGCTTCTGCGTGCCCTCCAGGAAAAAGAGTTCGAACGCGTCGGCGGAAATCAGCCGATTCGGGTCGACGTGCGCGTCATCGCCGCCACGAACCAGGACCTCGAGGCCCAGGTGCGGGCCGGCCGATTTCGCGAGGACCTCTACTACCGGCTACGCGTCGTCGAGCTCGGGATTCCGCCGCTCACCGAGCGCCGTGAGGACATCCCGCTCCTCGTCGATCACTTCCTCAAGGAAGCCGCGGGTCGCTTCAACCGGCCTGCCAAGCCGCTGACGGCAGACGCGATGCGCGCCTGCGTGGCGGAGCGCTGGAAGGGCAACGTGCGCGAGCTACGCTCGGCCGTCGAACAGGCGTTGCTGCTCGCCCCAGGCCCGGAGATCACCGAAGCGGATCTGCTCGGCGACAAGACCACGCCGGCGTCCGCGACGAACCACGCGACCGCGGCGGAGATGCCGGTTTCGTTTCGCGAAGCGAAGGACCGCGTCGTGGCGGATTTCGAGCGCGCGTTCCTGGTCCAGGCGTTGCGACGAAATGCCGGAAACATCACCAAGGCGGCCGAGGAGATCGGCATGTATCGCCAGAACCTCCAACAAAAGATGCGCGAGCTCGGCATCACCGTCGAGGACACGGGGCCGTAGCGAGCCGCAGTTCGGTCTCTCTCGACGCGGCTTCGCAGCCCAACCAACGTCGTCGGCCTATTGACGCATCGCATCTCATATCTTCGTGTGGAAGCAGAAATCGTATCTTAGTAGATCAGGGGAGGAAACAGATGCGCTTCCTTTCGCGACTGACCAACCTCGTGCGCGGGCTCCTCAATCAATGGATCCTACGCCGCGAGCATCGAAACCCTGGCGCGGTCTACGAGGCCGCGATCCAGGAGCGGCTCGATCAATACGGCAAGCTGCGCACGGCCGCGGCCGGCGTTCTCTACATGCGAACGAAGCTCGGCCGCGAGCTCGAACAGAAGTCCGCCGAGCTCGGCCGCGTCCGGCGCCAGTTGGAGCTCGCCGTCGACAGCGACGACGACGATGCCGCGCTCGCGCTGATCGGCCGGCGTGACGGCCTGTCGCAGGAAGTGGAGCGCCTCACCGGCGAGCTTCACGAGCTCGACGAGGAAGCGGAGATCGCCAAGAAGAATCTCTCGGCCTTCCAGGGAGAGATCGCGCGCCTGCGAGACGAGAAGGTGCGCATGCTGGCGCGGCTGGCCAACGCGCGTGCACGCTTGAGGTTCCAGGAAACGCTCTCGGGGCTATCCCCCGACGCCGACATTCGCGCGCTCGATGCGGTGCGCGACCACGTCAACCGGCTCGTCGAGGAGGCGAAGATGACTCGCGACCTCGGGGACAGCGACCTCGAGAGGCGGCTCGGCAAGATCCGCGACGCGGAGGCGAATGCGGCCGCTCGCTCGCAGCTCGAAGAGCTGAAGCGAGCCCGAAGGCGGCGACTTCTCCCGATGGTGCCGTCCGAGCGAGCTCCGGCCCCGGCCGGAAGTCACACATGAAGAAGTTCTTCAGCGACCGGTCCGATCTACAGCTCCCGTCGTCGCCGAGCCGAGCAAGGCGTCGCTCGGTCCGAGCCGGCTCGGCGGCGGTAACCAAGCCGGAACCATCATCGCGAGGAGCAGCGCGCCGCTACCGCCGAAAATGAATGGAACGTCCACGCCGACGTGGTCCATCAACCAGCCGGCTACGACGTTCGAAAGAATCGAGCCGATGCCCACGCCGGCTGTGGCGGCCAGCCCTTGGCCCGTCGAACGCAACTGCGCCGGCACCGAAGCCTCTACATAAAGGGCGGAGCCCACTCCCACTCCGGCCACCATCACGCCATGCAGCAGCTGCACCGCGTAGACCGCACGAAGATCGTGCGCGAGGCCGCAGACCAGCCAGCGGAGGCCGCCCGCAGCCAAGCCTACGCCGACGAGACCGCGCGGCCCGAGGTATCGAAGAGCCGTGCCCGAAAAGGCGATCAGAGGGATTTCCAGCAGCAACATGAGTATCCACATCTGACTGAGCGTCTCGAGGCCGCGGCCATGACCACGCAGATAGAGTGGAAAGAGGTTCATCGGACCCTGGAGAAACAGGTAGGTGCCGAACGACAGCACGAGCAAGCGAACGAAAGGCCCATGGCGGCGGAGCTCGAGCCAGCGGCCCCGATGCACGTGGTGTGTGACTCCCGCGGGCTCGGGAATTCGCCAGGCGATCCACGTGGCGAGAAGGGTCAACGCCGATGCCGCGGGGAACATCACCCACAGGTAGGGCTCCGACGGTCCGGCCGGCCGCGACGAAAGAGCGCCGAGGACATCGAAAGCGCGGAGAAACAGCGGAAAGAGAACGACGAGGACCAGGAAGCCGACAGTGCCCCAAACCCGGACGCGCCCGAATGCGGGAAGCGCGTTCTCACCGAGGGAGGCAAGCGTCACCGAGATGACGAGCGGGATCACGCCCGTCGCGAAGAGTGCGAGGGCAGCCGCGCCTGCGGCGAGCAACCAGAAGCCGTCGAGCCACGCGAACGCCGCCGTGAAGACCGCGACCCCGAGCGTAGCGACCGCCAGCACGCGCGTCGGCGATCCCGAACGATCTGCAATCCGCCCCCACGCGGTTGGAGCGACGAGCGCGACGAGCGGGGACATGGTCACGACCACTCCCACCTCGGTCGCGCTCAGCCCGGCGTTGTCGCTCAGATAGAGGCTGAAGAAGGGCAGCAGGATGCCGAACGCCGCGAGATAGAGAAACCAGTAGAGGGAGAGAGCGGGAAGCGTCATCAGGAAGAATCGCTCACCCTTCGAGGTCTCCTCGCCCCGCGCGGCGTCGCCGAAGCCGGATGTGCAGCGAGTGGGCTCCACGCGGCCGCCGCCGCAACGGACTGGCGCAAACCGCTCCAGAAATGTAGGGAAGGCACCGGAGGCGATGGATGTCAGAGGCGATCACACGTGGAGTCCGAGTCAAGGTCGAGTCGGAGTTCGTGCCGGAGCGCTCCGACCCGCAGAGTGGTGAGTTCTTCTTCGCGTATCACGTGACGATCGAGAACCAGGGGGACGAGAACGTGAAGCTTCTGTCCCGCCACTGGATCATCACCGACGGCATGGGCAAGGAGCAGGAAGTCAAGGGGCCGGGCGTGGTCGGCAAGCAGCCGCACCTGCGCCCCGGTGAGGCGTTCGAATACACCAGCGCCTGCCCGCTCAGCACCCAGATCGGATCGATGCACGGCAGTTACCGCATGGTCACCGACAGCGGAGAGTCCTTCGACGCTCGCATCGCGCCGTTTACGCTCGCGATCCCCGGCGCGCTCAACTAGAATCTCGCCGAGGAGTCTGCAGAGACTCCTACTCGGGGATTCGCTCGAGCCGCACGAACGAGTAAGTCTCGAAGCCACCGCCGCCGCGGTCGATCTCGAGAGTCTCATCGTATCCGTATGGCGTGTGGAGCAGGACCTTGCGAGCGGCTCGCGCGCGGCTCTCGTGCGGTACCCGGTCACCGAAGCTCACGCGCCCCGCTTCGACGACGAGCCTGTGCTCGAAGATCTCGCCGCCGTCGGTGAAGACGTGCGCTTGGAACGCTCCGCTCCGGCGCTCGACGCCGACGAGCGCCATCGCATGATGAACGTCCGTCACCCGGTCGTTCACCCGATACGACGCGCTCATGCAGAGCGACAAGAAGTGGCCGGCGACTTCCCAACGACCGAGTACGTCCTTCTCGAACGTGGTCGCGCCCCGTTGCAACGTGCCTTCCCCGCGAAAGCGACCGACCAGAAAGCCGAGTGCGCCGAGACTCGGCGGTGGGTCGACGTGGGACATGCCGCTGTGTACTCCAATACGCTTTTTTTCAATCGGGGTCGTAAGCGAGATTGGGCGACAGCCGCCGCTCGGCCTCGCGTACGTCGATCCCTTTGCGCTCGGCGTAGGACGCCACCTGATCGCGTTGGATCTTTCCGAGGTTGAAGTAGCGCGCCGCGGGATGAGCGAAGTAGAGCCCGCACACCGAGGCCGCAGGGATCATCGCGTAGTGCTCGGTGAGACGCATGCCGACAGATTCCGCACCGAGCAGCTCGAAGAGCTTCGTCTTCTCGGAATGCTCCGGGCAAGCGGGATAGCCGAAGGCAGGGCGGATGCCGCGATACTTCTCCTCGAGCAGGTCTTCGTTGCTGAAGGCCTCGGTCGCACCGTAACCCCACTCGCGCCGCGCCCGCTGGTGCAGATACTCCGCGAAGGCTTCGGCGAGTCGGTCGGCGAGCGCCTTGACCATGATCGCGCTGTAGTTGTCGCTCGCCGATTCGAATGCGGCGACGAGCCGATCGGCGCCGAGGCCGGCCGTTACGGCAAAAGCGCCGATCGAGTCGAGAAGACCGCTGCCGAGCGGCGCGACGTAGTCGGCGAGCGAGCGATAGACGCGCTGCCCGTCCGTCTTCGATTCCTGCTGCCGAAGGCAATTGAAGCGAAGCCGCTCCTTCGACCGCGTCTCGTCCGTCCAGACGACGATGTCGTCGCCGTCGCCGTTCGCCGGCCAGAATCCGTAGACGGCATTTGCCTGGAGCAATCGTTCGTCGACGATCCGGCCGAGGAGCTTCTGGGCGTCGGCGAAGAGATCCCGCGCCGCCTTTCCGTATTCCGGGTGCTCGAGGATCTGAGGAAATTTCCCGCGCAGCTCCCAGGCGTGGAAGAAGAACGTCCAGTCGACGTACGGCACCAGCTCCGCGAGCGGGAACCCTTCCAGCGCGCGAGGGCCGAAGAACGGCGGGCGGGCGATGTCTTCTTCCCGCCACATGATCGGCTCGCGCTGCGCCCGGGCCCGCTCGTAGGGAACGAGAGGCTGCGCGCGGCGCGCGGCGAAGAGCTCCCGCAGCCGCTCCTGCTCGCGGCGATTCGCCGCATCGAAGTCGGCGCGCCGGTCACGGCTGAACAGGCTCGATACCGTGCCGACGGCCCTCGAAGCATCGAGCACGTGTATCGTCGGCGGGCCGTACTGCGGGGCGATCTTGACGGCCGTGTGCTGGCGGCTCGTCGTCGCGCCGCCGATCAGCAGCGGGACTTCGAACCCCTCGCGCTGCATCTCGCGCGCCACGTGCACCATCTCGTCGAGGGAGGGAGTAATGAGGCCGGAGAGCCCGATCACGTCGACGCGTTCTCTGCGGGCTGTCTCGAGGATCTGCTCGCAGGGCACCATCACGCCTAGATCGATGACCTCGTAGTCGTTGCAACCCAGCACGACGCCGACGATGTTCTTGCCGATGTCGTGCACGTCGCCCTTCACCGTGGCGATGAGCACCTTGCCCTGTTTCCTAGGGGTCGCGTGCTTTCCCTGCTCCATATATGGCAGCAGATACGCGACCGCCTTCTTCATCACCCGCGCGCTTTTGACAACCTGCGGGAGGAACATCTTGCCCGCACCGAAGAGATCGCCGACGACCTTCATCCCGTCCATCAGCGGGCCTTCGATGATCGCCAACGGCTGCGGATATTTCCGCCGCGCCTCCTCGACGTCGGCGTCGATGTAGTCGACGATCCCTTTGATGAGCGCGTGCCCGAGCCGTTCTTCGACGCTCGCCCGGCGCCAAGCTTCATCCTCGACACGCGATTCCGACTTCCCCTTCACGGTGTCCGCGTATGCGACCAGCCGCTCGGTCGCATCCGGGCGCCGATTGAAGAGCACGTCCTCGACGAGCTCGAGCAGGTCTTTCGGGATCTCCTCGTAGACGGCGAGCTGTCCCGCGTTGACGATCGCCATGTCGAGACCGGCGCGGATCGCGTGGTAGAGGAACGCCGAGTGGATCGCCTCCCGCACCACGTCGTTGCCGCGGAACGAGAACGAGAGGTTAGAGACCCCGCCGCTCACTTTCGCCAGCGGACAAGTCTGCTTGATGATGCGCGTCGCATCTAGGAATGCCTTTCCGTACTCGTTGTGCTCCTCGATCCCCGTCGCGATCGCCAGAATGTTGGGGTCGAAGACGACGTCTTCGGGCGGGAAACCGACCTCCTCGGTCAAAATGCGATAGGCGCGCCGGCAGATTTCCACCTTGCGCGCGACCGTGTCGGCCTGGCCCTTCTCGTCGAAGGCCATCACCACGACCGCGGCGCCATAGCGCCGAACCAGCCGCGCGTGCGTACGGAACGCTTCCTCGCCTTCCTTCAGGCTGATCGAGTTGACGATCCCCTTTCCCTGTAGACACTTGAGACCGGCCTCGATCACCGACCACTTCGAGCTGTCGACGACGATCGGCACCCGGGCGATCTCGGGCTCGGTGGCGATCAGGCGAAGGAACGTGCTCATCGCCTGCTCCGAATCGAGCATGCCCTCGTCCATGTTGACGTCGATCATGTTGGCGCCGCCGCGGACCTGGTCGGCCGCAACCGCGACTGCTCCTTCGTAGTCGTCCGACTTGACGAGTCGCGCGAAGCGCTTCGACCCGGTGACGTTGGTGCGCTCGCCGATCGGTAGAAATCCGGTCTCGGGTCGGACGACGAGCGCTTCGAGGCCCGAGAGCCGCAGCAGGCGCTCGGGCTCGGGGCGCTGCCGTGGAGCCAGATCTTCGACCGCGGCGACGATCGCGCGAACGTGGTCGGGCGTCGTGCCGCAGCAGCCGCCGACCACGTTCACCCAGCCCTGCTCGGCGAATTCCCGCAGCAGCGCCGCCGTGTGATCGGGCGACTCGTCATAGCCTCCGAACGCGTTCGGCAGGCCGGCGTTCGGGTAGCAGCTGACGTAGCAAGTCGCGACCCGCGACAGATCTTCCAGAAACGGACGCATCTCGGTCGCACCGAGCGAGCAATTGAGACCGACCAGGAGCGGATTGGCATGGGCGATCGAGATCCAGAACGCCTCGATCGTCTGACCCGAGAGCGTGCGTCCGCTGCGGTCGACGATCGTCCCCGAAAGCCACAGCGGCAGCCGAACCCCCTTCTCCGCGAACACCTCCTCGATCGCGAAGATCGCAGCCTTCAGGTTGGCGGTATCGAAGCTCGTCTCGGGAAGGAGTAGATCCACGCCGCCGTCGACGAGACCGCGCACCTGCTCGGCGTACGCGTCCTTCAGCTCGTCGAAGGCGATCGAGCGAAACGCGGGGTTCTCGACCTTCGGCGAGATCGATAGCGTGCGGTTGGTCGGCCCGATCGACCCGGCGACGAAGCGCGGCTTGGTCGGATTCCGCTCCGTGTACTCGCGCGCCAGGCCGACCGCGAGCCTGGCGGCGACGACGTTGATCTCGTACACGTGGTCTTCCAGCGTGTAGTCCGCCTGCGAGACGCGATTGGCGTTGAAGGTGTTGGTCTCGATGACGTCGGCGCCGGCGTCGAGATAGGCGCGATGGATCTCGCCCACCACGTCCGGCCGGGTCAGCACCAGAACGTCGTGGTTGCCGCGCAGATCTCGTCGATGATTGCCGAATCGCTCGCCGCGGTAGTCCGCCTCGCCGAGCGAGTGGGCTTGGATCATCGTTCCCCACGCGCCGTCGAAGACGAGAATCCGCTCGGCGAGGAGGCGCTCGAGCCTCTGCTGTACGTTCGTCCCGGCCAAAGTCGGGCCAGTTTGACACAGAACGAACGGTGAATCAGCAGCGGTCGGCGGTCGTCATCGCGGGCGCCCACGGCGCCAGCCGCGCCAGGCCCGCTTGAGATGCCAGGCAATCCGGTGGACGATGGTCTCGCCCGGGGCGACCGGAAAGAGCCTTGGAAACACGAGAAAAAGCTCCTTTCGGCCCTCCAGCTTGAGCCTGCCGGTCAAGAGCGAGCCGAGCGGGCTCACCTCGCCGCGGTGGATGCCGAGAAACAACCGGCCATCGCAACGAACGATCAGGTCGGGAACGTCGGTCGTCCCGGGACGCACGTTGCAGCGCTCGTCGGCGATGCGCAGCACCCAGCGGCCGCCTCCTTCGCCGGAGAAGTCGAGCTGGCATGTGAAGTCGAGCGCGCCCGCCTCCTCGGGTCGGAAATAGTACGGCATCATGCGCATCATCGTGTCGATGTTCGAGACGCGGATTCGCTGGAGCTGAACGAGCCGCGCACCCTGCTGCCCAGGCTTGGTCGGGTCGTGCGGCGTTCGGTATCGACCGGGCGGGATGCCGAGCCGCTCGCGCGCGCTCGGTGTGTCGATCACGAACTGCTCGTCGGTCACGCGCGCGTGCATGCGTGAGCGGCTTCAGCGTCTCTTGCAGGTAGATCGAGCGCACGTCTTTGTCGGAGTGAAAGGCCTCGTGGATTTCGGCCGGACAGGTGGCGACGCAGTTGAAGCAGCGGTACTCGACGCGGAACGCCATCGCCTGCCAAAGCGACGCGATCTCCGCATCCGACCAGCGATGCTCGAACTTCTTCGGCTTGGCTTCGGCGAGATCGCGGGCGAAGTCGAGGAAGCCGGGAATCGAATCGCGATAGGTGTGGTTGTAACAGGCGAAGAAGTCGAACTCGCCGTCGGCCTTGATGGCCTCCGTCGGGCACGAGGCGACGCAGAGGTTGCACTCGAGGCAAGGATTCCAATCGCTCGGCCGCTGCGCGTCGTACTCGTCGGGTAGGAACTCGAGGTTGGTGACTACCGTGTCGATCAGGCAATACGCACCGAACCTCGGGTGAAGGAAGTTCCGGCTCGTGCCGATCACGCCGAGGCCTGCGGCTTGGGCGACGAGCTTGTGGCTGAGCGGCCAGATCTTGTCGGCCCAGCGCACCGAGACTTCCTGCGGCCAGCCGACCGTAGTCGTCAGGCCCTCGGCACCGAGCGTCTTCACGTACTGGATCACCTGGTGATCCCACTGGAAGAGCCTCTCCTCGGCTTCGTAGAGCTCGTGGTTCGCCGTCGGCAAATACCGCGACTGCATCGCCGCTTTGTTTTCTTCGGCGATCAGCACGATGAGCGACCGCGCGTGAGGATAGACGTAGCGGATCTCGTCGAGCTCGTGAGCGATGGCCGGATGGTCGATGGAGACGATGCCGACGTCGTCGGCGAAGGCGAGGATGCGGCTCTTCACCGCCTCGAGCGACACCGGCGATTTGACGAAGCGAGGCGGGATGCGCGTGGGGTCGAAAGCCTCCACGTCGACCCAGGGCGTCCGCTTTTCCGTGTTCGCGGGGATCCGCTTCTTGCCCTTCCAGCGGCCCGGCAGCGGAAACGGGAAATCCCAATCCCAGTTCGAGTTCCGGTGGCCCCGAGGCGTAGCGGGCCCGATGGAACCGTCCCGTTCGTGCGCTGCCGTTCCGGTTAACGACGTAAACCCACCGGACGGGGAATCCTTCATGGAGATACCCACCTCCGAATGCTTTCCAGAACGCCCTCGAGCAGGGCTGCGTCTTGACCCGGCGCGGTCTGCAACAGCAAGCCCGACACCGCCAAGGACGTGAGCCCGTGGATGTTCGACCATGCTCCGCTGGCCAGCACCATGGAATCGACGTCGCCTCGGATTACCCCGACCTCGACGCCGGTGCGGATCACGTCGCGAACGAGTAGGAGCGTGAATATTTCCTGCTGGATGAACTCACGCCTTGGCACCTCTCGGAAGCGATGGAGGAACATGAGTTGGTAATAGTTCGGATGTTCGACGCCGAACCGATAGTACGCACGACCCATTTCCAGCAACCTCTGAACGGGAGGCAGTGCCGTCGTCGACCTCGCGGAAGTACTGCGCGAGCAGTTGGTGTCCCTCCATGCGCAAATGATGGAGGACGTCGTCTAGGTTCTTGTAGTAGAGGTAGATCGCCGTGGCGCTACAGCCGGCTTCTTTGGCGATCTTGCGCGCCGAGACGCCCTCGACGCCATCGGCGAAGCACAACTTGCGGGCGGCATCGAGAACTGCGGCCTTGAGGTTCTCACTGCGTGCTCGAGTCGGGCGTAGGATTCGCTTCTTCGTTAACATTGTTAATCCGCTATCCCGGTTGTGTTTCGGGCGTCAAGAGGTGTCAATGCTCGGCTTCCACGGACCGCTACCCCTCGATCGACTCGTAGCCGGAACAGCTCGAGACCGGCAGCCGAGGGTAGCGCGGATAGCTGCGATCGCTCTCCGACCGTCGGCAGAGGAAGAATCGGGATCCCTTGCCGCTTTCGATCCGCTTGGCGAATCGACAGTCACGGCAAAGCCCGACGCTCGGCCGCTCGCCGTCCCGGTCACGCTCCATCGGTGACCTCCTCCATTTCCGCGACGGCGGCCGGTCGAGGAGATAGCGAGGGCACGAGTAGGCTGTCGAGAACCAGCTGGAACACGTGGTAACAGACCAGAGCGAGCGCCCCGTGGGGGTTCGACGGGAAGAACGTATCCCAGAGGTAGATCCCGTTCGGCAGGGTCTTCTGCGAGCCGCAAAAAACCACCGCCACCCGGTTTGCCGGTGAAAGGCCGAGGCGGGTCGCGGTCTGGTGGTTCCAGACGAGCAGCGCGACGTGAAGCGAGGCGGCGGTTGCCACGAAGGCGAGGATCAGCGCGGGGCGCTCGGAGAGGCGGCCGACCGCCGCTGCGACCCCCGTATAGACGAAGAGGAGGATGATCGCCTGCGCGAGCCGCACGATCGCCGGCAAAAAGCTCCGCAGCCGCGACCAAAAGAGTCGGTGGGCGACGTTGTCCGGCGACGACCGGCAGCAGTACGACCATCGCGTCCTCCATCATCATCCGCCCGACGGGAAACGCGACGACGGTGCCGACGGTCCAGCGAAAGGAGTAGTGGCGTGACGAGCGAGGTCATCAAGTTCGACGACAGCGTGATGGCGAGCGCGAGCGCCTGATTTCCGCCGGCAACGAGCGTCAACGCCGGCGCGGAGGCGATGGTGCTGGCCTGCGCCGCGACGATCATCATCGCCTCGAAGAAGAAATATCCCTCGGATCCGGCGCCGCCATTCGCGGGCCCCCACAATCGCACGAACACGATGGCCAGCACGGGTGCGACGACGTAGGTGGAGGAGAGCCCGAGCGCGAGCCCGAGCAAATCGGCGCCCTCGCGAAGCCCGGCGGTCTCGAGAGTGATCCCGGAGAGGAACAGGCTCGTTGCGGTGAGCAGCGGCAAGGCCCAGCCCGTCCCGCGGAGCGCCGTGCCGCCTTCGGGAAACGCATATGCGCCGGCGCTGACCAGCGCAAGGCCGACCAGGAACCAGTGACGCCGCCAAGACACCATCGACTTTCTCGCCCCTTCCGATCTATAGCCGGGCGAGCGCGCTCGAGTCATTCCGGAGCTCTCGACGCAGAGCTACCAGCGGCCCGGAAGCAGCATAGGACGACGCCATGGGGCGGCGCTTCTTCGCGGAGATCTGAAAGGAGGAGACGTGAGCAAGCACCCGATCCGTTTCGGAATCCAGAGCGGCCAGCAGCTCGTCGACTGGCCGCAGTTGCTCGATCTCTGGCAGAAGGCCGACCGCTGGGGCTACGACTCGCTTTGGAACTTCGATCACTTCTATCCGATCTTCGTCGCTCCCGACGGGCCATGCCTCGAGGCATGGACGACGCTCGCCGCTCTCGCGCAAGCCACGAAGCGTGCGCGGATCGGAACGCTGGTGAGCGGCAATTCGTACCGGCATCCGTGCGTGACCGCGAAGATGGCGGCGACGCTCGATCACGTCAGCGGGGGCCGCCTGAACCTCGGGATCGGCGCGGGCTGGTTCGAGCTCGAGCACAAGGCGTTCGGCATCGACTTCAAAGCCGTCCCGGCTCGCCTGCGGGCGCTCGACGAGGCCTGCGGCATCATCAAAGGCATGTTCACACAAGAGAAGACGACGCTTCGCGGGAAGTACTACACCGTGACCGACGCGCTCGGCCTGCCGAAGCCGCTGCAGAAGCCGCATCCCCCGTTCATGATCGGCGGCACCGGCGAGAAGGTGCTGTTGAAGATCGTCGCCCGGCACGCCGATCTCTGGAACACGGGCGCCCAGGTCGAGCGCATGAAGCACCTCATCGACGTGATCGATCGCCACGGCGAGGCGATCGGCCGCGACACCTCCGCAATCGAGAAGACCGTTCTGATGCCGCTCTGCTATCGCGGCGCCAAAGAGCGCGAGGAGTTCGTGACGGAGCTCGTGGCACGCATGGAGGGCAGCACGCCCGACGTCGCGCGCCGGCGAATCATGATCGGCGGCAAGGAGGAGTGCTTCGACACGATCGACCGCTACGTGAAGGCCGGTGTCACACACTTCATCTTCATGACCTTCGTTCCCTACAACGTGGACGAGATCCAACGCTTCGCCGAGGAAGTCATGCCCGAGGCGCGCCGCGCCTGAGGTCGCGCGAGCGCGGGACCCTTCCTTCGCTGCACCGCGTCCCTCGACCCGCGGTGTGACGGTGGTCGTCAGCCAGCGACCTCGATCATCCCACGGTGAACAAAGGCCATTGCCCCGGCTGATCCTCGAGAACAAAAACGCCCTGATCCCGAAACTCGATTCCCGATCCCGCCACCAGGTTCTTCGTCGTGCCCGACACCCAGATCTCACCCGACCCGGCGCTGGCGAGAACCTGCCCGGCGATGGAAACCGCGATGCCATCCAGCCGGTCGCCTTTGAGTTCGCATTCCCCTGTGTGGACGCCGGCGCGGATTTCGAGTCCCAGCTGACGTGATCCGTCACGGAGGCTCAGTGCACAGCGAAGAGCCCGTATCGGGCCATCGAACGTCGCCAGGCATCGATCTCCCGCCACCGCGCATCCACGAAAACGGCTCACCTCCTTCCGCAGCAGCGCCTGGTACCGCTTGACCACACTCCGCCAACGGCGGTCGCCCAGCTCGGCGGCTCGTTTCGTCGAGTCCACGATCTCCGCGAGCAAGACTGTGGCAAGTATCCGGTTGCGCTGGTGAGCGCGTCGCGAGCCCGTAAGGAATTCTTCTACCGTCGCAGCAATGGCCTCGTGGTCGCCCGCGAAGAGAAGATGATCCACACCAGGCATCTCGACGTACTTCGCGTCGGGAATGTGGTCGGCGAGGTACCGGGCATGCTTGACACCGATGGCTCGTTCTCCGCGGCGGTGGAGAATCAGGGTTGGCACGTGGATCGCGGGTAAGATGGGTCGAACGTCGATCTGCCAGTTCATGCGAATCAGCCCGACGGCCGCGGCGGGGCTGGCCGCCGACCGCATGAAGTGGGCAAACGCCTGACGATTCTGCTCGCTGTCTGCGAAAGTCGGTGCCCACACGTCGAGGCCGGGAAACCCGTCGGCCCAGCGCTCCTCGATCATCGCTTCCAATTCCCGTGGGTTGTCTGCGAGAGACGCTCCGAAACAGTCGTCCCACTCCATCTTGGCGAAGGTCCCATGTAGGATGAGGGCGGCCGTCCGCTCCGGGTAGGTGGCGGCGAACAGGAGCGACATCGGTCCACCTTCCGAGTACCCGAAAAGCACCGCCCGCTCGAAGCCCGCCGCGTCCATGACTGCTCGCACGTCGTCCATCCGTTGCTCGAGCGTAGGCAGCTCATGGATGGGTACTTGGTCCGACATGCCGGTCCCCCGCTTGTCGAAGATGATCAGCCGGCAGAAGGAAGCGAGACGTTCGTAAAAGGCAGCGGCAAGCGGGAGCTCCCACCACCCCTCCACGTTCGAGGCCCACCCGGGCACGATCACGAGGTCGATCGGGCCGTCGCCGACGATCTGATAGGCGATGTGAACGCCTCCGCTCTTGGCATACTTCGTTTGAGTTCGCGTGGTCGGTTCACGCACGTCCGCCGCGGGCCCGATGAAGCGAAATCCACGCCGATGCACGGTTTCGACGTAGTGTGGTTCCCGCGGGTCGTCGGATAGCGCCTCGCGAAGCTCGTGGATGCATCTCGTCAGCGCCGCGTCGCTGACCGCCGTCTCGGGCCACAGGGCTTTGAAAAGCTCCTCTTTGGTCACCAAATGGCCCGAGCGCTCCGCCAGGTAGCGCAGAACCGAGAAGGTCTTGGCGGTGAGCTTGACTAGCTCCTCGCCCCGCCAGACGCGCTCCTCGGGAGGGTCGAGCCGATAGGGGCCGAAACGAACCGATTCCATCTTAACCCGCCATATTCGCCGACTGAGGGCGCCTGAAACCATTCCGCGCCTCGCTCAGCCGTGCTACAAGCGGGTTTGCGAAGACACGCGGTAGGCGGTGAGGAGGCGCGGTATGGGTGAAGTGAATCTCTCTCTTTTCCGGGCGGAGTTCAACCAGTCGCTGCGGCTGGAAGCGCGGCCTGAGCGACTGACCTCGGACGCGGGGGCGGTGGTGCTGCGGGAAGTGATGGAGCGGCTCGGGATCGTCGACTGGATGACCAGTCGGCTGGCCGACAGCCGCGACCCCGACCTGATCACCCATCCGCTGTCGGAGTTGCTGCGGACCTCGCTGGTGTTGCTCGGGCAGGGGTGGAGGGACCACGACGATGCCGATCGGCTCCGCGACGACGCGGTGTTTCGGCTGGCGGTATCGGACCGCCGTGGGATCGCTCCCCTGGAGATGCGGCCCCGCGAGGAAGGCGTCGTCCTGGACAAGAATCCCGAGGTGCCCGATGGCCTCGCCTCGCAGCCGACGCTGTCGCGGCTGGTGGCAATGCTCGCCGCAGGCGGCAATCGGCAGGTCGTGCGCCGCTCGCTCTTGGAGTTCGTCGCGCGGCGCAACCGCGTCGGCCGAAACAGCCATCGGTTTCGACACCTGACGGTGGACCTCGACTCGCTGCCGATCGAGGTGGAGGGTCATCAAGCGGGATCGCAATACAATGGGCACTACCATACCCGGATCTTCCATCCGCTGATCGCCAGCGTCGGCGAGACGGGGGATCTGCTCGACGCGAAGCTGCGCGAGGGGAACGCCCACACGGCCGCAGGCGCCGCCGACTTCCTGCTGCCCTTGCTCGATGAGGTCGAGCAGAAGCTTTGTCAGGTAGCGGCCGTGCGGATCGATGCCGGGTTTCCCGAGGATGACCTGCTCTCGGCCCTGGAGAAACGCGGGACACCGTACGTGGCGCGGTTGCGCAATAATCCGGTGCTCGACCGCATGGCCGCTCCGTATCTCAGCCGACCGCCGGGTCGACCTCCCGCCGAGCCGCGCACGTGGTGCTACGAGTTGGACTACCGGGCCGAGCCGTGGTCGCGCCAGCGCCGTGTCGTGCTCGTGGTGATGGAGCGTGCCGAGGAGTTCTTCCTCCATCACTTTTGGCTGGTCACGAGCTGGACGCCCGAGCAGAAGGACGGCCGCGCACTGCTCGATCTCTATCGCCAGCGCGGCACCGCCGAGGGGCATATGGGCGAGCTCATGAGCGTGCTTGACCCCGCGCTCTCCTGCTCGGCGCGCGCCAAGAGCCACTACCGTGGTCGGCCGCTCGAGGCACCTCTGGTCGCGGGAGATTCCTTCGCCAACAACGAGGTGCGGCTGCTCCTCAACGTGCTCGCCTACAACGTCGTGCACGCCGCACGGGTCCTGATGGAGAAGGCCACCGGCCAGGGCTGGGGCCTCGCACGATTCCGCGAGGTGATCCTGCGGGTCGCTGCGCGCGTGCTCGTTCACGGCCGCCGTGCGGTGCTGGTCCTCGGCGAAGGCTCTGCGGCTCTCTGGCAAACGTTGTGGACGCGGCTCGGTGCGCTCCACCCCGCGCCGTCCTGACGAAGCGCTCCGCTCAATCTCGCGAACCAACATTGCCTGCGCTGACGCGCCGACGTATCCGTCCGCCCTGAGCGCTACCTCCAAGCCCTCTCTGCTTCTCACTTGCCGTCGTTCCCTCACCCCACGATCGTCACCGTCAATGGCGTCGGCTACTGCTGTCGCTACTTTCGCCCTGCCTTCGCCTCACGGCACCTTCAGTCATCAGTCGGTGAATAAGCCGGGCTCAGACCCGGATCATCGGTTGCTATGCGCGCACTGGACCTGCCCCGGCTGAAGGGGGCGGCGTTGTCGTAGAGCAGCGCCCCAGAAAGACAGCAGCCCGAAGCAGCAGGCTCCGGGCTACCGAAGTGAGCGGACCGCAAGAAGGTCGATCCACCCCGTTGATCGTGCTTTGAAATGACGACCGCGTCGACGACCTAATCGGACGATGCTAGCATTTGGAAGCCACGTGGCGTGCCGCAGGCAGTAGCGCTGCGGGAGGGAGGGCGCGCGGTCTGGGTATCCCGAGCCCGCTGCGGCTGGGAGAAACGAGAAGAAGGAGATCACAGGAACAGAAAGTGTTCCGGACCAAGGTGATCGCTCGAGCTATGCAAGGAGCTCGGCAACCTGTCACGCGCCTGCAAGGTCGAACCCCACGAAGATCGGTCGCGAAACGGCGGATGATCCGCGTCGGCTATGACGGGCCTCGACGGGGAGGCCGGCTAGCGATGCTCGCCAGGGTTCGTCGCAATCGGTCGAGCGCCGAGGAGGGTGCTTGATTGCAGGTCGCCAACCAGAATCCTCGGCAGGTGTCCCGATGGGGAGCGCGAGGCCGGGAGTGACATCGCGACCGCTGAGGAGAATCGGAATCGTCAGCCCCAACGCTGGAAACGGGAATCTCGGCGATGAGGCGACTTTGACGGCGGTTCTGGCGAGTGTCGGCAAGCGAATTCCGGACGCCGACGTATATGTTGTGTGCCTGAAGCCGGATGAGACGGCACGGCAGTACAAGGTGGCTACTGTCCCCGTATTCGGGACGACCGACGCGCCGGCGGGGAACGGAGCGGCGGAGACGGCCCGGGGGGGCGGCTGGCTGGAACGGGCGCGAGAGTCGGCGAAGAAGCATACGCTAATCAGGGCTGCGCTAAAGCCGCTGTACGTCGGCGGTCGCTTTCTGGTCGATTCGCTAAGCGAGGCAAGCCTCCTGGCGAGGTGTGTGGGCGCGGTACGGGGAAGCGACCTCATGGTGGTGGCGGGCTCGGGCTATCTGACCGATCAGTTCGGACTGAGGCAGCCGTACGCCGCCTTCGCATGGTCACTGGCGGCGAAACTGTGCCGGACCAGGCTCGTGTTCCTGAGCGTCGGAGCGGGTCCTCTCCGATCGGCAGCCGGGCGGTTGCTCGTGAAGTCGGCGCTCTCGCTGGCGGACTACCGCTCGTTTCGGGACAGGAGCTCGAAGGAGCTGGTCGAAGATATGGGGATAGGGGGTACGAATCCCGTCTTTCCGGATCCTGCCAGCGATCTGAATGTGAGCCACGCCGGGGGTGGCCGGCGCGGGTTGCGGCCGGTCGTTGGCATCAATCCGTTTCCTCACCACGACGCTCGGTATTGGCCGACCGTCCGCCCCCTCGCCTACAAGAAGTACGTCGAAACCCTCTCTGATTTCGCGGCGTGGCTGATCGAGCGGGCTTACGGGGTGGTGCTGTTCCCAACCCAGCTTCGCGCCGATCGGCTGGTGATCAGGGACATGCGAGACGAGATCAGGCGCCGGTACGGGCCCGGCCTGGAGGCAAGACTGGCCGAGCCGGCCATCGGCGGCCTCGACGAGCTGACGGCGGAGATCGATCTGACCGATATGGTGGTGGCGACCAGATTTCACGGGATCGTGCTGTCATTCCTGTTGAACAAGCCGGTTCTGGCGCTGTCGAATGATCCAAAAATGGACGATCTTATGATCGGAATGGGCCAGTCCGAGTATCGCATGCACATCGACGACATCAGCTTGGAGTCGCTGCGAGAACGGTTCGCGAAGCTGGAAGCGGGCCGGGATCTCATCGAGCGTCAGCTTTCGGTGGCGGTCGCCGAGAACCGCCGTGCGCTGGAAATGCAATACGACCTCGTGCTTGGACGATAGATGCGTCAAGGGGGACCGTCGTGCCGACTACCGCGCCACCGATTGAAAGGCAGCGAGCGTTTTGGAACTGGCACTGGAAACATTGGCGAGAACGGCGGACGATCAACGAATGGAAGAATGCCCGCCACAACGAAGTCCTCGCGTGTCTACGCTCCTTGTCGCTCGAACGGCCTCGGATTCTCGACATCGGGTGCGGGCCCGGATGGTACACGGAAGGGTTCGCCGCGCTCGGCGAGGTAACCGGCATCGATCTGTCGGAAGAAGCGATCGCGATGGCCAGGTCGCGCTTTCCGAGCGTGACGTTCCTAGTGGGGAACGTGTACGACTGTCCATTGCCCATCTCGCATTTCGACGCCGTCGTGTCGCAAGAGGTCGTCGATCACGTGCCGGATCCGGCCGGATTCCTGCGTCGAGCAGCGGACGTCCTGCGGCCCGGCGGGTACCTGGTCCTGTCCTGCGCGAACAAGTTCGTCATGGACCGTCTCGGAGCGAACGAACTCCCTGCCCAGCCCCAGGACCACGTTGGCCTATACATGAGCGCCCGGACCCTGCGCCGGTTGTTGCGGGCCGCGGATTTTCAGGTGTTGCGGATATGGTCGATTCTGCCGGTGGCGGGAAGCCGGGGAGTGTTACGCCTCACGAATTCGGCGAGACTCACCGGGATAGTGAGTCGCCTGGTCAGGCCGGAGGCGGTGACGCGACTCAAGGAGCGACTCGGCTTTGGGTACACGTTGATCACGCTCGCCCGTCGCAGGGAACCGAGGGTGTCGCCTGCCTCGAGCTCCTTGTAGAAAAGCGCAAGGCGGTTCCAGTCCCACCGAGCGCCTTCACGCGGGTCGCCGCTGGGATTGAAGAAGACGAACAGGTGCCAGGCAGGGGATCCTGGGTTCGACCTCGACCGGCTTCGACCATCCGATTCGAGCGCCGGATCGGCTAGAATGACGTCACGGAAGCGGACTTGCGACGAGTGTATGTGGCGCCTCGCGAGGACCGGGCAAGGATGAGAGAGAAGACGGCAGCTGGAGCACCCGCCAAAAATCCGAGCCAGATCAGCCGAACCGCTCGCGGAGTCGTTGGAAACTGGGCGGCGATGGCCCTTGGCCTGCTGATTGCCTTCTTTCTCTCTCCCTTCGTCGTACACAAGCTCGGTAACACCGCCTACGGGATCTGGATTTTGGTGGTCTCCGCCACGACGTATCTCGGGCTCTTGGACCTGGGTTTTCGCACAGCCGTGACTCGCTTCGTCTCCCGAGCGCACGCCATCGAAGACGATGTCGCGGCGGCTGCGGCCGTCTCCGCGGCCTTGTGGCTCCGCCTGTGGATCGGCGTGGCCATCGTCACGATCGCCGTCGCGATCGCCGCCCTGATGAACCGACTGTTCGATTTACCTCCGTCTCTCCGGACCGCAGCGATGGGCGCTATGGTCATCACGGGAATCAACGCAGCCCAGTCGCTCTATTTCGGTGTTTTCGGCGGGGTCCTCGCAGCGTTGAACCGTTTCGATCTGCTCAGTGGAGCGGCGATGGTCCAGGGCGCAACCCGTGCTGTTCTCGTACTCTTGGTGCTGAGCAGCGGCTACGGGCTCGTCGCGCTCGCCGTCCTGGAACTCCTGGTCAGCCTATTCTGCAACCTCCTCCTGAGATTTGCCTGCTTTCGGATCTACAGGACCCTGAAGGTCTCGCTCGCTCGCCCTGCCCCCGCCATTCTGCGCGACCTGTGGTCGTACAGCTCGTCGGTGATGTTAATCAACATCTCCGGCACCATCATCTACTACACGGATAACCTCGTCGTCGGTGCATTCGTTTCCGTTGCCGCGGTGACCTTCTTCGCAATCGGCGCCTCGTTGAGTGAATACGTCCGCCAGATCGTTGTGTCGCTGACGTCCACCTTCGCGCCACTGGTGAGCAGCCTCGAAGCGAGGGGCGAACAAGAGAAACTCCGACTGCTTTTGATCCAGGGGACTCGAGCAGCACTGCTCGTGGGGCTGCCGTTCATCCTCGTGCTGTTCTTTCGGGGGCAAACGTTCATTGGTCTGTGGATGGGCCCGGAGTACGCGACGATATCGGGTGGGGTGCTGCAGATTCTCTTGATCTGTCGGATCTTCATCGTCGCCAACTCGACTGGGGGGAACATCGCGTACGGCTTGTCCAAGCATGGCCAGTTCGCCCTCTGGCTCGGGTGCGAGGCGGCGGCGAATCTGTTGCTGAGCATTCTGCTGGTCGAGCGGTTCGGCGTCTACGGTGTTGCGATTGGAACACTGGTGCCGGACCTCTTCGTTAACCTCGTCTTGTGCCCGCGCTACATCTGCCGGATAGTAGGTCTCCCCCAACGCGAGTTTCTCTTGGAGGGCTGGCTCCGCCCCGGCCTGGCCGCGCTGCCGTTCGCAGCCGCTTGCTACCTCACCGACAGATACTGGTCCGCCAGCGGACTCATCGCGTTCTTCCTGCAGATAGCAGCGATCTTGCCCGCTTACTTCGTCGGGGTCGCGGTCGCCTTTCGGCGTGAAGTGGTCTCGATCGCAAAAGGTCGGCCCATGAGTCTCGATTCGTTGCTCGCTCTTCCGCGCCGGCAGCAAGCGAGTTGGGGCCGTGATGGGTAATTCCAGGCGCTGTCTATCCAATAAGCCTGAGTCGACACTGGATGTGCCGACACTCGTCACACTCTTCGTTCTTGAAGCATCCTTTGTCATCCTCTTCACAGCGCTGTACAAGAAGGGTGACCGGCCCCTGGTGGATTTCTTTGCGAGCCGGGCTGGTGTTCTCGGTCTTATTGCACTAGCAGGGCTCCTTGGTGCCCTCGTCTTCGTAGTCGCCCGACTTCGACTCGGACTCGATGATCGAGTAGAAAGACTTCGCCGCACCGCCGCGGTGAACCTGCTGTCCGTCGCCGCGATCCTCGGAACGAGTGAGCTGCTCATTCGCACGATTTCGGTCCGGACCTCGGGCGTGACGACCTTCATGGGCGTGCGATTGCTGCCACGAGACTGGCACGAGGTCGCTGCTCACAATCGGAAGGTGCTTACCGAAGCCCGCTTAGTCGGCTCGTACCTGGTGTTCGATCGGATGCTGGGCTGGGACGTGGGGCAAAGTCGATCGAGCGTCAACGGCCTCTACTTCAGCAGCGCGGAAGGAATCAGGAGCTCACGATCCGGCGAGACCTTCGCAAAGTCGCCGGCGAAGTCGCGAGTCGCGCTCGTCGGGGATTCGTACACATTCGGCCTCGAGGTGAGCTACGAAGACTCTTGGGGTCATCAGCTCGAACGAGAGCTCGGTGAGGATGTTCAAGTGTTGAACTTCGGCGTCAACGGTTATGGTGTGGATCAGGCATACTTGAAGTACTGCCAGCGGGTGCGGGCCTGGCACCCCGACGTGGTCATCTTTGGCGTGGTTGACCACGACCTGGAACGGACGATGGGCGTGTATGCGTTCCTGACGTTTCCAGAATCCGACCTCTCGTTTCCAAAGCCTCGGATGGTTTTCGATAGGCAGGGACGACTGGCCGCTCTCAACGTACCGCTGCTTCGGCCCGAGGACATCTTCTCCACCCCCATGATCGGGAGGCTTCCGTTCATTGACTTTGACCTGCGCTACGATGCGTGGGAGTGGGAATGGCATTGGTACCATCTGTCATATCTGGTTCGATTTCTGCAGTCGCGGTTTCCGCGCTGGCAGGTCACGACACCGGAGGTTTCCGACAACGAGATGGCTCGCGTGAATGAGGAGCTGATCCGTTCGTTCGTCCGCGTTGCCCTCGACGACGGCGCCATTCCGGTTCTAGTCTATCTTCCCGGACAAACGCGGTTCCGGGAGCTGGCTTCCTCGATCAAGGAGGGCCCTGCGCAGAAGCTTCTCGACGCTGCGCACGTGCCGTATGTGGACATGACTCCGTGCGTGGAGCGAGTCGAGGAGGGTGATCGCTTTGTGACGCGTCACTACTCGCGCATAGCAAGTACAGCAATCGCGAGGTGTCTGCGTGATGTGGTCCGAGAGCGGCTAGCCCTCTATCACAACACCCCGCCCGAACGCGTGGCGGGTGCCGCCCCGATCCGAGCAACGCTACAGGCACTCCTACACAAGAGAAAAGACTGATGCGTACAAAGCTTCGGCTCTCTATCGTTCTTGCCTGCCTGGTTTTCTCCGAAAACCCTCCCGCCGTCTCGCAGGCTAGCACTACGGATCGGGTAGTCATCTATAAGCAGATCGCCGAATTGAGCATACCTGACGCAGGCAAAGGGCCAACGAAGTCGATCCCCTTGGAGATTGAGGGATCGGCGGGCCTGAAATTGGCATTCCTCGCAAGAGCCACGGGTGGCATCTCAACGGTTCCTTTGAACATGTTCGACGCAAAAGCCGGGGACAACACGACCCCCAAGGCGTACGCCTGGGTCGATGATACCTGGCGCCCTATTCTCTATCGCTGTGATCGCTTTCGTTACAATGCTATCGGCGACTCAACAGTCGGGGGCGATACGAAATACATTAATCTATTCTTTCATGCGCCACCGACCCCGAATCAGGATGGGTTGCTGCAGTTGCGAAACGTCGTTATCTATCGTGGGCGAGACATAGAGCCACCCCAAGCCCCGCGACGTTTAGCGATCAAAGCAACTGAAGATGGTCTCCTGCTTTCGTGGCAACCTGCGCAAGACAACGTGGGTGTTGCGAAGTATGTTTTGAGTCGCTCTGGGAATGAAGGCGAGTTCGTAAAGGTCGGAGAATCCGCGGCTTCCCAATACCTTGACCGTCCTCCCGCCGCGGGGTCCTATGTTTACCGCGTTCTAGCCGTCGACTTCGAGGACAATATGTCCATGTGGTCGGAGCCCCAGCCGCTGCAGGTCGAGCAAGGCTTTCCCGCGCCTCAATTGACCGTACTCGAGCTGGACAGGCTGAGCTACGCGGGCCACATACGACAGATTCACGCGGTGGGTCAGGGTAAGGTCGAAAAGGGACTGGTATTCCAGTTTGGCGATTCACTGACCGGCGCGCTCAACTACCAACTGTTTACCGAAGCCGCTCTCGGTCGGTATATGGTAGAAGCACGTGGTCGGGCGAATTGGAAAACAAGTGATGGCCGCGGAGCAATCGCCGCTGACCTCAAGCAAGTGAACCCCGAGTTCTGTCTGATTCTATTTGGGACCAACAATAGCAAGTCATCGTTCGCAATTGATGAAGCGATGGAAGACATCCTCGCCATCGTGAAGGCGTGCGAGGACAACGGCACGATTCCGATCGTTGCGACCATTCCTCCACGTGGTTTCACGGATCCGAAGTCACGGCCTGAAGAAGACTACAATACTGCTCTCATTGAGACGTGTCGAAAGAACAAGATCCCTGTGGCTTATTTGTTCGAAGAATTCCAGGCGCAACCTGACAGGAGAGAACTTTTGGACGGGGACGGGATTCACTGGGGAAAGGGCGGATTCCCGATCGCCGCACTGGCATGGAAGAAGGCGGTGGAGCAAGTGGTGTTTGCTCTGCTGGACCGAACCGGATGACGATCGGCCATTGTGGATGTGATTGGCCCTCGAACTCGCCCCGGTTCCCAACCGGCCATACGCGCTGAAGTCCTTTCCTGGAATCGTAGCGTCGCGCTCAAAGCGCCTGTTTCATGGCGCATGCGCCCGCCGGCGTGCTCAGCGCCCGGTCGTAGACTTCCTGCAATCGGGCTGCGTGCCGCTCCAGCCCGAACACATCGCGAGCTCGTCGTCGGCCTGCCGCGCCGAAAGCGTCGCGTCTGATCGGATCGCGAAGGAGCGACTCGATAGCGCTGGCCAACGCATCCGGACTCTTCGGAGGGACGAGCAGCCCCGTTTCTCCATGCACCACCATCTCGGGGATCCCACCCACGCGCGACGCGACGACGGGCCGACCCGCGGCCATCGCCTCGAGTGTTGCGTTGCCCAGCGGTTCTACATGTGAAGGCACGGCGACAATGTCGAACAATGGAATGAGCCGCGGTGCGTCGCGGCGAAAACCGAGAAACTTGAATCGGTCCATGAGGCCAGCCGAACGTATACGCTCCTCGACCGATTCACGCAGCCGGCCTTGACCCTTGAGATCGTCGCCCAGCACGACGAATGTCGCCGGTACGCTGCGCAGACAGATCTGTTCGGCGGCAGCGATGAACTCCCAGATTCCTTTGATTTCGGCCACCTGCCCTGCGATGGCCACGGCTGGAACCGCCGAGGGCAGTCCGAGCGCGGCGCGCCCGGCGCTCCGCGCGGCCTCATCGGGCAATTCGCTGAGCTCCACACCGTCGTGCAGCACCTCCGACCGTGCCGCGAACACCATCGGCGCCTTCGCCATCGCATCGTCCAACAGATAGCGCGAGACAAACAGTGCGCTGTCGAAGCCCGGGTTGAGAAACCAGGCAGCCGCATCCAGCTCGTCGGGGAATCTGGCGTGAGTTATGGCTGGAATGCCCAGCAACCGAGCGGCGCGGCCGGCCGGCTGGAAGCTCGGGATCTCGTTGCTGTGAATGATTCGCGCTCGTACTCGTCTCGCCACCCTCGCAATCGACAGGACCGACCTCGCCCACGCCACCGGATGTCGCCAGTCCGTTCGATGAAGCGGCACGTGAACGGCTGGAATTCCGGCCGTCCTCAGTTGTGCCAGCAATTCACCGGCGCGACCGACGATCACGACGGGCTTGTAGCGACGCGGATCGAGCGCACGTAATGTCAGCAGCAAGGCTCGCTCGGCGCCGCTGAAGAAATCTGCGCCAGCGACGAACAATACGGTTACCGAACTGGTCCCCTCAGTGGCATGGATGTGATCACCGGCGGCCTCGGCGCGTTTCGAGTCGATGTTCGTGTCTGTCATCGCAGCAGCCCGCCAGCGACCGTCGCGAGCGGCTCGGACTCGACCTGCCCAATGATGTCGATCGCGCCCTGGAGTGTTGTTTGGGCTGAAAACGTGAATGGCCCACGATAGAGCAGCACCGGGCGGCTCCAGGCAAGCGAGCCGCGGAACGGCACTGACCGGCCGAATGGTGCGTGCCAGCGTCGGTTCCAGGCGCTGTACTGTTTGGGAAGGGTCGCCGCGGCAAGCATGCTGTTCGCTGTTACCTCGGACTCCGCACGATGCGAAGCCGATTGCCTCCCTTGGTGACGGTCACGTGAGGTAACGTCACGAGCCCCCACTGGTCTGTCACCACTTCACCTGACTGTATCGGCGTGACCCTGTCGTTTGGAGTGTTCGTCCAGAGCACTCGCTCACCAGCCATCGTCTTGAATTTCTGCACACGCCTCGGTGTGACATCCGCCGTGCCCTCGCCCTTAGGAGAGTTTTCCGTCACTCCCACCGTTATTTCCATGGCGTCAGGCTCGTCGCGAATCGAGCGCGTGTCCCACATCAAGTAGAGGTTGGACTGACCGCTCGGCGCCCCCGTCGTCACTGCGCCGTCTCCAGGATCGTCATCAAGGCTGCTCCGAGTGAAGGCCAGTAGGGTCTGATTCACTCTCACGTCGAGGCGCATGTTCCGCTCCTCGGCCGTGACCGGCATCCTCGCGCGTTCGCCATGCCCGTTCTGACCCCACACGAATAGGTGGGGCTGATGTGTCTCCTGCAGCGCCCGATAGAACTCTACGGCCTGGGGCCAGCCGATGTCGGTGTCGTTCTTACCGTTTGCAAAAGTCAAGAACCCGACGTCCTGGCCGACATGACTGCGCAAGTACTTCACATCGTCGAAGTAGTCCCAAACCGGCGAGCCGTCTTCGAATCGCACGTTCCACGCTGGGTCGCCGTACACGTGCTGGTACGAATTCTTGAAAGTCGGCGTACCGAGCGGGCGATGGACTCCGACCCACGAGACGGCCCATGCAATCTTTTCTGGGTATCGGATTGCCATCATCAAGGCGCCGGATCCACCCATGGAGATTCCCGCCGTGAACGTGCGGGACACATCCAAATCGTACTTGGCCGCGGCCCATTCGAGAAACGACAACATCCGGGTCTGCGTGTACGGGTGAACGACGGACTGCTGCCAATCTTCTTTCGTCGCCAGCGGTCGTGCGGTCTCCCAGCGATCGGGATACCCAGTCCACCAGTCGTACGGAAGCTCGTTCGACGCGATGTAGACCGCGCCCAGCTCACCGTTGAACCACCACCCAAAGCAGCTTTCGAGGTTACCACCATAACAATGCATGTGGATCCCGGCCGGCGCCGGTTTCTTCATGTTCGGCGGCAGTGCCACGACGTAGTCAAAAGGCCGGCTCGGGATGCTGCTGTTCGGAGGCGCCTCCCAGCGGACGTAGTACTCGAGGGTCGGATTGTCGATATACCCGAATGACGCCGGTTTGCGTACACGCTGCAGAATAGGTTCCCCGATACCCGCGACTTCGTGCACAGCCTGACGAGTCAGGTTCGCGTCCGACAGCGTGTTGTTCTCACGTCCGTTCACTACCGTCGTAACGGCGTAATACGAGTCGCGCGACCGAGGCGCATTGATCGCGTAGATTCCGGTGCCCGGCGGCACGGGCTGCCCGCCGTCTTCCACGACGTATCGGAGCGCCTTATCGGTCGCCTTGGGGGCGATGCCATAGAACTCCAGGTCCCATCCGGTGAGCGGCGGTATTTCCGCGAGCGGAGTAAGGCCTTCCAGGGAAGAAATGGGCCGGTCGGATCGGTAGATCCTGTAGGTGACTTTCGATCGTTCCTCGAACTGCTTCTTCGCTTGAACGACCCGCTCTACGGTCGGGTCCGCATCGCCGAATACGGGAATCGCTTCGTTCCAGGTGAGAATCGTCTGCCCTTTTCGGTGGCGCGCCGTGAGGCCCCTTACCTGAGGCGCCGCCGTCTCGAGTTGCGCCGCCTGCGCCCCCACCGCGGCTAGGACGCCGGCCGACGCCAACGACCCCTCTCGAGGCGCCGTGGGGCGAAGCGCGAGGATCGGTAGCGTATAGCCCGTTAGGACGCCAACCAGCAACGCGAAGGACCTGCGGATGCGGGAGCGCGCGCCCCATTCGTCCATGTGCCGGCGCTCGATCGGTGCGTGTAACTGCGGCGGGGTGCCAGCTTCTGGAACGTCGTTCTGGGCCAGCGGGTGACAGCGATCCATACTCAGCCGGGATCTCACGGTTCACGGAGACCGTGCGAACGTGCGATTGCAGGTGCGTCAGCTTCGTTAACACGTCTGGATCATTTTCGACGACACAAGTTGCCATCGATTGTTCCTTGGCAATCCGCTGGTCACGCACAAAGTTCGTTTTTTGCCGTTCGGTGAACTCGGCTCGCCGTCAGCCGGTC
>CAVQIG010000025.1:0-93136 GCA_963712515.1 uncultured delta proteobacterium
CATTTTCATTGACAGGCTCCGAGGGCTACGACCTGGTCAAGCACCTCAAAAAGAAGATCACGATGGGCTCTCTCCGATAGCTCATCGGGTAGCGCCTTGGCCTCAGCAGGCGATAACCCTGGCGGGTAGTTTTGCGCAAGCGGAAGGCGGTTCCGAGGAAGATCCTCTTCGCGGCGAGGACGGGGCGGTTTGTCAGGACTGACTTCGGCTAGCAAGGACGGAGCGCGCCGCTGTAAGGTTTCGAAGCACCGAGCGCATCGGCACTCGCAGGCACCGCCGTCGATGATGCGCCGCCTGATCTCCAACGCCGAGGTCTTCCCGATCGACGACCGCCGAATACCGTTCGGAATCAAACTTCGTGCTCTAGAGCTCGCACGCCAGGCGACCGGCGATCTGCGCTCGGGGCGGGGCAGACAATGCACCGGCTGCGGCGCGTCGATGGACAGGTCCGCCTCGCGGCGAAGAAAGTTGACCTGGTGAACGCGGCCTACTCTATTTTCCTCTACTTTCCTGCGGCCCTCCCTACGATAGTTCGTCCAGAAGCGCCCTGGCCTCTTGCAGATCCTTTGTATCAAACCCTTCCGTGAACCAGTCATAGACCTCTGACAACAGTTTGTGGGCTTCGGCTCTTTTGCCTTGCTGTTGCCAGAGACGGGCGAGGCTGGTAGCGGCACGCAGCTCCCATGATTTCGCCTTTTGGCTCTGAGCGATCTCCATGGCCTTGAGAAAACACGCCTCGGCTTCCGATTGCGGATTGCAGAATGCGGATTGCGGATTTTCGCTTTTGAACCTCGAACCTTCAACGTTGAACCGCTGCAATAGGAGTTCGCCTTTGATGCGATACTTTTCTGCTGCGTAATATCGCATCGTTTTCTGGTTCATCAACTCGAGCGCCTCGTCCACCAGGCGCAATCCTTCTTCATACTGTCCCCAGTGCAGACAGCTTCTCGCCAATTCTGCCAGCCCCCGCGGCCCACCCTGCCGCTGCGCCTGTCGCCCGATAGCCCTCTAGCCCCTGCCGAAGCTGAGTCGTGCCTTCTTCCCATTGGCCAAGCAGCCTGAGGGCTTCGCCTCGCCTCTGGAGCCCCATGGCGATCCAATGCGGAAACTCCTGCTGAGTCGAAAGGCCGACCGCTTCGTCTGCTAACGTCGTACGCCGCTCTGGCCTTCCCGGCGGTACCAGTGCGATCCACGACGCCGCCTCCAACGCCCACGCCAAAGTGTAGGGGTGAGTCCACCTTCCGGGCCAACGCTACGACTCGCCTGACTTCTTTCGAGCGCTTGCTCTGGGTAGCCCAGGTACCACAGCGCCCACGCCCCATGACCATGCATGTGACGCCACCATCTAACCCGTAGATAAAGGCCAAGGAGTGGTGTTGCGTCGAAATCATACAGCGCCATCCCCTGCTCACAGTGTTCATGCGCCCGCGCAGGCTCGCCGTGGAAGAACCAGTTCCACTGACCTGGACGGCGATGAGCGATGAGGATACGGCCCGTATCCTGCTCTCGTTCCGCAAGCGCGAGACATTGTTGTGCCGAGCTCTATCGCGGTCAGCATCTCTCTCTTGCTGCAGATAATACCTCGATAGGCCCGGAGGATCGGGAAGAGCTGGGGGTGTCTCCCAACTGGCGACCCAACTGTCGTGCGCGGTCATAGGCTTCGCGCACTTCATGAGCTCCTAGTCCTTTTGTCACGAGAAGCGCTGAGCCCAGAGCAGTTTGCAGCGTCAGTTCTTGCTGGGTGCGCTCCGGTGTGTCGGGCAGGGTCTTGAGCAACTCCAGGCCCGTGGTGAGGTGAGTGACCGCTTCTACATTGGCCGAGCGCTGGCTCGCTCGCTCGCCCGCCTGCTGCCAATAGGGAATGGCCTGCTCGATGAGCCCCGCTTCGGTGTAGTGATGCGCGACTAACTCCGGTTGGGTCTCGACGGTCTCAGGAAACTGTTCCACTAACACCTGCGCCACCTGCTGATGCAACTGCTGGCGGCGGCTCTTGAGCAAGCGACTGATAGGCCGTGTCCTGCACCAGCGCATGTTTGAAGAGATACCGCGCCTGCGGTGGCACGCCACTCTGAAACACGAGCTCTGCTTCGACTAACTGCCGCAGCCCCTGTTGCAATGCTGTCCTCGTTCAGCGGCGAGACGGCCTGGAGTAACTCATAGTTAAATTCTCGTCCGATCGTGGCTCCGATCTGGGCGATCTCTCGCACCGTAGCCAAGCGATCGAGCCGCGCCATGAGCGAATCTTGCAAGGTGGACGGAATCGCCAGCGGGGGCAGGGGACCGGTGAGCTCGTAGCGCCCATTCACCTCTGTGACTAAGCCCGACTCCACCACCATCTTGGTCAGCTCTTCGACAAACAGCGGCACCCCATCGGTCTTGCTCGCGATCTGTCGCACGATCTCTCGCGGTAGCGCTTTGCCGCCTGTGACCTTCTCCACCATCACTTCTACATGGCTCTGCCCCAGCCGACTGAGGGTCAACTGACTGAGATAGGAATGCGAGCCCCACGGGGGCGATAAACTCTGGACGATAGGTGAGCACGGCCAGCAGCCGTGTCGTCGGCACTTGCTCGAGAAAGAGCGTGAGCAATTCCAGGGTGGACGGATCAGCCCAATGCAGGTCTTCCCAGGCATAGGTCACCGCCTGTTGCTTGGCCTCTTCACACAGCCACGCCACGAGCGCTTCGTGCGTTTTCTCTTTCTGCTTCTGCGGACTGAGGGTGAGCGGCGGATACTCGTCGGGATGGGGCAGCGAGAGCAGCGCGGCAAACAATGGCGATGGCCTCGGCTTGCGGGAGGCGATACCGACTCAGCGCCCCTGCGTGGAGTTTCTCCAGCTTCGTCTTCGGCGCATCCGTCGGGACTGAAACTGCAGCAGCCGCTGCAGATGCTCAATCACCGGCGCGAGCGCACTGTTCTGCGCATACGGCGAACAGCGCAACTCCAGACAGCGTGCCCCTTCGTGCTCGACCGTCTCCTTGAGCGCTTCCACTAACCGCGATTTGCCAATGCCCGGCTCGCCACTGAGCAGCACGACTTGGCCTGCCCCGTCTTTCACCCGCTCCCAGCGCTCGCGTAACAGGCCGTACTCATGTTCGCGTCCGATCAGCGGGGTGAGCCCTTTGCGCACGACCACCTCAAAGCGACTCTGCGCTTCCTCCTGCCTTGACGACCCGATAGAGCGTCAGCGGAGTCGCGACCCCTTTGAGTTCTGGCTGTCCGCGGTCCTCACACTCAAACAAGCCCTCGACCAAGCGATAGGTCGCCGCACTGATCACCACTGTCATCGGGATCGGCCTGCCCTTGGATGCGAGCCGCGATGTTGGGCGTCTCGCCCAAGGCCAGGATCTCGCGCTTCTCGCCGCTGCCGATCTCGCCCACCACGACCAAGCCCGGTGTGAATGCCGATGCGCACCTGGAGGGGGTGCGGTAAGCGGGCCTTGATTGTGGGCGGCAGCCGGTCATTGAGCTGCTGAAGCCCCAGCAGTATCTCCAACCCCGTGCGCACGGCGCGCTGGGCATCATCTTCATGCGCCGCGGGATAGCCGAAGTACACCAGCAGCCCATCGCCCAGATGCTGCGCAATATGCCCTTCATAGCGCCGGATCACGCTCGCACAGGTCTCTTGATAGGCGCGCACGACTTCCCGCAGCTCTTCAGGGTCGAGTTGCTCGGAGAGCGCGGTGGAACCAACCAGGTCACAGAACATCACGGTCAGCTGGCGGCGCTCGGCTTCCGGAGGATGTGACTCCGCAGGTGGAGTCGGGGGCTGAGGAGAAGACAGGCGGGGCGAGGCTGTAGCTGTCTCTTTGTTCCCAATCCAGACGAAGACTTTCCCGTCTTCATCCGCGGCGAGGCGCTGTGCATCGATCAGTTCCGCTTTGAGATCTTCGAGCGACTCATCATCAAGGTCGAACTCCCGTTTCAGCGCCCGATACGAGACGCGTTCTCGGCGTCGCAGAAATTCAATGGCTCGATCGACCAGCTCCGAGAACTTCATCGTAATCGCTCCCTCTTTATACGCAGCCCGGCGCACGCAGGGGTTCTTCAAACAGCCACCCGACTTGCGGATCGAGCGTTTTTTGCTTTTCCTGCTGAGGGGTCATAGGAGGTGGAGAGGGCTCTCAGGCGCCCGCTCAAGGTAGCGCCCTGGCCTCAGCACGCGATAGCCCCTCGGGGTAGCGTTGCGCAAACGGCAGCCGGTTTCGATGAAGATCCTCCGCGGCGGTTTTCGAAGTCGAGGCGCCTGGACTCGGAAACCCGCATGGAATGCGGCTTCCCGCGGTTCAGACGAGGACGGTCGCGCGGACGAAGGTACCGCGAGCGAGCGCAGAGGCGCGGCGCAGCGCGAGCTTCGACGACTCGTCCGCGGCGGTCGCCGTCAATTGTGCCGCTCGGAATCGTGGCGAACGGTCTAGGGCTCCATCGCTTACACGGCGCCGGTGTCGCGCCGCCAGCGGTCGACCGGCCCCAGACCGCAGGTCAGGCTGTCGGTAGTCGCGCGAATCCCGCGGCGACGAAGTCGGCGTCGAACGCAAAGGCCTCGGTCAGGGCCATGGACCTCATCAGCGCGAACGATGTGCAGTCCGTGAATGAGAACACCTGGTCGGCGTGGCGGACGAAGACCTCCCAGGCCGTTCGGCGCAAGTCCTCGTCGATGTCGACGATGCGACACCAGCGAGTGCGGAACAGTCGCTCGCCAAAGCCGACCGCCGTCGCATGGCCGACGCGCACCCGGATCAGCGTGATCGCCTCGTCGACGACGTAGGTCGAGGTGACCAAGGAGCGCCCTCTCTTTGCCAGTCCGCGCACAAATCGCCTGGCGGCTCGGTGGTTTCGATCGTCGGCGTCCACGAGCGCGACGAACGCTCCGGTGTCCGCAAAGACCTCGCTCAACGGCGCCTCCTCGGCGCGCCGTAAAGATGATGGTCGACGTTCTCCGACAGATCACCGCGGCCGCTCCGGCCGAGCCCGATCATGCTCCAGAACGGATCCCGGTCGATTTCAGAGCTCGGCGTCTCGCCCCCAAGCTCGCGATCGAGCGCTGCACGGATGATCTCCGCTTCCGCCCGCCGCCTCCGGGCCGCCTCCTGCTTGAGCCGTCGATCCTGTGCGCGTGTCAAGTAGACCTGCTTACGAACCATCGCCGACTTCATACGATGTATATACATCGGTGTAAACGAGGACGCAATCCATTCACCCTCGTCCCGTCCGGACGGGCGAGCGCGGGGAGCGGCATGGTTCCGATCACCTCGTGGCGTCGGCGTTCGCCTCCGCCCGGCGCAACGCCATTCCGCTCCCCTCTTGCGAGACGCGCACCACGTCCCAGCCATAGAATTCCCATAACCGCCCCTCCCCCAGCGGTTTCGCTCAACAAGCCCTATCAAAAAGGCTCGCGGGTCACTCCGGGTTGACACCTGCGCTCCGAGGCGCGAGCCTTTCCGATAGGGCTCTCTGCGTTACGTCAACTCAGCTGAGGTCCTACCGCCGATTCAAGGCCATGTACCAAGCAGCGGATCGTCGTCCTCGGTGACGATCCTTTCGAGGCGCCGCACGGCTTCGGCCTTGAGCTGTCGCTTGACGACGGCGAAGGCCGGTGCCGCTGCGAGAGAGGCCGCCCGCGCGACCGCTACGTCGCGCAGCCGCTCGGGCTCGACGACCTCGTCGAGGAAGGCGGCCGCCGAAGGCGCGGTCGGCCCGAACACCTTGCCGCTCAAGCAGAGACTTCGCGCCGCGCAGTGATCGAGCTCGGCGAGCACCACCGTCATCGGTCCCGCGGGAAACGGGATCCCCGCCGTGACCTCCGTGAGACCGAGGTGATAGTCTCCGGCGGCAGCTACCCGAAAATCACAGGCGAGCGCGAGGACCAGGCCGCCGCCGAGCGCGTGGCCACCGACCGCTGCGACGGTCGGCTTGTCGAGGCCGTAGAGCGCGAGGATCGTTCGGTTGATGCCACGAACCATATCTCGGAGGGTGGTCGCATCGTAGTGAGGAACGGCCTTGACGTCGATGCCCGCGGAGAAGATTCCCTTTCCGCCCGTCACCACCACGCCGCGGCAGGTGCGGGCCGCCGCCGCTTCGACCACTGCTTCGCCGAGCGCCCGCACGAGCGCGAGGTCGATCGCATTGACGGGTGGACGGGTGAGGGAGAGCACGCGGATCCCGTCTTGGTCGGATGATTCGACGAGTGGCATGCAAGCGCCCTTCTGACGGGCGGTGACCGACGGGCGCTAGGCGGCCATGTTGTGCAGTTCGCGCAGCAACTCGTCGTTGCTGGGGATCGGACGAACCCGCAACGTCTCGAGATCGCCATAAGCGCCCGCGAGCGCGTATCGAACCACACCCTGCTTGTCGACGATGAAGAAGCCCATGTCATCGTCGTAGAGATCGGTCAGGATTTCGCCCGCGGAGACCTTCACCTCACCGAAGTCGTTCGGCGGTGGCTCCAACTTGGAGGTCCGCAGGAAGAGGCGCGCGTACCACGCGGGCCCATGTCGGCGGTCGCCGAGCATCCACTGACGGCGCACGCGATAGTCGGGATCGCAGAGGTACGGAAACGGGATGTTGAACTTCTGGGCGTAGAGCCGAGCCCGCTTCACCGAGGACAGTGTGATCTCGAGCACCTCCGCGCCGAGCTGCTGGAACTCGCGATAGGCGCGCGCGAGCTGCGACATGTGCGAGCGACAGAACGGGCACGCCATGCCCTTGGTGAACCAAACGACGACGTTTCTCTTCCCGCGGAAGTCCTCGATGGCGATTTCCGGCCCCTGCGCCGACGGCAAACGGAACGCCGGCGCCGGTTGCCCGACGACGAGGCCGCTCATGAGGCGCCCGCGCGGGCGTCCGGCGCGTCGCTCCCAGGCGTTTCGCACTTCGCGACCTCGCGAAGGATCTCCTCGTTGCTCGGGAGCTGCCGGTCCTTGGCGCCGTGGATGTACGAGCCCGCGAGCGAGTACCGGACCACGCCCTCGCTTGTCGACGATGAAGAAGCCCATGTCGTCGTCGTTGAGGAGGTTTCGCATCTCGTCGAGCGGCGGAAGGAAGTCGCCGAAGTCGTTCGGTGGCTTTTCGGCCGTCGCGCCATGGATCAAGCCGCGAACGTAGTGACCGAGGCCGTGCTCGCGCCGACCGAGACCCCACTGACGGCGCACCAGATAGTCCGGGTCACAGAGGTAGGGAAACGGTAGCTTGAACTTCTTCGCGTAGACCTGCGCCCGGGAGACCCCGGAGATCGACACCTGCAGGATCTCGGCGTCGAGCTTCTGCAGGTCACCGTAGGCCCGGGACAGCTGCGACATCTGCGCGCGGCAGAACATGCAGGCCATCCCCTTGGTGAACCAGACGATGACGTTCTTCTTGCCGCGGAAATCCTCCAGGCCGATCTCCGCGCCCTGCGCCGACGGCAATCGCAACGACGGCGCCGGCTGTCCAACGGCGATTGTCTGACATCGGCGTATCCCTCGCTGATCCTTGTTAGCAGAGAAACGGCAGCACGAGAAAACTATCGCTCGTCCACCCCGCGCCTTCCTGCACCGCGCGGCTGCGGGCAAGCCAGCGCTCGGCCTCCTCCTCGTCTTCCGCTTCGATCGCCAAGGTCGCAAGACCGTCGTAGCAGGGAAAGAGCAGCTGCGGCTCGCCGAGCGCCTCGGCCAACGCGAGCGCTTCGCGGTAGCGCTCGGCGCTGCGCGCGTAGTCGCCGCGGCATTGGTAAATCTGCGCGAGGATGATCATCGGAATCGGCAGGTGGCTGTGCTGGCCGAGGCGCCGGTCGACCTCGATCGCCGCTTCGGCCGCCTTCACTCCTTCGTCGTAGTCGCCAGCCAGCGTGCAGTGGCCGCCGGCGAGCGCGCAGTAGAGCCAGGACTGCTGCAGCTGGTCGCCGATCCGCTGCGCGAGCGCGAGCCCCTCGCGACAGTAGCTCGCGGAGCGCTCGTGATCGAGGCTCGTGAACATCACCGCGAGGTTGGCGTACGCGCGGCACGCCACGGCCGACAAATCGTGCGCCAGCGCCGTCTCCAGGCTCTTCTGCACGGTCGCGGCGCCGCGCTCGAGCTCCCCGGCGCGCGCGAGGGCGACGCCGAGCGTGTTGTACGCGTGGGAGACCACGTCGGGCGCATCGAGCCGCTCGCCGAGCGCGAGCGCCTTCCCCGCCCACTCGGTCGCACGCTGGTTGTCGCCGAGCCGAAAGTGGATGCGCCCGAGCTCCTGATAGAGGCGCGCCGCCTCGAGGTTTTCGGCGGCGCCGTCGAGCACGGCGAGTCCGGCGTCGAGCTCGGCGAGCGCGAGCTCGGTCTGGCCCGCCGCCCAATGGGCGGCCGCGCACTTGCGTCGCAGATCGGCGATCCTTCGGCGGTCGTCGCTCTGGCGACACGCAAGCCAGTGCGGCCACCCAATGCTCGAGGGCCACGGCGATGATGCCGCGTGCGAACGCGACGTCACCGAGCCGGTCGAGCACGGTGGGTCGTTCACCCGCGAGCTCGGCATGCGCATCTACGAGCGCGAGCGCCTCGCGAAAGCTGCTCTCCGCGTCCTCGTAAGCGAAGAGACGCGCCGCGCGTGCGCCCGATCGCAGGACGTAGTCCAGCGCCTTCGCGCGCTCGCCGCTCTGACCGTAGTGACGAGCGAGGTCCTGCAGCACTTCCTCGGTGCGGTCGGCGTAGAGGCGCTCGAGCGCTCGACCGGCCTCGCCGTGCAGCTCCGCGCGCGCCTTGTGGAGCAGTCCCTGGTAGGCGACGTCGCGGATCAGGGACTGCGCGAACGACAGGCGGAGCTCGGGGAACAGCTCCTTCTCGTGAAGGAGCTCGAGCGCGACGAGCTCGGAGACTCCGCCTCGGGCGTCTTCACCCTCGGGCGTCATGGCCTCGAGCACCCGCAAGGGGAACTCCCGCCCCAGCACGGAAGCACACTGGAGGATGCGCTTCAGGGGCGCGCGCAGCCGATCGATTCGGGCGGTCAAGAGGTCGTGGATCGTCTCGGGTACGCCGCCCGCCCCTTCTTCGCGACCCCGCAGGTAGCCGGCGAGCTCCTCGACGAAATAAGGATTGCCCTCGGCTCGAGCGACGACCAAATCGCCGAGCGACCGCGCCTCCGGCAGCAGCGCCTCCACCATGCGCCTCGCTTCCGCCGGCGCGAGCGGCTCGAGCGCGAGGCGTTGATGGAAGCTCCGCTCCTGCCACGGCGGTGCGTAGCCCGGGCGGTAGGTGCAGAGAACGAGCACACGCCGGTCGGCGAGCGCGTCGATCAGCGACCGCAGCGCTTCTTCGGAGCTGCGATCGATCCACTGGAGATCCTCGACGAGAAGCAGCTGCGGGCGGTCGTCGGCCGCGCGAAACACCAGCGCCTTGATCGCCTCGAGCGTGCGGCGCTTGCGCTGCGCTTGGTCGAGGCCCTCGGTCTCCAGCTCGGGCGCCGGCAGCGCGAGCAGGAGCTTGCAGTACGGCACAGTCCACACGAGCCCCGGATCGAGCCGCGCCACCCCGCTCGCCACCTTCGCGACCTGATCGCTTTCCGCCTCGCCTTCCTCGAGTCCGAACCGCAAGCGCAGAACTTCCACGACGATCCGAAACGGCGCCGCCTCGCCGCGTGGAAGGCAATCGGCCTTGAGGAACCCGAACGACGTTCCTTCGAGGCGTCGGCGAAGCTCGTAGGCGAGCCGCGATTTCCCCGACCCCGCGTCGCCGACGAGGGACACGGCCTGCCCGCGCCCCGCACCCGCGCGCTCGCAGCAGTCGGCGAGAAACTCGAGCTCACCCTCGCGGCCGACGAGCGGGCTGAGCCCGCGCTCGACCGCTGCGTCGAAGCGCGTGCGCTGCGCGCGCGCGCCGTTCACGGCGAACGCGCGCACCGGACGGTCGATGCCCTTGACGATCAGCTCGCCGCGATCCTCGGTCACGAAATCGCGGTTCACCAGACGGTGCGTGGCTTCGCTGACCAGCACCCCTCCGGGCTGACCTGCCTGTTGCAGTCGGGCCGCGAGATTCACCGTCTCTCCCTGCGCCGTGTAGTCCATGCGCAGGTCGTCGCCGATCTTCCCGACCACCACGGGCCCGGTGTTGAGGCCGATGCGCAGGCCGAATTCCAAACCGCGCTCACGCCGAAGGTCGGCCGCATAGCCGACGAGCGCCTTCTGAATCGCCAGCGCGGCGGCGACGGCACGCGCGCCGTGATCCTCGTGGGCAATCGGCGCGCCGAAGAGGGCCATGACCCCGTCTCCCGTGAACTGATTCACCGTGCCCTCGTAGCGGTGTACGGCCTCCATCACGCGCTGGAAGCACCCGTCCATGATCCCGTGCAGCTCCTCGGGATCCACCCGGGTCGACAAGGACGTGAATCCGGCGACGTCGGCGAAGAGAACCGTCACCTGCTTGCGCTCGCCCTCGACCGCACCCCGATTGGTGAGGATCTTCTCCACGAGGTGCCGTGGCGTGTACGATCCCGGTGAAGGAGAAGCGGGCTTGGCCGCGGCAGAGCCGGCCACGGACGCTCCGCACGCGTCGCAGAAGCGCGCGCCATCCGGCAGCTCCGCTCCACAGCTCGCGCACGCACGCGCCAGCGGGGACCCGCACCCCGCGCAGAACTTCGCCTGCGCTCGGTTTTCGTGGCTGCAAGAGGCGCAACGCATGTGAAATTCTCAGAGTCCTTCGGGGCCGCCGATAGCCTAAATATTATAGCTCGCGCCGCCGGCGAGCTCTGCTCCGGCCGTGCGGACGAGCGGCCGGCCACCGAGATCGCCCCGCCCTGTCATCTTCCGCCGGGCTCGCGCGATCGCTCGGCGCAGCGAGCCAAGGTGTGCTGGTCTGTCAGCAGTACGTTGTCGGAACCGAGCACTTCGCCGAGGTGCGAGCGTACGACTCGCGCGTGCAGGTCGGGCTTGAGACCGCACAGCATCAAACGTCCCCCTTGGGCTTGAAACTGAAGGGCAAAGGTCGCCAGCGTCTCGGCCGCCGTTGCGTCGATCGCATGGGCGCGCTTCATCCGGATGATGATCGCCCGTGCGCCGTTGGCGGCGATCCGCGACAGGTGCTCCTCGAGCTCCTCGACCACCCCGAAGAAGAGATCGCCCTCGAGCCCGAGCAGCACGAGCGCGCTCGATCCCGTCTGCGCGTCGATCTCGATCTCCCGATACGTAGCGCGGCGCCGCTTCCACCATCTCCACCATCTGCAACTGGCCGATCCGGCGCACGAGCATCGCCAACGACATGACGACGCCCAGGTAGATCGCGTACTGGATCTCGAAGACGAGCGTCGAGATGTAGGTGATCACGAGAACGATGGCGTCGGCGCGACTCCACCTCCAGACGTAGCGCGCCGATTCGAGGTCGACCATCAACACCGCGATCCACATGATGATGGCGCCGAGGCACGCGCGTGGAACGTAGCGTGCTCCCGGTCCGAGGAGCAGCATGATTGCAAGGACCGTGACACCGGAGATCACTCCCACCCAGCGGGTCTTGGATCCCATCTGCAAGTTGATCGCGCTGCGCGTCCAGCTGGCCGAGGTGGGCATGCAACCGAAGAACGCGCCCACCACGTTGCCAACGCCCTTCGCGGTGAGCTCTTGGTTCGCGTAGAACTTCACCTGCGCCTTGGCGGACAGCGCCTTGCCGATCGAGATCGCCTCGACCATGCCGAGGATGGCGATCGCGAAGCTCGCGGGCAGCACCTGGTGAACGCGCTCGAGCGAGAGCGGTGGGATGGTGATCGCCGGCAAGCCGCTCGGGACCTCACCCGACGACCCGCACCGCGTGAGGGCCGTCCTCCCAGCCGAGCACCCACGCGCCCGCGGCCGTTGCCACGATGGCGATCATCGCGCCGGGGATGAGCGCGCGAGATCCGCGCGCACCCGAAGATGATCACCCAGGTCGTCGCCGCGATCGCGAGCGCCCTCGGATCCACGGATCCGAGGTGCGGCGCGAGATTCTCGAGCGTCTGGACGAGTCGCGGCGACGACTCGACCGGCAGGCCGAGCACGTTGCGGATCTGATCGGCGAAGATCAACGTGGCGGCGCCGAGCGTGAAGCCGACGAGCACGGCCTGAGAAACGTAGCGTCCGAAGACGCCGAGCTTCAGCACGCCGGCCGAGACCTGGATCAGGCCCATGAGCAGCGTGATCAGCAGCATCATCGGCACCGCCTCGGCCGGGCCGGCCGAAAACGCGGCGACGAGCGCACCGATCACCAGCGCCGAGGTGTTGGTCGCGCCGGTGACGAGAAACGGAGAGCTGCGGATGAGCGCCGCCACGATCGTCGGCACGATCATCGCGTAGAGGCCATGCTCGGGAGGAACGTGCGCGATGAGCGCAAACGCGATCCCCTGGGGAACGGCGAGGATCCCTGTCGTCACGCCCGCGAGGAGATCGCCCCGCAAGACCGCGGCGGAGCTTTCGGCCGCCGCCGCTTTCCCTGACACGATCCGCGGAGATGCGCTGTCGGAGCCGGCCTCCACGAGCCGATTATGAGGATGCGCCCGCCGCGGGCAACCGGTAGGCCTCGCGCGACGGCTTGAGCGGGCGAAGCAGCCAATAGGGTCGTCGCGTGCCGTCGGGAGAGACGCGCGCGGCGGGGCGTGTGATCTCGAGCCAACGCCGGTACACGTCGTGCGCCTTTTCCACGTCGACCGAGATGTCGCCGTACGAGTCTCCCGCCTCGGCGCGGCGCACGCGCACGGCTTGATGCCAGCAATGCATTCCCGAGATCGGATCGGGATGGACCGGGAACGTCACGTTCTGATGGACTCCGGCGTCCGTCCACCAGATCCGCCGGGTATCGGCGTCGGCGCTCGCGTGCGGCTCGACGCCCGCCTTCCGCCGCAGCGTGAAGCGCCTACCCTCGCGTGTGAGCGCCACCGTGGCCATCATCTGCTTCTGTCCGTGCTCGTCGAGCTTCCAACGACCCATGTGGTGGCTGCACGCGACGACGCCGGGGCGGATTCCCTCCGTGACCCACGCCTTGACGACGAAGTAGCCGATCTCGGTCTCCACGCGAACGAGCTCGCCCGTGGCGACGCGCGAGCGGCGCGGCGTCTCGTGGATGAATCCAAAGCGGGTTCGTGTGCGCGATCTCGTCGAGCCACTTGGCGTTGGCGCTACGCGTATGGATCTGCACGGGCAGCCGAAACGTCGGAACCAGCGCCATCTGCCCCGGCTCGAGCCGCTCGGGATGAATGTGGCTGCGGATGTAGGTCGGCAGCGCGTACTCGGGCCATCCCCAGCGATCGAGCGTCGACGAATAGAATTCGAGCCGCCCGCTAGGGGTTGGAAATCCCCGCAGAATCTTGCCGTCGATCTCGACGCCGACGAGGCGCCTCCCGTCCGCGTCGGGATCGGGGGTCGGCAGCGGCACGATGTTCGCGCTCGCCGGCTTCGCCGTCTTCGTGTAGACGCGGCCGAGCTCGTCGACGCGGACGTCGTCGAGCTCGCTCGCCGGGACTTCCTCCTCGTGCAGGGCGGCGATCTTCTTCTTGACTTCGAAGCTGCCGTAGCGGCGCATGTACTCGAGCGGCTTCAAGCCCTCCTTGGCGGCGCGCTCCGGCAGACCTGGAATCGAGCTCTCGAAGAGGAAGCCGTAGTACTCATCGACTCCGAGCTTCGTACCCGGTGTCTTCTTCGATTCGAAGTGGCGGCGAATGCCCAGCGTCCCGTCGGGGTCGATACGCCAGGAAAGCTCGATCCAGAATTCGTTCTCTTCCCAGACCTCACCGGGGTTCGTCTCCCGCGTGTCCGCAGGCGCCGGCTGTCCGAGCCGCTCACGCGCGGCGCGCAAGACCGGCTGGCGGAAGCCGAGCCACTGAGCATCGTGGGTCTCGTAAGAATGAACGTCGTGCCGCTCGGAGGCGAGGCCCATGGGCAGCACGTAGTCCGCGAAATACGCCGTTTCGCTCCAGGTCGGAGTGAGCGCCACGTGCAGGCCGACGAGCGCCTCGTCGCTGAGCGCCTCGATCCACGTGAAGCCATCGGGATTCGTCCACACCGGGTTGTAGACCCGCGAGAAGTACACGTCGAGCCGGCCGCGCCCATCCTTCAAGAGATGCGGCAGCAAGATCGACATCTCGTTCATCGCCAGCGGATATTCGGCCGGCCAGTTGAGGTCGTTCCAGACCTGCGGATGCGTGGGCACGTGGATCGGGCGCGGCACGAACTTGTTGGCGACGTTCGGATGCGTCCCGCCCTCCGTGCCGATCGCGCCGAGTGAGCGCGTTCAGCAGAAACAGCGTGCGCGAGACTTGCCAGCCGCCGAGATTGCCGGCCGCCGCGCTTCGCCAGCTGTGCGTCGCCAGGCGCGTGCGCGCACGCGAGACGACGTCGGCGAGCTCTCCGATCGTCTTCGCATCGACCCCGGATTCTTCGGCCGCGAACTCGAAGGTGTAGCTCTCGTAGAGTCGTGCGAGCTCGTGCTCGAAGCTCTCGAACGTCGGCTCTCGGTCGGGATGCTTCACGCGCATGTACTCGAGCCAGTTCCACCAGCGCCGCACGAACTCACGATCGTAGAGCCGGTTGGCGGATCAGATGGCCGGCGATCGCCAGGAGGATCGCGGGCTCGGTCCCCGGATACGGCGAGACCCAGTAGTCGGCGTGCGTGGCGGTATTCGAGAGACGCACGTCGAAGACGATGATCTTCGCCCCGCGCTTCTTCGCCTCGATGATCCGCTGCGCGTGGGGATTGAAGTAGTGTCCCGACTCGAGATGCGCGCTGATCAGCACGATGACGTCGGCGTTCGCGTAGTCCGGGCTCGGCCGGTCGAGCCCCATCCAATAGTGATAGCCGGCGCGTCCGCTCGAGGAGCAGATGTTGGTGTGAGAGTTGTGGCCGTCGATTCCCCATGCGGCGAGCACGCGCTCGGTGTAGCCGTCCTCGCCCGGCCGACCGACGTGATAGACGACCTCGTTGCGCCGGCCCTCCTGGATCGCGCGACGGATGCGCCCGGCGATGTCGTCGAGCGCCTCGTTCCACGAGACCTGCTGCCACTTCCCGTCGCCGCGCGCGCCGCTGCGCTTCAGAGGATGGAGGATGCGGTGCGGATCGTAGACCTGATTCAGCGTGGCCGGCCCCTTGGCACAGTTACGGCCGCGAGAGCCGGGATGCTCGGGATTGCCTTCGAACTTGCGAACCTCGAGGGTGTCCTTGTCGACGTACGCCAGTAAGCCGCAGGCCGACTCGCAGTTGAAGCACGTGGTCGGCACGAGCATGTAGCGGCGCTCGACGCGCCTCGGCCACGCCCGCGAATCGAGCTCGACCCAATCGTCCCAGCGCTCTTTCGGGGGAAAAGCCGCGAGATCGATCGCGCTCGGCCCCGGATAGTACGTCTCGCCGCGAGCCTCGGTGGCGGGCTTTGCCGCCGACACGCGCGAATTTCCCTTGGTCGGTCTCCAACGCTTCGCCTCCTATGCGAGCGGTACCGATTGGCCGGCCTGGACATACGCGTGCTCGTGGGCGAGGAGGCCGGCGAGCGCCAGCGGCGCGGCGGCCGCGCCGATCCATGGCGCGGCGAGCGCGATGCCGACGAGCGCTACCCCGGCCCAAAAAAACCCCCGATACCGTCCGCCCGTCATCTCTTCGATCGCCAGGCGAGCGTGAGCCGTCGGGTGGGTCAGCGTCACCTCTCCAACAACGAGCAGCAAATGCGCGATCGCAGCTCGCCGCCAGAAGGCCGGCGATCGCACCGACGGCGTCCGCGTCGAGCCAGATGGCGAGCGGCAGCATCGCCGCCGAGCCGGCGAGCAGCGCCTGGACGAGGAAATGCGGCGGGAGGAGCGGATTCTGCCACAGGTCGCGCGCCTTCGCCTGCGCGAACAGGTACGCCGTGTAGACCGCGGTGAGTACGGCGAGTGGCAGGCCGGGCGCAATGAGGACCCGCTGCCAGCCGGCGCTCTCGGCCGAGAAGCCCGCGAGAAAATGCGCAGCCAAGACGACGGCGTATCCGGCGATGATGAACGCGCCACGCACGAGCCAGCTTCGCCACTGCGGGCGCGCGAAGATCAGATAGAAGCGCTCCGGGTGGTCGAGGTCGGCGATGAGAATCAGACCGGTGACGGCCAGGAATGCCCCCGCGACGACGGGCGCGGCCAAGCGCCAGAGCGGGCTCGAGTCGGCGAGCGCTCCGACGAGAACCAGCAGCAACGGCACCAGGTAGGCGCCGGACGCGATCCCTTTGGTCCACGTGTAGAGCGAAAGCCGCCAGTCCCACGGCGCGCGATGGGGCACGTCGTAGGCGAGCACGGCGGCGGCCGAGCTGTTGGCCTTGCCCGGGTGGCCCGAGGTCACCTGATGCGGCAGCGAGCCCTGCTCGCTCCACATGAAGATTCCGCCCTCCGGACGCCGCGCGGCGATCGGGTCGAGCGTCGCCTGGTGCGCTCCTTTGTAGAAGAGCTTCGGGCGCGTGTCCTTTTCGGGGCGGCGCACGGCGACCGGCTCGCGTCCGACGATCTCCGCGACCTTCGAGCGCGCATCGTTCAAGTCGCCGACGAGAATCGCCTCCACCGGACACACCACCACGCACGCGGGCTCGAGGCCGACGTCGATCCGCTGCGCGCAGAAGTTGCACTTCTCCGCGGAGTGGTCCTCAGGGTTGATGAAGATCGCATCGTACGGACAGGCCGCGATGCAGGCCTTGCAGCCGATGCAGATCGATTTGTCGAAATCGACGATGCCGTCCGTTCGTTGGTACATCGCCGCCGTCGGACAAGCGTGGGTGCACGGTGGATCTTCGCACTGATTGCAGCGCGTGACCTGAAACGCGCGGCGCACGTTCGGAAAGATGCCGACGTCGGCATACTTCACGTAGGTGCGGTTCACGGAGAGCGGCACCTGGTTTTCCGACTTGCAGGCCGTGGAGCAGGCGTGGCAACCGATGCAGCGGCTGTGGTCGATGACTTTCGCCCAGCGCACCGGCGCCGTGGGTGTCGCGGGGACGGCCGACTCAACCGTCATCGTGGGATCGTTCCACGGCGAACTTCTGATCGTTCCAGTCGAGCAGTCCGCCCGTCAGATTGGCGACGTGCTCGAAGCCGAGGCCGGTGAGGATCGCGGCGGCCGTCGCGCTGCGAACCCCTGCGCGGCAGACGACGACGATCGGACGCTCCTTGTGCGGCTCGAGCTCGCCCGCCCGCGTCGGCAGGTCCTTCAGCGGAATCAGCACGCTGCCGGGAACGTGACCGAGCTCGCCGTTGAACTCCTCGGGCTCGCGCACATCGAGCACGAGCGGCGGCGAAGGCGACTCGAGCTCGGCCCTCACCTCCGGCGCGCTTCGTTGGCACACCTTGTTGAGCTCGGCGAGGCTCGGGAAGCGCAGGCGATCGTCATCGAGCGACGTCTGGTTCGGCTGCAGCACCTCCTGGATCTTGTCCGGGAGCGGCAGTCCGAGGTTGTTCATGAGGTCGACGTATGCTTCACGGCTCCGCCCCGCGACGCGCGGGTTCGAGCGCTTCTCTTCGCCGATCGTCGACGAGGTGTTGCCCCGGTAGTCGTGCGCCGGGAACACCAGCGTCTCATCCGGCAGGCGAAACAGCTTTGCCGTGATCGCATCGTACTGAGCGCCCGGATCGCCGCCGGCGAAGTCGGAGCGCCCGGTACCGCGGATCAGCAGCGTGTCACCGGTGAGGACTCGGCCGCCGCAGTAGAGACTGATGCTGTCCGGCGTATGGCCGGGGGTGTGGAGGACGCGGATCTCGACCTTGCCGACCGGGATCGTGTCGCCGTCCTCGACGTGCCGATCGACGTGGGGAGCGGGCGCGCGCCGATGCATGACCACCGTCGCGCCGACGAGCTCGCGAAGATCGAAGCTCGCCGTACGGTGATCCGCATGCGTGTGGGTGTCGATCACCGCGGCGAGCTTGAGACCCTCGTACGCGAGGATCGCCAGATACCGCTCGAGCCGCTCCTTGACCGGGTCGACCAGAGCCGCCATGCGCGTCTCTTCGCAGGCGATCAGATAGCTCTTGCACTTGCCGTGGTTCAGTTCGCGAAACAGCATGGGCACTCTCCTGCGGCTCGAAGCTGCGACCGCCGCTCGGGCATTGCAATCCGCGAGCGGCATCTCTATAGTACATGAGTCTCTATCAATGTAGTATTGTAGTCAAGACGGAGGCCGCTTGGAACACTTCACCCCTTATTCGGCGACGCTCGGCGGGTTGCTCATCGGCGTGTCCGCGAGCTGGCTGCTGCTCGCCACGGGACGCATCGCCGGCGTCAGCGGAATTCTCGGCGGCCTGCTCGTCCCGGCGGGCGAAGACAAGCTCTGGCGAGCGTTGTTCGTCGCGGGATTGATCGGCGGCTGTTGGCTCGTTCGCGCGGCGAGCGGCGACGCGATCTCGGTCACGATCTCGGCCTCCGCGAAGGAGCTCGTGCTCGCGGGGCTGCTCGTCGGCTACGGTACGCGGGTCGCGAACGGCTGCACGAGCGGTCACGGGGTCTGCGGAATGGCGCGGTTGTCGCCGCGCTCGATCGCCGCGACGCTCACCTTCATGGCGAGCGGCGCGCTGACCGTGTTCGTCGTGCGACACCTGCTCGGAGGGTGACATGCAGAAAACCTCGGCGTCATTTCTCGCCGGCGTGCTTTTCGGCGCGGGTCTCACGATCTCGCAGATGGTGAACCCCACGAAGGTCACCGACTTCCTCGATTTTTTCGGTCGCTGGGATCCGAGCCTAGCCTTCGTGATGGGCTCGGCGCTGGCGGTGACGTTCGCCTGTTTCCGCATCATCCTCCGTCGGACCCATCCGCTCTTCGCCCCGGAGTTCCACGTTCCGAGCGGGCGGCGGATCGATTCCCGATTGATCGGTGGGTCGGCTCTCTTCGGCATCGGATGGGGTTTGGCAGGATTCTGCCCGGGACCGGCGGTGGCGAGTCTCGCATACGGGCGCTGGAAATCGGCCATCTTCGTCATGGCGATGATCGTGGGGATGGTGCTGTGGGAGCGGTGGGGCGTGGCAACCCGCGCCCTGCGCAAGGAGACGCGAGAGTCCTTCGGAGATCTGCGGTCCGAGAGATTCTCGCAAACGCCGGCAAGCACCAGTCCCTAGGGAATCTCTGCAAAAGGTCTCGCCCGAGCCGAATGGCTCGCGGGCGCGGAAAGCGGCGCAACGTTTCGAAGCTCTAGCACCTTTGACAGATCGCTCCCTTCGCTTCCGCTCACGGCTCGCAAGACTTCGAAACGTCGCGCCACTTTCCGAAGGATTTCGCCCGCTGCGCTTTACTTCGGCTCGGGCGAGACCTTCTGCAGAGATTCCCTAACGCATCGATCGACGGGGGCCTTGCGCCCGCGGGCCGAGCAGAACCTCCGGGATACGAGGTCTTTACAAGAAGTGTGGAAAAGGAAACTGGCAGCGATATGCTCTTGGATAATGAGGGCCTCTTCAGGTTAACTCCTCCAACATTGCTTTTGCCTCTTGCAAATCCTCCGTATCAAATCCCTCGGTGAACCAGCCGTAGATCGCGGCCAGCAGCTGCCGGGCGTCTTCCCGCTTATCCTGCTGCTTCCACAGACGCGCTAAGCTTGTTGAGGCTCGAAGCTCCGACGATTTCGCTTGCTGTTGACGGGCGATGTCAATGGCTTTGTGAAAGGACGCCTCGGCTTCATCGTGAGAATATAGGATTTGGGCTTGAGGCTTTGGACCTCCAAAGTTTTGCTCTTCGCTCCCTAATCCCTGCTCCCTGCCTTCCTGCGGTTCATGCAGAACCGGGTCATGCCGAGGCTGCGCGAACCTACGACGGATGAAGCTTGGATGGCGGCATTCTGAGTGTATCGAAGGCTCCATTCGTGGATCATAGAGGTGAATACCTTGCTCTAAGTGCTCCAATGAAGATGTGAATTCTCCCAAGTTATAAATGCCCCCCACCATGAAATGTCCCTCAAGCAAAAGCGACTCGTCGTTTTGCGCTTGAGCTGACAGCAACAACTGCTCCGCCAAGTTGCGCGCAGTCAGGAGTTCGCCCCGCGCGTAATAGAACGTAGCAAGCCCCGGAGTACTGTACTCGGGCGCTGCGATACATTTCGGGCTTAGGCCGCGTAGAGCGATAAGGAATCAATCCTCGTGACTCTGGGTCGCAGGGCATGAGTTCCAGTCGCCGTGGATGGGACGCTCTAGTCCGCGCAGCACTGCGTCGCTGGCGGCCAGTCGGGAATACTTGCGCGAGAGACGGCGGTGACCTTCAGGCCTTTGGCCGTGGCGGTCCGAGAGATAAGCTTGACCTCGACTAGTCTCGCAGCGGTTCGCCGCGCCAGTTCGAGGAGATGAAGAGAACATCGGGCTCGATCTTGTTCCACTTGCTCGTTCCCGGAGGGAAGTGACGGCGATCGAAATGCCCGTTTCGTCCGCCAGCTTCTGCAGTTCGAGCTTCCACAGTTTCAACCGCGAGCCGTTGCTACCTCCGGCGTCTGCCGTGATGACGATGTCCTTCGCTTCGGGATACAGGCGTCGGCCCTCATGCCGCCACCAGCCCCTGATGGAGGCCACGGCGAAGGCCGCGGTATCGTGATCCGTTCCCACATTCACGAAGCCCCTGTTGCGATCGATATCGTAGACGCCGTAGGGATACGCGCGCGGAATGTCGGGGCCAGGGGAAGTCGTGCCCCTGGACCTTGACGGGGTTCTTCTCCACCAGCCATTGCCGCCCAGCGTTCGCATAGTTGCCAACCAGTTCCTTCTTCTTGGCATCCACCGAGACGACGGGCGCTCCCTTCGCCAGCGTGCGCTTGACCTGCGCGTTGATGTGGCGGAACTGCGCGTCCCGGGTCGGGATGGTCGCCGCCCTTCTTCCGTCTCGCGGGTTGCCCTGCAGGCTGTACCCCTGCGCGTGGAGGAGCTGCGCGACCTTCATGTGACTGATCGCGGTATTGCACTCCCGCGTATAGCGGCGGCCAACTCCGCGTCCTTTGCAGTTTGCGGAACGTAGACTCGGCCACTTGTAAAATCTTCCAGATCAACGCTGTTGCGTTCTCCGCGTTCTTGAAGCGTTTAGCCGCCGTGGTGCGGAGCCGAACTGTCGCAAACGGGGACTCGACGACATTCGTGGTTCTGAGGTGCGGCCAGTGCTCGGCTGAGGAAACTGGTAGAACGTTACGAGCCGTTCCCAATCATCGGCGAGCCGCTCGACTGCCTTGGGAGCTACTGTAATTTACGGTAACAATGGTGAACTGCTCCGCGCAGTGCTTCACAGGCAGCGGCTTCGCCGCGCCGGGCACGACCCCGCGACGCGCCCGATTGGCGCTCTCTGCATGGTCTACGTGGCGGCGGATCGCAGGCGGCGGTGTCGCGATTTCGCTGACCCGGTGATCTGGTACTACCGCACGTTAGCAAGCTACGATCGACGCCGCCGGCCGAGCCGCCGATCAAGACCTACGACTCCTGACGCCGGAGTCCGCGACCTGGCGGCATCGGTCACGTGGAGCAGCTACACCGCAGTCCGAAGCAATCATCTGCGGCATGCGGAGCAGAGTGTGATCGAATCCGGACGCGAACCGGACGGAAGCCACCGGAACGAGGAGGAGAGACTGATGCAGACCACAAACCCCACCGTAGAACGGGTCTTCGACTACATGAACGATTTCCGCCAGGGGAAGCTCGATCTCAGCTGGATGAGCGCGAACCCCGCCGGCTGGGGAGCACGAGCGCGGGCGCGCGACGACCGCGGGCTCGGCCTCGAGGATCTGAACGTGCTGCCATATTACGGCGACGTTCCCGACCATGGCTCGCACGCGGGAAGCATGGCGCCGCGCGGTTGCGAGATCCCGCCCGGAACGCCGAGCCTCGGCTGCTACGACATCAACGACAAGTCGCTCGTGTGGGCGGACAACGTCGCTCACCTCTACGACGAGGCCGTCGCGCGACAATGGAGCTCGGCGCGGGACATCCCTTGGGAGAAGCTCGAGCCGCTGCCGGACGAGCTCGAGAGAGCGATGTGCCAGGTATGCACGGGGCTCGCGGAGGTCGAGTTCATCGCCGCCGACATGCCCGCCAAGTGGCTCTGGCACATCAACCACGACTTCCACGAGGTGAAGTGCTTCCTCGCCACCCAGATCATGGACGAGGCGCGCCACATGGACGTCTTCCGCAAACGCGCGCTGGCCAACGGCGGCGGCTTGTTGAAGGCTTCGCCGGCGGCGGAGGAGGTCCTTCGCCTCATCATCGAGGCGCCGGACTACACCGTGGCGAGCTCGCTGATGCACATCCTCGGCGAGGGCTTCGTGCTGACGCTCTTCCGCAACGGCGAGATGCTCGCTCCGTCCGAAGTCGAAAAGAAGATCTTCCGTCTGTGCATGCAGGACGAGGCGCGCCACGTCGCGTACGGAACGATGCACCTCAAGTACTTCATGGAAAAGCGTCCCGATCGTGAGGAAGAGATCCACGCGATCCTCGATCGCGGCGAGGAGGCGGTGTTCGCGCTCAATTGCGAGCCGCAGACTGTGGAGCCGCGGGCCGTGCTCGCCGGGGGCGGAGTGGATCGCATCCAAGAAGGCATGGCCAAGATGTCGTTCCTCTACGCCAAGCAGATCCGCGAGTACCTGCACCGCCTGAAGATGGCGGGCATCGAGCGCGCCGACCGCATGCGCATCCCGATGGAGCTACCGATGGCGTGACCCGCTACCGGAGAGGAGGGAGCACCATGATGCAGTTTCCTTCGAGCGAATGGTTCGTCACGCTCAAGCAGCGGATGGAGGGCGATCCCGATCGCTATCGCCGCCTCGGCACGGTCGACATCGTGCTCGTCGCCAAGATCGATACGGATGGAAGGAGCGAGCTCTACGAGACCAGCTTTCGTGGCTATCGTTGCTCGGGGGTGCGTCGCTTGCGCTCGCTCGCCGAAGCGGCGCCGGGCGCGGTCGTCCTCGAGGGGAGCTTCGCGACGTGGCGGGAGATGATCGAGGCGATCGAGCGCAACGGCAAGGCCGACCTGCCGCACACCCTGAACACGCTGACGCTCGCAGACGTGCCGATGCGGGTGACCGCCGCCAATCAGCTCGACGTCGACCGCTTCTACCGCTACCAAGAGACGCTGCAGGAGTTCTTCGACGAAGCCGCAGGCTTCCGCACGGACTTCCCCGCAGGAGCCGTCGCGCCGGCTCCGTAGCGGTCCGACGAGCTCAAGCTCGCGTCAAGCTCGTCGGCGGGCGGCGACTCCCGGCTGGATCTGGTCGATCTGCGCCGCCAGGCGATCGTGGAGGCTCTCGCAGACGACTTCGCAGAGGTCGAATACCGTCGGATCGGCGATCCGGTAGAACACGCGGAGACCATCCTTGCGGCGGGTCACCAACCCCGCCTGCTGAAGAACGCCGAGGTGCTTCGAGACGTTGGCCTGCAGGCCGTCGACCGCATCGATGATCTCGCCGACCGTGCGTTCGCCGTCCCACAGCGCATGGAGGATCTTCAGGCGCATGGGCTCGGCAAGCACCTTGAATCGCTCGGCGATCATCGCCAGCGCCGCCTCGGACAGTTCTCGTCTCACATGCTTCGCCACGGACGCTCTCCTCACGGAGCCTCACTATATTGCTGGACAGCGAACTAGTGTTAGGGTAATGTACCATGCGGGGGCTGTTGCCGCAATGGGCAACGTGCAGGCAACGTGACAGGAAGGAGCAGAGCCATGCCTAAATCACTGAAGGATTTCGTCGCCGACGCGAAGAGCCGGATCCGCGAGATCGGCGCCGCGGACGCAGCCGAGGCGATCAAGAAGAATCCCGCCACTCTGGTGGTCGACGTGCGCGAGCCGGCGGAATGGGCCGAGGGCCACATTCCCGGCGCGCTGCTGGTACCGCGCGGGGTGCTGGAAGCCAAGGCCGATCTCGAATACGCGAGCCGCGAGCCCCGCCTCGCCGACCGGAGCCAACCGATCATCGTTCACTGCGCGAGCGCGGCGCGGAGCGCCATGGCCGCCGACGTTCTGCAGCAAATGGGTTTCACGAACGTCCGCTCGCTGGCCGGCGGCATCGTCGCGTGGAAGGAGAAGGGGCTGCCGATCGAAAAGTAGCGGCGCTCACTCTCCCAGCTGGATGACCGCCGCTCCGACGAGAACCAGCGCGAGCCCGAGCCAGGTGGCCGTGGACGCGCTCTCGTGGAACACGAAGCGCCCGAACAGCGCGCTGGTGACGGCGAACACCGCGACGTAGACGCCGAGCAAGCGGGTGAAGTCCCAAGTCAGGGTGTTGACCACCACGCCGTAGGAGCCGAGCACCGCGAAGCCCGCGATGATGAGCGCGAGCTTGTCGCCCCGCAGGCCCGTACGGATCAACGCGTCTCCTCCGACCTCGAGGACGGCGGCGGCGACGAAGACGAACCAGGCCATTCCATCCATCGCGCGGATCCTCCCCTCGGCACGCATCTGGCCAGTTTTTCCAACCGAGACAAGAGCGGGCGGATGGATCGGAGCTCCTCCAGCCGAAGGGGCCGGCCGGCTCGGCGGCGTTACACCCAGCGCCGGACGCGCGTACGATAACGACGATACGCGTCGCCGAATCTCGCCTCGAGGTAGCGCTCCTCTCGCCGGATCACTCCGAAATGGATAATGCCGAGAACGGGCAGAAGCGTGACCATCGGCCACGCCGTGTTCATGGCGAGGGCGAGACCCACGTAGAGGAGAATGCGCGCGAAGTAGAGGGGATTGCGCGAGAAAGCGAAGGGCCCCGTAACCACCAGGACCTTCGCCGGGAATCGCGGGTCCACGTTGGTTCCCGCGTGCTCCATCGCGCGCTTTGCCCAGACGGCGAGGAAGCCGCCGAGCAGCAACGTCAGGAGGCCCGTCGGCACACTGATCAACGGTGGGAGCAGGCTCACTGGCCGCGCCCACTGAAGGACCATGCCAAAGACGAACGCGATTCCGCAGAGAAGCGACGGAAGGACGACGACTCGAGCGCTGTCCTCTCCGCGAATTCTCTCGTCGCGACGGGGCCGCTGACGTCTTCCGACGCGAACACCCGGCTGAAGGCTGCGGACGGTCAGACCGCTTCCTCGCCGCGCTGGCCGGTGCGGATGCGGACCGCCTCGTCCACTGGCAGCAAGAGAGTGTTACCGTCTCCCGGTCGGCCCGTATGGGCTCTCGACCGGATGATCTCGGCGGCGCGCTCGGCAAGATCATCGCTGAGCACGACCTCGATCTTGACCTTCGGTAGGAAATCGACGACGTACTCGGCGCCACGGTAAAACTCGGCCCGCGCTTCGCCGGAAGCAGAGCCCTTCACGTCGGAGATCGTCATCGCCTCGACGCCTTCCTTGGCAAGGGCGTCCTTCACGTCACCGAGCTTGACAGGCCGAATGATGGCCTCGAGCTTCTTCATCGTTGATCTCCTTACCCTCGGGCCGGCGCGAACGGTGTGTGAAACGGTTCAGATCAGCGCACCGATCCTCGCGAGCGCCTCTTCGGCCGCCGGACCGCGTGCTTCGACGTCGATCGAGCTGCCCATGCCGGCGCCCAGCATCATCAGGCCCATGATGCTCTTGCCGTTCACCGTTTCGTCGTCCTTGCTGACGAACACGTCCGCGTCGAGCCCCGCAACCGCTTGCACGAAGAGCGCGGCCGCCCGCGCGTGAAGCCCGAAACGGTTTTGGATCACGAACGTCTCCTTCAACGACGGGGTACGCGGCTCGCTCATCGACGTACGGCTCCGTCGGTCGAGGGGCTGCCTTCGCTCGCCCTGAAGATGTGATCTCGCCCGTACCTGCAAATGATGCCCGCAAGCTCGTGGAGTCCCATTGTCCCGCGGGCGGTCGCTGTCTTGACGAGCATCGGCATGTTCACCCCGGCCACGACCTCCGCGCGCGACGTGCCTGCAACCGTGAGGCTGAGATTTGTGGCCGTCGGCGCGCGCTTCGCCGGCAGAGCGCAGCCCTTCACGTCACCGAGCTTGACGGGCCGAATGATGGCCTCGAGCTTCTTCATCGTTGATCTCCTTGTCCTCCGCGGCTCTGGCTGCCGCGAGATTTTTCCTCGCGTGCCGCGCGCGCCTGAGCCACAGCAGTTCCGCTAAGCCGGCATACAGGGCCGCCGCGAAGAGCAGCCACCAGCCGCCGAGCAGGACCGAGCCGAGGCGAGCCGGCAAAAGACCGGGCCACATCGCCAACATCCAAACGATCGCGCTCGCCGGCGCGAGGAGCAGCAGCAGACCGTGCCGGAGTCGTTGCGTCCGCTCGAAAGCGCATTGTGCGACCAGGAACGCCCGCAGGGTGTTCCGCGTTAACTCTGGTTCCGGGGTCGGCGCGCAACGAATGTGGGAGGCAGCCTGCATGGTACGAGGTCGATCCAGATCGACGCACGGACCGTGCCAGAGAGATTCTCGAGAATTTTCTTGCTACTCCGCTTTCGCGGCTGCCGCCGCCTTCCCGCAAAATGAAGGAAGGCTTGCAGATCGAAAGTCATCTTGATCCCGAGAGGGTGATGTCCACGGCGTATGGCCATGATCGCTCGACGGTAGGATGAATTGGCCGTGACAGCGCAGTCACACGTTGCGAACGTCGTAGCAGATCCGGGGTATCTTCTGCGTATCGAGAAGGCCTCTTGCGATAATTCCCAGAGGGGAGAATTGCTCATTTCATTGTGAAGGATCGAGTTCCTTCTATTTGCAAGAACACTTGGGGGCGGCCGAGAAAAGCTCTTTGATGACGCGTCGAGTCGGGCTGGCACGAAGCCTGCTCAGGTGATCCGGTGAACGGTACTCGTGTACGCAAAGGGGGCACACGTTGATGATGGACATCCTCTTCTTGATCGTGGCTGATCGGCTTCTTCGCCGGGGCAATCGCCTACGTCGAAGGCTGTGAGAGGTTATAGACGATGGTTCTCGAATACTTTCTCGGTGGCGCCGTCTCGATAGGAATCCTCGTCTACCTCTTCTACGTGCTGCTCAATCCCGAGCGGTTCTGAGGGATTCCCATGACTGCAAACGGCGTCATTCAAATACTCTTGTTCTTCGGCATCGTCTTCGCGCTCACCAAGCCGCTCGGGAGCTACATGGCCCGCGTGTTCCAGCGCGAGCGGACGTTCCTCGATCCGGTGCTCGTGCCGGTCGAGCGGCTGATCTATCGGCTGAGCGGCGTCAAGCCCGACGTCGAGCAGCACTGGACGACGTACACGATCGCCATGTTGCTCTTCAACGTCACGGGTCTCGTGCTGCTGTACGCGATGCAGCGCGCTCCAGCACCTTCTGCCGTTGAATCCGCAAGGCCTCGGACCCGATCTCGGAGCACTCGCTCGTTCAACACGGCGGTCAGCTTCACGACGAACACGAACTGGCAGTCGTACGTGCCCGAGATCGACGATGAGCTACTTCATCGCAGATGGCCGGGCTCACCGTTCACAACTTCGTCTCCGCGGCGACCGGCATCGCGCTCGCGATCGCGCTGGTGCGCGGCTTCGCCCGCCACGAGATCGAAGACGATCGGCAACTTCTGGGTCGATCTGACGCGGTGCACTCTGTGGATCCTGCTGCCGATCTGTCTTGCTCCGCGCTGGTGCTGGTCTGGCAGGGCGTGCCGCAGAACCTGAACCCCTACGTACGCAGCCAACGACCGTCGAGGGCGCGAACCAGACGATCGCGCAGGGGCCGGTCGCTTCGCAGGAGGTCGATCAAGGAGCTCGGCACCAACGGCGGCGGCTTCTTCAACGCCAACTCCGCGCATCCGTACGAGAACCCGACGCCGCTGACGAACCTGCTCGAGATGTTGGCGATCTTCTCGATCAGCGCCGCGCTCACCTACACGTTCGGCGGATGGTGCGGCGACACGCGGCAGGGCTGGGCGCTGTTCGGCGGCGATGGCGGTGCTCTTCTTGCTCGGCGTGTCGGTCGCCTACTGGTCGGAGGCAGCGGGCAACCCGGCCTTCGCGCCGGCGTGGGCATGCGACCGCGAGCAGCGGGCGGCAACATGGAAGGCAAGGAGGTCCGCTTCGGCGTCGCGCAACTCCGCTCTCTTGGCGACCGTCACGACCGACGCCTCCTGCGGCGCCGTCAACAGCATGCACGACAGCTTCACGCCGCTCGGCGGCATGGTCCCGCTGATCAACATCCAGCTCGGCGAGATCATCTTCGGCGGCGTCGGGCGCCGGGCTCTACGGCATGCTCGTCTTCGCCATCCTGGCGGTCTTCATCGCCGGCCTGATGGTCGGCCGCACGCCCGAGTACCTCGGCAAGAAGATCGAGGCGAAGGAGGTGAAGATGGCCATGCTGGCGGTCCTCGTGTCTCGCCGTTCTCGATTCTCGGCTTCACGGCGCTCGCGAGCGTCACGCCGGCGGCCTCGCCGGCCCGCTCAACAACGCCGGCCCGCACGGCTTCAGCGAGATCCTCTACGCCTACAGCTCGACGGCACGGGCAACAACGGCAGCGCCTTCGCGGGCCTCAGCGCGAACACGCTCTTCTACAACCTGACGATCGGCCTCGCGATGCTGTTCGGGCGCTTCTTGATGATCGTCCCGATGCTGGCGATCGCCGGCTCGCTGGTCAAGAAGAAGCTCGTCCCCGCCTCGAGCCGGAACGTTCCCGACGACACGGCCCGCTGTTCGTCGCCCTGCTCGTCGGCGTGATTCTGATCGTCGGCGGGCTGACCTTCTTCCCGGCGCTCTCGCTCGGCCCGATCGTCGAGCATCTGCTGCATGCCGCCGGCAAGACTGCTCTGACGAGGATCCTCGATTCATGTCCAAAGCACAAGCACGCAAGTCCGTCGCTCTTCGATCCGGCGACTGGTCCGCGCCGGCGATCGTCGACTCGTTCCGCAAGCTCGACCCGCGTACGCTGGTGCGGAATCCGGTGATGTTCGTGGTCGAGATCGTGTCGCGCGGTGACCACGATCATCTTCTGTCCGCGACCTCTTCACGCGGGGCGCTCGGCGATGCCGCCTTCACCGGCCAGATCGCCGCCTGGCTCTGGTTCACGGTGCTGTTCGCCAACTTCGCCGAGGCGATCGCCGAGGGGCGCGGCAAGGCGCAGGCCGACACGCTGCGGAAGACCCGGACGCGAGACGATGGCCATGCGCGCTGCGAAAGATCGACGATGAGCACGGGGAACGCGTTCCGGCCACGCAGCTCCGGCGCGAGCGACCTGGTTCTCGTCGTCGGCGGGCGACATCATTCCCGGCGACGGCGACGTCGATCGAAGGCATCGCCTCGGTGGACGAATCGGCGATCACCGGCGAGTCGGCGCCGGTGATCCGCGAGAGCGGCGGCGATCGCTCGCGCCGTGACCGGCGGCACGCGGGTGCTGTCCGACTGGATCAAGGTGCAGATCACCTCCAACCCCGGCGAGACCTTCCTCGACCGCATGATCGCGCTGGTCGAGGGCGCGAAGCGGCAGAAGACGCCGAACGAGATCGCGCTCACGATCCTGCTCGTCGGCATGACGATCATCTTCCTGCTCGTCGACGGTGACGATCGAACCGTTCGCGTCTCTACGCGGGCTCGGCGATCTCGCGTGGCGGTCCTGATCGCTCTCTTCGTGACGCTGATCCCGACGACCATCGGCGGTCTGCTGTCGGCGATCGGCATCGCCGGCATGGACCGGCTGGTGCAAGCACAACGTGCTGGCCATGTCCGGCCGCGCGGTCGAGGCCGCCGGCGACGTCGACACGCTGCTGCTCGACAAGACCGGCACGATCACGCTCGGCAATCGCCATGGCGACCGAGTTCATCCGCTCTCCCGGGGTCGCGGAGCAGGACCTGGCCGACGCCGCGCAGCTCGCTTCGCTTGGCCGACGAGACACCCGGAGGGCCGCTCGATCGTCGTGCTCGCCAAGGAGAGGTACGGCCTGCGCGGCCGCGAAGTCGCACGAGCTCGGCGGCGCACTTCGTGCCGTTCACGGCGCAGACGCCGGATGAGCGGCGTGAACTTGAACGCGACGCAGATCCGCAAGGGCGCCGTCGACGCGATCGTCGCCTACGCAGCGAGCCAGAACGGCCGAGCTTCGAATCCCCCGCGGAGCTCGACAGACGGTCGTCGAGCGCATCGCGCGGTCCGGCGGCACACCGCTGGTGGTCGCCGAGGAACGAGCAGCTGCTCGGCGTCATTCATCTGAAGGACATCGTCAAGGGCGGGATGAAGGAGCGCTTCGCCGAGCTCCGCACGCATGGGGATCCGCACCGTGATGATCACCGGCGACAACCCGCTGACCGCGGCGGCGATCGCGGCCGAGGCCGGCGTCGACGATTTCCTCGCCCAGGCGACGCCCGAGAACAAGCTCGCTCTCATCCGCGAGGAGCAGGCGAAGGGCAAGCTCGTGGCGATGTGCGGCGACGGCACCAACGATGCTCCGGCGCTCGCCCAGGCCGACGTCGGCGTGGCGATGAACACCGGGACGTCGGCCGCCAAGGAAGCGGGCAACATGGTGGACCTCGACTCCAATCCCACCAAGCTCATCGAGATCGTCGAGATCGGCAAGCAGCTGCTCATCACGCGCGGCTCGCTCACCACGTTCTCGCATCGCCAACGACGTGGCCAAGTACTTCGCGATCATCCCGGCCATGTTCGCCGCGACCTATCCCGAGCTGAACGCGCTCAACATCATGCAGCTCGCGACACGCCGCGGAGCGCGATCCTCTCGGCCGTCATCTTCAACGCGCTGATCATCATCGCGCTGATCCCGCTGGCGCTGCGCGGCGTGAAGTACCGTCCCGTCGGCGCGCGGCGATGCTGCGGCGGAATCTGCTGATCTACGGCGTCGGCGGCATCATCGTGCCCTTCATCGGCATCAAGGCGATCGACATCCTCGTGGCGGCGCTGCACCTCGCCTGAGGCTGCGAGAGAGACATACACAATGCTTTCCGAAATCCGTCCCGCAATTCTCGTGACGCTGTTTCTGACCGCGATCACCGGCATCGTCTACCCGCTGGCGATGACCGGCATCGCTCAGCTCGCTTTTCCGCATCGGGCGAACGGCAGCCTGATCGTCCGCGGCGGCCAGGTGATCGGCTCGGAGCTGATCGGCCAGAACTTCGCGGGCGACGGTTACTTCCATCCGCGGCCGTCGGCGGCCGGCAGCAACGGCTACGACGCCAACGCGTCCGGCGGCTCGAACCTCGGGCCGATCGATGCCGGGCTACTCAAGCGCATCGGCGACGCGGCCAAGCAGCTCGCCGACGAGAATCCCGGAGCGACGATTCCCGTTGACCTCGTGACCGCGTCCGGAAGCGGGCTCGATCCACACATCAGTCCCGCGGCCGCGGAGCTGCAGGTCGCGCGCGTCGCGAAGGCCCGCGAGCTCCCGGAAGACAAGGTGCGGGAGCTCCTGCGCGCACACGTCGAGGGCCGCCAATTCGGAATCCTCGGTGACCCGCGGGTAAACGTTCTCGAGTTGAACCTGGCGCTCGACGAGGCGAGTCCAACTGCCCCCGCCGCCGCCGAGATCCGCTCGGCGCCGGCGGCGAGTTAGGCTTCAGGGCAATCCGACCAATGACTGCCCGTGAGGCGAATCGAAGCGATCATCAAGCCCTCTAGGCTCGAGGAAGTGAAGCGCGCCCTCGGAGCGATGCACGTGGCCGAGGTCACCGTGAGTGAGGTCAAAGGCTTTGCTCGTGAGGCGGCCCGCGCCGAGCCTACCGGCGGCGACGCCTGCGTCGTTGAATTCCTGCCGAGAGTGAAGCTCGACGTCGTCGTGGATGACGAGCTCGCGCCGAGCGTGGTCTCGACCATTCAACGCGCGGCCAAGACGGCGGGCGGCGACAGTTGGATGATTTTTGTTCTCGCGGCTTCTGAGCACTGCAGAGCGCAGTGCTCCGATTCGCCCGCCGCGCCTTTGCGTTTCTAGCTTTAAGCTAGGCTTGCGGCATGCGCTCCTTGGGCGGGCGCATCCGCCCTTCGATCTGCAAAGCATCCTTGCAATTTGGCGTAAGGCGCAGACGCGCAGGATGAGACGCGGCAGAGAAAACACTCACAGGTCCCGGTGGCACGGTATGTGCTGTGTCTAGGTAATGAGTGGCGGTTGGCAAATGTTGAATTCACGTCGCTGCGCTGACGTGGCGCTGGCACGCGACTCCAGCTTCTCGTTCACGCGCCCGACCGAGTCACCTCATTCTACCGATCGGTCGCTGCGGGGAGCCCGCCGCTTCTCGAGGAGGCTCATCCGTGCACCAAGACCTTTTCTTCGTCATCCCGACCTATCGACTCCGCGACGTCGGCGAGACCGTCGAGGAGTACGACGAGCATTTTCGCAGGAACGGCCATTCCGTCCGGATGATCGTATCGGACGATTCGACGCCGACGACGCACGAGAAATACTACTCGCTGCTCGAGCGGACCCGGACGCACAACGAGCTCTACTACGTCGGCCCCAAGGAGAAGGAGCGGTTTCTCGCGCACTTGAATCTCCGGCTCCGCGACAAGCGCCTCGAGAGCCTCGTGCGAAGCCTCTTCGGTCCGAGCTACGGCGGCAACCGGAACTGCACGCTCATGTACACGCTCGGCGGATTGATGATCAGCGCCGACGACGACATGCGTCCATACGCGCTCATGGAAGACAGCGTCGAGACCCTGTCGGAAAACGAGGTCTCCCGCGGCAAGCTTCTGAAGACAGGCGAAAACGGCTACGGCCGGAAGTCCTTCGACATCGTCTCCGCCTTCCTCGACGTTCTCGGCAAGCGCGTGCGCGACGTTCCCGCCAACTACGAGCGCGGCGAGGTCCTCGTGGACACGTCGATGGACCTCGAGACCAATGCGACGAAAGGACTCGCGAGGGAGAATTCGATCCTCCTGCAGCGCGGCGCCATCGACGACGACGCCGTCGTCAAGATGGCCCAGACGTTCCGCTCGGGGACGCACGATCTCGACGCGATCGACTTCGTCGACATCTTTCTCGACGACGATCGGCAGCTCGATCCCGACGAGCTGAACGACCAGTACGTGCTCGTCAACTTCCGGCCCGCGGTCACGAAGAAGAACTGGCGCATGGACTGTGGCGTGGCGGGCTACGACAATCAGTTCGGGCTCCCGCCGTTCTTTCCGACGCGGCTGCGGTTCGAAGACTACATCTATCGGCTGTGGATCCAGCAGGAGGGGCTCGCCGCCGCGCACGTCGACGCCGCCCAGAATCACATCAAGAACAACTACATGCGGAATCCCCTCGCCGTCGAGGTCTTCAATGAGGAAGTCGCAAACCTCTTGAAGAGAAAGATCAAAGACTCGATCACCCGTCTCGACGATCTCAGCATCTCCTTCGACTACGACGGAACCGTCTCCGGCGAGGATGCCGAAGAGATCCTCGAGAAGATCGGCGCGCTCTGTGCGCGGGCCGAGCGAGCCCGCTCGGAAGCACCGACAGAGGAGCGCGCGTCCGCCCTTCGCGTGTTCGCGGCGACGCTCAACAAGGCATTCTACGGCCTCGAGCCCGATTTCTTTCACCAGAATCTCCTGCGGATCGTCGACGACGTGCTGACGGTTCTCAAGGGCTCGATGGAGCTCTGGCCGACGCTCGTCGAGATCGCCTTCTTCGAGAAGGCCCGGCACGGCCTGCCGGAGATCCGCGTCGCAAACCAGCGCCGCTGACGGAGGTCTACGGACGCCGTGCACATCGCCCAAGTCGCCCCGCTCTACGAAAGCGTCCCCCCGGCCCGCTACGGAGGCACCGAGCGCGTGGTGTCGTACCTGACGGAGGAGCTCGTGCGGCTCGGGCACGACGTGACGCTCTTTGCGAGCGGGGATTCCGTCACCAGCGCGCGCCTCGTTCCCGCCTGCCCGCGTGCCCTCTGGCAGGATCCCGGTTGCCGCGAGACCCTGCCCCATCACGTCCGACTGATGGAACAGGTGTTCGCCGATCCGACTCGATTCGACGTTCTTCACTTCCATACCGACTACGTCCACTTTCCACTGCTTCGCCACCACTCGGTGCCGAGCGTTACCACGCTCCACGGATTTCTGAACGCGACCGACCTCTCGCCCTTCTTCGACGCCTACCCCGAGGTCCCGGTCGTCTCGATCTCGAATGCGCAGCGCCGCCCGATCACCCGTGCGAACTGGCTCGCCACGGTTCATCACGGGCTCCCGCGAGAGGCGCACGCGTTCCGCGACCGCGGCGGACGATACCTCGCATTCCTCGGGCGGATCTCGCCCGAGAAGCGACTCGACCGCGCCGTCGCGATCGCCCGACAGGCGGGCGTTCCACTGAAGGTCGCCGCGAAGATCTATCCGGAGGAGCAGGGGTACTACTCGGAGGCGATCGCTCCGCTTCTCCGCGAATCCCGCTCGTTCGTCGAGTTCGTCGGCGAAATCGGCGGAAGCGCGAAGGACGAGTTTCTCGGAGACGCTCTCGCGCTTCTCTTCCCGATCGATTGGGAGGAGCCGTTCGGTCTCGTCATGATCGAGGCGCTCGCCTGCGGGACGCCGGTCATCGCGTGGCGGCGGGGCGCGGTTCCGGAAGTCGTCGACGACGGCGTCACGGGATTCGTCGTCCAGGACGTCGATGGCGCCGTACGCGCCGTGCGCCGCGTGCACGAGATCGACCGCCGCGCTTGCCGACGCACGTTCGAGGAGCGCTTCGAAGTGTCGCGCATGGCGCGGCAATACGTCGACGTCTACCGGCGCGCCATCGACCAGCAGCATCGTCGTATGGCCGCGTGATCTCCGACGTTCACCACGTCCTCGCGCCGTCCGTCGCCGGCGACGATCGTACGCGGGTGCTGAAGCATGCCGACGCGTTCGGCGTGTTCGACCACCACGGCGACATCGTGCCAGGCGGTCTCGGCGAGCAGGGACTCTACAGCGGAGGCACACGCTTCCTTTCGATGTGGCTCCTCGATCTCCAGGGCGTCCGCCCCTTCTTCCTCGGGGCGACGATCCGCGACGAAGCCGATCGGCTCGCCACGAGCTTCACGAATCCGGACGTCGTGCAGAGACGGGATCGTCAGCATGCCGCTCGGAACCATCCACCTCACGGTCCAGAAGTTTCTCTGGCGCGACGTCTTGCACCAACGGATCAGCCGTCACGAGCTACGCGGATGCGACGTTGAACATCGAGATCGCGGTCCGCTTTCAGGCCGATTTCGCCGATATCTACGAGGTGCGGGGCATGCGGCGCACGCTCCGCGGCGCCTACCTCCCGCCAACCGTCGCGAACGACCGCGTCGTCCTCGCCTATCGCGGGCGCGACGCCGTCGAGCGAAGAACCTCGCTCGAGTTTTCGCCGGCTCCATCCACCCTAGGCGCAGCCAGCGCCCGATTCCTTCTCCACGTCGAGCCGAAGCGAGAGCAGTCGATCGAGATCTCCGTCGCATGCTCCTGGTGATCGACCGACCGGGGCGCCGAAGGCGCCGAGATTCGAGGAAGCCCGCTTCGAGGCGGAAAGACATCTCGCGGGTTATCGCTCGCGATCGTGTCACGTTCGGACACCGAACGAGCGGGTGAACGCGTGGATCGATCGCGCGATCGACGACCTCCACATGCTGACGACCGAGCTCGAGACCGGCCCCTATCCCTATGCCGGCGTTCCCTGGTTCAACACGCCCTTCGGCCGGGACGGCATCCTCACCGCCTTCGAATGCCTCTGGGCGCGCCCCGAGCTCGGCCGAGGAGTCCTCCGCTACCTCGCCGCCACGCAGGCGCTCGCCGTCGTCGCCGAAGAGGATGCGGAGCCTGGAAAGATCCTCCACGAGACGCGCGCCGGCGAGATGGCACGGAGCGGGGAGATGCCTTTCGGTCGTTACTACGGCAGCGTCGATGCGACCCCGCTCTTCGTCGTGCTCGCCGGAGAGCATCTGCGACGCACGGGGGATCTCGAGCTCGCCCGCTCGCTCTGGCCGAACGTGGAGGCCGCCCTCGAGTGGATCGAACGCTTCGGCGACCGCGACGGCGACGGGTTCGTGGAGTACGAGCGCCGCTCGGCAGTCGGTCTCCTCCATCAGGGATGGAAGGATTCGGACGATGCCGTCGTGCACGCCGACGGGTCTCGGGCCCGCGGCCCCATCGCTCTCGCCGAAGTGCAGGGATACGCATACGCGGCGTGGCGCTCGGCGGCGGCCCTCGCTTCGGCACTGAGCATGCCCAAGCTGGCAGGTGGCTTCGAGGCTCGGGCAGAAGAGCTCGCCGCTCGCTTCGATGCCGCCTTCTGGTGCGAGGAGCTCGAGACCTATGCCCTGGCACTCGACGGCGAGAAGCGCCCGTGCCGGGTGCGAACGTCGAACGCCGGCCAGTGCCTCTTCACCGGCATCGTCCGGCCTGACCGCAGCTCGCGGATCGCGGCCACGCTGATGGCGCCGGAGTCGTTCTCCGGCTGGGGCGTCCGGACGCTCGCGTCAAACGAAGAGTGCTTCAATCCGATGGGCTATCACACCGGGGCGGTCTGGCCACACGACAACGCGCTCGTGGCGCTCGGCCTCGCCCGGTACGGGCACGCCGCTGCGGCGCTGGAGGTCTTCTCCGGCCTCCTCGGAGCGGGCCTTTGCTTCGACCTCCAACGGATGCCGGAGCTCTTCTGCGGATTCGACCGTAACCCCGGCGAGGGCCCGGTCCTGCACCCGGTAGCTTGCGCCCCGCAGGCCTGGGCGGCGGGCTCGGTTCTGCTCCTTCTTCAGGCCATCCTCGGGCTCGAGGTGGATGGCCTCCGCGGTCGGGTGGTGCTGACACGGCCGCAGCTGCCAGTCGGGCTCGACGAGATCCGAATTCACTCCCTCGAGGTCTCCGGCTCGACCCTCGACTTCGTGGTCTGCGGCGAGCGACGCGACGTCATGGTGAAGGTTTTGCGCTGCGAAGGGAACGTTCAGCTCATCGTCGTGCCGTAAACAACTTCATCACTCGCCTCGGTCCTTCATTCTCCGAGCCATTCACTGTGGTTGAGAGCGACGCGAACGCGGCAGCCGGAGCGGCCGAATAGGGCCACGAGCGCGCCTGCATGCCGTCCCGACTCGCTCTCACCTCAAACCGTACAGTTTCCGCTTGCGCCACAGTGTCGTGGCGTCAATGCCCAATCTTGTGGCCGCTTCTCGCAACGTCGCGGACGCCCGGATTGCTTCCTCGATGTGATGACGTTCCACATCCTGGAGCGAGAGCGGGTGCGACGGCTCCGTCACCGACTCCCTTGGTCGTCCAAGCAACCGCTCGGGCAGCTCGTCTATGGTCATGGTATCACCGCGTGAGAGCACGACCCCTCGCTCGATGATGCTCTCGAGCTCGCGGACATTCCCCGGCCAGGAGTAGCGCGCAAGAACCTGGTGCACCGCGGGGGCCACGCGCAGACCGCCGCGATGATAGCGGGCGATGAGTCGGGCCACGAGGCAGTCGGTGAGGCGCCCGAGATCGTCCAAGCGTTCCCGCAGCGGCGGCAGCCTGATGTGGACCGTGCTCAAGTGGAAGAGTAGGTCGCCGCGGAAGCGCCCAGCAAGGCACTCCGCGCCGAGATCCCGCACGGTCGCCGCGATCACGCGGATGTCGGCTTCGACGGATTCACCTTCACCGCCGCCGAACCGGTCCTCGTCGAGCAGCCGGATCAGCTTCGCCTGCTGCGCCGGTCCGAGGTCGCCGACTTCCTCGAAAAAGACCGTTCCACGATCGGCCGCGCCGATCCACCTGTCGTCTCTGCTGCTGTCGAAATGGGGAAATGGCTCGTCCTCATGCCGGGGCGCGCTACGCACGGTGGGTCGGACGGTCACAAACGGGCCGGCACTTCGGGGGCTCCACTCATGAATGGCGGCGGCCAGCACATGTTTACCGGTTCCGCTTTCCCCGCTCAGGAGAACCGCTACATCCGACGGCGCCACCTGTCGTGCGGTGGAAATCGCCGCCGCCATCTCGGCATTGGCTGACTCCAGCACAGCTGACGGGTGCGGCGCGTGGCTTTCGTACTCCATCGGCAGCTTCGACGAGTACACAAGCAGATCGTGTACCAGAGCGCTGTGATAGGGCAGCGTCGCGTTACGCCGCGCCACGTGCTCGACCACGCGCCTGATCTCCGCCGGCGCGAACGGCTTGGGCAGATAGTCGCTGGCACCGCGTTTCATCGCCTCCACGGCGGTATCGATCGTCGCGTAGGCGGTAGTCACGACTACGGTCAGCTCCGGACGCTGCCCCAACAAGCGCGGAAGGACGTCGAGGCCGTCAACGTCGCCCAGATGCAAGTCCAAGAAGACGAGATCAAAGGCCTGCCGTTCGAGTGCGGCAGTCGCTGCATCCGACGACCCAACGGCAGTCACGTGACAGCCGATGTCTTGCAGGCACATCGACAGCGTCGCGCGAATGTTCTTCTCGTCGTCGATGACCAGCACGGTCAACGGGGCACTCGTTGATGCTCGGTAGCGATCCTGCTGCTTCGCTATCTCCAGCTGCGCTCTACCTTCACTGGGCGCCGTCGAACCTGGTGGCGCTACTGCCCGTGATTTGCGGTCGTGGTCGTGGATCAATGAGCCTTTCGAGAAGCCGCCCGAGATCCCCCAGGCCGTCCAGAGACAAGCCGTCATAGCTCGGACGGCAAGACCCACGACCCAAGACGGTCGAGGGTGCTGACCCACTCTGCTGTCCAAACTAGCCGGAGATCGGCCTCATTCACGGCTACCCACGCATCTTTCATGCCACACATCGAATCCAGTGATCGCAACGCGATCACTGGCTCACGCCGCCTCGGTCCTTTAATCTGCAAGCCCTCCATTTCATTGTGGTGGAAGGCGGCGCGAAGTGAGTAGCAAAAGCGGCCGGGTCTGCCTCACGACATCCGTTCGGCATGGCGTGATGCTCATCGGCTGCCGAGATGGCGGATAGCCCGAGCAGAGGCGCGATTGTCGCGTAACGTTCGGTAGCTATATTCTGGCAGCTGCCCCCGTCGAATAGCGCGGTGTACGCGCGGCGGCTCTCCGTGGGCTTACGTCAGCGTGGCGACGTCGGTGGAAAGGGCATCATGACGATCAGGCCCGGCATCAGGGACCTTCTTTGGATGACCGCTGGAGCGGCGATGCTCCTTCTGGTCACGCTGTCGGCGCTATACTTTCGCCAAGAACAGACTCCCGCCGAACAGCTCGCTTTCAAGGCCAGAAGGGTCGACGTCGTGGGGGGGATGCGCTCGGGCCTGGCCGCGGCCTCAGAAGCCGAAAAGAGCGCCGTGATGGCTCTCGCCGACCAAGACTCGCAGACCTACTCCGACCAGGCCCGTGCCGCCACAGCGGAAGTCGAGCGCGGGCGCAAGGAACTGGGAGAACTCTTGAGCACGGGTGGTACCCAGGGCGAGAAGGATCTTCTTGACCAATTCTCTCGAGCCTTCACCGAATTTCAGCGCATCGACGGCGAACTGCTGGCATTGGCGGTCAGGAACACTAACCTGAAGGCCTACGGCCTGGCATTTGGGCCCGCCGCGGAAGCGCTCGAAGAAATGGACACCGCCCTTTCCCGTCTCGTGACGAAGAGCGCCGCCTGGCCAGACGCCAGGAACGTCATGTTGCTTGCCTTCGGTGCCGAGACCGCCGCGCTCCGCATACAGGCCCTGCTTGCCCCCCACATCGCAGAAGAAAGCGACAAGAAGATGGACGAGCTCGAAGCGGTGATGGCCAAAGAGGATCAGCAGGTGCACGACGATCTAGATCGCCTCGCGGCGCTTCCGAACGTTGGCGGGGACCCGGATCTCGAGACGGCTTCATCGAGCTACGCCCGGTTCAGCAAGGTAAGGACGCAACTTCTCGCTCTTTCGCGCGAGAATACCAACGTTCGATCCGTGGCCATCTCGCTGGGTCAGAAGCGCAAGGTGATGCTTCTCTGCGAGGGTGCCCTGGACGCATTGCAGCAGGCCATCCTCGCAGAGCCTCTGGCGGGCGCGGACTACGGGCGCTTCGGGCGGCCCGCCAAGCTTCCGTGACCGAACCAGATCTGCAGCGCTGAAGGCGACATCCAGATCCTCAAGGGCGCGCTTGGGCGGGCGCTCTTTGAGCCCACGTCGCCCGGTGGTACCCTCCGCCGACTGTGGCTAACCTCGAACAGGCGAGCGACAAGAGGCCTTCGCCCGAGGCCCTTCTCAAGGAAGCCGAGCGCGCCGAGCGCAGCCGACTGAAGATCTTCCTCGGCGCGGCCCCCGGCGTCGGCAAGACCTACGCCATGCTCGAGGCGGCGTGGGAGCGCAAGCGGCAGGGCGCGGACGTCGTGGTCGGCGTCGTCGAGACCCACGGGCGGAAAGAGACCGAGGCCCTGATCAAGGACCTCGAGGTCATTCCCCGCAAGCGCGTCGACTACCGCGGCCGGACGCTCGAGGAGATGGACCTCGACGCGATCCTCGCGCGCCGCCCGCAGATCGTCCTCGTCGACGAGCTCGCCCACACCAACGTTCCCGGCAGCCGCCACCCCAAGCGATACTCCGACGTCGAGGAGATCCTCGAGGCAGGAATCGACGTCTTTTCCACCGTCAACATCCAGCATCTCGAGAGCTTGAACGACGTGGTCGCGCAGATCACCGGCGTGCGCATCCGCGAGACGATTCCGGACGGCATCCTCGAGCGCGCCGACGAGATCAAGCTGATCGACCTTCCCCCCGAAGACCTCATCCAGCGACTGCGAGAGGGGAAGGTGTATGTCCCGCCGCAGGTTGAACGGGCAATCGACAACTATTTCCGCCCCGGCAACCTGACCGCGCTCCGCGAGCTGGCGCTGCGCCACGCGGCCGAGCGCGTCGACGACGAGGTGCAGGCCTACATGCAGGCGCACGCCGTCGCCGGCACGTGGGCAGTGAGCGAGCGGGTCATGGTTTGCATCAGCGAGGGGCCGCTCGCGATACGCCTCGTGCGCGCGGCGCGCAGGATCGCGGCGCGCCGCCGCGCCGAGTGGATCGCCCTTTTCGTCGAGACGCCCTCGTTCCACCGCCGCCCGGACGAGGATCGCGAGCGAGTGGGACGAGCGTTGCGCCTGGCGGAGCAGCTCGGCGCCGAAGCGGTGACGATCCCCGGGCAGGACGTCGCCACGGAGATCATCCGCTACGCGCGGCAGCGGAACGTCACCGAGATCCTGCTCGGAAAGTCATTGCTGCCGTGGTGGCGGAACCTCTTGTCGCGGTCGCCGATCCCCGAAATCATTCGCCAGAGCGGCGACATCGAGGTCCGCGTGATCAGCGCCACGCAGGGCCTGAAGGGGCTTCTGCCGAGCCGCCGTCCGCTTCTCCGGCCGGGCTCACCGCTCCATTACCTCGTGGCATTGACCATGGTCGGCGCCGCCGGGCTGCTCGCCAAGGTCCTGCAGTCGCTGGTCCAGCTGCCCGATCCCTCGATGCTGTTCCTCACCGCGGTCCTCGTCACGGCGGTCGTCGGGGGCCTCATCCCGTCGATCTTCGCCTCGATTCTCGGTCTTCTCGTCTACGACTTCTTCTTCGTCCAACCGATCTACACGTTCACGGTCACCAAGCCGCAGGACGTCGTCTCGCTGATCGTCTACTTGATCGTCGGCGTCCTCACGAGCCAACTGACCGCCCGCATCCGTGACCAGGCGGAGGCGGCGCGCAACCGTGAGGCGCGAACCAACGCGCTCTACGAGTTCGGCCGCCAACTCGCGGGCGCGGTCGGACTGGAGGACTTGATCCCGGTGGTCGTTCGCCAGGTGACCGAGCTCTTCACCGGGGACGTCGTCGTCCTCGGTGTGGACGGCGATCGGCTGGTGCTCCGCGGCAGCCACCCGGCTTCGCTTTCGCCGAGCGATGCGGAAATGGCCGCGGCCACGTGGGTCTGGCGCCACAACGAGGAGGCCGGGCCCGGGACCGAGACGCTTCCCGGAGGAGAATGGTTCTACGTGCCGCTCGCCACGGCTCGCGGCGTGGTCGGCGTGGTCGGCGTACGCACGCCGAAAGACCGCGGGGTGCTTTCCATCGAGCAGCGAGAGCTGCTCCAGGCCGTCGCTCGCCAGACGGCCATCGCGATCGAGCGCTGCCGCATCGACGTGGTTCTGGAGGAGCAGGCCAAGACCGAGCAGATCATCGAGGCGAGCGAGGACGGCATCATCGTGCTCGATCCCTCCGGCGTCGTCATCCACGTGAACGAGGTCGCCTGCGCGATCCTCGAGATGGACCGCGGGGAGGTCATCGGGCGGCGTTTCGAGAATCTCGAGGCGCGCCACACTCACTATCTCCGCCTTCGCGAAGCCGTTCGCGACTTCCTCGAGCATCCGAAGCAGGAGCGGGAAAGATTGGAGATCTCGCTGTTCTTACGCGGGCGAGATCACTACTACGTGCTGCGTCCGACGCCGTTCCACACGCGCGACGGCACTGCGGCCGGAGTCATTCTCGCGCTCCAGGACATCACCTACGTTCGCGATCAGGAGCGCCGGCGCGAGAACCTCGTCGCCACGCTTTCGCACGAGCTCGGCACCCCGCTCACCTCGCTGCGCATGGCCGTCGAGATGCTCACCCAGCGAGCGGACAAGGTCGATCCGGAGCTCCGGTCCTTCCTGGACATCGCCAACGAGGACGTGCAACGGCTCGCCGACGTGTCGCAGCGGTTCCTCGACCTCGCCCGCTCGCGCGCCATGACGATCGCGGTCGAGCGCAAACCCGTGGAGCTCCAGGCGGTCATCCAGCGGGTCGTGAAGCTCTTCGCGATGCAGGCGAGCGAGAAAGGCGTTGCGCTCGAAAGCCCGGGGGTCGATCACGAGACGATTCCCGGCGACGAGATCAAGCTCACCTGGGCCCTCTCGAACTTGATCGCCAATGCGATCCGCTACACACCGGCCGGCGGATCGGTTCGCGTCGCCACGGAATCGAAGGACGGGGCGGTACTCGTCTCGGTCAGCGACACCGGACCGGGTATCCCCGCCGAGCATCAGGACAAGATCTTCGAGCGCTTCGCCCAGTCGGCAAGCGGCGGCGAGACGGGCGCGGCCGGCCTCGGGCTTGCGATCGTTCGCGACGTCGTGCAAGCGCACGGGGGGCGCATCCACCTCGACAGCGCTGCCGGCAAGGGAACGCGGTTCACCCTGGAGCTGCCACGAGCATAGCGATGGCGTCGATCCTGGTCGTCGACGACGAGAAGAACATCCGAACGATCTTCGCGAGCTACGTGCGCGCCCGCGGACACGCGACCGAGGTCGCCGCCGACGGTGCGGCGGCGCTCGAGATCCTTCGCCGCGGCAACGTCGACGTCGTGTTCTCCGATGTCCGCATGGCCGGACTCGATGGTCTCGCGCTGCTGCGTGAAATCCGCAGTCGCTGGCCGGAGATCGTCGTCGTACTGATGACGGCCTACGCGACCGTCGCACAGGCCGTCGAGGCGATGCGAGCGGGAGCATACGACTACCTGGTCAAGCCATTCTCCGTCGAGGAGGTCGGCCTGACGCTCGATCGAATTCTCGAGGTGCTTTCGCTCCGTCGCGAGAACCGCGTACTGCGCAGCGTCCTCGATCGACCCGTGCTTCTCGAATCGCGGAACGCGAAGATGAAGCGGGTGATCGAGACCGCTCAACAGGCCGCCGCCTCGGACGCAACCCTCCTGTTGACCGGCGAGAGCGGTACGGGGAAAGGCGTGCTGGCGCGCGCGGTGCACGAATGGAGCGCGCGAGCGAGCGGTCCCTTCGTGGCGATCGCTTGCACCACGCTGAGCGAGCATCTGCTCGAGAGCGAGCTCTTCGGGCACGTCAAGGGCGCCTTCACCGGCGCCTGGAAGGACAAATCCGGTCGCCTCGAAGCCGCAGCCGGCGGGACGGTCTTCCTCGACGAGATCGGCGAGCTCTCGGCAGCGCTGCAGGCGAAGCTCCTGCGATTTCTCGACGAGCGCCGATTCGAGCGCGTCGGCGGCGCGACCACGATCGAGATCGACGCACGGATCGTCGCCGCGACCAACCGCGACCTCGAAGCCGAGGTGAGGCGCGCCGCCTTTCGCGAAGACCTGTTCTATCGCTTGAACGTCCTGCGTATCGAGCTGCCGGCGCTGCGCGAGCGTCTCGAAGACCTTTCCGCGCTGGCCCGCCACGTTCTGGCGATGCACGCCGCGCGCTACGGACGCCCGGCGCTCGAACTGGATCCAGAAGCGGAGGCGGTGCTCGCCCGCTACCGCTGGCCCGGCAACGTGCGCGAGCTCGTCAACGTGCTCGAGCACGCCGTGGTCGTCTGCCGCGGCGATCGCCTGCGCGTCGACGACTTGCCCGATCGCCTGCACGCGCCGGCGTCGCGCGAAGAGGCGGAGCCCCGCCCCGACGACGGAAGCGTTCCCTTGGAACAAGTCGAACGACGCCACATCGAGCGAGTGCTCGCGGATTCGGCGACGCTCGAGGAGGCGGCGGCGCGTCTGGGAATCAGCTCGACCACCCTCTGGCGCAAGCGCAAGCGTTACGGCATCGACTAGCCCGCCGTTCCGAAGTCCGTCCACGAGCCATCGAGCAAGGAGGAGGCGAATGCCCGGGGTGCAATCGGAAACTGCCGACGATCGCTTCTCGCCCGAGGAGCTGAGAGAGGTCTGGCCCGTTCTTTCGCATGCGGAGCGCGTCGAAGGATTTCTGCTCCTCCCGAGAGACGAGGCGGAAGACCTCTTCTTTACGCTGAGCGCGGCAGACCAGGCCGCCATCGTCTTGAATCTGCCGCAGGGTGACCGCCGCTCGTGGATGCGGCTCCTGCCGCCCGACGATGCTGCAGACCTCATCCAGGCCGCACCGCAACCGGCCCGCGAGCCGCTTCTCGCGCTTCTCGATGAACCGACTCGCCAGGAGGTCCAGGGGCTGCTCGCGTACGCCGAGGATCGAGCGGGCGGCTTGATGAACACCCGATTTGCTCGCCTGCGACCCGAGATGACGGTCGACGAGGCGATTGCATACCTGCGAAAGCAGGGCCGCCAGCAGGTCGAGACGATCTACTACTGCTACGTGCTCGACTCCGATCAACGGCTTGCTCGGGGTCGTCTCCTTCCGAGAGCTGTTCGACGTCGGCGCCGGGCCAGCGCGTGCGTGACATCATGCGGACGGGCGTCGTCACGGTGACCGACCAGACGCCCCAGGGCGACGTCAGCCAACTCTTCCAGACAGTCCGGGCTCCTCGCCCTTCCCGTCGTCGATGCCGAGCGGCCGCATGCAGGGCATCATCACCGCGGACGACATCGTTCACGTCGTCGCGGAAGAAGCGACGCAGCGAGATCCAGCGAATCGGCGGCTCGGAAGCGCTTGGACGCGCCGTATCTGGAGGTCGGCTTTCCGACGATGGTCCGCAAGCGCGCGGGATGGCTCTCGGCTCTCTTTCTCGGCGAGATGCTGACGGCGACCGCCATGGGATACTTCGAGAAGGAGATCGAGCGCGCGGTGGTGCTCGCGCTGTTCGTTCCGCTGATCATCAGCAGCGGCGGAAATTCGGGCTCTCAGGCCTCGACGCTCGTGATTCGAGCCATGGCGCTCGGCGAGGTTCGCCTGCGAGACTGGTGGAGAGTGATCCGGCGAGAGATCTCCGCAGGCCTCGTGCTCGGGACGATCCTCGGATCGATCGGCCTCGCGCGCATTCTCGCTTGGGTCGGGCTCTTCGGTTCCTACGGCGAGCACTACCTGCTGGTCGGCATGACCGTGGCGGCGAGCCTCATCGGCGTCGTCACCTTCGGCACGCTCGCCGGTTCGTTGCTGCCGTTCGTTCTCCGTCGTCTCGGCTTCGACCCCGCGAGCGCATGCGCGCCGTTCGTCGCCACGCTCGTCGACGTGACGGGCCTCATCATCTACTTTTCGGTGGCGAGCGTGATCTTCCGCGGCACGCTGCTCTGAAGCGGCGCCGTAGCGGCCGGGCCGTTCACTTTGCACGGTCGTCTTTCTTCATTCTGCAAGGTCGGACTGTGTGGGGCGCAAGAAGCCCAGCGACCCTGCGGATCCCACCGTGGCACCGATCGTGCTCCGTCGATCGACGTGCTTGCCGAGTCCAATACCAGGCGGCCGTCCCGATTGGTGGAGCTGCGCAGCGCCGCGAGGCGAGCCGCAGCGGTTAGCTCCTAGAGCGCCCGGCATTCCGTCTTCACCGGCTCGCCCTGCTCGCAGCGGATGGTGTTCGTCATCCCCGACGTGAGCAGCGCGCACGCGTTGTTGGTCGCGCTTCTCAGGGCTTCGTCGCGGCGCGCGGCGCTCGCGGAGCGGCAGATCGCCCGCCCGTCGAATTGCATGCAAACCTCGCACTCGACCGCGCTCACCCGAAAGCTCGAGTAGACGACGAAGCCGATCACCGGCGCGAGCACCGCGACCGCGGCGATCCGATTCCGCCACAGGCCGCCTCTTCGGGCGTCCGGCATGGACCGCTTTTCGCTCGATCCCAGAGCCTCGTCAAATCGGTCGCTTTCCGTCGGCCGCGAACCTCGCTACACGTCGTTTCGTGGGCATCAGCGACCTCTTCTGGATCTTCTTCATCTTCTCCGCGCTCCAGCCGCTGATGCGCCAGAAGCTGCTCGAGGTCAGCCGCCAGCGGCTGATCGCCAAGCTCGAGCGGGCGCGCGGATCGCGGGTGATCCTCATCGTCCACCGCCAGGAGACCATGGCTCTGCTCGGCTTTCCCGTGTTGCGTTACATCGACATCAACGATTCCGAAGAGATCCTCCGTGCGATCCACATGACCGACCCGCGCGTGGCAATCGACCTCGTGCTCCACACCCCGGGCGGCCTCGTTCTCGCCGCCCTGCAGATCGCGCGGGCGATCCACAAGCGGCCGGGAAGGGTCACCGTGTTCGTGCCGCACTACGCCATGTCCGGTGGAACCTTGATCGCGCTCGCCGCCGACGAGATCGTCATGAGCGAGCACGCGATGCTCGGCCCGGTCGATCCTCAGCTCGGACAATATCCCGCCTCATCGATCCTCCAAGCGGTGGCACGCAAGCGCGTCCAGGACGTCGACGACGCCACGCTGATCCTCGCCGATCAGGCCGAGAAGGCGACCGTGCAGCTGCGCGCCGCCGTGAAGGAGTTTCTCGTCGACGAGATGCCGCCCGAGAGGAGCGAAGAGCTCGCTGCCCTACTCACCGGTGGTACCTGGACGCACGACTACGGGATCTCCTTCGAGGTGGCCAAGGCGTTGGGGCTGAACGTCCGGAGCGACATTCCCGCCGACGTGCTTCGCCTGATGAGCCTCTTCCCGCAGCCGAAGCGTCAAGGCGTGGAATACCTGCCTTTTCCGTACCGCTACAAAGAGCCGCAGCAGCCAGGCACCGGGCGCTGAAAACCATGGAGCCGAGTCGCCGCGAGGTCGCGCGCGTTCGGGTTGCGGCGGACGCGTCGCGCGATCGAGCGCTACGACCCGCCGCGGGTCCGGAGAACCGCTTCGACCTCGGGGTGTTTTGCCTTCTTGGCAAGGCTCGTCGCGGTGTCGCCGTCCTGATCGCGGACGTCGACGCGAGCCCCGCGGGCGACGAGCTCGCGCACCACCTCGGTCTGTCCGTTGGCCGCTCCGAACATCAGGGCCGTCCGGCCCGCGGCGTCGTGCGCATCGATCGCAACTTGCCGCTCGAGGAGGATCTTCACGACTTCGAGGTGGCCGCCGGCCGCTGCCGCCATCAGCGCGCTCACTCCCGAGCTCGTGACCGCGCGCGGATCCGCGCCGTGGGCGAGCAGCTGTTCCATCACCGCGACCTGGCCCCTTCCCGCCGCGGCAATCAGGGGGGTCACGCCCTTGTCGTTCGTCGCGCCGATTGCGGCGCCGTGCTCGAGCAGCGCCTCGACGAGCGCCTCGTGGCCGTCCTCGGCGGCGATCATCAGGAGCGGCGCGCCTTCCGGCGTCTTCTGGTTCGCATCGCCTCCCTGCCGAAGCAGGTCTTGCGCCTCGGCGGCGTCACCGAGTCCGACGGCGTCGAGAAGCGCTTCCTTCGGGTCCGTGGACGTCTCGATGTTCGTCTCGGCGTCGCGGCTCGTCGGCAGCGTGCAAGCCGAGATCACTAACCAAACGAGCACGGCCGCGCCGACCCGGAACCGGCGGAAGCGGCTCGACTCCAACCCACCAACGCACGTCGTTGTTGCGCCCTTCAAGCAAAAAGCCCGCGATCTCGCCGATCGACGACCGTACACCTCGGTCCGCTACCTCCGCAACTGCCCTGCGACGATCGGGCGCACGACTTCTGTGTGACGTTTGCCGGGCGAGCAGATTTTGCTATGGTGATCTTACGGCTTATACGGCCGTAAGATAGGAGGCGGTAGGATGGCGATGGTGGAGATCCCCCCAGAGGCACAGGAACTGGTCCGCAAGCTCGCTGAGCCCCGACCGATGCGACGCGGGTCGGTATCGGAGCGGTGGGTGAAGTGCAGTAAGCCGGGATGCGCGTGCGGGCAGAAGCCCGATGCGCGCCACGGTCCGTACTACAGCCTGACACAGGCCGAAGCGGGAAAGACCCGCTCACGGTTCTTGACGGCTCAGCAAGCGGCGATGGTGCGGGGACAGGTCGAGGCGGGGCGGGAGTTTCGGCGCTGGGCAGAGGAGTACTTCGCCGCTCACCAGAATTGACCCACCTGCGCTCGTGAGAAGTGGTCCGCAACGAGGATTTGAATTTGCTATTGGTGGATCTGCTTCGCGGTATTCTTCTCGGCTTCTTGGCGTACTTCGGCGGCGGGGAGGCGGTCAGCGTGTGAGCGCTGCCGCAGTTTGTGCAAGCGCCGCCGCGAGCTAGGAGCGGCGAAGCAAGCCGCGGATGGTGGCGGCATCGTAATCTTCAAAGTCCTCGGCAGTGTGCAAAGGCCGAGTGGTATCGGAAGCAGCCCGGTCGGGCAGCGCAAGGACCTGGAAGCGGGTGCCGTCGAAGGCAATGAGATCCTTGTGGATGAGAGCGTTGCGGGCAACGAGGTAGCTCTCGAGGGGAAGCCGCAGCACGGAGCAGATCGTTTCGTAGTGGTAGAAGCTCACGCCATAGCGGTCGGCGGCCAGGACCAGGAAGAAATAGAGATTGCGTTCGTCCGCCGTCAGCGAGGCGAAGAAGCCATCGCGCAGGAAGCGATGCGGGATGAAGGCGAAGCTCTGGTTGCCGATCGTGCGCACGCGCTCGGGGCAAATCGGAGCGCGCTGCAGGGGGCGCGGCGGCTTGTGGCTCATCGGCGACAGTGGGAAGAAGACTCAGCCTTGCGGCTCGCGCAACGACGGACCGTCGATGCGCACCGTGTGGCAGTAATGCCGCAAGCGGCTGAGCAGCGCCTCCACCATCGACTTGTTGCCGAGGAAGTTGTGCCACTCGCCGTAGTCCAGGTTCGTGGTGACGATGGTGGAATGCCGGTGATAGCGCTCCTCCATCAGCTTGAAGAAGAGTGTTGGACTGTTCCGGCTTCAGGTTGAGGTAACCGAACTCGTCGATCAGCAGGACGTCGAGCCGCGCCAGATGGTTGATCAGCTTGCGCGTGGAGCGGTCGGCCAGCGAGGCGTACATCTCGTCGAACAGATCCTGTGCGCGGATGAACTGGCAGCGCAGCCCATTCTGCAAAGCCTTCAGCAGGAGGCCGCAGGCCAGTCCGGTCTTGCCGACGCCGGTGGGGCCGATGAAGACCAGATTCTCGTGCTTGGCCACGAAGTCGAGTTCGGCGAAGCCTCGGATCTGCTTGCGCTTCACGCCGGGCTGGCGGCTGTAGGGAAAGGTTTCCAGCGACCAGCGCTCGGGCAGATTGGCGCGGCGGATGCGCCACTCCAGCGCGCTCTCCTGGCGGTGATGCCACTGGGCGCGCAGCAGCGCGGCGACGAACTCCGAGTAAGAGACCTGCTGCTTGTCGGCGGCGCGAGCTCGTCTCGAGATCGCGCGCATGCGGCCGAGCTGGAGATTCTTCAGCAGCTGTTCGATCTCGTCAGTCATCGGGATCCTCGGGGTCAGAGTCATCCTCGGAGTCGGGGTCGTGACCGTCGGATCGGGTCAGACGGGCAGGCGGAAGTACTCGCGCGTCAGCGGCGCAGGATCATGCGTTCGACCCGGTCGAGGATCGTAGAGGCCGTAGCGGGCCGCGACGCGCACGGCCTCGAGGAGCGGTCGCGGGGATAGTCCGCAGCAGGCGCAGCAGCCGGCGCACAGCGCGATCACCTTGTCTGGGCGTGACGCTTCAGGCTCTCGACATAGTCGCGAGCTCGGGGGCCGGCGCACGAGCGCGGTTTCTTCGTGGGACACGTTGCCCCGGGCGTGGCTGCCCTCGCCGCGCGGCGGCCGGTGCGCGGGGTCGATCACGCGCACGTGCTCACCGTCAATGAGGCGCTTGTGGCTGGCGACCAGGCGCGGGCGTCGAAGACCTCGATCCTCTCCTTGGTTTCGCGCACTTCGACGCGGCGGCCGATGAGCCGCAGGGGGCGGTGCAACGAGTAGCGGTTGACGTTGACGAAGCCTTCGCAGTCCACCATGCGCTGATGCAGCCGGTAGACCTCGGGCACCCAGAGCGGCAGCGGTTTCAGGTGGGGCGCTCGACGGCGAAGAGCTCGCGCGGGACGGCGCGGAGATGTTTCTTGTAGGTCGCGTTGACGTGGTCGCACCAGGCTCGCGCCTCGCGGTTGAGCTTCTCCCAGTCGGCGAAGTGCGGCCGGCGAGGAAGTTGTTCTCGATGAAGTGGAAGGGCCGCTCGACACGCGCCGATCGATTGGCATCGCCGATCTCGTGGGCCACGAACCGAAAGCCCAGCCGCTCGGCGAAGGCGGCCATCTCGGGCACCGGCTCCATGTCGGCCGCTGCCCGAAGCACCACGACGTGCGTGTTGTCGATCATGACCCGCACACGCCCCGCCGAAGTAACGCAGCGCGTCGGTGAGAAAGACCTTGCAGGTGAAGCGATGAAGCGCGGGAAGATCTGAAAGAACAGCATCCGCGAGTGGCACAGGACCAGACTCGCGGTCTGCACTCGGCGGACTTTGCCGCCGAGCTTCACGTCGTGGGGCGAGGTGTCGTGCTGCATCTCCTGGCCGGGAGCGAAGCAGTACTCGCCGGCGGGCGGGGGCGGCTCGTGGCCGATTCCGTAGCGGCGGCAGAAAGCGGTCAGTGCCGGGTAGGAGAGCTCGGCGCCGCCGGCGACGAGTTCCTCGTGTACTCGCACCAGGTTGCCCTTGCAGCTCTCGAAGAGCTCCAGGATCCGGTCGCGGTAGGGCTCGCCCAGCTCGGCGCGGGCGAGCGGCGGTACGCTGGCCAATCGCGAGGCGATCACCGTCTTGACCGCTCCGCGTGACAAACCGAGAGAGCGTGCAATGGTGCGCGTGCCGTGTCCCGCCTCATGGAGCTTGAGGATCGCCATGCGAGTGGTCTGATCCAGCATCGATCCAGGTCTCCTTCCAGGCCGCGCGCAACGCACCGAAGGCGCTCTCGGCCGCGTGCCACGCGGCGCTCACGTCGAGGCGGGCGTACGTCGCTTCCAGAGCGATGGTGTCGCTGCGCAGGTGTTGGCGCGCCCGCCACGCCACGGCGCTGAGCGCCGTCAGGTCCTTCACCAAGGCGCTCCTACAGTCGGCTGCGAGGGGTGTCTCGGTGCTCTGCGCGCCGAGGGCACGCAGGAAAAGAGCCGGGTCGCTAACCAGTCGCTCGCGTCCCGTCCGATCCGCCCGGCGCCAGCCCTCGTAGAGCGCCGCCACCTCGCGGTCCGTCACCCGCCTCTGCCCCAGCGCTTCGACCAGCGCCTCGCATTGGCGGCGGTTGGCGCGCGACAACGACAGCAAGTAGTGCATCGCCGCGTGCGGCGGGACCGTGCCCGCACGCACTCGCTGCTGGATCGTCGCGCTCAGCTCGCCGACGAGCCCCAGTCGCCGCGACACCCAGCTCTTCGACCGACACAGCCGCCGCGCCAACTCCTCGAGCCCCATCCCCTGTTCGCGCAGCCGTGCGCACAGCCACCCCTGCTCGAGCGCCGAGCGCATCGCCGAGGAGAGATGATGGTGCTCGATGAGCGCCTCGCAATCCGACAGCGGCCACACCGTCGCCCCCACCGTGTCCCGGGCGAGCCGCCGGACCGCCTCCACCCGCAGGTAGCCGTCGATGAGCACGTAGCGCTCATTCTCGGCGACCACGATGACCGGCACCTGCTGGCCCTTCTCCGCCAGCGAGGCCAGCACCCGCCGCCACCGTCCCTCGTCCCGAATCCGCAGATCGGCGTGGCGAAGCTCAATCTGATGGAGCTCGATCTGCACCCGCTCACCCTGTCACCCCCACGGTTCTGGGCTCCATCTCGTCTTGCCGGGGGAGTCGGCTTAATGCTCGGAATTCATTTGCAAATCCGGCTACTTGACGCCTCATCTCGTCTTGCGCGTGGCGTGCGAGTACTCCCGACAATTCCGCAACGATTACACAGCCTTGTACCCCCATCGCGTCTTGCGCGAGGTCCCACGGCACTTTGACCAGCGGTGGTCCCGCCGGCCCCGGGCTCAGCTTTCCTGCCGCTCGCGCTCGCTCCAGCGCCTGGTGCCATCGACGCCCACGATCGTAGTCGGGGTGGCGTCCGTGCCACGCGCCATCGATGCGGCGATGGCGTCTGCGCTTGCACTCCGCGGATCCGCAGGTGCGCTGCCGCTCCCGCACTCGCGGGTCGGCTCGAAACCAATGACGACACTCCGAACACGGACGCTTCTTCCCCACGGCCATTCGCTCCGGCCGGGCATCCTACCTGCCGGGCGCGGAGCATCCGCCTACGCGCAGAGCGTCAAGCAGCGAACGCAGAACTCGTGGTGCCCCAATCGGGCGCCGCGATTCCACGATCGCACTGCGTGCCCTCACCCACCGCAACCCTGGGTCGCAGCGGATGGGTCATTTTCCCCGAGCAGCCCCGGGTCAAATCTCGCGAGCGTCGAAGGGAGTACCTTCGCACCTGCGAGAAGTGGGCTGATCGAGAGCTAGCGACCTCTGGTGAGGCGGCCTCCGAAACGGAGGCGGCCAAAAAGGGGGGCTCAAAGAAGCCCTCGAGGCGGAAGTCAGCGCCGAGATCGAGGCGCTCGTAGGAGCGGGCGCCGTCGATGAATGGGACTTTGAGGCCATCGAAACGGCCACGCGCCGGCGGGCGATGCGTGTGGCGGCCCGGGCGGTGGAGCAGCGGTTCAACGCCGACACTTCGGACCACCTCGGTCCGACCGCACCGTGCTCGTGCGGCCAGCCCGCCCGCTACGCTGGTCGGCACCGCAAGACGTTTCAGAGCGCGCTCGGTGAGCTTCGTCTGGAGCGCGCCTACTACCACTGCGAGGTCTGCCACAGCGGCTTTTGCCCGCGCGATCGGGCCTTGGGGCTCGAAGGCTCCTCGCTCTCGCCGGCGGCTACCCGCATGGTGGGCCGGGTCGGGGCGATGGTCAGCTTCGCCGAAGGCAGCGAGCTGATGGGGGAGCTCGCCGGCGTCGCGGTGGACCCCAAGCAGGTCGAGCGCACCGCCGAAGCCCTGGGCCGCGAGATCGCTCTGGATGAGCGCCACGTCGTTGAACCCGAGCCACCCGCCGCGCCCACGATGTATCTGGGCATGGACGGCACCGCCGTCCCGATGCGGCCCTCGGAGCTCGAGGGCCGCGCGGGCAAGCAGGCCGATGGCTCGGCCAAGACGCGCGAGGTCAAGCTGGCCACGGTCTGGAGCGCCGAGGGGCGCGACGAGGAAGGCATCCCCGTGCGCGACCCCGGCTCGGTCAGCTACTCGGCGGCCATCGAGAGCGCCGCCACCCGCGACACCGACGAGCAGGCCTCGGAATTCGCCCAGCGCGCGGCCCGAGAAGCCACCCGCCGCGGCTTCGACCAGGCCCCGCGTTGCGTGGTCTTGGGCGACGGTGCCGTGTGGATCTGGAATCTTGCCGACGAGCAGTTCCCCGGTGCCATCCAGATCGTCGACCTCTATCACGCCAAGGGGCACCTGTGGGATGTCGCCAAGGCCATCTACGGTGCCGGCAGCGATCTTGGCGAACAGTGGGCCAAACAGCGACGCGACGAGCTGGACGAGGGAAAGATCGACGAGGTCCTGGCGGCGCTGCGGGTGCACGCCCCGGCCAACCAGGAGGCACGCAAGTGCCTCGACTACGTCGCGCGCAACCAGAGTCGGATGCGCTACCCCGAATTCCGAGCCCAGGGGCTGTGCGTGTCCTCTGGCGTGGTCGAGGCCGGCTGCAAGCTAGCCATCGGCACCCGCCTCAAACGCGCCGGCATGCACTGGACCGTGGCCGGGGCCGACGCCATCATCGCATTGCGCTGCTGCAAACTGAGCGGCCGCTTCGAGGACTTCTGGGAGCGGCGCTCAGCGGCGGCGCGTGCCGGAGCCAGCGACGCCGCGTGAGGTCATCTCACAAATCTGACGTGCACCCGCGACGATCTGCCCTGCGACGATCAGGACATCGACCGCGACACCGCGCTGCCTTCTTCTGGGGCATGGCAGGCACCGAGCAGGAAGCTCGCGGCGGACAAGCCACGCGCGAGCTCGACGCGTTTCAGATGACGGACGAAATTTAGGGTCGAAGACTACCGTCCCAGAGCAGCTCACGGAGACCCGACATCCGCTCGATCCCACGCTCGATCGCGTGCCGGAAGACCTCGCGTGAGCCGTGGAGAACGACGCGCCGGCGGGCGCGAGTGACAGCGGTATACAGAAGCTCGCGAGTCAGCACGGGAGACGGCTGTTCGGGAAGCAGCACCACCACGTCGTCGAACTCGGAGCCCTGGCTCTTGTGCACCGTCATTGCGAACCCCGTCTCGTGGGCGGGGAGCCGGGCGGGCGACAGCCAGCGCTCGGCTCCGTTCTCGCCGATGAAGAACGCCAGGCTCGCTCCGTCCCGCTCGGTCATCAAGCCGACGTCCCCGTTGTAAAGCCGGAGCGCGTAGTCGTTGCGGGTCACGAGCACGAGCCGTCCGGAGGCCCCGGTGTCTCGCAGCATGCCCCTCTCCACCAGCGACTGCTCGACGAGAGCGTTCAGCGCCTCGACACCGAACCGGCCGTGCCGGTGCGCGCAGAGCACGCGGAAGCGCTCGAGCGCCGCGAGACGGCTTCGCGCATCCGGCTCGCGAAGACAGGCGACGAGCCTCTCCGCGATCCATTCGCCGACCGCAGGGACGATCTTCTCTTCCGGGCCCGGCTCGACGAGCGAGACGCCGTCGGGTCCGGAGTCTCCGATCGCGCGGAAGGCCTCGTCGGCTCGGCCCGCGTTGATCGCCCGCGCGAGCCGGCCGATCGCGCTCTCGTCCCCGTAGCGGTAGCTCTGCGTCAGCTCGACGATCGAATCCCAGATGCCGGTCTCGCGGGGCGCGGTCGCGAGAATCGGCAGGGGGTCGCCGGAGAGCCGTCGGACTTGCTCGATCCATGGGATCGAGTAGCTGCGTGCGCCGCCGGTGTTGCAGACATCCCCTAGTACGGCCCCCGCCTCCACCGAGGCAAGCTGGTCCTTGTCGCCCAGAAGAACGACCCGTGCACGCGGCGGTACCGCTCGCAACAGTCGCGCCATGAGCGCGAGGTCGACCATGGACGCCTCGTCGACGACGACGACGTCTGCATCGAGGGGATTTCCCTCGTCCCGTCGGGCGCGCGCGACGACGCCCGCGCCCATTCCGAGGGCGCGATGGATCGTGGATGCCGCCCGGGCAACGCCGCCGTGGCCGCCTCGCTCGAGCGCAAATTGCTTCTCGCGCTCTCGAGCGCTTCGCTCAAGCGCCGCGCGGCTTTGCCGGTCGGCGCGACGAGCATCATCCGCGGCAGGGGCCGCCGCGCCGCCAGCGCCTGTTCGACGAGCAACGCGAGAATCTTCGCCACCGTATGCGTCTTGCCCGTCCCCGGTCCTCCCGAGATGACGCTGACGCTCCGTACGACCGCAGTCAGCGCAGCCACCCGCTGCCAGTCGGGCGCGTCCGTGGCGGGAGGATCGAAGAGCCTTCCGAGGCCCTCCCGCAATACATCGGGGTCGACGTCGGACCTCACCTCGCGGGCACGCCGAAGGATCTCGCTCGCGAGCCGCCGCTGATGGTCCCAGTACCGGCGGAGGTAGAGACGATTCCCGCTATCCAAGACGAGAGGCGGTGGCTCCGACGCCGCAGGCGCGGCGCTTTCCGCGACGAGCTTGCTCGAGCGGAGGGTGGCGAGCCAGAGCCGAGCGTCGGGCCAAGCTCGGTCGACGAGCGGCCGCCCCTCCTCGTCGACGAGCGCGGGCGGGTGCTCGAGGTCGAGACAGACGTGGCGCTCCGCGACCTGTCGACTCACCAGAGCGGCCGCCAGCAGCACTTCTTGCCTGCTCTCACCGCCGATCCGTTCCAGCGCCCGCGCAAAGTGCAGGTCGAGCGGCGACAAGAAGCCGCGGCTACGGAGCTCTTCGAGGGCCGGGATCACGTCGCGCCCTCCGCCCGGTGGTTCGGCGTCAAGATCGCCGACAGCTCTGCGACAAGCGCCGGCGAGGGACGATCGTGGAACACGCCGTGACCGCGAGGATGACCCGGCGACATGCCGCGAACGAACAAGTAGTACACCCCGCCGAAGTGCGTCTCGTAGTCATAGCCGGGAACGCACTGTCGCAGATGGCGATCCACAGCCACGGCGTAGAGGTGGTATTGGAGAAAGAAATGGTGCTGCGCCATGGCCTTGACCAGCCGTGAAGCGCGGTAGTCGTCGGGCGCGGGGCCGAGAAAGCTCGACTTGTAGTCCGCCACGTACCAGCGTCCGCCGTGCTCGAAGACCAGGTCGACGAAGCCGCGGAGGAAGCCCGCGAGCGGCTCGAAACGCAGGCGCGCGATCCGCCCAGGGTAGTCCGGCGCCGAGACTCGCCATCGCCCGCGCAGCGTTGCGGCGAGTGCTCTGGGGAGTCAGGGCCGCCGAATCGTCCGCCACCGGGAATACGAACTCCATCTCGTTGAGTCTCTGGCGGGGCGAGAGGTCGCGCAGTCGCAGATCGCCAGCCGCGCCGCCGAGCGGGGTCGACACGACATCGCGAACCGAGCGGCAGAGATCGTCCGTCCACTCGGCTCCGATACCGTACGACCCGAGACGCTGCTCGACCTCGGCACGGAGGCCGACGTCCTCGGCGCGCGTGAAATCGAGGTGCTCGAAGATTTCGTGGATGAGGTCGCCGGTGCGCGCGCCGCGGGGAAACTCATGGAGCACGATCCGGCGAGCGGCGTCTCGCCGCGCTGCGGCATCCTCGGCGATCGGCCCTTCGGCGATCTCGTCGTGATCGATGCCCTCGCTGGCGGGCTCGCTCACGCTGCCGCCGCCCGAGGCGAGCGCCGTGAAGCTCGACACGCGCCACGTCGTCGCCAGCGGCGGACGCTTCGTCGTCGCGGCGCGAGCGTGCCGATCGCCGCCGGCCGCGGCCGGTACGGAGAACCCGCGGACGTCGGCAAGTCGGCGACTTCGATCGCACCGTCCGCCTCCCGCACGAGCCGCTCGAGGTCGTCGCGTATCGCTTCGAGCGAAGCCGTGCGCGCGCTCGACCGCGGCGATGATCTCGGGCGAGGCTCGCGGGTCTGCTCCAGATTGGCCGGCCGATGGAGCAGATAGCCGAGCGCGGATGACGCGGCCGCCGGCGAACGCACCCCAAACGATCGTGCAGCGATGCTTGGCGCGCGTGACGGCCACGTAGAGGAGCCTCAGGTTCTCGGCGAGCTCCTCGACGTCGGCGAGCGTCTTGTGCTCCGGCCAGTGCTCCGAGCCGAGGTCGAGCGCGGCGTTCCACCCGCGCTCCGGATCGTGGAAGCGAACCGGCTCGCCCGCGCCGCTTTTCGAAGAGGTTCCCCCAGAGAAACGGGCAGTACACGACCGGGTATTCGAGACCCTTCGCCTGGTGGATCGTGGTGATCTTCACGCGCTTGGCGTCACTTTCCAGGCGAATCTGCTCCGCGTCGGCAGCCATGCCGCCGCGAGACAGCGCGTCGCGACGCACGCGGTGCAGCCACTCGATGAGCGCCAGCGGTCCGCGATGCGACTCGACGGCCGCATTCTGCAGAAGCTCGGCCACGTGCAGCACGTTGGTCAGGCGGCGCTCACCGTCGAGACGCTCGAGCAGCCTCGCCTCGCACGCCGAGGCCATCGAGCATGCGGCGAAACGCCGGAACGAAGCCTTCGGTGGCCCAGGTCTCGCCGAGCTCCGCGAACTGCCGCACGCGCGCGTCCCACGCCTGCTCGTCGCGCTGGAGCGCGGCCAGATCCGCCGCGTCGAGCCCGATCATCGTCGTCGCGAGGGCGGCGCGCAGCGCCGACGCGTCGCCGGGATCGGCGATCGCCAGCAGCACCCGTTCGATCTCCTCCGCTTCCGCCGTGTCGAAGACGCTCGAGTCGCCCTGCAGCACGCTGGGAACGTAGAGCTTCTGGAGCTCGGCTTGAACGAGGCGCGCCTGCTTGTTGGTGCGACAAAGGACGGCGAGGTCGCCGGCCTCGACCTCACGATCGTCGATCGTCCCGCCCGACTGCAGGAAGCGCGAGATCTCGGCCGCCACCAAGGCCGACAAGAGCTCCTCGCCTCGCGTCTTGCCGATCTTCTCCTCCGGCGCCAGCAGGATCTGAAGCGGCGGCTTTCCTGCGAGCGCGCCTCCGAGACGCTCGCGCGCACTCGGCAAGCGCCCTCACCGGCTGGAAATCGATGCGATCGAGGAGAAACGGCCGGCGGCGGCCCCGGAACAGCGCGTTGACGGCGTCGATCAGTCTCGGGTCGGATCGATAGTTGGTATCGAGCGTGTGCCGTCGCTCACCGGCATCGTCACGCGCCGCCATGTAGGTGTGCACGTCGGCGCCGCGGAACGAGTAGATCGCCTGCTTCGGGTCGCCGATCAGAAACAGCGAGCCGGGCGCGTCCGGCGTAGATGCGACGGAAGATCTCGTACTGGACCGGGTCCGTGTCCTGAAACTCGTCGATCAGCGCGGCATGAAACCGCTTCGCGATTGCGTTCGCGCAGCTCTCGGCCCCCGCTTCCAGCGAGCGCGTCCGCCAGGCGGTGGAGGAGGTCGTCGAAGGATTGCTGATTCGCCTCTTCCTTGCGCCTGCGGAGCTCGCTCCGGGCGTAGTCGACGAAGTCGCGCCTGAGCCAGAGCGCGTGGCGCTCGAGTAGCGATCAAGCGCGCGATCCTCGGCAAGCAGCGCGTCGCAGGCCGTAAAGAACGCGTGCGCTGGAGGTGTGCCTCTCGCCCCTTTCCGGACCTCCGCCGTGGTGAACTTGCCGAACCGACGGAACCGGTCGCACAATCCCGGGACGCCTGCGAGGAGATGCGCGCCCATCGCATCCGCCCAGCTTCGGACCCAGTCAGGTCTGTATAGGGTTCCACGCATCCGCCCCCGGTCGCTCAACGCGGCGACGATCTCCTCTCGTCGGGCGGCCCAAATCTCCGCAGCATGGCCGAGCGCCGCATGCCAGGCCGCGGTCGCGGTCTCGACGTCAGGCAGCTCGACGCGCTCGGGCAGAATCGTCAGACGCGGATTCGACGCCGCCGCGCGCGCCAAGCGATCGAACGCGAGCTGGCCGATCCGGTTGCGCGCCGCGGCGCGCACCACCGCGTCCGGGGCTGCGACCAGACGAAGCGCGAGATAGTCGCGCACCACTTCGTCGCGCAGCACCACGGGTTCGCCCGCGACCTCCGCGTCGAAGGGGGCGCGGCTCTCGAACGCGTTCTCCTGCAGCATCCTTTGGCAGAAGCCGTGGATCGTGTAGATCGCCGCCTCGTCGAAGTCCTGCAGCGCGCGGACGAGGCGAACGCAGTCGAGGCGCAGCGCACCCTGCGGCCCGGCTCGCTTCGAGCAGCGCGGCGAGGGTCGCGTCGCCGTCGGCTCTTGGCGGCGGAAGGCTGCGAGCGCCTCGCGAATCCGCTCGCGGATCCGGTCGCGAAGCTCGGCGGTCGCCGCGTTGGTGTAGGTGACGACCAGGATCTGCCCGTACGTCGAGCGGGATCTCGAGGAGGCATCGCAGATAGAGCGTGGTGATCGTGTGCGTCTTGCCGGTGCCCGCGCTCGCCTCGATGAGTGTCGTCGAGGCGAGCGGCACGGTGACGGGATCCAGCACCTTCACGCCGAGTCCTTGCTGCGATGGTCGAAGAGCGGTCCGCAGACGGCCAGTGCCAGGTCGCGAAACGACGGGGCATCGTCGCGGTGCCTTCGAAGAGGCGGAAGTCCGGCCGCAGCGGATCCTGTCCCCCGAACGCCAGCGCGACGTATGGATCTCTTCGCCCGGAGGAGTCGTAGGCAAGCCGGAATTCCTTCCTCGCCTCGAAGAGCGCCCTGGCTTCGTCTCGGGATCTGCGGAGCGTCTCCACGAAGCGAAGCGACGCCTCCGGGAAGAACGGCAGCGGCTGCGTCGAGCCGATGCGCTGGAACTCGATGAGGCTCGCGAGCAGCGAGCGAGCCTTCTCCGCTGCGACCGCGCCGAAGCGAATCACCTCGGACTCGTCGTCCGCGGACCGCGCGACGAGAACGGTCGTCCGCAAAATGCCCTCGGAGGGCGCGACGCACAGGGCGAGGTGACGGATCCACGAGCCGAGCTCGTGCTTCGCGGCCCGCTTCCCGTACTGCCATCGCGCCTGACCGCCCCGCCAGAGATCGCGGATCACGCCCGTGAGCCGGACGCCGCCGAGCGGCTGGTCGATCGGCGAGCGGCTCGAGACGCTCGCCGTCGATCTCGCGCCGCGTCGCGTCCGCCAGCACCGCGGCCGTCCGCGAGAGCTCTTCGTAGAGGCACCGCCCCGGCGTTCCCTGCGGCAGGCTGCCGCCGGCTGTCATCGAAGCGAAGGCCTCGGCGAGGTCTTCGCCCGCGAGCCGGCGACGAAGCAACTCCTGGCCGATTGCCCATCGTTCGAGGTCGTCGAGCTCGAGCGGGTCACGCGTGTCCATGACGCCTTCGTCGCGAATTCGCAGGCCGAGCCGCTGCTGCAAGAATCCGCGGCACGGATTCTCGAAGAAGCGGACGAGCTCGTCGATCGTGACGAGGGCCGGGGCATCGGGATCCGGGGGCAGCGGCTCGCGCACGAACGGACGGGCCTCCTGGCGCTCGCCGACGAGCTTCTGCGCGCTCGAAACGTAGATCGTCGCGTAGCTGAACAGACGCTCGTCCGAATGCGGATCGGCGCCGAAGTAGCGCGGGCTGAACGGTTGCAGCGGGTGGCGCACGACGATTCGCGAGCGAACCGATCCGCCCCCGCGCCCTGCGGCAGGCGCGAGACGGAAAGATTCGTCGAGCGCGTCGAGAAGATCGCTCACCACGACCGACGGCGGAATCTCGCTGTTGTCGTGGATGCTCTGGCCGACGTAGCTGACGAAGAAATGCTCACGCGCGGAGAGCAGCGCCTCGAGAAAGAGGTAGCGGTCGTCGTCTCGTTGCGAGCGATCCCCGCGCCGCGGCCGAGCGGCGATCCGATCGAATCCCGGCGCACGGCGGATGCGCGGATAGGAACCATCGTTCATGCCGAGCAGGCAGACTACCCGGAACGGAATCGAGCGCATGGGCACGAGCGCGCAAAACGTCACGCCCTGCGAAAGGAAGTCGCTCGAACGGAGGTTGTCGCGAAACGCGAGATCGAGCTCCGCGACGAAGGTGTCGAGCGGCAGCGTCTCGTGGAAGCCCCCTCGGGTCGCGCGCTCGGCGAGCTCGGCCAAAGCCGTGCGGATCGTTCGGTGCTGGCGGCGGTTGAGCGTCGTCTCCGCCACCATGCGGCCGAGAAGGCGCGCCAGGTCGTCGCACCAGCGGATGGGGGGCCGCGGGGCACGGAGCTCCCGCCGAAGCCGAAAGAGCTCGTCGCAGAAGTCGAGGAATCGGCCGAGCAGATCCGCAGCGTCGCCTTCGATGCCATCGAAAGGCAGAACGCCGCTCCAGCACGTGCGCCCGCGCCCCTCGAGCGCATGGCCGACCAGCAGGCGATCGAGTCCGAACCGCCAGGTATTGGCGATCGCCGGCAAACGCCCAACCTCCCCCCGGTGCTCCGCGTCCGCTCCCCAGCGAATTCCCGCTTCCCCGACCCACCGGCGCAGCACGTCGAGATCCTCGGCCTCGATGCCGAAGCGCAGGCGCACGGCGTCGACCATCAGCAGGTCGAGCACCTCGGTCGCCGTCATCCGGCCTCGCAGCGCTTCGAGCAAGCGCGAGAACGCTTCGATCACCTCGTCGGTGGCGCGGCGGCTGCGGTCGGCGATGTGATACGGGATCGCGCGCCGCCCCGCCTGCGCGCCGCGAGGGCGGCGGAACACGGCGTCGATGTAGGGCGCGTAGACGTCGATCGCCGCGCTCATCACCACGACGTCTCGCGGCTCGAGTGTCGGGTGCCTTTCGAACAGGTCGCACAGTTGGTCGTGCAGCACTTCGACTTCGCGCATCGGCCCGTGGCAAGCGGCCACGACGATCGACCCATCGACGTCGGCAAGCTCGATCGCGGGAAACTCGGCGTCTCCCTCGGCGCGGCGGCGCAGATTCAGCATGTCGGATTGCAGCGTGCGGAGCATCGTCGCTCGCCCGGGCTCCTCGTAGGCCGAGTCATCGTCGACGTAGTCGGCTGCCTCTTCGAGGAGCCACTGAAAGTCCCGCCCGAGGCGGCCGAGCGAGGCGAGCAGCGGGTTTCCCTCGCGAAGCTCGGGCGTCTCCGCCTCCTCTTCGGCGGCGTCACGGGTCGCGAGCTCGCGAATGATCTCGCGCTTCGAGCGGATGTCCGCCCAATATTCGCGCGAAGGCGAGAGAAGAAAGAGATGGACGTCGATCGTACGAGAGAGCGCGACGAGCACCTGAAGATAGAGCGGTGGCAGCGTCGAGACCCCAAAGACGCTCACGCGCGGGGGGAGACTCGCAGGGGGCGTCGCCCGCTCGGCCAGCGCGCGCAGCAGCGGGTCGATCTGCGCCGCCGCGTGCGCACGGCCGTGGCGCTCGACCAACGCCCGCCAGAGATGCGCTTGCCAATCGTCGCCCTGTCCCCGCTCCCAGCCGAGTACGAGCTCGGGACGGAACACGACATACTGGTCGAAGGTAGCCGCTATGCGCGCCGCCAGCTGCAATCGGCGCCGAGCGAACGCGTCGTCCTCGAGATACCGCGAGATCGGCGCGAACTCGGACCGCCCGCGAAACTCGGGCAGGAGTGCGGCGATCGACCATACGAGGACTTCGGGTTCGAAGCAGGCGCTTCGCGGATCGCCCTCGCCGACGACCGCCGCCGTCACCCGAGCGATGAATCGGCGCGGAAAGGGAAAGTCGGGAACGGCCCAGACGCCGAACCTCGCCGCGAGTCGCATGGATAGCCAGCGCTCCATGCCGCGTCCCTGGACGACGATGCATTCCGGATCGGTCGGGCCCGCGCGACGACGGGAGACCACGTCGCCGAGCGTGTCGACGAGCCTCTCCATGCGGTTGCTGCGATGAACGTAGACCGACATGCCTGTTTCCAGTCACGCCCGCGCGGGCACCTGAATCATACGCCGCGGCAGCGGACAACGCCTGTCGCGCGCGCGACGGGTCGCGGCTGGCGGCGTCGCGACGCTCGGCCCGCAGCGGCTGTCCTTCGTCAAGCCTCACGCTCTTCGCGAAGGGTTGCTCTTCCCCGCGGAACACGACAGGCTCAGGGCGGTCTAGAGAAAACGGAGGACACGCGTACCGCCCAAGGAGGAGCCATGCTCGAAGGGATGAGAAATTTCGTCGTGGTCGCGTCATGCCTGGGAGCAGCCGTGGTGTGCGTTCGGGTGGCAGCCGCGCAAGGCAGCGACACAACCACCGGTCATTCGATAACGGACTCCCCGTACACGAACGGCCCTCCGGCGATAACCGGGGGCTATACCGACACGTCGCAGGGAGGCGCCAAGACGTCCGGCGACCCGCAGGCGCTGCCGCCGAGTGCGGCGATGCGCGGGCAGCAACAGGGCTCGGACTCTCAGCAGCAGGGTGGGGCGCAAAAGCCTCCCGACGGCAGCGCCGGACACTGACTTCGATCCGAAATTTCTTCCGGAAACGCGTCGGGCGCGCGCCTGGCTCGTCCGCCACGAGCTTCCTGCTCGAAGCCTTGCATGCCCCAGACGGTAGCGCGGTTCACCTGGCGCGCGCGATGCGGCCTGCGCCAGTCGCGAGCCCGACGCGTTTCGCCCCTGCGGAGAGTTTCGCTTCGAGCCTAACGAACGGCTTGCGGTAGTACCCAGCCCCCCGGCGACGATGTCGACGGCGGCCCCCGATTGGCTGCGCCATTCCGAAGCACTCACACATTGGCTGGCGTTGGGGGGATGCGGGTATCGCCTCGCGGCCGCCCCATCCCTGCGCGTTGCCCCTGCCAGAATAGTCGGAACTTGCATCGGCGCCGTGCTCGCGGTCTTCTGCTCGGCGCTACCTGCTCCGAGCCAGGAGGTCGAGCCTGGTGCCAACCCCAATGCGCAGCTGGAGATGCCCCCTGTAGAGATCGTGGGAACCGCCCCGCTGCCTGGCACCGGCAGTCTGATCAATGAAGTTCCAGCCAACGTCCAAACCGCGACCGGCGCAGAGATGCGGAAGCAGGAATCGGTCAGCCTGCCCGACTACCTCGATCGCAACACCGGCAGCGTCAGCGTCAACGAGGCGCAAGGAAACCCGTTCCAGCCGGACGTCAACTTCCGCGGCTTTACAGCGTCGCCTCTGCTGGGACTTCCGCAGGGTATTTCGGTGTTTCAGGACGGGGTCCGGATCAACGACCCGTTCGGCGACGTCGTCAATTGGGATCTGGTTCCGCAAGGAGCGATCGGCTCCATTACCCTCATCCCGGGGTCCAACCCGGTGTTCGGCCTGAACACGCTGGGCGGCGCGCTGTCCATCAACACGAAAAGCGGCCGCGATTATCCCGGCGGATCGGCGTCTCTGTTCGGCGGCTCATTCGACACCTACAGTGGCAACGGCGAATACGGTGGGGTCGAGAATGACTTCGATTACTACATCTACGGCAACTACTACGACAGCGACGGCTGGCGCGACCTGTCGATCTCTCAAAGCCTCGTGCGACAGGTGTTCGGCAAGCTCGGCTATCATCCCGCGAATTTCGACGCGGACCTCAGTTACACCTTCAATGACAACAATCTGTGGGGAGGACAGACGATCCCGGCGCCGATGTACTCCGCCAACGACAAGCTCGCCTATACCTGGCCCGACATTACGGAGAACCGCCTCAACTTCATCAACTTGAAGCTCAGCAAGTCGACCGCGGACAAGATTCTGGGCGGCAACTTCTACTGGCGTCAGCTCGAGAGCACCAATACCAGCAGCAACGTGAACGACGACTTCAACGGCAGCAGCAGCGGAACCCTTTGCGACGGCACCACTGTCCTATGTCCGGCGAGCAACGTTCAAAGCACGACCGACACAGACGGTATAGGCGGCACCATTCAATTCACGCTGCTCACGCCGCTCGCATCGCACAACAACAGCCTCACCCTCGGCGCAAGCTACGACTACGGGAACACCGATTTCGCTCAGGGCGTACAAGGAGCCGTATTCGACTCGACCCGCCAGACCGTGGGTACGACCCCGTTCGCTTCGGTGACGGACGTGAAGAGCACCAATGGGTACACCGGGATCTACTTCACGGACACCCTCGCGCTCATGGATCAGCTCCTCCTCACGGTGGCCGGCCGCTACAACATCGCCGCGATCGAGATCACCGACGAGTTGGGGAGCAATCCGAACGTCGACGGCACCAACACCTACCACCGCTTCAACCCGGCAGTCGGCCTCAACTACAATCCCACGGAGGCGGTGAACGCCTACGTCAGCTACAACGAAGGCATGCGCGCGCCGACCGCGGTGGAGCTGACCTGCGCGGACCCGAGTGCGCCCTGCCCTCTGCCCAACGCCTTCGTCTCGGATCCGCCGCTGAAGGCGGTCATCGCCAAGACGCTCGAGCTGGGCGGCCGCGGCGCGGTGGGATCGAACACCTCCTGGAGCGCCGCCGTCTACCGCGCGAACCTCGACGACGACATCCAGTTCGTCAGCGCCAGCGCGAGCGGCAGCGCGGGTTTCTTCACCAACATCGCGCAGACTCGCCGGCAAGGCTTCGAGCTCGGCCTCCAGCAGCGCCTCGGCCCGGCTAATTTTCAGCTCGCCTATGGCTACGTCGACGCCACCTATCAATCCTCCTTCTTCATCTTCAGCCCCAACAATTCCTCCGCCAATACCTCGGGTGACATTCAGGTGCACGCAGGCGACAATATCCCCGGGATCCCGCACAACAACCTCAAGCTGCGCGCCGACTGGGAGGTCAGCACGAAGCTTTCCGCGGGCGGCGCAATCGTGCTCGCGAGTAATCAGTACGCGGTGGGGGACAACAACAACCGAGACGTAAACGGCCCGATCCCCGGCTATACGATCGTCAACCTAGACGCACGCTGGCAGATCATCGATCAGCTGAAGCTCTTTGGGCGCGTCAACAACGTATTCGACTTCAAATACCAGACGGCGGGCGTGCTGGGCGAAGACTTCTTCACCGGGCCGAATTTCAGTTACAACACCTCTGGTACACCCACCGTGTTCGGCACTCCCGGCGCACCTTTTGGCATCTGGATCGGTGTTCGTTACGATTTCGGAAAGCCGACCAAACCAGCGGACAAGACTCAGCCCTACTGACCGCGGCGAGGGTCGGCGTTCGCAAACCCGACCATCAATGATCCCAAGCGCGCGTACGAAGCCGAGGGCTGGGGTTCGAACCGAACGAGAGTCTTCCCCCTGGCGGTTTTCAAGAGCGCTGTCGGCCGCTCCATCATCCGGTTTCCGGCGACTGAGTTTACGGCCGGAGTCGCGGCTTCGCCGTTTCCAAATTCGCGGACCCGACCCGGTCGGCGATCTCGAAAATGGGAAGTCGCGAAGATCCACCGCCGTGAGCACACGCAATTCGTGACCTGGTATGCGGCTTGCTGCTCCCCGGTCGTAGGTGATCGCAGCAACTGGAGTCCCAATGATTCCTTTCCGAAAGATCCTCGCACCGGTCTATTTTGATGAGAGCTCTTCTGCGTCGGTCGACTACGCGGCGCATTTCGCCGAGCGGAACGATGGCACCGTCTTTCTTCTGCACGTCGTGCCGACGGATGAGCCGCATCTTCTTCGCGACGTTTATCGGCCCGATGAAGGCGGTGGAGCGAATGCGCCGTGGGCCGAAAAGGTCGCTCGTGAAAAGCTCGAACAGATCGCGAAGGATCGCCTGGGGGGCGCACGTCATGAGATCCTCACGCGCGTCAGCGGCGATGCCGCCGCTTGCATTCTCGAGGAGCTCGAACGGATCGATGCCGACCTCGTCACGATGGCGACGCACGGGCGAACGGGGATTTCGCGCTTGGTGTTACGTAGCGTAGCCGAGCGCGTGGTTCGCGAATCGCCCTCGCCGGTTCTCATAGCCCAGCGTAAGATCGAAGTCTCGAAGCAGCAGCCGTTCCGATCGATCCTTTGCCCCATTGATCTCGACCGAAGCCGCTTGTCTTCCCTCGACTACACCGCGGCTTTGGCCCGAACGGAAAACGCGATCGTCCATCTGCTGCACATCGTACCGAACGAGAACCTCATGCTCCGTCGCGATATCTACCAGCAAGCGGCCGAGGAAGGGAACGTCGTGCGAGCGGAGCGGATAGCGCGGCAGAGCCTGGAAGAGATCGCCCGGACCCATCTTGGCAACCTTCAGTACGAAATTCACGTGCACGTTAGCCCCGATCCGGCAAAGACGATCCTCGAGATCGAGAACGACATCCGGCCCGACTTGCTCATCATGGTGACCGAAGGCTTCGGCGGTCTCATTCACCTGATCGTCGGCAGCGTGACCGAGACCGTCATTCGCGAAGGCTACTGCCCGGTATTGTCGATGCGTGCGCGCATGTGACGCCCTGACGCCGCCGGCTGAGCTACCGGGCATTGCTGGTCCGTACCTCGAGAACGCTGCGGAGCTCGTTTCGGCACTCTCACATCTGCGAAATCGGCATCCTCAGAATTCCCAACTCCGAGAGACGAGAAGACCACGAGATTAATGCCACGGCCCGGGGCGCAGCGTGGTTTGGGGCTCACTGATTTGCTGAAACTATGGGCCGCAGTTTGATATTCCGGAACGAAACCGAGCCGTGATCGCCCTGAAGACCGATGTAGCCCGTGTCGGATTTCGCGAAACTGCGCATGCTCGCGAACTTGCTCTTGGCGATGCGCGACTTGAAGTCGTCGCTATTCCACACAAACTCGTAGTATTTCACGCCGTTCATGACGACCTCCGACTTGGTCGGAGACGGCGCAATTAGAATCCGAAGTTGATTCCATTCACCGACGGGTTTCGTCGCGTCGATGGGCTTGTCGGTCTTGGGGTCCTTCTCCGGCTTGTAAAGCTGGTACGTCCAGCCGCTGCGCTCCGGATCGCGCGCGTTCTGGTTATCCTCCAGTTGAATTTCCGGGCCAGTGGCCCACGTCTCGCCGCCGTCGTCGGTGACGTGAAACATGATCCCGCTATTGCCCGCCTTTGAAATACTGTACTCGATCGACAGCTCGAACCACTCGTACTTGCCGGTCGTGACGATATCGCCCGCATCATTGGGATCGTCACAAACCAGCAGACCGTCCTTGACTTGCCAGCCGCGGCGTACACCGCTTCTTTTGAAATTGTGCCAGCCGTCGAACGACTTCCCGTCGAAAAGAAGCAACCAACCCGCTTGTTTTTCTTGCTCGGTGAGCTGATTGATCGGCTTTTCGTCCGCGCCTGATGCGGGACGGAAGGCCCAGCCGATGCCAACACCCGTAAGAACCAACGCTGTCGTCCATCGAATCATGGCAACACCTCGAGAAGTGGGTTTCATCTTTTCGACTTCGGTTTCGGTTTCGAAATGGGGGCCGATGTCGTAGACCTTGTACAGCGATTTCTCGAACGTAGGGAGGCTACCTCGTGCCACTCACCAACGCACCTCGAACGAACACCGCTAGCGGCATCGCGCCCGACTTCGATGCCATCGTGATCGGAGCCGGATTCGGCGGTCTGCGCATGCTGCACGAACTTCGCCGGCTCGGCCTTTCAGCCAAGGTGCTAGAGGCCGGAACCGACATAGGCGGCACCTGGTACTGGAACCGCTACCCGGGCGCCCGGACCGACAGCGAGAGCTGGGTCTACTGCTACTCCTTCTCGAAGGAGCTCGAGCAGGAGTGGAATTGGAGCGAGCGCTATCCCTCGCAGCCCGAAGTGCTCCGCTATCTGGGGCACGTCGCGGACCGCTTCGACATGCGAAAGGACATCGAGTTCGGCGCCCGCATCCGCTCGGCCATCTACGACGAGACGGCGAACCAGTGGACGATCGCGATCGAGCAGGGGCGGAGCTACACCTGCCGCTACTTCATCACCGCGGTTGGCCTGCTCTCACAGCCTTACAAGCCGCCCTTCCCCGGCCTGGACTCCTTCCAGGGCGAATGGCTGATGACGGCTCGCTGGCCGAAGCAGGAGGTCGACTTCACGGGCAAGCGGGTCGGGATCATCGGAGCCGGCGCCACCGCCGTCCAGGCGGTGCCGATCATCGCCGAGACGGCCGCTCACCTGACGGTCTTCCAGCGAACGCCCAACTACGTCATTCCCGCTCGCAACCACTCCCAGGACGACTCCCGGCGGCGGGCGATCAAGAAGGACTACGCGAACATCTGGGCGCTGTCGCAGAAGCACTTCTTCGCCTTCCCGATGGTCCCCGCGAACCGCGTCGCGGCCGACGTGACCCCCGAGGAGCGCGATCGGATCTTCGAGGCCGCCTGGGAGCGCGGCGGCTTCGGCTACATCTTCGAGACGTTCGACGACATCTTGGTGGATGAACGCTCGAACGAAGCCGCGGCGGAGTTCATCCGGAGAAAGATCCGGGAAACCGTCAAGGATCCCGTCACGGCGGAGCTCCTCTGCCCGAAAGCGTATCCACTGGCCGGCAAGCGGCCCCCGCTCGGACATGGCTACTACGAGACGTTCAATCGCGACAACGTGACGCTGGTCGACGTCAGCAAGAACCCGATCCGAGAGATCACTCCCAAGGGGTTGCGGACGGAGACGGGCGAGTACGAGCTCGACATGATCATCTTCGCGACCGGCTTCGATGCCGCGACCGGCGCGCTCACGCAAATCGACATTCGCGGACGGCAGGGCCAGTCGCTCAAGGACAAGTGGGCGGCGGGCCCCAAGACCTATCTCGGCATCGGCGTCCACGGCTTCCCGAACATGTTCCTGATTTGCGGTCCGCAGAGCCCGTTCGCGAACATCCCGGTCGTCATCGACAACGTGGTGCGGTGGATCGGCCGTGCGATCACGCGCCTTCGCGCGCGTGGGCTCGATCGGTTCGAGGCGACGCCCGAGGCCGCCGACGCGTGGAGCGCGCTCATGGACGAGCTCCTGCATCGCACCGTTCTCCCGCGCGGCGAGGACGTGGGGTCCTGGTTCCTGGGCGCCAACATCCCCGGAAAGCCTCACGTCGTCCTCTTCTACTTCGGTGGCGCGGGCGCGTACTTCGACCAGTGCCGAGAGGTCGCGGATCGCGACTTCGAAGGATTCGCAGCCGCCTGAGGGAACCAGATGGCCAATTGTTGCCGCAATTCGAAGCTGCCTCTAAGGGTTTTTCCTTACTGTACGCGGCTATCGTCCTAGTGCCAGGGTTCGTACGCCTCACCACCACGAGCGGCCCCGCTAGCGTGGGCTTGAACGCGAGGTCACTCACGCTCCGGGGCCGCTCCCCGCTCCGCCGGATAGACGCCCCTGACCAAGCGTCAGGCCATACGTGCCAGCTGCGCCTCTGGTCAGGCGTCCTGGCAGTTCATGTATCCGACGAGCGACGTCTCGGCAGCGGGAATTCCCCTCCGCGGTATTCCGGAGAATGGGAACGGTTTCGATTTCGCCCGTCATGCGCAGGAGTAAGTCTCATCGGATCGGGGCACCGTGCCGTAGAAGAACACCAAACCAAGTGGCACGGCTTTCGCTCTCTACCTCGTAGGGAGGACCGAACGAGTGTTGCCCCAACGCATCTACCGCGAACAAGTCGAAATCACGGCGGCCGACGAAGGAGTCGTTGAAGCGGCTCGTCGCATGCGGGAGCGGCGCGTCGGAGCGTTGATCGTCGTCGACGAGGAACGGCGCCCGATCGGCATCTTGACCGATCGCGATCTCGCCGTGCGCGTGCTCGGCGAAGGCCGAGACGCGGCGGCCACCCGAGTTTCGGAAGTAATGACGAAGCGGCCTGTCGTCATCTCCGAAGACACGTCGATGGAGGCCGCTCTTGCTCTTCTCAGCACGCGCGTTCCCCGCTTCCGCCGCATTCCGGTCGTGGATCGCACCGGCCGCTTGGCTGGCATCTTCACGGTCGATGACGCTCTGGCGCGAATCGCCGCGGAGTTGGGCTCCATCGACCGAGTGATCCAGGGAGAGACCCCGTTCATCATGGATGGGCTCGTCGGAGACGAAGTCACGGAGGCGGCGCCCCCGACGGTTCGGGGTACCAAGGAGTCCTCGGCATGAACAACGATTCCCGCGACAAGCGAGAGCAAATGGTACGCGACCAGATCGCCGGTCGCGGCGTTCGCGATTCGGCGGTACTGGAGGCGATGCGGGCCGTCCCGAGGGAGGCATTTCTGCCGCCCGAGCTGGAAGAGTTCGCCTATCACGACACTCCCTTACCGATCGCCGAGGGACAGACGATCTCGCAGCCCTACATCGTCGCCCTGATGACCGAGGCGCTTCAGCTTCGGCCGGGCGACCGCGTGCTCGAGATCGGAACCGGGTCGGGCTATGCCGCGGCGATCCTCGGTCGCGTCGCCAGCGAGGTCTACACGATCGAGCGACACGAAGAACTCGCTGCCGTCGCGACGCGGCGTCTGCGCGAGCTCGGCTTTCACAACGTTCGCGTGCGCCACGGCGACGGAACGCTCGGCTGGCCGGAGCACGCTCCGTTCGATGCCATCGTCGTCACCGCCGGCGGCCCGAAGGTCCCGCGAGCGCTGCTCGAACAGCTCGCGGTCGGCGGCAGGCTCGTGATCCCCGTGGGGGAGGAAAAGGATCTCCAGACGCTACTGCGCGTGATGCGAACGCCGGACGGCCGCTTGGTCGAGGAGGACCTGGGGGGTGTGCGCTTCGTTCCCTTGATCGGGGCTGAAGGCTGGCAAGCCGAGCGCGAGCCGCGGCCGCGGAGCCAGCCGAGCACGGTGGCTCATCTCATTCGCGAGGTCGCCGAACCCATCCAAGACCTGGACGAGGCGGACCTCGGGCCTCTGCTCGAACGCATCGGCCAATCGCGCATCGTCTTAATCGGAGAAGCCACGCACGGGACGTCGGAATTCTACCGCCTGAGAGCGCGTATCACGCGCGAGCTGATTCGTTCTCGTGGCTTCAACATCGTCGCCGTGGAGGCCGACTGGCCCGATGCGATGCGCGTCAATCGCTACGTTCGAGCGCAGTCCGACACCGGCCGCCCGTGGCGGGCCTTCGCGCGCTTCCCGACGTGGATGTGGCGGAACCACGAGGTCATGGATTTCGTCGAGTGGCTTCGCGAATGGAATGCATCGCGGCCAGCCGAAGGAGCCGCCGGCTTCTTCGGCCTCGATCTTTATAGTCTCTATACGTCGATCCGGCTCGTCCTCGATTATCTCGACCGCGTCGATCCCGTCGCCGCTCGCGTCGCTCGCGAGCGCTACGGATGCCTGACGCCCTGGGAAGGGGACGCGGCGACGTATGGCCGTGCGGCGGTCAGCGGCCGCTACCGCGTCTGCGAAAAAGAAGCCGTGGCAATGCTCCGCGACATGATCGAGAAGCAGCTCGAGTACTCGGACCGTGACGGCGAGCGGTACTTCGATGCGGTGCAGAACGCGCGGCTGATCGCGGATGCGGAACGCTACTACCGGGCCATGTACTACGGTGGCGCCGAATCGTGGAACTTGCGCGACCGGCACATGTTCGAGACCCTGCAGCGGCTCCTCGCCTTCCACGGCCCGGATTCGAAGGCGATCCTGTGGGCGCACAACTCGCATCTGGGCGATGCGAGAGCGACCGAGATGGGCGTCCGCGGCGAGCTGAACGTGGGCCAGCTTTGTCGCGAGTCCTACGCCGAGCGCGTATTCTCAATCGGCTTCGGCACCGATCATGGGACGGTGGCGGCCGCCAGTCTCTGGGACGCTCCGGTCGAGAAGATGCGCGTGCGACCCTCTAATCCACACAGCTACGAGCGGCTCTGTCACGACTCGTCGGTCGCGGCCTTCTTTCTTCATCTGCGCGAGCCGGCCCGGCCGGAAGTGCGGCTGGAACTCGAGCCTGCGCGTCTAGAGCGCGCAATTGGCGTCGTCTACCGGCCCGACACCGAGCTGCAAAGCCACTACTTCCACGCCACCCTTCCTCACCAGTTCGACGAGTACATCTGGTTGGACGAAACCGAAGCGGTTCGACCGGTCGCGGAATCGACGGCGCGGGGCTTCCCGCGCGCACATCCGTTCGCTCTCTACGGCTCAACCTGATCAGCCAGTTGGTTCGTAACTGGAGCCTGGGGCGATGCCGGAAGCTTCGACGGCATCTTCCTCACGGGGATGATGGCGGTGCTCCTGGCCCGAGGCGGATCAGCAGGAAACCCTCGGGCGCTAAGCTCGTCGCAAGCATCACCTCGTTAATGTCTTCGTGCTGGAGCCACGTGTCCGCCCGGCGATGCCCAGCCTCGAGCCAGAACGACTCGATCTGGTCCCGCAGCGGCATGTAGCGCGTCAGGGAAGCGAGTCGCTTTGCCACCTCGGAGCCCGGAGCGGATCGGTCGGACACCCGTCGGCCATTCCGACTCATGAGCTCGGCGGCGCCGAGGCCGATCGCGAGACCGAGTTCCCGAAACGCCAGCCGACGATCCGCCGGCGAGCGAAGATCCGGCTGCTGTACGTATTGCCGCAGGCCGACGAGCGCCGCCTCGAGCAGCGTCGGAAGCAGCTGATCGCCCTTTCCGAGCCCGTCTCTTTCGATCAGCTGCTCGATGAGGAACGCGTCGACGAGCAGCCCGCCGAGTCCGAGCGGATCGGAGGTCGCGAGCGCTCCAGGGTGCGTCATCGCCGCAAAGTCCGCTGTGGCCTGGGTCAAGCTTGGGGCGGACGGGGCTCCATCCATGGCGCGGCTGGTCGCCTCGAGCTCGCAGTACGTGACGAAGCCGTCGAGCGGGTCGTGTTGTCCCATGGATGCGACGAGTGGCCGAGATAAATCGACCGTCATCTTCCAATAAATCCGTTGGCGCACGTCGTTCCGCGGCCGGTAGGTGAACGCGCGGTAGGCCGCGCCCGCCAGCTCTCGCGCCCACGCATCGAAGATCGGCTGCCCCGTGGCCCGCGCGACCTGGTCGAGCGCGTGCATCCACTTGGTCAAATAGTGAAAGTACTGGCCGTCGCGGTTCCACTCGAGCCGATCGTCCGGTGGCTCGCCAGGGCCGCGCTCCGCAAGCGGCTTTCCGATGCGGAGACCACGGCTCGTCGGGTGAGCTTCGCCGTCCCTCTCATCGAGACCGCTCAGCCATCCCGTTCGCGCGTCGTCCGGGCGATGGCGGCCGAGCGTGTGATGCACCTGGTCGACGAGTCGAAGCGCGAGCTCACGATAGCGCCCTTCGCCGGTCGCTCGTTCGAGGCCGAGGAAGTTGCAGACAGCGAACGCGTCGGTCCAAAGATATCGACGCGGTGCACGGTCTCCGGTCACCCCGGTGCGGTCAGCGAAGCGAGTCATCGCTTCGATGGCCTTTGCAATGTGCGTTGCGAGCATTTGCGACGAACCTTTTGGAATTATGAATCGCAAGTAATGTACCAAAAAGGCTCCGGATTCCTTACGGCATTTGGTTCCTCCGCTCTCGGAAACGAGAACGCGAACATGGTCTCCTCTCAACTACGAGAGACGAGATTAACGGCTCATTGTTGGCGCTCTGCTTCGCGGCTTCCTTTGCGCGAGTAATTGCGCCCGTCTCACTGCCGAGCCGGCTTCTGGTCCACGGATTGCATTTCGAAGTAGAAGCCAAAATGCCGAGAAGGGCTCGGCCGAGAAGAAACGCGGAGACAAATCATCATGCGTTTGCTGATTCCCTGGAGACGTCACGAAGAAAGCTAGTGGCTGCCGTTCCGGGAAGCGCGCGCCACCATCCGCATTCGAGATTGAACTGCAGCGGAGGATTCTATGACGGGGTTCGAGACGAAAAGGACCATGATCGCATCCCTGGCGGCCGTCGCTCTGGCAGCCGCAATACCGGCCTTCGCCGGCGGGCCAGACGAGGAAGCATATCGGGCCTGGGGAAAGGAGCTTTTTGCCGCCCATTGCGCCTCGTGTCACGGTGCAGACGCCAAGGGCGGCGGGCCGGCGGCGTCAGGTCTCAAGGCTCCGCCGAAGGATTTGACCCGCATCGCGGAACGCTACGAAGGCAAGTTTCCTCCGAACCTCGTCGAAGAAATCATCGACGGCCGGCGCTACTTCGTGGCGCACGGCGACCGGGCGATGCCGATTTGGGGCGACGTCTTCGCCGAGAAGAAAGGCGATTACGCGGCCCGCGTGCGAGTAGACGCGCTCCGCATCTACCTCGAGTCGATCCAGGAACCGCCGACCTCGCACGTCCCTTGAGGGTCCAACAAGCCCTTGATCGCCTCGTAACACCTCGATCACGCCGCCGCCTGTGGTCGCGCTTCTTGCCTTAAATGCGGCTTTCTGGCCCTCTTGGGCCGCTATCTGCCGGCCGGGGGCGATCGAGCATGCTTGCGGTCGCCGGATACCAATCGGGAGGAACCCGCGCATGACGAAGGAGTATGAGCACGTAGTCGACCCCCGCATCGTGATCATCGGTGCCGGCATGGCCGGTATTCTGACCGCCATAGAGCTTCGCCGGCATGGCTATGATGACTTCCTCATCTACGAGAAGACCGATCGTCTGGGTGGCACCTGGCGGGAGAACACTTATCCCGGCATCGCCTGCGACGTGCCTGCGCACCTGTACACGTACTCGTTCGAGCCGAACCCGGACTGGAGCCACTCCTTCGCCCCGGGTTCCGAGATCCAGGCCTACTTCGAGCGCGTGGCCGACAAGTACGACGTGCCCCGCAGCATCCGCTTCGGCGAGGAGATCCCGCACATTGAGTTCAAGGATGGCGGGTGGCACATCCGCACGTCGACCGGGAAGGAAGACGTGGCCGATGTCATCATCGCGGCGACCGGCGTGCTTCACCACCCGAACTTCCCCGACATCCGGGGTCTCGAGACCTTCGAGGGCGCGTGGTTCCACAGCGCGCGCTGGGACCACGGCGTCAAGCTCGACGGTAAGCGGGTCGGCGTCATCGGCACCGGATCGACGGCCATCCAGATCACCTCCGCGCTGGTCGATCGAGTGGCGAAGTTCGATCTCTTCCAGCGCACCGCGCAGTGGGTGATGCCGATCGAGAATCGCGAGTACAGCGAGGAGGAAAAGGCGACTTTCCGGAGCGATCCCAATTCACTCGACGCGCTGCGCGACAAGATCAACGAGGATTTCCAGTTCTTCGCCAATGCCGTCATCGATGCCGACTCGGACCAAATCAAGTCGATCGAGAAAGCCTGCCTCGCGAATCTCGAGGACAACGTCAAGGATCCGGTGTTGCGGGAGAAGCTGCGTCCGAACTATCGCGCGGCCTGCAAGCGGCTCATCTTCTCGCCGGATTTCTATGCAGCGATCCAGCATCCCCGTGCCGACGTCGTGACGTCTGGCATCGAGCGCGTCGAGCCGCGCGGAGTCCGCACCAAGGATGGCGAGCTCCATGAGCTCGACGTGTTGGTCTTGGCAACCGGCTTCCATTCGGACAACTTCGTCCGACCGACCACCGTGCTCGGCCGTAGCGGGGTCGAGCTCGATGACGTCTGGGAAGACCATCCGGTCGCCTACCTGTCGATCTCGGTTCCCGAGTTCCCGAACTTCTTCATGCTCAACGGACCCAACGGCCCGGTCGGGAACTTCTCGCTGATTCAAATCGCCGAGGCGCAGATGTCCTACATCCTGCAGCTGCTGGAACAGATCCGTATCGGCAATTGCCGCGAGATCAGCGCCAGCGCGGTGGCGACCAGAGCATTCGAGAGGAAGCGCTCCGAGGCGGCGAAGAAGTCGATCTGGGCGACCGGCTGCAAGAGCTGGTACCTGGACAAGCACGGCGTTCCTGCGAGCTGGCCGTGGACACCGTCGCGCTTCTTCGAGGAGATGAACCGGCCGAAGCTCGAGTTCTACGATCTGGTCGCCTGATCAAACGAGCAGCGGACGAACTCGCGGCCAAGGAGCGCATGAATCGGGCGAGCGAATAGGATCGCCGAGAGGAGGTTTGCTATGCCAGCCTACGTGATCGCCTTCGTGGACATTCACGACCACGCCCGATTCGCAAAGGAATATCTACCCCCCATCGCGGCGACGTTGGAGCCTTTTGGGGGACACGTCGTCGCGGCCTCGGACGAAGCCAGGACATTGGAGGGCGCGGTCCCTCTCGGGCGAACCGTGATCATTGAATTCCCGGATCTCGATCGCGCTCAGAATTGGTACACGTCCGATGCCTACGCTCCGCTACTCGCACTCCGCAAGACCCTCGCGACGACCTCACTCGTCATTCTTCCCGGAGGTATCACGTAGCGTGATTGATCGAAGACCCGAACCGACGGCGCATCGTGCAGCGCCGTCTTACAGTAAACAGTAGTTTTAGTGAGCCCTCATCCGTCCAACGGCTTGCCGATTCTGGTCGTCGACCGACGCGCGCCTGCATCACCACGTCGGCAGGGAGGGAATTTAACCCTGGAGGAAGCGCGGTGGTCGACACGCGCATCGATCAGGGCGACGGTGCGCCTCCAAAGCATTGACCGACATGCCCGCATCGGCACAATGCCTACAGTCCCTCCGGGTTCCGGGGTAGACGAAGGCGGTAACGAAATGCTTATGAGTAAAGTCACGGATGCCGGGAAATGTGGTACGCGATCTGCGTGCGGCGCCTATTGAGGGGTCTGACCATCGGATGGCTGTCGTTGCTCTCGGCCCGTGGCGTGGTGGCTGGAGTCATGGACTCCGAGCCACGTCCGCTCGTGGTCCCTACCCCCTCCGGACCGAAGCTGCGTCGACCCGAGGTGCAAGTCCCGCCACCGTCTTTGATGCTCGAGAAGCGGCCGCTGCAGATCATGCCGAATCAGAGCCGGCCGACGCTCAACGTCTTGCCGCAAGCCGACCCGGATGCGGCTGCGAACGATGACCTCGAAGAATCCGCGCCCACGGATGCTGATGGACGGGGAGGGTCGCTACATCTTCAGCACTTTCGTTGACGTCGTCGGTGCTGATGCGGCTGGCGCAGCGGAGCGGTCGGCAGACCAGGCGCGCGGCCGACGCGATGCAGTGGGCGAACCGGATTGCGATCCACGACGGGCGGATCAGCGTCTTCAAGGGGCCGCTTGCGCTACGGGGTCAACTTCTCCCCAACGGCGGAACGACAAGGCCGGAGGCGGTATTGGGCCATGCTCAGCGACCGACTAATCGCTTCAGATGTTCCGGATACCGTTCGCCCTGCACGGTGATCTTCGAGGCGGCGCCTTCGATCTCGCGAAGGTCGTCCGGCGTGAGCTGCACGTCGGCTGCTCCGATGTTCTCCTCGAAGCGTTTCAGTTTCGTGGTGCCCGGGATCGGAACGATCCATGGCTTCTGCACGAGCAACCACGCGAGCGCGATCTGAGCAGGCGTCGCCTTCTTCTTTTCTCCGATCGTACGGAGCAGGTCGACCATCGCCTGATTCGCCTTGCGAGCTTCGGGCGTGAAGCGAGGGACGATGTTTCGGAAGTCGGAGTTGTCGAACGTGGTCTTCTCGTCGATCTTTCCCGTCAGGAACCCCTTCCCGAGGGGGCTGAACGGGACGAAACCGATTCCGAGCTCCTCGAGAGTCGGCAATACTTCCGCTTCAGGCTCTCTGAACCACAGGGAGTACTCGCTCTGGAGAGCCGTGACGGGCTGGACGGCATGAGCACGACGAATCGTCTTCACTCCTGCTTCAGAAAGTCCGAAGTGCTTGACCTTGCCTTCCTGGATCAGGTCTTTCACCGCCCCAGCCACGTCTTCGATAGGCACGTCGGGGTCGACACGGTGCTGATAGAACAGGTCGATCGCTTCGACCTTGAGTCGCTTGAGCGAGGCCTCAGCGACCTCCTTGATGTGCTCGGGGCGACTATCCAGGCCAGCCTGCTTCAGCGTCGTGGGATCGAATCTGAATCCGAACTTCGTGGCGATCGCGACCTGCCCACGGAAAGGAGCGAGGGCTTCGCCCACGAGCTCTTCGTTCGTGAACGGACCGTAGACTTCGGCGGTATCGAAGAAGGTGACGCCTCTTTGGACCGCCGTTCGAATCAACGAGATCATCTCCTGCTTGTCGGCAGGCGGACCGTACCCAAAGCTCATTCCCATACAGCCCAGCCCAATAGCCGAGACTTCCAGATTGCTTTTCCCCAGTTTGCGCTTCTGCACTGTTGATTCCTCCTTTTGACCTACGGTCAGCAGTCATGCGTGCTCAGCACCTGCCGCTCAGCGACAGGTCATTTGCGGGTAGACGCTCAGGCATCCGAACCCATTGCGTCTTTATCTTCGAGGCGGCGGTCATAACAGCCTCAAACGTATTGCTCTTTTCCAGTTCCCCTAGCCCCCTGCACCGTGATCTTCGCGGTGGCTGCATCGATCTCGCGGAGGTCGTCGGCCGTCAGTGCGATTGCCACTGCGCCGATGTTCTCCTCCAGGCGTGCAGGTTTCGTGGTCCCCGGGATTGGTACAATCCACGGCTGCTGGGCCAGCAGCCACGCCAGCGCGATCATCTCGATGTCTGCGGTGATTCCATGCGCATAAGCGAAGTCGAGCCGAGCGAGGGGGTTCGCACATATCTGCGGAGGTCGGGACAGGGCAAGCCGGTCGATGTCGCCTCGCCAACAACGAAGGTGGTCGAGGAGAAGTGAGCTACGCCACCTTCTGATATCCGCTCGCGGTCTTCTTGATCTTCTTCGCCCTCGCCCATTGCGCCAAGCTGATCCCGGATGCCTTACCAGCTACTTTACGGACCTGTTCGATGGTGAACTCCTTCGGCAACTTCTTGAAATATGTATCGGCCTTCGGTGGGCCCTTCCTTCGAGGCTTCCTCGCGGCAGCCGTCCTACCTGCCGGTCGAGCGACCTTCTTACCACCCCCGCGTGGTCTCCCCGGACCACCGGTGCCGAAGAGATCCAGCCGGAAACTTCGCTCCTCGGCGATGAGTGTTTCCAGCCGCTTTCTTGTCGCGCCGATCTCGCCGCGTAGGCTTTGGAGCGCCTTACTGGCAGCCGCTCTCGCCTGAGCAACGAAACCAAGCACGTTCTCCACTACGCTCTTCTGCCTTTTTGGCATTGTCTCTCCTTCTCGCGGGTTGCCGACCGACGGCCGTTGGTGAGTTGACGATGGCTTCCAATAGGTTGATTGCCCGCGAGCAGAAGCCGCCGCTCGCAAGCGAGCACGCGCTCAATCACGCCGACGCGGCGCCCTGCCAGGAGAACGGCGCGAAGTGACCGTTGTTGCGGCCGCTCGAATCGTTCCAGTTCAAACCGAACGCGGACAGCCGACTCCGAGTCGCGTGCGCCAGCGCCACGCGCGGATTCACAGGATGCATGGTGTTGTCGAGGACGATCGGTTCATCCGGATTGCCGGCGCTCGCCACGCCCTCGACCGCTTGGTCCAGCACGCCGGGAATCGATACCGCACGTCGCAGGCTGCTCTTCTCGAACCGTATCGGCTTCTTCTCTACGCCGAGAAAGGATGCGATCAGCGGCCCGAGCGCCGACATCGGCCCACCCGCTTGCCCGGTAGCGATCGCGGCAATCGCTTGCTCCTGCTCGGCGGTTGCGCGCTCGTCGACAATGAGGCCGACCTTCCAGTTGCCCTGCACCATTGCGCCGGGTGTCATTCCCACCATCGCGAAGCACAGGCCGTCCAGCGGGACGGTGCCGAACCGGCCCTGATCCACGCGGAACGCGAAGGCGAAGACGCAGTCGCCCTTCGTCGGCGTCGCGGTCAGGTTCGACGCCAGGCACGGACAGACGTAGTCACAGCTGCAGCTCTCGAAGTAATCGCCGCGAACGGTCCAGACAGGGTTAGCCATGACGACGTCCTCGCTGACGCATTGGCGCGACTGTATCACCGCCCGCCCGCTGGGCGTCAAGGATGAGCGTGTTCCCCTCCGCGCTTCGCGAACATGCGGCCGGATGCTCCTTGGGACGATGGCTTCGGCCTGATCGCGTCCGGGAGAGCCCTCAGGAGCCGCTCGAACTCGTCGTCCTAGAAGAAGACGGCGCGCGTGATCGTGTCCGCTGGCCCGGCTCGACTTCTACGACAGCGACGGTAGACTGTGGGTCGCCGATGTTGAGGTGAATGGGTCCCTCGTGAAGTGGCTGACCACCAGCGTTCCGGCTGTATAACGTCGTCCGGCTTGGGCCGAGGAGAGCGATGGGAACCCTGACTGACAAATATTGCATCGTAGGAGTGGGCGAGACGCCGCACATGCGGCCCTCGAACCGCACCACGCTATCGATGGCGTGCGAGGCGATCAGCAAGGCGATGGCCGATGCAGGACTGCAGGTGTCGGACATCGATGGGCTGACAAGCTACCAGGCCGCTGATTCCACGACCTCCGCGCATGTCGCCACCGCGCTCGGGCTGCGCCTCAACTACTGCCTCGACATTTTCGGTGGCGGTTCCAGCACCGAGGCGTTGGTCGCGCACGCCGATCGGGCTCATCGAAGCGGGGTACGCGAAAACCATCGTGTGCTTTCGCTCGATGAATGGGCGCTCGGGGCGCAGGATGGGCGGACAGATTCCCGGCGGACCGATTCCGGTCGCGACCGCATCGGACGACAACCAATTTCTGATGGGATGGGGCTGGACGACGCCCGCGCAGCGCTTCGGCATGTCTGCGATGCGCTATCTGCGCGACACCGGCTGCACAACCAAGGCCTTTGCAGAGATCGCGGTCGCGCATCGTTACCACGCGAGCCTCAATCCAAAGGCGATCCATCGCTCGCCGATCACCATCGAGGATCACCAGCGCTCGCGCTGGGTCGTCAAACCTTTTCGACTGCTCGACTGCTGCCAGGAGACTGACGTTTCGGCGGCGATCATCGTAACCTCGCGCGAGCGCGCGTACGACCTGCGCCATCCGCCGGTCTTCATCATGGGCGGGTACGCGCGGACGATGACCGAGAGTCCGCAGTGGAACTACTCGCGGCCCGTACTGCATTACGTCGCAGGCAACTACGGATGGAAGCGAGCGTTCGGCATGGCGGGCATCAGCCACAGCGATGTCGACTTCGTCTCGTGCTACGACGCGTTCACCTTCACCACGCTGATCCAGCTGGAGGCCAACGGATTTTGCGGGCCCGGCGAGGCGGGCGAATTCGTCAAGGGAGGAAGGCTCCAGATCGATCACGAACTGCCTAGCAATCTCTCAGGAGGGCATCTGTCGGAAGGCTATACGCACGGCGTGCAGATGGTGATCGAAAACGTGCGCCAGTTGCGTCATCGTGCGGACGACGCGTGCCCGGGATGGCGCGAAGGCAAGCACACCTACGATCGCAGCAAAGGATGCCGTCAAGTGCGCAACGCGCGTGATCTGCTGCGGGATGGCGTGGGGATGGGAGAACATGGCGAGCTGCCTCATCCTGCGCAGCATCACCGCGTGAAGGGTTTCATCTATGCCGGCGACAATTGACTATTCGAAACTTCGCATCCTTCCCGATCCGGACACGCGCGAATGGTGGGATGCGACGCGCCAGCACAAGTATTTGGTGCGGCGATGCAATCGATGCGGCCACAAATGGTTTCCCCCAAACATTCCCGCATGCAGTAGATGCATGTCGATGGACATCGGATGGTTCGAGACGGCGGGCAAGGGCATCATCCATAGCTATGTCGTGGTGGTGCAGCCGATCGTCGGCGCGTTCGTCGGAGCCGTGCCCTACGTGGTCGCGGTCATCGAGTTGGATGATTGCAAGGAGGAGGACGGCACCGTCACGCGCGTCGCGGGCGTCATGACCAACGATGAATCGGAAGTCGCGATCGGACTGCCATGCGCCGTGCTGTTCGAGGAAACCGCTGACCCGAAGATCGTGATGCCGCGATGGAGCATCAGCGGCACCGCCGAGAACACCTGGAAGTTCGCGTAGACGCGGGCCCATAGGGCTCATACGCTCGGCCGCTCGCCCAAACGCTCTTTCCGGTCGACGGACTCATCGCTCGCTCCCGCCTAGCCCAACTTCCGCAGTTCGGGCAGCGGAAATAAAAAAGTCAGTGAAATCAGTGGAGGGGGTGGGATTCGAACCCACGAGGGTAGTTAGCCCTGCCGGTTTTCAAGACCGACATCCAGGGCCCTTCGTTGCAGACCTCGACGAGCTCTTTCGCGTTATCGACACCGATCAGGAAGAGCGGGATCCGCCCCACCGTGTTTCGCGTCGGCTTCCGAGGGCACACCGGCCTCGAGCCGCCGACACCCGGCGCGCGTAGCGATTCGCCGCCGTGTCTTTTCACGGCCGGCCCTCGGGTCGACGCGAGGCTCGGTGGGCGCCTTCAGCCGTGATACCGAGGATCTTTTCCGAGCCGACCCCCCGCTTCAAGCCGGAAGTCGGCCCGTTCGCTCGAACACCCGCTCTACGTCCTCTCGGTCGAGGCCGTCGACGGTATCGGCGAACCACAGGCAGAAGTCGACGAGGTCGGCGTCGATGACGTCCTCGGCCGGACGCGGTTCCCAACGAGGCCAAAACCCGTAGACGATCGCCATCGACGGGCGGCCGCGCCCGAGATCGGCGAGCTCGAGCGCGTAAAGGTGCCCGCGCGCGGAACGCCAGTAGGCGCGCCCGGCGCGAAACCCGAGCGCGCGCTCCAGCGATTCGGCGACTGCGGGTCGAACGTCGAGCTCCTGTTCCCATAAGAGCGGATCGGCGCGGAGCGCCGCGAGCTCTTCCGAAGTCGGCTTCGTCACGAGCTTCATCGGCGGCTCCCTACGTTGCGGTCGAGAAACGAAACGATCGAGGTGACAAGGTCCGGGCCGCGATCGTCTTGGAGGAAGTGTGCCGCGCGGTCGAAGAGGATCGGACCCTCGGCGTGGGGTAGAAGCTCCTTCAGGCGGTTCGCGTACGCGATCGGGAAGACATTGTCGTCCGGCGCCCAAAGGAGGAGCGTCGGCGTCCTTGCCAGCTCGGGGAGGCGGCGCTCGATCTCCTTCATGTCGGCCGTGCCGCGATCCCCCTCGCGCATCGGGATCGTTCGCGGCCAGGTGAGAACCACGGTGTCCGATTCCGGCTCGTCGAACACGTGATGGTAGGCGCGCTTCTCGGCCTCGCTCATCCCGCGCCGCGTGATCGCGGACGGCCCAGCGTGCGAGAGCACCTTCCAGCGCTTCATCAAGAGCTGCCCGACGAGCGGGGCGTGCCACGTCGTCCAAGGGCGCGGCGAGGAATGGAACTTCCCGACGTGGCCCGTGAAAAGCCAGGTGTTCATGAGAACGAGCGCCGTCAGACGGTCGAGCCGGCGCAGTGCGGCGCCGACTCCTTGCGGCCCGCCCCAATCTTGGCCGACGACCACGAAGCCGCGGAGATCGAGCTGGTCGATCAGCGACACGAGATCGGCCGCGTGATGCGCGAGTGAGTAGGAAGCGTCGAAGCGCGGGTGGTCGGAGTAGCCAGCGCCGATCCAGTCGGGGACGACGACGCGGTAGCCCGCGCGCTTCAACGGCTCGACGAAGTCGCGATAGAGAAATCCCCACGTCGGGTTCCCATGGAGGAGAAGCACGGGGCGCGCGCCGAGCTCGCCCTCATCGACATACGCCATCGATCGCCCGTTCACGCGGAGCGTTTGCTGCTTCCATGGGAAGAGCGCGCGGAGCCAGGCCGGCTTTTCGTTCATGATCGATCGTCTCCTTTGCCCGTGACGGTGTCTATCTCTTGGGGGCCGATTACTGTGAACGAGAGCTCCAGGGAAGTCGCCTTGACGTCTGGACATCTTGAAACCCAGCGACGCAGGGCTGTCCGTCTTCTGTTCATGAACTTGTCCCAACTACGCGCAAAACGTAGCCCGCGCTCTCGCATGAGAACGGCGAAAAGCTCTCGTGCCTCTTGAACGGAGTCGGAGTTAGTCGGAGCGGGTCGCGGGCCGGAAGCCGCTATTGTAATAACCGGATGGTCGCTGGTTCGAGTCCGGGGGAGTACGGTTTTTCCCTAAGCTCGCCGTTCGAACAGCTCGTGCCGCCCATCGCGCTGCGAGTAGTGCGGGTTCTTGATCTTCACCCACGTCGGCGCCGAGACGTCGTAGCGCCCGCGCGCGAGTTTCGCGACGATCCCCTCGAGGTCATGCTGGCAGATCGTCTCGAAGAGGGCTCGTCCGTCGCGCTTCACGTGATGCGCGTAGAGGATCGACGGTGAGCGCTCCGGCACGATCGCGCGAAGTAGCGTCTTCCGTTTCGTGAGGGTGAGCTCGCGCACGTCGCGGCCGTTCAGCCAGAGTAGATCGAAGGCGACGAAGACGGGACGGCCTCGCCGGCGCATCAGGATCGAAGAAGAGCGGTGTTGCTGGATCGCCGGCGTGCGGGAAAAAACCGTGGAGAGGGCAGGGGCACCCGCGAGAAACCACATCGCAATGAGCGTGTCGAAAATCATGCACCCCGAACGATGACGTCGCCATGAAAGGCCAGATCGGATTGCCCCACAGGTGGTGCACGATGTCCCAGGCCGCGTGCATCAGCCAGGCAATGCCGACGAAGCGGTAAGAGCCGAGTGCTGTGTAGAGGATTGGTACGGTGAGGACTGGATAGATCAGCTCCCACGGACCAAAGCCTCCGCTCAGGTAGACGCCGCTCGCGCCGGCAACGAGAATCACGTTGAGCCGGTGTCGAACGGGCTCTTTCACGACGGACATCAGCGCCACGAATGCGACGGCACCGAGGGCCGGTCCGATGTAGTCCATGAGCTCGAGAGCTGGCGGATGCATTCTCGTCATTCCTCCTGGCCCGACGCTGTGAACTCTGTCAGATTCGGCCAGTAACATCACCATGCCAATTCCCGACGATCGCCGCGTCCTGGTTTTCGCAACGTCTCTCCATGGGCCTTGCGATAGCCGGGACTGCAATGATGGGCGAAGCGTCGCGCGCCGCCGCGACGGGCGAGGAAGTCGTTGGCCTGGTACCGCGAGCGCGCGGAGCTTCCGTGCGCTGCTCCGTGTGGACGCTTACCGTCGCTCTGCCGCCGATGGCCGTGATGCTGGCGCTGCTGCACCGCCGGCTTCCGCAGCCTCACCGCGATGTCTACCTGCTCGGCTCGATCGGCGTCCTCGTCATGCCGGTCATTCCTGTTTGACAGGCGCCTTGTCCGTGCCGTAGGCACGGGCGGGCGTCTCTAAAAAACCCGGAGTCTGATATCGGGGCTTATGTCGACATCGGGCGTTTATGCCGGCTATCCTCCTCTGGAACTGTACCGACGTCCTACCCAGCGAGGACTGCCAGATTCTCGGACTTTCGCAGGGAGGCACCTACGCGCAGGCAGCGCGAAGCGTGAAGCTGGGCTTTGACCACGCGTTGTGAATACCGTTGTAGAGGCGATGGCCGTCAAGATCCGCGAGAAAACGGGAAGTGATAGCGCGATGAATGCTCGGCGGCGGGTTCGAACAGGCCACGCCTGGCGCGTAGGAGGCAACCATGAGATTCAAAAGTGTCCCACTGGCAATGGTGCTCATGCTGGCGGCTGCCAACACGCCTTCAGGGCGCGTCGCCCTCGCTCAGATTCCGGAGGCACCCGGAACCTTCACTAATTCAAAAGGAATTACGCGATCCCCTGCGGGCGTCGAACGTCGGCAAAGACCGGTTACGCCTAAGCCCACGCCTAACGCCGCTCGTGACACGATAGACGAGATGAACAAGGCCAGAGCACGCGCCAGCGGGACACCGGTGCCAAAATCACTACCGCCCCACCTAGGTGAGACACAGTAGCGGGCCGATGGCGGGCCTTACGTCGCCGCGGGCCGCGATGGGCTCTACTACCGGAAGACCCTCGGCGGCGGCGTGGCTCGTCTGTGACACGATCAGGGAGAAGAGGTAGCGAATGGCCGTCAAGGTCAAAGAGCGAAACGGGAAGTGGTGGCTCTACGTCAACTGGCACGGCCAGCGGAAGAAGAACTGCATCGGCACGAAGGAAGCCGGCGAGAAGGCGCGCATCATGCTCGAGGCGCGGCTCGTGCTCGGCGCGCAAACCGTCTTCGAGCCGGTGAAGAGGCCCGAGCCGCCGGCGACGCCGCTACTCTTCGGCGGCTACTTCAACCGATGGCTCGAGACCTATGCGAAGCTCCGCCTCGCGAAGCGCGTAGGCGCGATCGCCGATGACGCCGGTCTCGCCGATGTCGACTTCACGGAGTCGCTCTCCGAGCATCGACTTCACCGAATAGCGAAAGAGATCCTTCACCACGCCGATTTGCCGTCTCCCCATGAATCGTTTCTTTGAAACTCGTGGCGCTAGAAGCGCGTCTTGGACATCAGGGGAGCGAGGTTACCACGGTCGAACTCCGATGCTGCAACCGAGGAGGCTCGCATCTCCTCGGCGGAGGTAGTAGTGCCGGCGAGGCCGGACGGCTCGCGTCGCTCGTCAACGCCGTGAAAGTCGGGACGCTACGGTCGGGCGCGTAGAGCTTCCCGCCGCAGCGCAATGTGAGGTCAGCTGGGATCTCGCTATAGTGGTGGCCCAGGGCCCCGCTTTAAGGCCAATTCCCTGGGTTCAGAGGAGCGCCATGTGTCGCTGGAGAGCTGACCAATGAGCAACCGGCCGCCGACCGCCGAAGACCTGAATCGCCTTCCGACGGAGGAGGACCTGAATCGCCTGCAGGTAACGACGCTGCAGTACTACCTGCACGAGACCAACCCGGCCAACGGCCTGGTCCGCGACAAGACCGACCCCACTGCCCCCGCCAGCATCGCCGCCGTGGGCCTCGCTCTGGCGAGCATCCCGGTGCTCGTCGAACGCGGCGTGATCTCCCGCGAGTTCGCCCCCGAGATTGCGCTTCGAACGCTGCGCTTCTTCCGCGACAGCCCGCAGGGGCCGGAGCCGGATGCGACCGGCTACAGGGGCTTCTACTACCACTTCCTCGACATGAAGACCGGTCGCCGTGTCTGGGAGTGCGAGCTGTCCACGATCGACTCGGCCTTTCTGTTCGCCGGGATGCTCACCTGCGCTGCCTATTTCGACGCGGAGACCGAGGAGGAGGCCGAGGTCCGCCGCTTGGCCGACGAGCTCTACCGTCGCGCGGACTGGCAGTGGGCGCTGAACGGCGGGCGCGGCGGTCTCCCACGGCTGGCGCCCCGAGACCGGCTTCATCCCGCACCCCTGGACCGGCTACGACGAGGCGCTCCTGGTGTACCTGCTCGGTCTCGGCTCGCCGACGTTCCCGCTACCGCCCGAGAGCTACGCCGCCTACTGTTCGACCTACCAGTGGAAGGAGATCTACGACCGCGAGGTCCTCTACTCGGGGCCGCTGTTCACGCACCAGCTCTCGCATCTCTGGATCGACTTCCGCGGCATCCGCGACGCGTTCATGCGGGAACACGGCAGCGACTACTTCGAGAACAGCCGGCAGGCGACCTACATCCACCAGGAGTACGCATCGCAGCAACCCGCTCGAGTTCGCCGGCTACGGCGAGTATTGCTGGGGCATCACGGCGACCGACGGGCCCGGCTTGGGAGAGGCGACGGGGGAACGGTATCGAGCGGCAGTTCTACGGCTACTATGCCCGCGGAGCGCCCTACGGCCCTGACGACGGAACGGTGGCGCCGTGGGTGGTGGTCGCCTCGCTGCCGTTCGCTCCGGAGATCGTGATCCCCACCGTCCGCGCCATGGCGCGGCTCGACCTCGGCGCGACGAGCGCTACGGCTTCAAGCCGTCGTTCAACCAGACCTACGCGGTGCCCGACAGCCCGACGGGCTGGTGGGTCACCCCCTACCACTTCGGGATCGACCAGGGCCCCGTGATCCTGATGATCGAGAACTACCGCACGGGGTTGATCTGGAACATCATGCGCCGCTCGCCCCACATCGTGGCGGGACTGAGACGGGCCGGCTTCCGGGGCGGCTGGCTGGAGCAATGAGTCTTCTGGAGGATGCGCAAATGGCAGACGCGACGAAATCGCTCACTTCTCGGACGAAGCCCGCCCGCGCAGGCGCTGCGGCTGCGTCCAGGAAACCTCAAGGCTTTTTGTCATGGTAGCCGCCGACATGCCAGGGTCGCGAACACGAGTTGGGAACCCGCTATCGTGTCCACACCGAACGATGCTCGACCCGTTCGAGGATCTGTCGGGCTGGGGCGCCGTCGCGTCGGGCCAGGCCGAGTTGCACATTTCGCATGGGTGGATGGCAAGCTGATCACCTGGGCCGATGCGGCGCCGGCGCAGCACCTGGAGGACGAGTACCTGCCGATCCCGTCGTCGGTGTGGCGCTGCGACGACGTCCGTGCTCAGCGTCACCGCCTTTGCGACCGGCGAATCGAAGGACGCGGTGCTGTACATTCGTTATCGCGTCGAGCACACGAGCGCCACCACCCGCGCGGTACGCCTCTTCGCCGTGGTGCGTCCGTTCCAGGTGACGCCACCGTGGCAGAGTTTCCGTGCCCTCGGCGGCGTCAGCCCGATCCGTGACATCACCTCGCCGTCCCGATGCGATCTGGGTCAACCGCACCAAGGCCGTCATTCCCCTGAGCCGCCCGACGCGATTCGGAGCGTCACCGTTCGACGAGGGGATCACGGAATACCTCGAGGCTGGCGAACTGCCGGCGGCGGCGGATGTGCACGATGACTTTGGCTATGCGTCGGGCGCGCTGTGCTACGATCTGGACGTCGCGCCCGGCATTCCCCAGGACGTCTATCTGGCGATCCCGTTCGGTGCACGCGCCGACACCCACGACGCGCCGCTGCTGCCCGCAGGGATCAGCGGCGCCGAGCAGTTCGATGCCGCCGTGCGCGAGTGGCGGGACAGACTGGCAGCGGTGGACATTCGCCTGCCGGCGGCGCACGCCGCCATCGACACGCTCAAGACCGCCGCGGCGCACATCCTGATCAATCGTGACGGGCCCGCTCTGCAACCCGGCCCGCGGCGCTACACGCGCTCCTGGATCCGCGACGGCGCCATCATGGGAGCCGCCTTGCTGCGCGTCGGCTGTACCGACGCCATGCGCGAGTTCATCCGCTGGTACGCCCCGTATCAGCGCGACGACGGCTTCGTTCCCTGCTGCGTCGATCGCGACGGGCCGGACTGGCTCGTCGAGCACGACAGCCACGGCCAGCTCGTCTACGCCGTCATGGAGGATTTTCGCTTCACCCGCGATCGCGCCTTTCTGGCCGAGATGTGGCCCGCCGTGATCAAGGCGGTCGACTGCATCGAAGGCTTGCGCAACTCGCGGCTGACGCCGGAGTTTCAGAGCGGCGGACAAGCGCGCCTGCTACGGCCTGCTGCCCGAGTCGGCCAGCCACGAAGGGTATCTGGCGCATCCGGTGCACTCGTACTGGGACGACTTCTGGGCACTGCGCGGCCTCAAGGATGCCGCGGCCATGGCCGAGATCCTGGGCGATCCGGTGCACGCACGGCGGCTCGCTGCCCTGCGCGACGACCTCGCCAGCAACCTTGTACGCCTCGATTCGCGCCACCATCGCCACGCGGCAGCTGAAGTACATTCCGGGGTCTGTCGAGTGGGCCGACTTCGATCCGACGGCCACGGCCAACGCCATCGCCATGCTCGACGAGTCGGCGAACCTGCCGGCGGACGCCGTCAACTGGATGTTCGAGGAGTACTTCGCTGGTGTCCGGAAAAAGCGCGCCGGCGAGGTCGATTGGGCGAACTACACGGCCTACGAGATTCGCATCATCGGTGCGCCCTTGGTCACCTGCTCGCGGAAGCGCCGTGACCTTCCCGACGAGTGTCGCCGGTCAGCACTTCGCTCACTGAACGCCACTTTTACGGAAAGGTCCGGCCGATAGAGGGACAGGCATGTTCGCCGCATCTCGTCCGGCAGCATTCCGGATTCCCGGTTCGCTCGACTACCGACTATCGACTCGCCTCGACGATGTGCCCCCACACCGCCAGGTGCCGGCCGGCCGGCGGGAAGCGCCGGAAGGCGATCTACGAGAAACCGGCCGCCTGGAATGCGTCGCGCAGCTCGGCGTCCGTGTAGAGGTTCGACGCCCACCAGCGCCCGATCAGGAGCCGCGTGAGCGGATTTCGGCGCGTCATGAAGAGGACGAAGTGCCCGCCCTCGCGCAGCCGTGCCCGGAGGCCTCGCAGCGCGTCGACGAAACGGTCACGCGGCACGTACTCGAGCATCGACGCCGACACGATCAGGTCGTAGTCCGTCCAGTCGCGGGGAGCGCGTCGAGGTCGAGGACGTTCGCTCGAACGAGCTCGACGCCGTGATGCCGCGGCGGCGCAAGCTCGCGTCGAACTGGTCGAGCATGGCGGGCGTCAGGTCGAATGCCTGGAAGCGCCCCGGGGACAGCCCGCGGTGCACGAGGGCGTCGCGGACGGCGAGCGTCAACGCGCCGGTCCCGCAGCCGGCATCGAGAATGCGAAGTCCCGAGCGGAGGAGCGGCGACTCAAGGAACACCGCGCGAAGTCCCTGCGGGTAGCGCATCCACCGGATGAAGCGCGCGTAGGTCTCGTGACGCTCGGTGAAGAAGCGCGTCGGGTTCCGCGGTGAGACTCATCGGATACGGTCCGCCAGGATGCTCCGAGGGCTGGCGCTCTTGGTCGAACGAGCCCGTTTCTGCTACCGCTCTGCTACCACACCAGGACCAACCACCCCGAACCAGGAGCAACTCGTCTCACTCCGAATCCTCGTCCGTAGGCGGAGTTGGTTGCTCCTGGTTGCTCTCGAGTCGGGTCCTGTAGAGAATTCGTAATCGGCAGGTCGCTGGTTCGATTCCTGCCCGGTGGCTTCACTGTTTTGCGCTTGCCTCGCCGACACCAGGCGACGATAGGATCAGCCAGCCCAGCGATGCTTCCCTTCTTCGAACCCGAAGTCTCCGAGCGTGCACGAGGCCACGTGACGATGCAGCGGCGCCTGGCTGTCTACCGCGTGCTCCGCATCGCTGGCGTGGCGCTGCCGGCGATCGCCGCCTACCGGTGGCTCGAGACGCGCGAGCGACTCGGCTGGCCAGCGCCGCCCGTTACCTGGGATCGCGTCCACGATCGGTGGCGCGCGGCCTGCACGACCTCGGCGTCCATCTGGCCGGATTCTTCGTGAAGCTCTGCCAGGTCGTCGGCGCCGCGCGCCGACAACTTCCCTGAGCCCTTCATCCGCCGGCTCGGCCGCTTCCACGACGCCGTGCCGCCGCGGCCGTTCTCGGAGATGCGGCGCAGGTCGAGCGCGAGCTCGGTCGTCCGCTCGACGAGGTCTTCGTCGCAGTCGACGAGACGCCGCTGGCGGCCGCGTCGCTCGCGCAGGTGCACCGGGCGACGCTGCGCGACGGGACGCCAGTCGTGGTGAAGGTGCAGTACCCCGAGATCGCGCGCCTGGCGCGGGTCGATCTGGCGAGCCTGCGCATCGTCGGCGCGCATCGCCGGACGCCTCTCGCGGAGCTTCGACCTGCGCAGCATCATCGACGAGATCGCCGAGTTCGTCGCGCTCGAGCTCGACTTCGCGCGCGAGGCGGACACGACCGAGCGAATCCGCGCGGCCCTGGCGGATGACCCGACGGTGCGCGTGCCGCGCGTCCATCGGCAATACACGACCGGGCAAGCTCCTGGTCCTCGAGTACCTCGACGGCATCAAGGTGACCGACCTCGACCGGCTGCGTGCCGCCGGCCACGACCTGGGCGAGGTCGCGCGTCGCATCGGCCGCCTGTACGCGCGCATGATCTTCGAGCAGGGCTTCTTCCAGGGCGATCCCGCACCCCGGGAACCTGCTTGTGCTGCCGGGCACGGTGATCGGCCTGCTCGACTTCGGGCTCGCCGAAGGAGCTGCCGCCGGGGTTCGGCGCCGCGGTGGCCGAGCTGATCACGCGCGGGCTCGCGGGCGACGTACCGGGCGCGGTGGCGGCCGCGCGCCGCGCCGGCTTCGATGTGCGCGATGACCAGGCGACAGCGCTCCCCGGCCTGGTGCTGGTGATGTTCGGCGACCGCGATGAGCAGGCGAACACGCTCCGACTCATCGCCGAGACGCCGATCACGCGCGTGCCGAGCCACTTCGGCCTCATTGTGCGCGTGATGCTGCTGCTGAACGGCCTGTCGCACCGGCTCGCCCCCGGCGCAGCTGCTGATCCAGCGCGCGCTGGTCGGAGGCGCTCGCGGCGCAGGCGCCCGGCGCGCGGACGCCGACGTCGCGACCGCGACGGCCTGCCGCCCGGCCCCGACGGCGCCGCCGCTGCTCCAGGCCTTGCGCTGGGTGCAGTGGCCGCTGCCCGTCTTCGACGAGTGCGCGCGCCGCTTCGGCGACGACCTTCACCCTGCGTCTCCCCTCGGCCGGCCGCCCTGGCGCTTCTTCAGCCATCCCGACGCCATCAAAG
>CAVQIG010000026.1:0-75535 GCA_963712515.1 uncultured delta proteobacterium
CACGCTCGCTCGAGGCTCGCGCGACCCCGGCGTAGCTTCGTCGTTCGACCCCGTCGGCGTATCGCACGCACAGCGCCTCCGCCCAGGGTCGCGCAGGACCGTCGCGTCCTCGGCAGGCGCAGAGACGAAGCCGCGAACCGCTCCGGCACGCGTTCGCAGTACTCGTCGAGCACTCGCTGGGCAGCCCCGACGTGGCCAGCCGGCTCTGCACCAGCAGCCGGGCGAGACGGGTCACGAGCACCGGATCGTCGGGTGCATAGCGCCACATCACTCGGAGCTTGGCGATCTCGGATCAAGCTGCTCCGGATCCAGGCTCAGGCCGATAGCTGCTCGCGTACTGCCGTAGTCCGTCCTCGATGCGGACGAAGGCCTCGTCGGATCGTCTCGACCTGCGCCACGACGATCGCGAGCGCGCTGCCGACGCGCCAGCAGGAACGCGAATGCGCCCTTGTCGCTCTGAAGTCGTGGTCGAAGTCCGCCGACGCGTGCTCGGCCACGGTTCAGGTCTGTATTCGGCCTTCAACGTGTGAAGGTCGTCGCGTCGCCGAGAACGTCCCCGCTCCACGGGCGAGCGTGACGATGTCGTGCACCGAGCAATACCGAACTCCGTGGGGTGGAGCCGTTCGGTATGGCTGACGCTGTTTTGCCGAGTCGACGTCGAAGTGCTGTTCGACAGCTCGCCGATCGCGTCGACCTCGGTTCTCGTCCACGATGACCCCGCACGCCACGCCGGGGACGGTGATCCACGAAGTGGGTCCTGATCTCGGGGTACTTGCGCACGACCTTCTCGACGAACCCCGGAGACGCTCGTCCAGCAGATCACCGATCGCGGTCGGCGAGGGAACGCTTGAGGACGGCGTAGCTGTTGCCGCGACCCGACCGAGGCGTTGCGGAAGCGGGGCCGGAGCTGGGGTGAACGCCGGGACGCACGTGTTCAGCAGCACCAGCCAGATCGTGCGGTGGGGGCCACCGCCTCGGCGACCCGCACGACGCAGAGATCCGCAGCGTTGCGACAGGCTGCGGATCGCACACACAGCGCCACGATCACGCTCCAGGGCGTCCTTCGCGTTCGCGGACCACGAGCGAGCCTGGGTAGGTCCACCACGTCGACGGACTTCACTCCCCACGTCCAACCGTCGACGACCTGGTCGAGCCGCCACCGGTGCCGTGTCCCAGTTCCCGCGAGCCGCTCGATCTCTTCGTCCGTGAAGGCGAAGTCGGTGCGCTGCTTCCGCGAGTTCCGACTCGGCAGCCGATCGCCTCCAGCTTCCACGGGGATACGCCCTGCTCGCGATTCGACTCCTTCAGGGTCTCGGATCTCTGCCCACGGGACCATCGAAGAGCTGGACTCGATGCAACCGTGAGCCCGCGACGTTGCTCGTTGCGCACGTACTCGTGGTGCACCGCCCGTGCCAGCCGTTCGAGGTCGGCGATGACCGAGGCGTCGATCGACGACTTCGTCGTTCACCGGCGGCGTCAAGGAGGCCGGCGGAGACTCCGAGATGCTCTACGCTTCGTACGAGGTCCAGGCATTCGTGGACGCAAGGCGCCCTGTTGCAGATCGAACAGCGTCGTGCCCGCAAGTCACGAGGACTCAACGACGAACCGGAGCCGGCCAGCGCTGATTATCAACGCGGCCACGATCATGGCAACCGGTAGCAACACGTTCGCCCACAACGGACGCCAGAGTGCATTGACGAGCAGCGCCCACGGCGGGGCGGTCCCACGGATGTCGGTCCGACCCGCTAAACACGCAACGCCGGGGCGTCTCGAGTCGCTCGATGAGCTTCTCCATCACGTTGTCGAAGTCGTCGGCGGCAGCGCTGCGATCCGGTAGGCGGACACCGCCAAGGAGGACGGCATTGAGACGCCCACGGCATCTTCGCCCCGTCGACGAGGACGGGAATGAGGCGGACGCGGGCTTCCAGCTCCAGCAGGAGTTTGAAGCTTCCTCCCGGAGCGGGTCGTTGGGCTTGTCGATTTTCAGGTTTCCGACTCGTCGCCCAACGTGAGCCACGTCGGGCCGATCACCGCGAGCACTGCGTAGCGGGTTGAAGTTGCCGCAGTTGCTGGCGCGGGATGATCCTCTAGCCCGGATGAATGTTGCTGATGTCGCGGAACACTTTGTCTCGGCCAATTCCCTGACGAGCGCGGTCTCGACGAAAGCCGTCGCCATCGGCGAAACGTCGTGCCGGGTCGCGAGGAAGATGCGACCGTCGAAGGGTCGATCCCGACCCGGACGGCATGCGCATCTCGCGGAATTTGCGCAACTCGCGCGCCTTCGTCGTCATCGTCGGTACTCTCCTCTCGCCATCGAAGGCGCGCTCGAACTTGCTCACGCTGGCAACATCGGTCCACTCCTCCTGCTTGTAGTCGTGTACCCGACCGACCGAATCTTCGACGAAGTTGATCATCAGGCTGCGGCTTCATCGCGTCACTGTTGTACGGGACCGCGATGATCTCACCTTGTCTTGCCTCAGCGTCGCCCGCAGTTCGCCCTGTCGGGTCACGCTCCCCCTGGTCCACACCGAAGGTGAGGAGCACGATCGTGTTGATAGGCCGGATCGGGTCACGCCGTCCAGTATCTGCGACACCTTCGCGACGCCGCCCCGCAGCGTCGGGTTGCCGTTCTCGGGTGACAGCGACTCGATGGCGGTTCCGAGGGCCTGCCGCTGCGCAGCGTCGTACACACCTGCGGTGAGTGCTGCTTCCTCTCCGTCCCCGCCGAAGGCGACCAGACCGACGGTCTCCCGGGGACCCAGGCAGTCCACGAAGGGCCGGGTACCCGCTCCGTCCCAGCAGCGACTGTTTAGGGGAGTCAGACGATCAGCAGGCAGGCCGATCGGCAGCGACTCGTCGACGACGAGGATGACGTTCGCCGTCCGCCGAAGTTCGTCCCACGCCTTCGAATACGGCCAGTACCTCGCCGTTCGGAGCGGTGTTCTCCGCTCGGCCGATCCCGGGCGGGCCGGGCGGCCTGCAGGTGCCTTTCCTGAACTTTGCGTCGATGACCAGCTTGCAGTCGCTCGACAGACGGTCGTCGAGCCACTCACCCGAGAGGCGTCTGTGTTCCTGTTGCACTCCGGACGAGCTCACCCAGGGCACGTTGAGGACGACGAACGGATAGTCGGCGACGAGGTGGACGTCCTTTCGATAGATCGCGTCGAGTTGCTGGCCGCAGTCCTCGTTGAACCCCAGGAGGGTCGTCTCTTGGATGTAGGCGGCGTCGGCGAAATCTTGACGGTACTTACACCACTGATCCTTGAAGTCGTCGGCGATGTCGACGTAGTGGGCCATCGACGCCTTCCCCTACCTTTCACTCATCACGCACGGTTTGGTCGTCGACATCGCTCAGCTGCCACCCCGGCGCCTTCCTGGCGGCGATGGAGAACTCGGCGAGGAGCGGCCGACAGCCCCGAGGTCGAGAAGTGGGGGTCCGTGTGGCCAAGTTTGATCTCCCCGCTCTCTGCACGGTCGAGTACCCCCTCGAGCATGTTCGCGTCTACGGCGAGCTGGGGGTCGAAAGTCACGACCACCTGCGGGGACTGCACGAGTGACGGACTCGAACACCGGTGCCGCGGCCAGTTCGCGTCGAGCTGGCTGACCCAGAGCGAGGACGCCGGCGTCCACGCTTCCGGCTGCAGGTCGCCGTCCTCGATCTGTTCGAAGAGGGCGGTCCCGGACGACAGTCCTTCCTCCGGCGACCGGCGTGATTCAGCACGATGCCCGCCGGCCTCGATACCGGCGTCGTTGAACTCGGTGATCAAGGGGTGGAGCAGGTCGTCCGCGTCGGTGGTGTAGACGTAGGCGACCTCCACGACCGGGGGCTCCACGACCGACAGTGATGCGACGATGATCGCGACGAGGCCGGCAAGCAGCGAGCGCGATCCGGACCGGTTCGCGGTTTTCACGAGGCGCACGGCCAAGTTCGAGTAGCGATACGAGTACCCCTTGGTGCTGTGAAGCGGCCGGTCGGCCACGACCAGGTAGACCGGCCGAACTGTGTTCTGCGAGCGACCGAGCGTACTGCCGAGCAGCTGCGGATCCGGCTCAGGTCGTGGGCGCGTGCCTCGACAGCGGACGCCGGCTGTCGAAGTGCGCGGCAGCACCGCGGCGAGCGCACCGCAGACGACCACGCCGACGTACGCCGGCACCACCACCACCATCAACGTGCCGACCAGTTGGTCCTCGAAACGCAGGTCCTTGTTGTTGTAACCCACGACGACCAGCACCAGGAACACCGACCGCGCCGACGAGCGCGGTGAGCGCGGCACGATCCGTCGGGTGATCCAGCCGGTCACGATCGCGCCGATGGCGAGGCCGGCTCCCCCTCCGAACGCCCAGAGCACCGGCTCGGCGATGTTCCGCCTGCCCCGGCTCGTTGATCGCCGGACACGAGCGACGCCGCGACCATCGTCCAGCAGCAGTGCGGCGACGACGGCGATCGCGGCCCCCAACCACACCGCTCGCCAGTCCTCGCTCCGCACGGGCCTTGCCACCTTCCGAATCGTGGGCCGCGATCGGGCCATGACCACGACGCGCCCCGCAACCCGGCAAGCATTTCACGCGGATGGAGCCGACTCCACCGCCGAGGGAGTGGGCGGTGATCGCCAGGCCGAGACGATGGCGGACACCAGCTCCGAGTCGCCGACGATTTTCCTGCTAGCGATGCTGCGCAGCCTCGCCGACGTCACCAACAGCTCGCGGTCGACGAGCTGACCCACTGCCTCCAGACCGCGACGCTCGCCGAGCACGCCGGTGCCGACGACCACGTCGTCACGTGGCTCTCCGCCAACATCGGCAAGGCGGTGAGCGTCCCGAACCACCCACGCATCGCGGCGGAGATCCTGCGGCCGTACGTCGCCGAAGAGGTGCGCTGGGCGATCGAGGTCCACCAGGACTTCCAGGGCGCGCACTACTTCCATCACCTCGGCGGCGAACCCGAATCCGCGGACGGCCCGCGACCACCCGTCGAGTACGAGTTCATGCGCACGCTTCGCCGACGAGTCAGGACCAGATCGCGTTCGATCCCGACTACGACACGCTGCCGCTCGAGCACTTCGAGGACCGTGTCCGCGCACAGTTCGCCAAGGCGAACATCTCCGTCCACCGCGCGCAGCGCCCGCTCCACGATCCAGATGAAGGCGTGCCGACGGTCAGCGGCTCACGGGGTGTGCCACCGTCCATGTCGAGCCACGCTGCCGCCACCCGACGTCGTGCCAAGAACACCGAGCTTGAACCCGACGTCGTCGTACGTGCCGATGTGGTGGAACCCCGTCGAACTCGTAGAGCGACGCTCACGTCGTTGGGCGGTGCGATCCCGCCGGACGCCTGCCGATAGCCCTGGGCGGTCGAGCAGCTCGAGCGACACGCCATACATCGTGCGACCGATGCCCAGCGAGGGCCGCGTGCGTCCGGGTCGAGCAGTGTTGGTCTCGACCGACCAGCCGTACACGTAGCGCTCGGCGAACCGGTGCCCGTATGCGTGCTCAGCGGGTACGTGCCCGGCCGAGCCGGCATCGTGAACTGCCGCCGGCCAGCGGGTACTGCGGCATGGTCTCCACGAGGCGACGCCCCATCTCGTCGGCGGTCGGCGGCACTGCCTCGAACAGAATAGCCGGACAACTGAGCGTACGGCGCGTACACCGCCGCGATCCCGCCCGCGTCGTCGGCAGTGGCGGAACGGCACGTGCACCGGCAAGCTGGCCGGCGTCCGGCCGGCGTACCTGGGGGTCGGCGTGGCGGAGTTGCCGTCGAGGAACATCCTCTTGTTCACGGACCTCGAGGATTCGACACGTCTGTGGGACGAGTTTCCCGAAGCCATGCGCTCGGCGTCGGCCCACCACGACGAGATGGTGCGCAACGCGATCGAGGCCCACGGAGGGCATGTGAAGACCACCGGCGACGGGTTACCCACGCGGTGTTCACCGACAGCGCCGCGCTCGCCCGCACCGTGGACGGCACGGTCAACCTGCAGAAACGAGGGGTGGGAGGCGGATCCGGACCGCTGCGGGTGCGCATGGGCCTGCACACGTGTCCGGTCGAGCTGCCGCGACGGCGACTACTACGGCAGTGCGGTCAACCGGGCGGCGCGATTGATGATCACGCACGGCGGCCAGGTCGTGATGTCCCACGGCGACGGCAGAGCTGGCACGTCGAAGCGCCGTTCGAGCTCCGCGATCTGGGCGAACATCGCCTCGCCGGTTTGTTCGCGTCCCGAACGGGTCACGCAGCTGTGCCCGATCGGCCTCACACAGGAGTTCCCGCCATTGCGCTCGGTGGACACCTCGCCCGGGAACCTACCCCGGCAGGTGACCTCCTTCGTCGGTCGTGACCGCGAGCTGGAGATGTTCGCGGTCTGGTCCGCACCCCGTCCGCTCGTGACACTGACCGGCGTGGGCGGCGTGGGCGAGACCGCGCCTCGCTCGAGGTCGCAGCCGACACGATCGGCGAGTTCGCTGACGAGCACGTCGTTGTGCGAGCTGGCGCCGGTCACCGACCCCGGGCGCGGTCTGGGACACGCTGGCCGAGACCCTCCCGCATGTTCCCGCGCCCGGCCGAACGCTCCACGATCTCGGTGCTGGGTACTCTCGCGAGAAGCGCGCGCTGATGGTCCTCGACGAACTGGAGCACCTCTTGGATGCTGCGGTCCAGGTCGTCAACTCGATCAGCCGCGGCGATGCCCCAGTACGTGGCAGTGCTGGCGACGAGTCGAGGGTTTGGCGGTCCGGGCGAGCAGGTGCGTCACAGTACCGTCGCTGGGTCTGCCGGCGGGATCGACGTCGATCCAGGGGCCGTACATCGTTGCGCGCCGTCGGTGCAGCTGTTCTGCGGATCGCGCTCGCAGCGCCAAGAACGACTTCGACACGTCCGGTCGCAGCCTCGAGGCGGTCGCCGTGCTGTGCCGGCGGCTCGACGATGCCGCTCGCGATCGAACTCGCCGCCGCCCGAGCTGCGTCGATGTCGCCGGAGGACCTGGTGGCTCGGCTCGATCAAGCACTTCAAGCTCCTGGCACGGGGCGGCTCCAGCGCGTCGATGGAGCGACACCGAACCTTGCGGAACACCATCGACTGGTCCTACGAGCTGCTGGATGATGCCGAAAGCAACGGTTGCAGGGTCTCTCGGTGTTCGCGGGCGGCAGTGATTTCACCGCCGCTGAGAGCGTGCTCTCGGGCGACGACATCGATCCGCTCGACGTCGCCGATCTCGTCCGCCAACTCGTCGACAAATCGCTGGTGATCGCCGACGCCGACGACGAGGGCAGCATCCGCTACCGCATGTTCGAGTCAATCCCGCAGTTGCGCCGCGGAACGGCTCGAAGCGAGCGGCCGGACGCCGAGCGTCCGCCGCGACATGCCGACTACTACGTGGAACTCTCGGAAGCGGCGGCGCCGAAACTGGCCGCCGCGACCAGCTCGAGTGGGCAGGCGACCAGTTGCGCCACGGAAGTGGACAACTTCCGCGTCGCCTTGAGCTGGGCCGTCGAGGCAGACTCGGCCGACCGGGCACTGCGGACTGGTGGCGTCGCTCCACGGTCAACGGCGGCGACGATCGGCTACTCGGCGAGGACTGGGCCGAGACCGCCGTCGACGTGCCTGGAGCGCACGATCACCGACTCTTTCCCGCCGTCGCCTCGTCGGCCATGGTACTGCGACCCTCCGCGACGATCTCGTGCTGGCCGATGCGTTCGCCTCCCGCCTCGACGCAGCCGAGACCGCACCGCGGGCAGCGCAGCCGCTTCGCCGCCAGGGCCCGACGACGCTGGCGTTCTTCGTGGTGACGCCGGAGCTGGCTCGTGCGCTCGCCGAGGAGTGGGTCGCGCTCGCGCGGCTCACCGGCGATCCCTACGAGATTCGCGTTCGCACTCGATCATGTCGTCGACCGCGCAGCGGACCACCGGTGAGGGCGACCTCGCCCGAGCGAGCACCGAGGAAGCCCTCCAGATCGCCCGCGCCCTGCTGCGCTCCCCTCTGCGCTGTCCAACGGTCGGATCACAACGGTGATGTTGATGACGTCGTGGATCGACGAGCCCGATGCGCGCTCGACCTCCTCGCCGAGGCGATCCAGATCGGGACGGAGATCGGTGACCGCATCGCCGTCGTGAACGCGACTGGGCTGCAGGAGCGATCGCCACCTACCACGGCGACTGGGACGGCCTCCAGGCCGCCGTCGCCTCGGCCGAGGAGATGCTGCAGCTCGGCCAACTCAACACCCTCGGCAACTCGCTCGGGCACCGTTTCGGTCGCGCTCGCCGGGCTCGGCCGCGCCGAACCCGCCGCGATGCTCCTCGGCACTGATCACGCAAGGTCGCGTTGGCGCCACCCCGGAGTCGGTCCAGCCGGTCGCCGAGACCGAAGCCGCCCTCGCCGAAAGGCTGTCGGCGGCGCCCGCTTCGAGTCGCTCCGCGCCCAGGGTGTCTGCGCTCACGCCCCGCGAGGCTGTCGCCTACCTCGCCGACGCGGCACGGGGCGTCATGGCCTGAGCCGCGTTCATCGGGGCGACTCCCCCAAGGTCGTCGGCAATGGCGAAGCGCACCTGCATGGGCAGTCGTTCAGTCCTCCCAGTCGCGGAACAGGGCGAGGACGTCGTACAGCACGACGGCAAGGGCGAGCGCGGGCGGATCTGCGGTGTCGACATCGTCGTCGAACTCGACGACGTGCAGCGAGTTGTAGTGCCGGGTCCGCGTCCGTCCACCCATCGTCCACGAGATGGTGGCGAGGGCATGCCGGTCGGGGCTCACCAGCACGTCGGGCGCGAGTGCGCCATCTCCGCGTATGGCGCTCGATCGACCCGAGCAGTTCGCCGTCGGCATCGAGCAGACGTCCTGCGTCCTGCTTGTCGACGACGCCGAGGCGATCGAGTGACTTCCCCCACGTCACGTCCGCAAGCCGTGGTGTGCAGACCGAAGGGTCGATCCTCCCGCGACCACGCTCTCATCGTGAACGGCGTGCCGGAGCGGTCCCTGCACTGCACCGTCGCACCGGTCCGTGAACGTCGGCTCGTCGAGAGGGTCGGGACGGCTGCGATGCGAACGACTCCCGCCGTCGTACAAGAGGACGTGGCTCTCCCCCGACCACCCCACGATCGCCACGACCGGGGCATCGAGCACTCGTGCCATAAGCCGCTTGCTACGCCAGCAGGGGAGGACGGACGAGTCGCGCTCGCTCCTCGGTAGCATCTACGGCTGGTTCATGGAAGGATTCGAAACCAAGGACCTGCGGGAGGCAAAGGCGCTGCTCGCAGAGCTGGCGTGATGTCTTCTCTCCCCTACGACGGGTGCAACCAGCTGCTCGAGTCCCCATTCGGTCCGCTTCGCGACGACGTGCCCCACATGGCCGAGGCGCGCGCCTGCTTGCGGCGCAGTGGGGTCTGGGGAGGAGCTTGCTCATGATGAGCCTGTCTTGTCGAGCCCGGAGGCTCCTGACAGTGACCTACCTGACTGCGGTTACCACGGCTCTGGTCGGCTGTCGCGGCTGCGGCCATGAGGGTCCTGGGCCCACGGCTCCTGCGGTGGCTCGTCCCCTGGCGTCGATGCTGAGCATCCACGCCCATGCACGCTACCCGGACGGGCGATTCCCTCGCGGTCTGGAGCCCGCACCGCTCAAAGATGCGGCCAAGTTTCTCGCTGACGCCAAGGTCACGGACGACCCGCTCGCGCCCTCGCGGCGTCGGCGCGCCGTCGCCAAGCTCGCGGCCTACGGTCTGCGACCAGGCGTCTCCGCGCAGGCGCGGGTCAGCATCGAGGAGGCCATCCGCATTTTGGTGCGTGACGACAGGAAGGCGGCGGCCATCATCGCGCTCGCATACCAGTACCATAAGCGGTCGGAGCAGGAAGGCACGCCCCGCGGCGAAGTCGAGAATTCCGACCCGCCAGCCCAACCTGGGTGGATCGAGACCGAGATCAGCGACACCTATGCCACGGAGGTCGAGTCCGTATCGTGCTGGAAAAAGCTGCAGGTGTCCGTCCCGGACGGCGGCCGACATCCCTCCGCGTGGGCCAAGGTGCAGGTGGACCACTCGCTCGGCGACGTTGAGAGGGCCATCGACCCACAGAATTGGGACGTCTGCAGCCCTTTCTTCATCAAGGAAAAGACCTATCTCGCCAAGCCGACCGGCGGAAGCTATCCGGCATCCAACTGTGAGGTCGCAGAGGGACCCGCGCTGCCGTCGGGCATGGCTTATGGGTACCCGATCCCAGTCGTGCTCTTCGAAACCTTCGTCTGCCAGGTCACACAGGGGTGTGACGCCTGGTTCACCAATCTGCTCGACGTGACCACGAACTATGCCTACACGGGCTCGATTCCGACGGAGTTTGCTGTGAGCTACAACTTCCGTGACGGCGTGTGCGGCAAGGTTGCGGGAGTCGACGAGAAGATCCTCACCGACGACGGCTGGATGCACGCCGTGAGCAAAGGGCCCAACCAGACTGAGGTCGAGGGAAGCAAAATCATCGGCTTCGAGAGCGACGTCGCCAACGGCATCCTCAGGGGCATCTTCGAAGTACAGTTCGACGAACTGGCAGGTGAGGTCGGCGAACTGGCCTGCTGTTCGGTGCCGTGAACGGCTGGACAAGAAAGCAGCGAAGGCGATATCATTATGGGAGGCGATCCGGCTAGGAGGGCGAGATGTCAGCGCTCGGAGCATTTTCGGACATCGTCACGAACGTCACCAAATACGCCTTGCTGGCCGACAAGCGCCTCACGCAGTTGCGGCAGACGGTAGATGGCGTCTCCGCCAGCGCGACAGCCTCAGCCGTCGAAAAGATGGTCGCCAACAGCGTTGGGCTCTGGCTCGACGCGCTCGACCTCTGGATGAGCTTCGTGCCGCAGAAGGGCGACCAGCCAGCCATCATGTTGATCACATCGCCCAACACCGCGGTCGGAGTGAAGCACGGCGAGGTGGCTATCAAAGACCCCGGCGCGACGGTCACGCTCGCCGTGTCCCCGATCTCACGCGTCGGAGGCACCGAAACCCTGGCGGTGACGGCTGCTGGCCCCACGCTCAGCATCGATCGCCAGACCCTCAGCCTCGATGTCGTCGTACCCGCCGGGGCGGTGAGGGGACTGTACGAAGGGGCCGTGTACGCCCAGCCCCAGACCCCGGTCGCCGTCGTCCTCGTCGTGCTCACCTGACGGCCGCCTGGGCTACCGACGCTCCGGCACCCACACGCTGGCAGGGCGACCACGAAGCGCTTGTCGCGCGACTCGGGCAGCTCCCCGCGCACGCGCGCGAACTCGTGTCGGGCTCCGGCCGAGGCGCGGGCCATTACGCCGGCGTGCGTGAGGTAGCCGTAACCATAACGCTGGCGCAGCCAGTGGACGTCGTCCGTCTGCCGAGCCGCGTCCGCTCGCGCTGCGTCGCCAGCTCACACAGGCGCACGAGCGTGAGCGTGCACCTGCCCTCGAGCAAGGCGCGCACGCTCAAGTCGCTCACGTCCGCTCGAACACCCACGTCGCCAGCCGAGCGATGAACCGCTTGTCGCGCGAGTCGGGCAGCCCGGCGTACGCCGACGCAGAACTCGTGCAGCGCCGCGCCGGCGAGGCCGTGCGCGACCTGCCGCGCGTAGTCGAGGCAGCCGTAGGCGTCCATCCGCTCGCGGACCCACAGGACGTCGGCGACGCTGGCGCGTCGCTGCGCGGCTGAGCGAGGAATTCGGCGAGGCGCGCTCGCTCGTCGCCGGTCGCGCGCGCGCAGGAGGTGGATCAGCATCAGCGTCCGCTTGCCCTCCCAGATGTCGCCGTCGAGCTCCTTGCCGTAGCGCTCCGGGTCGCCGACGAGGTTCAGCAGGTCGTCCTGGATCTGGAACGCGGCGCCGAGGAAGAAGCCGAAGCGGATGAAGCGGTCGAGGTCGACGTCGCCGCGCGTGCCGATCAGCGCGCCGACGCGGCTCGGGTAGATCGTCGTGTACCAGCAGGTCTTCTTCAGCACCATCTCGAGGTAGTCGGCGTCGGACAGGTCGAGCGCGTTGTCGCGCCGCCAGCCGAGCTCGATCGCCTGTCCCTCGACGCTCTCGCGCGCCATGCGCTCGGCCTCCTCGAGGACGCGCATGGTGAGCCACGGGCCGAGCGTCCGGCGGTTGTCGATCAGCGCGCGCAGGCCGAGCAGCGTGAGCGCGTCGCCGACGTTGACCGCGACCGGCACGCCGTGCAGCGCGTGCAGCGTCGGGCGGCCGCGGCGCTCGTCGCTCTCGTCCTCGACGTCGTCGTGGACGAGGAAGGCGTTGTGCAGCAGCTCGAGCGCGACCGCCGAGCGGACGGCGTCCTCGAGCTCGCGCCGAAGGCGCGCGCCGTGGCGATGCACAGGCTCGGCCGCAGCATGCGGCCGCCGCGCCGCGGATAGTCGGCGACCAGATTGTAGAGATGGCGCTGCGGCTCGCGCGGCCGCAGGTAGTCGCAGAGCGCGACGCGAGTGACGTCGCCGTACTCCTGCAGCATCGCCGGCACGAGGTCGGCGCGGCTGCGTCATGCTGCGGTGCTCATCACTCCGCGCCGACGCGGACGCTCACGCGTGCCGACCGGGCGACTGGTCTGCTCGTCGATGATCAGACCGTTGTAGACGCCCGGCGGCTGCCCGCTCGGCACGCGGATGCGCAAGCGCGCCGGCTCGCCGCCGGATGCGCGCTGAAAGCGCACGTCGGTCAGGCGCGGCTTCTCGGGATCGACGGCGCGCAGCGCTTGCACGACGAGCGGGTCGCCCGCCGCCTCGGGCGCAGATCGAGCGACACCTCGGTCGGGCTGCGTCGCGACGCACCTCGATTCGCACGCGCGGTGCGTTCGCGGGCGCCGGCTGCATCGGCTCGGTTCCGGCGCCACCGGGCGTGTCGATGTCGCTCGGGCGCCGGCGCGCCGCGCCATCCGCCGCGGCGGCGGCTCGGGGCGCGGCGCCGCTAGTCGCCGCGAGCTGAACGAAGCTCGAACCAGACGCGCCGCGAAGTCCGACGCGTACTGCGCCATGCGCGCGGCCAGCGTCCTGCACGTCGCTCGCCATCGCCTCCGGCCCGTACGACCGGTCGCTGAGTCGCGCGCGCCGCCTTCTGCCCCTGGCGGATGTACTCGTCGATGACGCGATAGCCGAGGCTCGACCGAGCGCGACACGACGTCGTTCAGCGATTCAGGCGGTCCTGTCTGCGCGGTCTGCATTCGCGGCCGAGCCGCCGCCGCCGCGTCGGCGCCGGGCGCGCCTGAACAGCGTCGACCAGTTGCGAATCGGCTGCGTTCGCTCCAGGGTCGGCCGCTTCACGCGTTCGCTGACAGCTCATGTGATCTCCCTTCCCTTTCACGGATGATCGAAGCCGACGATGTCCTTCAAGCGCGGCGACTGCGCGATCGCGTGCGCCGCGAGCCGCCCGGACATCACCGCCGCCTCGACGCAGCCGGCGTTGAAGCCGCAGTCGGTCCAGTCGCCGGCGATGGTCAGGTTGTCGTAGGTGCGGTCGAGCGGCGAGATGCGGTAGGCGCTGCTGCCCGGCAGCGACAGCGCGTAGCGGTCGGACGGATTGACGTTCGCCGTCCAGAACTGCGAGGCGAACCGCGTTCTCGCCTTCTGCGCTCGGTCGTTCCTGCGGCCGCCCGTTCGGGTCGACCAGCAGCTCCCAGCGGAACTCCCCGGCGCGCCGCGTCGCCTCCGGCCACAGGTGCACGACGTCGCGGTTGAGGAAGCGGATCGCGTTGCGGCGCACCTCTTCGCGCGGCGCGCCGGATACTCGCGCGCGATCGGTCACTCGGGGCTTCCGGGTCGGGCAGCACGCTGCAGAAGTAGGCGAGCGCGCGCGGCGGCCGCGGCCAGCTCTCCCGCGGAATCAGGTGGCGCATGTCGGCCCACGTGTCGAACGGCTCGACGAAGCCGGAGACCGATGATCGGCGCGTCGGTCCAGCCGAGCTCCTCCATGTCGGCGCTCATCCAGATCTGGAACGCCTGCGTCGCGACGGTCTTCACGTGATCGACCATCGCGCGCCAGCGCGGGTCGCGCGCCACGATCTCGCGGCAGACGTGCGGCATCGCGCCGATCCCGACGCCGAGCACGACGAGGTCGAAGTCGTCGCCGACGCGCAGCGTCCTCGTGCGCACCTTGCGGCGGTCCCAGTGCGACTCGAAGTCCCGCCCCTCGCGCTCCAAGCCGCTCGCCGTCGACGAGCTGGCGGTAGTCGGGCTCCGACGGCCAGCAGGGAAGCCCGCGGACGTCGACCAGCGGCTGGTACTCGCCCCCGCCTCTCGACGTGCGCCTGCACGTCGAACTCGAGCGCCTCGACGTACGGCGTCTCACCCGGCGAGGCGCTCGGGGTCGGCCAGCGCGACGTTCTCGAGGCGATGGAAGAACTCGAAGCGCACGCCGCGCTGCTTCAGGACCTCGTAGAACGGCGCGAACACGACGTCGCCCATGCCGCGCCTGCATCCTCCAGAAGAACGCGCCGCGATACGTGAAGAACGACGCGCACCATGCTGCGCAGCGCCTGTCCGGCGGAGATGCGCGGGCGCGTGGGCTCGCCGTCCTCGTACGCGAAGCCGAGGTCGTAGAGCGCGCGCAGAAAGCCCGAGTCGACCGAGCTCTCCGAGGCGCCGTTCAGCAGCAGCCACTCGCGGCAGTCGTAGTCGTCGATCGCGTCGAAGCCGCGCGGGTCGGTCATCAGGCCGAAGCGGACCTCGCCGCGCAGCGTCGCGAGCGTGAGGTCGATCACCTGCCAGACCCGGCGCACGGGCACGTCTCGCTCGAGGCGCTCCTCGAGGAGGCTGCCGCGCGTTGCTGGCGATGGCGTCGAGGAAGCGGAGGACGAGATTTTCCGGATAGGCGCCGCCCGAAGCCATGACGAGCTTCAACAGCTCCAGCGCCTGGATCAGCCCGGCCAGGGTCGCCATCTCTCCGTACTGCAAGAGCTGCGAGATCGCGCTCGCCACGCCAGTTGGCGATGAGGGTTTCGCGGCGCCGGCGTCCGTCTCCGCTGCGCGCCGGCCGGACCCTGCATGAAAACGGTGCGCACTAGGTTTACGAGAAGCTCGACCGATCGCCTCATGTAGTCGGCGACGCTCCAGCGTTCCCCGTCCTCGAACGGATCGCCCGGGTGCCCCTCGGTCGGGGGGAGGACGGCTTTCCAAATCCGCCAGCTGCCGTTTGGAAGCATGTTCGCCACGCCGACCAGCGGGACGGGTACGAAGGCGTCACGCCAATCGGCGATCGGACAGATCGCGGGATCGCGCCCGAGCTCCGCGTAGCACTCGCGCATCAGCCGGAAGGCGTTCTCGTAGAATCCCATCCAGAGGTGCAGGCCGTGCTCCTCGATGCGGTCGGCCGGCCCGCGGCCCGACGCGCCCTTGCCGCCCAGGCGCCAGCCGAGCTGGTAGACGGTGACCTCGTACTTGCCGCCGTGCTCGGGGCGCGTCAGCTCGAAGGCGGCGGTGACCGCTGCGCATCCGCCACCGACGATCGCGACCTTGATCGCCTTCTGTTCAGTCATGAGGATGGGATTGGCGAGCCGCGGCCGCGTTAGTAACTCCCGTGGCGTGATGAAGTAGCGCAAGACTGCGGGATCATTCCAGCAGCTCTTCCCTCGAAACGTTCGCAAACGAAAGCACGAAATCTGCACCGTATATGCGCGCCGGTGTTTGGAACCCGACCTCGAAGTCACCGAGGAGCACTCTTCGTGCGACTGCAGCGGCCGTGGTCGCGGTAAACGTGTAGGCCTCGGGCGTACGGAGGCGCGCACGGAACGACTGCCCTCTTCCATCGCTCGCCTCGGCAACGATCACCATCCGCGATGCGCGACGCTCTTCCTCGGTAGGGCCTTCGGGAAGCAAGGTCATGTACGACTTGAGCGATGCTTGCCACGGAACGGTTCGCAGCATCCACCCCGCGTAGCGACTCGCCAGCAACATTCCCCGCAGCGCGGGCGTTGCCTCGTAGAAGACGTCGATGTTCGGAATGCCGGTAGTGTAGAATGCCGACGCCACGTCGCCCCAGCTGATGTTCATGCTGCACCGCGGCCCCGCCCCGTAGTCGAACCAACGGGTCAAAGAGCCGGGCACGATCGACTGGATCCGACCGTCACGTCGGACCTTTACCTCGCCGCCTGCATACTCGACCAGCGTCTTTGCCGAGCCGGGAGTCGCGGACAAAAGGCCGGTGAGACCGAACGCCAGGCTGGATGCGCCCGGAAGACGGCTGGCGACGTAGGCGGCCAGGCAATCGGACGGCACGACATCGAAGCCGACCGCGGGCATGATCATGATCCCCGCCGCCTTGGCTCGGGGATCATCGCCGACGAGCGCCTCGATGACCGGAATCTCTCCGGTGATGTCCAGATAGTGCGCTCGGGCACGGAGGCACGCTTCGACCATGGGACGCGAAGTCTCGGAGAACGGCCCGGCGGCATGTAGCACGACGGCGATGTTCCGCAGCGCCGCGTCGAGGCTGCTCGGATCCGTGAGATCCGCTACACGGTATTCCAAGCCCATCCGCTCGGCCAGTGCCTCGAGCGCGGGTTTCTTCCGTCCGCAGAGTACGGGGGCAAGACCCCCTTCCGCGGCGGCCTTGGTGATGAGCCCCCCCGAGAAACCCGTCGCTCCGTAGATCAGCAGTGGGTCAGGCATGATCGCGAGCTTCGCTCTCGTCGGAGCGCCCTGTGGTATGCTGCGGCCGCTGCGATGGAAGAATTCCTAGGGAAGGATTCGTTTCTCGGTCCGTGCATCGACGCGTCGAGTCCGACGTTCGTTGGCCAAGCAGACTTCAACGGGTGCATCGCCTTCTGTAACTGGAGCCGCGAGGACGTGGCCAGGGTCTTGCCGGCCGAGCTCGAGCTCGCGGTCAACACGTCCGCGACGCCCGAGCTCCATCCGCTAGTCTTCATATTCGGCGAGCACACGCAGGGCGCCACCATCTTCGGTGGAGTCACGTTCCCGATGGGTGTGAGGTACCACGAGTTAGGTATGGCGATTCCGTTCGTGAAGCACCGGCGCGGGCGGACTCTCCATACCTTCGTCCCGCTCATGTGCTCAAGCTTTTTCCCAGCGACCTGGGCGGGAAACGTTCACTACGGCTTCTCGAAAACCATGGCCGCGATGTGGTGGGAGGACTCGCTGTTCGTCCTGACGAAACCGGACGGCCCGCTGCTCCTCCACGCCGCCGTGGAACCGGCGGGCGACTGGCTGCCCGGTCGACACTGCGACCTTCCGAACTTCGCTGGCATGCGCTCGGTTTTTGCCCTGCCGGTCCTCGGACGGAAGCAGGATGGAACATATGTTGAGTCTTACTTTGGCTGGGACTACAGCGCGGCGCGCGTACGGGCGGTGCGGGCAGCGGTCTCCATCGAAGCGACGCTCATCCAGGGGTTGGCGCCGCGCACGTGCACGTCGCTCCGCTCGGCGACGTTCGAGGTACAACGCATGACATGGAGGCTCAGCTGGCCGGAGTCCTATCGATTCTGAGCGTGCGTGTGTTGCGCACATTTGCAATTCACGCACGACGATTGGCATTGACCTCTCCAACGGAGGAACGACGATTTGGAGATCGAGAATCTCGATAAGATCCGCCGCGAGCGCGACCTCTATCTCCGGCTGCTTCGCCTCGGTGAACAGACCGACCTCGAGCGCTTCCTGAAAGAGGCGCTCGCTCTTTTGGTCGAGATGACGGGGGCCTCTCAGGGATATCTCGAGCTCTCCGACGTGGACTCCCCTTCGAGCGGGTCGTGCTGGTCGATCGCCCACGGATTCACCGACGCGGAGGTCGAGCGGATTCGCTCGGCACTCTCGCGCGGCATCATCGCCGAAGCCATCGCGACCCGGCAGACCATCATGACTCCGTCGGCTTATCTCGATCCTCGGTTCCGTGATCGCGGCAGCGTCCAGATCCGCAAGATCGAAGCGGTGCTCTGCGCTCCGATCGGTCACGACACCCCCCTTGGTGTCCTCTACCTGCAAGGGCGACAGAGCGGAGGGCTCTTTTCTGCGCAAGACCAGGCCAACGCCGAGATCTTCGCTCGCCACCTCGCACCGCTCGCGCACCGGCTGCTGCTGCGCGAGCGCGAGCGCCCCGACCTCACAAAGACCATCCGCGAAAGGCTTCGTCTCGAAGGAGTGATCGGTCGAAGCCGGGCCCTCGCCGCGGTTCTCCAGCAGGTGGCGCTCGTCGCGCCGCTGGACGTCAACGTGCTGCTCACCGGGGAATCCGGTACCGGCAAGAGCCAGATCGCGCGGATCATTCACGACAACGGACCGCGCGCAGCGGGTCCCTTCGTCGAGCTGAACGTCGCGGCGTTACCCGAGGCGCTGGTCGAGAGCGAGCTGTTCGGATCGCTGCCGGGCGCGCATTCGACGGCGACGCGGCGCGTTGAGGGCAAAGTCGCCGCCGCCGAAAAGGGAACCCTCCTTCTCGACGAGATCGGCGACCTCTCGCTTCCCGCACAGGCGAAGATCCTGCAGCTGCTGCAGTCGAAGCAGTATTACCCGCTTGGTAGCTCCAAGCCGATCTCCGCCGACGTGCGAGTGATTGCGGCGACCAACGCCGATCTTCGCACCGCGGTTGCGGAACATCGGTTCCGCGAGGATCTCTTCTATCGCCTGGAGGTCCTGCCGATCCGCGTACCCTCCCTGGCCGAGCGGCGCGAGGACGTTTCCGAACTGCTGGCGTTCTTCGTCACGAGTGCGTGCGAGCGCCATCACCTGCCGCATTTCGAGCTTTCCGAGGGTGCGGTTCGGGCCGCGCAATCGGCCGAGTGGCCGGGTAACGTGCGTCAGCTCGCACACGCGGCCGAGGCGGCGGTCATCCGTGCCGCGGGCGAGGGTGCCGCCCGGATCGAGCGGGCTCACCTCTTCCCCGAGACCGGCGAGGCGAATCGCGAGGAAGAGGCGCTGACCTTTCAGGAGGCCACGCGCGCCTTCCAATCACGGCTCCTGCGTGATGCGCTGGAGGAATCTGACTGGAACGTCAACGAGGTGGCTCGGCGCCTCGATGTGGCGCGATCGCACGTGTACAACCTGATCCGTGCATTCGGGCTGAGGAGAGAAGCTAAGTGAGCTTCCTCGACGGCTGAGTTGTAACAAGACTGTCCTCTCCGCGTAAGCTCCCGGGCGCCCAGAGCAGCCTGGTCGAGCGCGGCGGAGTTTGAACCACGACCGCACCTATTGCGCGCGAGCTCGACGACAAGACACCCGCCAAGAGGGAGGATGGGATTCCTGTTCGTGTCTCGCCTCGCTTCCCCTGCCTCGGCACCAGGATCGCGGCGAGCGTGCGCCGTGGAAGTCATGACATTGCCCCATGCGAGAGTCCGATGTAGAGTGCCCGCAATGCTCGATTGGAGTAAACGTCCGACCGCCGAATGAATCGCGGCACGGCCCAGCGGGGGTAGCGCCGTTCAGAAGTTTCGGCGCCCGCTCGAGGCTCTCCGCGAGAATCCCAGGCGGCCCCCTCGGACGCTTCCCGCGCCACGCGGGCCCGATCTCAGAGAAAGGGCATAATGCGGAAGTTCCTGCTCGTACTGATCAAGCCATCGCACTACGACGACGACGGCTACGTCATCCGTTGGTGGCGGGCGTTGATTCCGTCGAATTCGCTCGCGGCTGTTTACGGGATTGCGGCGGATTGCGCGCAGCGGCACGTGCTCGGACCCGACGTTGCAATCGACATCGAAGTGATGGACGAGACGAACACGCGCATCGACGTGCCGGCGTTGATCGCGCGCTTCCGTCGTCAGGGCAATTTCGGTTTGGTGGCGCTGGTCGGTGTCCAGTCGAATCAGTATCCACGTGCCCTCGACCTAGCGAGGCCGCTTCGTGTTGCCGAGATCCCCGTCGCGATCGGCGGCTTTCACGCCTCAGGATGCCTATCGATGCTCGACGGTCGGGCGGTCGATCTCGATCGGTGTCGAGACATGGGTATCGCGATGTTTGCCGGCGAGGCCGAGGGTCGGCTCGAGAGGCTGCTCCGCGACGCCGCGGCCGGCGCGCTCGCGCCTGTGTACGACTTCGTGAAGGATCTACCGGACATACAGGGCACGCCGGCGCCTTTCCTGCCGAAGCGATACATCGCACGCACCCTCGGGCTCAGCGCGAGCTTCGACGCGGGCCGGGGCTGTCCGTATCAATGCTCTTTCTGCACCATCATCAACGTGCAGGGGCGCAAATCGCGCTTCCGTTCCGCGGACGACATCGAGCATCTCGTCCGGCTCAATTGGTCGCAAGGCATTCACAGGTTCTTCATCACCGACGACAACTTTGCGCGCAACCGGGAATGGGAATCGATCCTCGATCGCCTGATCGAATTGCGTGAGAAGGAAGGCATCCCGATCGGCCTGCTCATCCAAGTCGACACGCTCTGTCACAAGATCCCGAACTTCGTGGAGAAGGCAAAGCGCGCCGGCGTCACGCGGGTCTTCATCGGACTGGAGAACATCAATCCGGACAATCTCGCGGCTGCCAAAAAGCGCCAGAACAAGATCACCGAATACCGCAAGATGCTGCTTGCCTGGAAGGCGCAGGGTATCATGACCCTCGCGGGATACATTCTGGGATTTCCGGCCGACTCGCCGGAGGCGATCCGGCGCGACATCGCGATCATTCAGAAGGAGCTGCCGCTCGACGTTCTCGAATTCTTCTGTCTGACGCCGCTACCTGGCTCTGAGGACCACCAGACGCTCTGGGCGAACGGCACCATGATGGATCCAGACCTCAACAAGTACGACACGGAGCACGCTTGCACCGCCCACGCCGGCATGAGCCCCGGGGAGTGGGAGGCGATTTATCACGAGGCTTGGTCGCTCTATTACACGCCCGAGCACATGAAGACCCTTCTGCGCCGCACGGCCGCAACGAACGGACCCATGGGCAGCCTCGTGAAGCTGCTGTTCACGTTCTCGACGACGGATCGCGTCGAAGGCGTTCACCCCCTGCAGAGCGGCATACTTCGCCTCAAGCACCCGTCGGAGCGTCGGCCCGGCTTGCCACGCGAGAATCCGTGGATCTTCTGGCCGCGCTTCGCCTGGGAAACTCTCAAGAAGCACGCGATCCTAGCGTGCACGATCGGGAGGCTGCTGGCGTGGAAGACCGCGATCGAACGGCATTCCGACGCGCGGCGCTACACCGATCAAGCGCTCACGCCGGTCAGCGACGACGAGGACGTGATGCTCGACCTCCTCACTAAAACCAGGGGAGCAAAGGCCGCGATCGATCATCAAAGAAAAGTCGCTGAGCTGACCGGGGCCACCCAAGCGTAGCGCGGGTTGGGTCCGCCCATTCGCACGCTGACCGCCGGCGCTGGGTGAGCGAGCGTGCGCGGCTACGCGGACGCGGCGACGAAGCGCCCTCGGGAACCCAACCCATCATCCGAAACGGCCGCAGGACTCATCTTTTCTAGTTGAGAAGTTTGTTGGGCGTCCGGTCGCTAGACGTCGAAGCCGTTGGCCTGCGCGAACGCTGCGATCTCGCGGGCCGCCACCCAGATCGAAATCCCAAATCGATCCGCTGGAGCGCCTCCGGTTCACGGGCGGCACGCTCTCGGCGGCCTTACCCCGCGCCAGCACGGAGGCAATGTGCATTCCGAAGACCTTGCCGCCGATCAAGAATCCCGGACACCCCGCACGCTGGTGCGAACACGAGCGCTACCTTCTCGCCTGCCGGACTACGAGCGAGTCCGCTGCGAGCGATGCAACGATCCCTTCTCCTTCTCGTCGTTCAAGATCGGGGTCGTTGTAACGCTTTCTGCCCTGCTCGGCGTCGTTCTGGATTCGCAGCCGTTCGGTCCGTGACTCGTTCATGACGTGCGCCAGCAGATCGTCGGCGACCTGCGTCAAGTCCGCAGCGGCATCTTTGAGCGCGGGATGCTCGACCGCTCGCGACAGCACTTCGTTCCTCGTAGGTCCACGCTTGACGCCGAGAAACGGCTTGACGATCAGATAGACGACGTCTCGCAGCGGCATGAAGCGAAGGAATCGACGAAGCAGCCGCGCGGTTTGCCTCGGATAGTGAAGAACCTTGTAGAGGAACAGCCTCCGGAAGCCCGCGGTCCGTTCCCGATTGATCACCTCACCGGGGAGGCACGTGGGGTCGATCTCGGAGCATTTGAAGTACTTGTACCAATCGGCCTTGTCGTCGACGAGGCCGCGCTTTACGTACTCCTGCCAGAGCGGGGTTCCTCGGTAGACGCAGAGCCGATTGAAACCGAAGGTGTCGAGCTGAAGCCTGGCGGCGAAGTCGAAGGTCGCTCGGATGTCGCTGAGGGTCTCGCCCGGGCTGCCGACCACGAAAAATCCGTGGACGATTTCGATTCCCGCATTCTTCGCGTTCGTTACCGCGGTCTCGACGTCGCCGAGCGTCTGCTCCTTTTTCAATCGGTCGAGCACCGCCTGGCTGCCGCTTTCGATTCCGAACATGATCGTGCGACAGTTCGCCTTCGCCATTTCCGGAAACAGATGCTGGGCGACTGAATCTACTCTGCCTTCGCATCCCCATTGAATCGTCACGCCGGACTGCTGAATTCCGTCGCAGATCGCTTCGATCCGTTTGGGCTGCAGCAGGAAGTGGTCGTCCACGAAATAGACCGAACCGTAGCCTTCCTTCCGTAAATGCTCGAACTCCGCGACCACATGTCCCGGGCTTCGCGACCGCCACTTCCCTTCGTTGAAGATCGGGATGTCGCAGAAGACACATGGCCAAGGGCAGCCGCGCGACGTTTGCATCGTCGTGAACCGTTCCATCGAGAGCACCGTTGGCACGTCGAGCGGCATCGACTCGACGAAATCGAGCGGCAGGCCCTCACGGTCGGGAAACGGCCACTGATCGAGATCTCGGTCCATCGGACGGTTCCGGTTGTGGACTGGCCTGCCGTCTCTTGCCCAGGTAACCCCCGCGACCCCGGAGGGGTCGTCGAGCTGCTCGACGAGATCCAGGATGAGCTGCTCGCCATCGCCGCGGCAGACGAAGTCCACCTCCGGGCACTGTAGCTTCACCAGCTGGGCGTTCAGAGTCGCGAAGACTCCGCCGAACGCCAGCTTCACGGTTTCATCAGCGGCTCGGATCTGGCGAGCGAGAATCTTGGCGTACGGATAACTCGTGGTCGACAGAAAGCTGAGACCGATGAAGCCCGGCCGTTGCCGTTTGATCTCTTCAACAATGAGATAGTTCGGCGTCTCCGGATTTGCTTGATCGAATAGCACGCACTCGTGGCCGGCTCGCTTCAGGACAGCCGACAGCGACATGATGCCGATCGGCGGAAATCCCATGACGCGAATGTGGCCGTTCGCCGCTCGGGTCGCTGCGGGCAGGGCGTAGAACTGCGGGTCACGAACATGGACTAAGAAGACTCTCATGACACCTTCCCGCCTTTGCCCGGTCGTCAAACGACCGATTCCGCGCCCTTATCACCGGCAACGACCCGCCTGCCTCCTTGTCGGACGTCCCGAGCGTGGGGTGCGGAAAGGTTTGCGGAAACCTCTCGAGCGGTGGTTTCTCGCGCCGAACAGTCGGGATTGGTAGCGCCGCTCTATCACCAGCCCCGCTTCGCAGCAATCGCTACGCAGCCGACGATGCGGGCCGGGGCGACCAGCAGCATCTCCTGCCGGCCGCTCGTGCGGCTCTCAGTTGAATGAGCAAGTCGGCGTCGCCGCCGAACGCGATTGATCCACCCACTCGCCGCCGTACGGGCGTCCCCTTCCTCGCCACGTAGCTCTCGGACGCAGCTTGACCCCGTCGCTCCTATCGTGGAAGACCCCTCCGAGGAGGACGTGAACATGCGGAACTGGAGCGTGGTAGTCCTGGCGGTTGCGCTTGCTGCCCCAGCCTTCGCGGACGCCACGGCGGATGCCCGGGCGCATGACGAAGCCTTTGCCAAAGCGTGCAACGCGGGCGACGTGAAGGGTGTCCTCGCCCTATACGCGGATGACGCGGTCGTCGTATGGCCCGAGGCAGGCGAAGAGGCCAAGGGAAAGGCTGCGATCGAGAAGCTCATCCCCAATACCTGCAACCCGAAGAACAATACGAAGGCCGTCATCAAGTCGCTCGAGGCGATACCGCTCGGCGATTCTCACATCGCGATCATAGGTCACTGGGAAGTGACGCAGACCGGCCCCGACGGTAAGGCAACCACCTCGCAGATTCGCGCCACGGAGGTCATCGCGAAGACCGGCTCCGGCTGGCGCTACGTCGTCGATCATGCCTCGATCGGCCTGCCTCCTCCCAAGCCGGAGGGCAAAAAGTAGCTGCGAGCGAAGGGCACGTGCCAAGGAGGAAGTAAATAATGAAGATCAAATCACTGGGTCATGTGGTGCTGCGGGTGACGGACCGCGAACGGGCAAAGGCGTTCTACAACGGCGTGCTGGGGCTGCCGGTCTGTGCACATTTAGACAAGGACGGCATGAAGATGGCGTTCTTCTCTCTCGGCAATCATCATGACTTTGCGGTGATGGAGGTGAGCGGTGAGGGCAGCAGCCGGAGTGATTCCGCAGTGGGGTTGCATCACGTCGCCTTCAACATCGGCACCACTTTGGAAGAGCTGCGCGAAGCCAAGGCGAAGCTGGACGCTGCGGGCATTGCGACCGACCCCGTCGACCACGAGGTGACGAAGTCGCTGTACTTCAGGGATCCAGACGGCAACGGCGTCGAGCTGTACGTGGACGCGTCCGATGTCTGGCGTCAACACCCGCAGCGGGTCGCACAGTTGATGCCGCTCGAGTTGTAGCGGGAATTCCGAGCCGGTCCTTCAGGTCTTCAACGTGCCTCGGTAGCAGCCGGCTCAGGGAAGACCCGCGCCGGGCACGTCGACCTCGACGGTCTCGATCCGGCCGCTTCGCTTCGCGAGCGCTTCGGACGGATCGTGCGTCTCCGACGTGACGACGAAGAGCGTCCGGCGGTCGGCCCCGCCGAGCATGCAGGCATAGGGACGACGCGACGGCTTGAAGCGATGTGTGACGGCGCCGCCCTCGCGAACGCGGAGCACTTCCTCGGAGAGTGGCGATGCCACCCAGATCGCTCCCTCGGCGTCGAGGCAGATGCCGTCCGGCACCATGTTCTCGACGGCCGCCCAGACCCGGCGGCGGGCTAGCGACCCGTCGCTCTCGATGTCGAAGGCGGTGAGCTTGGCGCCAAAGCTCTCGCCGACGACGAGGGTCTTCCCGTCGGGCGTGATGACCGTGCCGTTTGGAAACTCGAGGTCCCGCGCGACGACGCGGGCCTTACCATCCGGCGTCACGAGGACGAGCTCGGCGGGCTTCCGCGGAGCGTTGGCGTGCAGGTCGTAGCCGAAATTGCCGACGTACGCGCGCCCGAGCCCGTCGACGACCATATCGTTGCAGTCGAACGAAGCGAGCTTCGAGAGGTCGGCGAGCGTCGTGAGCTTCTTGCCGTCGAGCCGCAGGAGCTGCCGGTCCCTCATCGAGACGACGAGGAGCCGGCCGTCGGGGAGCCAGCCCAGCCCTGAAGGGAGGTTCGGAACCTCGATGATCCTCTCCGTGCGTCCCGCGAGGTCGACCGTCATGACCCAGCGCGCATGCATGTCCGAGAACCAGAGTTTCCCGTCGTGCCAGCGCGGACCTTCGCCGAACACCAAGCCTTCGACGAGCGTTTTGGTCTTCATCCGGTCGCGCATATCGGGCTCTGGTGTGAGTTGCAAGAAGCTGCGCGCTCTACGACGGCGTCGTCAGTATTGCCGACCAGCGCGCGAAATACGTCTTTTCGAGACGTTCGATCGTGCATTCGTCGCCTGGCGCCGGACTCGCCAGTTCGACGACCCCGGCGAGCATCCTTCGAAAGAGCTCGCTGTTGCGGGATACGGGGTGGAAATGTTTTTGCAGCCGTGGAATGTCTGAGATACGCGAAATGGGTCTCTGCACGCAACGCGAGACCGCGCCGAAACCGCAACGAAGACCATAAGGAGCGATCATGGGTGCGACGAATCCCATCATCCGCAAGCCCATCATCTCGGCCGACTCGCACATCATGGAACCGCCGGGCACGTACGTCGATCGCATCGACAGCAAGTACAAGGCGAGCGCGCCGAAGGTGGTGCAGAACACTGCGCGCGGGGACATCTACGTGATCGAAGGCATGGAAGACACGATCCCGATGGGGTTGGTCGCGGCCGCGGGCAAGAAAGCGGAGGAGCTCGCGGGTGCGGCGGTCTCCGCGAAGTTCGACGATCTTCACCGCGGTGGCTGGGACCCAAAGGCTCGCATCGCGGATCAGGATCGCGACGGGGTGTTTGCCGAGATCATCTACCCGAGCGTCGGCATGGTGCTCTGCAACCACCCCGACGCGGACTACAAGAAGGCGTGCTTCGACGCCTACAATCTGTGGATCGCCGAGTACTGCTCCGAAAGGCCCGAGCGGCTGCTCGGCTGCGGACAGACGGCGATGCGCACGCCCGCCGAGGGGATCGAGGACTTACGGAAGATCAAGGCGATGGGGCTTCGCGGCGTGATGATGCCCGGCTACCCCATCGTCGAGGACTACGACAAGCCGATCTACGACGAGTTTTGGGAGGCGGCTATCGAGTTCGGCTTGCCGCTTTCGTTCCACATCCTGACCGCCAAGGAGACGATCAAGGGCGGCGCCGGCCTCGGCCGCGTGCGCGGGCCGAAGCTGAACGGCTTCATGACGATCATCCGCGGCTGCCAGGACGTGATGGGAACGCTCATCTTCGGCGGCGTATTCGAGCGCCATCCAAAGCTCAAGATCGTCTGCGTCGAGGCCGACGCCGGGTGGGTGCCGCACTACATGTATCGCATGGACCACGCGTTCGAGCGCCACCGCTTCTGGTTGCCGGCGGACCAGCTCTCGAAGATGCCCAGCGAGTACTTCCGCGAGAACATCTACGTGACGTTCCAGGACGACTGGGTCGCGTTCAAGGTGATGGATCTCTGCAATCCGCGCCGTCTCATGTGGGCGAACGACTTTCCGCACAGCGACTCCACGTGGCCGCACTCGCAGGAACTCCTGCAGAAGCATGCGGCCGGGCTCTCGGAGGAGCGCAAGAACTGGCTGCTGCACGACAACGTCGCCGAGCTCTACGGCATCACCCATTGAGGTCCTTCGGGAGGAGCGATGAGCTTCGATCTGCTGATCCGAGGAGGAACGGTCGTCGATGGCAGCGGCGCGCCGCCGATCCGGGCCGACGTGGCGGTCGCTCGCGGGCAGATCGCCGAGATCGCGGCGTCCATCTCGTCGGCAGGCGCGAAGCGCACGATCGACGCCCGCGGCATGACGGTGACACCGGGATTCATCGATCCGCACACGCACTACGACGCGCAGATCTGCTGGGACCGCGAGATCACGCCGTCGTCGTGGCACGGCGTCACCACGGTCATCATGGGGAACTGCGGCGTCGGCATCGCGCCGTGCAGGCCGCAGGCGCGGGAAATCGCATCGTGGGACCTCGTGAACGTGGAGGCGATCCCGTTCGACGTGCTGTCTCGCGGCGTCACCTGGGACTGGGTGACGTTTCCGCAATACATGGACGCCGCCGCGGCGCGCGGTCCGGCGATCAATCTGGGCTTCCTCGCTCCGCTGACGCCGTTCCGCCACTTCGTGATGGGCGAGGAGTCGATGGAGCGCGCCGCCACACCCGACGAGACGCGAGCGATCGCCGGGCTCTTCCGCGATGCTTACGAGGCCGGGGCGTTCGGCTTCACGACGACGCTGCTCGCCCAGCACATCGGCTACCAGGCACGCCCGCTCGCGGCGCGTTTGGCGAGCCGCGACGAGCTCGCCGCCTACGCGCACGTGCTCCGCGATCTCGGCCGCGGGGTCATCGAGGTCGCGCTCACGAAGTCTCCGGGCGTGATCAGCGAGGACGAGTGCGAGACGCTCGACTTCCTGCTCACCGAAAGCCGCTCGAAGGTCACGTGGCTCGCGCTGCTGAACCGCGATGACGCCCCGGAAGCCTGCCTCGATTCGCTGCGGCGCGCGGATCCGTTGATCCGCCGCGGCGCAGTGCCGCAAGTGACCTGCCGTCCGTTGATGGTGCAGATCGATCTCCGCAATCCCTTCATCTTCGCGGATACGACGACCTGGAAGCCGCTCTTCAACAAGACGGTGGAGGAGCAGAAGGCGATCTATCGCTCGGCGGAGTTCCGCGCTGCCGCCCGCGCCGAGCTGCAAAAGCCGCGCATCTTCTCCGGGCGGTGGGAGCGGTTGGAGATCAAGGAGATCTCGACGCCGGCGCTCAAGCCGCTCGAGGGGAAGACGGTCGGGCGGGTTGCCGCCGAGCGCGGGCGCGATGGCCTCGACACGTTCCTCGATCTCGGCATCGAGGACGATCTCGCGGTCCAGTTTTCGTGCGCGCTGTTCAACGCCGACGAGCGCCGGATCCCGGAGCTGCTCAACGATCCGCGCACGATGATCGGTCTCTCCGACGGTGGAGCGCACGTCGACATGCTTTGCGACTCGGGCTACGCGACGCACGTTCTCGGACACTGGGTACGCGATCGCCAGATCATGAGCCTCGAGCGCGCCGTCGCGCGCCTCACCTCCGAGCCCGCACGCTTCTTCGGCATGAAGAAGCGTGGTGTTCTCGCGCCGGGGATGGCTGCCGACATCGTGATCTTCGACTTGGAGCGGGTCGGTTCCGCGAGCCGGACCGAGATGCGGAACGACCTGCCGGGCGGCGGGCGGCGGCTGGTGATCGAATCGAAAGGCATTCAGCAAACGATCGTGAACGGAGAGGTCGTTCACGACCAAGGACGCTACACGGGGAGCTCGTCGGGGCAGGTCCTGCGGTCGGGTGTCGCCTGAAGACACGTAGCGATACGCTGCGACGGACGGCGCGCGCGCATGCCACGCCGCGTTTCGGGACGCGGCACGAGAGCTTCCGCCACGCGCCGAACCAGACCATGGCGCCGCGACCGGCTTCATGAACACCCGCTCGCCGGGCACGACCTCCGTTGCTACACTCCGTCCGTGCCGCTTCCGCTCGAAGGAATCGTCGTCGCCGACCTCACCCAGAACGTGGCCGGCCCGTTCTGCACGCAGACGCTCGGCGACATGGGCGCCGAGGTCGTCAAGGTCGAGCGCCCGGGACGGGGCGACGACGCGCGCGCTTGGGGCCCGCCGTTCTGGGCCGGCGAGAGCGCCATCTTCGTGGCGTTGAATCGAAACAAGAAGAGCCTCGCCGTCGACCTCAAGCGCGAAGGGGGCATCGACATTCTCAAGCGGCTCATCCAGCGCGCGGACGTCTTCGTCCAGAGCCTGCGCGCGGGCGTGATCGAGGAGCTCGGCCTCGACTTCGCGGCCGCCGCGCGGCTCAATCCGCGGCTCGTGTACTGCTCGGTCACCGCCTTCGGCACCGAAGGCCCGCTCGCCGCACAGCCGGGCTACGATCCGCTCATGCAGGCCTACGCGGGGCTGATGTCCGTCAACGGCCATCCAGGCCAGGAGGCCGCGCGGGTCGGCACGTCGATCGTCGACATGGGCACGGGCATGTGGGCTGCGCTCGGCATCGTCGCCGCGCTCCGCGAGCGCGACCGCACCGGACGCGCGGTCGAAGTCACGACGGCGCTCTTCGAGACGGCGCTCACGTGGGTCTCGTATCAGGCGGCGGGCTATTTCGGCGACGGCGTCGTCCCGCAGCCGCAGGGCTCGGGCATCGCGATGGTCGCGCCCTACCAGGCGTTCCCGACCGCCGACGGCCAGGCGATGATCGGCGCGGGCTCCGACGCGCTCTTCCGTCGGCTCGCCGACGCGCTCGGCGACCCGGAGCTCGGCGCCGACCCGCGCTTCGCGGACAACCCCGCGCGCGTGCGGAATCGGCAGGCGCTGGTGGCGGCCATCGCGGCGCGCACGCGGCGACTCGAGACGGCGGATCTGCTCGAGCGGCTGCGCGCGGCCGGCGTGCCGGCGGCGCCGATCCTCACCGTGGACCGCGTGCTCGAGGAGCCACAGACGGCGGCGAGCGGGATGATCGTGGCGGCGCCGCACCCGCGGCTGCCGGACTATCGCACCGTCGGCCTGCCGATCCGCTGGGACCGACGGCGTCCGGGTGTGCGGCGCGTGCCGCCGCTCGTCGGCGAGCACTCTATCGACGTGCTCACGTGGCTCGGCTACACACTCGACGACGTCCGGAATCTTCGAGAACAGGGCGTCGTCGAGTGACGTTCGCACGGACAACGATGACTGACACGTACCGACATCTTCTCGTCACCCGATCCGACGACCGCCACGTCGTCACGGTCACGCTCAACCGGCCCGAGCAGATGAACGCGATGAACACCGCGATGGGCGAGGACATCGTCGCTTGCTTCGACGCGCTCGCGCACGATGCCGACGCCCGCGCCGTCGTCTTCACCGGCGCCGGCGACCGCGCCTTTTGCGCCGGCGGCGATCTCAAGGAGCGCAACGGCATGACCGACGAGGCGTGGCGCGCCCAGCACGTGATCTTCGAGCAGGGCGCGATGCGCGTGCTGCGCTGCCCGATCCCGGTGATCGCCGCGGTCGAGGGCTTCGCTCTCGCCGGCGGCTGCGAGCTGGCGATCCTCTCCGACTTCATCGTGGCCAGCGAGACCGCGGTCTTCGGCGTGCCGGAGACGACACTGGGGATCTTCCCGGGCGTCGGCGGCACCCAGTTGCTGCCGCGGATCGTCGGAGCGCCGCTCGCCAAGGAGCTGATCTTCACCGGGCGGCGCATGAAGGCCGACGAGGCGAAGGCGGCAGGGCTGATCAATCACCTCGTCCCGGCGGGCCAGGCCAAGGCGAAGGCGACGGAGATCGCGACGACGATCGCGCGCAACGGGCCGATCGCCGTGCGCCAGGCCAAGAAGGCGATCGCGTACGGCAGCGAGACGGACCTCGAGACCGCGATGATCCTCGCCATCGAGGCGTACAACGCGACCGTGGTGACGGAGGACCGGCTCGAGGGCGTGCGCGCGTTCAACGAGAAGCGCAAGCCCGAGTTCAAGGGGCGCTAAAGGAACCGATGGCGACGATCTCTCTCCAATTGACGGAGGAGCAGCGCGCGCTCGAGAACGGCGTGACGGAGATCTGCAAGCGCTATCCGGGCGAGTACTGGCGCGATCTCGACGCGCGGCGCGAGTATCCGGAGAAGTTCGTCGACGAGCTGACCCGGGCGGGCTACCTCGCCGCGCTCATTCCCCAGGAGTACGGCGGCGCCGGGCTGCCGATTCGCGACGGCGCGCTGATCCTCGAGACGATCCACGCCAACGGCGGCAGCGCCGCGGCGTGCCACGCGCAGATGTACATCATGGGCACCGTGCTGCGGCACGGCAGCGAGGCGCAGAAGAAGAAGTACCTGCCGAAGATCGCCACGGGCGAGCTCCGCCTGCAGGCGTTCGGCGTGACCGAGCCCGACGCCGGCTCCGATACCACGCAGCTGAAGACCACGGCGATCCGCAAGGGCGACCGCTACGTCGTCAACGGCCGCAAGATCTTCATCTCGCGCGCGCTGCAGTCCGACCTGATGCTGCTGCTCGCCCGGACTACGCCCGTCGAGCAGGTGAAGCGCCGCACCGACGGCCTCAGCGTCTTCCTCGTCGACATCCGCGGCATCAAGGGCCTCGAGATCCGCCCGCTACGCATGATGATGAACCACTCCACCAACGCCCTCTTCTTCGACGACATGGAGGTTGCCGCCGACAGCCTCGTCGGCGAGGAGGGCAAGGGGTTCTCCTACATTCTCTCGGGCATGAACGCCGAGCGCGTGCTGGTCGCCTCCGAGTCGATCGGCGACGGCCGCTGGTTCACCGACAAGGCCGTCGCGTACTCCGGCGCGCGCGTCGTCTTCGGCAAGCCGATCGGCGCCAACCAGGGCGTGCAGTTCCCGATCGCCAAGGCCTACATGAGCGTGCAGGCCGCCGCATTGATGCGCGACAAGGCCGCCGCGCTGTTCGAAGCCGGCGAGCCCTGCGGCGCCGAGGCGAACATGGCGAAGTTCCTGGCTGCGGAGGCCGCGTGGGAGGCGGGCAACGCCTGCATCGACTGTCACGGCGGCTACGGCTACGCCGAGGAATACGACGTGGAGCGCAAGTTCCGCGAGGCGCGCCTGTACAAGACGGCGCCGGTGAACCAGAACCTCGTGATGGCGTACGTGGGCGAGCACGTCCTCGGCATGCCGCGCTCGTACTGACCACTCGAACGAGGAGGCGACGACATGCGACTGCCCGAGCGCGTGACGATCTGCGAGGTGGGGACCCGCGACGGCTTCCAGATCGAGCCCGGGTTCATCCCGACCGAGCAGAAGGTCGAGGTGGTGAATCTGCTGTCGGCGGCCGGTCTGCCGCGCATCGAGGTCACCTCGTTCGTACATCCCAGAGCCGTGCCGCAGCTCGCCGATGCCGAGCAGGTCATGGCCCGCATCACGCGCCGCCCCGGCACGGTCTACGCGGCGCTGGTGCCGAACGAAAAGGGCGCCGCGCGAGCGGTCGCCGCGGGCGTGGACGCCATCCACACGGTGCTTTCGGCGAGCGAAAGCCACAACCTCGCCAACGTCAACATGACGGTCGCCGAGTCGCTCGACAAGCTCGGCGCGGTGCTCGAGGTGGCGGCGCGCGCGAACGTGTCCGTGGGCTGCGGGATCTCGACGTCGTTCGGCTGCCCGTTCGAGGGCGACGTGCCGCTCGCGCAGCTCGAGCGTGTCGTCGGCCGCCTGGTGGCTATGGGGGCGCGCGCCATCGCGCTTGCCGACACGACCGGCATGGCCAACCCGCGCCAGGTCGGACGGGTTCTCGACCACCTGATCCCACGCTTCCCCGGCGTCGAATGGACTCTGCACACGCACGACACGCGCGCGATGGCGATCCCGAACATCCTCGCCGCGATGGAGCGCGGCGTCACGAATTTCGACGCCTCGATCGGCGGACTCGGCGGCTGCCCGTTCGCCCCCGGCGCGTCCGGCAATGTGTGCACGGAGGACCTCGTCCATTGCCTGCACGCGATGGGCATCGAGAGCGGCATCGATCTCGACCGTCTCGTCGCCGTCAGCCGTCGTGTACAGGAGATCGTCGGCCACACTCTGCCGGGCCAAATCGTGAAGGCGGGTCCCTCCACACGCAAGTACCCTGTCCCCGATGCGGTGGCGGCGCGGTTGCGGAAAGGCGCGATGCACCAACTCTGAGAACGGCGTCCCTACCCGAAGTTAGAAGGGCTCATCAGACTAGCCTCATATGCGAAACGGCTGGCAGGGCCGGCGCCCCTGACCATCGCCCATCATAAGCGGATTCGCGGAGAGATGATGAAGACACAAGCAATGGACGCAGTTCTGCGTCAGGCAGCAGCTGTCGGGGAGGTGCCGGGCGTCGTGGCCGTCGCGGCTACCGACCAGGGTGTCATCTACGAAGGCGCCTTCGGGACACGTGAAGTTGGCCGGGACGCTTCGATGACGCCCGACACGGTGGGCTACATCGCTTCGATGACCAAAGCACTGACCGCTGCGGCCGCGATGCAACTCGTTGAGCGGGGCCAACTCACTCTTGACGGACCTGCCGCCGACATCGCGCCGGAGTTATCCAGGGTGCAGGTGCTCGACGGGTTCGATCAGGCCGGCAAGCCTCTGCTGCGGGCACCTAAGCGCGCAATCACTCTCAGGCATTTGTTGACCCACACGTCTGGTTTTGGCTACGAGATCTGGAACACCGGCATCATTCGATACCAGCGAGTCACCGGCACTCCGAGCATCTTCACCAGCGAGAATGCGGCGCTCGCAGCTCCATTGGTGTGCGATCCAGGCGAGCGTTGGGTCTACGGCATCAGCATCGATTGGGCCGGCAAGATGGTCGAGGCCGCCAGCGGACAGAAGCTCGGCACGTTTCTGGAGGAGAACCTGTTCGATCCGCTCGGAATGACGAGCACGTCGTTCCTACTCTCGGCATCCCAGCGGTCGAGGCTGGCAAGCATGCACTCGCGGAAGGCCGACGGCTCGCTGACTCCCTTCCCGTTCGAGTTCAACCAGCATCCTGAGTTTCAGCAAGGTGGCGGAGGATTGTATGGCAGCATGCAGGACTATCTGCGCTTCACGCAGATGATCTTGCACGCGGGAACGTTCAATGGCCACCGGGTGCTGAAGCCAGAGACCGTTCGCGTGATGTCGCAGAACCAGATGGGCGATATCGATTTCGTCGAGTTGAAGACGGCCATGCCGGAGTACTCCAATGACGCCGACTTCTTCCCTGGAATGAAGCAGAAGTGGGGCCTGAGTTTTTTGATCAATACGGAGCGGACACCGGAAGGCCGTTCGCCCGGCAGCCTGTCCTGGGCTGGGCTCAGCAACTGCTACTTCTGGATCGATCAGACCAAGGGCGTGACCGGCGCCTACATGACGCAGATCTTTCCCTTCTTTGATCGCCTGGCAGTCAACCTGTTTCGGGCTTTCGAGGCGGCCATATACGGATCACTCTGACGAGTTCGCACATGCTGGGCGAGAAACAGGCATGGGTTGAGACTCCGTCTCAGGAGTGAGCCCGCCGCTCCACCGCGAACAACCGCCACTCCCCCGGAACCCCCTTGAGGACGTGAGCTCCTCGATCCGCGAAGCTGATACCCGAGCCCGCCACCAAGTCCGAGGATAGCCACCAAAAACGGCCGAAACCTATCGGGTGCGTGATCGGCAGGTCTCGCCCGTTTGGGACCAGCAGTGGTAGGCTTCGAGTGCCACACCCTCTCTAGCGGGGACAGCCATGCCAACATCATTCGGGATCGCGTGTCTCGGGATCACTCATCCACACGTTTCGGTGCGGCTCGATGTCGCGCGGCGGGTCGACGGGATCCGACTCGTCGGCGTTGCCGATCCTGACCCCGCCAACCAGGATGGGTTGAAGGCGCTGTCGGCGTTCGTAGAGGCGCCGATCATGTCCCAGAATGACGTGCTGGCGAGCGCGGACGTGCACGGCGTGATCGTGGAGCCGTGGACGTACCAGATGGTCGATTACTCGATCGCTTGTCTGGGAGCGGGCAAAAGCGTGCTCGTGGAGAAGCCGGGCGGCTCGAACCCTGAGGATCTGAAACGTCTGGTCAGGGCGTCGGCGGAGGCCAGGGGTGCGGTGCAGGTCGGGTACAACTTCCGTTTCTCACCGATGATCGACTTCGCCAAGTGGCTGATCGACGAGGGCGTGCTCGGGAAGATCGTCCAGAGCCGCGTCCACGCGGCGGGGCCCGCCGGGGATGCGACGCACCGCTGGTTCAACCTGCCGGAGGATCTCGGCGGGTGCTTCTGGGAGGACGGTTGTCACATCATGGACCTGATCCTGTACCTGTTCGGGATGCCGAACAACGTAACGGCGCAAATCTCGAAGTTCGGCGAGGTCTCCGGCGGCGATTCGCTCGAAGATGCGGCGGTTGCAGCGCTCGAGTACGATCGGATGCTGATGTCGTTCGATTTCACGTCGTGGGAGGCGAACGACTGGCTGGAGACGTGGGAGTTCTCGCTGTTCGGCACGGAGGGCACGCTGCACCTTCAGATGCTGCCGGAGCGCTACGAGCTCTATCTGAAGCGGGATCGGGCCGGGTTCAAGAAGGGCTGGACGCGATGGAACGAGACGACGTTCGCCGTCCCGTGGGCTGGGGAGCCGACGCCGTGGGAGGCCTGGCACATCGTCGCGAACAAGTCGTTCTTCTTCCGCGAGATCGCGGCGTTTCGGGACGCGGCGACGGGGAAGCGCAAGAGCGTGATTCCGGCGTCGCACGCGCGCGACATCGCGACCGTGATGGCGGCGTGCTACGAGTCGAGCCGCAAGGGCGGGCGGCGCGTGGCGGTTGAGTCATGAGCGTGCCGGCGAGCGGTGATGCGCTGGACGCGCGGCCGCAGCCGAAGGAGCCTCGGCGGCTCGGGATCGGGCTCGTCGGGTCGGGGAACATCGTCGAGAACGCGCACCTGCCGAGTTATCAGGTCGCCGGGTTTCGTGTCGCGGCGATCGCGAGCCGGACGGAGGCGAATGCGCGCCGTGTCGCCGCAGCGAAGGGGATCGAGCGGGTTCATCGGAGCGTCGAAGACCTGGCGTACGACCCGGAGGTGGACATCGTCGACGTTGCGCTGCCGCCGGATCTGCAGCCGCCCGTCGTGATGCAGGCGATCGGCGCGGGCAAGCACGTGCTGGCGCAGAAGCCGTTGGCGGTGACGTACCGGGACGCCTTGGCGATGGTTGAGGCAGCAGAGCGCGCGGGCGTGATGCTGGCGGTGAACCAGAACGGGCGGTGGGATCCGTCGATCAACGCGGCGAGGCGGTTGATCAGGGAGGGGGCTCTCGGCGCGCGCCTTCTCGCGAGCATGACGATGCACATCACGATGCCGTGGCAGGAGTACTACAAGCATCCGCGCTACGAGCGGTTGATGATTCTGCACATGAGCGTCCACCACATAGACCAGATGCGCGTGCTGTTCGGCGACCCTGCCGGCGTGTGGGCGTACGCGCGCAAGACTCCCGGGCAGGAGCAGTTCGGCGAGACGATCGCGCACTATGCACTGATTTATGATGACGGGTTCGTGGCGTCGAGTCTGGACGACGGCGTCAACTGGTCCACGGATTTCGGGATCACGTATCGGATCCAAGGGACGGAGGGTGTGATGCTGGGCGAGATCGGCTGGCCCCGCCTGACGCACTCGACGCTGAAGGTCCAGCGCCGGGGCGAGGGCACGTGGACGGAGCCCAAGTTCTCGCGCATGTGGTTCCCCGATGCCTTTTCGGCGACGATGGGTGAGTTGATGTGCGCGGTCGAAGAGGGGCGTGAGCCGAGCAACTCGGGCAGGGACAACCTGGGAACGATGCGCGCCGTGATGGCGGCGTACCGGTCGATCGATGAGAAGCGCGTGGTGGGGTTGGAGGAGATCTCCGCCGAGCGCGACTGAGAAGCACTCTCCTGAGACGACCGGTCACCTGGAGCAGATTGCGCCGCGGCGCACGGATGGCTTGGCGAGAAGGTAGCGAGCGGATGAGCAAGGTGCGTGTCGGCGTCATCGGGGCGGGGTGGTGGGCGACGTTCAACCACATGCCGCAACTGGCGTCGCGGGGCGACGTGGACCTGGCGGGCGTGTGCCGTCTCGGCAAGGACCTGCTCGAGAAGATCCAGCAGCGGTTCGAGATTCCCTTCGCGACGGAGGACTACCGAGAGCTCCTGGAGCAGGAACTGGATGCGGTGATCGTCGCGACGCCGCATCACCTGCACCACGAGCACGCGGGGGCAGCGCTGCGGCGCGGGTTGCACGTCATGTGCGAGAAGCCGATGACGCTCGACCCAGCGCACGCGTGGGAGCTCGTCCGCCTGGCCGAGGAGAAGCAGCGGACCCTGCTCGTGCCGTACGGCTGGAACTACAAGCCTTTCAGCCAGGAGGCCAAGCGACTGATGGAGGAGGGCGCGGTTGGAGAGGTCGAGTACGCCATGTGTCACATGGCTTCACCGACCAAGGAGTTCTTCGGTGCGGGCGGCTCGGTGGAGGTGATGTCGCAGTGGCAGCCGACGCTCGCCACGCCCGAGCCTTCGACGTGGCAGGTCGCGGAGCACGGCGGCGGATACGGGCACGGGCAGGTGACGCACTCCTCGTCGCTGCTCATGTGGCTGACCGGTCTCCGCGCGGCGGAAGTGAGTGCACGGATGACGTCGCCGGGGTCCCCCGTGGACATGTACGACGCGGCGAGCGTGCGCTTCGAGAACGGCGCGATCGGCGTGGTCTCCGGCGCGGCGACACTGCCGGCGAACGACAAGTTCCAGGTGGATCTGCGCATCTTCGGCACGGAGGGCGTCCTGATGATCGACATGGAGCGGGAGCGGATGGTGGTGCGGAGGCACGACGGCAAGCACCATGAGGCGGCGATCCAGCCGGGAACGGGAGCCTATGACTGCGTGGCGCCGCCGCATCGGTTCATCGAAGTGATCAAGGGCGAAGCGCGCAACGACTCGCCGGGCGAGCTTGGCGCGCGGGCGGTGGAGTTGGTGAGCGCGATGTTCGCATCGTCGCGAGATGGCGGCCGGCCTGTGAGGGTCTACCGGGAGGCGTGACGATTCCGTCATGCGGGCGGCGGGAAGAGAGAAGTGTCAGGTCTGAGACGCGGCTGTTGCGCAGCTCTCGGCCACCCCTCTAGCCGCTATGCCCTGCGCTCGACGAGCGGATCGCGAATGGTCACGCCGGGCACCTTCACGAAGCCAGCATCGTGAGTCCAAATCTCCGTGGCACCGTGATCGAGCACGGTGAGCGCGATTTGTAGGTCGAACACCCGCCCCCCGCGGACGCCGAGCTCGAGCGCCCGGGCGACGAGTCTTGCGTCGAAACCAGCCCCTGGAACCCAAATGAGCATGCCCGCCTCCGCGGCAAGCGTTCGCAGGTACGCGGAAGCGCGCGCCGCGGCGCGCGCTTCTCGAGCGACGAGGGGATGGGTCACGATACTCCAGAACTCGGCGACGCTGGCCAAGGCGATCCCCCAGCCGCGGTCGGAGCGTACGGCGACCTCGATCGCTCGACGCGAGCGTCGGTGCTCGGGGACGCCGGATCGGTGAGCGTAGACGAGGAGGTTGGTATCGACCGCGATCACGCGTGCCTTCGCAGCCAGTCGTGCATGCGATCACGATCGGCGACGTCGAGGTCGTCGGGCAGCCCACCGGGGGCGGTTACCCAGCGAATCCGAGCACGCCGCCGCTTTTTCGCTTCGCCCTCTTCGAGCTGGCGACGCAGCCCCGCTTCGACGAGCGCTCGCAATGGTCTGCGGAGCTCAGCCGCACGCTTCTTGGCGCGGATCAACAATTCGTCAGGAAGCTCGATGGTGGTCTTCATACAGGGAACCGTACACCCATATCTACGGTTCAACAACGCGCCCGCGCACGGGAGGGAAAGCTCTTCCGAGTCGGCACGGGAGATGGTATCGGAGAAGCGTCGCGCGACCGACGCGCTCGCCGTGGAGCGGCTGGCTCCAAGAAGGAGATTGCATGGCCAATGACCGTCGTCGAAGTGTCGCGGCCATGAGGCCGGCCGGCTCGCCCGAACGATGACGCCGAAGCCATGAACGATCTGCCGCTGCTCGCCACCATGGGCGTCGGTTCCTACGCGACGCCCGGCTGGCTCTTCCACTTCCGCGAGGGCATGCGCCAGGGAGTCGCCGGCCCGGCCGACGTCGAAGAGGCCTTCGAGGACGCTGCCCGGATCGCCGTCGCGGATCAGGTCGAGGCGGGTCTCGACGTGATCTGCGACGGGGAGCTGCGCCGCATGCGCTTCGTCTTCGAGATGTACGACCGCCTGAGCGGCCTCGAGCGTACGCAGCCGGTGCGGCAGCTCGGCGTGCCGGGCTACGACCGCGCTCCCCACTTCGTCGCCCGCGCGGGGGTCTCGGCGCCTCGAGGCCTCGGCATCGTTCGCGAGTACGAGCAGCTGAAGCGGCTGTGCCCGGGGCGGCCGTTGAAGATCGCCTTCCCCGGACCGATGACCTTCCTGGGCAGCATCGAGCCGGGTGAGCATTACGGCGGCAGCCGCGAGGCGCTGCTCGCCGACCTGATCGCGATCGTGCGCGAGGAGCTGAAAGCGCTGGCCGCGGCCGGCGCCGACTTCATCCAGCTCGACGAGCCCGGCTTCGCCCGCCCGCCGCAAGGTCTCGACATCGCCGCCGCTGCGAAGGCCATCAATGCGTGCATCGACGGGCACGAGGCGGCGACCGCCGTACACGTCTGCTTCGGGAACAACGCGAGCCGTCCCAACATGCGGCGCGACCTCGGCCGCCTCTTCCCCGCGCTCGGCCAACTCAACTGTCCGTTGCTCCTCCTCGAGTTCGCCAACCGCGAGATGGCTGATCTAGACCGCCTGCCCGAGCTCGCCAAACGATACAAGATCGCCGCCGGCGTCATCGACGTAAAGTCCTTCTACCAGGAGACGGCCGAGGACGTGGCCGAGCGCGTCCGCCGCGTGCTCTCGGTGGTGCCGGCGGAGCAGCTCTACGTCACGGCGGACTGCGGCTTCTCGGCGATCCCACGATGGCTCGCCCGCGCGAAGCTTTGCTCGATGGTGGCCGGGTCGCGCCTCGTACGCGCTGGGCTCGGCCGCTGACTGGCGCGGGGTCCCAGTCTCACGACCAGACCGTGAACGCTCGTTCTCTCTTTCGACAAGTTCTGGCGAACGAGATGAGGATTAGACTCTTCGTTCTGGAGCATCTCGAGGCATCAGAAAGCGGAGATCGTCCATGAAAGTGCTGTTCGACAAAAAAGGACCCATCGCGTACGTCACGATCAACCGACCGGAACGACTGAATGCCTGTGACTTCGAGACCTACGAAAGGCTTGCAGAGGTCTGGCAGGAATTTCGCGACGATGCCACGCTGCGCGTCGGCATTCTCACCGGGAGCGGAGAGCGAGCCTTCTCTGCCGGCAGCGACATCAAAACTAACTACGTCGAGAAACCCGGCGAGGAGCCGCAGAACAAGCTCTTCCCGTTGCTGCTCGACCTCTACAAACCGATCATTGCGGCGATCAACGGCCACGCGAACGGCGGCGGCTTGGAGCAAGCTCTCGCCTGCGACATCCGCGTGGCCGCCGAACACGCCCACTTTGGTCTCGGCGAGGTGCGTCTCGGCTGGCTGCCGGGTGCAGGCGGTACGCAGCGGTTGCCCCGCCTCATCCCCTTCGGTCGCGCGCTGGAGATGCTGTACACCGGCAACCGGATCGGCGCGGAGGAGGCGCTGCGTCTGGGACTCGTCGATCACGTGGTACCGATGGACCAGCTCATGAGCAAATGCGAGGAGATTGCCGCGGAGATCTGCAAGAGCGCGCCACTGGCGGTACAGCGCATCAAGCAGGCCGCGCTGCGTGGCATCGATCTGCCCCTTGCCGAGGGACTGAAGCTGGAGCGCGAACTGTACGACTGGTTGCAAGGAACCGAAGATGCGCGCGAAGGCACCCGGGCCTTCGCCGAGAAACGGCCACCGCGCTGGCAAGGTAAGTAGGAGCTATTCCGGGCCCCCCGTGCCGATCGATCACGGCTGGGGAAGAATGGGATGCTCGCTTACTTTGCTGGTCTCTTATCGGTACCTTTTCGAAGGGTCTTTGCGAAGTACTCCAGTGCGGTACGTGTTTTGGTTTCCTGGGCTCCGGCCGGGTCGAGACCCAGTTCTCTCAAATGCTTGTCGAAGGCTTTTTGAGCCTGCCGGGCCTCTCCGGGAGGCACCTTGATCGAGACTTCGACGAGGTCGTCACCATCGGGCAGTCTCCATTCTTCCGTAGTCAATTCATGAGGAAATCCCTCGTGCTTTGATTTCCAACGAAGCACGCGAATGGGGCCCAGAACGCGGAGTTTTCCGAAATCGACCGAACCCTTATAAAAGTCACTCAGAAAACGCTCCTGGTCTTTGGAGAAAAGCTTGTCAATCGGGCGTTTCCCTTTTGCAACGTCGTCAATCTCATCGCGTTTCTGGATGACCGTTAGGGAAGCAGAACAGACGACCCGGTCGCCGACACAATCGGCTTCCGTTTTGAATCCTTTGATTTCTCCCCACTCTTTCGAAATCTTGCCCGCTTCGACCGGGCGAAACTTGACCGTAGAGTCATCATCGTCGCCTTTTACCAACCTGGAGCGCAGGACGACTCCTGCGTCGAAGAGATCGAGATTGGGTGTATCGTAAAAGTAGATGACCCGAACATCCGCGGTGTCTTCGTCGAGCTCCATCGAGCGCTCCGCCCGAAGCTCCTGATCGGGTCGGACGGTTACTTTGATCTCGACTGCATCCATGCCAGTGAGATCCGCTTTCGGTGTTCCTGCTGCCTGCATTTGTGACCTCCTTTTGCTACGGAAGAATTGGCCCGACACACATGCGAGCCGTCATCATCGACCGGCAGAAACCCCAACCTCCGCCACGGAACGCACAGTTTTACGGCGCGGACAAGGCGCAATCGTCCAGTTTGAATTCGGGCCGCCACATGCAAGCCTGACCAGCAGGCAGACGCGAGCTCAGCCCGTGTCCCGGCGTCGCGACGTGTGCTAGCTTTCCGCGGGAATCGCGCCGCCGAGGGCGCCGCCGAGGAGGTGCAGATGGCCACGATCATCCCGCGATGGGAGTGGCGCACGTTCGGTACCCATTTCGGGGTCGCGGAGGCCCGTTTCGCCGAGCTGACCCCTGCCGAGATCCAGGAGGGCGACGAGCTCTACTTCCTCGGCGGGTCCGGCGAGAACGTGAAAGTCCGCGACGACCTCATGGACATAAAAGTCTTGCGCGAGGTCGACGCAGACGGCCTCGAACGGTGGGAGCCGGTGATGAAGAAGGGCTTCCCGCTTCCGGCGGCCGACGTGGCGAAGGTATTCGCATCGCTCCGTCTAGCCACGCCTAAGCTCACCCGGGACGCGTACTCCCTCGACCAGTTCGTCGGCGAGCTCGTCACGCCGATCGGCGTGCTGCGCCCTGTGAAGGTCCACAAGCGCCGGGTCCGCTACACCGTCCGCGGCTGTATCTCGGAGGTCACCGATGTGAGGGCGGACGGGAAGACCACCCGCACGATCGCGATCGAATCGGAGGACGCGGCCGCCGTCATCTCGGCCGTCGCATCGGTCGGCCTGGGCGGGTACCTCAACACGAGCTATCCGCGCGGCCTGCTGGCGCTCTTGAATGACGCGCCGGAGCGGTACGCGGTGATCGACGTGGGTACAAATTCGGTCAAGTTCCACATCGGCGATCGTGGCGCCGGCGGAATGTGGCGGACAATAGTCGATCGCGCCGAGCTGACGCGCCTCGGCGAGGGCCTCGACGAGCGCGGCGAGATCGGGCCCGAAGCGACCGAGCGGACGGCGACCGCGATCGCGGACATGATCGGCGAGGCGAAACGGAACGGAGTGCTGGCGATTGTCGCCGTGGGCACGGCCGGCCTGCGTATCGCCCGCAACAGCGAGGCGGTAGTCGGCGCGATCCGGACCCGCACGGGGGTTGCGATCGAGGTGATCCCAGGTGAGGAGGAGGGCCGGCTGGCCTACCTCGCAGCGAAGGCAGGGCTGGGTGTGCCGAGCGGCACGCTGGTCGTGTTCGACACCGGAGGCGGGAGCACGCAGTTCACGTTCGGGCAAGGGGCGCGCGTCGACGAGCGGTTCAGCGTGAACGTGGGTGCGGTTCGTTACACCGAGCGGTTCGGGCTAGCCGGCGCGGTCGCCCCCGACGTGCTCCGCGACGCCCTCGCGTCGATCGCCGCAGACCTGTCGCGGATCGAGGGACGTCCGGCGCCGGACGCCCTGGTGGCGATGGGTGGCGCGATCACCAACATCGCCGCGGTCAAGCACGGCTTGACCACGTACGACCCGGATGTCGTCCAGGGCACGGTCCTCGACCGGGCCGAGATCGACCGCCAGATCGAGCTGTACCGGTCGCGGGGCGCGGCGGAGCGCCGTTCGATCGTCGGCCTGCAGCCGAAGCGCGCGGACGTCATCCTGGCCGGCGCGTGCATCGTCAAGACTGTGATGGACAAGCTCGGCAAGGACTCGCTGACGGTCAGCGACCGCGGCCTCCGCCACGGCCTGCTCGTCGAGCGGTTCGGAATCTGATCACGTTCGAACGGCCACTCTAGACCTCCGCGAGAGGAATACCGAGGCATTCGAGCTTGCGTTGCCCGCGTATCCCCGCAAAAACACAAGGTGGAGGACCGATCGTGGCCACGACCTTTCAGGACCTTTTCGATCCCGCGGAGCTGGGCTTCGACCCGGACCGGCTCCGCGCAAAATATCGTGAAGAGCGCGACAAGCGCCTGCGGCCGGACGCAAACGAGCAGTACCAAGAGGTCGTGGGCGACTTCTCGCGCTACGTCGACGATCCCTACGTCGAACCGGGCTACACGCGCGCCCCGGTGATCGACGAGATCGAGGTCGCAGTGATCGGTGGCGGCTTCGGCGGCCTGCTCGCCGCTGCGCGCCTACGCGAAGTGGGCGTCGAGAAGCTCCGCGTGGTCGAGAAGGGAGGCGACTTCGGGGGAACCTGGTACTGGAACCGCTATCCTGGCGCGATGTGCGACATCGAGTCGTACATCTACCTGCCTCTCCTCGAGGAGATGAACTACGTGCCGACGGAGAAGTACGCGCACGCGCCCGAGATCCTGGCCTACGCGCGCCGCATCGCGGAGCACTACCGGCTCTACGACGAAGCGCTTCTGCAGACCGAGGTCACGAGCATGACCTGGGACGAAGCTCGGCGCCGCTGGATGCTCCGCACCGACCGCGGCGACTGTATCGCCGCACGATTCGTCGCCATGTCGAACGGGCCGCTCAATCGGCCGAAGCTGCCGGGCATTCCCGGCATCCGAAGCTTCGCGGGCCACACGTTCCACACGAGCCGCTGGGACTACGCGTACACTGGCGGCGATTCCGACGGGAATCTCTACAGGCTTCGCGACAAGCGGGTGGGCATCATCGGCACCGGAGCGACGGCCATCCAGTGCATCCCCCACCTCGGCGAGGCCGCGAAGCATTTGTACGTTTTCCAGCGGACGCCCTCCTCGATCGACGTGCGCGACAATCGCCCGACCGATCCGGAGTGGGCGCGCTCGCTCGCCACCGGATGGCAACAGGGGCGCATGGACAACTTCAACATCCTCGTGAACGGCGGCCACCAGGACGAGGACATGGTCGGCGACGGCTGGACGGAGATCTTTCGCACGCTGGCCGGCGTCATGCCGAGGCCCGACTCCGCGGGGATCTCGAAGGAGCAGATGGCGCTCGCGACCGAGATGGCCGACTTCCGGAAGATGGAAAAGATTCGCGCGCGGGTCGACACCATCGTCCGCGACCCTGCGACGGCCGAGGCGCTGAAGCCCTACTACCGCCAGTTCTGCAAGCGGCCGTGCTTCCACGACGAGTACCTCGACACCTACAATCGCCCGAACGTCACCTTGGTCGACACCGAGGGCCGCGGCGTCGAGCGTGTGACGCCGCGCGGGGTCGTGGTCGGCGGCGTCGAGTACGAGCTCGACTGCCTGATCTTCGCCACCGGCTTCGAAGTGGGCACCAACTATACCCGCCGCTCCGGCTACGACGTGATCGGACGCGGACGGGGTGAAGCTCAGCGAGAAGTGGGCCGGCGGCGCCACGACCTTCCACGGGCTTCACAGCCACGGCTTTCCCAACTGCTACTTCATGGGCTTCGTGCAGAGCGCGCTCACGCCGAATTTTCCCCACCTGTTGAACGAGCAGGCGAGGCACATCGCCTACGTGGTCGGGCAGGCGCGCGAGCGGGGAGTCACCGCGGTCGAGGCCACGGCAGAAGCCGAGGCGGAGTGGGTCGCGACCATCGAGCGGCTGGCGAGGCTCGGCGAGCGCTTCTTCCAAGAATGCACGCCCGGCTACTACAACGGCGAGGGCAAGCCCGATCGGAAGACCGGGTTGATCGCCAATTCCTACGGCGGCGGACCGGTCGAGTTCTTCAAGCTACTGAAGGAGTGGCGCGATACCGGAGAGCTGCCCGGACTCGAGCTCCGCTGAGCGCGGGCCCGGTACCAGCTTCCTCGGGATCTCAGCTCCTCGCCGACGTAAGACGGAAGAGATCCTGATCGATGCGCGCGAGCGCCGAGCCAATGACGGTCATTGGCGAGCGTGAGGGAAAACCCTAAAACGGGTTCTGCGAATCAAGGCCCAGAGTGATCCGCCCCAGTTGCTCGGTGATGCGGTCGACGTGCCCGTTGATGTGTAGGGGCATCGCCTGGAAGTCGCGGTATCGGCGTTCGAAATCAGTTCCCTCGCGCAAACCGTTGCCGCCGAGGACGCGTAGGACGAGCTTCATCACCTCGTCGCACAAGAGCACCGCTTGCATCCCCGCCGAGGTCTGCCGGAAGTAATCGCCCTCCGTCGGCATGACGCGCGCCGCGATTCGGGCATCGGTTTCCGCCATCGCGGCGTACACCGTATCCGTCGCGGCGTTGACCAACGCCCGGGCACGCCCGAGGTTCACGTGAATGGTAGGCTTTTCCACCATTCTCGTGCCGAAGATCGCGATGCGATCCCTGATGCTCTTCGCGGTCTCGTTCAGCGAGATCTCGGCCACGCCCGTCGCCATCGCGCCTAGCCACAGCACCGACAGTGCAACCCAATCTTCGCGATAGCGGTGATGGATCATGGGGTAGTCGGGCTTTCGAAAAAGCTCGCGGTACTTCGGCGGCCACGGAACGACGCGCTGGGTCGGCACGTCGACGCCGTCGTAGTAGACATGATCCGTCGCGGATGCGCGCAGACTCATGCCATCCCAAGTTTCTTTGATACGGACCTTCGGATGTCGTAGATCCGCCAGCGCAAATTGTGGCGTCGCGACGCCGTCTGCGGCGAACACGACGCCCGCCCACTCCGCGTAGCGCCCACCGGAACCGAATGCGGCGACGCCATTCAGCGTGGTTTTGCCGTTGCTTTCCACGCCCGCGACCTCGGATGACGCACCGGCGGGGAAGCAAAACCATTCGCGCTTCGAAACGATGTCGCCCAGGAAGTCGGCGTTCTTGGGGCCGAGCAAGCCGGCAAAGTGATGAAACGTGCACAGGTGATTCCACAGGCACCACGCGGTCGAGCCGCAATTCGGGGCAATCGCGCGCAACTCGTTTCCGATCGCGACGACGCTCTCGTCGAGCCCCGAGAGCTCCGGGCTCCCCGACAAACGCATGATGTCGTTCTGCTTGATCGCAGCGATCAGTTCCGAGGAGACCGACCGGGTCTCGTCCGCCCGTGCCGCCTGCGCCGCGATCTCGCCCAGCAATGGTGTGATGTACCTCGCCTCGCCGTAGACGCAACCTTCTCGAGAAAAGATGCGGTGGTCGTCGGACATTCGTCGGTTCTCCCTCTTTGCGCCGACCCGACGGCGCGCTCTTGCACTTCCGCGGTCATCGTTCGGCACGGCTCTCACGATGCCTTGATGGGCTTCTGCACGGTCTCCGCAGCGCGACGCCGCCGATATTTTTCGACCATGTATGCACCGGCCGCGACTGATCCGCCGTCCACGACCAGTACGGCGCCTGACACGTACGCGGCCTCGGGTGACGCGAAGAAGAGAACGGCGTGAGCGACTTCGTCCACGGTTCCGAGCCGCCGCGCCGGGATGTGATTCGCACGTTCCTCGAGCGCCTCCTTCGACCACGCCCTGCGCAGAAGCTCGGTGTCGATCGGCCCCGGGGCGACGGCGTTTGCGGTGATGCCGTAGTCCGCGAGGTCCAGCGCCATCGCGCGAGTGAGACCGATCATCCCCGCTTTGGCCGCACCGTACGGAGCGAGATCGAGAGGCCCCATGAAGCCGGCCACCGACGCGACCGTCACGATGCGTCCGTAACGGCGCTTCGCCATGTCCCGCGCCGCTGCCTGCGAGCAGTAGAACGTGCCGAAGAGGTGGGTATGCAGGTGGTTCTCCCAATTCTCTTTGGTGATCTCGAGGAAGGGCTCGGCCTTGGCGATGCCGGCGTCGTTCACGAGGATGTCGACCCTTCCGAGCTTTGCGATCGCGGCAGTGACGACCGCCTGGACTTGCTCGTGGCTGCCGACGTCGCAGGCCATCGCGAATGCATGCCGGCCGAGCTTCTCGATTTCCCCGGCGGTCGCCTCCGCGCCTACTGCGTCCAGATCGGCGATGGCGACGTCCGCCCCATCGCGCGCGAGAGCAAGTGCGATCGTTTTACCGATCCCCCGGGCCGCGCCGGTGACGAGTGCTACCTGTCCTTCTAGCTTCATGGTTCTCTCCTTTCTCATCCGTGCCGTGTTCCTCGGCGATCGACGACTCACCGCACCCTGAGCAGCTGGCTTTCGAAGCTCCCCGGCTCTACGACATTGAGCGACCAGCGAAGACCGATTGTTCGTGACACGAGTCGCTCTTGTTGGTCCACTAGCAAACGCGCTGGACGGAGGAGTTGCCAAAACCACGGGTAGCCATAAAATGGGCTCGGAGAGGCAGGCGGGATACGAATTCGGCCGCTCGTGGTCGCGATCCCGCACTTCGCGCATGACTGTTCAGACCGAGTGCAGCCCCATCGACCACGGGGGGCCGGTCGACCGGCCATTTGAGTCGTTCCCTTACGCGGCACTCGAGGGCTCCGTCATCGACCGTTTCGACGCCATCGTCCGGCGTTTTCCGGCTCGCCTCGCCATCGAGGATGGCGCCCGGAAGATGACCTATGCGGAGCTCGGGGCGATGGTCAACGAGATCGCCGCCGCAGTCACTCGCGCTACGCGCGCAGGCGCCGGTCCGGTGGCCATCGTGCTCCGCAACGAGGCGCGCTTTCCCGCCGCAATGCTGGGCGTGCTAGCGGCCGGCCGTGGCTATGTCCCGCTGGACGCCGATCAGCCGATCGCACGAAATCAGCTGATCGCGGTCGAGGCCGGCGCCGCCGCGATGCTCTCGGCCGGAGATCTTGCCGATCACGTGCGCACGCTGTTTCCGCCCACGGTGCCCGTCATCGACCTCGACCGGCTCGACCGCGCTCCTCGCCGCGACCCGCGGCCGGCGCTCGCGCCGATCGACCTCGCCTACGTCGTCTACACGTCGGGATCCACGGGGGTGCCGAAGGGTGTCTACCAGAATCACCGCGGGCTCTTGCACGACGTGCTCCAGTTCACCAACGCGCTCCACCTGGACCCCGAGGATCGTCTGAGCCTCGCCTACTCGCCGAGCGCGATCGGCGCCATCCGGGACGTTTACGGAGCGCTCCTCAACGGAGCCTCGACGCACGTCCTTTCGCCGAGGCAGCTCGGACCAGCCGGGCTGCTTCGCGAGATCCACGCGCGTGGGATCACCGTCTTTCACGCCGTACCCACCCTTTTTCGACGCGTGGTGGAGGCGCTGGGGTCAGGCGAGAAGCTAGACAGCGTGCGTGTCGTCTACCTTGCCAGTGACCGCATCAGCTGGGCCGACGCCGACGAGTTCCGGCGTGCCGTCCGGCCAGGCGCGTCGCTCTACGTCACCTGGGGGCAGACGGAGTGCACCACCGTCCACAGCCACTGGTTCGTGGACGAGGCGGCGCGCGCCCATGGTGAGGGCTTCCCCGCCGGCCGGCCCGTTCCGGACCGCATCGTGACCATCGTCGATCCCGCGGGGCAGCCGGTTCCGGACGGCGAGGTCGGCGAGGTCGTGGTGACGAGCCGGTACATCGGGCTCGGCTACTGGCGCGAGCCGGAGCAGACACGCCTCGCCTTCGGCACCGACCCCGCCGATCCGGCCGCGCGTGTGTTCAGGACCGGCGACCTCGGATTCCGCCGCCCCGATGGCCTCCTCGAGTTCGTCGGGCGACGGGATCTGCAGATCAAGCTGCGCGGCCATCGCATCGAGCCCGCCGAGGTGGAGCACGCGATCGTCAAGCGCCCGGAGGTTGCCGATGCCGCGGTCCTGGTGCGCCGGAGCGATACCGGCATTCCCCGGTCGCTGGTCGCGTACGTCGTGCTGCGCCCCGCTGGCCAGGGCATGCTGCCCAGGCATCTCACCGCCCTCCTAGAGCAGTCGCTGCCGCGCCACATGGGGCCGTCGTCGATCTTCGTCGTTGAGGAGCTGCCCCGGCTGCGGAACCTCAAGGTCGATCGGAGCACCCTCGCGCGGATCGATGCGAGTCGGGTGAGCGACATGTCCGAGCGTGTGGCCGATCTGATGGTTGACGAGGTGGCGAAGGTCTTCGAAGCCGTGCTCGGCGTGGACAGAGCTACCGGCGACGACAACGTCGCCTCGCTCGGCGGAGACTCGCTGCAGGTACGGATGCTAGCGGCGGAGCTGGAGCAGCGATTCTCGATCGTCGTCGCCGACGATCTGATGGAAACCACGGCGACCATCCGAGATCTCGCTCGGTGGATCGCGGCGGAGCGATTCTCCTCCGAGCAGCGGGATGGTCATGAGCGAGAGCCGGGAACAACCTGACCGCGAGGTGCTGGCCGAGGAGTTCCTCGGCGCCTTCCGCGAACGGCGGCCGCCCGCCTTGCGCCAGGGTGACCGCAAGATCCTGCCCGAAGCGCTCGACGCCCTGATCGTCCGCGGCCATCTCGAGACGGTGGAGCACGTCGTCCCATATCTCCGGGATGCTTTTCCTCGTTCGGAATACCTCGACAACCTCGGCGCCGTCCTCGACCGGATGCCCCCAAGTCAGGGGCAGCCGCGATTCGAGGATGACCCGGCGAAGGACATGCAGGTCGTTCGCCGCCGCGACGCCGAGGCGGTCGTTTTCCTGTTCTGCGGTCACGCTCAGCGCCTCGGCCTCCCCCTCACGACGATCCATCACTGGCTCGGCCTCATGCCGGCCTCCCTCGTCTATCTGCGAGACTTCCACCGCCTCTTCTATCTCGCGGGCATTCGCTCGCTGGGGACCAGCCGGTCGGACGCCATCGCCGCGCTCCGCGACATCGCCAATTCCCTCGGAGCGCGCCGGGTGGCGTGCTACGGCAACTCCGGCGGGGCCTTTGCGGCGTTGTTGTACGGCCTCGAACTCGGCGCGCAGGCCGTACTGGCGCTCTCGGGCGTGGTCAATCTTTCCCGCGATTTCAATCGACACCTGCGCCAGACCGTCAACCTCACGCGACTGTGGAAGGAGTTGCCCAACGATCCGGTCGACCTGCGCCGACTCTTCGCCGCCGCCGAGTTGCCCCCACGTGCCCGGCTCGTATACGCGGAGTACAACTGGGACGACCGTCTCCATGCCGAGTACTTGGTCGGCCTCCCAACCGTCTCCCTCCGAGTCGTCGAGCGACACGACGGACACAACACCGTGATGGAGCTGATCAAGCGGCGGGAGCTCGACGCCGAGCTCGGCTGGTTGCTGCGATGATCCCCTTCTCGATCCTAGACCTCTCCCCGATCCTCGTCGGGGGCGACGCCTCGCAGTCGTTCCGGAACTCCCTCGACCTCGCGCGGCACGCCGAGCGTTGGGGCTACCGCCGCTACTGGCTCGCCGAGCATCACAGCATGACCGGGATCGCCAGCGCCGCGACCGCGGTCCTCATCGGGCACATAGCCGGGGGCACTTCGACGATCCGCGTCGGCGCCGGCGGCATCATGCTGCCGAACCATTCGCCGCTGGTGATCGCCGAACAGTTCGGGACGCTCGAATCGCTCTATCCCGGCCGGATCGACCTCGGCCTCGGCCGGGCGCCAGGGACTGGGCCGGCCGCCGCACGTGCACTTCGCCGGAGGCTCGAGGGGAGCGAGGACTCGTTTCCCGAAGATGTGGTCGAGCTGCTCAACTACTTCCGTCCCGCCGACCCGAGTCAGGCGGTCCGAGCGGTTCCCGGTGCGGGCCTGAGCGTCCCCGTCTGGCTCCTCGGCTCGAGCCTATACAGTGCGCACGTCGCCGCCGCGTTTGGGCTGCCGTTCGCTTTCGCCTCACATTTCGCGCCGGAGCTGCTCATGCCGGCGCTCGAGGCATACCGGGAGAACTTCCGTCAATCCGGCGCGCTCGAAAGACCATACGCGATGGTCGGTGTGAACGTGTTCGCGGCTGAGACCGACGCCGAGGGCCAGCGCCTCTTCACCTCGCTCGAGCAGATGTTCCTACGCCTGCGGACGACCGGCGACACGGGACTCCTCGGACCGCCGATCGATGGCTTCGAGCAAAGTCTCCCGCCGATGGCGAAGGTGATGATCGATCAGGTGTTCACCTATGCGGTCAGAGGCTCGCCACGGACCGTCCGGCGCCGGCTCGAAGAGATCATCGCCGAGACCGGCGCGGACGAGCTCATCATCGCCGGCCAGATTTTCGACCATGCGGCGCGGCTTCGCTCCTTCGAGATCGCCGCCGCGGTGCGCGACGAGATCAACGAGGTCGTGTGAAGTCGTCGCTCTCGCGCACCGAGCACCGCCTTCATTTGGCAGCGTACGCCGTCGTATCAGTCCATCCAAAGGCCGGCCGCGACGTTGACATCCTCACCCGTGATGTTGGCCGCATCGTCGGAGGCGAGGAAGACGACCACTCGCGCGGTATCCTGCGGCTCGACGAAGCGGCCGAGCGGGGTCGATGCGAGAAGCGTCCGCGACACCTCCTCCACCGTCCTCCGCTGCGCTTCGGCGGCGTTTGAGATCACGCTCTGCAGCCGCTCACCCATCGTGGCTCCCGGTGACACGGCGTTCACGGTCACGTTGTACGGCCCGAGCTCAGTGGCGAGCGAGCGGGTAAAGCCGAGGAGGCCCATCTTCGAGGCGCAGTAGGGCGTGCGCTGCGCGAGCGGTCGTTTTCCCGTGATCGAAGCGATATTGACGATCCGTCCGCTTCGCTTCCGCTTCATCTCCGGCACTACGGCACGGCAACACAAGAAGGGGCCTATGAGGTTGATGCGGACGACCTCTTCCCAGTCGGACAAGCTCATGTCCTCGACGTTCGCCGTCGGGCCACCGACCCCGGCGTTGTTCACGAGGACGTCGATCGTACCGAAGCGCGCGCGGATCGTTTCGACCATCGCCCGGACTTCCGGCTCGCGGGTGACGTCGGTCGGCACCGCGAGGCATTCTCCCCCGCGGGAATGGATCTCCGCCTCGACCTCCCCGATCGGCCCGCGCTCGCGCGCCGCGGCGCCCACACGGGCCCCCGCATCGGCGAGCGCGAGGGCAATCGCCCGCCCGATGCCCTTTCCACCGCCGGTCACGATCGCGACCCGTCCCTCCAGGAGTCGCGACGAGCTGTTCTTCGGTTCCATCAGCGGATCGCCCAGCGCGTTCGATGGCAACTCGAGCACGACACCGGCAGCTGCTTCGTTCACGTAGAACCACGGGGCGCCATGGTAGCGCAAGCCCGGCGCGTGGTATTGCCTCGACGAATGGCTCTCCCGGCGGGGTAAGCTGAACGCCGGCACCACGAAGCTCCAAGACGAAGGAGATCACGATGGGCAGGCCAATGATCACCGCGCTCGGCTCCGTAGTGCTTCTGATCACGAGCGCGGCGGCGATTCACGCCGAGACGGGAACGGATTCCATCGCGGGCGGCGCGAAGGTCGTGAGGGCGTTCGTCGAGTCTTGGGCGAAAGCCCCGCTCGACGAGACGGTCGGGTATCTGGCGGAGGACGTTCATTTCGTCAACGTGCCCATTCCGGAGCCGATCGAAGGCCGGGCGAAAGCCAAGGAATTCCTCGAGCCGTTCTTCGTGAAGGATCCGCTGATCATCCCCTTCCAGTTCCAAACCGAAATCAAGCAGATTCTCTCGGATGGCCCAAACGTGATGCTGGAGCGCGTCGACACGTTCAAGATCGCTGGCAAGCAGTGGTCGATTCCGGTGGTCGGCGTGTTCGAGGTCAAGAACGGCAAAATCACCGTGTGGAAGGACTACTTCGACATGGGCCAGTTTCAGGAGCCGGCAACGCTGATCAACGTCCTGGCAAAGAGGAAGTAGCTCGGCCATGACACCGGTGAGCTTCGGACTCTTCGATTGGATAGACCGCGGCGACGCGCCAGTGCACCAGCTCTATGAGGAGCGGCTGCGACTCGTGGAGGTCGCGGATGACGCCGGCTTCTTCTGCTACCACCTCGCAGAGCACCACGGCACGACGCTCGGTATGGCGCCGTCGCCCTCGCTGTTCCTGAGCGCAGCGGCACAGCGCACCCGGCGGATCCGTCTCGGACCACTCGTCTATCTGCTCCCGCTCTATCAACCGCTGCGGCTCATCGAGGAAGTGTGCATGTTGGATCATCTCTCCGCCGGGCGGCTCGAGCTCGGCATCGGGCGCGGTGTCTCTCCCTACGAGTTGGGATGCTTCGGTGTCGATGTCGCTGACTCCCGGGCGATCTTCGACGAGGCCCTTGCGGTCCTCATCGCGGGATTGACACAGGAGCGCCTCACATTCGACGGCCAACGCTACCAATACCGCGATGTTCCGATCGAGCTGCGCCCTCTACAGGAACCTTACCCGCCACTGTGGTACCCGACACACAAGCCGGAAAGCATCGAGTACGCAGCCCGGCACGGCTACAACTTCGTGGGTCTCGGTCCGGCGGCGCTCCTCGCTAAGCAGGTGGATGCATACTGGCAAACCTGGAGGGCTCACCGGCATGAGGCGGGGCGACTGAACGGCCACGTAGCCGAGCCCAAGGTGGGCGCTCTGCGCCAAGTGTTCGTCGCCGACACTGACGACGAGGCCCTCGAGACCGCGCGGTCCGCCTACAGCGATTGGTATCGGTCGATTACCAAGCTATGGCACGCGCACGACGACCACACTTATGATGAGATCTTCTCGTGGGAGACGGCTACTCAACTCGAGACGATCATCCTTGGCTCGCCGATGCGCGTACGCGAGCAGATGAAGCGCTTGCTGGAGGTGAGCGGCTGCAACTATGTGATTTGCTCGTTCGCTTGGGGCACGCTTCTTCACGAGCAGGCGCTGCGCTCGCTCCGCCTGTTTGCAGCGGAGGTGATTCCGGCATTCACACCCGTCCCCACAATTTCGCTTCGAGGTTAGCCTCGATCCGAAATTCGCGTGGGTGGCGTCGGCGCTGGGCGCCCGCGCCGCGCGCAGCGAATGCGGGGCGAAGGCCCGGGGTGGCGGAGCGGCTGGGAGGGGCGCCCAGCGAGCACGGCGCGGGCTGCGCCGACGACAGGACCCGCGCGAATTTCGGATCGAAGGGGCAGCACGGAATTGCGCTTCGACGTTAACTGCCCGCCGGCCGAGTGACTGTCACTTCGATGCCGTGCACGCAATTGCTTTCCCCCATGTCGGTCTTGTGACCGGGGTTCAACACGTTGACATTCGCATGCCCGGCCTCCCGCTTGGGCCAGCGGCCCTTGTGAGAGAGCGCTACTCCCCGCGGGACCGCATCCGACAAACTAACATTCAGAGATAGAAGACCGGTTTCGTTGGCCACCAGCGCTTCGTCACCCTCGGCGAGGCTTCGCTCGGCCGCATCGGCGGGATGCAAAGCAATGGTGGGCCGTCCGACACGCGCAGAGATCTTCTCGACGTTTGCGAAGCTGTCGTTCAGGCGCCAGGGCGAGGACGGGGAGAGCAAACGCAGGCGGCCTCCGGTTGGCCTCGGGTCGACCACCGGAAGAGGTATTCGCGGGTGCCCGTCTGCTGCGGCACGGGCAGAGGCGATCTCAATGCGTCCGCTCGGAGTCGGAAACGTCAAATCTGCGAATTGAATGACCGTCTTTGCCGGCACCGGCACCGTGCCTTTCGCGGCGAGAGAAGAAAAGTCCTCTCCGAGATCGGCCCGGCGCAAGAGAGTGTCGATGATCTCGGCGTCACGCTCGTACAACTCGGGCGCGGTGTAGCCCATGGCGTGGGCAAGTCGGCGGAAGACTTCTTGATTGGGCAGTGCATCTCCCGGCGGCTCCATGACCTTGACCTGGGCCGACAGGGTCAGGTGAAAATAGCCCGCCACCAAGTCGTCAAATTCCAGGAAACTCGCCGCTGGTAGCACGAAGTCAGCAAAATCGGTCGTATCGGTCGGAAAGACGTCGAGCGCAACGGTGAGCAGATCCTCGCGTGCCAGCGCCCGCCGGAGCCGCGTTTGCTGCGGGTTCGAGGCAGCGATGTTGATGTTCCAGCAGATCAAAGCCCGCGATCGTCCCGGATCCTCCAAGCAAGCCGCAAGGTCCATCTGGCTGATGGGCGGTGGCGCACTAGTCTTCAGATGCGGTGCGGTCAGATAGGCATCGTCGAGGTGGCGTTGCGCGAAATTGAAGTTGAGGTACAGAAACCCAGCGCCCGGCTTGCCCAAATTGCCGGATACGGCAGGCAACAGAGAGCAAGCACGCATCACATTGCCACCCAGCGGCTGGCGCTGCAGTGCCTGTCCGAGCCACAAGAGTGATGGCCCCCGCCCGTAGATCTGGGCGGCTTCCTCGATCAGGCGCGCAGACACACCCGTCGTTGCTTCACCCCAGGCAGGGGTGCAGTCCGCCAGCAAGGGTTCGAGTTCATCCCAACCGGTGGTGTGAGCATTGACGAAGTCACGATCGATGAGGCCGTCGCGCCGAATCACGTGGAGCATGGTGAATGCCAAAGCAGCATCGCTCCCAGGGAAGAGCTGAAGATGCATGTCGGCAACTTGCGCCGTGGGGGTACGAATGGGGTCGATGACCAAGACCTTGGCGGGAGTTTCGCGAAGCCAGTGCTCATGGATGTGAGGGCCTGAGGCCGAGGGATTGGCACCCCAGAGGACGATACACCGGGCGTCACGAGCCGTGCGTGGGTCGAAGCCGTCCACGGAAGTTCCGTAGACGTAGTTCAGCGCAACATGACCGGCCATGTTGCAAATCGTGTCAGGGGAGACTTCGGTGGCGCCGAGGCGATTGAAAAACCGCAAAGGGAAAAGGAAGGCGATCAGCGAGATCGTGCCGCTGTAGTGAGTGTTGAGGATCGTCTGCGATCCAGTCGTACCGACGATCTGCTTGAGCCGGTCGGCGATGGCCCCGAGCGCCACTTTCCACGACACGGGCTCGAATCGGCCAGAGCCCTTCGGCCCGATCCGACGGAGCGGCTGGGTCAGGCGCGCTTGCGGGTCGCGCCACTCGCGGTTGTAACCAATCGAGCACTTGGCGCACAACTTACCGCGGCTGACGGGATGGTTGGGATCGCCGCGGACATGAGCGATCTTCCCGTTGCGCTTGACGACGGCAATGCCACAGGTGTCGTAACAATCGCGTGGACAAGTGGTGAGGACGATTTCATCGTCGTTTTCCATCAGGCACCTCGACGCGTGACTCTCGGCGGGCGGATGGCTCGGCAGGCTTGACTTCACCGGCGAGTCGTCTCAAAGGGAAACAGCTCAGGCCGGCAGTGGGCATTTTTGCTTACGCCTGGCGAACAAGGAGGTTGCTCCATGTCAGCCGAGCCTACCAACAAAGATCCGATCGTCGTTCGTAACGAACAAGTCGTTCGGCGCTTCATCGACGCCTGGGCCGCGCTCGATGTTGACGCTGCGATGGCATGCCTCGCCCCGAACATCGTATACATCAACCAACCGCTCGAACCCGTCGTCGGTCTCGACGATGTACGCAAGATCATCAAGGGGATCATGGACCTCACCAAGAAGGTCGAGTGGAAGCTGCTCAACGTGTTCGGCCGCGGCAACACCATCTGCACGGAACGCCTCGACTGTTGGGACTTCGATGGCAAGGGGTGGGGGCTCGATCACGGAGCGCGGCACCACCCGGTCTTGCCGCCCCCAAATCAGCAGGACGGGATGATTGCCAGCTCCTTCCAAGAGATGGGGCAGGCTCGGGTTGTGGAAGTATGGCTGCCACGCGAGGCGCGCGAATTCCGCCCGCGCGTCCTCGAACAACTCAAATTGCTCCGGAGAGTTCGGCTCGCCGTAGAGGCGGGAAAACTCGGGAGTGGCGGAGGGATCGAGCACGCTTTCCCTGAGATAGGTCTGCGCCGGCACGTAGAAAGCATCCATCAGCTCGCCAACGGGAGCCTTGATTCCGCCTGGAGCCACCAGGACGATACGGCGAAATTGATGCGGGCAACTGGCGATCATCTCGGCCGCCACCCAGCCGCCGAAGGAAAAGCCGATCACGTCGATGTCCGGCAGTTTCTCCTCGCGCAGCATGCGGGCGTAAACGCTCCCCAGATCCCGCACGCTCTCCACCCACTCGATCCGCGGCGCCCGTCCGAAGCCGGGCGCCATGGGGACAATGAGCGTGCGCTCCTTGCTGAGCGCCGCCTGCCAGTTCAGCCAACCCGGATAGCCGAGCTCGTCATGCAGGACGAGCAACGGCTTGCCGCTGCCCGCCATGACGACGGGCAGCTCGATTCCGGCAACGGGGATGATACGTTCGCTCCACTCTTGTGACGCCATGGATCGCTCCAACTTGCCCCGCGGTGATTGCGAAGGCCGCGGGGAGCTCCTGGCTGCTTCGACAAGAAATCGCCTTGCCGTTTCTCGAAGCCGAAGCTGAGGCGTGTGCAATCATCCATCTGCCGCCGCACAGCCGGGTTCAATACCGCCGCCTCTCGATTTTGTCTAGCTGCCGCGAGATCATTCGGGATACGTCTGCTGCGACACGAGTCACCCATCCCGCCGAAAGCGCTCGGCGAACGCGATACGCTCGCCGATCGGCGGGTGACCGTACAGCCAGAAACGGATGAACCGCGGCGGCGCCGGGTCTGCGAGGTCGATCTCCGCGAGGCGGCGGAACGCATCGGCAGCCGTCGCCCCCGGTTTCTCGAGCACGCCCTGCGTGATTTCGAGACCGTAGACGTCCGCTGCGTGCTCGAGGCCGCGAGTGTAGGCGCTGTAGAGCGGCGTTGCGAGGAAGCCGGCCGCCGACAGACTGAAGAGGATCACGGGAAGCGAGGCGAGATCGGAGACGGCCGGAATCGACCAGGCGACGCCGTGTCGGGAAATCGCCCATTCGAGGAGCAACTGGCCGAGGAAGAAGACCAGGAGGAGCGCCGCGGACGTGACGGCGAGAGTGCGCGGAATGTGGCCCAGGACGTAGTGGCCGAGCTCATGGCCGAAGATGAAGAGCGTTTGCGGCTTCGTCATCTTGGCAATCGTCGTGTCCCAGACGACGACGCGCTTCGAGGCACCGATGCCGGCGACGTATGCGTTGACGGATTTGAGCTTTTCGCTCGCTTTCATCTCGAACATGCGATCGGGCGTGATCTCCACTCGTGCGAGCTCGACGATGCGTTCCATGTCGCAAACGAGATCGGGCGCAGCCTCGCGAAGAGGTCGGAACTCGAAGAAGAGAGGCGCGATCACTAACGGCTGGAGAAACAGCAAGAAGACGAGGATCGGCTGCGAGAGGAGCCAGAACACGAGCCACCAGCGATTGGGAGCGGCGCGCATCACCGCGTAGAGCACTGCGACCAGGAACGTCGCGATCGCGATCGTCACGAGCTCCGACTTCGTCCAGTCCCATATCCACGAGGTCCAGCTTTGGATGGACTGATCGTAGCGAAGCGCGAGCCGGTGCCCCCACGCCGCCGTCGGCAGGCCTGCGATGGCAAGAACGGCCAGCAAGATCGGGGTGTAGACCGCCGTCTGAAGCAACGGAGTCGCCGTCGTGCGGGCGGCCACGTCGCGCAGCAGGGGGCCGAGACCGACCGCGATCGCTGCGGCGAGGACGGCGAGACCGTATGCCGTGCTCGCGAAGTACAATCGGTAGCGCGCCCGCGAGTACGCGATCGCCTTCTGGTACGTATCGGAGGCGGTGCGTTTTGTGTGCGCGTCTGATTCCACGCTTGGTACGATGAGCGGAGCGGCGACCCGGAGCAAGCGAGGATCGTCGGACACTTCGCAGGGGACACGGGGATTTCTGCGGTAGTCAAGGACGACGGAAACGAGCGACGTCGACGGATTGAATCGGTTGGAATTCGCGGCAGAGCAGGCGCCTAGAATTCCATGATTTGGCGGTAGTACTGCCAGAACCCGCGCATCGCTGCTTCGCTGACTAAATTCTCCGCGTCCGCCACGCCCGTGCCGTCCAGTTCGAGGAACGAACAGGCATCGAGGTCGCGCGCGATCGCCTGTTGCTCGAGCTCGGCCGCATACCCGTCCTCCATGGAGATGTAGCCGGCGGGGCCTACGAAATTCGCCTGTTTGATGCGGCGCTCCCGCATCTCGTGGTCATCGTCCGCGTAGCCGAAAAAGGTGAAGATCAGCTCAAACGCATCCGGCGCCTTCGGCAAGATCTGCCGGGTGGCCAGGGTATTGAGAATTTGCTGCACCACCAGACACGGGAAGACGGAGTGGATCGAATTCGTCAGCTCTACGTCGAATTCCTTGCGGCTTTGCAGGATCGAGGGGTCAGCTAGGGCATAGCCCTTTTGGTACGTCCGCAGGTTCGTATCTGCGTAGGCAGAGATCTCGGCTGTTTCCTCCCGTTTGTACGCCCGCCCCATACAGTGCCGCCGCGCGTCGTCCATGAAAACGCCGCCACCTTGCGAGGAGCGGTAGATGCCGAAGGTCGTATGAAACAGATGAAGGAGACTCGCGTGGTAGCTGTCACGTGTGTTCTCGGCATACAGCTTCCAGTTGGCGCGAACAAACTGGCGCGCATAACCAAGCACGCGGATCGGACGGTTGAAGACACGATCCAACCACGGCATTTGCGAGGGCCCCAAGTAGTCTTCCAGGGGTTCGACCTCTTGAGCAAACGAAACAAAGATCAGGCCGTCGTACGTCGCGACGCGAAGTGCATGAAGCGAGATCCTGGATGGATCAAAGTCAGCCGAATACCCGCCCTTCCCCTCGATCCCCTTGCGGAAGGGCACGCCAATGAGACGGCCGCGCAGATCATAGCTCCACTGGTGATAGACACAGACGTGGCTGCCTCGGTTGCCCTTCATCTCCCGGCAAACGAGCGCGCCACGGTGGGCGCAGCGATTGACGAAGGCGTGCAGAGAGCCGTCTTTGTCTCGCGACACGACGATCGGTGTGTCACCGACGAACGTCGCCTTGAAGTCTCCAGGGTTGGGGAGCTCGGCGTCCAGGGCGACATAGCTCCAAACTGGACCACGAAAGATCCGTTCCTGTTCCCGCTGATATATCCCCGGATCAGCGAACACGCGATACGGGACACGGGTCACTCCCTCCGCCGGCCAGCGGAATGCGTGGTCAGTCTGTGCGCCTGCAGTCTTCACGATCTCTCCTTGGCCGGTTCGCAACGACGGCAACATTCTCTATCGCTGCACATCTGCAAGTCGCAATTGCGAACCGTTCGTTGCGGTTACGACTGATCGAGCCTCCCCACTTGCCGGAGCACGGTGGCATGATCCCAGTAGATGCGCTCGGCAGCCATCTTTCCGCCGCGGAACTCGATCACGATCACCAGGTCCACGTCGATCGCCTTACCCGTAGGTGGTACTCCGGGCAGGAACCAGTCCATCTGTTTGTTGTGACGGAAGCGTATCCGCGCCTCCTCGACGATGTAGTCGTCGGTCACGACTCGATTCGTCACCTCATGCTCCAACTCGTCGGGCAACGAGGGAATGAATACGTCGCGATAGTACGGTTTGAGCTCGGCCTTACCTCTACCTCCGGACCCCGTCGGGACATGCATCACCGAGGCGTCCTCGACCATGGTCTCCAGAGAAAGATCTTCGTTCCGCTCTACGAACTCGCCACGCAGGTGCTGCTCCCAGAGTCTCACGTTGTCTTCAGCCGACATGAAACTTCCTCTCCCTGCTTCGTCTTGGCAATTCGTTTCAGAGCGGCGTAGCCAGAAGCGACTGGATCCGGCTGGTATCGAGGATGACGATCTTCTCCTTGAACTTGAGCGCCCCATCGATCACCGCAATCCTGTTGCGGTACTCCCCCACGCCGTAGACCTCAGTCGTGCCGTAGGAGATCGGGTCCGCCGACGTCCGGAACACGGCGTAGTTGGATCGTGCGGTGATGATTTCGTCCTCCCACGCCGTGATGCGAACGGCGCTCACGACGTGTCGGTAGTGGTGGGGCGCAAACAGGTTCGCCTTTCGATGCGCGGTGACTCGATCGCGCAACATGCCCCGGCTGTCGCAATGAATGAGCGCTACCGGCAGGCCCTGGTCGAAATTCTCGCGCGGCACCACACGGTAGAGACATTCTTCGGTGAAGAAATCCGGCCACTCCTCCAGTCGATCGTCATCGATGCACTCGATGTAGGCATGCAGCAACTCTTCCACGGCACCACGGAGATCTTTGCGGTCCATGATCACCCTACCTGATTCATGGAGTTCCTCAGAGGCTTGACTACCGCCATAGTTGTTTCGTGGCGCCGAGGTCAACGATCGTAGCAACGTCGAAGGCCGCTGCCAGCGCGGCTCCGGAACCGCCCCGCCGGGGAAGGTCTGGACAAGGTCTCGCCCGAGCCGAATGGCTCGCGGCCGCGGAAAGCGGCGCGACGTTTCGAAGCTCGCCTTCGCTCCCGCTCACGGCTCGCAAGACTTCGAAACGTCGCGCCACTTTCCGAAAGATTCGCCCGCTGCGCTTTACTTCGGCTCGGGCGAGACCTTGTCCAGACCTTCCCTAGGGGTACGACGGCAGCGAGTACGAGTCGATGCGCGAGTTGTCCTTCTCCGCCGAGCGACGAGACCCTTCGACTTCGCGCTCGAAGCTCGGCACTACGAGGGAAGAGCACTGGCGCCGCCGGGCTCACCCGTGGTACGGAGGCGATTGGTGCGCTGTTCGATCTGCTCCGCTGAGAATCCCGCGGAAGACCGCTTCTGCGAGCAGTGCGGAGCGGCTCTTTCGGCAGAGTGTCCTGCCTGCGGGCGTGCACTACGAGCCGGCGCGCGCTTCTGCGGGGGCTGCGGCCATCGCCTCGTGCGGGAAGAAACGCCGGTCGCGCCGGCGGGCGTCGAGGCAAAGCGGCCCTACACGCCGAAGCATCTCGCCGCGAAGATCCTCACCAGCCGAAGCGCCCTCGAGGGCGAGCGGCGCGTGGTCACGGTGCTGTTCGCCGACTGCGCGGGATTCACCTCGATCGCGGAGAAGCTCGATCCGGAGGACGTCCACCGGATCATGGACGGCTGCTTCGAGCGGATCGCCGCCGAGATCCACCGTCTCGAGGGGACGATCAACCAGTACCGGGGCGACGGAGTCATGGCGCTGTTCGGTGCACCGATCGCGCACGAGGACGGACCACGCCGCGCGGCGCACGCGGCGCTCGGCATTCAGCGAAGCGTCGCACAGTACGGAGACGACCTCGAGCCGCGCTACGGCATTCGCCTGCGCATGCGGATCGGGCTCAACACCGGCACCGTCGTCGTCGGGCGAATCGGCGACGACCTGCGCATGGACTACACGGCCGAGGGCGATACGACGAACGTCGCCTCGCGGCTCGAGTCTCTCTGCCCGCCGGGATCGGTGCTGGTCTCGGAGTCCACACATCGGGCAATCGACGGCTTCTTCGAGACGCGCGATCTCGGCGAGTTGCGGGTCAAAGGGCACGAGGCACCTGTGCGCGCGTACGAGGTTCTTCGCGCGCGCGGCCGGCGGGCCCGCGTCGACGTAGCCGCGGAACGAGGCCTCACGCCGCTGGTCGGCCGTGAGCCCGAGCTCGCGCAGCTCGAGGATCTGTTCCGACAGACGAAGAGCGGTGGCGGGCGGGTCGTGTTCCTCGCCGGCGAGGCGGGCATCGGGAAGTCGCGTCTCGTCTACGAGCTTCGCCGCCGACTCGCCGAGGCCGGCGACGAAGCCACCCTGGTCGAAGGACGCTGCGTCTCGTTCGGACGTTCGATGCCGTTCTTGCCGATCATCGAGCAGCTGCGGGCGAACTTCGGAATCGAGGAAGTCGACGGCGAGCCCGAGATCATCGCCAAGGTCGAGTCCGGCATGCGGCGGATGGGGGAGGTCGAAGAGCACATTCCGTTCATCCGCTATCTGCTCGCGGTCGACCCGGGTGATGAGGCGGTCCTCGCCATGGAAGCGTCGTCGCGGAGAAAGCGGGCCTTCGACGCGCTGAACGCCGTCGCCCACCGCGGCGCGCGGCGGCGGCCGATCATCTTCGTGTTCGAGGATCTACACTGGGTCGACACGAGCACCGAGGAGTTTCTGAAGCAATTCTTCGACGCGGTCGCGACGTCTCCGATCCTCGCCCTTGCCACGTTCCGCCTCGGGTACCAACCCCCGTTCGGCAACCGAAGCTTCCACACCACGATCAACCTTCGCACGCTCTCGGCGGCCGACTCGCTGTCGATGGCCGAGCAGGTGCTCGGTGGCGACAGCCTTCCGGAGGAGGTTCGAGCGGCGCTCCTCGAGAAGGCCGAAGGTGTGCCGCTGTTCGTCGAAGAGGTCGCCAAGACTCTGGTCGATCTCGGCATCCTGCGTCGGGGGGAAAACGGTTACCAGCTCGTGAAGGGCCCGGCTGAAGCGAGCGTTCCGCAGACGATCCAGGGCATCATCATGGCGCGTCTCGATCACCTCGGGGAGGAAGGCAAGCGCACCGTCCAGCTCGCCTCGGTGATCGGCCGTCAGTTTCTCCTCCGGCTGCTCGAGCGCGTGGCGGGGCTCACCGGCAAGCTCGAGGGGCTGCTCGAGGAGCTCAAGTCTCTCGAGATCATCTATCAGCAGGGCTTGCTGAGCGAGCCGGCGTACGTGTTCAAGCACGCCGTCATCCAGGACGTCGCCTACAACAGCCTGCTGCGCGAGCGGCGCAAGCAGCTTCATGGGGCCGTCGCCGAGGCGATCGAGGAGCTCTACGCCGACCGCCTCGCCGAGCATCACGGCGAGCTCGCCCACCACTGCGCGCAAGCCGAGCGGTGGAGTGACGTGTTGCGCTACGCGAGCCTCGCCGGCACGCGGGCCGCGCATGCCTTCGCGAACCAGGAAGCGAAAGCGCACCGAAGGCTCGCCCTCGAGGCAGCGCGGCGCATCGAGCCTCCGCTACCTCCCGGAGAGCTCGCCAAGCTTCATGGGCGATACGCAGGCGTCCTCACGGGGCTCGGCGAGTTCGAGGAAGCGGCGGCGGAGTACGGGCTCGCCATCGACCTCGCCCAACAGAGCGGCGACCGACGCCTCGAGATCGAGCTCCGAATGGGCCTCTCCGGCGTCTACAACTATTCCCACCACGGCGACCCGGCAATGGAGCACAACGAGGCCGCGCTCGCGATCGCCCGCGAGCTCGACGACCGTGCGTTGGTCGCCGCCTGTCTCGCGAACAAAGTCCAGATCTTATCCGCTGGCTATGGGAAGATCGCGGAATCGATGTCCGATGCCGAGGAGGCCGCGCGCTTGTCGGCCGAGGTCGGCGATCGTCCGCTGCTCGCGATCACCCATACCTTTCTCGGCGGCGCCTTCGTCTGGCGCGGCGATTTCGATCGCGGGCTGCGCTACGTCGAGGAAGCTGCGACCCTTTCCGAAGCGACGCACCAGGGCTTCATGTACGGCTACGCCTGCTTCATGGCGGGACACGGCTGCGTCGGGAAGGGGGAGTATGACAAGGCGCTCGAGTGGTACCGCAAGCTCGACGACTACGCGACCGCCTCGGGCGATACGTTCTGGCTGGCTCGCTCCCGCAATCCAGCCGGGGGCGTCCACCTCGAGCTCTTCGACCTCGAGACCGCCTTCGAACAAAACCTCGAGGGCGCCGAGGTTGCCCGCCGCGTCTGGCCGTGGCCGGAGCCACAGGCGCATGCCTACCTCAAGATGGGGCTCGTTCACTTGCTCCGCAGCGATCACGGCAGCGCCCGAGCGCAGTTCCGCCGCGCCTGGGAGATGTTCGACGAGGACGTCTGGTACCGTTGGCGCTGGCACATTCCGCTGGCACGCGCCGAGGGCGAGCTGGCACTCAGCGAGGGGCGTTTCGACGACGCTTGGAAGCGCGCCGCGGAATCGCTCGAGGTGGCGACGCAGACCGATTCTCGGAAGCACGTGGTCCGCGGCCTATGCTTGCAGGGGGAGATCCTCGCCGCCTCGAGCCGGCTCGACGAGGCCCTCGCGCATCTCGAAGATGCCGCGCGTCTCGCGGAGCGCATCGGCGCCCGGCCGGACCTCTGGCGGTGTCTCGCCGCGCTCGGCCGGGTCCGGGTAGAGCAGGGCGACGATGCCGGCGCCGAGGAAGCATACCGCCGAGCCGCCCAGGTGATCGAATCGATCGCCAGTGGACTCGGGCAGCTGCCGCTGCGCCAGTCCTTCCTCAGCGCCGAGCCGGTGGGGGAGGTCTATCGAGCACTCGGGCGCTCAATCCCTCCCCCAGACCTGCGGGCTGAATCCCGCTGAGTTGAGGCGAGTGGTTCGACCTCCGGGTGGGCACGCTCCCTGAACGCGTCGAGCTCGCACCCGGCCTGTTCGCCACGAGCTTCCTGCTCGACGGCTACGATGCCCCAGAAGACGTCATCGCGATCGACCTGGCGCTCGCGACGCGGCCTGCGCCAGGCGCGAGCCCGCCGCGTTTCGCCCCACCGGATAATTTCGCTCGAAGCTACTAACGTCGCCCTTCTTCCTCATTTGTGGATCGATGATTGTTGCGTTCGCCGCGACCGCGACGACTTGTCTGCGAGCCATTTCGCGATCTCACGGCCGAAGTCATTCGGAGCCTTGGCGGCGACGGATGCCTCGATGTCGGCGAGGGTGCGCGAAGCAAGCACCCCGCGCATTCGCGCTTCGGCGTCCATCATGATGGCGTGGATCGAACAGACGCCGCGCGTCGCCCACGCGGGAGGGCGGCCACCGAACACCGCGCATCGGCCGCGGATCTCGAGGCATTCGAAAAGCGGCTTCTGGCCATCGATCGCGATGATCACATCGAGAACGCTGATGGAGCTCGGTCTCCGGGCGAGCTGGAACCCGCCCCGCGCGCCTTCCAAGGCGACCACCAAACCAGCCTTCTCGAGCTTCGTGAACAGTTTGGCTACGTATTCGATCGGCACGCCTTGCAAGTCGGCAAGATCGCGGGCGCTGGTCCGACGCGCCTCGCCGCGCGGACCAGCGAGGTACAACAAGCAGTGAAGTCCGTACTCAACGCCTGTCGTGATGTGCGCCATGGTCAGCCCGACGTCTCGCTTGGGTCACGCGACCAGTTTCGCTTCCGGATCAGCGGCCGCCAGAGCGGCTGATCGATCGGGCAGAGGTGGATAGATGACCTTCGTGTTGATCATGCGCTTCAACGCCTTTGCCTCGGATCCGACGAGCTTCACCTCGCGATCCCAGCCTTCCGTGTAAACGGCCCCCCAACCGCCAAGGTCGAGGCACGTCACGTAGTGAGGCTGTCTGTAAGGGATCGTCGGGAGGCCGACTAGCACGGCAGCAACGTTGTTTCCCGCGAACCTACCCATGGTCAGCGCGTGCTGGCACGACATTAGGGTGTGATGACCATGATCGTCGGTCATAGCGAACGCGACGTCCCCGGTGGCGAAAACGTCGTCGACCCCGTAGACGCGCAGATCCGTGGTGACGTGCAGGCGGCCAAGGCGATCGCGCTCCGCTTCGATCTGCTCGGTCAAGAAGCTCGCTCGAAGCCCAGCAGTCCAAATCACGGTCTTCGCCTCGAGGCGTTCGCCAGTGGACGTCCACAGCCCCTCCGCATCGATCGCGGTCACGGCGGTGCTGACGCGCCACGTGATCCCAAGTTCCCGCAGCGCCCTTTCGATCACTGGCCGCGGGCCCGGGCCGAGGTCGGGACCGACGTATTCCGCCTGTTCGATCACGCGAACGTTGATCTCTGGATCGTTGCCCCAGGCGGCGCGCAGGCGTGCTGGAAGCTCGGTCGCAATTTCGATCCCCGTGAAGCCTCCGCCCACCACGATCACGGTGTTTCGCGCGGGCGTCGCCGGCAGCGCCGCTAGACGCTCGATGTGCCTGGCTAGCGCGGAAGCCTCTTCGAGTTGATCAATGCTATGAGCATGTTCACGCAAGCCAGGCAGCTCGGGCCGGTAAAGCTTGCTCCCGGTGGCGAGCACCAGTTTGTCGTAGGAAATCGTGAACCGACTTCCGGTAGCGCCGGTCGCATCGACGCTGTGTTCTTTCGTACGGATCCGATCGACGTGACCTTGGACGTAGCGGACCCCGACCGCTTCGAGGAGCGGCAGCAGCGGCGTGCTCATGAGGGACGGCGCGGCCTCATGGAATCGGGGCCTAAGGTGGAGGACCGGCTCGGGGGCGATCAGCGCGATTTCTATCGATCCGCCCATCCCTCCGGCCTTGTCCAGCAGTCGGGCCGCACCGAGCGCGCTCCAGACGCCGGCGAATCCGGCTCCAACGATCAGAATTCGCTTCGACACTGACGAACTTCCCCCTGATTTGTCCTTGGGTCGACTCCCGGCGCTAAACTCCGACTCAGTGAGTCTTAGTTATCGAGATCGCTGTGACCAGTCAACCTGCCTTCGGTCCCCCCCGGATCCCGATAGCAGGCGTTGCCGAGGACAAAGGAGTGGTTCAATCTAGCGCTCGTGTCCGAACTCTCCGAGATCGAGCAGGCGCCACACCCCGTGCACCAAGCGGTCCGGACCTAGAAGGAGAGCGCAGATGACCATCGAACTCAGCGATGTGAAATTGAACTACATCCCAATCGCCAAGGCACGCAGAATGTCAGGCCTGCGGATCGCTCTGGGCGCATATCCGATCCCGGGGCCGTGGCGCGAATCGTGTAAAGGCATCTTCTACGTGAAGGGCCTCGAATACGTGCCGGTGCGCACCGGGAACGACGGCTCGTCAGATCTTGCGCTCGGCATGGACGGCACGCAGACCGAGCTGATCGAGTGGACCGGACAGGCGAGCGCCCCTGTGGTCGCCTGGAACGACGAACGACCGCGCTCGAGCTGGATCGATCAGTTGAACCTCGCGGAGCGCCTGGCACCGAATCCGCCCTTGATTCCAGAGGACGTCGACGACCGTGTCCGGATGTTCGGTCTCGCCAACGAGCTCCTCGGCGAGAACGGGCTCGTCTGGGTCAAGCGCCTGCTGATGGTGGATGGTCCGCTCAAGTCCCTGCCCGCCGGCGACCCGCAGCGCGGCTTCTGGATCTTCCTCGGCGAGAAGTACGGTTACAGCCCGGCGGCGGCCGAACGGGCCGCGCAACGCATCGAGGCCGTCGTGACGGCGTTCGCGAATCAGTTGATGGCCCAGAAGGCGCGCGGCAGACGCTATCTCGTCGGCGACCGCCTCTCGGCGCTAGACATCTACTGGGCCGCCTGCTGCGCCATCCTCGATCCGATGCCGCCCGAGCGATGTCCGATGGCCGACGCCTTCCGTGGGACCTACGGCAACACGGATCCGCGGATCGACAAGGCGTTGACGCGGGAGCTGCGCGCGCATCGGGATTTCATCTACGACGAGCACCTCGAACTGCCGATCGTGTTTTGAATTCGGCGCGGGTCGGTGAACGCAGGCGGTCAGCGAGACCCGGGAACGAGCCGGATCCAGCGCGCGTGGTCCTTGAGGCCTGCTGCGTCCGCGCCGCGCATGCGGCCGAGCCTCGCGCGCTTCTCGTCGGTCGCCTCGGCGATCTCCTCCTGCACTTCCCGCAGATGCGTCTCGTAGTCGTTGCCCACCGGGCAGACGTCGTAGCAGCGCGTGCATCCGGAGTAGATGCCTACCCCGCGGAGCATGCTTTGCCAGATCATCAGGGTGTCCGGGTGCCGCATCACCTCGAAGCGAGACTTCGGTTCGGGAGCCGCGAGCATGCGCTCCATGTGCCGCTCGAGAAAATGGTACCCGTACGGCGAGGAATGGGGCCGGCAGCGCTCGACGTCGAGCGCCCAGTGCCCGACGGCGTCGCCCGGGCAGGCGAGCAGGCAGCGCCCGCACTCCTCGCCGCGGCAGAGGGGTTGATCGCGAACCGAGTCCGCATCGAGCTCTGCGCTCGTGAGCACGGCCCCGAGAACGACCCTCGGCCCGAACTCGGGCGTGAGGAGCTGAAGGTTGAGCCCCAGCGTACCGAGCCCCGCCTCGACCGCGAGGTGTGGAAGGGAAAGCGTCTTGGCGGCGGCGTCGACCTGATGGGAGCGCGAGTAGGCGGACGGGAGCATTAGCGAGGGGTGCCCCCGATCCTCGAGGAAGCGCCCGAGCTCGTAGGTAAGCCCCTCGACCGCCGAGAGGATCATCTCTCCCGCGTAGTGGACGTTGCGGTTTCGCCAATCGACCTCGCGCGACATTCCGGAGAGCAGGCGTCGAGCGACGACGATGATGCTGCGCGCTCCTTGGAGGATCTCGGCGGGTGCGTGGGGACATCCCGGCGTGGGATGCCGCCGCACGATCTCGGCATCCGCGATGCCGACGAGGTCCGCGCCGAGAGCGCGCGCCTTGTCCTTGACCTCTTGCGCGGTCAATCGTCGCCCCGCTCGCGGCGCAGCCCCTTGTAGCCGCTCTCGCCGATCCAGCGCCTGTCGAGCGGCGTCGCGTAGTGCGCGCGCTCGCCCGCCTTGGCGGCTGCGGCCATGTCGCGGCACTTCGCGACACGCGCTCCGTCCTTTTCCGGAATCGTGCGATGCTCCTTGGCAAGATACTCGAGGTAGTCCCAGCCGACCGGACACACCTCGAGACAGCGGGGGCACGCGGCGTAAGAGGTGGAGAGGCGGACGATGGCCTCCCATTTTCGGCGCGTCGCCGGGGATCGGAGCAGGCGGCCGACGTCCCCGGCGCTCCGCGCCTCCGCGAGCGCTTTCAGTGGACCGTAGATGATGCTGGCGATGCCGTCCGGCTGCGCCGCCTCGCCGCACAGGCGCTTGTCGAGTCCCCAGTGGAGGACCGCGTTGGTCGGACAGGAATAGAGGCATCGCCCGCAGCTCTCGCCGATACACAGCTGGTCGGTGATCCGTTCGTCGGGCTCGAGCTCGACGTCGACCAGAACCGCACCCTGATAGACGCGCGGGCCGAACTCCGGGGTCAGCAGGTTGACCTCGAGGCCGAGAGTGCCCATGCCTGCCTCGACGCCGAGATGGCGAAGCGAGAGCCAACCGTAGCTTCCCCTCTTGAGCTCCGGGTCGGTCTCTTCGGTCGCCACCTGAAACGCATGACAGCCACGCTCTTCGAGCCAGTACGACAGCGCGAGCGAGACCTCCTCCGTCTTGCGGAGCAGAAGCTGCGCGGCCATGGAGAGACACGTCTGATTGTCGGTGAGGAACATGCCCCAGGGCATGCGAATCGCGGTCACGATGCAGCTCTTCATGCGCCGCGAGATTCGTGAGGGGACCTGCGGCCAGTCCGGATCCGGAGGATGGCTCTCTAGGTCGGCGCAGCGCACTACGTTTACGAGGTCCGCGCCGAGCTCGCGCGCCTTCTGCTTGACTTCCGCGGACGTCAGCTCCATAGCGTCGAATGGATGAACGATCAGTCAGGAGACCCTTTCAGGAACCCCCGGCCGTGTCAAGCAACGAGCCCGGCTTGAGCTGCTGCGGCGCGGCCTGGGCGACCGGTCTCGGCCCCCCCTACGCCGCGGCGGGCCCCGTCTCCGTCGGGCTCGGGCCTCCACTCGCGCGGGCGCCGCGCTCGCGGTTCTTCGCTCGGAAGTTGGCGGCCGCAGGGATCGCTTCGAACGTCGGGATCGACTGGGCGCAGTGGCTCGCGATCCCGCCGACGACCAAGGAGGAGCTCCGCGCGATCGCCTCGCCGCAAGCCGAGCTGTGGATCGTTCGTCGGGAGGACGTGGCGGAGTTCTGGAGGAGCGGCGGCGTGACCGGCCGCCCGATGTTCTACCCCCGCACGGCGGCGGACATCGCCGACTCGCTCGACGCTTTCGCGAGGTGCCTCGCCTTCGCCGGGGTTTTGGCCGGCGATACGTTCCTCTGCTCGTTGCCGATCGGCGTCCATCCCGCGGGCCAGCAAACGGTCCGCGCGGCGGAGCGGATCGGGGCGGCGACGATCTGGGCGGGCGCCGGAAACCAGACCGCGTCTCTCGCGCAGGTCGAGCTCGTCCACGACCTCGGTGCCACGGTGTGGTGTGGCATGCCCTCGTTCGGTCTGCACCTCGCCCACCTCGCCGAAGCCGCAGGCCGGCCCCTCGATCGCAGCGCCGTCCACACGCTCATCACCACCGCCGAGATGCTCTCGCGCCCGAAGCGAGCGGTCCTCGAGCGGTTGTGGGGCGCGCGGGTCGTCGACGTCTTCGGCATGAGCGAGGTCACGCTCATGGGGGCGGAGTGCGGTCGCCGGCCGGGCCTCCATGTTTGGAGGGAAGTCAGCTTCTGCGAGGTGCTCGACGCCGTCACACTACGCCCCGTCGCTCCCGGCGAGATGGGCATTCTCTGCGTGACCCCGCTCGCCGGCGGCCATGCGCTCCCGTTTCTCCGCTGGCTGTCCGGCGACGTGGTACGTCTCGAGGCCGGGTGCGACTGCGCCGAGCCATCGCAACCCAGGCTCGTCCATTGCGGACGGACCCTAGGTTTCTCCAAGGTGAAGGGGATCAACTTGAACCACGCCGAGATCGAAGACGGCCTCTACCAGATTCCGGCGCTCGTCGACTTCCGCGTATCGGTGACCCCGGAGGAACGGCTCCTCGTCGAATTGGAGTGCGGGGACGAGCTTCGTACGGAGCTGCGCGCTGGCGTCGAGGCGCTGTTCCTCGCGCGCTTCGGCCTGCGTTGCGACGTCGCCTTCGTCGAGCGCGGCGCGATCGCGCGCTCCCTCGAGGGACAGGTCAAACCGCTGCGGTTCGTCGACGAGCGGGCCGCTGAGTGACGGGCGCCCGCTGGGGTTTTCGCGACGTCTTCGAAACGGTCGAGGTATCCCTCCCCCGCTCCGAGAAGCGACTGATCACTTCGTCGCGATCCAGCCGTCAAGCGGCGAGGGATCACGCCGTCGCTCCCCGCGGCGGCGGCCTCCTCTGGATCCCTCGGTTGTGCCGCGAAGCGAGCTTGCGCCATTCGACCAGACACATGTCGGGCTTGTAGAGCCGCTCCTTCGACCAACCCTCGCCCTGCGTGTACGCCTCCTCGAGCCACTCGCGGGCGAAGAGATCCTGGTCGTTGAAGCCGCGCCAGAGGACCTCTTTCCAGTAGGAGTGCGCCTTCTCCTGGTGCGCGCGCCGCTCTTCCTCACTCGCCACGCGCTTGCCGAGCACCTGGAAGTACACGTGCGTCTTCTCGTCGACGGCGACGTACCACTCGAAAATGTAGTAGCCCTCGAACGGAAAGTTCTCGAGCTTGAGCGCTCCGGGAACCCAGCACGAGACCTCTGGGGCGACCATCGCGCCGTTTTCCTTGAGCACCGCCGAAACCGTGACGTCGCCGATCGCCGACTGAAAGATCGGCACGTAGTTCAGGTACAGCTTGTCGACCACGCCTTTCGGACCGCTCGGTCCCTCGACGATCTCCATGCTGTGCTTGTCCTGGGGAATGAAGCCGAGCGGCAGTACGGCGTCGGTCTTCGTCACCACGTCCGAGTGGCGGTGGATGTATATGTGGGTGGTGTCGAAGCCGTTCTCGGTGGCGAGCCGCCAGTTGCCGACGATCTGCCGTCGCATGCCGGCGATCGCCATGTCGTGGTCGAGGAAGCCGGGGGCTAGGTCCTCGCCGAGCTCCGGCGGCTCGATATCGCCGACGAACACGAAGATGATGCCTTGCTCCTCGCGGACCGCATACGTTCGAACGCGGAGCTTTCCGATCAGCGGGCACTCGGGATCGGTCACCACCTGCACGAGGCTCCCGTCACGAAAGCTGTACGTGAAGCCGTGATACCAGCAGGTGACCGTGTCCTTGGTGTAGCACTCGAGCTTCGCCGAGAGTTGGACGCGGCGATGCGCGCAGCGGTCCTCGATCGCGTAGAGGCGGCCGTCGACGCGGCGGATGAGGATCTTCTCGCCGAGCATCGTCACCGGCTTCGGATCGTCGCTCTCGAGCTCGTAGGCGAAGAGCGCCGGATACCAGTGGTTCCGGAAGCCGAGCTCTGCCTCGAGATAAAGCCGCGTCGATTCCTTCACCCGCTCGCGCGTCGGTTCCATGGCGCCTCCTCTGCGATGATGGCTGAGCGATCATTCAGTACGTCCTCGGACCTGTCAACCCCTCGCTCTACGTCGGAAAGTTCCGCTTGCAGCGCCTACTCTACGTAGCGAGCCTCAGCAGGGCGTGAGGAACCCTGGTTCGCCTTCGGCACTGCAGCTACCTGCCTTGCAAGGCGAGGTGTTCTTCCCTTCCTGCAGGGCTGAAGGCTTGCGATCCGCTCAGCTGAAGTTCAAACGCAACCCCGGCCGTGGCCACGGGATGGAGACCAGCTTGCCGGTTCCCGAGAGGGTCGCGAACGCCGTCTTGAGATCCGGTCCGCCGAAGCAGACGTTCGTGGTGAGCGGGTCGGGCAACGGCACGTGGTCCACCTTCGATCCATCCCGTGACACCACCGTGATCCCGCCGTTGATGATCGTCGCTATGCAGACGTTGCCGGCGGAGTCGACCGCGAGCGAGTCGAAGAGCTGGAAGCCCGGGACGCCGGCGAGCAAGTGGCCGCCGGCTGGAGTGAAGAGCTCTTTTCCAGGGGCGATCTGGCCAGGCGCGGAGAGATCCCACTCCCACAGCCGCGCGGTCCACGTCTCCGCCACGTAGAGCTTCTTCTCGTCGGGCGACAAGCCGACGCCGTTCGGCGAATCGATCGGAAAGATCGCCTCGCGGATCATCGATCCGTCCGGCTTCGCGTAGTAGACGCCGGTCCGGTCGCGCTCACGCTCGCGGACCTTGCCGTGGTCGGTGAACCAGAATCCGCCGGCCCGGTCGAACACGATGTCGTTCGGTCCGCGCAGTGGATGGCCGTCGCACTCCGTGTAGAGCACCTCGACCTTGCCGGTCTTCAGGTCGACGCGCTCGATGCGGCCGCCGCTGTAGTCGTGAGGCTGATGGCCAGGAATCGTCAGGCCGTTCAGCTCGGACCACTCGAAACCGCCGTCGTTGCAGATGTACACCTTGCCATCGGGCCCGATCGCCGCGCCGTTCGGGCCGCCGCCGGTTTCGGCGATCACCTCGATCTTCCCGTTTGGCGTCACGCGCGACAGCGTGCCGCGCTTGATCTCGACGAGGATCACGCTGCCGTCGGGCATCGCGATCGGTCCTTCGGGGAACTGCAGGCCGGAAGTGATCTCGCGCATCTCGGACATGGCGGCTCCTTTCGATTCGGGCTTCGACCGACGGCACCCTAGCGCCGCGCCCGATCCGGCTCAAGGCGAACGAGCCACATCATGAAACGGCCTCGTGGCGCCGTGCTACCGATACGTCGCGCACACGGAGCCCATCGTTGATCGTGACTCCGCGCGGCTGTATGGCGGTGCGTGGCAAACATGCTCCTCACCACGATCCGCATCGATCTTCGCGGGGGCGAACGATTGGCTCAGGCGAGTCCATCGTCGCCGCGCGTCAGCCCCGAAGCGAAATTATCCGGAGGGGCGAAACGCGGCGGGCTCGCACCTGGCGCAGGCCGCGTCGCGAGCGCCAAGAGGTCGATCGCGGTGCCGCTTCGCCTCCTGCTGGTAATCGCGTGGGTGGTCGTAGTCGGTTCTTCCACCGTGGCGCTCGGGAAGACCGCCACCGATCCCAACGAGTCTTCCGGTGCCGACGCCGAGATCACCGCCCCTGTCGAGATAGACGGGAACGTGTTGTTTCGCGTCCGGGGCATTTCGGCCTTACCCGCCGCCGAGCGCGCCGCCCGCATCACAGCGCACATCGTGGATCTCGCGCGCGATCCCGAGGTGCGGAGCGAAGACCTGCGCGTGGTCGAATCCGGCGACTACCTCACGATTGTAGCTGGCGACCGGCCCGTGGTGACTTTGATCGAAGCGGACGCCGAGTTGGAGCGTGTAAACCTGCGGGCACTTGCGGATGTGTACCGCATTCGCATCGCTCGAGCCATCGAGGAGTATCGAACCGCTCGTACGCCCGAACTTCTGCTGCAAGGCGCGTTGCGCACGCTGCTCGCCACCGTCGCGTTGATCGTAGCCATCGGCCTCGTGTTGTGGCTGGCGCGGCGCATCGACAGGCTGGTGGAGCGGCGCTTCCACCGCCGTATCAAATCACTGGAGATCCAGTCGTTCGAGCTCGTCCGTGCGGAGCACATCTGGGGCGGGCTGCGCGCCCTTCTGCGTGCCATCAGCACGCTGACGATTCTGGCGCTCGGGTTTTTGTACCTCGGCTACGTGCTCGCCCTTTTCCCGTGGACGCGGGCCTATTCGCACCATCTTCTGCGCTTCGTGCTCGGTCCGTTGAGGACAATCAGCGGGGCGGTCGTCGCCAACATTCCCAACCTCATCTTCCTCGCCATCCTTTTCGTCATTGTCCGCTTCGCGCTGCGGATGACGCATATCTTCTTCGACGCGGTCAGGCGCGGCGCGGTCACCCTTGCCGGGTTCGATCCGGAGTGGGCAATGCCCACCTACAAGATCGCGCGTCTGGCGGTCGTCGCGTTCGGCCTCATCGTC
>CAVQIG010000027.1:0-704354 GCA_963712515.1 uncultured delta proteobacterium
ACGTCGCCCCAACCACCAGACCGGTATTCCCGAGCCCCGACCCATCGGCCGCTGTGGAACCTGCGCCCTCGTTGAAGTCATAGGCAGCCACGCAGCCCTGACGGGAGCCCGGTCACTTGCCCCGTCGTGGCGCCGGCCGTATTGGAGTACGGCCCAAGGGCGGACTCCGCCGCATCTTCCGCACGCACCCGATACGTGTACGTCGATTGCGCTGCCAAACCCCCGTTGGTGTAATTCATTACTGTGGCCGTGGCGATCTCTGCGAAGTTCGTGCACCCCGCCCCAGTGCACCGCTCCACGCGGTAGTCCGTCGCCCCCACGTTGTCCGTCGCCGCGCCCCACGCCACGCTATCTGCCCACTCCCGCCCGTCGCCTGTCACTGCCCAGGCACCCCAGGTGCCTGCGTGTCCGGAGATGCTGTGTCGCGCCCGCCGTGTTGGAGTACGCCCAAGGTTCCGCGCCGCGTCTTCCGCCCGCACGCGATACGTGTACGTCGATTGCGCCGCCAAACCCCCGTCTGGTGTAACCGTCCCCGTGGCCGTGCCGATCTGGGCGGAGTTCGTGCAGCTCCGCCCCTGCACACCGCTCCACGCGGTAGTCCGTCACCCCCACGTTGTCGCTGGCCGCGCCCCACGCCAGCGCAATCTGCCCACTTCCGCCCGTCGCCTGTAACTGCCCCGGCACCCCAGGTGCCTGCGTGTCCGGCGTTGGATTCGTCACTGCCGTCCCCATGTCCGCCTGGACTTCCGTCGCAGTCAACGCGCGGCCGTAAATCCGCACCTCGTCCAGCACCCCCGCGTAGTAGTCGTTCGAGCCCGACGTGCCAAACCGGCGGGTCGACATGTTCCCAATGGACGGCGCAAAGCCCGCCGTGACACTGACGTGCTGCACTCCGTTCACATACCCACGGATCACCGTGCCGTCCCACGTGTACGCCACGTGCTGCCACACCCCAGCCGTCGCCGCCATCTGCGTGTCGCTCGCCAACCCCGTCGGATACCCGTTGTTGAAGATGTTCCAGAAACCGTCCTGGTAACCCAGAACGACCGCCCGCGTGTTGCCCAACCCGGCGCCATCGTAGCCCTGGCCCACATACTGGTTGTTGGTGACACTGGCCGGCTTCGCCCAAAACGTGATCGTCACCGGCCCGGCCGTCTCGCCGCTCAGCGGATTCACCGTCACGCTGGCGTTCACCCCATTGAACTGCAGCGCCCCGCCATACTGCCCCGCTGTTACCCACGTCGCCCCAACCACCGAACCGGTATTCCCATGCCCCGACCCATCGGCCGCTGTGGACCCTGCGCCCTCGTTGAAGTCATAGGCAGCCACCAGCCCTGACGGGATCGTCACTTGCCCCGTCGTGGCGCCGGCCGTATTGGAGTACGGCCCAAGGTTACCCGCCGCATCTTCCGCACGCACCCGATACGTGTACGTCGATTGCGCTGCCAAACCCCCGTTGGTGTAATTCGTTACCGTGGCCGTGGCGATCTCTGCGAAGTTCGTGCACCCCGCCCCAGTGCACCGCTCCACGCGGTAGTCCGTCACCCCCACGTTGTCCGTCGCCGCGCCCCACGCCAGCGCTATCTGCCCACTCCCGCCCGTCGCCTGTAACTGCCCAGGCACCCCAGGTGCCTGCGTGTCCGGAGATGCTGTCGTGGCGCCCGCCGTGTTGGAGTACGGCCCAAGGTTCCCCGCCGCGTCTTCCGCCCGCACGCGATACGTGTACGTCGATTGCGCCGCCAAACCCCCGTCGGTGTAACTCGTCCCCGTGGCCGTGCCGATCTGGGCGAAGTTCGTGCAGCTCGCCCCTGCACACCGCTCCACGCGGTAGTCCGTCACCCCCACGTTGTCGCTGGCCGCGCCCCACGCCAGCGCTATCTGCCCACTTCCGCCCGTCGCCTGTAACTGCCCCGGCACCCCAGGTGCCTGCGTGTCCGGCGTTGGATTCGTCACTGCCGTCCCCATGTCCGCCTGGACTTCCGTCGCAGTCAACGCGCGGCCGTAAATCCGCACCTCGTCCAGCACCCCCGCGTAGTAGTCGTTCGAGCCCGACGTGCCAAACCGGCGGGTCGACATGTTCCCAATGGACGGCGCAAAGCCCGCCGTGACATTGACGTGCTGCACTCCGTTCACATACCCACGGATCACCGTGCCGTCCCACGTGTACGCCACGTGCTGCCACACCCCAGCCGTCGCCGCCATCTGCGTGTCGCTCGCCAACCCCGTCGGATACCCGTTGTTGAAGATGTTCCAGAAACCGTCCTGGTACCCAGAACGACCGCCCGCGTGTTGCCCAACCCGGCGCCATCGTAGCCCTGGCCCACATACTGGTTGTTGGTGACACTGGCCGGCTTCGCCCAAAACGTGATCGTCACCGGCCCGGCCGTCTCGCCGCTCAGCGGATTCACCGTCACGCTGGTGTTCACCCCATTGAACTGCAGCGCCCCGCCATACTGCCCCGCTGTCACCCACGTCGGCCCCAACCACCGAACCGGTATTCCCATGCCCCGACCCATCGGCCACTGTGGACCCTGCGCCCTCGTCGAAGTCATAGGCAGCCACCAGCCCTGACGGGATCGTCAATTGCCCCGTGGTCGCGCGCCGCGCCGTATTGGAGTACGGCCCAAGGTTACCCGCCGCATCTTCCGCACGCACCCGATACGTGTACGTCGATTGCGCTGCCAAACCCCCGTTGGTGTAATTCATTACTGTGGCCGTGGCGATCTCTGCGAAGTTCGTGCACCCCGCCCCAGTGCACCGCTCCACGCGGTAGTCCGTCACCCCCACGTTGTCCGTCGCCGCGCCCCACGCCAGCGCTATCTGCCCACTCCCGCCCGTCGCCTGTAACTGCCGAGGCACCCCAGGTGCCTGCGTGTCCGGAGATGCTGTCGTGGCGCCCGCCGTGTTGGAGTACGGCCCAAGGTTCCCCGCCGCGTCTTCCGCCCGCACGCGATACGTGTACGTCGATTGCGCCGCCAAACCCCCGTCGGTGTAACTCGTCCCCGTGGCCGTGCCGATCTGGGCGAAGTTCGTGCAGCTCGCCCCTGCACACCGCTCCACGCGGTAGTCCGTCACCCCCACGTTGTCGCTGGCCGCGCCCCACGCCAGCGCGATCTGCCCACTTCCGCCCGTCGCCTGTAACTGCCCCGGCACCCCAGGTGCCTGCGTGTCCGGCGTTGGATTCGTCACTGCCGTCCCCATGTCCGCCTGCACCTCGCCCGCAGTCAACGCCCGGCCGTAAATCCGCACCTCGTCCAGCACCCCCGCGTAGTAGTCGTTCGAGCCCGACGTGCCAAACCGGCGGGTCGACACGTTCCCAATGGACGGCGCAAAGCCCGCCGTGACATTGACGTGCTGCACCCCGTTCACATACCCACGGATCACCGTGCCGTCCCACGTGTACGCCACGTGCTGCCACACCCCAGCCGTCGCCGCCATCTGCGTGTCGCTCGCCAACCCCGTCGGATACCCGTTGTTGAAGATGTTCCAGAAACCGTCCTGGTAACCCAGAACGACTGCCCGCGTGTTGCCAAGCCCGCCGCCATCGTAGCCCTGCCCCACATACTGGTTGTTGGTGACACTGGCCGGCTTCGCCCAAAACGTGATCGTCACCGGCCCCGCAGTCTCGCCGCTCAGCGGATTCACCGTCACGCTGGTGTTCACCCCATTGAACTGCAGCGCCCCGCCATACTGCCCCGCTGTCACCCACGTCGCCCCAACCACCGAACCGGTATTCCCATGCCCCGACCCATCGGCCGCCGTGGACCCTGCGCCCTCGTTGAAGTCATAGGCAGCCACCAGCCCTGACGGGATTGTCACTTGCCCCGTCGTGGCGCTGGCCGTGTTGGAGTACGGCCCAAGGTTCCCCGCCGCATCTTCCGCACGCACCCGATACGTGTACGTCGATTGCGCTGCCAAACCCCCGTTGGTGTAATTCGTTACTGTGGCCGTGGCGATCTCTGCGAAGTTCGTGCACCCCGCCCCAGTGCACCGCTCCACGCGGTAGTCCGTCACCCCAACGTTGTCGCTGGCCGCACCCCACGCCAGCGCTATCTGCCCACTCCCGCCCGTCGCCTGTAACTGCCCAGGCACCCCAGGTGCCTGCGTGTCCGGGGCGGCCGTCGTGGCGCCGGCCGTGTTGGAGTCACGGGCCAAGGTTCCCCGCCGCGTCTTCCGCCGGCACGCGATACGTGTACGTCGATTGCGCCGCCAAACCCCCGTCGGTGTAACTCGTCCCCGTGGCCGTGCCGATCTGGGCGAAGTTCGTGCAGCTCGCCCCTGCACACCGCTCCACGCGGTAGTCCGTCACCACTCCGTTGTCGCTGGCCGCGCCCCATGCCAGCGCTATCTGCCCACTTCCGCCCGTCGCCTGTAACTGCCCAGGCACCCCCAGGTGCCTGCGTGTCCGGCGCCACTGGAAGCAGCACACTCGTGGACGCTGTCAGGCCGCTACTGTCGGTCGCCGTCAATATCAGTTCGTACGCGTAATCCCCAAGACCGTGGTAAACGGCGACAAAGCTCCCGGTAGGCCCGTTCGATCCCACAAAGGTGTGGACGTGTGTGTTGTGGTGCAGAAGAATCGTCCACGACAATCCGCTCGGGGGGATCTCGCCATCGTCCGGATCGGTCGCCGAACCGCTGTAAGGAATCGTTTGCCCCACCGACACAGTCCCTGCGGAGGGTGTCAGGATCGTCGGAACCGGAGGAAGGCTACCAACGGTCACTCGCGTCGTGGCAGAACTATTCTGGTTGTTCGCGTCTGTGACCGTCAATGTGGCTACAAAGGTCGCAACGCCTGTCACAGCATACGTGTGGGTTGGGTTTGCCGCGGTCGACGTCGTGTGGTCCCCAAAGTCCCACAAGTACGAGAGCGAGCCGCCTCCCGGTGCTGCCGAACCTTGGCTCGAAAATGCTACCTGCAATGGCGAGTAGCCGCTCGTCGGAGTCGCCGAGGCCACGGCGGTTGGACCATTGTAGCGGATACGGACGATCTGGCCGGTGGTAAAGGAAACGTAGTAGAGATTTCCGTCCGGCCCTAGATCCAACGACACCGGGACGTCGACGTTCCGTGCGAAGTCGGTCGTGCTGATCGGTGTACCGTTCGAGTCAAAGACAGTCTGTTTTATCCAATTGCCGCTGTAGTCCACGAAAAAGTAACGGCCACGATAAATCTCGGGATAGGCGGTTCCCGAGTAGACGACCCCGCCCACCACGCATGTCCCGTCACCGGCACTGTGCGGATAGGTGATGAGGGGAGGGACGACGGCCGAGGGCGGGAGCGCCACGCACTGCGCTTCGCCACTGTATCCCTCCGTTGGAATCGGTCCCTCGAAGCATGGCCAGCCGAAGTTTCCGCCCGGCACACCCCGGTCTACCTCCTCCCACGTGTTCCACCCGAGATCACCCAAATACAACTCGCCCGTCGTCGCGTCGAGGCTCAACCTGTAGGGATTGCGCAACCCGTAAAGCCATACTTTCGATCGATTCGAGTTGGTCCCATCATAGAACGGATTGTCGGTTGGAGCGGTGCCGTCGTCATTGACGCGCAGAATCTTTCCGGCCAGGCTGTCAATATCTTGGGATCGAAAGGCATCGGGGGTCGACGATGTCGAAGCGTGCTCCATCGCCGTTGCCGACGTACAGCTTCCCATCCCGCCCAAACTTGATTGTGCCGATGGCATGGCTGCCGGAGTCGGCGGGCATGCAATCGGCGGTGACGTCATACGAGTCGCACGGCGGCACGCTGACGCTTCCTAGGATGATGACCTCGCTGCCCGGCAACGCCACGTCCGGATTCGCCGGATCTGCCCTGACCCGCGTAATGCGAGACGTTTTCGGGCTTGTATCGTTCGGGTTTCCGCCGCCTTCGAAGACGTACGCCAGGTACACGTAACCGTTGTTGACGAAATCGGGGTGGAACGTGATGCCCAGCAGTCCGTAATCTTGTGCGCGTATTGACCTGCCCGCTGATGTCGATGAACGGTGTCGGGAGCAATACGCCGTTCTTGACCACTCGAACGATGCCTTGCTTTTGCACGATGAAGAGTCGCCCGTCAGCGCCCACGCCATGCCGACTGGAGTGAAGCCCGGCAACGTCGCGACGACTTCCGTGGAAAATTGTGGATCGGCGAAGGAGGCCTGTGCAGAAGCGACCCTGGCGAGCCCGAATGAAACGGCGAACCCGAGTAGCGCCGCAAGGATTGATTTCACGGATCTCTTTAGCTTCGGTCGAGTACGACCCAGGGATACAGAGAGTGTGTTCCGCTGCACCAACTCGTAATGGGCGCGTTCCTCCGCCACAGGAAGTCTATAGACCGCGCGAGAAGTCACGACCAACCATAGCCGGGAGTGGTCGGTGTAGGCGCACCACAGTGTTGAGCTTATTGAATTTGTGTCACGATCAAACGGACGTCTCCAGAACTGAACCGTCTTCGTTTACTCGGATGGCCGTTGCCGTTGCGCGAACTGAGAGCGTGAGTGTCTTCAACTCCCGATCCATGACGATCGCGGCGTCGCCGCTATCGCTGTTGGCACAGGAACAACCAATTTTTACAGGGCACAGAAGACGCGCGTCAAGCTAAATCATCGCGGGCTCTACGAAGCTTCTAAGGTGAGAGTAATGGGGCAATGGAGAAATGTTGGAGGCTCTAGGGAAAAGTACGAGAGTGAGCGGTTCCGATGCCAGAGAAGCATCGGCCGAGACGGTAGTCAGCCAGCGGGACCGTGGCGCTCGTTTGGGAAGCTGTCCCAGATCGCAACGCTCGAAAGGGGTCGCTTGGTTCAACAACCGCAGGCTACTCGAGCAAATCGGCTTAGCATCCGCTGGCCGCGACGAAGCGGCCTCCTTCGGTTCGGAACATGCTCTAGCTGGCGGGGTGGGAGTCACGCAATGGATCCGCCTGACCCCAACCGCAGTTCGCGAAGCTGGCCAAGCGGGCTGCTCTCCGGCAACCTGCTACGATCAGCAGCATATGGGGGATCGGGGCATGTCGGGAATGAAGCTCCGAAAGACGCTGAAGGCGACGGTCTTCTGGGCAGCGAGCATCGTCGTTGCTCCGCTGCTTTTCACCTACTGGAGCCGCTCGCTGTTTCTCGGCCGCGATCGGGCCATTGAAGGATCGACCCAGCTTCTCGCGCTGTTCCCAGGACTCTCCGGCCAGTATCTCAGGCGCGCCTTTCTCGCCCGCACCCTCGCATACTTTCACCCGAGCGCGACGATCGAGTTCGGGACCATCTTCTCCAAAGCGGATGCGAGGATCGGCGAGAACGTCTACGTCGGACCCGCCTGTCACCTCGGCTCCGTAGATCTCGAGCCCGACGTGCTGCTCGCCGCGGGAGTCCACGTCCCGAGCGGCCCACGAATCCATGGCAGCGAGGATCTCTCCAGGCCGATCCGCGAGCAGCCTGGGGAAGCGAAGACGGTACGGATCGGCCGCGGGTCGTGGATCGGAAGCGGCGCCGTCGTCATGGCCGACGTCGGACGCGACTCGATCGTGGCCGCCGGCGCGGTCGTGACCAGGCCGGTGCCGGACCGTGTCGTAGCGGGGGGCGTACCGGCACGGGTCCTCAGGAGGCGTGGGGAAGAGCCTTCAGGTACTTGAAGCCCGCGCCTTTCTCGTTTGGGACTTGGCAGCTGCTTGCGTGTCGCCACCACAACGGCGGTAAGAATGCTGGCAGGCTGGCCAACCGCGGCGCGTCACGCCGCCTTCTCAACGTCCAGACGGTCCGGGCGTGGGGGGAAAAACCCCCAAGCGAAACGTCATCACTCGATGCTTCCCCTTGTCGACCACGTACAGGACGCCGCGCGAGTCGAAGGCGAGGCTCGTCGGTTCGTGCAAGCGATCGCCCGACTCCAGCCCGTCGCCAAACGCCCCGAGGAACTCACCGGCCGGGCTGAAGACCTGCACCCGATCGTTCCCGTAGTCGGCGACGTACAGATCGCCCTCCGGACCCTGAGCGATCCCACTCGGATTCCGAAGCTCGCCGTCGCCGCTCCCCGCTCGGCCCCAGGCGCGCAACAGCGTCCCTCGCCGGTCGAAAACCTGGATGCGGTGGTTCTTGAAGTCGCACACGTAGAGAAGCCCGTCTCGCCCGACGTGCACGGCGATTGGATTCTGGAACTCCCCTGCTCCTGAACCGAATCGGCCGATTTCGCGCAAAAACTTTCCGAGAGCGTCGAACACCTGTATGCGATGGTTCCCCCAGTCGGCGACGTAGATTCGGCGGTCGGAGTCGAGGGCAATCCCGCGCGGGTTTCGGAACTCTCCCGGTTTCGAACCTCGCCGGCCGAACTTCGCGAGAAAGCGTCCTTCTCGGTCGAGGATCTGGATGCGATCGTTGCCGGTGTCCGCGACATAGAGCGTTCCGTCCGGAGCGACGGCGATTCCGTCGACCCATGCGAATTCGCCGTCCCTTCTACTCTCCTTGCCTCCGTAGACCGCGATTCTTTGGTGGTCGGCTCCAAATCGGAAGATGCTGTGCCCGAGATCGTCGGCAACGTAGACGTGACCGTCATGGCCGACAGTCACCCCAAACGGTCCCGAGAAACCGCCGCGAATTTCGCCCATTCGCTCTATGGGCGGCATTCCGCCCGACTCAGCCCCGTTCATCGTCCCATTCTCGCTCGACGTCACGACGACAAAGCAAAGATAAGCTGCACCAAAGGGGATCACAGTATCAGACCAAACACGGCGAGCAGCGCTAGTATGAGTAACAGGAAGAGCAGCGTCGCTCTGCGAAGGGCGACTTGTTTTTGGGGGACGAAGCGACGCCGCGGGGGAAACTGAACGGCCGGATCGACCGCCGGAGAAGCAACGCCATCGGGGTGCCTCTCGAAGTGCGAGTGCATCACTCCGTTCGTCAACAGAATGACAACCGGACGCGTGCGAGTCCGGGTCTCCATGGAGAGTAGCGAGGATACGGAGTTCTGGAAGAAGAACCGGGCTCGCCGCAGAAAGCGCTCTCGCTCCTCCGCAGGCGCGTGCAGAGCCGCATAATAGAAGACGTCGCTCTTCCGGATGTCCTGCGCCGCCCAGGTCTCGGTCGGGTACTCGAGGAGCTCGGGCTTCTCGAGATAGGGGTACTCATTCTCGGCCATCCAGCGGGCGTAGTGAAGCAGGGCGGCGCGCGCGTAGTCGTACATTGCGTCGCGTTCTCCGAGCTCCGTCTTGAGATCGAGGTAGCGGGTGAGCTTCTGCAAGAACACGACGTACGACCACCTGAGCTCGGGGTTTCCGAGATTCATGGATGTGATGTCATCCTCGGGATGGATGCAGCGTCGAACGAGCTCCTCGGCCTTTTCCAGAAAACGCCGCTCACGCGTAAGGCCAAAAGCGTCAATGAGGGCGTTGATGGAGTTACCGGCGCCCCGCCCCGGGCCGTGATAGCTCGGTTCGGCGGTGCGGCTCGCGAGGCCGGTCGGGCCTCGCGCAAGCCACCGGAAAGGGCTCTTCCGCCCGTCGTCCATGTCGATGACCCAGCTGGCGAGCTCGAGCACCGTTTCCCGCGACAGAGCGCTCCCCGTGAGGAAATGATGGAGCATCAGGCCGGTTGTGTAGTTGTGCTCGTTGGAAGGCCCACCGCCGATGACACCCGGAGCGTGGGGGTAGCCCCGGTGAGTCGACGTGCCCGCGTCGACGTAGTGATCGGTGTGCCAGAAGAGCCCGTGGTTGTACGCTGCCTTGTCCTCGTCGGTGTGGTAGACGTCGATGTCCGCCACGTGCGCCGCGAGCTGGTTCATCAAGTCCCACCAACGAAAATCGCCGCTTCGCAGGAACTGTTGCGCGAACCCGGCGATCGCGTCGTATTGGTTGTTGTAGTGCGAGACCAGAGGCTCGGGCGCTTCGTGAAAGGCCGCTTCGTGGTCGGCGTAGAGGTCGCCGAAGTTCCGCCAGCCGTACTCGTCGATCCGCTCGCGCTTCGCAAAGAAGCTTTCGGGACCCTCAATGGCTGCCTCGATCAGCTGCTCGCGCTCGTCCTCACTGTCGTGGAGGCGGGGAACGAGGTACGGGACCGCACACGAAGAGCAGTACCAGACAGGGTCGGTCCGAACTCGAGTCGGCGAACGGCACCAGGCGAGCGGAGGCTTGGTGATCTCGTCCGGTCCGAAGGCGACGAAGAAACTGTGGGTCTTCCGCTCTCCTCCCTGCAGCTCGTGCAAGTCGGCGCTCTGGGGTGGAAACAGGTGTAGCGCGAGAGTTCGTCCATCCGACTCGACCGCCTTCGGGAAATTGGCCCAGCAGTGAGGCATGGCGAGCGCCAACCGCTGCTCCCCGTCGTCGATCCCGACCAGCGGTTCCGCGCGTAGCCCGTAGCGCTCCTCGTCGCCTGAGCGCAGTCGATAGCCGCGAAACTGGAGTGGTATCGAACCGAAGCGGTTCGCGTGCACCCGGCTCTTCCAGTTCTCGCCACCGCTCGAGTCCTGGTAGAGCTCGAAGGGCAGGGCAAAACGGGTGTAAGCCTCTTCGAGCTCGGGCGAACAGGAGAGCTCCGGCGCGACCGCTCCCGTGAGAACGAACTTCACCGAGGCGCTCCGGAGAAGGAAAGAGCCGGGGTCTCCGAGCTCCCAGAAGCCGCCGGAATGGAGCGCACGACGCGGGTTGTGGAGGGTAACGTCGAAACCGACCGTCGCGCGATCACCGAAGAAGTGGAGACGAGCGAAGAGACGAAGCGGATGTACCCCTTCGGATCCAACCAGGTCACAACCGAGGCGAACGCGCGCATACAGCGAGCCCGTTTCCTCGAGCTCGAGCGTTGCCACACGCGCTGCGAAGGTCCGACCCTCGGCATCAGTGACGTCGAGAGCGCCTTTGACGGCTTTTCCCGCAGGACGGCCAGTCGCCGTGGTCGCTTCGAACGGGAACTGAGCACCCGCCCGCAAATCGAATTGAGCCTTACCCGTTCGCACGATGACGCGGTCTGTCCAGGTCTCGACGTGCAACTGTGGCTCGAAAGAGGGCGAAGTCTCCCTCGCTTTCGCGATCCGGAGACGGTACACGGTTTCCTCGTCGACAGTCGCTAGCCAACGTACCAAGACCCAGCGCAGCGACCCGTCGGACCATCGATCCAGCACTCGCGGTTGCAGGAGCACGGGTGCGCCTGAATCGTCCTCGAGACGCAGCCGCGTCTCGTCCATCGCAGCACCGCGCGGCCACGGAACGCCGCAAGCAACCGGTTCCCCCCACCGTTGCTCGGGATGGTGAGCGTTCAACCTCAGCTCTAGGGCTAGGCCTTCAGTCGACATTCTGACGACGAAATCGCCACGTAGAGCTGCAAGATCTGGATCGGCCGCAGTGTCCGTCAACAAGCTAGTGGAATCGGGAATGGCTAGTCGTCCGGCAGTTGATCAGTCGATCCTCGATTCTATGCGGGCTCTGATTCGTTCGTTTTGTTGCTGACGACGCTCGGCATGTTCTGGTAGCCTACGATGCGGCACAAGACAATCTATCGACCGCGGAGCAATCCGAATCGGGGACGCAGCACTGCGTCCTCGCTCGGTGGCGGCTCCTCTAAGGCCGTCGTCCGTCGACGAGACTCGTTTGAGTGTTTGTCCTCGGCAGGACGAGGGGGCCCAACCTCGATCCGAAAATGCGCCACGAAGGGGTAGGTGCCCAGCGGGTGAAAGTTCCGCTGGAAGAGTTGTCGGTACACTTCCATACGGCAGCCCGGGAACGGGGAAGAAACCGACGCGAGCACCTGTTGCCGCCCAGCGGGGTGATCGGGAGCGGCAGATCTAAGGGTTAGGCTGCGATTGCCTCTTCAGCCGCGATCGGCCATCGTCGCTAGGTGAAGGTTCGGGAGGTCATCAAGCTGATCGAACCGACGGATGGTCGTTGGTCAGGACGCGCGGCAGTCACCGCCAGTACAAGCATCCTTCCAAGGCCGGCCTCGTCACCATCGCGGGCAACCTGCAGAATGAAGTGGCCCCTGGCACTTTGAACAGCATCATGAAGCAGGCGGGGTTGAAGAAATGAAAAAGTATTTGATCGTCGTGGAGAAAACGCGCACAGGATTTTCGGCGTACTCGCCCGATCTAGACGGCTGCGTGGCTACCGGGTCCACCCGCAAGCAAGTCGAGCGCGCCATGCGAGAGGCAATCGAGTTCCATCTTGAGGGCCTCCGTTCCGAAGGCTATCGGGTTCCCGCTCCGCACTCTTACGCGACCTACGTTGAAATCGCAGCCTAACGAATTAGGGCTTCTTGTCGCGCGGCAGGAAGTTCGCCTCGAGCAGCGCGATCGTGGCCGCGACAAAAGCCTGGGTTGAACTGGATCCGGCTTGCGGTGCGGGGCTGGGGAGCGCGCAACGAATTTGTGGGGACTAAACCGACTCCGCAGGTCGGGGACAGTTGATGCGATGCCCGACGACGGTGAACGGGGCACGCGCGCTGGCGAGGCTCCGAGGCGAGATTGCGCCGCCGAAGCGTGGCGCGGGGAGAAAGGTTGGGCCGCGACGGCCGTAGCTGTGCACGGCGGCGAGAAGGCCGCGAGGGGGCCTGGAGGAAGAAGGCGGATACGGTACGTCGCCTCACGGCGGTTTTCCTCCTATCCGCCTCGGTGGCGCGATCACCTCGATCAGGATGAGACGTCCGAACTTGCAACGAGGACAGCGGGCGCGGTCGGCGGCGGTGTCGCGAAGGACTGCGCCGGGCCTGGATTGCAGCGCTGTGGCGTCGGAGGAGACGGGCTGGGGCGTTTTGGAGGACAACGCCTGACAGAAGTGAGCCTGCGAGCGAGTTCGAGCCGGTGTCGATTGCGGGAGCTGAAGAGTCCCGAGAACGGACCTTGGTGAATCTCTCGGGCAGGACGTGCGTGAGCGAGGAAGCGACTGATGAACTGCTCGGCGGAGAGGGTCGCGGTCTTGAGATCGCCGCTACGGTTATCGCGGTAGTGGAAGCGGACGGTGCCGTCGTCGGAGAGCTGATCGAGGCGGCTGTTGGCGATGGCGATACGGAAGAGGTAGCGGCCGAGGTAGTCGAGGACCTTTTCGCCGCGGCCAGCGTGTTTGCAGTCGACGACCCAGGGTTTGCTCCAGGCGGATTTGGGAACGAGGGCGAAGAGGCCCGCCTTTTTCAGGCGGTGGCGAAACTCACCGCGGAAGATCGCGGACAGCGGACGCTCGGGGAGGAAGAAGTGACGGTACTTGGGCTGGACCCACGCGGCGCCGTCATCCGACAGGCCACCCGCGGTGACGAGCAGATGGACGTGCGGGTGATAGAGCATGGCGCGGGTCCAGGTGTGCAGCACGGCGAGAAGACCCGGGGTCGCCGCTGCGAGGTAACGAGGGTCGCGAGCGAGTTTGAGAATCGCCGCCGCTGCGGCCTGCATGAGGAGACGATAGACGACCTTGGAGTGAGCGCGGGCGAGCGGGCGGATCTCTTCGGGCAGGGTGAACGTGAGGTGATAGAAAGGGCAGTCGAGGAGGAGCCGCCCGCGCTGGGTATCGAGCCAGCGACGGGTCTGTTCGCCGTGGCACTTGGGGCAGTGGCGGTTCTTGCAGGAGTGGTAGGCATACAGCTTCTGATCGCAGTGGTCGCAGACAAAGACCTGTCCGCCGAGCGCGGCCGTGCGACAGCTCTCGATGGCCGCCATGGCGCGCAGATGTCGCGGCAGGAGTCGCTTGGCGAACTTCTGCCGATAGGCTGCGCCGTGGCGGCGGAAGATGTCCGCCACCTCGAGCAAGCGAAGGTTTCCGAGCGCGAGAAGAAGCGACTCAGAGATCCTTCGTGAGCTCCTCCAAGGGATCGGTCAGGGCGGCGCGCAGCTCACGGGTGAGATGGGTTATAGATCTGGGTGGTGCGCAGACTTCGGTGACCGAGGTTTTCCTGGATGACGCGTAGATTCACGCCCATCTCGAGAAGGTGGGTCGCATAGGCATGGCGCAGCGTGTGCACGTGGGCGCGTTTGGCGATGCCGGTACGTTCCAGGGCGTGGCGGAAGGCCGACTGAAGACTCGAACGGGTGATGGGGCCGGCATCGTGGGCAACACTCCAAGTGGTCCCGTGATGCGTGACGGCGGGGAAGAGCCATCGCGGCGAGCGGTGGGTGCGCCAGTGGTGGCGCAACACCTGAAGGATCGAGTGCGACAGCGGCACGTAGCGGTCCTGCTTTCCCTTGCCATGGATGAAGAGCACCATGCGGGCGCTGTCGACATCGGGCACCTCGAGCCGCGTTCCTTCGAGTAGACGAAGGCCGCAGCCGTAGATCGTCGTCAGGCAGGCGCGGTAAACGGGGATGCGCACGTCGGCGAGAATCGTGCGCACCTCGTCGCGGCTGAGAACCACGGGCAGTTTCTTCTCACGCTGCGGCCGTACGAAGCGAAGTGTCGTCCAGGGGCGGTGCAGACTCTGCTCGTAGAGGAAACGGACCGCGCAGAGCGTGATCGTCGCCGTGGCCCGAGCCACCTTCTTCTCGTTCGCGAGGTAGAGAAAGTACTGACGCAGCTCTTCCTCGGTGATGCGATCGGGACTTCGACGGTAATGCTGCGCGAGCTGGCGTACGGCTGTAACGTAGGTCTCCTGGGTCCTTGCCGAGAGCCCTCGGAGCTGCATATCGTCGATCATCCGCTGACGAAGCGGGGTCATCGGGATCTCCTTTCGCGGGAGGGGTTGACGCACCCATCAGTGCGTGTCTCCCGCGAGGAGATCCTCAATTACCGCTCGGCCCAGAATGAAAGTAACCGTTCACCCACATACGCATTGTGATTTGGGCTGGACATCTTTCCCGCGCTGCGCTATGACGATGGCGGATGGAAGGAGCCGGGCGGTTTTGCGGGAGGCGCGTTGAGGAGTCGGAGCTTCGGCTGATCCGCGAGGTGACGGGGCGTTTCCGGTCGTTGAGCCGCAGCGAGCTGGCGTTCACAGTTTGCGAGCTTCTGGGATGGCAGCGGCTGAGCGGGCGGCTCAAGGGGCGCGAATGCCGCGAGTACCTCGAACGGCTGGAGCGAGCAGGACTCGTTGAGTTGCCGGCGGTTCGGCCGCGACGACCGCACGGATCGAGGACGTCGATCCCGATCACGACCGAAGGCGAAGCACGCCAGCCGATCACCGGCGAGGCGAGAGATCTCGGAGAGCTTCGACTTGCCGTGGTGCAAGGCGAGCAGGATCGACGGCTGTGGCGGGAATGGATGGGGAGGTATCACTACCGAGGTTTCCGCGTCCCGTACGGAGCGCACGTGCGCTTCTTTGTCTGGGCGAGCACGCCGCGCCCCGAGGTGGTGGCGTGCCTGCAGTTCTCGAGCGCGGCGTGGCGGCTTTCGGTGCGCGACCGCTGGATCGGGTGGAGCGATTGCGTACGGGCGAGAAATCTTCAGCGGGTGGTGCAGAACAGCCGCTTTCTGATCCTGCCCTGGGTCAGGGTGCGCAACCTGGCGAGCCGCATCCTGGCGTGCGCGGCGCGGGAGCTCGCGGGGGTGTGGCGGGATCGCTACCAGATCGAGCCGGTGTTGCTCGAGACCCTGGTCGAGCCCGAGCGCTTCTCGGGCACGTGTTATCGCGCGGCCGGCTGGCAAGAGCTTGGCCCCAGCCGCGGACGGGGCCGCCAAGATCGTCACCACCGCCGCCACGGACTTTCTCCCAAGACCGTGTTCGTCTATCCGTTGGCGGCCGAGTTCCGCCGCGTGCTTGTGGAACAGTGACCGATGACAGCGGTCGTGGAAGGTCTGGGAATTTCGCGCCAGGATTGGGAGGCCACCCCGGAGTCGGTGAAGCGCCTGGTGGTCGCGCTCCTGGAGCGCATTGAGAAGCTCGAGCAGGAGGTCGCCGATCTCAAGGAGAAGCTCGGCGCCAACTCGCGCAATTCCTCGCTCCCGCCGTCGGCGGATCGTCACAGGCCGATGACGCGAGCGGAGCGCCGACGCAGCGAGCGCAAACGGGGCGGGCAGCCCGGCCACGAGGGACATCGGCGCGAACTGCTTGCCGAGACGGAAGTCGACGAGCTGATCGAATGCCCCCCGCCAGAGCGCTGTCAGGACTGCGGCGGGTCGGTATACGTAGATGATTCCTGCGCTCCGCAGCGCCACCAGGTTTGGGAGCTCCCCGAGGTCTCGGCGCGGGTGACCGAGTACCGGCTCGAGTGGGGCCAGTGCATCGACTGCGGGTCGCACTTCTGTGGCGATCTTCCCCTCGAAGTACCTGAGGGGATGCTCGGCCCACGAGCAATGGCGGCGGTGGCGGTGCTTTCGGGCAAGTACCACCTGAGCAAGCGAGCGACCGCAGAAGCCATGCGAGACCTCTTCGGCCTCGAGATGGCCGACGGGACGGTGTGCAATACCGAGGCGCGGGTCAGTGCCGCAATCGAGCCTGCGGTGCAGCAGGCCGCGCGCCATGTCCGGGAGCAGGCGGTCGTGCACGCCGACGAAACCGGGTGGCGCCTCGGCGCCCGCCGTGCGTGGCTGTGGACGGTGGTCACGGCAACGGTCACGGTCTTTGCGGTTCGGGCCAGCCGGGCGGCGGCCGTCGCACGGGAGCTTCTTGGCGATGAGTTCCGCGGCATCTTGGTCTCGGACCGCTACTCGGCCTACGGTTGGCTCACGGTGTCGCGCCGTCAGGCGTGTTGGGCGCATCTGGTCCGCGATTTTCGCCGGATTGCAGAGCGCGGCGGGCAGTGCACTGACATCGGCGATACGCTGCTCTACTGGGCGGCCGAGATGTTCGCGCTCTGGAAGCTGTTCCGTACCGGCCAAATCGATCGACCAGCGTTGCGGCGCCAGATGAAGCCCGTGCGCTCCATGATCCTCGAGACGCTCGAACTCGGAGCCGCCTGCGCTCATCCCAAGACCTCGGCGACGTGTCAGCAGATCCTCAAGCTCGCTCCGGCGCTGTGGACCTTCGTCGCTGTCGATGGCGTCGAGCCGACGAACAACGCGGCCGAGAGAGCGATTCGTCCCGCAGTCCTCTGGAGAAAGTCGAGTTTTGGCACCGACAGCGAGACCGGCGCCCGCTTCGTCGAGCGTGTCTTGACCGTGACGGCCACCTGCCGCCAACAAGGACGTAACGTGCTCGAATTCCTCCGCCAGACCATTGTGGCCCATCTCGCGCAGCGCCCTCTGCCCTCCTTATTGCCGGCTGCCTGAACAGGATTCATCGCCGTCACTGGCCGTGAACGGTTACGAATGAAACGCTACGACGTCGACCAGATCCCAATGCTATCCGCCGCAAGGCGGATTCAGTTCAACCCGCGGTTGGAGCGGACCGGCGCGCGACCAGCTCGTCACAGCCGAGTGGCGGTGGGCGCCGGCCGCTCAACCGCAGGTCGTTAGGCGGCTTCCCTTTCAGCCTCTCAGTGCGATACCGAATCAGTAGTGATACCTTGCCTGCAGGAAGTCGATGCGCTCACCGCTGACCGCGTACACCAGCCGATGCTCTTCGGTGATCCTACGCGACCACGCCCCCGCCAGGACGTACTTCAGCGGCTCGGGTTTCCCGATGCCTTGGAAAGGATCCCGCATGACCGCGTCGACTAGATCGAGAACCCGAAGCGCCACCCGCCGGTTCGTCTCGACCCAGAAGCGAAGATCCTGGCGAAATTCCGGATGGAAGACGGGGAGCCGCTCAGGCTTCTTTGCCAAGGCCGAAGTCTCGTCGGAGCTTGTCGATGGTCTGCGGCTTCAGCCTTCTGCCACGAGCGCGCTGCAGGGCCGCGAGCAGCCTTTTCGCATTCTTCGGGGACCGCAGCAGGTGCGCTGTTTCCGTGAGACTTTCGAGTTCATCGGCCGCCACGAGCGCCACGTCCCGAGCACCGCGGCGGCGGATAATCACGGCCTCTCGAGTCTTAGCGACGTCGTCGCAAAGCGAGGCAAGGTTTGCTCGCGCGTGGGTGTAGGTGGTTTCCTTCGCCATCTGATCTTACCGTACAGGATTCCTGTACGTTCTCAGCTCTCGCACGTCAAGCAGCCTAACGAATTAGGGCTTCTTGTCGCGCGGCAGGAAGTTCGCCTTGAGCAGCGCGATCGTGGCCGCGACAAAAGCCTGGGTTGAACTGGATCCGGCTTGCGGTGCGGGGCTGGGGAGCGCGCAACGAATTTGTGGGGACTAAACCGACTCCGCAGGTCGGGGACAGTTGGTGCGATGCCCGACGACGGTGAACGGGGCACGCGCGTGGCGAGGCTCCGAGGCGAGATTGCGCCGCCGAAGCGTGGCGCGGGGAGAAAGGTTGGGCCGCGACGGCCGTAGCTGTGCACGGCGGCGAGAAGGCCGCGAGGGGGCCTGGAGGAAGAAGGCGGATACGGTACGTCGCCTCACGGCGGTTTTCCTCCTATCCGCCTCGGTGGCGCGATCACCTCGATCAGGATGAGACGTCCGAACTTGCAACGAGGACAGCGGGCGCGGTCGGCGGCGGTGTCGCGAAGGACTGCGCCGGGCCTGGATTGCAGCGCTGTGGCGTCGGAGGAGACGGGCTGGGGCGTTTTGGAGGACAACGCCTGACAGAAGTGAGCCTGCGAGCGAGTTCGAGCCGGTGTCGATTGCGGGAGCTGAAGAGTCCCGAGAACGGACCTTGGTGAATCTCTCGGGCAGGACGTGCGTGAGCGAGGAAGCGACTGATGAACTGCTCGGCGGAGAGGGTCGCGGTCTTGAGATCGCCGCTACGGTTATCGCGGTAGTGGAAGCGGACGGTGCCGTCGTCGGAGAGCTGATCGAGGCGGCTGTTGGCGATGGCGATACGGAAGAGGTTCAGCCTAACCCGCGGTTGGAGCGGACCGGCGCGCGACCAGCTCGTCACGGCCGAGTGGCGGTGGGCGCCGGCCGCTCAACCGCAGGAGGATAGGCCGCTGCGCCCACGATCCTTCGCACGCGCCTTGTGCGAGCCGTAACAGGCGGCTAAAGGAGAGTCTGCAGTCTCCGAGATCGATCCCGAACGTTCGTAGCGTGAAGTAGAGCCAAGCGCTCGATGCCATCCCCTGCACCGTTGCGAAACGTAAGCTTCCTTGTCGATCGCAACGGCGTTTCCTCTACCGAAGCTCGCACCGTCCGCACGTTTTGTGAAAAAGCTGTTCCAATTCAAGAGACAGACCATCGTCAACGCTTAGTGCGCTCTGGGCGCGCTGCAAGCGACCCAGGGTCCAATCGATCGTTTACCATGTAGCGAGTGTCTTCCAATGCGGCGACCTGCATTCAGGACAGCCATCATCGCAATCGCTGCGTTACTCCCCATACTTTGCGCACTCGCATTAGCAGTCGCTGTGCCGGGGATCAATTGGAGGACACGTATTATAGTTCTCCATCTTCGAGGAGAGATACCTGACATCAGCTGGGGCGAACTTCTCAGAATGTTACGCCCTGGAAGCGGGCATTACCTGGAACCGCTCTCACGGACGAGGAATCCTTACAGTGTGATCACCAACCCCCACACCTCGAATGGCGACGTTGCATCAGGGGGCGAGATATTCAGGTCGCGGTGTTCCGCGTGCCACGGACTCGACGGCAAAGGCAGCACGGGCCCGGATTTGACGACTGGGAAGTTCAAGCATGGTCAAAGTGACTGGGCCTTGTTCCGAAGCATCCGCAGAGGGATTCCTGGAAGTCCGATGGTTGGTCAAGACATCGGCGAGGTACCTACTTGGCAGCTGCTGGCCTACGTGCGTTCACTCACCAGAACTCTGCAACAAGGTGTTTCAGGGGAAATTGTCAATGGAGGTCCTATCGTCGCATTTAAGCCGGTCACGTACGAGCAATTGCTTCGGGCTGGAATCGACGAACCGGATGACTGGCTCACGTACTCGGGGAGCTACGACGGTCAACGCTATAGTCGCCTCGACCAGATAAATCGCGGCAATGTGAAAGAGCTCAAGTTACAGTGGGTGTTTCAGCTGCCGACCGTTGAGACTGTCGTCGAAACGACGCCTCTGGTTGTCAATGGGATCATGTATTTGACACAACCCCCCAATGACGTCCTGGCACTTGACGCTCGGCTGGGACAGTTGCTCTGGTCTTATAGAAGGGAGCTGCCGCCCAAGTTAGCCGTGTGCTGCGGTCTCGTAAATCGTGGTGTGGCAATTTTGGGTGACAGGGTCTACCTCGCCACTTTGGACGCTCACTTGGTCGCGCTCGACGCGCGGAATGGGAAAGTCATTTGGGACGTGGAGGTGGCTGATCATAGACTTGGGTACAGCAGTACCGCCGCCCCCCTTGCGATCAAGGATAAGATAGTCGTTGGCATTGCAGGTGGAGAATTCGGAATACGGGGGTTTCTCGATGCCTTTGGCGCGGAAACCGGAGCGAGAGTTTGGAGGTTCTACACGGTCCCTGGACCTGGTGAGCCCGGCTACGAGACCTGGGAAGGCGACTCATGGAAGACAGGAGGCGCGCCCACGTGGATGACGGGGTCGTTCGACCCTAAGCTCAACCTGATCTATTGGGGTGTTGGAAACCCGGGGCCCGTTTTCCGAGGCGATGGTAGACACGGCGACAATCTCTACTCGAACAGCGTCGTCGCGTTGGATGCCGATACAGGCAAGCTGCGGTGGCATTTTCAGTTTACGCCGCATGACGAGCACGATTGGGATTCGAATCACATACCGGTACTCGTGGATACCGATTTCCACGGCCTTCACTCTGAACTCTTGCTGTTGGCAAACAAGAACGCCTTCTATTACGTTCTGGATCGCAGATCCGGAAAGTTCTTGCTAGGACGTGCCTTTGCGAACCAGACTTGGGCCGATGGGTTGACCCCCGAAGGTCGGCCTGTCGTCAAACCCGACAGCGCACCGGCACCGCGCGGAAACTTAGTCTATCCGAGTGCCGGCGGAGCCACCAACTGGTGGTCTCCCTCCTATGATCCGGTAACGGGACTGTTCTACATTCCAGCCGCGGAGAGGGGAGCCATCTACTTCAAGAAGACCGCGGGTGAGCTCGACGAGTACGAGCGCGGAGAATTCTTCGTTGGCAGCGCGAGTCAGGGTATCACCGGTGAGCCTCGGCAAACCTTCGTTTCTGCTGTTGCTGCGACCACTGGAGCGCTGAAGTGGCAATATAAATTTCCCCCTCGGGAAACCTATCTCAACGTCGGAGGAGTGTTGTCGACCGCAGGGGGTCTGATTTTTGTGGGCGACGACACTGTTTTTTACGCGCTTGACGCGGAAACAGGCAAGGAACTCTGGCAGGTTCAAACCGGCGGGAGGATCCTCGCCGCGCCGATCACTTACGTGAGTGGCGGAAGGCAGCAGGTCACGATCGCTGCCGGCCGGGCAATTTTCTCGTTTGCCGTAGGAGAGCCGTGAGCATCGTACCTACGGATACCGTTGTCCTATACAGCAGCACAGCTCAACCGCGGCGGCCCGAGATGAAGCTTTACTGTCTCCGACACCGAGCACGACCCTGTCTCCGCTAAGAACTCGAATGAACCGAGGTCTTTCGCCCGGCGCCGGCGCTCACATCCGCGCAGTGATCCTGGACGTCGACGGCACGCTGTATAGTCAAAGACTGCTCAGGGCACGCATCGCCCTCGAGCTATTCGCCCTGCCGATCGAGCAGAGGTCACTGCGCCGGGCGTGGCACACGATCGAGATCCTGCGGCGATTCAGACGGGTTCGCGAAGCCCTCCGTCCACCGGCGCGTGTTTCGGGGTCGTTGGAGGAGCTCCAGTATTCGCTGACCGCGGCCGAGCTCCGGGTCGGAGTCGAGGAGGTTAGGGCAGTGATCGACGAGTGGATATTCCGCCGTCCGCTCAGGCATCTCGAGCGATGCCGGCGAAGGGACGTCGCGAGCTTCCTGTCGTTCCTCGAGACAAGAGGGATGAGAGCCGGCATCCTTTCAGACTATCCAGCCGCCGAGAAGCTCGCCGCTCTCGGAGTAGACTCCCAGATCTCCCTCGCGCTTTGCGCGACCGATCCCGAGGTCAATGCGTTCAAGCCCGATCCAAAGGGGTTCCTGCGCTTCTGCGAGCTATGGGCTCTTCCCGCGAAGGAGATCGTCTACGTCGGAGACCGCGCCGACGTGGACGCGCCCGGGGCGCTCGCCTGCGGGATGAGCTGCGCGATCCTCAGCCGTGGCGCCGTGAGGTGGCTCCGGCCCGGGTGCCTCGCGATCCCATCGCTTTCGTCTCTGCAAGAAGTGCTTCAGGGGTCACGGTCAATCACCCCCTCCGGGGTACAGATCCAAGCTTGGAGGCCCCGGGCGTAGCGCGATCTCGTCACTCAGCTCCGTTGAGCTCAATCTGCATGTCGGAACGTCGCTCTTTGGCCTGGCTGGTCGACCGCGGCATCGTGATTCGCCTGGCGAGGGTCCTACTCGATGAGCTTTGAAGTGGAGAAAGCCAGCGCTACTATTTCGCCAGTGACACCATCGCATAGCGGTCTCGAGCACCGCGCCCTCTGGAGCCGGCTAGGAATTTCCCGGACGGCGCAATTCGTCGGAATCGCTGCGGTCTGGGCATATGTCGTACTTCTCCACACGGGAAACGACGGCCTTTGGTACATCGGGGATGCGGCGCGGCATGCCATCAACGGCTTCTTCTGGTGGGATTTTCTTGCCCGCGCTCCATCAAGTCCGAAGGACTTTGCGTTGCAGTACTACGCGCGCTATCCGGCCACGAGCCCGACTTCCTACCCCCCATTCTTCTATTTGCTCGAGGGAATCGGCTACCGTTTGATCGGCCCCTCGCCGTTCGTGGCGAAGGGAATAGTCCAGGCTTTCACACTTCTCGGCGCTCTCTACATCGCCTCGTGGCTTCGCCGATGGGTTCGGCCGGAAGCCGGGTGGGGAGGAGCACTCGTCCTTCTGCAGCCCGGGACGATCATATGGTCCAATGTCGTCATGCTGAATGTTCCGTCGGCCGCCCTCAGCGTCGCGGCCCTCTTCCACACGCGACGGTGGTTGGAGTCGGGGTTGCGGCAACAGGTCTATCTCGGCGTGGCCTTCATGATCCTCGCCGTGCTCACGTATTTTCCCTCAGCCGTCAGCTCACTGGTCGTGCTGCCGTGGCTCATCGCCTACGACCGTTGGAGCATCTTTTCGAATCAGTCCGTGAGGACGATCGGCATCGTGGTCGCCCTTCTGTTCCTCCTGCCGTTCGCGCTGCTACTCTCTCGCTGGGCGCCGCTGCCCATCGCCCTTTCGGCTCCGACGATGCGGCGCATACTCGACCCCGAGAGCTGGGTTTACTACGCGTCCGCCGAGCGGCAATTGCTCGACCGGACGATACTCCTCCTGGCGCCTGTCGGCGCCATCGCGGGCATCGCGGATCGCACCTTGCGGCGCGAGGTCGCTCTCCCGTCGATCTGGATCGTGGTCGTCTACGGAGTGCTTTCCACCATGTCAGTCAGAGAGGCGCGCTACGGCCTGCTCCTCGTCCCGCCGCTTGTGATCCTGGCCACGATCGGGCTCTGGTCGGTGTCGCGCTTGGCGATGACTCTCGCCGGGGGAGAGGCCACCCGATGCCTCTGCGTCATCCTGGCGGCTCTGATCGCGCTCGGCGCCTACGGGGCGCAGGCGCGCTGGATCCCCTTCGCCGAGGGTTTCCAGCCAGTCGTTTCGTTTCTCCAGAAGCAGGCAACCGGGGGTCGAGTTCTCTACGAGGGTGAATACGACGGTCTGTTCATCTTCTATGTCCGGGCCGCCGATCCGACGTTTCGTTGGACGGTCGTTCGAGCGGGCAAGCTGCTCTATTCGAGCGCGATCTTCTCCGATTGGCGCCTCACGGAACGGGTCTCGAGCGCGAAAGACGTCATTTCGGTCCTGCAGAAGGAGTGCGGCTGCGGCTGGATCGCAATCGAGCGGAGGAAGGGGCCGGATCCTGTGGCCGCCAGCGGGTACCTGCGGGAAGCTCTGCACGGGCCGGAGTTCGAGCGAGTCGCGTCGTTTCCGATCGATTCGCAGCGGACGAGGGCAGTCGACGTTTATCGCGTTCTGATGCCGATCGAGGTTCCCGAGACGCTGGAGCTGCCGTTCCCGATTCTCCACGAGGGCACGAGCTTTCGCGCGCGCCCGATCGAACGGTAGGCGGAATCGAGACCTTTGCCTTGCTCCGCGAGGCACTGATCCTCTACGCTCTTGCGACTGGAACGACCGCAGATGTCGGTGCCCACTATTCGCCTCTCGATCATAGTTCCCGTTCACAACGGTGGGCCAGATCTCCTCGAGTGCCTGGCAGCGCTCAGAGCTAGCTTTGTGGAGGGCTGCGAGATCTTGGTGGTCGACGATGGGTCTACGGACGCCACCCCGGATCTCGCCGAGCGCGCTGGGGCACGCGTGCTCCGGCTCGAACGCAACTCCGGCCCCGCCACCGCTCGCAATCATGGCGCCGCCCAGGCCCTCGGGGAGATCCTCTTCTTCGTCGACGCCGACGTGGTTCTCGCCCCGGGGGGCGTCCGCCGAGTGATCGAGACGCTAGACGCGAACCCCGATCTCGACGCCGTCTTCGGGTCCTACGACGACCACCCTCGCGCCCAGGGGATCGTTTCCCGCTATCGAAATCTTCTTCACCACTACACGCACCAAAACGGTGAGCTGGAAGCCTCGACTTTCTGGGCGGCATGCGGTGCCATCCGGCGCTCGGTATTTCTCGAAATCGGCGGTTTCGATGGAACCCGCTACCGCCATCCGTCGGTCGAGGACATCGAGCTCGGTTACCGGCTTCGGCGGGCGGGGCATCGCATTCTTCTCGACAAAAGCCTCCAAGCCACGCACCTGAAGAAGTGGACCCTGCGCTCGATGATTCACACCGACGTGATGCGCCGAGCGATCCCCTGGTCGAAGTTGATTCTCGAGAGCGGCCGTCTACCCAACGACCTCAATCTCCGGCGCGTCCAGCGCATCAGCGTGTTGATGACTTGCCTCGCGTTCGCCTGCGTCTTTTGGTCGCTAATGCAGCCGAAACTCTTGTTTGGCGCGGGGGCATCGGTTCTCGTCGTGCTCGTCTTGAACCGAGAATGGTTTTCGTTTCTGAGACGGCGTCAGGGGATCACGTTTGCCGTTGCTTCTGTCCCATTGCACCTGCTCTATCTTCTATACAGCGGAATGAGCTACGCGTTCGCCTGGATCGGTTTCCACTCGAAGCACGTCTTCGGCACTGGATCGGGGGGGGGAAGGAAAATATCCGCCGGAGCCTCTCCATGAGTGTCGGGGATCGCTCCCACGAGGAAGCGGTCGTGATCATCGGCGCGGGGCCCGCAGGGCTCACGGCAGCCTACGAGCTCGCGAAGCGGAATTGCCGGCCGATCGTCCTGGAAAAGCAGCATTCGGTGGGAGGCTTGGCGAAGACAGAACGATACAAGGGCTATCACTTCGACACGGGAGGTCACCGCTTCTTCACAAAGAACGCTTCGGTAGAGGCGATGTGGCATGAGATACTCGGTCAAGACTTCCGCCGTCGGCCTCGCCTTTCCCGGATCTACTACCGCGGGAAGTTTTTCGCCTACCCGCTCCGTCCCCTCAACGCGCTCATGGGAATGGGTCCCGTCGAGGCGATTCGCATCGTGCTGAGCTACCTGTGGTGGCACTTCTTTCCCTATTCGCGCGAGGACACGTTCGAGCAGTGGGTGACCAACCGCTTCGGGCGCCGGCTCTTCCTCACCTTTTTCAAGGCCTACACCGAGAAGGTCTGGGGCATCCCTTGCTCCGAGCTCAAGGCCGAATGGGCTGCGCAGCGGATCAAGGGGTTGTCGCTGCGGATTGCCCTTCTCAACATGATCGTGAAGCCCCGGCGTACGATCAAGACGCTCATCGAGGAGTTCGACTATCCACGCCTGGGACCCGGCATGATGTGGGAGGCCGTGAAGCGCGTCGTCGAGGAGCGCGAGGGAATCTTGCGTCTGGACAGCGACGTGGTGCGCGTCTGCCGCGGAGGAAATCGAATCGAGGGCGTGGTGATCTCCTGCGACGGCCGGGAGGAAACCGTGCGCGGCCGTCACTTCCTATCCAGCATGCCGCTCAGCGAGCTCATTCAGAAACTCGATCCACCGGCCCCTGCTGCGGTGCTGCAAGCTGCGCGGAGCCTCACCTATCGCGATTTTCTCACCGTCTGCGTAGTCGTGAACAAACCGGATCTCTTCCCTGACAACTGGATCTACGTTCAGGATCCCGAGGTCAGGGTGGGCCGCGTCCAGAACTTCAAGAACTGGAGCCCCGACATGGTTCCGGACAGCAGGAAGACGAGCCTAGGCCTTGAATATTTCTGCAACGCAGGGGACGATTTCTGGAACCTGCCGGACGAGAAGCTGATCGGACTCGCCAAGCGAGAGCTCGAGAGGATCGGCCTGGCGAGAAGCGCCGACGTGGAAGACGGATGCGTCTTCCGCGTTCCGAACGCCTATCCCATCTACGATTCCGGCTACGAGGAGCATCTGAACACGGCCCGCGCATTCGTCGAGACCCTCGAAAATTTGCAGACGATGGGCCGCGGTGGGCTCCACCGTTACAACAACCAGGACCACGCGATGATCACAGCGAGGCTCGCGGTCGACAACCTAGTGAACGGTCGTCGAGCGGATCTCTGGGCCGTCAATGCCGACGCCGAGTACCAGGAAGAAATGGAGATCCCGGAGATCGCGGCGGCAACCACCGAGGACGTCGCCGAAGCAATCGAGCACGCGCTGGTGCGGGTGCTGCCGAAGCTCGATCGCACGGCGTTGGGCGCGTCGATCGGAACGGTCAGTGGTCTTGCGATCTTCGTTACAACGCTGTGGCTGGTCATCAAGGGTGGCCCCTTCATGGGGCAGAACCTCCAGCTCCTCGGCCAGTACTTTCCGGGCTATACCGTGAGCCTTCCCGGAAGCATTCTCGGCTTGGGCTACGGCTTTGTCGTCGGCTTCCTCGCCGGCTGGCTCTTTGCGTTCTTGCGCAACGGAGCCGTGTTCCTCTACATGGCAGCAGTCCATCGCCGCGCGGAGCTTCAGATCCTGCGGAAGTTTTTAGAGCATTTCTAGGAGCGAATGAGCGAACAGGAAAAAGCCCTCGAGGAGATCCTGGTCAGTCGCTTGTTGCGGCTGAACGCGAGCGTCCTCGGTCTCGTCAGCGCGATTCTCTTCGGTGGAGGCATCTTCATCGCCACGAACTGGCTCGTGCTCAAGGGGGGCGCGGCCGTAGGGCCGCATCTTGCGCTGCTCGGACAATATTTCATCGGATATCGCGTGACTTTCGGCGGGAGCTTCGTCGGCCTCGCTTACGGGTTCGTAGTCGGATACGTTGGGGGCTACGTCGTAGCCATTCTCTACAACTGGTTCGTGGACCTCAGGGAGGCCGGCAGCAGGGCTGCCTCGGACCGTCGGTCCCGCTGAAGCGATGGCCGTCGCCCATTGACACCCGTCCTTGTCCGATGATTAGTCGGCACGCCGCCGGGATGATCTGGACCCTGGTCCGGACCGACTTCAAGGTCCGGTATCATGGAACCCTGGGCGGATTCGTGTGGGCCCTTCTCAAGCCGCTCAGCATGTTCCTGGTTCTGCTGGGCGTGTTCTCGTTCATCTTCGCCTCGACCGATCCCCACTACAAGTTGAACCTCATTCTCGGATTGTTCGTGTGGGAATTCTTCTCCGAGGGGACCAAGGTGGGTCTCCTCTCCCTGTTCGCGAAGGGTTATCTCCTGACGAAGACCCGCTTCCCCCGCTGGATCGTCGTGGCGACTTCGACCTCCAACTCGGTCATCACGCTGCTCGTCTTCACGACGGTCTTTCTCCTTTACCTTGCATGGGCGGGGCGGTTCCCGAGCCCTATCGGACTGCTGCTGTTCATCGCATACGAGATCCAGATGTGGATCATGATCGTCGGCTTCTCGTTGGCGACGAGCGTTCTGTACCTTCGCTATCGCGACCTCAATCACCTGTGGGATGCCATCAGTCAGGTTGGTTTCTTCATAGCTCCAATCGTCTATCCGCTCGACATCCTGCCGGCGAAACTGCGCCTCTACGCTTTCATCTGGCCTCCCACGTCGGTGATCATGTTCTCCAGGCGGGTGCTGATCGAAGGTGGGGCCCCGACTCTCGGGGCGAACCTGTCTCTTCTCATGGTGACGCTGTCGATCCTGGTCGTCGGCATCCTCGTCTTCAGACGCTACATTCCTCGTGCAGCGGAGCATCTCTAAGCTATGGCCGAACCGCCGCTGATCGAGGCCCGACAAGTTTCGAAGAGCTTCCAGATTCCCGCCGTCCGGCGGGAAACCGTACGCGAGCACGTCCTCGGCTTCTTTCAACCGCCCCCGTCCGAGACGCTCAAGGTACTGAGAGACGTGAGCCTCGAGGTCCGCCGCGGCGAAACGGTGGGAATCATGGGCCGTAACGGATCGGGCAAGAGCACGCTCCTGAAGATCCTCTGCGGCATCTACGAGGCGGACTCCGGCGCGGTCGTGGTTCGCGCGCCGGTGACGCCGATCCTCGAGCTCGGCATCGGCTGGAACCCCGAGCTCGACGCCGTAGACAACGTGCTAGTCCTCGCTACGGTAATGGGCATGAGCCTCGGCGAAGCCAGAGGTTCCGTTGAGGAAATCCTGTCATTCGCCGGATTGGAGAGGTTCGCCAATCTCCAAGTGAAGCACTTCTCGAGCGGCATGGCATCTCGGCTGGCCTACTCGGTGGCCTTTAAGGCCGTGCGGGAGGTGCTCGTCCTCGACGAAATCTTTTCGGTGGGAGATGCCGGCTTCAAAGCGCGCTGTGAGGACCGGTATCGCCGTCTCAGTGCGGAGGGATACACTGTGATTCTGGTAAGTCACGACCCATTGGCTGTTTCTACGTTCTGCTCCCGCGCCGTGCTACTGGAGGGTGGAAAGATCGTCATGGACGATGCCGGTGCGAAAGTCGCTTCGTCGTATCTTGAGGTTTCTTCTCACGCAACCGCGGATGGAACGTTTGGGTGATGTTCGACTTCCTCGAGACCCCCCCCTCTCGCGGCCATCGTGGCGATCAGCTGCCTCGTGGCGCGAACAAACCCCGGCTGCGTATCACCACGAGATGTGGCGAGACGAGTTGGAGGATGGCTGGTTGCCCGGAATAGTCCGTCGATCCTCGATCTTTTCCCGAAGCCCAGGTACGAGGGGCATCCGGCCGGCGTGCGCTGCGCGATGACACAGGATCGCTCCTCAGCGAAAACACTCAAGTCGCTTCTGGCCTGGGGACTGTGGTACTCCGCATCGCCGCAGTGAATGTCGGCAAGACACACACCGCCCTCGGAGCCCTCGAGGGGGAATCTCTGCAGTGCGCCACGAAAGGCGCTGGTGTCCAGCGGATGAAAGTTCCGCTGGGGAAGTTGTCGGTTCAACTCCATGGCTACCGAGCGTCGCAGCGGAGCAATTTACCGAAACCGTCTGCTCGCCGCCGGCCGCGGTCGTCTCCTCGAACAACTCCCGCTGATCGGCTCGCTCTGCTGTGCAAGCACCTTCGCTCGCACTCGCCCTCGGCGTCGAGCTCGCAGGGGTGTAGGCGGCATGCCTCGCGACCAGGCGGCGGTGCCGCGAGGCGCAGAATGGGAGTGGATCTTGCGCGTTGCGAGCATCGTCGGGGTGGTGTTGGGCGTGCTCTTCGGCGCCACGGCTGCCGTCGTCGCCGTCGCGCGTCCCCTGATCCTGCGCGAGGTCGTCCTCCCCATTGCTCGGGGATACTCACCGGGGGGCGTCGTTCCAGTGGAGCTCGTAGAGACGCTCGAGGCGCTCCTCGTGGGCTTGGCCCCTGCGCTAGGGTTCATCGGTGCCTTCGTCCTGTTGGCTGCGATCGTCATCCCGGGTTTGTATCGACGGCTCCCCACGAAGGATGCCGAGCCGCCTTCCCCCAAGGTAACGGCGCCCGTTGGACGAGGCGAGATCGGGATGTTGGTCGCGGTGCTCCTTCTGGCGATCGGGCTCCGCCTTCCTCGGATCACGCGCGGCCTCGGCTTCGACGAGATCTTTACCGCGAGATGGTTTGTGGAGGTCCCCTCGCTCTGGACGACCGTCTCGAGGTACCACGCCTTCGCCAACCACGTTGGCTATTCGGTGGTCGCCTGGATCGCTCACACGCTCTTCGGGCGGCATGAATGGGCGCTCCGTGCGCCCGCCCTCGTCTTAGGACTTGGCGGCATTGCCGCTACCTGGTGGTTTGCACGGGCGCAGGCCTCGTCAGCGGTCGGTCTGATCGCGGCGTTGATCTTGGCGGTCTCGCCGATGCATGTCCAATACAGCGTGTCGGCGCGGGGCTATACCGGAGCGGCCCTCTTCACCGTCGTCGCGACCGCTCTCTTCCTCCGGCTGCTCGAACGGCCCCATACGAAGGACAGCATTCTGTTCGCCGCCTCGGGTGCAGCGGCGATCTGGTTCCATATGTACTCTGCTTTCGCGATCGGTGTTCTCGGGCTCTACGTTGTGATCCTGGCGGCACGCAATCCGCCGGCCGTCACCGCCGGTACCTTCCGGACGCTGATCATGGCTTTCGCGGCCCTCGCGGCGCTGGCGACATTTCTTCACGCGGCGGTGCTGCCGAAGCTCCTTATCAATCTCGGGGAGCGAGGGCGCGGGCAATTCAACCCACAATTTCCGATCGAGCTTCTTCGCGACTTGGGGGGGCGAACCCCCGTCCTCGCCATCGGAGCGACACTCCTCTTTGCGGTTGGCCTCTTCACCCTCGGCATTGAGCGACGACCTCACCTCCGCCATGTTCGCTGGCTCGTGCTCTTCCTCCTCGTGATTCCGTTCCTCGTCGCATGGAGCCTCCACCCACGCGACCTCTATACGCGTTTCTTCTTCTTCTATCTGGGGTTCTACGCCCTGGCTGTCGCCGCCGGGTGCGCCTGGCTTTGGCAGCTGGCCGGCCGCGCCCAGGCGATCATCGCGATCAGGGTCACGCTGGTCATCGCATTCGTGATCACCACCAGTGCGCTCGCCCGGACCGCCGTGCGAGATGTCCCCGAAGAGGCCTTTCGAACGGTCGCTCGTGCTCTGATGCAAAATGCACAACCGGGGACGGTTCTCTGCTCGATCGGTGCTGGCGCCGACCTTCTCGCCTACTATGTCGAGGGCCCGCTGCTCCTCCCGCAAACGCTCGATGAATTGCGCGCAGAGACCGATGGGAAAGTCGAGGTGCGATGTGCTTACCGGGAGCGCTACTGGACGACGGCCGAGCACCGCCGCGCCGCCGCCTGGCTCGCCGCGCAGGGGACGTTGCAAAGCTACGGCGAGATCGTGACCTACACGTTGCGCCGCCCGCCTCAGTGAAGAAAATATGCGCGGTGACCGTCATGTAGTTTTCTGGCCCTTATGCCGCTAACGCGGACCTTCGCCCGCAACCAAACCGGGCTCCGCCCGCGGGTGGTTCGGTCTGACGGGCGGAGTTCATACACCCGCCGCTCCGCCTCGGCCTATGCGGAGGCCGCCGACGACGCTGTGGGACTACTTTCGCTCCATCCACGCCGGCTATGTGATCGTGGCGCGCGAGAGTTCAGAGGCGACTAGCGGGCGCTGGCCCCTGGATGGCCCGCCAAGCGCAGAGCAGCGACTGGATCGCTCGGCCACCTGCACGGCGACTTCCACCAGGCGCGTTAATGTCGTAGGGGTCTTGTCGACAGCGGGAGGCCAGATTTTCGTGGGTGATAGTACTGTTTTTTGGGCGCTTGACGCGGAAACGGGCGAACAACTCTGGCAAGCGGAAATCGGCGGGAGGATCAACGCCGCGCCGATCACTTACGTGAGTGGCGCAAGGCAGGAGGTCGCCATTGGCGCCGGACGGGCAATTGTTTCATTTGCCATAGGCGAGCAGTGATGCAGTCTGCTACCCGGCACGCTTAGTCGCAATGGCGCCTGCGACGCTGCTTGCCGAGAGAATCTGCGCAAAAGTCCAAAGGAGCCACAGAGAAAGGATCTATCGGCATTCATCACGCGGGCGAGCCGGTCTTGGCAATGGCAAATAACGCGTCACGTTTATCCCGAAAGAACACTTGGATAATAAATGAGTAGTTGGTAGAGAAAAGAAGCCGCGGATGCGTAGGGAATGGCGAAACAAAATACTGACTGCGTTCTGCAGCGCCGGGGTGGCCGCTCTGGCGGCCAGCGCGGCCGCTGAAAGTTATCTGCGGATCACCCAACCGGTCGTAACCCCCGACACGGAGCGCGCGAACGAGCTGCAGTACGAGACGACGTTGCTGGCTCGTCACGCGTTCCCGCAGATGGCGCAAAGGGCCCGCGACGACAATAGTGACGCCTGGGCGGAGCTCAATGAGTTGGGCTATCGCGGACGGTCGTTCGCTGTACCGAAACGCGAGGGCACGATTCGTGTGGTGATCCTCGGTGGCTCGGCCGTGTTCGACATCCACGCCAGCGAAGGCCAGGACTGGCCGCATCTGGTCGAGGAAAATCTACGCGCGGTACATGGCCTGACGAGCGTCGAGGTCATCAATGCAGGGACACCGGGACATGCGACGTGGGATTTGTTGGGACGGCTGTACGGAGAAATCTGGATGTTTCAGCCCGACTATCTGGTGATCTACGAGGAATGGAACGACATCAAGTACTTTTCGTGGCTGACCCCGTCGCGCACGCTCTTGCGCGGCTATCCGCCTCCACCCGCCGTGGAGTTCGCAAACCGACGTCTCGTTTGGAATCCGTTCCTCTACTACACGGGACCTATCGATCGCCTGCTGTCCCATTCCCAGCTCTACGTCCACCTCCGCCGCCGGTACTGGTGGTGGAGACTTGGTGTGATCGGACCCGAAGGACTACTCGTGCGGACAAACGGAAAGGAAAGGCCCGGGGAGAGCTCCTTCTCTGATTCCTATGAACCATGGGGCCCGAAGCAATACGAACTGAACTTGCGCCTCATCGCCAGCGCCGCTCGCGACATTGGCGCAATGCCGATTTTTCTGACGCAGGCCCGAGTGATTTCTGTATCAAATGACGACCAGACTCGCCGCAAAATTCCGTACTACTACGTGCAAATGTCACGCGCAGCTCTTGTCCGTGCTTTTGGCGATTGTGACAAATCCCTGTTGCACGCAGCGGAAGCCGAAAACGTCAGAGTGCTAGACCTCGCCCAAATGTTCAGCGGGCGGCCCGAGCTGTTCGTCGACCACGTTCACACTTCGCGTGCTGGCAGTGAGATGATCGCGGCAACGGTTGCAGAGTTCCTGGCCGGCGTGATGGCGGAACACAAACGGTCGGCAGACCATGCTCCCCCTAAGTAACGATGGCCAACGCTGACGCTATTGATTATCGGCAAATATGGTGACAACCGTGATTTTGCGCGCATGGCATTTCCACGTGGAATGCGGCGCGACTGGCACGTCATGGCATGGGTGCCCATGAGAAAGGGCGTCGCTTTCTTTCCCGCTACCGGGAGATTTGCGCACAGAGCAACTGCGCTCTCACCCGCGAGCGCGGCCTGCGTGGCTTCACTAACTGCGACCTGGGCCACAAGCTCGCACGCGCCCCAAGCCCCCTCGCGTTTCCTCTCCGGCAGTACGACGAGCTCAACCAGGCTGTCGGAGCCTTCGAACTCCTCGGCCGCAAGTCTCCTAACTTCGTGCATGCGCGCCTCTCAGGGTTGGACCATATGGAACGACCGACCTCGGTCGCAGAATCGGGGTCGTTGCAGACACCCGAAAGGTGGCGGAGCGACCATCATTTCGCGGGTTAGTTTAGTATTTTAGTACTACTGTGTCATCAAATCCGACGAAGCCCTTCTCTCGCCTGCCTTTCGCGCTTTTTGGGCGTCCACGGTGCGCGATCTCAGCCGCTGTCGCGAGGATGCCCGTGAGGATCTGCTCCGCTCGCGACACCGGCTCGGCAAGATGCTGCGCGACTCGAAGCGACCGAAGTCGTGCAACTCGGCCACAAGCATCGAAGAGGACCGATCACGAAGGGGGGAAATAAGCATACCCGCCACGTGCTGATTGAAGCCTCGTGGCACTACCGGCATCGCCCCGGCGTGAGTAAACAGCTCCGCGAGCGGCGCGAAGGACAGCCCGGCTGGGTCATCGGCTTGGCGGATCGAGCCCAGCTTCGGCTCCACAAGAGATTCTGGAAACTCGCGCTTCACGGGAAATCGACCAACAAGCCAGTCACTGCGGTCGCCCGTGAGCTCGCCGGATTCATCTGGGCGGCGGGGTCCCAATTCAAAGTAGATACTTCAACCCCTTCCGGGTGGTCCGATCGGTGCAGAACCGCCACCCGGCGCAGCATCGAAATCGGAAAGCGCCGATTGGACCTGCGGCGGTGCCGGCCGCCGGACGATCGAAGCGCGATGGTAGGGGTCTCCATCCTGGAATGAGCGCATGCGCTCAGAGCGAAAACAGCCGATCGACGAACGCCGCGAATGCGCGCGGATCGAGCGCGGGTGGCTCCGCTCGCGGAATTCTGAAACGGTCGACGCCAGCGCGCACGGTTCCGGCGTCCACGGTCACCGCCGCGGTGAAGCCGCACTCGCGGGTGATCGTCACGGTCTCATCGTCGTAGAGCCCGTAGGGGTATGCGAGGATGTTGACCGCGCGCCCGGTTGCGCGCTCGAGGTTGCGTTTGTTCCACACCATCTCGTGGCGCCGGACGTCGGCACCGTGCTTTGTCAGATCGAGGTGGCTGAGCGTGTGAGCCCCGATCTCGTGCTGCGTGTTGAGCGCCAGCGACGCAAGCTCGTATGACGTCATTCGCCGATGGCTGGCGCGCGGTAGAAGATCACGTCCACTCCAGCGCTTGATTCGGTCGATGACGTCGGCGCGCGCCTCCGCATCGAGCGGATACATCCGCGCGTTGATCTCCTTCCATGCCTCGAGCCGTTCGCCGCTCGATCCGGTCGGAAGCGACAGCTCGCACGTTCCGACGCGAACCGTGCAGACGGTCGGCACGTCATCGCATTCGAGGAACACCCGTTCGAGCGTGTCTCCCCAGAACTCCGCGCCGGCGTCGAAATCCGCCGAGTTCGCGAAGAAGGTTGCCGGAATACCGAATTCATCCAGGATGGGAACGATCGTCGTCAGCACGTCGAAGTACCCATCGTCGAACGTGACGGCGACGGCGCGCTCGGGGATCCGGTCGGCGTCCGCGGCCTCGAGCAAACTGCTCAATGGGAGCGGCTGGCAATGTTCACGAAGGTGCCGCATGTGCTCGCGGAACACCGCCGGAGCCATGCAGATGTTGCGCGCGTCTGACGGCACATGTCCGACTCTGTGGTAAAGCAGGACGGGCGCACCGATGAATGAACGCATGACCGCCGCGCGTGATTCCGGCCCCTCGCCCTGAACGCGATCGCGCAGGTGCGCGCCGTAGGCGGTGATTTCCGCGAGAAACGCGTCGGCCTCGGCGAGCAGTTGCTCGCGGTGAGACACGACCGTGCTGCGGTGCTTCTGGAGGAGCGCGCGACGCGCCGCGATGAATCGTTCACGGCCGATGGTCGCGTGGTACTTCGAGCGCGGGCGAACGCGATACCAGAGCAGCGGCTCGTCGAGCACGATGCCGCGAAGGCCCTTCTCGATTGCCGTGGCCCAGAAGTCGGACGTCTCAAATGCGGGGAGCGCCGGATCGAATCCGCCGACAGCTGAGAACACTGCGCGCCGGAACATCGTCGAGGCGTGAAATGAACCCTTCGCAAGCCCGCCCACGAGATCACCGCTTGGCTTCCAGACATAGTCGGCGCCCTCGAACGCCCGCATCGCGCAGCCCACGAAGTCGAGCGACGGGTCTTCATCCAGTTGTCCCGCCACGCGCTCGACATACAGCGGGTCGAGGCAGTCGTCGCCGTCGAGCGTGACGACAAGCTCCGCCGTTGACGCCTGGATGCCATGATTGCGCGCAGATGCGAGGCCGTGGTTCGCGGTCGTCAGCACCCGGACCCGCGGCGAGCTGAGGGCGGCGAGCAGATCGACCGTGGCGGAATCCGTCGAGCCGTCGTCAACGACAATCACCTCGGCCACGAAACGCGTTTGGCCAAGCGCGCTGTTCACGGCTTGTCGGATCGTGTCCGCCTGGTTGAAGCAAGTGATGACGACCGCGACGGAGGTGGCGTCGGTCGCTGGCGGACGCCCAACCGGAGCGGCGCCAACATGAGGAGGAAGCGATCGTCCCAGCGATCGCTCCAGTTCGTAGTTCGACTCAAGAATCGGCCGGGCGCGGAGGTCCTTTTCGATCAGGAGATCGACGATGTCGCCCTTGATCGCCCGCACGCCGTACACGAGGGGAAAGAACGGATCGGTCGCGTCCAGTTCCTCGCGAGAGAGCTCTTGCGGCGCAAGGCCATACAGGAACGCCGAGCACGCCAGCACATTGCCGAAGCCGTCGACGCTGAACGCGTCGGGTGCGAACACCTCCGAGAAGAGTCTTCGCACCGATGCCTCGGTGAAGCGCCAATAGTCGCCGTCCAGGCCGCGCCCTTCGTAAGAGATACGGCCCGCAGCCGGCAGCGTGCAGAGCAGGACGCCGCCGGGTTTCAGAATCCGCGCCGCCGTCGCGAGCGCCGCGCGCACGTCGTAAATGACTCCGAGCGTCTGCGTCAGGATGAAGCAGTCGTACGTATCTGCCGGGATTCCCTCTGCGCGCGTGAGATCGGCGACGATGGTCGCGCGTTCGTTGGTGGCGTCGATGTCCACCACGTGACAGCCCGCCACACGGTCGTCGCCGAACATCTGGGTGTAGCCGGCATCCTTGACTTCGAGAACCAGCCCCCGGATGTCGCGGCGATGCCGATTGAGGAACGCCTCGATGTAATGGCGATCGAGCGGCTTGCCGCGGTCCAGTCCCCACACGGTGCTGATCGGTGATGTTCGCCGCAGATCGCCGAGATCCACGGATGGAGGGGCCGGCATGTCCGCCAGCTGTGAGGACAGGGTTCGGCTCCTTTCCTCGAGTGTAGCCTGCTCGGTCTTGAGCTCGAGAATGAGCCGTTCTTTGGCGACGAGAATGGCTTCGACATGGTCGGCGACACGAGCGGCATGCTTGCGATATACGCGCTCGACGGCATCAGCCGGCAGACCCTGCACCGTGAGGCGCGCGTATCCGCCAATCGTAACGGGTTTCTCCCCGCGCGGTGCCGTCTCCAGCACCCTTGCCCAGAAATCGAGGTCGCATTCCGGCCCGAGCGTTTCGTCGAACCCTCCAATCGCAGAATGAAGCGAGCGCCGGAACAGAGGCGCGATCGGCGCCTGGGCCGAGGCCATCAGGCCGGTCCAGCCGAGTGGTCCTGACGCCGTCACAAATAGCGCGTCGCCGTCAGCTCGAAGGCGTTCGACCGCGCGGCCGAAACAAACGGGCTCTACCGAATCACTCGCGTTCACCACGACGACGAGCGACGCAGTCGCCAGCGCCACTCCCAAATTGCGCGCGGCGCCGCCGCGCCGGCCGCAGCGCGCGACGCGATGGCCGGCCGCTTCCAGCGCGGCGAGCGCCTGGAGCGTGAACGGATCAGTCGAGCCTTCGTCTACGACGACGATCTCGGACGCCATTCCGGAGAGGGTCCGCACGATCGCGTCAAGCGTCCTGCCGTTGTCGTAACAGATGACGACGGCTGCGAGCGTCGACGGCGTCATCGATGACCGCGCTTCGGCCGGGGCGACAGCCAATCGTACGCGCGCCGCAACGGCGATGTGATCCGCCAGCTCCAGGACGATCTCAGAGCGGCCACTTCGGCGCGGCTCCGCTCGTACTCGGCCCGGAGCTCGGCGGTGTCGTCGGCCGCCGAGGCAGGCGATTGCGGTCGTGCGTCCGGCGCTCGTCGCTGCGAGATGGACCCTTCGAGGAACCGCACGTGGTCCTGGAGGCGTTCGCGATCGCGCGCAAGACGATCGAGCGTCCGATCTTTCGCCAGCAGTACCTCGGCGGCGTGGGCGCGATACTGGCCGACGTGCTTGCGTGCGATGTAGGCAATCAGGTCGAGGTGCGTCTGACCCGCCGTGCACTGATCGCACATCGATCCGCGGCGCCGACGGTAAAAAAACAGGACGTCTGGAAGGATTGTGCCTTTGCCGCCGTTCTCGACGAGGGAGATCCACAGGTCCCAATCCTCGTCGCCCTGCGCCGGCATCCCTTCGTCATAGCCGCCCACCGCTTGCACCGCGGCCCGCCGCACGAGCGCGGCGGTGATCACCGTGTCGTCGACGAGCAGGGCGCCGATGCCGCAGTCCGCCCGATCCGGCCAGACGCGTTCCTCGTCGCCGAACATCCGGAGTCGGGTCGAGACGAACGTGAGCGAGGGATCCCGGTCGAACGCCCCCAGCGTTCTTTCGAGGAATTGCGGGTGCAGCCGGTCGTCGGCGTCGAGCGCGCAGATGAATTCACCCCGCGCTCGATCAATCAGGAAATTTCGCGCGCGCGCCAGGCCCTGGTGCAGCGTCCGATGGACGGTCGTCTTCGGCCACGCAGCGCGGGCAAACACCGCCGTCGTCGCCTCATCATCTGAGCCGTCGTCGACAACGAGAATCTCGAAATCCTGCACCGTCTGGGCCAGGAGCGATTGAATGGCTTCATCGAGGTAGACGCCGAGATTCCGGCAGGGGATGACGACCGACACGCGCGGTGTGTTCACCCGAGGCCACCCTGTCGGCGCCGATGCTCGCCACGCATCAGGCCAAGAATGTAACAGAGCGGCGCGGTCCACCGCCGGCTGAGCGAACCCTGCAGGTCGTCGATCGTCCGGCGCGATGCTGCGAGCTCGGCTGCGGGGTGATCGAGCGTCGTTTCGAGCTGCCGGATCTCTCGTCCCCGCTCGGACAGATCGAGGTCTCGCGCTTCGATGTCGCGCGTGCGCGCTGCGAAGTATTCACTGAGTGCTGAGATCGCGCGCTCCTGCTGATGAGTTATGCTCGTGCGAAGCTGCGCGAGCGAGAGGCCCAGCACCGCTCCGTAGAAAAGGGCATTTCGAGGCAGACGGGCGGAGTGCCGAGCGTCTGAGAACGAAGACTACGTCGACATCGGCCGCAAATGGTTACTATCCCCTCTCTTTTCGCCATGTTATGTTTTCGGTTGGCCGACGGGTGCACGCACTTTTTGCTTCGCATCGCCCTGAAGCACCGTGGGCCGGATGAACCGACTAGGGAATGGTTACGAAAAGATTATGCACGCACCCACATCGGTGTCAAATAATTCACCGTCGAGGAAGCACCACTGTCATCATCGCCCCAGCAGCGCGGGTGTCAGCACACATGAGAAGGATCCCACCTTTGGTGGCGACGGCGCGAAGCGTGCTTGAGGAAACGAGAAAGGAGACCGAGCTCGAAGACTTGGGCGGGCGCGTCGCGGACCCTCGAAACACCTGGGAGGCCGTATAGAACCCGCCATGGAAAATGGATTCAAATGAATGGCGAGCTTGTGGCCAGAAGAGGTGACCGATGAACCTGCGGGGCCGTGAACGCCGAGGCCCGCGGAGCCGCACCTGCGGTGGCGGGAAATCGTCGTAGTGTCTCGCGCGGTGCGGAAGGAAGTCAGGTGGTCGAGGCATTCCACTCAACGCGGCCTGGGTCGTTTGCAGGTCAGTCGGTAGCAATGGATCAAGTGGTGACTGCCGGATGGAAGTGTCGCTGGTGTGCCCGCGAACCCGGACTCACACAGGCGCCGCAGGAGGGTGTCTGGGCTGCCTGGCGCGTAGGCGTGTATCTCAAGAAAGAGTTCATCGATTCGCGCGAGGGCCGAGGCTGGCGAATTCAAGATCACGTCATACTCTGAACCTTCGGCGTCGATCTTCGCGATCACACGCGCCTGGCCGTCGGCCAGGGCGGCGGCGCGCTCAATCACGGTCGTCAGGGCGATAGTGTCCACTTCGATCTTGGCTTGAAGCCTACGGTCTTCGCGGAGAACGAGCGAATGAGACCACCTCTCATCGTAGAGATGTAGCGTCGCGGTTCCGGCGTTGCCTGTCACCGCGCATTGATGCATCTCGATCTCTCGGGTCGCCCTTCGATAGGACCCGAGTGTGGGACTACGACGGTAGGCGTCTCGGTATTTGTGTGGAAGGCGAGGAAATCTCGTAAGCTGCCTCACTGCACCGGACGGGAGTCGCGTGGCGAAGGAATCGAAGGGGGGAGCACCGCGGGAGACTTGCTGCTGGTGACGGCATAGGTGCGAACGACCGCGCCCAAGGACTGAACCCTGGCCGTAGGTTCACTGGAAGGTACCCTCCTTGACCGAGTTGTCGTGTTTCGGGGTGGCAGTGGGACCTCATCCCCTTCCTAACGGGCGGACAGCTTGGGAGGTAGGAAGGCTCATTTACCGAGGCGATGTCGTTGACGCGGCAACCTCGCCGATTCGCGTAAGAACGATCCGATGAAGCCAGGTTTCGAGTCGGTCCATCGGAATGACTTCAATGTCGACTGTTCCCGACGTCGGGCTCGTACGAAACGCAGTGCCGTCGTGCCCTTGCCCGAGATTCTCCGACTGGCCGGCGCGGACGGTGATCGCAGTCGGCGATGGCGAACACTCTGCCAGGAGCTGCCACTCGCCGGGCGGCACGCCCAGGTTTCGGAGAAGAAGCGAGTCGCCGTGTGACACAACCGCGATACGGCCGGTATCGTCGAGGCGTGCGGGCGTTTCGGCCCGACCTGCGAAGAGGAAGCCAGGAATGACGATCTGGTTCGTGGTTCTTTGCACGCCGATACGGCCCTCTTCTCGTCGCACCCGGACCCGCGACTGGAACGCGAACGGCCGACGGCCTTCGAACACCACGAGCTGATACCGCCGTTTAAACTCGGGATCGGCGAAAAGTTGCTTGCCGCTGAGAAAACAAGCCTCGTATTTGCCTGGGGCGCCTGGCACCGGCTGTTCGCCGCTCGGCGCGCACACGATAACGAGATCGGGGTTGCGGCCGAGCACGTATTTGCCGTCCCCCATCTCGTGGCCAAGTTCTCCTTCGCCGGTTTGCGGTGGATGATGATGGGCCAGGTACCTGTCGTTCAACCCAAGCATGTCCAGGGAAGGCAGTTCAGAGAAGTAAGGGAGCGAACCCGCTGGATCAACCGCGAGCAATGCCTGCTGGTTGCCGAATGCGTCTTTCAAGAGCTTGCCGACAACCTCTCCTTCCCACTCCCACCGTTCCTCGACTGCGCTCACGTTCTCGGGATCGCGCCATTGCATCGCTGCCAGCACTGCCCACAGGAAGACAATGACGACAGCCGTTCGGCTCGATCCAAACTTTCGCAGTGTATAGTGTATCGTCTCGACGCCGAGCAGTACAGCGATGACGACCTGCGGCACGAGATGTCTAAAAGCGGGGAAGTTGTCACCGCCAATCAACAAGACTTCCGCCGTCCACGCGACGAATGGGACGATCAGCCACTTGACGATTCTTTGTTCAATGAGCCTCCGGCGCGCCAAAACCAGCGCCACCACGGCAGGAACAAGAATGCCTCCCGTCGAGTAAGCCTTTGCGAAGTACTGCACGGCTTCGGTCAGCCGTCGAGAGGAAAAACTGGCTTTCGCAAGCACCGAGTTCGGCACCCACTCACCATAGTAGTAGAGACGAAAGCCAAGCTGTGCGAGACAGAACGCGGCAGGCAACCCAGCGACTTGCGCGACGATGATAAGCGCCTGGCGGTTGAGGCCGCGGGCCCAAATCAAGCCGACGCACGCCGCAACGGCGAACAACACGCCGTCGGGACGGGTGATGCAGATCAGCGCGAGCAGAAGGCTTGGCGCGTAAATTTCGCGCTGAGCAGGCTTCTCCAGGAGGACCAGGCGGTAGCCGAGCACCAACGCCCATGCGAGAAGAGCTGAAAGCAGCGCAATTTCCATCGCGCCGATCGCCCAAACCGCGATAGGTCCAGTGGCGGCCAAGACGAGACTCCCAAAGAGTGCGGGAGGCGCGTCTCTAAGCCGGCTAGGTCCGGCAGCAAGCACGACGGCAGTTACGACGGCGATCATCGCGAGACAGCCGAGGATCCTGGCCGCGTCAATCAGATCGAGGCCGAAACGTCCCATGAGCGCACACGAAACCACCCAAAGAAGGTTCGAATACCCTTCGACACGTTCGCCGTCGGTCCACGTCAAACCCCTTCCGTCGATCAACCGTTTCGAATAGCGAAGCGAGATCAGCGCATCGTCTGGAATGAAGGGAAGGTACCTGCGAGCGTGCAGCAGCAGCACCATGGATCCGAGCGCGGCCAGCGCCATCGGGAGGGGCTCGATCTTCAATCGCAGGAAACGAGAATCCAACTGATGCACGAATCCTGCTGATGATGTGGATTGAGACAGACCGTTTGTCGAGTTGTTCATCGGTGTGCAACGCGTTCAACAGGCGAGGGGCGCTCGGGGCGCCGAACACGCACGAGCTGCCATATTTACTCGCCAACAGCGGCCATCACGCCGGCGCAGCTCGTGAACGCCTCATCTGCAGGGTCATCAGCGTCGCCCCGATGTCAGAACGTCGTCTCTTACGTGGGGCCGCGCCCTCCTCACCCAAGCGACGGCGCACCCACCGGGAGTGGCGCGCATGCACGTGTGCGAAATTCTCTGTTCGCAACTCTCAGCGAAGATGCCGCCAGCACCGCTATATTGCCAGCAGAGTTGCGTATTCCAATGGGCATTTTGAGCCCGCTCAACGCGGCACCGGGTGTGTCCTGGTTGTGTCGAGAGGATAGCCGCTTTAGGAAAATGTGAATACCAACATGTTGTAAGTTGCAAGGCCGTTCAATGTTTGTGCAGCTAAGGCGAGGGTCTGGAAGATGCGGTGCAGCTCGCGTTGCAGGTTGAGGTAGTGCAGGTCGAGGGGATAGATCGTTGGGGGAGCGTCCGTGATGGAACCCACGACGCGCCGGCTCGGCCCTCTCCGCTGACCTCGTCACCGAGGGCCGCTGCCTGATCTTTCCGGAAAAGCAGGCCGCGGGAAAACTCACCTCGTCATGGCCATCGCGTACCGCGCCATCCAGAACGGCTTCGACGCGCTGTTTACCATGGCCACGGCGATGATCGACGACCTCTCCAACGCGACCCGCCACGGGCGGTTTGCGGAAGCTCTCTTCGGCTACACGCATCCCGCGGTCCTCGTCATCGATGAAATCGGTTATATCGGCTACGGACCTGATGCGGCCAACGTTCTCTTCCACGTCGTCAACGACCGTCACCTCCGTCGCGGCTCGGCGATCTTCACCACCAACAAGTCTCTCAATGCCTGGGGCCGCGTGCTTCACGATCCGGATCTCGCGGCCGCCATCGTGGATCGCGTCCTGGAACGAGGCGGACGGATCTCGGCGGAGCGGCTCTACAACAGTAGTGGGCACGGAATCGTGCGGCGGTCTTTCATTGGACCGCTAACGGTGGTGAGACGATTCCAGTCGGCTCCGATCGAAGATCGAACGTGACTTTCTTCGTGAGGTTCCCGTACGTGGAACTTCCCCGGTCCGTAGAGTAGTTCCAGGTCCAGAGCTCGAACTCAATCGCCACGATGGGATCTTTCTGTCCGAGATCGCGATTGTAACGCTCAGCATAGTTGCGGAAGAGCCGATCCAGAGTCGACATCCTCTTCGGATCGTCTCCCTCGGGAAAGAGCGTCAGATCCTGCCATTTAGCGGTTGCGAGCCAAGGAACGGCGTCGGTCATGTCGGTCGCCCAGCGTTTGCCGGAACGCGATACGGCGTATAGCCGGTTGTATCGGATCTGCTCCGTCAGGCCGCTCTCGGCGTACATGCTCCAGCTCGACGATACCGGGTAGCACTCCCAGTTGTAGAACCACCCGCCCGAGATTGTCGCCGCGAAGACGGCGACCACGATTCGCTCTCGAGGAAGTGGTAGAAGGGGCATCACGCAGGTCGTCATCTTCCGCTGCTCGGACGTGCCGGCCCAACGATGAAAGATCCACGCTGGATCAATGAACATGATCGGAAGAATGAGCAGGTCGACGAACGCAAGTTTATTACCGAAGTAGATCCCCGCATGGAGGCACCAGATCAACCAAGGAACCACGTGGCGTGCTCGCCGGCTGAAGGGGATCATCACCCCCGATGACTCAATCAGCAATGCGACTGTTGCGAAGATGGAGAACGACAAGTCTGGCATTCCCGCCCTGATTAGGTCTGGGACCAAGTTGAGCCCGAATACGTGGTCGATCAGACCAAGACTATCCTCCGCCGTGATATGCTTGAGATTCTGGGGCATGATCCAGATGGGGTCCGCAGCCCATTTACTTAGCGCGGCGGCGTAGTAGCTGCCTCCGTAGACCAGCGCGCATGCGAAGACTGCCAGGCCGAACCGATCGCCTCGCTCGAAGTCCTGCGAAGCAAGCTTTCGGCCAGCGCGCGCCGCATCCGCAGAGAGGACGTGTCCCGCCGGAAAGAAGCAGAGAACGTAAAGTATCTGCAATGGGATGAATCCAGAGTGAAAGAAGTGCGTGTAAACGATCTGAGCGTAATAAAACAGGGTAAAGGACACAGCCGCTATTGGCAGAGTCAACCAACTGAACGCACCTAGCGCCCCTAGAGGTAGTGAGATGCATGCGGTCCACCAGACCCCCGACAAGAAGACCTCGCTGCGAATGTCGAAGATCTGCGGCAGGGTTGCGAAGAGGTGCTTCAGCGGGCCCTGGTGCGCGAGCAGTTCGGGCGGCGCGACCAGCGTTGCTGTAATGTCGTTTCTGAGAACGAGGACCCAGAGCGTCAGGCACACAACCAGCCGAATCCATCCCAGCTGTGCAGGAGAATCCGGTGGCATGAACTTCGCGCAGCAAGCAGCCTTTCGTATAAATAGCAGAACTCCTATGCCAAGGACGATAGCGGAGAGGACTTGAATCTCGCCCGGCAGCTTCCAACCCTGCTTCCGCACGAGCAACAAAAAGAGACTAGAAGAAATCAACCCCAGCCAAAACCGGATATCTGTCCCAAGCACGCGCCGTTCGTCGTAGCGGAAGAACCACGCCCACATGAGGGACGACGCAAAGGAACCGACCATGAATTTCAGGTGCGTCGTCACGCAACACGCCCCGCTGGTATCGCGGTCTTTCGGCCTACGCGAATCTTAGAAGAATCATCAGCAATCCGGCAAGAAAGGAGGCCTGAAACCCAGACGCACAGGCACCGCTCCGGCGAGGCGAAGCGGCGGAAGAATTCGGGGATCCCGACGCGGATCTAGCGAGTCGCCGCCAACTGTGTCGCACCAGTGAATCGCTATCCCGGCGGGAAGTGGGTTCGGTTGATTCGGCGACACTGGTGGCCTGTAACAGCTGAAGCGAAAATGATTCTGTGCGACCGATCGCGATAGGAAGCACTTGAACGGCCTGGCTGCACGGTTGTGGTGGTGAATGTATCGCATAAGCTTCGCGCCAAATCATTGACCGAGGTGAAAATGCCGCAGGCGATCACATCTCGTTCGATCTTCGAGAACCGGACCTCCACCTGATTCAGCCACGAGGAATAGGTAGGGGTGAAGTGGAGATGAACGTTCGGGTGGTCGGTAAGGAACTGGCGCACGCGCTGCGTCTTATGCGTCCATCTCCCGGCCCTTCGATTCGAGGGCGACGATCTGAGCGAGAAAGGCCACAAACTCCTCGGTGGTGTGCCGCGCAGCGGTCGGCCCAAGCACCTTACCGCTCCGTCTGTCGAGCGCGGCGCAGAGGGACGGGGTGCCGTGGCGGAGGACTCAAAGCCGTGCCGCTCGGCCCGACCCGGAGAGAGCGGAAGCACGGGGTCGAGGCGATCGAGCGCCTGGATGGCAGTCTTCCCGTCGACGCAGAAAACTGCCGCGTGCTGGGGCGGATTGACGTAAAGACCGATGATGTCATCGACTTTGGCCTAGAAGTTGGGATCGTTCGAGACCATGTAGCGCCGAGCCGATGCGGGCGCAGGCCAGCGCGTTTCCACACCTGCGCTACCATCATGTGACTAACGCCGAGAGCCTTTGCGAGCTTGCGGCTACTCCAATGCGTAGAGCCGTCACTCGGCGGACGACGAGTCCACTCCAGGATCTTCGCCTCGAGCCCCGGAGTGCGCTATGCGATGTGCCGCCCTTGATACCGGGAAAACAACCCGCGAGGCGATGAGCGTCGAAGCGGCTCTTCCACCGGTCGATTTATGCCGAGCTGCAGCCTAAAGCCCCAGGGGGCGTGCGGATCTCGCGCGAGACGCGGCCCCAAACCCCGCATGCAAATAAAGCTGTCGATTGCGTTATTCTATTGATTTGTGGGACCACGGCATTAGCGGGAACGGCTGCTCGGGGCTGATGGCAGTCCAAGCTTCTAACGAATGAGTACTGACTTCACCGTCGTTGCGATCATCGCGGCCTTCAACGAAGAGGACATCATCGGGGAAGTACTTGGCGATCTCGTGACGCAAGGTGTGAACCCCTATCTTATCGACAACGGGTCGACGGACGGCACGGTGGAGCGGGCATCGGGGTTCCTCGGTCATGGCTTGCTGAACATTGAGCGCTTCCCGAACGATCGATTCGCCTTGAGCGAAATCCTAGCCAGAAAGGAGGTGTTGGCGGAGGAGCTCCAAGCAGATTGGTTCATCAACCACGATGCCGACGAATTCCGAGAGAGCCCCTGGCGTCACCTGAACTTGCGCGACGCGGTCCGAACGGTCGACCGAGCTGGCTACAACGCGATCGACTTCGAGCTTCTCAATTTCTGGCCGACAAACAACGCTTCTCGGCGAACCTCCGACGTGCGTAGAGCGTTCGAATACTACGAGTTCGGTGCCCCCTGGGACAAGCTGCAGATACGTTGCTGGAAAAAACTCAACGTGCGGGTCGACCTCGTTTCCAACGCGGGGCATGACGTTTCCTTCCCGGGGCGGAGGGTGTTCCCGCTGCGCTTCCTGCTTCGGCACTATCCGATTCGAAGCCAGGAACACGGGGAGCGAAAGATCTTTCGCGAGCGCCGTCCGCGATTCGATCCAGCCGAGCGTGCGGGCGGCTGGCACGTGCAGTACAACGGCATCGAGCCGGGCCATTCGTTCCTCCGAGACCCGAAGACGCTTACACCGTACGATCCAGACGCGGTTCGAATTCATTTACAGCTGCGGCATCGCGGCGTCGAAGAGCTGGAGAGTCGGGTCGCTGAACTGGATCACGCCCGAAGCGACATCGCAATAGAGCTTCAAAGCCAGAAGCAAGAAACCGAGGGTCTTCACCGGGAGGTTCAGGCGCGGGAAGCGGAGACCGAGCGGCTGTCGGAGCTCGTGCGCTCGCGAGACACGCAGGTTAAGGCGTTGTGCCAGTCGCTCGAGTCCCGCGACGGTGAAGTGGCGGCTTTGAAAGGAGAGATCGCGAACGTACGGGGCGATGCGGAACGCTCGGCAGAAGCCCTGAAGGAAATCAGAGCGCGGCTGGAGGGAATCGCCGCGACACGAAGGTGGAGGTGGACGGCGCCGTTACGGAGGATCTGGCGGACGGTCTTCCGCGAATGAGCGCGGGAGAGAAGCGGTCAGAAGAGGCGAGCGGGAGTGCGCATTCTCCAGGTCATCCACCAGTTTCCTCCGTATTCCTCTCAGGGATCCGAAGTCTACTGCTTCAATCTCTCGCACCATCTAAACCGGACCGAAGACGCGCGGGTCTTTCACGTCTCGAATGCCCCGTGGTCATGGCGTCGTCGCCTCCGTAGCGAGACGTTCTGCGGTCTTCATGCCTATCACTGCATCGACGGCGGCGAGTATGCCCGTCTGGCCGATTGGCCAAACGGCTTCCTCCGCCAGAGCTTTCAAATTGTACTTGAGGAGTTCCAGCCCGAGATCATACACTTCCACAACTTCATCAGCATCGGCGACGATCTCGTGACCCTCGCCAAGGAGAGCGGCGCTTCCGTCGTCTACACGCTCCACGACTACGGCCTGATCTGTCCGAACGCTCTACTACTCCGAGACGATGGAGTCCTCTGCGGTAAACAGAACGCGGACTTCTTTCAGGACTGCTGCCCCGTTCTGATCCGTACGCATCGGCGTGGTCACGAGCGCCCCTGGACGGCGGGGCTGCCGTCGCTCGCCCGCTGGCAGCTCTACGCGCGTCAGCACCCCCGCCCGCTGTTCCGGCGCCTCCTTCTAGCAGCCACCAATCGCGCGGCCCGGTGGATGGGCGCCCCTCGGCAATACGACTTCGAACGCAAGCGCGACTTCTTCTTGACGCATACCCGACGCATCTTTCACGACACAGACCTCTTCGTCGCGCCAAGCGACTTCCTGCTCCGGCGTTACGTGAGCTGCGGGCTTCCCGCGCACAAGGTGATCCTCGCTAGGTACGGGCTGCGCCACTTTGCTGCGGCCGGTCGTGATGAACGCCGTGGCCCGATTCGCTTCGGATACATCGGTGCCCTTCACCCGCAGAAGGGCCTTGAGGTCCTTCTCGAGGCCTTTCGCGGGCTCGGCGACGGCGCCAGCCTGCACGTCTTCGGCTCGGTTTTCGGCAGCCCCATCTCGAAGAGTTTCTGGGGACGCGTTGAACGTCGAGCGACGGCAAACGTGGTCTTCCACGGCGCCTACGACAACGACCGCGTAGGTGCGATTCTCGGGGGTCTCGATGTGGTCGTCGTCCCCAGCCTCTGGTACGAGAACTCACCACTCACGATCCAGGAAGCATTCATCGCCGGCGTTCCGGTGATTACCGGCGACGTCGGTGGAATGGCGGAGCTGGTTCGCGACGGGGTGGACGGAATACATTTCCGAATCGGCGACGCCGCCGATTTGCGCGAGAAGCTGCTCCACATCGTCGACCATCCGGAAACAATCGACCGCTTGCGGCGAGGCATCCCGACTGTCCCGAGCATCGAGGAACAAGCCGCTGACCTCCTGGTCCGATACCGGGAGCTCCTCCAAGCGTCCGGCCCGTCACGGTCTTGAACGAGGGAGCGATGACTCGTCGGGCGATTGGGGCATGGTTGCGAGCGGTCCTTTCGCGAACGTCTCGCGGGCCTGCTCGAAGAAGCCACACGCCCAAGAGAGATTTCCGAGGAAGCACATCGGTGCGAGCAGAATAAAACGCCACAGGTAGGCGGGGCGCGACCGCACGAGCTTGACGGCGATGGAAGGCAGGATTGCTAGTGGAGCGACAAACGCGAGGGCTGGATGGCGAAGAAAGGGTGTGGCCCAGCGGACGCCAAGCGTCGTGTGATACGCGGCCGCCGCGCGACCCATCCGGTGGTTGTAGCTGAAGAACGTTCTCCAGCCCTCTTTGTTCTGATGCAGCACCTCGATACTCGGGTCGTGCACGGTGTGAAAGCCACGGCTGGCGAAGCTGGTGCCAGAAGAGAACGTCCTCTGCGAGCGTCTGATCGGGAAAGTGCACGGCTTGCACCACGCTGGCCCGATACGCGGCATTGCAGCCGACGAGAAACCTCTTGTCCCGCTGCGGGGGGCCGCCGCCTGGAAAGTGATAGAGGAACTCGAGGAAGTAGAGAGCGCAACCGCTCGCGCTCGAGAGTTGCGGATGCTGACCGCGCCGCCCACTCCATCGACTGTCGGATCGCGGAGATGCTCCTCGAGCCGGTCGATCCAATCCGCGGGAACGACGCAGTCTTGATCCGTGAAGAAGATCAGCCGTCCGCGAGCCAGGGCGACACCGCGGTTTCGTCGCCTCGCCGGCCGAGAGCCGTTGCTCGGAGCGCACGAGAATCAGCTCGGGGAAGCGTCGACGGACTACGTCTGGAGTCGCGTCCGTCGAGCTGTCGACCACGATGACCTCCGCCCGATGACTCGCCGCACGCCCGTTGGACGGACTCCAGGCAGTCGGCGATCGTCCGCTCGCCGTTGTAGGTCGGAACGACGACGGTGATATCGACTTTGCTGTTAGCTGACCCTTGGTCCGATCTGTCGACTAAAGGTGCCTCCATACTCTCTGGACCGCTCCTTCTTGAAAGTCCGTCAAATCCGGATCGCTCGACCGCCGAGCAATCGTCGGTTCTGCTTGCAGTGCACGAAATCGCTGCCAGCGTTCAACGTCGGAATCACGATGGAGACTTTGGGACGAAACTGGGTCATCAGCAATCCAGATATCTCGCAACTCTGCTTCTTCGGCCCTTGAGCAACGGCTGCTTAACGCATACCGTTCGCTAGAATGAATACCAAGCAGATTGGTGGACACGCGATGAGTTAGTTTCGAGCGTCGTTTCGAGGCTCCCGGAAACGGAGAGGATCGATGAGGAAGACGCGGTTCACGGAGGAGCACATCACCCACGCCCTTCCGACAGGCGGAGGCGGGAACGCCGTACCGGAGGTGATCCGCAAGCTCGGTGTCTCGGAGCAGAGCTTCTACCGATGGAAGCGAGGGGATGGGCGTGGCGGAGGTGCGGCGGCTTCTCAGCTCGAGGAAGAGAATCGAAAGCTGAAGGGCTTGGTGGCGGATCTGAGCCTCGATAAGTTGATCCTTCAGGACGTCATCGAAAAAAGGCTCTACAGGTTGCGCCGCACGCGACCGAAGTGGACGATCTCTCCGGCGACGCGCGCGTCGAGGAAGTGGCCGACATGATCGGCGGTGGCTTCCGACGCGCAGACCACCCGCGCCGAGGCGCGCCGGCTGCTCGGCACCGCAGAGGCCCGCACCGAGCTACGTTCCGCCGGGATCAGGGCTTGCGCAGCAGGAGCAGGTCATGCTCGTTGTGGGCGACCGCCGAGGTGTTCGACCACAGGCCGGGGAGGGTGCGCTCGACCTGCAGTCCATGCCGTTCTGCGAGCGCATGCACGTGCTTAGAGGGATAGGCCAACAGCGATTCGGGCACCTCTGGATCCCTCACCAGGACACCTGCGTGGCCCGGTAGCGCGTGCTCGAACTGGAATAAGGGCGAGGTGACCGTTCCCGGTCCTCGGTAGAAGTCGGCGACGAAGAAGCTGTACAGACAGCAGCCACCGGGCTTGAGGACACGCGCCGACTGCTTCAGGTAGTTGTCGACATCCGCTGGGAGAAGATGCGTGAACAGGGACGCGCCATAGGCGACATCCACGGACGCGTCGTCCAGAGGGAAGACATACTCCGAGGCACTCCCACGCCCGCCGGGGTTGTAGAGCCGATTGACCAGGTCGGCGTGCACGAACCGGAAGTGCGGAAACATCGGCGTGATGTGCCGAGTGGCGAACTCCACGTGGGAGGCGCGGATGTCGAGGCCGGTATAGCGCCCCGGCGGACGGATGTAGTCCAAGATACCCAACGCCGTTCGGCCATGGTCACAGCCGAGCTCGAGCACGACGGAATCCCTGCGCATGGAGCACAGAATAGTCAGGTAGGCCAGGTATTCATGCGGCCAGCGCAGGAAGTGGGACAATGGATCCGATGGTCCCACCCACAGCGACCGAGGTGGGATGGCGGCGTCCTGGTAGGGATAGACTGCCGGGGTCCAGCGCTCGTCGCAGGGAACGGGCAGAGCCCGACGCAGGGTCCTGAGCCAGCCCATCGTGGTGCGCTCCTTCAAGCTCGGCGTGATGTTTAAAAGCCTATTGTAATAGGTTGGCACTTTCCACCTCGCCCTGTGGCTTGAGCAGGTGAGAATTTAGGATGAATGCTGCAATCGCCTCCGCGGCTATCCGATGTCCAATTTCGTTCGGGTGCTGATCTGTTGGATGAACCCAGAGCGCCTCATATCGCCGTCCGGTGAACGCGGGGAGCAGATCCAGGACGGGAATGGCGTTCGTTTCGCAGTGCCGGCTAACCTTGGAGTGGAGGGACCGGAATGGATAGTCTTCCTCGAGCTGGTACATGAACGGGAAGATCACCACACCAAATCGGCCTCCCCACGCCCGCACGAGATCACGCCCGAAGGTCAGTCCCGCCAGGCTTGTTTGCCAACTCGCCTCGTCCCGTGCGGCGCGCTCCACCATCCCATCAACGTAACGTCGTGCGTAAAGATGACGGGCGATCCGCGCGTAGGCGAAGCTCAGGAAATAAGAATGGCGAAGCACGCCTGTGGCTTCGTAAGTCTCCCGGAACTCCTTCCAAAGGTCGAGCCCACCGGCGGAGTCTGCATCGTTAAGCACGTAGATCACGAGAACGAGGTCGGCTGCCAGGTCCGCTCCCCGGGCTGCCAAGTAGTTGATCTCATCGGTCGTGCCCCAACCACTGATCCCCAGATTCAGCACCTCGATATTCCGCGATGATCCTTGGGACAATATTCGCTCAAGCCGCTGTGCAAACGTGTCCGGCCATTTGACGCCTTCGCCAAACGTGAATGAGTCGCCGAGCAAAACGATGCGGATTGTGCCCGGGGCCTTTGCGAACGACCAGTCGGGACCGCGAAAGCCGTGCCGGTTAATCTGATACTCGAGGCCATTGTGCTCGTTGAAGTAGGAACGCCGTGGACGATCGTAGTTGAGTTGAAAGCTGGATCCCGGTCGAAACTGAACGGAAACGCCGGGCATTCGCTCCGAAGGAGGTAGCTCGGCCGCCTGCAGAAGATAGTGGGTTCGATCTTCGAAGGAGCCCCGAACGTCGGCCAGGCGAAAAGCGATTTCGGCCAGTCCGATCGTTACGATCACGGCCAGCAGCGTAAGGCCTATCCGAACAGCGATCTCCGTCACCGCCGAGCCAATGGCGTATCGACAAAGCGCGAGTACCAGCAATGTCTTCGGATGCCTTCGACCGCCCGGCCTTGGACAGGGACCCATTCACCCTTTCCCGGATGTGTTATAGTCGCTGGCGTCCGTCAACTCGAACGCCACGTCCATCTCGTTAGACAGTGCATACGGCCAGTCTCCCCCACTTCGGCATCAAGGCCAACTCGTCGTATCAACACCTGACTGTTCGACACCAGGGGTAAGCCTGCTCTCGGCATGCCTGCTCCGTCAACCAAAGGCTGGCACGACTCGTCGCACGTTCCCCTACGGGGATAAGCGACCCGGCTCTGCTTCCAGGTTCACGCGTCACGCGCGCCTCCACGATGCTGCCGGCCGTGAAGCCCTCGACTCTCACCCCAGGCGCCCTTGGCTCTAGGCGCTAGTCCGGGTCCTGTTGTGTCGCGGTCCATTGTCGCGTGTTGAACGCACCAGCCCCGCTCGGCTTGGCAGACATCACGCCGGGACCTCTCCAAGGACGCGTCGCAATCGCGAGGGGAAACGGTCGCCCCAGGCGGCGTTGACCTCGACGCGAGGGATTTGCAGGAGTTCGTCAGTCGGCGCAACCGGTCCGGCCTGCACGGTGACAGCCACCGAGAAGCGCGCATCTCGCACCGTCTGGACCGTCGCGGCGTCGTGCTCGCCGTACGGGTCAGCAAACGACGAGACCCGGTGCCCGAGGAAACGCTCGAGCGTGGACTTCGAACCCTCGACCTCCGACCGCCTCTGGAAATCGTCGAGCTGTGGGAGACGCAGGTGGTGGACACAATGGGCACCGATCGAGCATCCCGGGACGCTGGCGAGCCGCGCCGCGCTGGTGCGCGCGGTGACCTCCATCTTATGCGATCCCGAACGGGCCCGGAGGCATGGGCCGAGAGGGAGAGCGCGTGGCCAGCGAGCGCTTCGACGCTCGCGCCATGGTCGGCCGCTACCGTCAGCTCTGCGAGAGCATGATGGCCGACGCGCAGGCGGCCTGACCGGCGTCAACCCGCGGGCTGGTCGAGGAGGCGTCGAACGTAGTCGTCCGCGCCCGCGTTGGGCGGGGGCGCGGCCTGCCGCTCGGCGAGGACCTGCAGCCGGGCCGCGAGATCGGTCGAGTCGGTGAACAGGCTTCCCGAAGCGGCACGCTCGAGCAGCATGCGTGTGGGGGGGTCGTCGGCACGAGCGAGCACGGCGCGATCGTAAGCGAAGGCCCGCAGCGCCAGCTCCACGTAGTCGTCGCTTTCGGGAACCAGCACGACGGCGCAGGCCTGCTCGAGGTCCGAGTCGCGAGCGTGGCGCGCAGCCAGGGCCTCGATCTCCAGGCCGCGCGCCGAGTGGCGCCCGAGCGCGTCGTACAGCTCGCGCGTTCCCGGGTCGCTGTGCAGGCCGGAGTGGACCACCAATGGCCGCGAGCGCGCTCGCGAGGGTTGAGCGTGGAAGGCCTCGGCGTAGAACCCCTCGAGTCGGTCGAGGTAGCGGTCGAGGGTGTAGGCCGAGGAGGATGCCGAGGCTCCTTCGGCGAGTCGCGCGACCAAGGCCGGCTCATCGATCAGCTTCTGCAGGGTGTCGGCGAGGGCCGCGACGTTACCCCGCGGCACGAGGAACCCATTAGCGTCGGGCACGACCTGCTCGCGCATCCCGCCCGCGTCGCTGGCGACCACGGCCGTGCCGCTGGCAAAGGCCTCGAGGACCGAGACCGGGAAGTTGTCCGGCCATATCGCGGGCAGCACCAGCACGTCGATCTCGGCGAAGGCCTCGTGGATGCGCTCGTGGGGGCAGGGCCCGCGGAATTCGACCCTGTCGCCCAGCCCGGCGACGGTCCGGGCCAGCTCGGGCTGAACGTCTCCGGCACCGTACACCAGGAGGCGGAAGGCGCCGCGCAGGCGGAGCGCGGCCTGGGCCAGGACGAAGACGCCCTTGTGCCGCCCGATGTACCCCAGGAACCCCAGGCGCAGCGGCTGGCGCGGGGTACGCGCCGCTGCGATGCGCCGGAAGCGCTCCAGGTCGAAGCCGTAGGGATGGAGTCGGAAGCGCTCGCGCGGGATGCCGTCCGCGACAAATCGCTCGGTAATGTAGCGCGCGGGGGCCAGCAGGCGTCTCAGCCGGTCGAAGGAGCCGCGCACCCCGGCGTTGCGCTCGACCATGCCCATCTCTGGCGAGTCGATCAACTCGGGGCGGCAAGACAGGCACGCCCATCCGTTTCGCAGGCACTCGCTGTCGTCGTCCAACAGGCGCGTGTGCTTGAAGCAGATCGGCCAGTAGTCGTGCAAGGTCATCACGGTAGCGATGCCCTCGTCCTCGGCGATGTCGATCAGGCGGTGGGAGAGCGTCTGCAGATTGTGGAAGTGGACCAGCTCCGGGCGCCAACGCCGGATCAGCCGTCGAAAGACCTCCTCCGCCTCGGGTGCGCGGTTGTGGCGCGCGAAGCCGGGAAAGTTGTCCTCGTACTTGACCGAGCAGTAGTGAACCAGGGTCCCCTGGTCCCGGTGCTTCGAGACCCGCCAGCGCGGGAGGTTGGGAGCTCGGTAGGTTCCGAGCACCTGCACCTCGTAGCCGCGTCCGGCCAGACCCACCGCGCCGATGCGGGCCATGACCTCGGCCCCGCCGAAGGAGTAGGGGGGATACAGCGCGCTCACGACCAGCACGCGTCGTGGAGTCGGTCGCACCTCGCGGTAGGTGCTGGCGACCGTGTGCGCCAGACGGTCCCAGTTGAACTCGCGCTCGACGCGCTCGGCTCCTCGCCGGGCGCAGCTCTGCGCCGTCTCGGGCTCCTCGATCATGCGCCGCATGGCGGCGGCGAGCGCGCCAGGATCTCCCGGTCGGAAGACCAGCCCGCCGCGCTCGATGACGGTCGGGACGGCCCCGGAGTCGGCCCCAATGACCGGCAGGCCGCAGCCCCAGGCCTCGAGGAAGGCGATGCCGAAGGCCTCGTGAGGGCTGGGCTGGACGAGCAGATTGCTGGAGCGCATGACCGCCAGCTTGTCCGACTCGCTGAGCACACCCAGGTCGCGGATCCAGCCCCGATCGCCCGCCGGCAGGGATTCCACCAGCCGGTAGAACCAATCCGTTCCCGGACCCACCAGCACGAGTTCGACGGGATGGGATGCGCGCACTCTGCGGGTCGCTTCGATCAACACGTCGACGCCCTTGTAGTCGACCTTGCGGCCCAAGTAGCAGACGCGGTAAATCCCGTCATCGCGCGACAGGTCGAGATGCTCGCTGACGGGGGTACGCGCCAGCTCGCGGTAGCGATCGAGGTCCACGCCGTTGCCCGTCACCACGATCTTCTCGGCCGGGACCCCGTATCCAACCAGCGCGTCGCGCTCCAGCTCGGTCACGGCGAAGACGCGATCCGCCATGCCCAGCACGCGGACCGAGCGCCGGGAGAGGTGCAGAGCCATCGCGGGATGGAAATGAGGCGTTACCACCGCGGGCCGTCCGATGCGACGGCTCAGCAGAAGGCCCAGCACGATGTGTGGGTAGGGATGGGTGTGCAGGTGAACCAGATCTGCCTGGCGGATTGCGTCCGGCAGGGCCCGGTAGAGCGACAGGGAGTGCGGTCCGAACAGATAGAGGCCCAGAGACCGGTCGATCAGCTTGAACGCAATGCGTAGCAGCCGTCGAGGCACGCTCACCGCGTGACGAACAACCTCAATCGCACCGTCGAGCTCACGCCCGCCGTAGGCGCCGACCCGCTGGGCAGGGTCGAGCCGCTGCCAGTACTCCAGCTCGTCGTGTAGCGCGAGAGTGTGCACCTCGACGCGATGGCCGGCCTGCGAGGCAAGCCTTCGGGCGATCTCCTGCAGCCAGGTCTCCGCGCCGCCGATCGCCGGAGGGTAGCGGTGCGTGACGTGGACGATCTTCACGAGCGAGCATCGTCCCGGTCGGAGATCGGCTCTGGCGGACGCCGGGCGGCAGCGATCTCGGCCAGGACGCGATCCTGTTCGAGCATGCGTGCCTGCAGGAGCCGCAAGGCCCTCGAGGTCGCCTGGTTGACGCGGAGCTGGTTGGCGCCCAGGTACTTGCCCAGCCGCCCTAGGCGCAGCAGCGCATTCAGCACGCGAGCCAGCAGCCGGCGCAGCGAACCGGTCGCGTCGTCGACGCGCATGTCGAAGGTGTGCGCGTTATCGGCGATCTCCTTCAGCATCCCGTCGAGCGCCGAGCCGAAGCGCGGACCGGAGGCCAGGTAGGCCCGCAGAAGCGGGCCGCGCTCGGACCCGGCTAGCGGTTCCCACTCGCCGGCCTGCGTGCCTGCCAGGTCGCGTCGGGCCAGCCCCACTAACTCCTCGAACCCCTTCATGACCGATTCGGAGCGGCGTCCCCGCTGCGAACGCCGACCTCGAGGGCCTCCGGGGCGTTCTCCGAGCCGTCGAGCAGCTCGGCCCGGACAACGTGCAGCCGCCCGCCGCCGGACGGGCCATCGGTCGAGAAGGCGACCGAGCGTTGCTCTAACCTCAGCTTCCCCGCGCACCAGTCGATCGAGGCATCGAGCTCGCGATTCGAACGACGGGGCAGGACGCCGTTCCACTCGACCTGCGCCAAGGGCGAGCCCGGCCCGTCGCAAGAGAACACGCCGAGCCTCAGACGCAGGGCATGGACGCTCTCGTCGAAGTTCGAGAGACCGATGCGCAGCGATCCGACCGAGGGCGTGTCCTTGGGGCCGGGACCCACCAGGTAGCTGAGGCAGACCTCGGGTGTGCTCGATCGGCGGGTCATGACGAAGCGCCCCCAAGGTGGCGGGAGAGGGCACGCATGAACTCAAGTATCTTCCCTCGCAAGGGGGCGTGGCAAGTACTCGCAGCCGGGCCAACGGCCGCCGGAGCTCCACTTGCGCCGGTCCGTGCCGGTGTGCCATGCCCACCTTGAGCATCATGCAAGCAGCCAGCCTACTCCGTGGTTCCTCCAAGGAGGAGGCCTGATGCCCAGGGTAAGTGTCGTCCTCCCGAGCTACAACCACGAGCAGTTCGTCGAAGACGCCGTAGCCAGCGTGCTCTCGCAGAGCCTGGACGACCTCGAGCTGGTGGTCGTCGACGACGGCTCGCGCGACTCCTCGGTGGAGAGAATCCGCGCCGTCAGCGATCGCCGCTTGGTCCTGCACTGCCAGGAGAACCAGGGCGCCGCCGCGGCCATCAACAAGGGAATCGAGCTCTCGGACCCCGCCGGCGAGTACCTCTGCATCCTCAACTCGGACGACGTCTTCAGGCGCGATTGGGTGCGACGCTGCGTCGAGCTCCTGGACCGGCGCCCCGAAGTGGGCTTCTGCGCCTGCCGGGTCGAGATGTTCGGCCAGGTGAGCGAGGCGCGGCGCAAGTGGTACGCAGGCGCCCTGGCCTACTATCGAGAGTCGAACGACGTGGAGCGCTCGCTGCTGCGGGCCAACTTCATCGTGACCACCTCCAACGTCTTCGTCCGGCGCCGGATACTGAAGGAGGTGGGCGGATTCCGGCCGCTGCGCTACACCCACGACCTGGATTTTTTCCTGCGCCTGGCGGCGTCCGCCGGCTTCGAGCTCCTGGAGGACGAGCTCGTCCGCTACCGCATCCACGACAGCAACACTATCGCGGAGACCCAGCGCGACGAGGGCCGACTGATCTATGAGTTCGGCTGGATCGTTGCCGACCGCATCCGCACCCGACTGGCCGACAGACCCGATCCCGACGCCCTGTTCGGACACGTCAGCCGCCTGGCCCTGTCCCTGCCCCTTCCCGAGAGCGGAGCCGTGGCCCTGTCGTTGCTGGCCCTGCGCGCCTCTTGGGAGCAACAAGGCTGCAGCCCAGAACAGGCGGACGCCCGCGCGCTCGAGCTGCTGGACGAGTCAAGCCCCGCGCTGCAGGCCATGCTGGCCCTGGATCCCGACAGCCGACGCAAGCACATCGCCGGCCTGGAGCAGTCGCTCGCCGACCAGTGCCGCATCAACGCCGAGCACCTGCAGTCGATCGAGGTGCAGCAGGGGATGATCGCCGAGCACATCCGGAGGATCAAGCGTCAAACGCAGGACATCGAGGCGCAGCAGGGGATGATCGCCGAGCACACCCGGACGATCGAGCGTCAGGCCCAGGACATCGAGCACCTGAGCGGGGTCGTCCAGGAGCTGCTCGACAGCAGGTACTACCGAGCCGGCAAGGCCCTGGCCGAGGCCAAGGGCTTGAAGGGCTACGCGCGACTCCCCGGACGGCTGCTGCGCATCGCCCGCGAAGCGCGCGAGCGAGAGGCCCGTGCCGCGACCGAGGCCGGAGGCTAGATTCCACCGCACTCGCCGCAGCACGGACCGCTCCACCCGACTATAATAGTTTTCGCGGCCGTCCGGCCTGGATGCCAGTTCGAGGGGTCAAGTCTCGGCCTTTCGCATGCTTCGGTCACGAAGTTGGCACCACATTTCCTGGATTGACGGCGGCACTTCGAGGGCGCTCGGGACAGCCTCAAGCCGAGCCGGTCAAGGAGCAGGGCCTGGCGCTTCAATCGGGTCTGACCACGCACCGGATCCGGAGCATTCGGCTCGATCGTCCGCCAGCGGTAGCACGACGTCGGGTGCTCTGAATATGGCCGAGTCCATCGAGAATCGTGCGGGGGCTATCGCCCAATCCTGCTCGACTTTGCCACCGCTCGAGAGTCTTCAACAGGACGTAGGCGAGGAAGCACACCAGGATGTGTGCCAAGACGCGATCGGTTTTCTGGTGCCAGATTGGGCGGACCGACAGCTCGCTCTTGTGGATGCAAACACCTACTCGAACGGGCGGGTGTGTCAGGAGTTGCTCGCCGCCTCTCTGATCTGGCGAACCATTTTCGTGTCCAAGCAGTCGCCTGGTTCGCGGCTGGCCTACCGCGTGCGATGAGAACCGGTCGGGCGAGGTGTTGGGGGGGATCCGCCCGTGAGCGGCATCACGATCCCACCCGCTTCGAGCAGCAGCCGCGCCACACCCGGCTTGTCCTCATCGCTGGCGATCATCACGGCGGTCCGGCCTTTCTTGTCGACGGCGTTGACCTTCGCCCCAGCCTTGAGCAGCGCCTGCACGAGGTCCTCGTTTCCGACCTTCGCTGCCTGCATCAGAGCCGTGGCGCCGGTTTCGTCGGCGGCGTTCACGTCCGCACCGGCTGAGGCGAGCAGCGCGACTTGCGCCCCGGTAGAAGCCTTCATGATCGGCGTCGCGCCGTGAACGTCCCGAGCGTTCAACGAAAGCGCCCTTCTCGATCAGTACGCGAACTACAGCCTCCGAGCCGCGCTCAACTGCCTTGTGCAACGGGGTAATACCGTCGCGGTCCGGGGCATTAACGTCGGCTCCAAACTTGAGGAGGGTGTAGACGACCCGATCGTCCCGGTGGTCGAGCGCACAGATCAACGGCGTGATGCCGTTGTTCCCCTTGACGTTTGCGTTCGCGTGAACCGACAGCAGCATGTCGATCATCTCGATGCGGTTCCGCCTCCCGGTGTCGTCTTGATTGACGAGGTTGAGGAGCGCCGTGCTGCCGTCCTTCGTCGGCAGGTCGGGATTCGCCCCGCGCGACACGCAGCAGCTGCGCCGAGCTCCAGTTGTCGATGTTCGCGGCGAGGATTAGGGCGGTCTCACCCTTCGCGTTCTGCCGGTTGGGATCCGCGCCCTTGTCGATCAGGAAGTTCGCAAAGCTCCGAAATTCATCCGTGTTCTCCTTGGCGATGTCGCGCTGCCATCTCACCGCTTCCATGAGCACGGTGTTGCCTTCGCGATCCGGCAAATTGGGATCCGCTCCATGCTCGAGCAGCATCTTGACGGTGTTCCGCTGATCTTTCTTCATGGCGGCGAGCAGAGGCGTATCCCCTGCACGGCCGCGTTGGTTGACGCTCACCCCCGCCGCCAAGCAGTTCTCGATCGTCGCTGTGCTCCCTAGCGAGGCAGCCAGCACGAGAGTGTCCGGATTGCACTGCACGATTGCTTCCAGAGGGTCAGCCGAGCGGGCTGGCGAAACCACCATACTCAGAAGAAGGATGACCAGGGGCCCAAATCGGCTACTCAGCGAATCCATTTTCTTGCGGCGCCCCCAGCGCCCGGGCTGTCTTCTAGAGGGGCGTCTTCTAGATCGGAGTGCCCTGGAGCTGGTCCTCAAAACGCGGGAGAGCGTGCTCGTCGGGAGCGGATGGCCGTCGCATAGTGGAGAGGGGGACGAAAGGCAAGCCGAAGTTGGACGTGGGAGTCCGACGGCGGCGAGCCAACTGAAGGGCGGGATGAGATTCACTCTGACCGGCGTCGCTCGGCGAGTACCTCGTCATAGAGCGACTGGTACCGCTGGAAGATCGCGTCGCGGGAGAAGCTCCGCCGAGCTCGCGAGCGGGCGTTTCCGATCAAGGAACACCGAAGTTCCGCGTCGGTGAGCACGCGCGACAGAGCGGCCGCAAACGGAGCGAGCGGGCCCTGGTCCGAGCTCGCATCGACGCGCACTAGGAGCGCCTCGCGTCCGTCGTCGAGGAGCTCAGGCACACCGCCGACGGCGGTTGCGACGATAGGAATCCCCGCAGCCATCGCCTCGAGGAGGGTAACCGGAGTACCCTCCGTCCGGGAAGGTAGAGCGAAGACGTCGAAGGCGGGCAGGATCTCTTCGATATCTCTTCGTTCTCCCAGGAAAACCGTGCGTTGTGAAAGCCCCAGTTCTCCAGCCAACACGCGGAGACGCTCCTCTTCCGGACCCGCTCCGACGATCACCAGGAAAACGTTGAGGGTGTCATTCCGGAGAATTGCTGTCGCGCGCAGCAGCAGCTCATAGTTCTTGTCCGGGTGCAGCCGGCCTACTGTTCCGATCACGCGTGCGTCGGGCGGCACGCCGATCCGGCGCCTTGCCGTATGATGATCCGAGAGGGGCCGTGAGAGCCGTTCGACGTCGACGCCATTGTAGAGAACCTCGATGACGTCGGGACGGAACCCTTCCACGGTCACCAGGCTCCGGAGGACTGCGCCGGAGACCGCGGTGATGCGATCCACCGAGGAGCCGAAGATCCGATTGAACGCTCGCCTACGTGCGCTTGCCACGTCGGGATACAAGCGGCCGTGCTCGGTGAGGATCAGTGGAACACCGGTCATGAACTTTGCGACCATGCCGTAGACGAACGGCGTCATCTGGTGCGCATGGATCACATCGATCGAGCTCCCGCGGAGATGTCGTGCGATTCGCCAGGGCAGCAGAATGTCCTTGCCGGGCTTTCGCTGATACCATACTAGAGAAACACCTTCCTTGCGAAGCTCCTCGCCGAGTGTTCCCACCTCGTCGAGACAACCCACCTCGACTTCGGCGTTCCTTCCGCGGAGCCATCGGGTCAAGCTGGAGACGACCACCTCGGCTCCGCCGATCCCTAGCCCGTGCACGAGCATCAAAATCTTCACGGTCAGAACGAGACAGGACTGCCCTAGCGTGTACTGCCGGGCGCAACATCATCAAGGACGGCCGAGAAGCCTGTGGAAGGAGATGCTCTCGCTTCACGAGAAGTGCTCCCGCTGCCAGAGTTCCAGGATCAAAAGGACCTGAAGCAGATACGCATGATCCCCTTCGCCACGCCGCGTCCGCTCGAACAGCCGCCGAACAGTGTCCTGTCGAAAGATCTTCGTCGTAAAGGACTGCGGCTGGAGCAAAACGGATTCGACCTGTTCGAGAAGCAGCCGACGCGTCCAGGCTTCGTACTCGTGGTAGTGCCGATAGCCGGGAAGTCCGAGGCGCCTGAAGACCGTGTTCACCTTGTCTAGCACTGCTTCGACGAGCGGCCCGGCGTTCGCCGGGGCACCGGTGTTCGAGTTGCGAACCCGCCCCAAGGCCGGGTTCCTCGCCATGAGGATGGCACGGTGGACGTCGGGGTGGTCCCTCCAGCGGGCAGTGCCCCGAAGCAACGCCTCGAGGAACTCCTCGTCGAGAAACGGAAGCCGTATCTCGACCACATTCCGGAAGAGCTCGAGAGAAGGAACCGTAAAGCGCCGGTTGTGCTCGACGAGATACAGGTAACTGCAGAGATCGGCCGGGGCGAGTGGGACGTTTGCGACCGCCGCTTCCAGCGAAGCGCGGGCGCTGCCCTCGATCCTGTCGTACCATTCGTCGCTGAAGAGCTCGCGAGGAGCCACACCCGGCGTGAGGTAGTTCGCCCGCTCGAGGAGATAGTGGACGAACTCGTCCTTCCTTTCCATTGCGTGAATGTGCTCGTCCGTCTGAAATGGCCAGGCGAGGCTCGTCTTCGCGAGCTCTCCACCATGACCACGGATGAGAATCGAGCAGTCCTCCGCCGCGAGGGTACGGAGGGCGAGCATTTCGGTCAGACCGTGCGTTAGGTACATCCCGTCGGTCAGCGAGACCATCTTCTCGAGGTTCGAAAGGAATTCGCCGAGATAGCGCTGGTCGAGCTCGTAGAAGCGGTGGCGCGTTCCGGCGATCTTGGAGAGCTTCGCGGCGATCTTCTCATCCGCGCATCCTTTGAGGCCGAGAGTGTAGGTCGAGATGCTCTCGCGCTTCGAATCCACTGCGCTCAGGATCGTTCGCGAGTCGAGTCCGCCAGAGAGAGAGAGGCCAACGTTATGATCACCCGCGACCGCACGGCTCATGGCGTCTTCGAACGCCGTCCGTGCGGCCTCCAGGTAGTCACTGCGCGTCCCCTCCCAAGGGCGGTACAGATCGGAGATCCGGCGTTGGGGTTCGATCGAACAGCTGCCGTTGCTCGACTCGTAGACGAGAGTCGAGGCGGGAGGAAGGAGCGCAACCCCTGCGGCAAGAGTCTTCGTACCCAGCAGGAAACCAAAAGTCAGACAGTCCGCGACAGCGCATGGATCAAGCTCCCGCGGCACCCGCGGGTCACGAAGCAGAGCCCTCAACTCCGAGGCGAAGACGAAGTGCTCTGGTCCGTTGAACCAGTAGAGTGGATAGGAGCCGAGAAGATCCGTGGCGAGAAGCTGCAAGCCCCGAGACTCATCGAGCACGGCGAGGCAAAAGGCCCCGCGCATCCGAGCGGGAAAGCTCGGGCCGAAGTGCTGATACAGGGAGGCAATGAGCGGAGCTACACCCTCCTCAGAGGAGCCCGCTCGGCCGATCAGCGTCCGCAGATCAGCTTCGTTGTGAAGCTCGCCATGGAACAGTACCTTGGGGTGGGAGCCGTCTCTCAGCTGCGGCTCCGGTTGAAAGATGCCGAGGTGGACGCGCGCCAGAGCGTAGCGCCCCGCGGGGTCGATCAAGCGCTCGACACGAAGTGCCCCGCCGCGATCCATGGCGGCTAGAAGAGACTCGAAGAGCGTGCCGAGGCGGGCATCCGGCACGCGAGATACAGCTCCAACGAGCCCCGGCATCAGGCGGCATCCTCTCGATTCGGTTCCCGGAGGAGGGCAGTCGATTCCTCTTCTTCGAACCCGGACACGGGCTCTCCGTTCGGTGTGCCGGGCGATCGCTTCGAGAGCGAAGCTGAGTCCGATGAAGTGCCAGAGCATCTCGCAATACTGGAAAGGAACCAGCGATCCTCCCACCAAAGCGACGACGAGACCCGCCTCGAGCGCGGTTGCGTACCTCCCTAGGTCGTCCAGCTCTGGACTCGCCCGAGCGAGCCTCCGCGTCCGCGAGCAGCTCCGGAACGCAGCGAGAAGACTGGCGGCGACCAAGAAAAAGCCCGGGAACGCCCAGCTCGGCGAGAGCCCCGAACCAGGCACTGTGGACGGATCGTTCGGTGCCATACCTGCCTTTGAGGAAATCATACTCGTCGTAAGCCTTGTTGAAGGCATTATGGCCCACTCCCGTGAACGGACGATGGGCTGCCATGTCGAGTGCGACTCTCCAGAAGTGAAGGCGGCCAGCGGACGATGTGTCCATCTCTTCCTCGTTCGTGCGTGATCGTGCCCATTCGATTCCAGAAGGCTTCGGGAAGGACCGGAACGATGATCGTGGCCGCGATTAGCGATCCCCAACAGGCTGCGTGTTCGGTTCGCTGAGCGGAGCAGGTGGATGGCGCCAAGGGCGAAGCAAACCAGAAATGCTCCGCGTGAGTATGTAGCGATCGCCCGATACAATACCCCGATCACCATAAAGCGATAGAGATATCGCCACCAGCGCTGATCAGCCGTTTGCGCGAGGACCGCGAGGATCGGAACGAGCATCAGCATACCCACGGCGACTCCGTTGTCGTCGCCCAGGAAAGGCACAGGATTGAAGTTCTTGGCTCCCGGGTTGAGAAGGAGCTGCGCCCAGCCCTGCTTAGTCGCCTCGAACCCGAGCGAGAGCGCGATCGTGACGAGAACCAACCTCAATCGCCTCAGGTCGGTCACGAGCGAGACGATGAGGCATGTGATGAGGACCGTCCTGGCGAACGAGGGCCAGGACGCCCACGAAAATGCAATGTCGACCGAAAAGCACATGGAAATGAAGCTTTGGACCAACAGGAGCAAGAGCAGCGCGACCGGGCGGTCGATTCGGATAGCCTCGCCCACGACGGTGGTCCTCACGACGAGATAGAGCCCCACCCACCACGAGAGATCGAGCATCGGAACGATCCCGCCCCACACCCATTGGTCAGGCCGGAAATAGGCGATCCAGAGATAAAGAAGGAGCGCGTTGAATGTGCTCTGGAGTGCAAACCAGGCACCAACGGTGGCGATAATCAGTACGAAGAGCGTTCGAAGCACGGCTCGCTCTATCGCCGGGACGCGTCTACCGAGGCGGCGATCAGCCTAGGGAGGTCTACGGGAAGCTCGATCCAGGCCTGTCGCACCCAGACGATCAACAGGATGGCCAGGGCGGCGAGCGGGGCCGCGGCGGTGGAAAAGCCTTCTCGCAGCCGTCGCCAGCACCGCGTCGAGGTGGCCGAGGCGGCATAAAGGATCAGGATGGGAACGAGCGGCAATTGGTAGCGCGGGTGTCCGAAAACGAGTGTATGGATCCCGCAAACGAATAGAACGATCAGCAGGAGAAACGCGTGGGCCCGACCGTCTCGCGGCGCGGCGAGAAAGACTCCGAGGAACGCGAGCAACATGACCACCAGATGGGAAACCAAGATCGCCGCGCCCGCCAGCACCGCGAACCACACGGGTGGAGCGTAGAGCCGCTGCCGGAGGCCCCCGAGAAACACGCGCTCCGGACCCCAAAAGTCGGCGAAGCGAATCAACGAGCGCTGCAGCGTGAGGAGAGGATTCGCGCGGATGAACGCGACCGCCTTCCGCTGCGCCCACTGGTCCTTCTGCCCCTCCGTCCAAGTCGAGACGTCCGAATGCTCACGACGCAGCTCATACGACCAGTTCTCTTCGCCGGTGAGCGAAATAGCATCCCACATGCGGTAGTGCGGTGTGTACTCGTAGTTTCCGCAGCGGAGGTTGATGCCCCCCATCGTATCGACGACCGTGAAGACGCCCTGGAGACGGGTATTTCGGATAGACCAGGGGGCGATGACCATCACGTGCCCCGCGAGCACTAACGCCGTCAGGGCGACGCGCCTAACGGATGCTTCCGGGCAGGGTGACCAGAGCGAACGGACAGAGAAGAAGAGGAAGCGGCCAGAGTATGCTTCGAGTCAGGGACGCGAAGCCCAGGGCCGCCCCCGTACACCAGGCGGTGAGCACCTTAGGGTTTCTCAGCAGCTGAATGTAGCCGAGAACGGCTACGGTGAGGAGAAACGTAAACAAGACTTCAGTGAGTATGAGATAGTCGAAGAAGACCAATGTCGGATAGAAGCAGAACATCGCGGCGGCGAGGAGCGCCGTGGTTCGTCCGTAGAGAAGAACACCTAGCCGATAGACGAGCAGAACGTTCAGTAGCGAGAGCGCGATCTGCGCGATACGAACCCACTGCAAACTCTCGGTTCCAGTGAGCCACCAGGTTCCCGCGACTAAGAAGGGATAGAGAGGGGGCCGCAAGGAAGTGAGCCGCCCAGGAGCCCATGCGAATCCCTCTCCATGGAGCACCGAGGCAGCGAGCTGTCGGTAGTGTTGCTCATCGACGATCTTGGTATCGAGAGGCGCGACCGCCAAGAGGAGCAGCAGACGAAGGACCAGCCCGGCCGCTAGGACGGCGCCCAATGAAGGCACGAAGGTAGGTGTGGTTTCTCTTTGGGGGGTATGCATCACGACCGCCAGGGCTGTGATTGAACGCGGGATGGTCTCAAATCATCCCGATGCAACACTTCAAAGATCTCCTTGTACGGTCTGTATCTTCCAAGGCCAGCAAAAGATTGATCGGAGGTACCAGCCAATCGCCAGCCCTCGGTGCCTGTGTGCGGCGAACGACGCAGATATCTCCCACGCGCTGGCGTGGACCCGGCTCACGACAAACCGGCTCACCTGTCGTCCCCGCGGTAGTTCCAGGGCCCGGCGGAGAACCTCTAACCGATCGCGGCACCTCTCCTCGACGTTGCTGCTGACCGAACCGGCATGCAGACGGTATCGGGTCAATGGCTCGAGGCAAACTCGAAGCACGGCCGCCCTGGGCCGTATATCGGAGCCAGAGGTCCCAATCCATGACCCCGAGCAAGTCCTCTGAAAACCCCCCCAGTCGCTCGAAGGCGGTCCTGCTGATCAGGACGCTGGACAAGGTGATGAAGTTGGCCAGCAGGAGCGGCTCGAAGACGTCTCCCTCCCAGAGCCGCTGGCTGTCCGACTCCCGCTCCTTGTGGTGGGTAGCCTCGCCGAAGTTGATGCAGTCCGTGTACACGAACTCTGTCCCATCCTCGGTTAGAGCCAACTGCTTCGCCAGCTTGTCAGGCAACCACTCGTCGTCGGCGTCCAGGAACGCCAACCATACGCCCGCGGCCAGCCGGGCTCCATGGTTACGCGCTTTGTAAGGGCCACCCTTGACCACCCGGGCGGTCCGAATCGCGTCTCCGTACCCCTTCATCACGTCCCACGTCTCGTCCGTCGACCCGTCGTCGATCACGATGACCTCCACGTCTACGCCACGCTGCCCCAGCGCTGAGTCAACCGCTTGCTTGAGGTATGCGGCCGCGTTGTGAGCCGGAATGATTACTGTCACTGTCACCACGATTCGTCGATCTGGACTAGAGCCGAAGAACATCTTCCAGGGTTTAGCAATTCTACCTGCCTACCAAACGCCCAACCCGACCTCTACGGGATCCGCGCGGCCCCCGCGAACCGCTATCTTACCTACTGCTCGTCGAGCCACTGGCGGGCGACCGCTCGGGGGACAACGTGACGCCCCTTGGATGGCCCTAGCGCGACAAGCCGACGCGATCATTCTACGGGATGCTCGTATGCTCCCGCGTCGGGAGTTTGTCCCGAGACGAGCCTGGCATCGCCGGACGCCAAGTCGACGAACCAATCCTCCTTTGCCGTGGAGACGTTCCCCTTCTGCTCCGCATGGCCGCCGTCGCGCAAGATGATCTGCTGGTTGGTGAGGTTGCTTCGCACGAGAGCCGTCGTGCGGGGAAACCGGAGGCTAATCGACCATCGTACCTGGCCTCCGGTGAACACGGTGTTGTGATCCACCTCGACATCTCGCCCGTCGTTCACTTCGATGCCCTCGTCACCCCAAGGCTGAAGGTTCACGATGACATTACGACTGATTGATCCGCGGTCATGGTCTGGTTCGCCGCCATCATGCGGAGCCAGCCCAAGTGCGATTCCCCGCGAGGAGTCTAGGATCACGTTCCTCTCGACCACCGTTCCCCTGGAGCGTTCCCAGAAGAGGATGGCTGGGCCGGCCTTCCAACCCGCCTCGGCTGGACCGCGGATCCGCGAGATCCGGTTGTCGCGAACCACCCACCCCTCTCCCGCGAGAACGTCGATCCCATCTGTGTAGTCGCTGGGTGCATGCGCCGAGTACTCGAGCTCCGAACAGGCGATGAGACAGTTCTTGGAATAAACCCCGTTCTTGGCGCTGCTTCCCTTGATCAACTGCTGTCCGGTGTCGACCACCCGAACTCCCTGCACCGTGACGTTGGAGACGCCTTTCTCCCCGCGAATTTGGATTCCGTGATAACCGACATAACCGACGGTGAGATCGGCGATTGTGATGTCGGGTGCGCTAACGGAGATCGCCACGCCGACCGTATGCTCCGTCATACCGTCGCCGCGTAGAATTACTCGGGCACGGTCGGCACTTTTTCCGGCCAGCACGAGACCCGGCACAGCGAGATCCAGCATCCTCGGCAGGCGGTATTCGCCATCTTCCAGGAGAATCGTAGTCCCTGGCTTCGCGTTGCGGACCTCCTCGAAGAGCTCATCGGCCGTGCTCACCGTGACCGAGCGTTGAGGCTCAGGCCGCTTCCACTGGCAACGGGGGCTGGAAACCATGGCCTCGGCTCCCTCGGCCGTGGAGGGCGCCTGAAGGACAATCGCTGCCATCAGCACTGCGGGGCCAAGTCGGCCGAATACCGTCAGCGGCACTGCTACGGAGTCCCTCACACGTTCGCGAGCCGAGAAAATCCGCCAATGCCTTTGCCGTCTGGAAGCTCAGGCAACGGCCGGTTCCTTCCATCCCGCGCGGGCTCGGGCTCCAACGACGTCTCGGCTGAGAGTAAGTATCCGTTCCGTGACCTGCTCCCATCGATACTGACTCTCGACGAGCTCTCGCCCGGCGCTACCCATGGCGGCTCGCCGGGCAGGATCCTCGGCGAGACCGAGAATGGCCTGGGCGATTTCCTCCGGTTGCGACCCATCCACGCGGAGCCCGTTCCAGCCGTGACGTACCGGATCGGCGGTGCCGCCGGACTTTCCGGCGATCACCGGCTTCGCGCAAGCACTCGCTTCGAGGAAGACGATCCCGAATCCCTCGAACTCGCCGTTCGGGAGCGTCCGGTTGGCGAGGATGAATATGTCGCATGCGTTGTAGTATCGGGGCAGGTCGCGGGCAGAGACCTCTCCTACAAAGCGAACGGCCTGATCCACCTCGAGCTCTTTCGCGAGCTTTTCGAGTGCCGGCCGTTCTTCCCCGTCGCTGACGATGAGATAGACGAGGTTCGGAAAGTGCCGGAGCACCTTCCTGTAACGCGCGGAGAACGTTGTCGTGCCCCTTCCGTTTCTCCAGACGCCCTACGGTGAGCAGCACGAGCTTGTCCGCAAGACCGAGACGTTCGACCAACGCCCCGTCTTTCTTGGCTGGCGAGAAGAGGGAGCAATCCACTCCAGGGCTGATGGGGATGATTTTCGACGGATAGGCTCCGAAGTGCTCGAGCCGCTCTCTAGTGAAATCGCTGTTGGCGATCACGGCCGCGGCGTCGCGGTACACCGAGCGCAACCGCGGGTAGTGTCGCGCATACTCGGGGTTGTCCCCAAAAAGCGCGAGCTCTTCGCCGTGTGCGTATACGACGTAAGGCACGCCCGTCGCTTTCCAGAGTAGCCTGGCAACGAAGCCCTCGGGGAGAATCTTTCCGGCGTGTACGATCTCGACGGCGTGCCGCCGGATCGTCCATAGTCCCCAGGATACTAGCTTCAGTAGGATCACCAGTGACTCGGGCCTGAGCCAGGAATATCGCTTCAGCCTCAGCCGGATCGTTTCGATACCGGGGAAGTTTGCATCGACACCTCCGGCTCCGGGGTAGCTGCGGGTCAGGATCGAAACGCTTCCCGGAGGATAGCGGCGGTAGACGTTGGCGAACCAAACGAAGCTCCCGCCAACTTCGGGAAGATAACGCTCGGTGATGACGAGAGTCCGGGGGGCAGAGGGAGCGAGCGTAGGGGCTATACCCGAGGAAGGCGTCTGCACGTCGTCACGGGTCCTTCCCACCGATCGTCCATAGCGGGTCGATGGGTGAGGACTCGATGTTGAATATGTGATAGAGCACGGGAATCCGAACGAGCATCAGAGCCACGAACAGCGCCGTGGCGAAAATAGTCCACAGGATGAAGTTTCGATCGCGTAGCAGCTCTTCCGGATTCTGAGCCGGGCTGTTCTCCGCGAGTCCGAGCTTCAAGTAGTAGGTCAGGAATCCCGCGGCGACCGGCACGAAGAGAATCAGCTCCACGTGGTAGCGGACGATGAAGATTCCCGTGAAGAGCGCGCAGGTGAGAGCGTAGAAGAACATGCTGATGAGCAACCGCTCCTCGGTATAATGGGCAAAGGATCTGCGGTAGCGAGCAAGCAATTCAGGATCGCGCACGGCGCGCCATTCACCGAAGCGCTTGGTCGCCATGAAGAAGGCACCGGCCATCCAGTAGGCGATGGCCAGCGAGAGCGGGGGAACCTTGTTGGGGACGAGAGCGAACCACCCCAAGCAGAGGCGGATAGGGTTGTTCAAAGACTCGGAGAGCACATCGACGTATGGAAGCTCCTTGGTGCGGAGCGGCGGCACGTTGTATGCGACGCCCGCGAGCCAGAAGACGAAGGCCGTGACGGCGAAGTGCGGGTCTAGAAGGAAGGCCAGGCCCATGCCGGCGAGGCCGACTACCACCCACTGGACGAGAGCCACTGCCGGCCGGGCTCTGCCCGAGGGCAGCGGTCGATGCTGCCTCTTCGGGTGCAACCGGTCGTAGGGCGCGTCGAGCACTTCGTTGATCACGTAGTTGCTCGAAGCCAAGAGGCACGTGGCGAGGAAGGCGATCGCCAGCGGTTCGAGGCTCCCCCAAGTGAACAACGAGGGTTGGTAGAAGACCGCGAGCAGAGCGCCCAGCAGCATGAAGGCGTTCTTGAACCAGTGGTCGACTCGAGCAATCTGGACATACGGCCAGAGCAACGGAAGAAGTCCGACTGTTCCGCGCGCGTACGTACCGGATCGCCCGTTCACTGCTCGACTCATGCTAGCGCCTCGCCGAGTCTCACGGCGCTCTCGCGCCGCTCCACTCCTTCGCCTCGCTCCCTTTTGGGGGCGGCGGGATGGGGCACGAGAAAGGGTCCGATCGCGAGATAGTCGAGATTGCCGAGCAGAAACGCGCGAATCGCGTCGTCCGGCGTGCAGACGATCGGCTCCTCGTGCATGTTGAAGCTGGTGTTGATGATCGCGGGAATGCCGGTCCGCCGGAAATAGCCCTGGAGGATCTTGTAGAAGCTCTCGTTGGTCCTTTCACTCACGAGCTGCGGTCGCGCCGTTCCGTCCACGTGCACGGCGGCCGGGCACGCTCCCTTCATCTCGGCCGTGCAGTCGAACGTGATCGTCATGAACTCTGCCGTCTTCTCGCAGCCGCGGAGGTTCTGGAAAAGCCGATGCGCCTCGCCGGCGAGCACGGCGGGAGCAAACGGCATGAACTCCGTCCGTCCCAGTTGCTGGTTCAGCCACTGGTTCACCTCGGGTTCGCCGGCCGGGTAGAGGATCGAGCGGTTGCCGAGCGCGCGCGGACCGTATTCCATGCGCCCGTTGAAGCGACCGACGATCGAATTCTCGGAGAGGAGCTCCGCCACACGGTCCTCGATCGCCGCGAAGCGGTCGTAGCGGAGATCGTGACGCCTGAGCGCCGCTTCGATTTCGGGCTCCGTATAGTCAGGCCCGAAGTAGACGTTTTCGAGCGGGTCGCGGGTGAAGGCCGCTCGCTTGAACATCAGTAGCGCCGCTCCCGTCCCGCAGCCGCCGTCGCCCATGTTCGGGTAGACGAAGACCCGCTCGACACCTTCGATTTCGCGGATGCGTTGATTGAGCTTGACGTTGGCGTGGACGCCGCCCGAAAGTGCCACGTCCTTGAGCCCGGTCTTCTCGAGCCAGTAGCGCACGACTCGCTGCGTGACGTCCTCGAGCACTCGCTGATAGGCGGCGGCAACGTCTCGCTTGGCGAAGTGCTGCGCGAGCGCGCGCGTGAAGAAGTAGTCGAGGCCTCCACGGATTACGAGATCGCCGTCGTCGCAGTCGAAACGATCGAGGAGGACCTTCCGGAGCACGTCCGGATTGCCGTATGCCGCAAGGCCGACGATCTTGCCCTCGTGGCGACTCGGCTTGAAGCCGAGGGCACTGGTGACGTTCTCGTAGTGCTGACCGAGAGAGTTAGGGAAGGGGAATCGGCGAAGCGCCTTGATCCCGTCCCGGCTCCCTACGTACACCGCTCCGCAATTTCCCGACCCGTATCCGTCGAGCGTGACGACGAGCGCTTCTTCAAAACCCGACGCGTAGAAGGCGTTGGCGGCATGGGCATCGTGGTGATTGAAGCGCCGAAGTCTTCCTTGAAGGCCATACTCGGAAAGCCCCTCGACGAGCTGCCGGGTCCGGAGCCGATGATCCGCGATCGCCTCGCGGGCCCACTCGCTGAGGCAATAACGGTGAGCCGCCCAGTCGAACCAAGTGGATCGCGCCGCTAGCTTATAGGCGGATCTCTTGAACCAGGGCTTCCGCGGCATGAACTCGGCGCTCTCTTCGGAAAGGCCGGGGATCGGTATCGTCCGATCGACCGCGTAGCCGTTCGAAAGGATCGCGCGGAGCTTTTGGACCGATCCGCCCGTGCCGTTCGGGCGATAGATACGAGCGTCCGTCTCCATAGCCCGCCGGATGAGTCGCGCCTCGGTGTCTCCGTCGAAGAACGCGTAGGCAACGGAGTCGATCGAAGCCGGATCCCAGCCGGTCCGCTCGAGGCCGAGCCTCACCGCTCGGCTCGGGAAGCCGTCTTGCAGCTTCACGCGCGTCAGTCGCTCTTCGGCGCACGCGAATACGACACGGCCGTCCTCGACGAAGGAGACCGTGGCATCTTTGTCGAGGGGGCTAATTCCCAGAACGCGCATGGTCTCCTTCCAACCGTCGGGCCACTTCGGTCACGGTCGCGGACTCGAACTCCTCCCATCCCGTCAGCGTTTGAAAGACCTCCTCCATTGTCGCGAAGAGACGATCCTCGTCCTCACGTGTTTTGGTGTACGGCCCTTTCCCGGCCACCAGCGATGAGCTGTGCACGCAGAAGGTGACGCAGGGCAGCTTCATCGGCCTGAGCACCCGTAGAAAGGATAGCATGTCTCGGCCGAGCGGGTCCTCGAAGTTGAGCCACGCCTTGCGCACCAGTCCGAGCTTCTCGGCTGCACCCACGACCCGGAGCTTTCCGAGCCACGTTTGGCCCGCGAAATCGTATGCTTTCGCCCAGAAGCCGAAGGGCCGGCGAGTAAATCCCAGGGTCAATGGAATCTCCCAGAGGGGTTCTTCACCGTCGCCTTGAGCCGGGAGCCGTACGGGCTGAAGGTCGCGGTTGCGGTAGTCAGGCGCTCCCTCGTCCGTCCAAGTGGTGAACGGAACGACCGAGGCGTCAGCAAGAAAGCCTCGCTCGCGGAGGAACTGCCGGACCGTCGGTCCGCTCGAATAACGGCCGCCACGGAAGCTCGTCGGGCGAAGCCCGTTTCGATCGAAGCAGCCGTAGACGCTTTCCAGCTTCGCGCGCGCGAGATGAGCGGGAAGGTTATGGACGAAAGTCGTGCGCGTCGTTACCGGGATGCCGTCCAAAGGCGGCGTGTTCCAGGGATGGACGTGCATTCCGATCTCGACTCGATCGTCTCGCGAGAGATCCAGGATCGTGTCTCGTGCCTGAGGATCGTCGAGAACCGCCTGGTTCGCGAAGTACGTGGTCGCGACGCGATGCCGTTTGCAAAGATCCTGGAGCCTGGGGAGCGCGTGAATGTTCGTTACCGATAGCCCATTCGTCGGCCAGACATCGCACCACTCCCATTCCTCTTCGGCGTCGACGGTCATCGCGAACAGCGTGGTCATCGGTGTGTCACTCAACCGGTCGCAAGAGCTGCCGCCTGTGTCGTTGACGACGTTGCGGAACCTGCGATGCCGTCCGCGCGCGCATTCGCGGCGCTCTCGAGAAGCTCCTCTAGCCGCGCGGAATGATCGTCCCAGACGTGGCGGCGCTCGACGAGCCTTCGTCCAGCCTTGCCGAGGTCCGCAGCCTCCTTGGGGTTACGCAGCAGAGTGACGATTCCGTCAGCGACGTCTCTCGCACCATCGGCGACGAATATTCCCTCTCCTTCTTTGGCGTCCATCCCTCTGGCCACGGGGCTCGAAACCACGGCGGGTGTCGCCATCGCCAAGGACTCGAGCACCTTGTTCTGAATCCCCCGCGCGAGCCGGAGCGGCGCGACCGTCACGGCCGCCCGTTGCAAGAAGGGACGAACGTCTGGAACCGCTCCGGTGACCATGATGCCCGATCGGTCTCGTAGCCGCCTGACGATTCGGGTCGGCCGCGCTCCGACGATCGTGAACGTGGCATCCGGGACGACGTTCCTCACTGCGGGAAGCACCTCGTTCGCAAAGAAGAGCACGCCCTCGACGTTCGGGTAGTAATCCATGACCCCGGTGAACACGATCTCGTTCGAAGGACTCTTCTGCAAGGAGGGACGGAAGTACTCGAGATCGACTCCGTTCGGGACGACCTCGAACCGGCCGCCGGGAATCAGACGGCGGCAGTCATCGAGCTCCGGTCTCGCATGCACGAGGACTACGCGAGCCCGCGCTGCGACGGCCCTCTCGTAGGCGAGAAGGCGTCGCTCTTCTTGCTTGTAAACCCACGATCTCGGCCACGCGTGCGCCTGGCCGTAGAGCGCCCACTTCTGCGAGTCGAGGTCCACGAAATCCGCAACCAGTGGAGTGTCGGGCACCATCTCTGCGTACTGGGCCATGGAGGAGCTGAACGCGACGACCACGTCGAAACCACCGTTCCTCGCCGCTCCAGCGATCTGTCGGAAGAGCTCCGACGATCGGTGGTAGGCCACGGAAAAAGGCTCCGTACCGGGGATCGCTCTCAGGGCATTCCAACGGGCTCTGCTTGGCGAGTGATGAGCGATCAGTGCCTGGATGCCTTTCCTTCGGAGCTCGGCCGCGCAATGTACCTCTTGCGACGAGTCGGCAAGCGCCGCCACGCAGACCTCGTGCTTGGAGGCAAGACGCACGATCGCGTTATACGAAGCGATCTTGTCGCCGCGATTCGGGGGGTAGGGGACGCGTTGGCAGACGTAGAGGATCTTCACGATTGCGTCGATCAGCCGGCTTCTCGCCGACCCCGCTCCTCGTACAAGCGCCCGACCGGCGCAATCACATCGCGAATCGGAGCGAAGCGGAAACGATCCAGCAATCGTCGCAATCTCACCTCGGTCTTGTCAAGGTTCCTGTACTGCCGGAAGCTCGAGAGCGGCGATCCCCGCATGCGTGGCTGTGCGGGGTCGAGCTCCCACGGGTGAACGAAGATCACGAGCGGGTGCGTCGCCGCCACACGGCTCGCAAACCAGCGGAACACCGGAAACGGATAGAGCCGAAGATATCCGCCGCCTACCACCGGCACCCGAATCCCGGCGATCCTCAAGGTGGACGGCGGCACTTCCCAGAGCGGTCCCGCGGTGGTCGCCAAACAATGGGGCGCGGGGCTTGCCCCCGGCATTCCATAGCGATCGTGTAGGATCGGCACGATGCTAGAGTCGTAGGCGTACCCCTCTTCGACCAGGATCGGCAGCGCCCAGGTCGTCTTCGAAGTGATGGTGAAGCTCGGAGCGCGGTAGCCGAGCACGACGCTTCCCGTGAGGCTCTCGAGAATAGCCTTGGCCCTTTTCACGTCGTAACGAAATTTCGCGGGCGTCTGCGAGGTGATGAGCTCATGGGCATAACCGTGCGAGGCGATCTCATGGCCACCACGGGCAATGGCCCGCACGAGATCCGGATGCCGCTCAGCCACCCAGCCGAGGATGAAAAAGGTCGCCCGGATCTCCCGAGCGGCGAGCAGATCGAGGAGCCTCTCCGTGTTCCTCTCCACCCGGCTCTCCAGCTCTCCCCAGCGCTGCCGGCGCTCCGAGCAATCGAACGCCGACACCTGGAAGTGCTCCTCGACATCGACGGTTAGGCAGTGCATCTCGGCCTTTCACCGTCATCGTCACTCACGAGCCGGACCGTCGCCTCATCTCGCTCCATGGCCTCGCGTCCGATGAGCACGAGCCTGAATGTCTCGAGCAGGATCAGCAGATCGAATGCGAGTGACTGGTGCTCGATGTAGTACAGGTCGTACCGCATCTTCTCGGTCTCTTCAGCGAGGTCGTTCGCGTAGCCGATTCTAACCTGGGCCCAGCCCGTCAAGCCGGGGCGGCTCATGGATCGCAGGAAGTAGTAAGGGATCTTCTGCTTGAAGAGCTCGCAGTTCGAGACCGGATGCGGGCGCGGTCCGACGAGGTCCATGTCCCCCCGCAGAATGTTGAAGAACTGTGGAAGCTCATCGAGATGATACTTTCGCAGCCAGTGCCCGATCCGCGTGATCCGCGCGCTGTTGTCTCGCTCCCACTGCGAGCCATTGCCATCGCCCCTCTCCATCGATCGGAACTTGATCAGTTTGAACGGGCGACCGCGGAGTCCCAGGCGATCCTGCGTGAAGAAGATCGGCCCTTTGGAATCCAGCCGAATCAGCAGAGAGATCAGGATCATCAGTGGAAAGCTGAGTGCCAGCCCGGTCGCCGCGACCAGAACACTCATGGCGCGCTTCACGGCGAGGTAGCGACGCGATGGGTTTAGAGCATCTTCGAAAACCAGGTCGGCCGGGGTTAGGTTTTCGATCGGCAACTTCCCGGTAAGGCGTTGGTGGGCCTTGATCCCGTTCTCGACGACCAAACCGTTCGAGCGAAACCTGAGCAACTCATCGAGGGGAAGACGGTTCTCGCGCTCGGTTGGCGCGATGATGATTCGATCCGGATGAAGCTCCTCGATCGTCCGCTTCAGGCGATCGAGACCACCGATGACTCGATACGGACTCGAGTCGTGCGGGGCTCCTGTTTCATTACCGCAATCTAAAAATCCAAGAAGGGAGCAATAAGGATGCGCAGCATCGCTGATTGCGTTGCCGATGCTATACGCGAGCGGCCCCGTTCCCAGGATCAGCACCCGTTCGGTCGACGCTCGGGCGAGAAACCACCGGTACATCGGCCAGCGCAGGGGGACTGCAACGAATACCGTAATGGGCAGAATGATCGGTATCGAAGCTCGCGTGGACGGGAAGAACGTCCAAATGATGCCGAGAAGAAGGCAAACGATAGCGATCGCACGCAGAGAGCGGTATATGAACTCCCTAAAGTCTCGGAAGATCCGTAAATCGTAGGAATCGCTGCAATAGTAAGCAACGGAGCAGCAAAAGGTCGCGGGCAAAGCCTGAACCGACTGCATAAAAAGATGAGCCATGGGGGTTTGCCGGAGGTCGTCCACGGCTGCAATGGACAGTGTCGCCAGCAGCAGTAACCACCCCATCTCCAGCATGGCAGGCGTGAGAGGCATCTCCCCAGCACCGCTTAAGGCGTCGGTATCCCGGCTCCGTTGGGACCCACCCGGGAACCACACCTCGCAGCCACGTCCGCGCAGGAGTAGGTCGTTTAGTTCAAAACGCTATTTCTTACCTGGAAATACTTTCTCGCTCCGACGTGAAAACGGGCAAAAATACCCAGCGCCCTCCATCGAAAAAAGGCGTTCAACGGACTTGAACAATTTGTTCAATCTTTTCAATTTTGAAACCGCCTCGACCAAGAGACCGACTCGCCGCGGTCAACACGACCTTCTCAGACACATTCCACCGAATTTCGCATTGAGGCCAACGCAGCTCGCGCTGCAGCTGAACGTGAACTCGCTCGCATCGGTGCCGTTGGCTGCCCACGAGGTTTCAACTGCGCACCGTGGAAGAATGTCTTTCCAAACTGACGCTGGTTGGTATTGGACTACCGGCACTTCGAAGATCCTCGCTGCGTTCTCGCGGTGAACATATATTCCCAAGGCTTGGTCCTTGCCAATTGGATCAATGTTGGATCGTTCGCGTAAACCTTGCAGAGACGATCCTCGGCGGCGCTCAAATCGAACGAGACGAAGGTGCAGCCGGGTCCCGGAAAATCTCGCGCCGGCACGCTCGTGCTGCTTGCGTAGGGGTTTTCGGACGGTATTTGTATGTCGTCGTGGCTAAGCGAACCCGGATGAGTATCGGAAAACGGTTGTCGCGATCGATCCGCTCCGCGGTTCCCGGGGAGCTGCCGTTCCCGATTCTCGGCGACGATACGAGGTTTCGGTCGCGCACCCGATCGAACGGTAGACGGTAGTCGGACCGCTCTGGTGGGTCGGGAACGGTGCCAGGGCGAGCGGGTCTGACCGCTCACAGCACGAAGCGAATCCCCCGGGTGATGCGCGAGAGCTTCGGGACAGGGCCGAATACGTGTTCCAGCTCGCCGAGAAACGCGAGGAAATCGTCGAGGTCGTCGACGGGAGGGGTAGACCGCAGCTCCTCGCGGCGTCGAAACCGATTCCCGACGATAGGCGAGCGCGTGTCCGCCCTCAGATCAGCGTCTTCTGGTTTCACGAAATCCACTCTTCGAGCCTCAGCCTCGTGACGAGCGCCGGGGTCGTCAGAAGTCCGATACAGCTCGTGGCCGACGCTGTGAGACAGACCGGGTGTCCGCCTCGTCCAACTCTCTCGTGACGGGTCATTGGCAATCGCCTGAAGCTTGAGCCCATCAGAGCCTCGACTCAACGACGGGAATGCCGCGTCGAGTATGCGCCCGCTCGTTTGCCCTTTGAGCATCGCACGCACGCCGCCGGTGCGCATAGACCCGCTCGACGGCCGAGAGCGTGACGCGCGGGGTCGTACGCTCTGCTACATCGCGACTCGGCTGGAACGATTCCGCACCCGCCTCGAGCAACGTGGCGACTCGTGACAGAGCGTCGCATGAAACTCGCCGGTTCGGTGTTCCGTCAGGAAGTCGACGTTCGCCCGTCGCTCGGTGGCCATCGGCGCACGGGTTCAATGCGAACGGCGGCCGATGGAGCAGCGACCGCAATCCGTCTTTGTCCCTTTCTTGGCTCGACGCCACTTGTTGTTCGTGTCGCCCCGATTTTAGTCCACACGTAGTCCGGGGTCCCTTGAAGAAGTGCGGCGCCCAGGTTACACGACGCACTCTGAGAGCCAGCGTTGGCCTGGACGCTAGCGGGTAGCGGCAGCCGCCTGGCTCCGGCACTCCACCCGCAGCAGAGCACCATTCCCGCTCCTGAGAATCGACGAATGCCCGAAGGAGTCTACGAAATCTCCCAGCACTTCAACAACGAGGGCGTCGCTACTTTCCATTGAACGAATTGTTCGCTCGAGTTGAACGGTATAGCGGTTGGTGACCGATCACGGCACCGAGGAGCTGCTTCGAGCCGCGTGAGCCTCGCGGACAACACCGTGGTGCTGGATCAGCCCCTCAACGCACAAAGATCACCGTCGAGACTTTCATACCTTGACGGAAATTCGAGCGAGGTGGATTGATGCTCTTTCGAACATCGCAAAGGGGACTATGATTCGAATGCTGCCGTTAAGCGCATCGCTACTCCTCCTCTACCTCGTTTCGCGCTCGGTCGGTGGCGCTCGAAGGAATCACGAAGCGATAGGGAAAAGAGCCGCGATTAGCCTCCCGATGGCGGCCGCTGGGAGCCTACTCGTCGTGGCGTTCCTCTGGATCGTCGCGGAGTCCATAGTCGCCCGCACCCTCGCCGATCACAAGGGACTCGTTCTGACCGGTCTCGAATTGAGTCCCGCGGAATGGCTCTTCTGGTCTTGCGTCTCTCTTCTCGTGTACGTCTACGTCGGGTACCCGATACTGATCGGCCTTTGGGCCCCTTTCCGGAGTCGGCCGCCCATTCGTGAGGAGGCATGTCCGCATGCCTCGATCGTCGTCGTCGCTCACAACGAAGGCGCGCGCATCGAGCACCGCATCTCGAATCTGCTGGCGCTCGATTACCCCGAGGAACGACTCGAGATTCTGCTCGCCTCCGATGGATCAACCGACGACACGGCAGCCCGTGCCCGCTCTTACGCTTCCGATCGGATCCGTGTGATCGAATTCGAGAGCCGCCGCGGTAAAGCCGCCGTCCTGAACGAGGTGGTTCCGCAGGCACGCGGGGACATCGTCGTTCTGGCCGATGTCCGGCAGAGGTTCGCGCCGGGTGTGTTGCGCGCCTTGCTGGGCCGCTTCTCTGATCCTCAGGTGGGAGTGGTGAGCGGCGAGCTGATTTTGGAAAGGCACCCCTTCGTCAACGGAGTCGAAGAAGGTGTTGGCTTTTACTGGCGTTACGAGAAATTCATTCGGGCGACCGAAAGCCAGATCGATTCGACGGTCGGGGCGACTGGCGCGGTCTATGCGATCCGCAAGAGTCTCTTCGAATCGATCGCCGACGACACGGTGCTAGACGACGTCTTGATACCGATGCAGATCGCTCGACGTGGGTATCGCGTAGTGTTCGAGCGAGAAGCACTGGCTTACGATCAGGCGGCGCCGAATGCCTCGAGTGAGCTGACCCGCAAGGTACGCACGATTGCCGGCAACTTTCAGCTGTTTGCCAGGAACTCCTGGCTGCTGAATCCTTTCCAAAACCGCCTGTGGTTTCAGGCGTGGTCGCATAAGCTTCTCCGATTGCTGAGCCCGTTTGCGCTGCTCGGGACGTTCGGCGCCAATCTGCTGCTGCTCGACAAGGCGCCTTACCAGTGGACTCTCGGCCTGCAGGCGGCGTTTTATACGGCGGCTCTAGCCGGCTGTCGTTGGCGGAACTCCGCGAGAACTCCGACCCTGCTGAGCGTCCCCTACATGTTTTGTTTTCTAAACTGGGCGACGGCTCTCGCCTTCGTGCGCTTCGCCTCGGGTCAGCAGGGGGTGACCTGGGAACGCGGGCGGGATCGCGCGGTATCCCGCGCACCCTCTACTTTGAGATCAAGCTGAGCTCGTCGACGAAGTAGGTCCGGCTCGTTCCCGTGTAGTCTCGGACGTCGATCCGATCGAAGGGTGTTCCCGCCGGATCGAGCTGGCTCACCGGAATGGTCACGTGCGTCCACTGGTTCGCAGGGACCGTTCCGAAGACGACCTCCGGAAACGTGGCCTTTGCAACGTTCTCGAGCCGCACGGAGACCTTGAAGCCCGAGCTGTCTGTAAAGACCTGGAAATCGACGGCCCGGTAGCGGGCCGGGTCGAGCGACTGGCTGGTCCGAAGGCTGAGCGCTCCCGAGCCCGTCTCGTCGACACGGATCGAACGGGTGCCGCTGAAGATCGGGCTCGAATTCGCGAAGCTGGCGGTCGCGCTCCACGACATGTTGCTCCAAGGTGTGGCGAGCACATCGCGGTAGATGACGAGATCAGGGGCCGACGGCGTCGGCGTAGGGGAAACCGTCGGCGTCTGGGTGAAGGTGGGCGTCCGCGTCGGGGTCGGGCTAGACGTCGGGGTCCTCGTAGGCGTCCGCGTTGGTGTCGGCGTCCGCGTCGGCGTCGGAGTGAAGGTGGGCGCGCGCGTACCCGTCGGGGTCGGGGTGGGCGTCGGGGTCCTCGTGGGCGTCCGCGTTGGTGTCGGCGTCGCGGTTGCGGCCGGAGTAGAGGTGGGTGCCCGCGTACTGGTCGGGGTCGGCTTAGGCGTAGGCGTCCGCGTCGGGGTAGGCGATGGAGAAGAAGGGAGCGTGGGAGTTGCCGTCGCGGGTGGCCTGGTGGCCGTCGGTTGGGGCGTGGGTGCCTGCGGACGCGGAGTGCTGCCGTCAATCCCTGGCGATGAGCCCAAATACCTCGGCCCGCGTACCGTGACTGGCTCATTGGCGACGTGCACCGTCGCAGTCGCCTGTGAGCTGTTGTTCGCCGCGTCGTACGCAACCACGGCGATTGTATGGGAACCATCGCTGACAGACTCGGAACTCCACGAGAGGCTCATCGAGGGAGGCGAGAATCCGCCGATCGTTTGTCCGTCGACCAGGTACTTGGTCATCGTGACCCCGATGTTGTCCGTTGCAGACACGTTGCACCTGAACCGTTCCGGAGACCGTCGCCCCGTCCGATGGTGAGGTGATCGCAACCGTCGGACGTTCGTGTCGCCAGTAGGTGTGGGCGTCGGAGTCGGGGCTGGCGGGGTCGGCGAGGGGGTCGGCGAGGAGTTCGATGCGGTTCCGCCGAGGGCGGCTAGGAGCTCGTTCATGTCGACGCCGGGGTCGGTGCCATCGCTCGCCTTGCCCTTGTAGGGGCTGCTCGCGGACAGGCGGTAGTTGTCGCTCGCCGGGTCGACCCATCCCACCGCGGCGTCGGAGCTCGGAAAGAAGTTCCCGGACGGATAATGGCTCGACAGCCCCCCGACGTTCTGGTTGTCGACGATCACGTTGCTCTGGATCACCAGGCCGGGCCAACAGGCGGAGCCGCCGCCGTCGCAACACATTCCGTAGAGGCCGTGGTGCAGAATGTTGTCGATGACCGTCACATTCTGCGTGGGAAGACCTCCTGTGCCGATTGCACCAACTGCAAGGGAATACACGCTAAGTATCGTGTTGTGGCTGAACACGACATCGTGCCCGCCGAAACCGGTTAGGAAGGCTTTGGAGTCCGGGCTTCCCGCCAACAGCAGGTTGTTCTCGATGACGATCTCGCCGCTCAATCCAGTCACCTTTTCGTTGTCTTTGAGCTGGATGCCGAAGCCGGGGTCCTTGAAGTTGACGAGCTTGTTGTTTCGGAAGACGAGGTCCGTGATTTCGATCCAGGGCGAGGAGCCATTCTGGTTCCTCACGGTGATGGCGATGTTCGTCGGCGTCCCCGAGGTCATCAGGTTACCCTCGATGGTGACGCGACGGCCCGCCTTGACCTCGAGCCAGTTCTTCGGACCGCCGGCCACGTCGGCGTCCACTCGGGGCGCTTCACGAGCGTGTTGCCGCTGACTCGACATCGTTGGCCAGAACGTGGCCGCGCCACTGCGCCTTGCCGGGCATGTCGGGGGCACGCCCACGGCTGGGCCTGCGCGGTCTGTGACGTGTAGGAAATCGTCGTGCCGTTGATGGCCGTCACCTTGGCGACTTCCCATGTGGCCACCGACCTTGAATGCGACGAGATCGCCCACCGCCAAGTCGGCGGCTCGGGACAAGGTGACCTGCTGTGTGCCGACGCTCGCAGACCGTCGCGGTATGGGCTGGATCCGGCGCGGCATCTGCGCCGCCGAGGAACACGCTCGAATACCACGCCTCAAGGTAGTTGTTCTTGACGAGCAGCGGACCGGGTCCCTGATCCATCAGAACGTCTTCGGAAGCCAGGATGTTCATTCCGGGGTCGAAGCCCGTGAAGCCCGCGATGTATGAGTCAACCACCTCGCCATCAGACGATATTCATCGCCAAGCCACGCTCAACCATGCCGGACCTTGTTAGGACTCGATAGATTACCTGACTGAATCTCAGGCGGATGAATGAAGCATCGCTGAAAGGAAAAGCCCTTCATCGATAGCCGCTGCTCCCAGTCCGGCATCGCACCAGTGACTGGACGATTGGCCCAGATTGATCAGGATCGGGATGAACTTCGAGCCGGTGCTCGTGAAGTCGATACCCACGAACCTCCAATGGTTCGCACCTGTTCGAGTCGAGAGGATCGGGAAGCTGTCCGGCGCAACCATCTTCGCAAGGTATTGACCATAGAGCGAAGGATCGAGGCGCTTGCCAGCTGACGGCAAAAACGCTGCGGCAGACGACGTGACCGTGACGTAGTCGGAATCGGCCCCTGTACAGGGCTGTCTCGGCGCCGGCAGGACGTAGCCGAGCGATGGTGTGTACGTCGCCCCGGCCTGCAGCACGATCGTGTCTCCGCAATGCGCGCTGTCCAGCGCCCCCTGCAAGTCACCACCCGCGGCCACGTTCAGAGTGCCGGCGATAGCAGGGTGTGCGGTGAACCAGATCAAGGTCGCGAGCAGCGACGGCAGGCCAACCCGATGAAGAGGGTACGTTCTCGAAACTCCATCCGCCATCCCTGACTCCTCGCCACCTGCTCTGTTTCGGAAATGCCCCGATCTCGTTCGGTTTTTGGCAACACTTCACCGTCGGCGCCGACACTGCTGTGTTTCGCTTCGGCTGCCCTGTCGGCCCCCGCGTCACGCGGGTGACGTGTGGTCGGGTGAGCCTTTCGTTGCTCCTGCGCGGGCTTACAGCAAGTACCGCGCCGAGCGCCTCCTAAGAGGGAAATGTGTTTGGGGAATGCCCGCGGGACCTAGAAATCCCTGTGGGACCTACAAATCATTGAATCGGGACGAAATTGCCTAGCCGTCGACCGTTGAAATTGTCACGGCCTTGGCGTATTTAACGCCAAATTATTGGCGTTTATATTTTGCGGAGTGCAGGAGAACCTCACCAGCTCATTTTTTTCCTCTTGGAACCATCTCGGCAAGCTGACAGGATCCGGCATGGACGATCTCGGCTCTGACAACAGATTGTGGACGGTAAAGCCGTTTTGGTCGCGCTGGCGCGGCTACTGCGCGGACTCTAACTCTTGGACGCGCGGAACTTAGAGCCGGCCTGCGATCCGGCGGATGATGTTGAACGACGGCCGTCGTCGAAGATTGATCTCAGCGTGGGCGTGCCGGTCTTCGTCCTCGCGACCCTTCTGGTCGGTCTCTACTGGTGGATCGTCCGGGACATGGTCGTGAATTGGTGGGATGATCCGAACTACTCCCACGGATTTCTCGTTCCGTTCTTCAGCGGCTATCTGCTTTGGCTGAAGCGCGACGAGCTCCGGTCCCTGCGACCGCGGCCCAGCTGGATCGGCTTTCCCGTCCTACTGACGGGCGTCGCGATGCTGATTCTAGGCGTGGCCGGTGCAGAGAACCTCTTCATGCGAAGCTCGGCGATCGTAATCCTCGCCGGTCTGGTGCTCTTCCACTTCGGCACGAAGGCATTCCGGTCGATCGCATTCGCGCTCGCGTTCTTGATCTTCATGATCCCGTTGCCGCAACTCATCTTCGGGGCCATCGCGTTTCCGCTGCAGACATTGGCTGCGGAGAGTGCGACCACGGTTCTCGATTTCTTGGGAGTCCCCGTGCTGCGCGACGGCAATGTGATTCACTTGAGCCGCGTCTCTCTCGGGGTCAGCGAGGCATGCAGCGGCATCCGTTCGCTGATTTCGCTGCTCGCCCTCGCGGTCGCCTGGGGCTACCTTGCGCTGCCGGGCCTCGCTGCACGGGCTGTGCTGGTCGCGGTCGCCGTTCCCATAACGATCCTCGCGAACACGAGCCGTATCGTCGTCACCGGGCTGATCGCCCACTGGTTTGGAATCCGATACGCCGAAGGATTCTTTCATTCTTTCTCGGGCTGGGTGGTTTTTCTCGTTGCTTGCATCTGTTTGCTCGGAGCTCATCGGCTGATCTCGTTCGCGTCAGCGGACTCTCGACTTCCGGGGACCGGCCGGTGACTCCCGCCCGATGGCTCGCGTCCATTGGCCTCCTCGGCGCGACGCTCCTCTATCTCCAAATCCAGTTCTTCACGGCCGGAGAACTCGTGCTGCCACGGAAGCCCCTCGCGTCGTTTCCCGTCGTGATCGACCGCTGGCAGAGCGTAGAGAGCGCGATTATCGTGGATGATGATTTGCGGGTCCTGAAGCCGAGCGACTATCTCCTCCGCCGCTACATCGATTCGAGCGGCGAGACTGCCTCGCTCTACATCGCCTACTGGGAGAGCCAGCGCAAAGGCGCCCAGGTGCACTCACCGAAGCGCTGTCTCCCCGGCGAGGGCTGGGAGCCGATCGCAGCGACGCAAATGCGAATACCCGTCCTCGGAGGCAACCAATCGATTGAGGTGAATCGGTTCCTGCTGCAAAAAGGCGGGGAAACGATGATCGCCCTCTACTGGTTCCAATCCCAAGGACGCGCGACGACCAGCGAGCTCCAGGCGAAGCTCGATCTGGTCAGGAATGCGATGTTCCACCACCGGAGCGACGGTGCAATCGTGCGGGTTTCGAGCCGGGTCTATCGAGACGAACGCGCGACGGATGACTCGCTCGTGAAGTTCGTGCAAGCCTTCTACTCGAGCTTGGGGGAATTTCTTCCCAACTAGAATCGCCTGAGATGACGTTCGCGACCTTCTCTCCGCGCTGGCGCCTACCGGTCGCCATCCTACTTTTGGCGATGTTGGCGACATCGGCGTGTCGACGCTCCCCGGAAGCGCGCAAAGCGCATTACCTCGCGCGCGGCGACCGCTACTTTGCCGACGAGCACTATCACGAAGCGATCATCGAGTACTTGAACGTCCTGCGCATCGACCCGACGAACGCCCGAGCGTTGCGGAACACCGGGCTCGCGCATTACGAATTGGGCGAGCGCGGCCAGTCTTATCAATTCCTGTTGCGTAGTCAGCAACTCGACCCCGAGAACGCCGAGGCACGACTCAAGCTCGCTTCCATCTATTTGGCAGGCAGCAAGCTCGACGAAGCGAGAGAGGAAGCGACCTTCGTCCTCGACAAAGAACCCGACAACCTCGAGGCCTTGATGTTGTTCGCCGGAGCGGTGAAGTCGCCGGAAGAAATCGATCAGGCGATCAAGCGCCTCGAGCTAGCGCGGACGCGCTTCGAGAAGACGGCAAAGTTCCACCTCGCATTGGGCAGCCTCTACGCTCGCAAGAGGGATGCCGACAAAGCCGAGCGGGAGTTCAAGGAGGCCGTGAAGAGGGAGCCCGGCTCAGCCGCGGCGCACACCGTCCTCGGTAACTTCTACATCGGCAAGGGCGACATGACGGCCGCCGAGGCGGAATTCAAGGTCGCAAGCGAAAACTCCGCCTTCGGGTCGCCGGCCCGCCTCCATCTCGCGGACTTCTACTTGCTGCTGGGAAAGACGGAGGAAGGAAAGACGGTTCTGAGAGAGATCACCAAACGGGCTCCGGACTTCCTTCCCGCATGGCGTCGGTCGGCGGAGGTGTCGCTCGCACAGGGGAACCTCGAGGAGGCGAACAAGGCGCTCGATCAATTGCTAGAGAAAAACCCCGCAGACGTCGACGGCCACCTTCTGCGCGGCCGCGTCCATCTCGCCAAGAAGGAGTCCACCGGCGCGATTCAGGAATTCCAGAGGGCACTGAAGTTCGATCCGCAGCTCGCTCCGGCTCGTTATCAGCTCGCGCTCGCTCTACTACAGGACGGCAATAGCGAGCAGGCGAAGAGCGAGCTGCACCAAGCGGTGATCGCGGCTCCGAATCTGGTCGAAGCCCGGTTGCTGCTTGCCGAGCTCAACTTGCGAAGCGGTGCCCCCGATGTAGCCGTGGAAGACCTCGAGAAGCTTACCGCCGCGCAGCCGAAACGGGCGGAAGCATATGTCTTGCTCGGGGCGGCATACCTCGCAAAGCGAGACCCCGCCAAAGCGGCGGAGTCCTACGCGAAGGTCCTCGAAATCGCGCCGACGGACGCCCGGGGCCCCTTCTTCTACGGTGTGGCCCTCAGAGCCGGGGGAAAGTACCCCGAGGCAAAGCGTCAGTTCGAATCGGCGCTGAAGTTGAATCCCGCATACCCGGAGGCCTTGTCGCAACTGGCCTCGATCTCATTCACCGAAAAGATGCCCGATCAGGCGCTCGAGCGCGTGCAACAACAAATTCTGCTCGCTCCCAATTCGGCTCCGCTCTACGAGGTGCTCGGTGGAGTTCACGTCACCCGCAACGAGATCGAGCAGGCCGAGGCCGCTTACTCGAAGGCAATCGAGCTCGAGCCGAAATCGTTCGCCGCATATCTCGCGCTCGGGCAGATCTATGCGCGCACCAAGCGCTACGATGATGCGCTGGCGAAGCTCGACCAGGCGCTCAAAGTGAGCCCGAAGGACGTCCGCGCCCTGATGCTGACGGGCGTGCTCCAGCAAGTCCGGGGCGACATTCCGAAGGCGCAGGCTGCCTACGAGAAGATCATCGCGCAAGACCCGCGCTTCGGTCCAGCGGCCAACAACCTCGCCTACCTCTACTCCGAGTACGGCGGAGACCGGGAGAAGGCGCTGGCGCTCGCGCAAACCGCGAAAGAGGCGATGCCCGAGAATCCCGAGGTCTCCGACACGCTCGGCTGGATCCTCTACAAGCGCGGACTTTACGAAGGCTCGCTACGGTTGCTGACCGAGAGCGGAACGAAGCGCCCCGACGATCCTGAGGTTCAATTCCATCTCGGTATGGCTCAATATAAGATGAACGACCCGGAGGGGGCGAAACGGAGTCTAGCACGGGCTTTGGAGCTGAGCGCCAACTTTCCCGGCAGCGAAGTGGCTCGCCAAACCCTCTCCGCGCTTCCTTGATGCGAGGTTCTGAGCCGCTGCCCGGCAGCTCGAGGGCGGCATGATCGTCGGCGCGGGCAGCGGCGTTGCGTTTGCAGCCGCGATCTATTGCGGCGGGCTCGGCATCCTCGCGTTCTTGCTCGACCGCCGGTCGCGGGTGCACGCGATTCTCGCGATCGGGATGATCGTGCTCGGGTTCACCGAGGTGTGCGCCGGCCTCGGTTCCGGCGCACACTTTCTCTCCGACGTTCTCTACTGGGAGCGGCTGCGTCTACTGGCGGTCGCGGTGCTGCCGGGTGTTTGGCTGCTCTTCAGCTTGAGTTTCGCACGCGCCAACGCCCGTGAAACGATATGGCGGTGGAAGTGGATCGTTGGCGTCTTTTTCGTCGTCCCGCTCGGTCTAGCGACCTTCTTCGGTGCCGATCTCTTTGCGATTCCACGAGAGTGGAACGAGTTCGTCGTAACCGTGCTGCCACTCGGATGGTCGGGGCGGATCTTCCATCTTTCCGTACTCCTCGCCTGCGTGATCGTGCTCATGAATCTCGAAGCCACACTGCGCAGCGCATCCGGTACGAAGCGCTGGCGGATCAAGTTCATGGTGCTCGGCGTGGGCAGTTGGTTCGCCGTCCAGATTTATCTCATCAGCCAGACGCTACTGTTTGCCGCAGTCGACCTGTCGCTCGCGCCGGTCGAATCCTACGCGATACTCGTTGCCGCCTCGCTGATCCTGATCTCCCTCTTCCGCGACCGATTCCTCGCAGCGGAAGTCTATTTCTCGCCGGCGGCGCTCTACAACTCGATCGCGCTCTCGCTGGTGGCCGCGTATCTGATCGCCGTAGGCATCCTGACGAAAGCGATCGACTTCTTCGGCCTGAACGAGCAGCTCTCCCTAGCGACCTTCTTCGTCTTTGTCGCGCTCGTCGGGCTGGCGATCATTTTACTCTCCGATCGACTGCGTCTCGGGGTGCGGCGTTTCGTGATCCGAAACTTCACCCGCCCGCGCTACGACTACCGAAGAGAATGGATGAGGTTCACCGAACGCACGGCCTCTCTCGTCGAGGTGAAGGAGCTCTCGACCGCCGTCGTGCGGCAAGTGGCCGAGACGTTCGGCGTGGCCGCCGTTACACTCTGGTTGCTCGACGAATCGCAAGACAAGATCGCGCTCGGCGGATCCACTCTATTGTCTGAGAGACAATTGCACACGGAAGCGAACCTGATCGACGGGGCGAGCAAACTCGCGCGCCAGATGAGCTCTCAGCGAACGGTGATCGACTTCGAGAGCACGACCGACGGAGATGCGCTCGATCTCAGGCGCTCGCTCGCCGACTTCTTCAGCCAGTGCGAGGTTCGATACGCGGTACCGCTGGTTGCCACGAATCAGTACCTCGGGGTGATGACCCTCGGCGACCGCGCCACGAAAGAGGGCTTTTCGCTCGAAGATTTCGATCTTCTCAAGACGGTGGCCGATCAATCAGCGGGAACTTTGCAAAATTTGGATCTCTCCCGGCGCCTCCTCAAGGCCAAGGAGATGGAGGCGTTCCAGACGCTTTCGGCGTTCTTCACCCACGATCTGAAGAATCTCGCGTCGATGCTCTCGCTCACGATGCAGAACCTGCCGGCCAACTACGATAACCCGGAGTTTCGCAAGGACGCGCTCCGCGTGATCTCCGACAGCGTCGGCAAGATGAACGAGATGTGCGGCCGGCTCGCGACGGTGACGAAGGAGCTCGATTTGCGCCGCCGCGAGGTCGATTTGAACGAGCTCGTCGAACGGACGGTGGCGAACATCAACGGCTCGCTGCGAACGCCGGTGGCGTCAGATCTGCACCCCATACCGAAGATTGACATCGATCCCGAGCAAATCGAGAAGGTGCTAGTGAACTTGTTGCTGAACGCGAACGAGGCGGTCGACGAGAAAGGCAAGATCCGGGTCGCCACGGATCGGCGTCGAGGTTGGGCGGTGCTGACGGTCGCCGACAACGGTTGCGGGATGTCCGAAGAGTTCATCGCGCGATCGCTCTTCCAGCCGTTTCGCACGACCAAGAGCGAGGGTCTCGGTATCGGCCTCTTCCAATGCCGGCGTATCGTCGAAGCCCATCGGGGCCGCATCGAGGTCGTAAGCATACTCGATCAAGGGACCACTTTCCGCGTAGAATTGCCGCTGCCGTGACGATCCACGAAGCTTCGTCGGATGATCCAGCAAAGCCCGCCGCGCACCCGGCCGGCAAGGCCAAGCTCTTGATCGTGGAAGACGAGGAGTCGATCAGGAGCCAGATGAGGTGGGCGCTCGCGCCAGATTACGAGGTCTTCCTCGCCGAAGATAGGACGAGCGCCATCGAGGTCTTCGGACGCGAGCGACCGGCCGTGGTCACGCTGGACCTCGGTCTACCGCCGCGCCCGCGCGACGTCGAGGAGGGCTTTCTCGCCATGAGCGCGATCCTCGACGAGGATCCCCACGCAAGGGTCGTGATCATCACCGGTCGAGGTGAAAAGCAGCACGCTCTAAGGGCGATCGGCCAAGGGGCCTATGATTTCCTCTGCAAGCCGGTCGAGATCGACGAGCTTCGGGTGATCGTGCGCCGCGCAGCCGAGGTCCATCGCCTCGAGAGCGAGCATCGCGAGCTCGTCCGGCGGCTCGACTCCGAGCCGCCGGACGAGATGTTGGGAACGAGTAGCGAGATCCAGGAGGTCTTCGCAGCCATCCGCAAGGTGGCGACGACCGACGCTCCCGTCCTCATCATCGGCGAGAGCGGTACGGGCAAGGAGCTCGTTGCTCGCGCGATTCACCGCCGATCGCGGGTGAGCGCGGGACCCTTGGTGCCGATCAACTGCGGAGCGATCCCCGAGAACCTCCTGGAAAGCGAGCTCTTTGGCCACGAAAAGGGCTCTTTCACGGGTGCTCACGTGCAGCGCAAGGGTCGGATCGAGTTAGCGAACGGCGGGACGCTTTTCTTGGACGAGGTCGGCGAGCTGTCCATGCCGCTCCAAGTAAAGCTGCTCCGTTATCTGCAGGACCAGAAGATCGAGCGGGTCGGAGGCCGCGAGGAGATCGTCGTCGACGCGCGCGTGATCGCCGCCACCAACGTGGATCTGAAAAAGGCCATGCGAGAGCGCCGTTTCCGCGAGGATCTCTTCTATCGGCTCGGGGTCGTGATCATCCAAGTTCCACCCCTTCGGGATCGCGGTGAAGACGTTCTCGTCATGGCCAACGCCCTTCTGAAACGGTACTGCGCCGAGACCGGAAGAAAGATTACCGGCTTTGAGCGCTCGGCGCTTGAAGCCCTGAGGACCTACGGATGGCCGGGTAACGTTCGCGAGCTCGAAAACCGGGTCAAACGAGCGGTGATCATGGCGGAGGGAAGAAGAGTGGCTCCCGCCGATCTCGAGCTCGACTCGCCGTTCGAAAAGTACCAAGGGAAGCGGCTTCGCGAGGCTCGCGAGGCCCTCGAGAGAGAGATCATCGAGAAAACGCTGGCGAAGAACGGCGGCAACATCACTCACGCGGCGAGCGAGCTGGGAATCAGCCGCCCCACCTTGCACGACCTGATCAACAAATACTCCATCGAGACTTAGCGAATGTTCCCTGGTTATGTTGTGTGGAACTGTCGAAAAGCCTTACAATATCAACTACTTCGCGGTCTGGCTCGATTCCTGGACCAATTCTTGCGAAGAAGATCTCTTCGCTCGAATTGACTGAGATCTTCGACGATTTTACGAATCTGCCATCGCTATTTCTCATTGAACGAATCGTCCCGTCCAGTTGAACGTATTACCGGTAGGTGAGGAGCTCTATGGGAATCATCGGAATGAAGAAGTGGGCTTTGGGCCTGGTACTCGCGGCCGCCGGAGCGGCCCACGCAGGTTCGATCACGGTCGATGGTGCCATCTATACACTGACTCAGGTCAATCATAGCGGGAACGAATTCGTGTACGATTTTACAATCGACAGCACCGGCTATACCGGTGCGGGAAGCTTCATCGATACCGTGTCGATCAAGGCGCTCAATTCGGTTACCAGCGTCGATCTGACCGCGGCACCCGGAGGCACGGGAGCGTGGCTGGAGCAGACCGGCGGGCAAAACTCGGGCGGCTGTGACGGCAATGGCAGTGGCTTCGTCTGCGCGCAGAACAACACCGCCGCACCCGTACCCGGGGTCTACACCTGGACGTTCGACATCTTCAGCGGGGGCTCACTGGTCGATTCTCCTTCGGTGAAAGCGGACTATGTCGACTTCGTCCAAGGCGACAGGATCTTCAGAAATCAGCTCTCGCAGGAAATTGCGCCGAGTGCGGTCCCTGAGCCAGGCACCCTGGTCCTGCTCGGGTCGGGGCTCGTGGGCTTAGTGGCGATGCGCCGTCGCCGGCACTCCTAGAGAAGCTCTCCCGAGCTTGTCAGGATCCCCTCTGCAAATGGCGCTTCAGTGTCTGAAGCGCTTCGAGGACGACTCGATCGTGAAAGCCGCACGGCGACAGGATTTCTAGATCGAGGATCACGACGTCGGGCACTTCGCGGCGCACGATTTCGACCGCTCGTTCGCCGCTCTCCGCATCGAAGACGCGAAAGCAAGGCTCGAGCCGGTCAAAGAGCGAAGCGAGACCGACGCGAGGCAGAAAACCGACGCTTGCGCAATGAAGCGTCAGACCTTGGGCCGCTGCTGCAGGAGCAGCAGCGATTCCCACGCGCGAGAATCGAACGAATGCTCGAATGAATCTACGAGGTCTCCAACAATTCTCCTACCAATGTGACATCGCTACTTTCTATTGAACAAATTGTCCGGTCGAATTGAACGCATAGCAATTGGCGACCCGATCGCGGGTGCCGGGGCGGCGCATCGAGCCATGTGAGCCTCGCGGACGTCACCGCGGGGCGGGCTCAGTCCCGTAACGCAACGTTAATCGTCGTTCAGAATTTCATATCTTGACGGAATTCCAGCCAGGCGGATTACTACTCCTTCGAACATCGCACGGAGACTATGATTCCAATCCTGCTGTCGAGCGTTTCGCTCCTCCTCGTCTACCTCGTTTCACGCTCGGTCGTTAGCGGTCGAAGAAATCGCGAGCGTGTCATCGTTCTCGGCACCGGAGCTGGGGCGCGAAAGCTGGCTGCGGCCGTTGAAGCCGTCGCTCCTTCCTGCTCCGTGGTGGGATTCGTCGCTGAAGGAAACGGCCTCGATCCCAACTTGCTGAGCTTGACGCTTCCCCGGCCGCTACTCGGCAATCTGTCACAGCTGAAGGCGATCATCGATTCGGTCCAGCCGGCTCGGATCATCGTGGCGCCGGCCAATCCGCGCCGTCACCCGCCGATTCAGGCGCTTCTCGAGTGCGCGGCATGCGGAGTTGCCATCGAAACTTCGGTCCAAGCCTACGAACGTCTCCAAGGGAAACTCGCCATCGAGAGCATGACGGCGAGCTACCTGCTCTTCTCCGGATTCTTCTGCGGATCGATCCGAGCGAGGCCGCGCCAGGAAGCAATCGCCCGGGCCGTCAGCGTCGCGGTCGCACTCGTCGGATTGGTGATTGCCGCGCCGGTCATCCTGATCGTCGCCGCACTCATCAAGCTCGATTCTCCGGGCCCTGCGCTGTTCGTCCAAGAGCGGGTCGGATTCTACGGCAAGGCCTTCAAGCTTCTCAAGTTCCGAACGATGAAGGTGGACAAGAAGACGTCGTCCGAGTGGGCCCGCGACAACGCCGATCGCATCACCCGTGTGGGAAGATGGGTTCGCAAGTTTTGGCTCGACGAGCTACTCCAGTTCGTCAACATTCTTCGCGGCGACATGAACCTGGTTGGTCCGCGACCGCATCCGGTATCGAACTACGAGCTCTTCTCGAAGAACATTCCCTACTACAGTCTGCGCGGCACCGTGCGCCCCGGTCTCACCGGATGGGCGCAGCTCAGAAACGGCTATGCCAACAACCTCGAAGAAGAGACCGAGAAGATGCGGTACGATCTGTACTACATCAAGAACCGGTCGCTCTGGCTCGACCTGCGAATCATCCTCGAAACCGTGAAGGTCGTTCTCTTTGGGCTGAAGGTAAGCCCGACGCCGCCGCAGCTGCGTTGGCGACCAGTCACTGATCCCGCCGCCGTCAGCGAGCCGAATCAGAAGCTCGGGACCGTAAGAGCGACCACAAACCTCGCATTCGCGGGGCAAGAAGCTGGGTCGGTGGGACGTTCGGCCGGAGGTCGCGAGCCATTGGGATCGATCCGTGACGCAACTTCCTAGCGTCCATGAGATTCCGGCACCCTCTGCGACTCCGCCGCTGTTCCCGAGCGACGAACACCTCCTCATGGACAACGACCCGCCTGGTCGAGCGGAAGTCTCTGGTCGAAGGGTGAGCGATCTCTGAGCCCTCTCCCGTAGTCTCCGCGGTCGAGTTGATCTTCTCTGGGCGTGGGCGATGCCAGCCGGACGGTGCCGAGCCTGTCCGAGCCTGTCCGAGCCTTGACCCCTTGAGTCGATCCGTTCTAGGGCCCTCCAGGTAGCTCCTGCCGGCGGCTCGCACGAGATCCTCGAAGCGCCGCGAGAAGGATGAAACTATGGACGTTTACGACGCCATGCGAACCACCTTCGCAGCCCGCGAGTTCACCGACGATCCCGTCGATGACGCGACTCTTTATCGCATCCTCGACAACGCCCGCTTCGGACCGAGCGGCGGCAACCGGCAAGGATGGCGCGTGATCGTGGTTCGCGATCCAGCGAAACGGACGGCGCTCATCGATCTCATCCGGCCGACGATGCAGCGCTACGTCGCACAGGTGATGGCGGGCGAGAACCCATGGAACACGATCGTGCCGACCAAGGTCGACGCCGCAGCGATCGCGGCGGCGTCCCTTCCCGCCGGCATGATCGAGCGCATCGTTCGCGCCCCAGTGCTGCTGCTCGTCGCCGTCGATCTCCGGGTCGTCGCCTCGTTCGATTCCTCGCTGCCGCGGGTTGGGGTGATCTCGGGAGCGTCGATCTATCCGTTCGTGTGGAACATCCTGCTCGCGGCCCGCAACGAAGGGCTCGGCGGCACGCTCACGACCTTCCTGGCACCTGCCGAAGGCGAGGTGCGGCGGATCTTCGCGCTACCAGCCCACTATGCGATCTCGGCGCTGCTGCCGATCGGCAAGCCAGTGAAGCAGCTCACCAAGCTAAAGCGCAAGCGCGTCGAGGAATTCACGACGCTGGATGCGTACACCGGGCCGCCGCTCGACGCTCCTGCCAAACGATAGAGGCGGCGCAAGGAAGTCTTTTCCCATAGCCCGTCCCTGTAACCGGTGCTAAATACGCGCCATGCCCATGAAGAAGGGATTCAAGCAGCTGGTCGCCGAAGCGGAGGCGGAGATCGCGACCTTGACCGTGGAACAGGCCAAGGCGCTCGCCGCGGACCCGAAGGTGACCCTCGTGGACCTACGGGACATTCGCGAGCTCGAGCGCGAGGGCGTGATCCCCGGTGCCTTCCACGCGCCGCGCGGCATGCTCGAGTTCTGGGTCGATCCCGAGAGCCCGTATTTCAAGCCGATCTTTGGCACCGGCAACAAGTTCGTCTTTTTCTGCGCCGGCGGCCTTCGCTCGGCGCTCGCCACGCAGCAGGTCCAGCGCATGGGCTTGGAGCCGGTTGCGCACATCGCCGGCGGCTTTGGCGCGTGGAAGCAGGCAGGGGGACCCGTCAAGCCGTACGAGAAGCCCGCAAAGCCGAAGACCGCCTGAGGGAGAGCCGGGAGCGGACGTAATCGAGCGGGTAACGTCCGCGTCACGCGTCGCTCCCGTGGTCGCGATAGCTCTGCCGTAAGCGCTACCTTGATAGCTCCGCGCGTACGATCCGCGCACCTTCTGCGAGCGCCTTCATCTTTCCCCGAGCAGCCGCGCGAGAGCGAGGTACCATGCCGCAGTCCGTGCACGGGAACATGTGATTGGCTTCGACGTACCGGAGGGCGGTGCGGATCCGCTCGGCCACCGCGTCGGCCGTCTCGACCTCTTCCGTGCCCACGTCGATCACGCCGACCATCAGGTCCTTACCGCGCGCCAGCGCCAAGACGGCACGGATCGACGCCCGAAGCGGCGCACTCGACCGAGATCTGATCGATGGTGCTCGTACGCAGGAGAGGCAGCGTCCTGCGGTAGTGGCTCCAATCGGTATTCTTGGTCTTCCAGGCGAGGACCACCGGGATTCCGTAGCCGTAGCAGATGTGCACGGCCCTCTTCGCTTTGACCCCGCTCGCCGCCTGCTCGAGCGCGCGGATGCCCCATTCCTCGACCTCGTCGAGGTAGATGTTGAAGCAGGGCTCGTCGAACTGGACGATGTCGCAGCCATTCTCCGCGAGCTCGCAGGCCTCATCGTTCAGCACCTTCGCGAGGTCCGTCGCCAGCGCCCGTCGGCTCCCGTAGTGCTCGTCCGCGAGCGTGTCCGTCGTGGTCATCGGGCCGGGCAACGTCACCTTCACGGGCTTGGTGGCATGGCGCTTCAAGAAGCGTAGCGCGTCGAGGAGCACCGGACGCGGCCGACCGACCGGCGCGACCACCCGCGCGGCGTCTACGAGGACGCCGTAGCGGTTGCCGCGGGTTTGGATCTTGACGAGCCGCTCGAAGTCGAGACCCGCGAGCCCCTCGCAGAAGCCCCAGATGTAGTGACGCCGGCGTTGCTCCCCATCGGTGACGATGTCGACGCCCGCGACCTCCTGGTCACGGAGGGCGAGCAGCACCGCGTCGTCCTGAGCCTCGCGCAGCGCATCGCCTTCGAGACGGTAGGACGTGTAAACCTCCGCGGGTTGCGCCAACCAGCTCGGCCTCGGCAGGCTGCCGACGATCATCGTGCGAAGCATCGATTCCTCCGACCGCATCGATACGGGAGACTCCGCCACTGCGGTTTTCTACCGCCCTTCCACGCGATGCGAAAGGCCGCGGTCCCCTCGGTCTTCGCCGGGGTCGCCTCCGCGAATGGCTCGCCGGCGCGATAATCGGAGCCCAGCTTTTGCGCTCCGCCCCTTACGGGGCTCGCAAGATGCAAAAGCTGGGCTCCGATTATCGAAAGACTCGCCGGACTGCGCTTTACTTCGCGGAGACGACCCCGGCGAAGACCGAGGGAGGGATACGTGCTTCACGCCTGCGCAAAATCGGCGCTCCACGATTAGACACCAAGGCCCGGCTCGCGCTACGCAGAGCGTCGGGGCGATCGTCGACGCGAGAAGAGAGGAGGCGCCATGGCCGTCAGCGTTCCCAGTTCCGCTCAACTCAAGGAAATCGCCGCGAAGATGGGCTTGTCGCTGAGCGACGACGACGTCACCTCGTTCATCGCTCTGATGCGGCCGAGCGTCGACGCCTACAACGTCGTCGACCGTCTCCCGGACAACTTGCCGGAAGTGAAATACCCGCGCACGCCGGGCCGTCGCCCCGCTCCGGAGGAGAACCCGCGCAACGCCTGGTACTACAAGACGCGGATCGAGGGGGCGAGCCAGGGAAAGCTGAAGGGCAAGACCGTCGTCCTCAAAGACAACGTGATGCTGGCCGGCGTGCCGATGATGAACGGGGCGTCCACCCTCGAAGGCTACGTGCCCGAGATCGACGCAACCGTCGTCACCCGCATCCTCGACGCGGGCGGCACGATCCTCGGCAAAGCTCATTGCGAATACTTCTGCGTATCCGGAGGCAGCCATACGAACGCCACAGGCCCGGTCCACAACCCTCACAAGATGGGCTACTCGGCCGGCGGCTCGTCCTCGGGATGTGCGGTCCTAGTCTCGCTCGGCGAAGCCGACATGGCGATCGGAGGCGACCAGGGCGGCTCGATCCGCATGCCGTCGTCCTTCAGCGGGATCTACGGCATGAAGCCGACACACGGGCTCGTGCCCTACACGGGAATCATGCCGATCGAGATCACCGTCGATCACACTGGCCCGATGACCGCGACGGTCCGCGACAACGCGCTGCTCCTCGAAGTGATCGCGGGAGCTGACGGCTATGATCCCCGCCAATACGCTCCGAAAGTTCATCCATACACCCAGATGCTCGAGGGCGGCGCCCGAGGCCTGAAGATCGCCCTCGTCCGGGAAGGCTTCGGACAGCCGAAAGCGGAGCCGGACGTGGACGACAAAGTGCGCGGCGCGGCGGCCGTGCTCGCCAGGCTCGGGGCGGCGATCACGGAAGTATCGATCCCGTGGCATCTCACCTCCGGGGCCGTGTTCATGCCGATCGTCACCGAGGGACTGACCCAGACGATGATGTGGGGCGACGGCTACGGTGTGAGTCGGCCGGACCTGTACGTCACGAGCCTGATGGACTTCCACCGCGGATGGCGTCATCGCGCCAACGAGCTGTCGGAGACGACCAAGCTCTTCACGCTCTTCGGCACCTACATTCGAGAACACTACGGCAGCCGCTACTACGGCAAGGCGATGAACCTCGCGAGGCAGCTGACCGCGGCCTACGACGCGGTACTCGCGAGCCACGATCTGCTGCTGATGCCCACGACGCCCATGAAAGCGCAGCCGCTGCCGCAGCCGGGCGCGTCTCGCGAAGAGGTCGTAGAGCGGGCGATGGAGATGGTCGCCAACACGGCTCCGTTCGACGTCACGCACCATCCGGCGATGGCGATCCCCTGCGGGATGAGTTACGGCCTGCCGGTCAGCATGATGCTCGTCGGCAAGCATTTCGACGAGCCGACGATCTACCGGGCCGCCTGCGCCTTCGAGCAAGCCGGGGACTGGAAGAAGATGTGAGCCGGCAGTTTGCCCATCTCTCATGGAAGCGCACCGCGTAGAGCGTAAGCTCGCCGCGATCCTTCACGCTGACGTCAAAGGCTACAGCCGCCTCATCGGCGAAGATGAGGTCGGGACGCTGCGCGTCTTGGGCGCCTATCTCGAGAGGATGAGCGCTCTGGTCCAGCACCATGGCGGCCGTGCAGTCGGCTCCAGAGGGGATAGCCTGCTGGCAGAGTTTCCGAGCGTGGTGGAGGCGGTGCAGTGCGCGTCATCGCAGTACGGCCGGAAACCACCAGGAGAGGATGGATCTCCTGGTGGTTCCACCCTCACCTGCCACTCTCGGGCACTAATTGCAGGATCACCGTCTGCGAGGTGAGCCCCAATTTTCGGAATGGCTCTCCCAGAATGTCGGTCCAGTACTTCCGGCGCATCGCTGCGGCTACCGCTTCTGCCTTCTCGGTCGCTTTCTCGTAGCGCATCGGGTACGCCTCCTTGCCGTTGACGCGGACCTGCAATCGAGGCGCTGTCGTGTTCTGGTCGATGCGCCTCGCCGCGCGGGGTCCGAGGCGGACGTAGACGGCGCCGTCGATCACCACGAACCAGACGGTCGACCAGTGCTCTCCCTCCTCGGGCCCGATCGTGAGGAATTCGATCGTGCTCTGATGGCCGAGCTCCGTCGGGTTCCACTGCGGTGCGGCGTGAACGAGCAAGAGCGACAGCATCCCTGGAAGAAGCTTCATTCCTCACCTCGCGCTCGAAAGGTTCCTCGCCGATTTTCCGTGAGCTCCCGCCGGGGGGAACAATGCCGGCTTGACGCCGAGAACGGAAGCGACCTCGGAACCTTGGAGGAACTACCTCCCCGCGGAGATCCCGACGGTCACTCAGCCGGGAACGCTCGACCGGCCATTGCCGAGGTTCAGCAAGAGCCGCGGCGCCAGGCCGGGAGCGGGTGCGAGGCGAAAGCGACCTGGTTCATTTTACTTGACAACGGCTCGATCTCGGCCGTGACTTCGAGTCGCTGGTCCGACCACTCGTCGATCACTGGACGTCGATGTCCAACTCAATCGAGGGAAGGAGGAGAAAACGACATGACGGAGCGTAACCAAGCTCGACTCATCGGACACGGCGCGGTGATCTTCTTTCTCGGCTTGATGAGCGGATACCTCTTCGCGTTCCGCCTGCTCGAGGAGTTCAGGCTCTGGCCGATCCCCTGGCACTTCGCGTTGGCGCTGCCCGCCGACGAGCGCGCCTGGCGCGCCATGCATACCGGGAACATCCTGAACGGCCTCATGCTGATCGGCGGCGCGCTCTGCCTGCCGCGCGTCCGCCTCTCGGCCCGCGCAGAAGCGTGGGTCACCTGGGGGCTGATCGTTTCGGGATGGGGCAACTTCGGCTTCTACCTCGGCGCCGCTCTCGGCGCGACCGGCCGGGGGTTGAGCGTCGGCCCGAACCGCTTCGGCGGCGGCGATCTGCTGAGTGACTTGACGTTCCTCGTCGCCTTCCCCGGCGCAATTCTCGCGCCGCTCTCCATGTTGCTGATCGCCCGAGGCGCGTTCGCGGCGGCGAAGGCCGGTCGCAGTTGAACGTCAAAGAGCAAGGAGGGTCGAAATGCGCATGAGCGATTACGACGTCGTGACGATCGGCGGCGGATTGGGGGGCGCCGCGTTGGCGAAGGCGATGGCCGAGACGGGGTGCCGGGCGCTGGTGCTCGAGCGGGCGAAGGAGTTCAAGGACCGAGTGCGCGGCGAGGTCCTCGTTCCCTGGGGCTGCGTCGAGGCGAGGCGGCTCGGCCTCTACGAGGCCCTACGCAGCATTCGGAGCCACGACCTCACGCACTGGGCCGTCGAGGTCGACGGGATGAAGCTCATGCACCGAAACGTAGTGGCCACCTCACCCGCCGGCCTGCCGGTCATGACGTTCTTCCACCCCGACATGCAGGGTGCGGTGCTTCGCGCCGCGATCGATGCGGGGGCGGAAGTCCGTCGCGGCGCCCGCGTGCTCGGGGTGAAACCCGGACCCCGACCGACTGTCACCTTCGACCACGAGGGGCGAAGTCAAGAGGTCGCCGCCCGACTCGTGGTCGCCGCGGACGGGCGAGGCTCGGTCGCCCGAGCCTGGGGTGGATTCGCGGTGCGATCGGATCCGCAGCGGCGGTTCTTCGCCGGCGTGCTGTTCGAGAACTTGCCGGCGGCCGAGGACACGCTCCACTCCCGCTTTCTTCCGAGCGAAGGACTGATGAGCTGGCTCTTCCCACAGGGACGAGGTCGGGTCCGCGCCTACGTCGGCTACCACGCGGCGAGCGCTTTCCCGCGCCTCCAGGGCGAGGCGGACGTCGCCCGCTTCATCGAGACGTCGGTTCGGATCGGAGTGCCGGCGGAGTACTTCGCGGGCGCGAAAGTCGCCGGCCCGCTCGCGACCTTCGATGCGACCGACAATTGGGTCGAGCATCCGTATCGCGACGGGATCGCTCTGATCGGTGACGCCGCGGCGACGAGCGACCCCACCTGGGGCCAGGGAATGTCGATCACGACGCGTGGAGTTCGCATCCTCAGCGAGAACCTCAAGTCTTCCGAAGACTGGGACGCCGCGGCGCATGCCTACGCGGATTCGCACGACCGAGGCTACTCGACGTGTCGCACCTGCGACAATTGGTACACCGACCTCCTGCTGGAGATCGGCCCGCAGGCGGACGCCCTTCGAGCGCAGGCCCTTCCCCGCCTGATCGAGGATCTGAGTCGGATTCCGGACACGCCGATCAGCGGCCCGGAAGCCGCTCTCGCCGACGACCGCGCACGGCGGCGCTTCTTCGGAGAGGAATGAGGAACGGGATCCAAAGCAGGAACGAGCGCGCCCGATCGTCACGAGGTCGTCATGTGCGCAAGGGGGCGGCTCGACCGAGCCGCCCCCCCGGGCTTTACCGCAGCGGAATTGCCGCGGCGTTCACCGCGGAGTCAGCGCGGCGAACCGTTCGTTACCGTCGACGGGACGCACGAGGAGAAGGAGCGGTCTGCCGGCAGGGGTGGAAGCGACTTCCTTTTTCACTTGCTCGACCGTGGCGACCGACTTGCGGTTCACCTGCAGGATCACATCGCCCTCCGTGATGCCGGCCTCGGACGCGGGGCTCTCGGGCGCAACGCCGGCGACCAGCACACCCTCCGCCGCGAGGTGCCGTTGCGCGCGCTCCGCAGGGCTCAGCTCGCGGAGGGCGAGGCCCCATTTGCCCTTGTGCTCCTCCGTCTTGTCCGGTTCTTCTTCCCCGGCCTGCCGGGTTACCGTCACCGAGAAGGTCCTCGTCTTGCCGTCGCGCACGACCTCGACCGGGATCGTCGTCCCGACCGCCGTCGACGCCACCATCATCGGCAGCGCGGCGTGCTCGTCGACTGCCTTCCCGTCGTAGCGCGTGATCACGTCACCCGCCTCGATGCCCGACGCGGCAGCCGGGCCGCCCGCCGCGACCTCGGAGACCAGCGCGCCACGCGCGGGCTCGACTCCGAGCGATTTGGCGAGGTCGGGCGTTAGCTTCTGGATCGTCACCCCGAGCCAGGCGCGGGTCACGTGCCCGCTCTCCTCGAGCTCCGGCACGAGCTTCTTGACGAGGTTGACGGGAATCGCGAAGCCGATGCCGACATTGCCGCCGGTTTGGCTGAAGATCGCCGAGTTGATGCCCACCACCTCGCCGCGCTCGTTGAGCAACGGTCCGCCGGAGTTGCCGGGGTTGATCGGCGCGTCGGTCTGGATGAAATCGTCGTAGGGACCGGCACCGATCGCCCGCCCTTGGCGCTGACGATGCCGGCGGTGACGGTGTTGCTGAGGCCGAAGGGATTGCCGATGGCGACTACCCAGTCGCCGACGTGGAGCGCATCGGAGTCCCCGAGCCGGGCTGTGGGCAGCGCTTTCGCGGCGTCGATCTTCAGCACGCGCGAGGTCCGTCTTCGGGTCGCGTCCCATCACCTTGGCGTTGAACTCACGCCCGTCGCTCGAACGTGACGTTGATCTCCTTGGCGTTCTCCACCACGTGGTTGTTGGTGAGGACGACGCCGTCCTTGCGAATCACGAAGCCCGACCCCGAGCCGCGCTGGGTGAATCCGCCGCCGCGGGGCGGGACAGGGGAGCCGCGGAAGGGCCCGTCCTCGTCGCCGAACGGATCGGGCGGAAATCCGAACGCCGCCCCGTTGTCGGCGGCCTTCACGACCGATGTCACCTTGATGTGGACGACGGCGGGCGAGGCTTCCGCCGCGAGGGATGCGAACGACGGCGGCGCCTGCCTAGCGGCAGCCGCAGCAGCAGGTGGTTCCGGAGCGACGGCTGGCGGTTGGTCTGCCGCCGTCGCGAGCGGCTTCGTGACTCGGGTCGCCCGGCCGAGCGCGAAGCCCCCGCCGACCATGGACAGGGTCAGGGCGGTCGCGAGTGTCTGCTTCAAGAGTCTTTCGTTCATGGTGGTTCCTCCTGTCGCTTCGACGACGCCGCCGGCCGAGCGATGTGAGGGGAGGATGAGACGGAGATTAGAAGATTCTAATCCCGTGGCTGGGCGAGGAGGGTGCGTCACGGATCGCGCCCGTTGGGCGCGATATCCGTGCCGCATCCTATCGAGCCAGCGGCAGGAGAACCTGGAAGCGGGTGCCCTTCCCGAGCGTGCTATCCACGATGATCCGGCCGCCGTGCACCTGGGCAATCGATCGCGCCAAGGCCAGACCGAGCCCGGCTCCGCCGCGGGTGCGCGCCGGGTCGGCACGGTAGAAGCGGTCGAAGATGTGGGCCTGGTCTTCGGGCGAGATGCCGGGGCCGTCGTCGCACACCTCGAGCACCGCGTTGCCGTCGTGCGTTCCGAGCGCGACTTCCACCGTCCGGCCGACGCCCGCATACTTGATGGCGTTGTCGGCCAGGTTGAACAGCAGGCGGAAGAGCATCGGCGCGCTGCCCCGAACGGTCACGGTTTCGCCGTGCCGCACAGAGAGCGCGACACCCGCGCGCTCCGCCAGAGTCCGCAATCCCGGCGCTACGTCGTCGATCACCGCCCCGAGGTCGACCGGTTCGGGCGGACGGTCTACCGCGCCCGCATCGGCGCGGGCGAGGAAGAGGAGATCCTCGACGAGGGTCGCCAGGCGGTCGACCTCCTCCTGACAGCTCTCGAGCACGCGCCGCGACTCCGCGGGCCCGGGTGCGGCGCGGAGCGCCACCTCGATCTCGCCCTTGAGGATCGTGAGCGGGGTGCGGAGCTCGTGCGCTGCGTCGGCGCTGAAGTGGCGGACCGCCGTGAACGAGCGCTCGAGACGCGCCAGCATGTCGTTCAGGACTGCGGCGAGGCGGCCGAGCTCGTCGTCGCGGTCTTCGGTGACGAGGCGGCGGGAGAGATCCTCCGCTCCGATACGGCGCGCGGCCGCCACCATCGTGTCCACAGGCGCCAGGGCGCGGCCGGTGAGGACCCAGCCCGCGGCCGCGACGCCGGCTAGCGCCAGCGGGGCGAGCCCGACCAAAATCAGCAGGAAACGCGTACGGGCATCCTCGACGCCCGCGAGCGGCATCGCCACCTGTACGAGATGAACCAGACGCCCGTTCCTCACGACCGGGAAGGTGAGCAGGCGGACGGGTCCCGGCGCGACCCTTGGCAACGTCAGCGTCTCGAAGGTCTCCCGCCCGTCCTCGGCGTTGCGGCGTGCGTCGGTGCTGAGCGGCAGCTCGGTCCGGCTCTGCGACGCGAGACGCGGATCGGGGCGTCCGAGCGGGTCGAGCAGCCGGAAGAACCGCTCGGCGAGCGCCGGAGCGGGGATCATTCCGTACGCCTCGTCGGGGTCGGGCTCGGGCGGCACCGACTCCTGACTCGACGAGGCGAGCGTGTACGCGACGGAGAGAAGAGACGCGTCGACGTTCGCCCTCAGCGTGCGGTCGAGCAGAAATAGGGCCGTCGCCCCGAGCAGGATCAGGAGTCCCCCGAGCGCCGCGCTGTACCAGAGGGTCAGCCGCAAGCGCAGGCTTGCAGGCCGGCGGGCGCCGTTCACCGCTCGGGCTCCTTCAACACATAGCCGGTGCCGCGCACGGTTTGCAGGAGCTTCGGTTCGAAGTCGGCGTCGATCTTCCGCCGCAGATAGTTGACGTAGACGTCGATGACGTTGGTGAACGTGTCGAAGCTCACCCCCCAGACGTGCTGAGCGATCAGCGCGCGGCTGAGCACCCGTCCTGGGTTACGCAGGAAGAATTCGAGCAGCGCGAACTCCCGGGCCGTGAGCTCGATTCGACGGCCTCCGCGGGCCACCTCGTGCGTCGCCGGGTCGAGCGTGAGATCGGCGAGCGCGAGCCGCGGCGCTGGTGCGCCGGCGCCGCGGCGGAGGAGCGCGCGCACCCGCGCGAGCAGCTCGGCGAACTCGAACGGCTTGGTCAGGTAGTCGTCCGCGCCGAGGTCGAGGCCGTGCACCTTGTCGACCACCGTGGCGCGCGCCGTGAGAAGGAGGATTGGCAGGGTGTGCCGTCGCGCGCGCAGCTCACGGAGGACGGCTGCGCCGTCGCGGCCGGGAAGCATGAGGTCGAGGATCAGCAGATCGTGATGTCCCTCCAGCGCGCGGGCGAGACCCGTGTCGCCGTCAGACGCGACGTCGACCGTGTAGTGCTCGGCCTCGAGCCCGCGCTTGATGAAGCTCGCGACTTTCGTCTCGTCCTCGACGACTAGGATACGCATATAACGCGGGGCGCGCGCGCGGACCGGATCCGTGGCGCAAAGATAGCCGAAGGAGCGGTCGCCTTACCAAGCCTGGTCGGTCTTCGGGGTGGATCCGCAATGGCGAATCCCTGCGGAATGAGTTACGGGGTGCGTTCAGCATGATCGAGCAATCCAACTCCTGGAACTGGACGAAGACACGAACGGCGGCTCGGTGAGACCTCGACCAATCGAGTGCGTGCTCGTCGAGGACATCGAAAGCATCCGCGTGATCACCTTCGACCGGCCGGCCTCCCTCAACGCGCTGAATCGCCAACTCGCCGCAGCCATCGTCGCGAGCCTGCGCGCGGCAGACGGGGACCCCGCGGTTCGCGGAGTCGTGCTCACGGGGGGCGGCCGAGCGTTCTCGGCCGGCGCCGATCTCGAGGAAGCGAGCGGGCTCCGGATCGCCGACGTCGAGCCGTGGTTCCGTGTCATGGCAGATTGCTACCGGCAGATCGTTCTCGTCGACAAGCCGGTGGTCGCGGCGGTGAACGGTGTCGCCGCCGGTGGCGGCTACCAAATCGCCCTGATGGCGGACTGGCGCGTCGGTCACTCCGGCACCCGTATGGCGCAGCCCGAGATCGATGCCGGGCTGCCGAGCATCATGGGCTCCTACCTCATGACGCTCCATCTGCCGCGCTCGCTGAACCAGGAGCTCTCGTACACGGGACGGACGATGGATGCGGAAGAGTGTCGCCGGGTCGGGCTGCTGAACGACCTCGTCGAGCCTGACGAGCTCATTCCGCGAGCGCTGGCGCGAGCGGGCGAGCTCGCCAACAAGCCGCGCCTGGCGTTCCGCGCGACGAAGGCGCGCTTTCGCGACCTCGCCCTGCACGGATTCGACGAGGCCTTCCGCGCGGTGGTGCGCGGGATGGAGGCGAGCTACGCGAGCGGCGAACCGCAGGCGATCATGGCGCGCTTCTTGGAGCGCCGCCGGAGGAGGACGTAATTTTCTTGAGCGCATCTCACCGGGAGGACTGACATGACCGAGCACATGAAGCACCCGCTCAACGAGGTGAACCTAGAGGCCTTAGGGGCGTTGATCGAGAAGATCCGGCGCGAGCCGCAAGCCGCAAAGACTCAGTGGAAGACCGAGGTGCGCTGGACCGGGGCTCTACGTTCGGAGGCTCGCAGCCGTGATCTCGGCCCGCTGCCCTCCGATGAGCCGTCCGCCCTCGGCGGGAGCAACACGGCGGCGAACCCGGTCGAGCAGCTTCTCGGCGCGCTCGGCAACTGCCTGGCGGTGGGATACGCGGCCAACGCCTCCGTCGCCGGCATCCAGATCCGCTCGCTGCGCATCGAGCTCGAAGGCGCGATCGACTTGCACGCGTTCCTCGGCCTGGGTGGCGAGAACGCGGGCTACGAGTCGATCCGCGTTGCCGTGGACCTGGAGTCCGACGCGAGCCCGGAGCAGTTGAAGCTGCTCCACGAGAAGGTCGTCCGCACATCCCCCGTCGGCCGCACGCTGAGCCGCGGGGTGCCTCTCCGGATCGAGCTTGCCGGAGCTCGATCCTGAAGTCAGGGTCTGGGAACTTCCGCAACCGTCTTCATGAAGTCCTCGATCCGCGTCGCCGGCATGGTGACGATATCGACGTAGCCGGTCTGGGAGACGAACAGGCCGTGCTTCATGACCGCCTGCTCGTCGGGCGCCTCGAGGATGGCGACGAGGTCGTAGGGACCCGACACCGCGTACACGTCGACGATCTTGCCGCCGAGCGACTCGAGGTACTGCCGGCCTTTGGCGAAGCGCTCGGGCAGCTCCTTGATGTTCTTCTTGCCCTCGTGCGTGAGCTTCACGAGACGGACGAATCGGGCCATGACGATCTCCTTTCCGCCGGCGTCCGCGGGGAACGCCGGACGTCACCTTCGAAACGAAGCTACTCGAAGGCTCGGAATGCGTCGAGAGCGACCGAAAATCGTGCCGCCGGTTCGGCGGCTAGTCCCGCACGATGAGCGAGCACGCGGTCGAGACCGAAGCCTCCTTCCGCGACCCGACGCACGCCGGTCGCTGGCGAAGCGAGCCGTTCCGCTTCTTCTTCCCACTGGGCGTAGTGCTCGCGTGGGTGGGCATCGGCCACTGGCTGCTCTACGCGGTCGGTCTATCCGCCACCTACTCTTGCCAGCTGCACGGCCTCGTGCAGGTCGAGGCATTCCTGATGGCATTCGCGGCGGGATTCCTGTTCACCGCGTTGCCCCGCCGCACCCAGGGCCCCCCGCCGTCGAACTTCGAGCTGGTGGGCGCGACGATCGCGTTGATCCTCACCGCCGCTCTCACGATGGCCGGACATTGGATCGCCGCGCAGGCAGCCTACGCGTCGCTGTTCGCCTTGCTCGCCCAGTTCGCGCTGCGACGTTTCGTCGGCGGCGAGGCCGCGAGGCGCCCGCCCGCCGCCTTCGTGTTGATCCCAATCGGCGCGCTGCACGGTCTCTTGGGGGCGGCGCTGATCGCCGCGGCGCCGGCGCTCCACGTGCGGCCGTGGATGCTGCGCCTGGGGCCGCTCTTCGTCCAGCAGGGCGTATTCCTTTGCTTCACTGTCGGGGTCGGCAGCCTGATCCTCCCGCTGATGAGTGGCGCACCGCCGCCCGCAGACGTGGGCTCGTCGCCGCGCGAGACCGCGAAGGCTCTTGCCTATGCCGCTACCGGCTTCGCGTTCTTCGCAACCTTCGTCCTCGAGGCGGCGGGATGGAGCCGCGGCGCCCCGCTGCTGCGCGCTGTCGTCGATGCGCGCGGGGATCGCCATGGCCGGCGCGTGGCGGCCGCCGCGAAAGCCCGGCCTCCACCGCCAGCTCGCTGTGGCTTCGTTCTGGATGATGCCGATCGGGCTCGCCGCGTCGGGTCTCTTTCCCGACTATCGCGTCCCCGCGCTCCACATCCTCTTCATCGGCGGCTTTGGTCTGCTCGCGTTCGCCGTCGCTACGCACGTCTCGCTCGCCCACCTCGGTCTCGAGCGGCTCGCATCCGGCCGCCCACCGGCGATCGTGGTGCTCGGCATCTGCTTCGGCCTCGCGCTCGCTGCCCGCGTCGCCGCCGATGTGAGCAACACCTATTTCGACCACCTGGGCTGGGCCGCCGCTTGCTGGATCCTCGGGTCGGCCGTGTGGCTCGGCTTCCTTTGCCCCCGGTTGCTTCGATCCTGATCTGACCCAGGCGGCCGATCAGCGCCCGGTGAACTTGGGCTCCCGCTTTTCCAGAAAGGCATCGATCGCCTCCTTGTGATCTTTGGTCGTGAAGCAGAGCTTCTCGAGCGCGAGCGAGGTGTCGAGCACGAGGTTCACGGTCTCGCGGAGGATCTTGTTGACCGAGACCTTGGTGCCGCGAATCGCTTGCGTCGGACCGTTGGCGAGGCGATCCGCCAGAGCGAGCGCCTTCGGCATCAGCTCGTCGGCGGGGACGACGTGATTGACGAGGCCGATGCGGTGGGCGTCCTCCGCGGTGAGAAGGTCGCCGGTCATGAGGAACTCCTTCGCGCGCGCGGCGCCGACGAGCCAGGGCCAGATGATCGCGCCGCCGTCGCCGGCGACGACGCCGATGCGCACGTGCGGGTCGCCGATGCGCGCCGTTTCCGAGGCGAAGATGACGTCCGAGAGAAGCGCGATCGTCGCACCGAGGCCTGTCGCCGGGCCGTTGACGGCCGCGATGATCGGCTGCTCCACTTCGAGAAGGTCGATGATGATCTTCCGCGCCTCGGTGAAGAGCGCGTCGAGCTCGCCGGGCGTCATGTTCTGAAACCAGCGCAGGTCGCCGCCCGCCGAGAATGCCCGCCCGCTACCGGTCAAGACCACCGCTTCGGCATCCGTGTCCCTCGCCACGTCGGCGAAGATCTCCGAGAGCTCGCGGTGGAGCTCTGCGGTGATCGTGTTCAACGCCCCTGGGCGATTGAACGAAATCACCAGCACCTTGCCGCGCCGCTCGATCGCGAGAGACCGGTATCGTTCGTAGCTCATCGTCGACCTCCTCTGTGACACTTCGGCTGCCGGCGGTTACCCGGCGCGAAGACCGAGGTGCCTGGCGATCACGTTTCGCTGGATCTGCGTCGTGCCGCCGCCGATCGTCAGGAGCAGCGCGTCGCGCACGTAGCGCTGGACGTCGAGGTCCATCGTGTAGCCCGATCCCCCGTGGATCTGCAGGCAAGCGAGCGCGGACTTTCTTCGCCGCCTCGCTTGCCAGCACCTTGGCGATTGCGCCCTCGCGCCCGCAAGGCCGCCCGGCGTCGTACAGCCAGGCCGCGTGCCACAGCACGAGGCGCGCGGCGTGGATCTCGGCATCGAGCTCGGCGAGAACATGGGCGATCGACTGGAACTCGCCGATCTTCTTTCCGAACTGCTCGCGCTGCTTGGCGTACGCGAGCGCCCCTTCGAAGGCCGCGGTGGCGACGCCGAGCGAGTTCGCGCCGAGCTCGAGGTGCTCGATGTCGAGGATCGCCATGAGCTGACCCCACCCCGTTCCCGTCGAAGGCGCGCCGCCGAGAACGTCGTCCCGAACGACGCGAACGTCGTCGAAATGGACCGTGCAAATGCTCGACCCCTTGTAGCCGAGCTTCTCGATGCGCCGGATCGAGATCCCGGCTTGGGCCGCGTCGACGACTACGAACGAGAACGCCGCGGCGCGCGGCGCCTGCGAATCGCTGCGGACGAGCACGATCAAGCAGTCCGCTACGTCAGCCGAGGTGATGAACGTCTTTTCGCCACACACCACGAGCCGGTCGCCGTCCCGAGCAGCGGTCGTGCGAATCGACGCGAGGTCCGATCCGGCACCCGGCTCGGTGAGCGCCAGTGCGACCACGCAGTCACCCCGCGCGATCCGCGGAAGAAATCGCTCGCGCTGCTCTTCCGATCCCAGCCGGCCGAGAATCTGCCCGCCGTACGAGAGAAAGAGCGTCGCCGCGAACCCGATCGCGCCCGAAGCGCGCGCCGCTTCCTCGATCACGAGCAGAGCGCCGAGCGTATCCGGACCGCCGCCCCCATGGCGCGGGTCGATCGTCAGGCCGAGGAGACCCGCCTCACCGAGCGCCCGCATCACGGCGGCGGGAAACTCGTCCGCGGCGTCGAGACGGCGGACTTCCTCGCTCGGGCAAGCCTTGGCGAGAATGCGCCGCGCGCTCTCCCGGACCATCGCCTGCTCGTCGCTCAGCTGGAAGTCGATCATCGGCGGCGAGGTTCCGAGATCGCGCCTTGTCAGCGTGGCAGCTCGGCGATCCGGACCTTGGCGAACCCTTCTTCGTAAGGGGAGAGCATTCGCAAGTCGACTGTCACGTTCTCGAACAACCACGTGCCGCGCTCGCGCCGATAGCGGTCATCGTAACGGGCCGCCATCCACATCGCGCGGTTTCCGCTCGCGAAGACGATCGGCTCCCAGAGGTACCAGCGGCCGGTCGCACGATCGCCGTCGACCTCGAGGATCGGATTCATGACCTGATGGATCGCGAACGGGACGACCTTCGAGCACCCCTCGAAGAACTTCCGAATCGCCTCCCGTCCCACGAAGCGACCGAGCACACCTCCGTCCCAAACCGCGTCCTCGGTGAAGAGCGGCGCGAGGCGGCCCGCGTCGTAGCCGTCGTCGCAGTAGCTCGCGTAGCGGTACTTGAGGTCGCGAATGGCCTCGAGGTCTTCGAGGCGCCGGATCCGCCGCTCGAGATCGCCGTCGCTCATGATGTCCTCCCGCGCTCGAACACGGCCTCGACGACCGTGATTCGGCGCTCCTCGAGATTCCGCGCCACGTTCCGAAGCATCTCTCCGGCAGCCGCCCCGAGAAGGAGATGGAGACCGAGCGGGGGCGGCGCAGGAGTCGCGAGCCGCTCACGGAGCCAGGCGAGCGAGGTCTCCGAGACGTCCCGCCAGGCGCACTCGCGAAAGCCGCTCGCCTGGATGAGCTTGCGAACCGCTTCGGGTGGCCGGAGAAAGCTGATCGCCGCCACCCCCGCCCAAGGGACGGGGAAGTGGAGAGGCGCTTCTGGCCCGGCCGTGATCTCGTGGATCGCCAACCGTCCGCCAGTCCGGAGCACGCGGGCGATCTCGCCGTAGAGGAGCTCCTTGTCTTCGATGTTCATCGAGCTGTGCTGCGTCCAAACGGCGTCGAAAGCGGCATCCTCGAACGGCATCGCGAGCGCGCTCCCGTGGCGGAACGTGACGCGACTAGCGAGCCCGACCCGCTCGGTGAGCGCGACGCCCGTCCGGCAGAACTCCTCGGTCAGGTCGAGCACCGTCACCGAGCAACCCGCGCTGGCGAGCGTCCGCGCGGGTCCGCCGATGCCGCCACCGACGTCGAGCACCCGCTCGCCGTGTCCGAGCCCTGCTAGGCGCAAGAGCTCGAGCGTCGCATCGCGCCCGCGCAAGTGAAACTGGTCGAAGAGTACGAGATCGTCGACGGCGAGCCGCTCTGGATCCTTGCCGGCGGCGCTGAGCGCCTTGAGAATCGACTCGAGGAGTCCTTCGCGCCCGTAGTGCGCGGCGACTGTAGCGGTTGGTTCCATCTCCGGCCCCCTCTCGCGAACGACACACGAGCGATGCTCCACGGCGCGGCCGCCGTCAAGCGTGGCGCCGAGGGCCCGAGGCGGGGCCAAGCCGGCACGCTTGCATCGCAATCGCCGGTCGCCTAACGAAGCGCAGTGCCGAAACCGGCGAGCGGTCGTGCCGGATTCAGCGCATGGTGGGGGCGCGTGCCGCAAGAAACTCGAGGCGCATCGCAGGCGAGCTCCGTGGCCCGCCGCTTGCTCCACAGAGCTCGAAAACGTCGGGGATCAAATCGCCCGTCGAACCACGGCCCGAAGGACCGGGCGCGCGGGGGGCTCCACAAAGGCTCGGAAGGAGAACGAACATGGTGTCAGCAACCGTCTCGATGGCCGCACTCGCCCTCGTCTTCTCCGCAGGAATCGCCGCGGCCGCGCCTACTGGCAACGCCTGTCACAAGACCTCCACCGCGGCGCAGACGGCCTGCGAAGCAGACGGCAAGGACGACCGCTGGATCGCCGACGGCAACTGCAGGAACCTAGCCGACGCCGCCGCCCGCCAGCAGTGCATCGCCGACGGCAAGGAGGCGGCGCTCGAGAAGGCTCAGGAGTGTCGTGACCAGTTCGACGCGCGAGAGAGCCTTTGCGACGCGCTCGGGCCAGGGCCCTACGATCCGGTCATCGCCCCGGCGAACTTCCATTCACCCCAGGAGACCGCGGCGCAACCGAACCCGTTTTTCCCCCTCGTGCCGGGCATGCAGTGGGTCTACGTAGGCGGCGGCGAGCGAGACACCGTCACCGTGACCGACAAGACGAGGGTGATTCTCGGCGTGACGACGACCGAGGTGCACGACGTCGTCACCGACGCGACCGGCCAAACCACGCTCGAAGACACCCTCGATTGGCTCGCGCAAGACCTCCAGGGTAACGTCTGGTACTTCGGCGAGCTCGCGCAGCAGTTCGAGGACGGCCGGCTCTCGGCCCTCGAGGGCTCCTGGACGGGCGGCGTCGAGCGCGCGAAGCCCGGCATCATCATGGAGGCGGCACCGAAGGTCGGCGACTTGTACCGCCAGGAGTTCTCTCTCGGCAACGCGGAGGACGCGGGCGAGGTGATCTCCACCACCGGCAGCGCGACCGTCCCGGCCACGAGCTGCAGCGGCGATTGCCTGGTGACCCGCGACTTCAGCCCGCTCGAGCCCGACGTCGAGGAGAACAAGTACTACAAGAGCGGCGTCGGAATGATCCTCGAGGTCGATCCAGCGAGCGGCGTGAGGAGCGAGCTCGTCTCCTTCAGCGGCCCTTGAACTTGTCGATGACGAGTTCGCGACCGCATGGACGAACCGGCACCCTGAGTCCCGCCGCGGCGTGGGACGCACGAACCGCCGAGGACCTTTGACCCTACTTCCGCTCTTTCGACAGCAGTCGACGCCGGCGAGCTCCGAGTGATGTCACTCCAGGCGAAGAAGCACGCGCACCGACCCGTCGACCTCGGAATCGGGCACGTACCCGATCGCGTTCGGATCGGAGGCGACGTAGCGCCGGACGCTCTCCGTCGAGAGGAGCGTCGCCGGCGGGAGGATGCCGTGGAAGTACTGACGGTTCCAGTACTCGGCGAGACGGGTCTCGGTCTCTCGGAGAACGAGCCGTGAGAATTGTTCGCGCAGCGCGCTTTCCGAGGGCAGGTTCAGCGGCACGACCGGCGCGCCGTCGTCCCAGAACCGCTTTCTGCGGAGATAGATCTGCGCGAGGTCCTCGACCGACAGCTGCGAGCGTCGCTCGCGGTTCACGATCACGGCCACGCGCTCGGGCCCGCCGGCGAGCGCCGGAGCGAGCAGCGCGAGTACGAGGAAAAGCGCGATCGTCCGCGTAGCCATCGTCAGAAGAGGATGGAGAACGACGCTTGAAAACCGGGCGTCGTGAACTCGTCTGTATGATCGACGACGCTGTAGTCGGCCTTCAGTCGCAGGTAGTAGACGGGAACCCAGGTGAGCCCCAGGTCGAAGAGATCCACCGAGCGCCCGTCATCGGGGGGATCGAATCGCTCGTAGCGGCCGACCGCGTAGAGCGTATCGACGGTCTCGACCACGGCCTGCGCGTAGAGGCCCCAGAGCGCCCCGTCCTCGCGCGAGCCCTGCCCGAAGACGGACTCGCCGGAGAGCTCGACCCGCGCGTTCGGCCGCCACAGACCGTCGACTCCGCCGAGCTGGTGCCAGGCGCCGCTCGGGGACTGCGAGGCGAAGTAGGATGCTCCGACGGACCAGCCGTTGAGGCTCGTCCAATCGAGACGCGCCCCCCCGGTGTGCTTGGCGGGCGGCGCATCGGGATCCGGGTCGAGCGGATTGAGAAACGCCCCGTACAACGAATAGGAGAGCGCCCCGCCGGTGGGGAACGCGGAGCCCCAAAGCATCGCTCCCGTGGTCGCCTCGTCGAAGACGTCTTCGACGATCAGCGGAGTGGATGTCGTCCACGTGAGCGGTTCGGCCAGAATCGTGTTCCAGCGGCCGACCGGCGTCAGGAACTTCCCGAAGCGGAGGATCGCCGCGTCGCTCGCGCCGAAGTCGCCGTAGGCGCGCTCGACGCCGAGGGCGAGATGCGTCTTCACGCCCTCTTGTCCGGTCTGCGCCCCGACCAGCTGGCCGGTCTCGAGCTCCGAGAATGCGTGCACGAACGGAAGCGGGTCGAAGAAGAGGAAGAAGTTGGCCCCTTCGAGACCACCGCTGCTGTCACCGCCCTCGAATCGTGCGGCCTCCGCCGACGCGAACCCGCCGATGGTGATCCGCGTGTCGCCGAGCCTGAGGCCGCGTCCCGGGTGGTAGTCGATCCGCCCGATCGGCGAGTCGACGCCGATGGTGTCCGGGCCGTCGAGGCTTGGAGCAGGCGGCTCGCCGGCGACGGCTGGCGAGCCGGCGAGCAAGACGAGCGCCGCGAGCAGCGTAGCGCCCAGGGGTGTTTGGCCCGTCGGCGCCGGCCTCCCATCGCGCGAGCCGCTTTGCGATCCCGAGTCGTTCATGAGAACGTCTGCGTACGGGAGCCGGTCGGTTGAGCGCGCGGAGCGTACAGTCTTTCTCGCTTCGGACCAAGCTTCTCCTGTTCGCGGCGGCGCTCGTCCTCGTTCCGGGCGCGATCTACGGCGCGATCACTGTGGCCGGAAGCCGTGCCGCGCTCACGCACGTCGTCGGCCGCCAGTTGGTCGCCGAGGCCCGCAACGCGGCCGACCGGCTCGCGGCCACGCTCCGGTCCGAGCTCTCGCGCCTCGAGTCGTTCGCCGCGCAAGACGTCATGCGCGAGATCCGAACCGCCGATTTCGACAAGCGGATCTCCTCCTTTCTCACGTCGGCGAAGCGAGGCTCTCCGGCGTGCGTTGATCTGCTGGTCGTCGACCGCGACGATCGCGCCGTCGCCTCGAGCGACCCGGCGTGGATCGGGAGGAGCCTGCGCTCTACGCTCGGCGATCGCGGAGAAGCGCCGTCGATCGAAGGACCGCTCGCGACCGCCGCCGCGGACGCGCCCGTCCTCCGCTTCACGATGACCGTGCCGGAGCCCGAGGCGCCGCGGATGCGGCTTGGCCGACTCGTGGCTCACCTCGACTGGGAGCGCGAGATGGAAGTCATCTCGCGCGCCAGAGCCAACCTGGTGTCGGTCGGGCTCGACGCTGATGTTCTCGTCGTCGACGCCCGGGGGCTCGTGATCGGCGCCGCCGCGAGGCCCGATACGCCGTGGTCGCAAGGTCGATCCGTGCCGCTCGGCACGCTCGATGCGGCGGCGTCCTCTCTGGTCGCCCAGGTCGACTCCCGCGCCGGGATGCTGTTCGGCGAGGCGCGCCTGCCGGCTGATCTACCGCCGTGGAGGGTCGTCGTGGCGGAGCCGCTGGCCCTGGCCTTCGCGCCGGTACGCCGGACGGCGAGCCGACTCGCGGCGGCGCTCGGCGCGACGCTCGTCGTCGCGCTCGCCATCGCGCTCTTAGCCGCCCGCCGTACGACGCGGCCCCTCGCCGAGCTCACCGCTGCGGCCGAAGAGGTGGGCCGTGGCGCCGGGCCGGCGCCGACCGTTCCGCTGCGCTCGGCAGACGAGATCGGCACGCTCACCTCCGCGTTCAACCGCATGTCCGTCGATCTCCGCCGTGCCGAGCGCGAGCTCGTCGACGCGGCGAAGTTCGCGTTCGTCGGCGAGCTCGCGGCAGGCGTCGCCCACGAGGTGCGCACGCCGCTCGGCGTGCTCCGCAGCTCCGCACAGCTGCTCGAGCGGTCGCTCGAACCGAAGGACGAAGAGTCGCGCGAGCTCTTCCAGATCCTTCGCGCCGAGGTCGACCGCATCGAGCGCGTCGTGTCCGAGCTCCTCGAGCTCGGACGTCCGCGCGAGCTACGCCCGGAACGGACGGCGCTCGGCCACGTGGTCTTCCGCGCCGCCGACTTCGTCGAGGTCCAGGCGCGCGAGAAGCGCGTCTCGGTCGTCCGCCACGCGATCGAGCCCGAGCCCGAGGCGTTCTGCGACCCGGAGCTCATCTATCAGGTGGCGCTCAATCTACTCGTGAACGCGGTCCAGATCCTCCCCGAGGGCGGAGCTGTAGACGTGGCGCTTCGCGCGCCTCGCGACGGGTACGCCGGATTCGAGGTGCGCGACGACGGTCCGGGCATGACCGACGACGTGCGCGCCCGAATCTTCGAGCCGTTCTTCACGCGGCGAACCGGCGGCGCGGGGCTCGGGCTCACCTTCGTGCAGCGCGTGGTTCAAGAGCACCGCGGCCGCATCTCCGTCGACACGGCACCCGGGCGTGGCGCGGTCTTCACAGTCGAGCTTCCTGCTGCCGAGGCGTCCGCGTGAGGCGGCTCCTCGTCGTCGACGACGACGCCCGAATGCGGCGTGTATTGCAGATCCTCGCGCACAAGATCGGTCTCGAGTCCACCGCCGCCTCGAGCGCCGACGAGGCGCTCGCGTCGTTTCGCACCGCACAAAGCGATCTCGTCGTGACCGACCTCAAGATGCCCGGCCGGAGCGGAATCGATTTCCTGCGCGACCTCCGAGAGATCGACGCCGAAGTACCGGTCATCGTGCTGACGGCGCACGGCACCGTACCAACTGCCGTCGAGGCGATGAAGCTCGGCGCCGTCGACTACCTGCAGAAGCCCTTCGACGTCGACGCGCTCGAGATCGTGATCCGTCGCGCGCTCGAGCTTTCGCGCTTCCGGCTCGAGAATCGCTTTCTGCGGGAGGAGACGCGGGGCGGCGGGCCGTTCGGCGAGCTCGTGGGGAGCTCGCCGGCGATGCTTTCGGTCTTCGAGCTCGTGCGGCAAGTGGCGCCGACCCGGAGCGCCGTCCTCGTGACCGGGGAGACGGGCACGGGAAAGGAGCTCGTCGCGCGCGCGATTCACGAGCTCTCGCCCCGAAAGGAGAAGCTGTTCGTCCCGCTCAACTGCACCGCGATCCCCGCCGATCTTCTCGAGAGCGAGCTCTTCGGGCACGTGCGCGGAGCCTTCAGCGGCGCGCACGCGGACCGGGTCGGCAAGTTTCAGGCGGCCGACGAGGGCACGCTCTTTCTCGACGAGATCGGCGACATGGACGTGCGACTCCAGGCGAAGCTGCTTCGCGTGCTCCAGGAGGGCATCATCGAGCCGCTCGGCACCAATCGCCGGATCCCCGTCGACGTGCGCATCGTCTCCTCGACGAACCGCGACCTCGAAGCCGCGATGCAGGAAGGCAGGTTCCGCGAGGACCTCTACTTCCGGTTGAACGTCTTCCAGCTGAAGCTTCCGCCACTGCGCGAGCGGACGGTGGACGTCGCGCTGCTCGCCGATACGTTCCTCGCCGGTTTCGCGCGCGACCTAGGGAAGCCCGCGCTCCGGCTCGCTCCCGAGGCGGCGCCGATGCTTCAGGCGTACGCGTGGCCCGGCAACGTGCGCGAGCTTCGTAACCTCATGGAGCGCGCGGCGGTCCTCAGCCGGGGCGAGGTCGTCGGTCCGTCGCTCATCGGGTCGCTCGTGCGGACGGAGGCCGAGCCGCGACGCCCGGAGCGGGAGGATCTGAACCTCGAGCGCGCCTTGGCGGGGTTGGAGCGGCGCATGATCCTCGACGCGCTCGCCGCGACCGACGACGACAAGTCCGCGGCGGCGAGGCTCCTCGGCATCGGGGATCGGACGCTCTGGACGAAGCTCAAGAAGCACGGCTTCTGACCGACGGCCACTATCGTGAAGCTGCGCAGTGACGCCAAGCGGCCCATGTGAGGAGAATCGAGCGATCCTTTGGTCCGGTGAGCCGCAGCGCGGCGCAGCAAGCGCGCGCGGTTCCCGATCAGGGGAGAAGCTCGAGCTCGGCTGCGGTCAGCCTGCGAAAATCTTCGCCGTTCGCGGTGGCAAGCGATGCTTTCCGCCGCAGGGCCGTCGCGGCGATCATGCAGTCGACGAGCGATCCGCGTCGCCGGCCACTCTGGTTGAAGAGGTTCGCCGCGGCGATCGCATCCTCCGCGTCGAACGGTGCCGGCTCACCGATGATCCGATTGACGAGCTCGATTTCCTGCGGCCGGACCGGACCGCAGAGAAACTCGGCCCAAACGATCGAGCTGATGCCGATCGGCTCGCCCTCTCCTAGCCACCCCCGCAGATGTCGATCCTCGGCGGAGCCGCGCACCAAAGCCCGGATCAAGAAGCTCGTATCGAGATGAATCACCGGCCGCCCGACTCGCTCCGGTCGGATGAGCGCCGACGCTCGCCATGGACCCGGCGCGCCCAGCCCTCCGCTTTGGTCTGCGAGAGGTTGAGCGACCTCTGCAGCTCCTCGAGGGCCCTGGTGGCGTCGTCTCCTGGTACGGAATGAGCGGCGGCGCGAATGGCCCGCCGCAACGCCTCCGATTTGGAGACCTTCCAGCGGCGCGCGGTCTGCTCGAGAGAACGCACCGTGTCTACATCGAGCGCGAAGGTGGATTTGATAGTCATTCTGGCCATACTTTTCAAAAGTACGGCCATATTGGACTAGCGTCAACAGGCGGGGGGAGCCTCGGAGTCCACAGGCGTCCGAAACAGCGCTCCGCGCTCCTCGACCGGAGGTTCGCCGATGTTGCTCCGCAGCGCGGGATCCAATATGTTCTATGTGTAGCAATCCTCAACATGAAGCCGATTCAGATCATGATCGACGAGAGGCTGCTCGCGCGGCTCGACTCGGACGAGGAAGTGCGTCGCGCCGGCCGCTCCGCGGTCATGAGGCGCGCCATCGCCGAATACCTGCGCCGCAAACGGTCGCGGCGCACTGCAGAACGCTATCGCCGATCGTACGACTCCGCGCCGGGGCTCGGGGAAGGCTTCGAAGGCTGGGAGGAGGAAGGGATTTGGCCCGAGAAGTGAACCGGAGCGAGATCTGGATGTACCGCTTCCACGCACCTGACAAGCTGTGTCCCGTCCTCGTGTTGACCCGACAGGAAGTGATTCCGCTGCTGCACACGGTGATGGTCGCGCCCGTGACGTCCACTGTTCGCGGGGCTCCGAGCGAGGTACTGGTCGACGAGCGCGAAGGACTGAAGCAGACTTCCGCCGTGAACCTGGATCACGTGCAGACGGTGGAGCGCGCGCGGTTGACGCGATTCGTCGGCAGCCTCGCGACGACCAAGATGCGCGACGTCTGCCGCGCTCTGGCGATCGCCGCCGGGTGCGAGGTGTGAGTCCAAGCCGAAGTCGCCACCGCAATCGCACGCGAGCTCAGCGGCCGCGTGTGGGACATCGCTCGGCACCAAACCGCGCGCCGCTTGACGACTCCCTGACGCGGCTCCCAGCTCCGATGCGTGTGGACGCTGCAAGCTCAGTTCCGCACGGCCTGACGCACTCTTCTAGTCAAGAGGGGAGTGGGATGGTCGTCGCGTGGCGTAGTCAGAGCGCAGCCGATGATTGTTGCTGGCGTTCTCGTAACCGACTTTTGAGTCGGGAACCCGCGGTAGCACTGGCTTGGTGAAAAAAGAGCGGGCGGCCCTTGCGAGCCGCCCGCCGTGAAGGTCATTCCGGTTACTGGCCGGTGCCTTTTGCCGCCGCCTCCGCCTCGGCCATCTTTTTCGCCATCTCGGCTTTCACCGCGTCAAGGTTGAAGCTCGCGCCCCGCTGCATCGGCGGGTAATCGAGGAAGGTCTGGATTTCCTTGCCCATCACCTGCTGGACGAACACAAAGCGCCAGAATTGAAACTTGAACCAATCGAAGTATTGCTGTGCCCCGTCTTTCGTCCCATTGTTGGGCCAGCCCGTGCGCTCGAACGGATCGAGGCGCAGGTTGGTGATGTAAGGCACGTCAGGATGGGTCTTTTCACCCAGCCAGCCTTGGGGCTGGTCGATGAAGCGGAACTTGTAGTCGTCGATGCGCACCGCGCCGACCGTGCTTTCGCCGAGGTAGAAGATTTCGTGACGCGCGGACGGGCCCTTGCCGGTGATGGCGGCCATCTGGTTGTAGCCGTCCAGATGGTTCTTGTAAGTCCGGTCGCCGATCTTCTTGCCCTTCAGCAACTCTTCGGTGATGTTCGGATTACCGGCCGCGGCCACGAAGGTGGGCAACCAGTCCAGGCCGGAGAAGATGCCGTTCTGCACCGAGTCCGCCGGCACATGGCCGGGCCAGCGCAGGATGCAGGGCACGCGGAAGCCGCCCTCGAGAACGGTCCCCTTGGACTGCGCGAACGGCGTCGTTCCGCCATCGGGCCAGGTGAAGAGCTTCGGTGCCGTTGTCGGTGGTGAAGACGACGATGGTGTTGTCGTCCACTCCCATGTCCTTGAGCTTCTTCATCACCAAGCCGATGTCGTCGTCGAGCTGGGCCATGCCGGCTTCTTCTTCCGACCAGCCATTCTCCGAGTTGCGCATCTTCTCATACTTCTCCGAGAGATGGGTGACGATGTGCATGCGCGTCGGGTTGAGCCAGACGAAGAACGGCTTGCCGTCCTTCTTGGCCTTGTCCATGAAATTGATGGCGAGGTCGCGAATCTCGTCGTCCACCGTTTCCATCCGCTTGGGATAGAGCGTGCCGGCGTCTTCGATCTTCTGCTTGCCGATCTTGCCCCAGCGCGGCATCTCGGTGGGGTCATCCTTGTCGGTGGCCCAGGAATGAACCATGTTGCGCGGGCCGACGACATTCAACAGGTTCTGCGGATAGTTGGGATGTGCCGGGTCTTCCATCGCGTCCAGGTGATACAGGTAGCCGAAGAATTCGTCGAAGCCGTGGACGGTGGGCAGGAACTCATTCTTGTCGCCAAGGTGATTCTTGCCGAACTGGCCGGTGGCGTAGCCCATCGTCCTTCAGCACCGTGGCAATGGTCACCGCCTCGGCGGGCAGGCCGACCGACGCGCCAGCCTGGCCGACCGTGGTCATGCCGGTGCGGATCGGCAGCTCGCCGGTGATGAAGTTCGCGCGACCCGCCGTGCAGCTCGCCTCGGCGTAGTAGTCGGTGAACAACATGCCTTCCTTGGCGAGCTTGTCGAGGTTCGGCGTCCGGCCGGCCATCATGCCGCGATGGTAGGCGCCGATGTTCCACATGCCGATGTCATCGCCCATGATGACGACGATGTTCGGTTTGTCGGCGGCCGTTGCGACCCCCGAGAGGGCGAACAGGATCGCCACAGCGGCGAATCCACCGCGGACCTTTGCCTTCAACCAGTTCTTCATACGGTCTCCCTTCCTTAACTGTTTCGCTAATCTTCGGCCGACTGCTACTGCGTCCTCGTGCTCATCGCTTTCGTTTAGGCGCAGCCGCTAAAGCGGTTTGTTCCACGCCCAACGTCACAAGACGTTGATCAAGTGCGTTGGCCCAATACTTCATCGCGTTCTCGGCGTCGCCCCATTGCCACACCGTCGCGTTTCTGACCGCCCCGGTTCCAAAGCGCTTGTCGACCCACGCACCCAGCAGTTGGCCGGATACCGAATCCGTCAGCTTGCCCTCGCCCGTCGCCGAGCCCACGAATGAGTAGGTTCCCGTCAATCCCTGCTTGATGAGGCCGAGAGCGTGCGCTTGCGGCACGATTACCGAAATCGTGCGCAGCACCGGAATCGCGGAGGTAGCGTCGGTCAAGGCCACCGAAAGCCTCGCCACGCCAGGACCGTGTATATCGACTACTTTGAAATTCTTGCTGAGCTCCTGCTTCAACGCATGCCAGAAATAGTTGCAGAGCACTTGCTGCTCGTGTGCCGAGAGCTTGGAATCGTCCTCCGCCCAGTATGTGACGGGAGTGATCATGATCTTGTCGTACGAGCTGAAGTTGGCGTCCGCGTCGGTGTACGCCAGCATCGCCTCCTGTCCCTCCCCACCGGCCTTGAGCAACGAATAGTCGCGGCCCAAGAAGCCCGTCGGTGGCGGAGGCGGCGGCTTCTCGCCCTGGACTCGCTGAACTATTGTCGGCGCGGGTGCGGCCGTCTGCGCGCATCCTGCGATCAACGCCGCAAGTGCAATCGCAGGCAATGTTCCGCGCAGCAATTTCTTGACCTCGTCGTGCTCTCTCATTCCAGGACTCCTCCACTCCGTTCTTGCTCAGGACAGGGAGCAGCTCCTCCCTCGATGCGAAGCGAGCGCGACCTCCTCGAGGCAGCCCGCCTCGCACCACCTACATGGGCTCGTTTGACGTTCACGTCGTGTGCCAGGGGCTCGGCTCAGCCATTTCGTCAACGATTTCCACTGCTGTGTGTGCCTCACCAATCCCCGGGCAGCGTAGCGCCTCCGAAATAGCGGAGGCATCTCCGATGCATCGGAGGAGACGGGGTGTGATGCGCGACGACGTTTCCGAGCTACGCCTGGCCGAGCACCGAGCGCCGGCGCCACTCCTTCACGGCGTCGCCGATCTCCGCCGGGTGATCCTCCTGCACGAAGTGCGCCCCCGGACCAATCTTTCGTACGGTCAGGTTACGGAACCGCGCCTGGCACCAGCGAGCGACCGGCTCGGTGATCAGCACCCCCGGCTCGAACGTCAACAGGAGCTTCGGGATGTCACTCGTCGCGAGCCAGCGTTCGTTCTCGCCGAGCACCGCGATGATCTCCGCGGGCTCGCCGCCGAGCGGCAGCTGCCTCGGCCAGGCGAGCACCGGCCGACGCGATCGCGCGTCCGGAAAGGGCGCGCGATAGGCCGCCATCTCCGCGTCCGTGAGGCTACGGAGGATCGCGCCGGGGAGCACCCGCTCGACGAACACGTTTTGCTCGAGCACGAGCTGCTCGCCGACGCCCGGCGTCCGGAAGCCGCGGAAGAGCTCGGCGATCTCCTTCGGAAACTCCTCCCAGGGGATGCTGCGAAGGATCGCCTCCATCATCGCGATGCCGCGAACGCGCTCGCCGTGGCGCTTCGCCCAGTGGATGCCGAGCGCCGAGCCCCAGTCGTGAATGACCAGCGTCACGCGCTCGAGCGCCAGCGCGTCGAACCATGCGTCCAGGTAGCGAGCGTGGTCGTCGAAGCGGTAGGCGATGTCCGGCTTGCCGGACTTCCCCATGCCGATCAGGTCCGGGGCCAGGCATCGGCCTTCGCCGGCGAGCCGCGGGATCACGTTCCGCCAGAGGTACGAGGAGGTCGGATTGCCGTGCAGGAAAACGAGCGGGTCTCCCTGTCCGGTCTCGACGTAGTGGATCGACGAGTCGAGAGCTCTCACGTCGTGTTCGGTCATATGACTCCCTATCGCGCCGTGCGTTTGCCCGGGGCCTGTCGAGCCATCCCGCATCGTCCGGCGCGATTCAACGGGCATCGTTGCTTATCCCCTCGGTCTTCGCCTCCTGTGCTGGAGATTCCTTTTCCGGTCGGCCCGTACTCGGGTCTTCAGCAGGCACACGTGTCTCGATCAAGATGCCCGAAACCTGCCGTTCCAGAGATCGGCGAGAAATTCTCGCCACGGAAGGATCTCGATCGCCCCGATTCGACGGCGGCGTGGCTCGAACGCCACGCATACGAGGCGCTTGAACGCTTTCTCCTCAGCGAGGGCTCGAAGCGATCGCAGGTCGCGTTCGGTGACCGTTTTCTTTGACTTCACCTCGACGGCGGTATGGTCGCCGAGCAGGAAATCGACCTCGAAGCCCGACGTCGAGCGCCAGTAGGACAAGGGCTCTCCCGAAACATAGTCGGAATGACAACGGAGCTCGTGCAGGAACGAGGTTTCCAACGCCTCGCCGAACTCCGGCGTGCCCGGACGAGGGTCTCGGCCCTGTAGGGCGGCTACCACGCCCGAGTCGAAGAAGTAATACTTCGACGACACCAGAGGCTTCCGCTTCCGTGATTTCCGCCACGCCGGTAGCTCGTAGAGGATCAATGTGTCCTTCAGGATCTCAAAATATTCGTAGACCGTGGTCCGGGGGACCTGGGCGTCGCCGCCGACTTTCGTGAAGTTGACGATCGTGCCGTTGCAGAACGCGGCGACCTTGAGAAAACGGCTGAACGCCTCGACGTTGCGCATCGCCCCTTCCGCGACGACCTCCTGCTGCAAATAGGTTCCCGCGTACGCCTCGAGGTCCGCGCGCGGGTCATCCGAGAAGTAGATCGAAGGCAGCAGGCCGCGGCGCACCGCGCGCTCGAGATCGTAGCGGGCGCCGAGCTCACGGCTGCTCAGCGGATGGAGCAACCTCGTCCGGGCACGGCCACCGAGCAGGTTCACCCCCCCTCGCCTGAGCTTCCGCGCGCTCGACCCGGTGAGCAAAAAGCGGAGGCGGCGAGTCTCGATCAAGCGATGGACTTCGTTCAGAAGCTGCGGCAGACGCTGGATTTCATCGATCACCACGAAACGGTCTCCCGCCCCGATCTCTTGAGCGAGCCGTACTGGGTCCTGGCTCAAGGAGAGATAGAGCGAGCTGTCGAGTAAGTCGTAGTAGCGCGCTTCCGGGAGGGTCCGGCGAATCCAGAAGGTCTTTCCGGTTTGGCGTGGCCCGAAGAGGAAGTGCGACTTCTTTTCGAGGAGCGCCCGTAGATCGACGATCCGCTCGACGACCGGATCTGCCGTCGATTCCATCGTCATTTATCGTGACAAATGACGAATGATTTGTCTACCAAGCTCGCCCGCGCGATTCGGATGCAGCCGATTCAAGCGCAGCCGGTGCCTCATCGCCTCACGCGCGCGGCGGAAGCCCATACGACCGAATTTCGAGCACTCGAGGTCATACACGACGTCATACAATGGATTAATCGCGTCGCAGAAATCGGTATCCCTATCCCGAGAGCCGTGGTATCCGGCACGGGAGAGGCCGGCGCCATCGTAATTTCAGGAGGTGTGATGCCCATGGAAACCGAGATCTTCTTCAATAGCGGCGGGCTCCGCTGCGCGGCGGACCTCTACCTACCCGAGGATCGTCGCTCCGGAGCGAAGCGCCCGGGCCTGGTGATCGGCCACGGCTTTTCGGTCGTCAAGGAGGCGCTCGTCGAGCACGGCCGCTCCTTCGCTCGCGCCGGCTTCGTCACGCTGGCGATCGACTACCGGAGCTTTGGCCGCTCCGAGGGCGAGCCGCGCGCGGAGCTCTTTCCGATGAACGAGGCGGAAGACTACCGCAACGCTTTGAGCTACCTGCAGTCGCGCCCCGAGGTGGATCCGGATCGAATAGGGATCTGGGGGACGAGCTTCGCCGGCGGCCTCGTGATGTACGTCGGGGCGGTCGACCGCCGAGTGAAGGCCGTGGTGTCGCAAGTTCCGGTCGTCGACGGCTACCGCTGGACGAAGCTCCTCCGCAGCGAGGATCAATTCGACGAGCTGCTCGCCGCCCTCGACGAGGACCGCGCTCGCCGCTACCGGGGCGAGAAGAGCCGGCGGATCCCGGTCGGGGGCCGGCCCGGCGAGCTCTGCGGGCTTTCGTCCGACCAGTCGGTCGTCGATTTCTTCGCCGGGGCGAAAGCGACGCTCAAGACCTGGAACGACACGATGACGCTGGAGTCGGTCGAGCGGATCCTCGAGTGGACGCCGATTTCCTTCGTCGATCGCATCACGCCGCGCCCGCTGTTGATCGTCACGACCGCCGGCCGCGACGTCGTCCATCCAGCCTGGGCCGTCGCCGAAGCCTACGAGCGCGCACACCAGCCGAAGCGGCTCGAGTTTCTGCCCTTCGACCAGCTCGGCCTCTACTCCGAGCCCGGCCTATCTGTGTCGATCCGACACGCGACGGATTTCTTCGTCGAGCACCTCGGCGAGACCGAGGCCGAGAAGGTTCAGAGCGAGTCCCGGCGCGCCCAGAGGTGACCCATGCCGAGCGAGAACGACGATCTCTTCTCCCATCAGCCGTTGAGCGACGATCGGGGCTGGTTTGACCGGTTCTACATGAACGTCCACTCGCCCGCGGCCGACGTCACACTCTCTCTCGGGATGGGGCGCTACCCGCAGGCAGGCGTCGTCGACGGATTTGCGATCCTCGCCGAGCGCGGCGGGCAGAGAAACATTCGCGCCTCTGCAGAGCGTGCTCCCAGCGAGCGGCGGCTCGAGGCGGGACCCCTGTCGGCCGAGATCCTCGAGCCGCTGCAGAGCTGGCGCCTTCGGCTCGGGGAGAACGAAGCGAAGGTCTCCTACGACCTCGAGTTCGTCGCCGACCTCCCGCCGATCGACGCGGGGCGAATCGAGCGCCGCTCGCGAAAGACCGGAGCGCTCCTCGACTGGTCTCACTTCGTGCAGCTCGGGCGCGTGCACGGTCGGCTGGTGATCGACGGGGTCGCTCGCGAGCTTCACGCAGACTCGTGGTACGGCCTGCGCGACCGCTCCTGGGGCATCCGCCCGGGCGCAGGCGAAGCGGCGCCGAGCGAGCCGCCGTCGCCGACCGCAGGCCGGCACGACTGGGTGCTCGCACGCGTGGGCGACCGCGCCGTCTTCTATGTCCTCTCCGGGGGCGGAAGCCGCGGGCCGCACCTTCTCGGCGCCAGCCTCGCGGGGTCGAGTGGAGAGACCAAGGTAACTTCGGTCGAGCGCATCCTCGACTGGGACGAGCGCGGTCGCTTCCGCGGAGCCCGCGCTGCGCTCCGCACGGAGACCGGCGAATCCATCGAGCTCCGCGCCGGCCCGCCCGCGGCGACGATTTATCTCCGCGGGGGCCTCTACGGCGGGTGGCGCGGCCTTTCTCAGGGTATGCGCCGCGGTCCGCTCGTCTGCGAAAGCGAGCGCTGGTCGACCGGGGATCCGACGCTCCTCGCCGAGGTCGCCGGCCTGAACGATCACCTCTGTCGGTTCGAGACCGGAGCGGCGAGCGGCTTCGGCATCTACGAAGTCGCTTCCGGCGTGTAACGTCAGACGGCCGATGGAGCAGGCCGCGGCCTTCGACGGCGAGACCGTCGCGAAGAACCTCGCCGTGTTCTTGCGCCGTCAACTCGGCGCGGACGTCGTCGTCTCCGGGCTCAAACGTTACACGGTGGGCTTTTCCTGGATCACCTTCGGCTTCGAAGCACGCTGGCGCGACGAGAGCGGGCCGCGCGACGAGCAGCTGATCCTACGCCTAGGCCCACCGATGGGCCTCTTCGCCCCGTATCGCGCCTTCCCGCAGTTTGCGGCGCTCGACGCGCTCCACGGCTCCGCCGTGCCGGTTCCTCGCGCATACTGGTACAGCGAAGAGCTCGAGCACTTCGGCGCCCCCTTCTTCATTTGCGAGAAGGTCGAAGGCGAAGCGCCTCTTCCTTGGGTCGCCGAGGGTAGCGAGGCGTTTCCCGCACCGGAGCGCGAGGCGCTCGCCGAACAGTTCGTCGCAGCGCTCGCCGCTCTTCACCGTTTCGAGTGGCGGGGCACGCCGCTCGAGTCGCTCGGATCAGGCGTCGACGAGCGCTCCGCGGCGCCGTTGCAGATCGCTTTCTGGGAGGATCTCCTCGCGCGTTGGGCGTTTCGCCCGTACCCGATGCTCGAATGGGCGATCTCCTGGCTGAAGGGCCATCGTCCGGTCGCATCACAGGTCGCGGTCGTCCACGGCGACTATCGTACCGGCAACTTCCTCGAGAGCGGCGGCCGCATCACGGCCATCCTCGACTGGGAGCTCGTTCACCTCGGCGATCCGCTCGAGGATCTCGGATGGGTTTGCATGAGAAGCTTCCGTGGCCGTTCTCCCCACATGTGTCATTTGATCGAGCGGGCGCGTTTGTACGAGCGGTACGAGGAGCTGAGCGGAATCCCGGTGCCCCCTGCCGTGGTGCAATTTTATGAAGCATTCGGCACCTTCAAGCTCGCGGTGATCCACGTCGGCGCAGCCCGCTGCTTCGAGGACGGCCGCTTCGAGGACCTACGCCTCGCAGCGCTGGGAGTTCACCTGCCGCGCCTCATGTTGCAGATCGAAGCAACGATCGAGGGAAGGACATGACGAACTCGCTCCAACGGATCTTCGACGGCATCATCGACGTACTCCACTCGAGGGTGATCCCGAAGATTCACGACGAATCCGCGCGGAGCCAGGCGTACGGCGCCCTCGACATGCTCCGCAACTTGAAGCCCCGCGTCGAATGGGCGGTTGGGCCCATGCGGGACGACGTCGTGGCGGAGCTTTCGCTCTGCGGGCGCATCGCGGCGCTGCTCGAAAATGCGAAGCCCGCGCCGCCGTCCGCGCCGACGGAGAGTCCCCCGACCTTTGGGTTGACGGCGGCCGAGCTCGAGCCGCTGCGCGACCGCCTAGACGAGTACCTATGCGAGGTCCTGCGCTGGATCGCGGAGCACCTGGAAACGCTGCCGTCCGCGACCGCGAGCGAGATCGAGACGGCGATTCGCGATCAGCAACGTGTCCGCCTCAAGCGCGAGGTGAAGCTCACCGCCCCGCAGCTCTTCGGCGAGATCTCGCGAGGACAGTGAGCGAGGAGTCTGCCGAGGGTCCTCGCTTAGCCTGAATCTTCACACCGGGAAATGCGATAACACTTCGCTGTTGCGCAGGGATTTTGAGGGATGGTTTAGGCAATCCGAAATCTGAGCTTGCGTCCGTGCCACCAAGGGATCGAGGCGGTGGCATCGATGATGCCGGCGTCGATGAGTATGGGGTTGTGGGCGCGCCGAGGGAATGTGACGGTGACGTCGCGAGCGGCAACACCGACGCGGGCGGTGGTGTCCAGGAAGCGGCGAAAGATCTGGCGAGCCTGGGCTCGCTCGAAGCCCCGCAGCGCCTTGGCGAAGAGACGGTAGAGGCCGCTGGCAATGACGGTCAGGAGCACATCGAAATCGACGTTGAGCGCGACGGCCGAGGAGAGCGCATCGAGGTGGAAGAAGTCGACACTATCGGCCAGACCGTTCTCGATCAGCATGCGCCGGGCGTAACGGGTGATCACCTTCTTCGGGGATGAGGTGAGGTCGTTGGTAAGGAGGATCGTCGGCTGCTCGTGACCGAGATCGCGGATGAGGAGTTGGCGGAGCTCGCCGGAGTAGACCTTGAGGGTCACTCGCTGATCGATGATGCGAGGGGTCTTGAACTTGCGGTGCGGCACGTCGAGGTGAACCGTCTGCCAAGCAGAGCGGGGCATTGTTGCAATCTCGGCCACCAGGGAAGCGGAGCGGCGACGCAGCGTGATGAAGGTAATGCCGAGATGATTGAGCTTAGAGAGGTTGGCGAAGGTGGTCAGCTTCGAATCGAAGACGAGGTGCTTGGGTAGCTCGCCGTAGCGCTTGTGCCAGAACTCGACGAATCGTAGGACCTCGTTGGCTTCCTCGCCCTTGCGAAGATCTGCGTTGGAATAGCAGAAGACCTGTCCCTGGGCGTCTTGGGCGAGAAAGGCGAGGACCGCTTGGCGGCGTTGGCTGCGGCGCGGGACGTAGTGTTTCTCGACGAAGGGATCCTCGCCGAAGTAGGCGATGGAGTGGAAATCGAGATTGAAGGAAGTAGCGTCGATGAGTTTCTCGTCGCGGATGCGTTCGATCCAAGCTCCGAGCAGCTGTGCGATCGCCTTGCGACCCAGGCGCGAGGAATACTGCGACATGTAGGTGGCCTTGGGGATCGCGTTGAGGCCCACGGCCAGAGCGACGCCGGGATCGAAGACGAGATCCATGACATGGCTGCGCCGGGCCTTGCCGAGCAACTTCAGCACCAGGGCGGAGCGAACCGCCTGCGCCGCGGGAATCATCCTGGTGCCCGGGAAATGGCAGCGAGCGACCAGGGAATCGAGGTCGAGCTGAGCGAGCAGCGGCAAGAGCAGGAATAGGCCACCGGCGCGGGTGGAGAAGGATCGCTCGGCGAGAGAGAACTCTCGCACATCGGCGATCGCGTCGGGTGTGGGCCTGGGTCGATCGGGTCGTTCGTCGTCGGCGCGGCGGGGGAGCCTGGAGAAGCCCTCTTCGCGCAGGACCTCCTGGATGGCGGTGGCGCTCAGAGGCTCCTTGCCCGAGCGTTGGAGTTCGTCACGGATGTCGTAGATAGAGAAGTTGCGTTTGCGAAGCTCCACAATCTGAGAGCGCACGGCGTTTTTGTGGGGCTGAGACTGCGGACCATGGGGGACATCGCGGAAGAAGTCGCGGTCCATGTGGTGGCGGAAGCGCCAGCAAAGTACGCGGAAGGAGCCTGGCTGGTAGCCGAAGCGTTGGGCGGCATCGCCGGAGGAGACCCCTTCGAGGAAGTAGGCGCGCAGGGCTTCGTATTGGCGTTGGCGGGGGTGGCTGGGCTCGTGGAAGAAGCGTTCCTCGGGAGTAAACGTATGTGGTGTTTCTTTAATGCCTCACGGATATGTCACATCCTCTAGTGGCGTCAAGAGCGCACGGCCACAATATATAGTAGGCAGCCAAAATCGCTCATTCCCGAGCTTCGAGAACGTAGCGCAGGAATGCCCTCCGCGAACATTTCAGCAGTGACCTGCGTTTATCAGCGTGAATATCTGATAACGCTCGAGTCGTCGATTCGGCACTCCTTCACGCCGCTAACCCGCATGGTAGCGGGCTGGGAGTCGATTGGTTTGAAGACGAACCGGAGATGGGACGTTATCGCAGCTGTGAAACGCGAAAATTCAGGTTAGCGAACGATCGACGAAAAGACGGCGTCGCGGTCGAGACGCCGCCCGCTCTGCCGATCCGCGAAGCCCGCGACTAAGTCGATCACCACGCGGCCCCGCCGAGCGACGATCAGAGCAACTCCATGAGAGCGCTCGGCGTCGATGTCGCCTTGAATCACATCGCTCACGCGGGTCAACCGATCCGCGTCGAAGCCCAAGTTGCGCGCATTTTCTAGGCTCATCTCGTCCTCCCGTTTTCCGACTGCCGTCTACCGGAACCGGCTCCGAGGCGTCAATCGACCATCTCGCGGTATCGCGCGCCGCCGGGGCGGTCGTCGATGGACGTCATCCAAAGGACGGGACCCAGCCTACCGTCGCGCCATCGTCGTGGCGCATTTAAACAACGGATTGACGCGTCGGAGCAACGCCAACCGATCGCGAAACGGCTATTTCGTAGGGTCGCCATGAACGATCACAAAGAGCTCGAACGCATCACCGAAAGCCTCACACAAGTCCTGCGCCCCCGGCGCAAGCGAATCGTAGTGGTCAACGACCGTGACGACTCGTTGCTGCTGCTGAAGACGCTTCTCCAGCCGGCGTACGACGTCGACGCTTTCCTCTACGGATCGGAAGCGCTTGCGGCCATCTCAGCCAACCCGCCCGATCTCGTGATCACGGACTGGGCGCGGCCGGAAGAGATCGACGGACGCGAGCTGGTCGAGCGCCTGCGGCGCATGAAGCCAGAGCTTCCCGTCCTTCTCGTGAGCGGCTACGTCGATCTTCTCGGGCACCCTGCTGGCGTGGCCGCGTGCTTGTCCTTGCCGTACAGCCCTCAACGACTCTCGCAGGTCGTTCGCGAGCTGATCGGCGGCCCACCGCCGTAAGTCCCTGTCCCTGTCTGCTGGCTTGATGCCGCGCGCAGCGGGGTGTACGGTTTCGGGAGCGCGCACCGCGTCGGTTTGTTGATATGAGACGCATCACGAGGTCGCTCGTCGTGCTTTGCGCATGGTTGAGCGTCGCGCCGCACGCAGGCGCGGCCGGTGGGTTCCAGGGGTCCGCACGGTCGACGATGTCGTCATCCCGCCCGAGCGCGCAGAGCAGGGTCACCCGTCCCGCGCCGCCGCTTCAGCGCGCTCCTGGCGGAGTCGGCGCTCATCGTCACCACCATCACGCGAATCCGCCGGTCTTCTTCGGGCCCTCGCTCGTGTACCCCTACGGCTTCGGCTACGGTTCACTCTACGCCTTCGCGCCCTATGGCTTCGGCTCGCCGTACGCCTTCGGCTCGCCCTATGCCTTCGGTTCGCCCTACGGCTTCGGTTCACCCTACGGCTTCGGTTCCCCCTACGTCTTCGCCGTACCCTATGGATCCGGCGCGCCCGAATTCGCGCCCGCCCCGATCTACGCACCCTTCTATTGTTCGCTGGACGGGCTCGCCTTCCAGGACGAGGCCACGTTCGCGCGGCACCTCCACGACGCTCACGGAGTACCACCGGAGAACGCGCTTTCGTACGCCGAGTCAGTCGGCGGCGGCCGCTACGTGTTCTTCGGATTTTAGCTCGGAATTCCCCTACAGGACGCTTCGCTTCTTTCGCCTCTTCGAGGGACGTTGACGTACGTCCGCGGACGTCTGATCATAGCTACGTGCGTCCGGCGATACTCTCCGCGATGCTCGCCTCCCTGCTCGTAGCGGCGGGGGCACGAGCGGCGATCTTCGTCTGGCAGGATCCGCAAGGTGTCACGCACTATGTGGACGACCCTGAAAAGGTACCCGCCGAGTATCGGGAGCAAATCGTGACCTTCGTCAGGGATCTACCGCAGCGCCCCCCAGCGCTGCCGGAGCAATCGTCACCTCCTCCGGCTCCTTTCGCGGAACCGATCACCGCGACGGCGGCGCAAGCGGCGCCGCAACGAATCGAGAGCAGCTTCGAGGACGGCTACTGGGCCGGGATGGCAGCCGCGCAGGCCTCCCCACCGCACGATCCTCCGCCCGCAACGATCGGTCCGATCGTGCAGAACGTTCAGATCTTCGAGGCGACGCCGCTTATCCCATCCTTTCTGGTGGGCGGGCCGACTTTCGTTCCCCGCGTCCTTCCCCGACCACGACGCGCATTCGGGTCGACCCGCGGTGATCGGTTCATTCAAGGGCCTGGCGGCCCGCCGCCGATCGGGGCCGCGGGTCCGCCGCCGATCTCATTCGGTCACCGCTAGCTCGGTAAGATGTTTCATTCCCTTTGATCGCGCCCAACGGGCGCGATCTGCGACGGATGCTCCTAACGTGGTAGGATTTACAGAAACACGTACCACGCGACCAAGAGCGGATCTGTGACGAACGCTCCTTACCGGCTTCGATCGTCGTCTGATCGAACGCAGCGACGCGAACTTCGCCTTCGTTGACGGCATCGCCGGGTGTTTCCGGTCGGGACAGGATCGCTCCGATCTGGTACTGATTTCGCGTATGCGGGAGACACGCGCGCGACTGCGCGTAACGGCCGTCCTTCTGCTTCTCGCATCGAGCTGCGCAACGATCCGCGAGCCGGTTCCGCCGACCGTCGTCGGGCCGAAAAAAGTCACATCGGCAACGAGCCGGGTGCCTGAGGCGCATGAGCTCCCGGGTCTCGTCGGAATCGAGCAGCACGTTCGCATTGCAAACGGCGACACGCTGCTCGACATCGCTCGCGAGGCGGGCCTCGGATACCAGCAGGTGCAGGACGCGAACCCTGGCACCGATGCTTGGGTGCCTGAGCCGGGCACCAAAGTCCTCATCCCCTCTCGATGGATCCTGCCGCGGTCGCGGAATCGCGGCATGGTCATCAACCTCCCGGAGATGCGCCTGTACCTCTTCCCCGACTCGACGACGCCCGGAGAAGAGGTCGAGATCCGGACCTGGGCGATCGGCATCGGCACGGACGAGACGCCGAGTCCCGTCCGCTCCTTTAAGATCCGCACCAAGGAGGAGAACCCGACCTGGGTAGTTCCCGCGTCGATCTTGAAGACGATGGACCCACCGCGGCGCGTAGTACCCCCCGGTCCCGACAATCCCCTCGGGGCGTACCGGATGCGGCTCTCTTACGGGCTCTACTCGATCCACGGCACCGACTCCCCGTGGTCGATCGGGCGACTCGCGACCCACGGATGCATCCGCCTCTATCCGGAGGACATCGGCGACCTCTACGAGAGCGTTCGGATCGGCACCGCAGGAGAAATTCTCTATCAGCCCGTCAAGCTAGGCGAAGACGGCGGCCGCATCTACGTCGAAGTGCACCCCGACGTCTACCGTCGCGTCCCGAACCTCGCTCGGCTCGCGCTCGAGGAGGCGCGGAGAGCGGGGGTTGCAGACCGCATCGATCCCACGCTCCTTCAAACCGCGGTGCGGGCGAAGAGCGGTATCCCCGTCGACGTCACCCGCGAATGACGACGGCGGCGAGACTCGAGATCGCCGTGCCGCGCCGGGGCTGTCGGATCTCGTGGCGGTCGTAGCCGTCGGTTAGGTAGCCGAGCGAAAGACCGGTTGCGGGATCGGCCCAGGCGAGCTGGCCGCCGGCTCCGTTGTGGCCGAACGCGCGCGGCGACACCGTGCGGCCGAGGCCGCGGATGTGCGAGCGGCCGTCGTCGCCGGCGAGGATCAAGCCAAGCGAGCGGTTGGCAGGCACACCCATCGGGTCGGGGAGCGAGTTGCGCACCCGGCCGATGCCATCGATGCGCGCCGCGGGATCCCAGATGCCGTGCGGGTCGTGGAGCAAATGCTGGTAGAAGAGCGCCAAGTCCACGGCGCGCCCGACTCCTCCACCGCCCGGAACGCCGAGCGCGCGAACCGATGCCTCATTGAACCGCATGACGGCTTCGTCGGTGACCTCCGTCTCAGGTAGAGCTCGCATACCGAAGACCTGCTCGAGCTCATCCGCGGTCGCGTGCTCCCCGACCAAGCGGAGGTCGCGGATGTCGCTCTGTCGATCGCGGGGGATCCCGAGGATCCGCGGCAATCCCGCGGGCCGCGTGACGCGCTCCTCGACGGCGTCGCAGTAGTCCTTGCCGGTCACTCGCTCGATCACCTCGCCGAGCACCCAATGCGCCGACGTCGGGTGATACTCGTAGCGCGTTCCCGGTTTCCAGTTGAGCGTCCAGGAAGCCATCCGCTCCACGCGAGCGTCGCGGTCGTACCACTCGGGCGCTCCCATCGGAGCGTGCGGGAAGCCGGAGGTGTGCAGCATCACTTGCTCGATCGTGATCCGCTCTTTCCCGTTGGCGCCGAACTCCGGGAAGTAAGCGACGACAGGCGCCTCGACTCGCAGCGCTCCGTCGCTCATCAACGTCCACACGGTGGAGGCGACGAAGGGCTTCGTCGCCGAAAAAAAGGGGTAGCGATCGTCGGGGCGCGCGTCGCCGAATGTCTCCGCTGCTACGATTTCCCCCTCGAAGCCGAGTGCTATCTGGCACGAGGGCAAGAATCCTTCGTCGACCTCGCGCCGCGCCCGGTCCATGAGCCGCTTCACCTGCGTGAGATCTATGGAGGCCACATTGGTGACCTAATTGACTCGCAGGGTTCGGGCAAGGGATGAGGGAGTGGCTCATTTTTCGACGAAATAACTCTACCGTGAGACCCTTGGGGCGCGCTGCCCGACAGGGGGTCAGCGTGAAGCGCGCCGAATCCCCATCGACGAGAATCTTGCCGCCCGCGACGAGCGTACAGCTTCCGCCGAGGCGAACCCGCACGTCCGTCACGCACCCGCCCGTGGCGACGAACACCCTCCGCTCATCGTGACGACAGGTGAATCCCATTGTCCCTGACGGCTGCGGCAATCGTTCACGAGTATGGGGAGGCCTTTGTCATCACGGTGAGCCGAGAATACGGCTGAACGACGTCGAAAGGTGTTTATTATAGCTGGAGCTAGATCCGACTTCCTGACGCGGTCACTTCCCGCGGCGCCGCGGGGGCGTATCTTCCGGCGCCGGTAGCGCATACTGCGGGGCCTTGGGCGCCGAACCAATGTCAATTTGCGGCTTCTCGCCTTGAATCGCCTCCGCAAACGGGACGTATCGCGGGGATCGCTCCATCGCCTCGTCGAGCGTGGGTATTTCATCGCGTTCGGACGGACGGAATGTGGGCGGCGAAACCGGTTCGCTTCCGACGCCGTGCTCAGCCTTGAGCTGGCGAAGATCGTGCTCGAGCTCGTCGGCCATCTTGATGGTATAGATTCGCGCGATGCGGCCGAGGTTCTGTAGCGCGACAAGTCTGTTGAGATCGCCCTCGCGATCCTTCCACGTCTCGCCGTCGGTCACGAGGAGGAAGGTTGTATCCTGACGTTTCTGCTGGATGATGCGGGTTGCGTCACCGATCACATCCGACTGCTTGCTGCCCGTAGCTCCGTAGGCTTTGGACTCGATCAAGATTCGCGGGTCGTTCTTCGTAGGGATGGCTGAAAGGCGCAGTCTCATCGCCGTCCTCGCCGCGCCGCTCTGCTGGTTCCGGTATGGCGACCGTAGCGTCGGTGGCGGGCCGCGGATTTTGCGTCTTCCTCTTTGTTGACACGGGCGTAGCTCTCTTCGGCGTCACGGCGATGCACGTCCTCTCGCGGCCTACGGGACCGCATCGGCTGTGCGCGGGTCCCGAGAGGAGCCGCGTGTTCGTGGTCGTCAGCCGGCAGACCTTGGTTGATTCTCGCTTTTCGAGTGCGCTGGCGCTGGAGAGCGAGTCCCAGGCCTGTCGTCATTGGCGCGCGACGATGAGCCACTCGCCTAGCTTTGGCACGGTCGCCGAGAATTCGTAGAGCAGACAAGCCGGCGTAGCGGTCGGTCGAACGCGGATCCAGTGCTCACATTCGTCTAGGATTGATCCGGCGAGGCGCGAAGGCGAAGATGTGTGGCGGTATGTGTAAAGAAGGAGAAAGACCATGGCCACCAACCTTGCCCTCGATGACCGCCTGATCGAAGCTGCCCGCCGTGCCGGGAAGCACCGCACGAAGAAGGAGGCCGTGACCTCGGCTCTCCAGGAGTATGTCCGGCGCCGGCGCCAGCTCGAGATCCTCGACCTGGCAGGCCAGATCCCGATGGACGAGGCTTACGACTACAAGCGGTTCCGCCATCGGAAGCCTCCTCGGTGATCCTGGTCGACACTCCGATCTGGTCGCTCGCCCTACGGCGAAGAGCCGTCGACCTCAGCGCCATGGAGAAGTCCCATGTCCGGGAGTGGGAGAGACTGGTGCGTGAAGGGCGCGCGGGACTTCTGGCACTAGTCCGTCAAGAGCTCCTCTCCGGCGTACGTGGTGAGCAGGCTTGGGAAAGGCTCCGAAGTGCGCTCCGCGCGTTTCCGGACGTGCCGATCGGAACCGCCGACTACGAGACGGCGGCACGGTTCTTCAACCGCTGCCGCTCGAAGGGCGTGACCGGAAGCGGGATCGACCTTCTCATTTGCAGCGTTTCGCACCGACTGGGCGCTCCCATCTATACGACCGATTCGGATTTCCCGCGTTACTCTCGGCTGCTGGGGGTCTCTCTCCATCGGCCTCGTTCGGGATCGGATTAAACGAGCAGCGTCACCCGGACGGCAGCAAAAGGGGTCACACAACGGCCGCGAGCGCTATGCGCTACTCGCGATCGAGAAGCACGAGCAGGGCCGCAAGACCTTGATCCTCACCGAGGCGCCCGTCGAGCGCGGCTCGAAGGAAGGCGAAGAGCTGCGAATGGCGCTCGCGTTCGAGATGCTGAACGCGGCAGGGGGTCTACCTCGAGCGTGATGTGAGGGACATCCCCAGGCGCCTTTCAGGCTGTCATCTCCCACGCTCGCGGCGAAGCTCGTGACCCTGCCGCGGCGCACGATCTATCTGGCTCTCGAGCACGTCGAGCCCCGTCTCCGAGAACGGGAAACCCTACATCTTCCGCTTTCCCGACGGATAGTTTTCGGAGAAGTTCACCGAGGGCGTGTTCGGCATCCACGCCGGCGAGAAGGTCGCCGTCAGCTCGCAATCCGCACGTGCAGACGCTCGCGTACCCCGCAAACCCGACGGCGTCTGGACGCTTGGAGGCCGATTCCTCGATCGGTTGCGAGGCCCGTAAGCGATAGTAGTGCAATCGCTATGCGGCTCGTGGCCGACCGGGAGACGGTCGGGCAGTGGGTCACCTCGGCAAATCGTGACCGCGGCAAACGCCGTCAGCGTGCGAGCTCGGTCGTAAGTCGTTCGGCATGGCCCGTCGCCCCCATGCGGAGAAAGAGGTCGCGCGCCTCCTCGAGCTTCGACCGGCGCCCTTGGGGATCCTCGAGAAGACCTGCGAGCTCGCCGCGCTCGACTTCGACGAGTGGCCGAAGCGCCACCATGCCGGTCACGGCGATGATGCTCTCGACGCGAGCCGCGAGATCGGCGATCCGCCCTGCCGCCGCGCGACCGTGCAAACTGCGAAGGACGCGCGAAAGGGTGAGCGAGGCGACGCCCTCCGGATATGGCCAGCGGTGCTCATTGGCGAGCCCCACCGCCTCCTCGGCGAGCCGGAGGGCCTCCTGTGCGCGCCCGAGCCCCAAATGGGCCGCGGCCAGGCCCTGAAGCAGCCAGCTCTTCCCGTATGGATCGTAGATGTCGCCTCGCAGCCGTTGCTCTTCCTCGAGCGCGTCGAGCGCTCGCTTCCATTCCTGGGCTACGAGGTACACGTGACCGAGGCAGCTGTGCGCCATTGCCAGGCCCCAGCGGTGCCCGATCCGCGCGGTGATCTCCAGAGACTCGAGGACCCGGGGGACCGCGGAGCGGGCATCACCCGAAAAGTACGCGAGCGCGGAAGTCTGCCCGAGCGGAAACTGCAGCGAGTCTTCGTCGCCGATTGCGCGCGATCGCGCGATGGCGCTCTCGAGCTCGGCCGCGCCTTCCGCGAGCCGTCCGGAGAAGAACAGGAAGAAGGCGCGAAAGGTCAGCAGGCTGAGGAGCGGGCTGTACCCGGCGACCTCGCGTCCGAGCTCCGGGTCGCCGTGGGCGAGCGCGATCCCCCGCTCGGTCACCGCGATCCCGGCGCGGGCGTCCGCTCGCAGGATCTCGACCCACGCGAGGCGCGCGTGGAGGCCCACTTGCAGCCCGACGTCGCCGATCTCCTCCGCGAGCCGCAGCGCCTCGGTCGCCCGCGCGAAGAGCTCTTCGAAGTCGCCGCCGAAGAAGGTCCTATACGTCGTGTGCGTGTCGAGCAAACCCGCGAGCGCGACACGATCGCCGAGCTTGCCGGCGATCGCCCGGCCCTCGGCGAACACGCGATCGGCCTCCTCCGCGGGAATGAAGATCCGCCAGCCTATGCCCAAGATGCGCTTGCAGGCGAGGCCATGGAGGCGAAGCGTCTCCTCGGTCTCGGGCAGGCCTACGAGAAGCTCTCGAACCCGCCGCCAGTGCCGAACGGCGGCGCTCGGGTCGCGTACGCCGATCCATTCCGCGGCATTGCCATGGCTCCGGGCTGCCTCGAGAGGCTCCCCCGCGTTCTCCCAATGGTGCGCGACGAGCGCCGCGTTCTCGTGAGCGCGATCCGGAAACGACTCGCCGATCGCCCGCGCGACCGCGGCGTGAAGACCCGCCCGGCGCGCTCCGAGCTGCGAGCGGTACGCGATCTCCTGCGTGAGCGGATGGCGGAAGGCATACTCGGCCTCCGGATAGAGCTGGCGCTCGATCAGGAATTCCGCCGCACAGAGTCGCTCGAGCGCGTCGTGTGTCTCAGCGGCGGCGAGCCCGGCCACGCTCGTCAGGACCCGCTCGGAGAATTCACGGCCGATGACCGCCGCAGCTTGGAGAATCCGCTTCTCCTGCTCTCCTGCGCGGTCGATGCGGGCGGCGAGGACGCTCTCGACGGTAGCCGGCAAGGAGACTCGCTCCGGGGTTGCCGCGAGACGGTAACCGCCCTTCGTTCCCGCGAGCTGCTCGGCATCGACCAAGGAGCGAACGAGCTCCTCGGCGAAAAACGGGTTCCCCGCCGCGCGATCGGCGATCATCCCGCGAATCGCACCGAGCGACTGGTCGTTTCCGAGCAGCGCCTCGAGAAGCTCGCCGATTGCGCCCGCGTCGAGCGGGCGGAGCGCGATCGTCCGGTAGTCGGGGCGTGCGGTCCAAGGAGCGTCGTACTCCGGCCGATAGTTGACGAGGAGCAGGGTGCGTGTCGCGACGACGGCGTCCATCATGCCGGCGAGAAACGCGTCGCTCTCGGGATCGATCCAGTGGAGATCGTCGACGAACAGAACCGCGGCCTCGTGCAGGCTCCGCGCGCGGAGCACCCTGCCAGCGAGCTCGAGAAGGTGACGCTGTCGCGCCTCGGGTGCCATCCGTGCCAGCGGCAGGTCGGCGTCGGCGATGCCGAGAAAGTCGAAGAGGAGAGGCAAGCTCTCGCGAAACGACTCGTCGAGAAGTAGGAGCGCGCCGGCGATCTTCCTCCGCGCCTCCGGGGCGGTGTCACGGTCGCCGATCCCGAAGTACGCGCGGAGGAGCTGAAGGATCGGAAGATACGGAAGCGTCTTGCCGTGCGCCGGGCAGTGCGCTTCGAAGACGGGCACGCCGCGCTCACGCGAGCGCTCGATGAACTCCAGGCAGAGCCGGCTCTTGCCGACCCCGGCCTCCCCGACGACACCGGCGATCTGACCTGCTCCCGCGATCGCTCGCTCGAGCACCTCCCCGAGGCGCCCGACCTCGCCGGCGCGGCCGACGAATCGCGTGAGGCCGCTCGCGCGCGCGACGTCGAGGCGCGTGCGGAAGCGGCCGACGCCGGTCAGCTCGAAGACGCGAACCGCATCGGGAACGCCTTTGATGGAGGATTCACCGAGGTCGCGCAGCGCGAAGTACCCCGAGACGAGGCGGGCGGTATTTCCGGTGAGGTAAGTTCGACCCGGCTCGGCGATCTGCTGCATCCGAGCGGCGAGCCCGACCGTCTCCCCCTGCGCGGTGTAGTCCATCCGCAGATCGTCGCCGATTTTCCCCACCACGACCTCTCCCGAGTTGATTCCCATCCGCGCGAAGAACGAAAGCGCCTTTTGCACCCGAAGCTCGTCGCCATAGCCGCGCAGCGATTCTTGAAGGTGGAGCGCCGCATAGCAGGCGCGCTGGGCGTGATCCTCGTGCGCGACCGGCGCGCCGAAGAGCGCCATGACGCCGTCACCCGTGTACTGGTTGATCGTGCCCTCGAAGCGGTGAACCCCGTCGCTGAGAATCTGGAAGAAGCGGTCGAGGATCGCGTGCCAATCTTCGGGATCGAGACGCGCGGCGAGCTCCATCGAGCCCTTCACATCGACGAAAAGCACGGTGACTTGCTTGCGCTCGCCCTCGAGTGCGGAACGCGAGGTGAGAATCCTTTGGGCGAGGTGCTTCGGAGTGTAGGCCCTGAGGTCGCGAATGACCGGGGCCGTGCCGCCGCCGACGCGCGCGCCGCACTCCTCGCAAAACTTGGCGTTCTCGCGAACCTCGTGACCGCACGCCGGACACTTCATTGCATTCTCGAGCGGAGCGTGGTGAGCGGCGGCCGAGCCGACCCCTACGGCGAGCCCCCGCCGATCAGTTCGGGGTGTATCGGACGAGCACGCGGCTCCCGTCGGCAAGCCCCTTCCGGAAGCTCTCTTCCCACTTCTTCCAGCCGTCCGGATACTTCCGCGCGTAGGTCTCGAGGAGGATCGGGTACGTCTCGGGCTCGTTCACCACCGCGCCGGTTGCCGTGAACGACGGTCCGTCGGGCTTGCCGATCCAGATCTTCGCTTGTGGGCGCCCCCAGCGGATCCTGCGCACCCGCCACGTCGTGGGAGGCGACGCCACGTAGACCGATCCCTGGTGCCAGAGAAACCAGATCTCGGCGGGGCGCGAGAGCGCCCCGTCCTTTCGAGTCGAGGAGATGTAGACGTAGGTGCTCGAGGCAAGGAGATCCTGAAGATTTTTCGGCAGCTCTCCTCCCGCCGCGGGAGAGGCCAAGAGCACGACAAAGAGCAACCAGAGGAGCTTGGTCGGAAGGGCTCGGTAGCGCATGCCCCCGCTTTACCCCCTGCTCGGCGCCGTGGGAAGCAGCTTCACGCGGCGACGTCTCCTCCATCAGGGAAGTTTTGCACGAGGTCTCGCCCGAGCCGAAGTCAAGCGCAGCGGGCGAATCTTTCGGAAAGTGGCGCGACGTTTCGAAGTCTTGCGAGCCGTGAGCGGGAGCGAACCGAGCTTCGAAACGTCGCGCCGCTTTCCGCGCCCGCGAGCCATTCGGCTCGGGCGAGATCTCGTGCAAAACTTCCCTAGTCGCCGAGCGTGGCGACGACCGGCCCGTGGTCGCTGGTGCCGAATTCGCGCAGAACGAGGCAGGAGAGCGCAGACCGCGCGAGGTCTTCCGTTGCCAGCACGTAGTCGAGGCGCCAGCCGATGTTTCGGCTCCGGAGGTTTCGCCAGGGAGCCCACCAGGTGAAGAGGTCATCGTTCTCGGGATCGACGGTCCGGCCGACGTCGATCAAGCCGCGGTCGAGAATGCGCTCGAAGAGAGCGCGCTCCTCGGGACGTTGGCCGATCGCGTTCGGTTTCCGTTCCTTCGGGTGAACGTCGCGGTCCGTCCGAGCCACGTTGATGTCCCCGCAGATGACGAGCGATCGGGCCGCGCCGCGTGCCTCCGCCGCATAGTCTTCCATCGCCTCGAGGAAGCGGAGCTTGACGCCGTAGTCCTTGCCGCCGTTCGGCACATAGACGGAGGCGATCGACAGATCGCCGATCCGTGCCTCGACGATCCGCGTCTCGTGGTCGAAGGCCGGATGAGTGAACGCAGGCGCTTCCCGGAAGCGATCCTTCTTGAGATGCAGCCCGACACCGGAATAGGCCGTCACTCCGTGCCAGTAGCACCAGTAGCCGGCGAGGCTGCACAGCGCTTCGGGGACTTGTTCCCGCTTGGCCTTGAGCTCTTGCAGGCAGAGGACATCGGGGCGCTCCCGCTCGATCAAATCGACCAACTGACCTCCGCGAGCCCGGATGCCGTTTACGTTCCAGGTGATGACCTTCACCAGCCGCGACTCTCACGCAAGGATGCCCGGCACGCAACTCTTCGACGGGGAAGCCGCGCCGATTCCATCCGAATGTGCTACGCCGGGAGCGAAAGGAGCTCGCTCATGACGACCCTCGTCGGCCCGACCTCGCACTACTTCTATTCCCTGCGGCTGAAGCTCCGCTACGTCGACTGGGGGAACCCCGACAAGCCGCCCCTCCTGCTCATCCACGGCGGGCGCGATCACGCGCGGAACTGGGACTGGGTCGCGCTCGATCTGCGGCGCGACTACCACGTCTTCGCCCCCGATCTCCGCGGCCACGGGGACTCGCAGTGGGCGATCGGCTCGAGCTATTCGATGGTCGACTACACGCTCGACGTGGCGCAGCTGCTCGACGCGCTGAAGCTCTGGCCGCTCACGATCATCGGCCATTCACTCGGCGGCGCGATCGCGCTCCAGTACACCGGCACGTTCCCGGAGCGTGTGAAGAAGGTCGTGGCCATCGAAGGCCTCGGTCCGCCGCCCGCGATGATCCGCGAGGACAAGCCTGCACACGAGCGTATGCGTGACTGGATCGGCGAGATGCAGGCGCTCGCTCGTCGTCACCCCCACCGTTACAAGACCCTCGACGAAGCGGTCGACCGCATGCGCCAAGCGAACCCCCACCTCTCCGTCGACCAGGCACGCCACCTGACGATCCACGGCTGCTACCGCGACGAGGACGGCACATACCTCTGGAAGTTCGACAATTACGTGCGCGCGGCGTCGCCCTACCTCTTCAACAGCCGTGATGCCCGCGAGCTCTGGCAGCAGATCACCTGCCCGGTGCTGCTCCTGCGGGGCATGGATTCTTGGGCGTCCGATCCCGAGAAAGACGGGCGCGCGACGGCGTTTCGAAACTACCGGCTGGTCAACGTCCCAAAGGCCGGCCACTGGGTGCATCACGACCAGCTCGACGTCTTTCTCCGGACCGTTCGCGAGTTTCTGGCTTAGTGCTCCCTTTCGGAAATACGGTGGCGTAGGCCGAAGGTCATCGTGGCCGCCTGCAAGGCGCGACGACGAGCGATACTCTTGCGGTATCGCGAGGAGGAGCAACGCAGCAGGCGGCCACGAGGACCGAGGAATACGTCGCCGTATTTCCGAAAGTGAGCACTTAGGAAGGCGTCTGAGCCGGTGCTCGGTCCGATTCACGCCGCCGCGTGAGTACGAGCCCGCTTGCCTTTCCAAGGCCTCGCCTCCTCGAGCTGCGACGCCAGGCGAAAGAGAGTGGCCTCGTCTCCGAAGCGTCCGGCGATCTGTACGCCGACCGGCAGGCCGCTCGGGCTCCAGTGGAGCGGCAACGACATCGCCGGCTGGCCCGTGGTGTTGAAGAGCGGCGTGAACGGACAGTAGGTGAACACCTGCCTCGTCCACTCCATCGCCGTCATACCCTTGCGGTCCTGATCGAGCTCGCCGAGCGGCGCCGGGAGGGCCGCGATCGTCGGCGTAACGAGCACGTCGACCTTCTCGAAGAACGCACCAACCTGCCGCGAGATCACGTTGCCGTGATCGATCGAATTCAAGAGATCGACCGCCGTGTAGCGTTTGCCTTCTTCGTAGCAGGCGAGCGTCACCGCCTCGAGATTGTCCGGCCCAGGCTTCCGTCCGAGCGCGGCGCACGCCTCGTCGACACTGGTCACCGTGAAGGCCGTCCAGATCACGTGGACGCGCTCGAGGAACTCGTCCCAATCGTATCGCGGCGCGTCCTCGACCACCGTGTGGCCGAGCTCTTCGAGCAGGCGGACTGTCTCGCGCACGGCCTTCTCGCACTCGGGCTCGACCTTCGCCCCCGACGCGGGCCTCGTCGTCCAGGCGATGCGCAGCCGGCCGGGCTTCGCGCCGACTTCCTGGCCGTACGGACGCGCCGGCGGCACCGGATACGACGGCGCCCCGACGTCCGGCCCGGCGACCGCGTCGAGCAGCGCCGCGGCGTCGCGGACGCTTCGCGTCAGCACGAACTCGCAGGCGAGCCCGCACAGCAGATCGCCGTGGTCCGGCCCCGCCGGCACGCGGTCGCGCGAGGGCTTCAGGCCGACGAGACCGTTGCACGACGCCGGAATGCGGATCGATCCGCCGCCGTCGTTCGCGTGCGCGACCGGGACGATGCCGGCCGCGACCGCGGCGCCCGAGCCGCCGCTCGAGCCGCCGGGGCTACGTGAGAGGTCCCACGGGTTGTGGACCGGACCGAATAGCTTCGTCTCGGTCGTCGGATTGTAGCCGAACTCGGGAGTCTGCGCGGTGCCGACGAGCACCAGCCCCGCGCGTCGAAAGCGCGCCATCAGCTCCGTGTCCTCCGCCGGCACGAACCCTTGCCCGAGCTTCGAGCCACTGTCGCAGCGCACGTTCTTGGCGTGCACCACGAGCTCTTTGATGAGAAACGGGACTCCGCCGAAGGGGCCTGCAGGATTGGCGGAAGCCGCGTCGAACGGAAGCTTCTGCAACACCGCGTTGATCTGCGGGTTCACCTTCTCCACCGCCTGCAGGGCGGCGGCGGCGAGCTCCTTGGCGGTGACTTGCTTGCGGGCAACGAGATCGGCGAGGCCGAGTCCGTCGTGGCTCGTGTAGTCGTTGAGAGAGATCATGGCGTCCTCCTCGCTTCGATTCAGTCAGGGGGCCGTTCGCACCATAGTCGAGACGGCCGAAAATCGAAATCGATTTTTCGCCCGCGACCTAAGAGGGGGACTCCTAGGGCAGCTCTGCACGAGGTCTCGCCCGAGCCGAAGTAAAGCGCAGCGGGCGAATCTTTCGGAAAGTGGCGCGACGTTTCGAAGTCTTGCGAGCCGTGAGCGGAAGCGAAGGCATTTCATACCCGAGTGCGCAGCTGCCTTCGATCGCGACCAACGGGAGCGATCTGTCAAAGGCGCTAGAGCTTCGAAACGTCGCGCCGCTTTCCGTGCCCGCGAGCCATTCGGCTCGGGCGAGACCTCGTGCAGAGCTGCCCTAGCGAGCCGCCTTGCCGCCGAAGTAGCGGACGGCCTTCGCCCACGCTTGGTCGGCGACCTGTCGTCCGAGCGCGCGGCCGTCGAGATCGGCCTGTTCGTAGTGGATGCCTCCGTAGCGTCGTGAAAGGCCGGCCTCAGTCGCCGCGTCGGTGAAGGTCGGCCAGTAGAGAGTGACGTCCGTCGCCGGCGTCGCGCCCGGCTCTATCTCGGAGCTGCCGGCGGGAATCGTCACCGAGTCGCCGAAGGAATTACTGCCCGTGAACCGCTCGAGAATCCGCGCGCCGGCTGCGCTGAAGGTGGAGTGGCCCGAGCAGTGCTCGGGGAACGGAGAGTCGGAAACGTTCCCGGCTGGTAAGGAAACCAATCGGCGCCATCGATCTCCTTCGTTCCCTGAAACGGCCCTCCCCAGGCGGTGACGGGTTGCCCCTCGAACAGGAAGCGGATGGCGGTTATCGGACGAACGGAATCGAACGCTCGTTTGTCGTCCCATGCGGCAATGCTGGCGTCGAAGATCGCGTTGGCGAGAGCGAAGAACATCTTCACGTCCTGGTCGACGCCGCGCTCCTTCGCCCCGTGCCGGTCCCGGCGAGAGACGAACTGCGCGAAAAGGTCCCAATGCCCCCGAGGCGTCGCGGACCCCGGACCGTCAGACCAGTATTCGACGATCGCCTTTTGCTCGTCCGTGAGATTGGCGCTGATTGCGAGGAGGTCCTGCGCCTGCTCCACGAAGCGCGCGCTCCCATACGTCGATGGACCCGTCGGCGAGCGGAACTGATCGGAGGACGTTAGCGCGAACGGGATCACATACTGCCAGTGCGGGGCGAGGAACGACTGACGTACCGCGGCTCCGGCGGCATTTGCGAAAATCAGCGGCTGCCATCGGCTCGGGTCGTGAATCGTGCGGCGTCGAACGTCGTCCGAGTGTCATCGGCTCGTTCACCGAGGTGTAACCCGTGTAGTCGGAGTAAGGCACGCCGGGCTGCCCGCCCGGCACGTCGCCGAGCTGGTTGGCGCCGTCGTGGTGGCGAAAGTCGAGCACCGCCGCGCATGCCGCGTTGCCGATGCCCTGCGGCGTCGCCGTGTCGGTCGAAACGTCGCTCGGGTCGTAACCCAGCGCGGCGATCAGGTCGGTGAACAGGTCCGCGTCAGCGGGGAATAGGTCTCTGGCCGCCCTGTACGCGGCGTAGCTCACCGCCTCCCGCTTGTTCGCGAGCTTGCGCTCATTCGCCGGACGCCGAAGAGCGGCTCCGAGGCGGGTGCCGGTGGCATCTTTGTCGTACGCGGCCCACGCGTCGTACATGCAGGTATGAACGACCGCCAAGGCCCGTGCGGCCATCGGCGGACCGAACTTCGAATCGCGGACCGCTTGGATCAGCGCTTCGTTCCACTGGATGACGACGTTGTCCTCTGCGGACTTCTGCCCCGCACCGACCTCCGCCACGCTCAGCGCGAAGACGATCGCAGACGACAAAAGTAGAACCCGCGTTACTACGCTCATGCGCTCCCCTCTCGAGCTAGGCGAACCTACGCCGGCGTAGGTCCGAGTCGCTCGCGAAACCGTTCACTGTTGGTCGGCGGCGATTCGTTCGGGTACCCCTCCGTGCGCTTGCAATGCGATTTCACTCGCGATCGCCTTCGCAATGTAGCGGGCGCCGCGAAGATTGGGATGGATGCCGTCGCTGTCGAAGTAACTGTCTAGGTCGGCACTCGGCTCGCGCATGGCCGGGAGTGCGATGAAGGCGGCGTCGCCACGGAAGCTCGCTTCTATCTCGCGATTGAAGTCACGAATCCGCGGACCGAGCCCCGGAACGCGGGGCCTGTATGGGGGGAGGATGATCAAGACTTTCGCCCCCGCGCCCTTCGATCGTTCGATCATCGCCCGATAGTTGGCGATCGATTCCGAGAGCGGCACCCGCATGCGGTCGTTGTCCACGACCGGATCGAGATCGCGATCCCGATAAGCCGGGTTCGGCGGCTTCGGCAGAAGCGGCATGACCGCCCAACAGAAGCTCCGGTAGAGCGCGCTCTTCATCACGATCCTCGCCGCCGTCGAATTCACGATCGGCAAATACCTCATCACTTGGCGATCGGTGAAGCCGCGCGAGTTGCGCCGGTCGTTCCAGCCGTACTGCAGGATCACGAAGTCGGGCCTGAGCCTCGGAAACCATTCGCCAAAGAGCTTCCGTCCCTGGGCACTCGTGAAGCCCGGCTGGGCAAGGTTGATCACCTCGGCGGGAATGCCGGCGGCGGCCAGGAGTCGCTCGATCTCGGGATCCATCGTCTGCTCGAATCGTCGGATCCCCCAACCCCAGGCGCACGAATCCCCGAGGTGGAGGACGCGCAGCGGCTTGGCGATCGTGCCGGCCGGAGGGTCGGCGTCGAGATGCGCCGTTCGAAATCCCAGCCGGTTGATCCCACTGAAGCCGTACACCGGTTGGCCGGTGGGATTCGGACGGACCCGGAAGATGAACTCCGGATCGGGATAGGCCAGGGCGTTGCCCTCGATGTTCGACCGCTGTCCAGGCGCCATGGCATTCCAGAACCAACCCGGTAGCTCCGTTTCGGCCTGCGGAGAAAACCGATTGCGAACGACGACCGCCTCGGTGGCGGGCGGTCCCGTGAGCCGCCAAAGCATTCGCAGGCCGGTCTCGAGCAAGACGAGAAAACCAGCCGCGGTCAATAGGCCGAGCCCGAGCTTTCGCAGCGTCTTGGCCAAGCGACGCAATTTACCGGGGAGCGACCGTGCAGGCAACTCAACGCACGACGTAGAGGTCCTGGGGGCGAGTGATGAGGCCCGTGACCGGCCAGAACACGTTCCCTTCGAGCAGCGACCCTCGGTACTGATAGTACTCCTCGAGATCGCCCGTGATGCGCTGGCGGTAGTAACGGTCCTTCCGGCGGTCGAGGACGATCGCATCGAAGCGCCGTCCTCGGATCGCCTCGTCGATCTCTCGGTCGAGCCTTCGCCTGGCCTCCGTACCGGCCGGGATCGTGTGGACGAGGTCGAGATGACCGTGTGGCGGCTTGCCGGCCAACACCCCGAGGTACGGGTGATGAGCGACGAGAACGTCGCCCGGCAAGCGGCGCAGCGCCTCGACGACCTGATCGCCCGCCGCGACGTCGGCTCTTCCGGGGACCTGCGCCCGCGGGTCGTAAGCGAGCAGCACGAGTTGGACGATCGCCAGCGCTCCCGCTGCCAGCGCCAAGGGCCGGGGTTTGGGCTCGGCGGAGTGCATGATCTCATGCATCGCCAGCGCTGCGCCGATCGCCAGAAATGCGTCGACCATGATGAGCGTGTTGTCATAGCCGCCCGCATGGATTCGGGCCGACCAAGAAGAGACGACCGCCGCGAGAAAGAGCGGCGCGAAGAACACGAGTTCGTCGCTGGCGGGACGCTTGAGCCTCGAGAGCATCCAGTAGATCGACCCGCCCGCCAGGACCAGGATTTTTGGAAAGTCGCGCAGCCAGAAGCGCAACAACCAGCGGATGCCGTGCGGGAGACTCCCCTGACCTGGGATCTCGAAGACGTAGTAAGAGAACCATCGCCCGGTGGCGTGATCGAGAAGGGCCGTGCCGACGAAGACGCCGACCGCAAGTGTGACGGGGAGCGCGACGCGTGCCACGCCTCGCGCGGCGAGCAGGCCGTAGAGCGATAGGGCGGCAAGCATCGGCAAGGCGGTTTGCTTGGTGAAAAAGGCGAGCACGCCGAGGAGACCGGCGGCGACCGCCGTCCCGAGCATCGGTCGGGAGCGGAGCACCAGGATCGACGCGAGCAAGAACAGGAGCGAGAGGGAATCGACGCGGGCGATGTCGTACCAGGCTCCGGAGAAGCGGTAGCAGGCCGCGAACGATCCGGCCGCCAGAAGCCCGCAACGCGCGCAAGCGGTCTCGCGGCGGACCAGCACGAAGATGATCGCGAAGCAGGCGAGCGAGCTCGCAAACGAGATCAAGCGCAGCGGCAAGAAGCCGACGCCGAGGATCCGCGATAGAGCGGCGGCGGCGTAGAAGTAGAGCGGCGCATAGATGTGCGGTATGAAATCGATCGACGGCGCTACGTAGATCGATTGTCCGGAGAGGATTCGCCGCACGAGATCAACCGACGTTCCCTCGTACCATTCGAGCTCGTAGGGGTAAGCCATCCGCGCGCAGGCAACGCCGACGTAGATCGCTAGGTATGCCGCCGCGAGAACATAGGCTGTCGCGTAGAGGCCGCGGGATGCTCGAATGGAGGAGGAACCCATCGGGGGAATGGCGCCGCGTATATAGCGGCTGCCTCGCTGGGGGGAAACTGGCCGCTGGCGACTGCGGGTGGGCACTTGTGGCGCTGCCGTCTCCTCACTAGAGGTATCGCGGGAGGTCACTCATGGGCCCTCTGGCTGGAATCAAGATCATCGAGTTCGCGGGGATCGGCCCGGGGCCGTTCTGCGCAATGCTGCTCTCCGATCTCGGCGCCGAGGTCGTTCGCATCGATCGGCTCGAGGTCGCGGGCAAACGAAACATCGCCACCGGCGTGCTGCTGCGCGGCCGTCGTTCCGTAGCCGTGGATCTCAAGAACCCAAAGGGGGTGGACGCGGTGCTGCGGTTGATCGACCGGGCGGACGCGCTGACCGAGGGGTTCCGCCCGGGCGTGATGGAGCGAATCGGTCTCGGGCCGGACGTCTGCCTGAAGAGAAACCCGCGCCTGGTTTACGGCCGCATGACGGGCTGGGGACAAGACGGCCCGCTGGCCCTCGCGGCAGGCCATGACATCAACTACATCTCCCTGACGGGCGCGCTCCGCTCCTTCGCGCGCCGCGGCGAGAAGCCGGTCCCGCCGCTCAATCTCGTGGGCGATTTCGGGGGCGGAGCGCTCTACCTCGCCGTAGGCGTTCTTGCGGCGCTCCTCGAAGCGCGGACTTCGGGCAAGGGACAAGTGGTCGACGCCGCGATGGTCGACGGCGCGGCGCACCTCATGACGATGTTCTACGAGATGCGAGCGACGGGCGTCTGGACCGACGAGCCGGGGACGAATCTCCTCGACACGGGTGCCCACTTCTATGACGCCTACGAGACGCGCGACGGGAAATACATTTCGCTCGGCTCGATCGAGCCCAAGTTCTACGCCGAGCTGCTCCGCCTGAGCGGCCTCGAGAAGGAAGACCTGCCGGCGCAGAACGACCGCGCCCAGTGGCCGGCCCTGAAGGAGCGCGTCGCCACGCTCATCCGCACCAAGACGCGCGAGGAATGGTGCCGGATCATGGAAGGGTCCGATGTGTGCTTCGCGCCCGTGCTCTCCCTCGAGGAGGCCCCCGCGCACCCGCACAACGTTCGGCGAAATGCGTTCATCAAGGTCGAAGGGGTAACCGAGCCGGCGCCGGCTCCCCGCTTCAGCCGCACGCCGGGCGGCGTCGAGCACCCGCCCGCGATACCAGGCGAGCACAGCCGAGAAGTGCTTCGCGATTGGGGGTTCACGAGCGAGGAGGTCGAAGGGCTCGTCAACGTGCGCGCGATCTCATCCTAGCCTTCGATCCGAAATTTGCGTGGGTGGCGTCGGCGCTGGGCGCCCGCGGCGCGCGCAGCGAATGCGGGGCGAAGGCCCGGGGTGGCAGAGCGACTGGGAGGGGCGCCCAGCGAGCACGGCGCGGGCTGCGCCGACGACAGGAGACGGCTCCTAGAGCAAGACGCTGAGCGCGCCGTTCGGCGCCAGCGACTCGTGATCGAGCATCGCTCGCTTGGCGGCGATTCGGAAGCTGCCCTCGTGCTCGACGAGCCGGTATTCGGCGCTGCCGACGAACGGATCGGCGTGGCCGTGGCGGAAGCGCCAGACGACGAAGGAGGCGGTCGCACGCAAGGCACCCTCCGCTTGGCGCTCGACCCGAACGTTGGAGACGGTCCGACGTGTCCGCGACCACGGAAACTCGCGATGCGCGTGCCCGCCGAGCAGCCGCTTGACGCGCCACCCGAGTCGGCTCCGGTCGTCGTCGACGAGCACGAGCGTGCGCTTGGGATCCGCGGCCGGATTGTCGGTTCCCGGGACCACGTACGTCGCGTCTTCGGTAAAGAGCGCGAGCCACTCGTCCAGGCGCCACTCGTCCAGCAGGTGCGCCTCCTCGACGAGAAACTCGCTCACCCTGAGGCCGAGAAGCAGACGTTCGGTTTCGGCCGACGTCATCGGGCGGCCCGGCCGTTATGCCCGTCCGACCAATCGTCGATGGCCGTGCAGGTCATGCGGGCTTGCCACTCGCGCCAGAAGGAGCGCATCTGCAGCTCGTCATCGACGTGCGCATGGCGCGCCATGCCGCGGGAGAGATCCGACCACGCCACGCCGTCGGCGCCGAAGCCGATCTGACAGGAGTCGAGCGCTTCGATGTCGTCCGGTGTCGCAAACCCCCCCGGCCCGAGAAACTCGAGGAAGTTGTGGAGTCGCCTCGCCAGGCGTTCGCCGGATTCCTCTGCGGGAGCCAGCTCCCAGGCCGTGACTTCCATGAAGCCCGGGGCAACCGGGAAGAACGTGCGGATCGTGACCGCCATGATGTCGTTCAACACGAGATTCGGAAAGATCAACGTGTTTCGGTTCAAGTCCGCGATCCGTGCGCCGCGCTCGTCGCCGTGGCGCGCGCAGAGCTCGGCGCGGATCGCCTCGATCTCCCGCTCGGCCGAGGCCCCGAACGTCGGTGCCCAGCGTGCGACGGGCCGGCCCCATGGGGCTTGGTATTCGATGACCGCGTGACCGTTGCCGAGCGGGCGGCATTCGCCGGCCAGCCCTCCTTTGAGTAGCGCTCCGGATCCTTGGAGGTAGGCGAAGTACGATTGGTGGACCGGAAACCCGTGGTATCCGTCGATGCTGTTCTCGGCGAGGAGCTTCCAGTTGGCGCGAATCGAATAGCGCTGCGTTCCCGACACGACCCGCATCCGCCGCTCGAGCGACTGATCGGCGACGAGGTCGAGGATCTCGCGCGCGCCGGCGAGGTATTCGACGAGCCGAGGCGCGTCGTCATCGAAGCTGACGAAATGAAAGTCGCGATAGTTCTCGTGTCGCGAGACCGGCTTCAGTCCCATCGCGGCTCGGTCGAATCCCGAAGCGTAGCCGGCGGCGTCGGGAACGCCGACGAGCGCGCCGCAATTGTCGAACGTCCACGCGTGGTAGAAGCACTGGAACGTCCTCGCGGTGCCTTCGTCACGCCGGCAGACGATCGCGCCGCGGTGGGGGCACGTGTTGTAGAGCACGCGGATCTCATCGTCGCTGCCGCGCACGAACATGAGCGGCCGGCCGCCGACGGCGCGACGCCGGTATTCGCCGGGCTCCGCCAGCTCGCTCGCGTGCCCGACGTACAGCCAGCAGCGCGAGAAGATACGCTCGCGCTCGAGGGCGAGGATATCGTCGGAAGTCATGGTCGAGCGGTGGACCCGGAAGAGGCCTCGCTCGTGATCGTCGACGATCAATGACTCGAGGTCCATGGCGTCCTCCTGAGCTACTACGGTAGGAATTCTTCGATGAACATACGAGAGACGAGGCATCGTCGCCATCGTGCGCTTCGATTGCGGCCACGTCGCGCTGAGAGGGCTCGAGTCACGAACGACCCGACGGAAAGATCGCGAAGCACTATTTCGGAAAGGTTGCGAAACATTTGTTCGAGTTGAAGACGAAGGTCTCGATCCAGTCGATCACCTCGCAGCGCCGGCCGAGCCTCTCCATGGCGCCGAGCAGAACGCACCAGTTGAGAAGCTCGTGCTGCCCCGCCGCCTCGTACTGGTCGAGTTTCCGCTCCCGCCAGACAGCGAGATCGCCGCGGCGAAGGGCTTCGAAGAGCAGGCGGTCGGACTCTCGGTCTGGCCAGAGATACCCCCCCCGTGGTGTGAGGAAAGCGTGCGACCAGCTCGAGGAGGCGACGAGCGCGACCCGCCACGGGCTCTCCGTGAGCACCTCGGCGAGCCTCGCGCCGACATCCATGCAACGGTTGGGGGCGGGCGCCGGCGGATCCGGCGGGCGCGACGGCTCGGACGACCCGAGGAGATGGGCGAAGCCGCCGCGCGTCGCGAGCAAGCCGGCGCCATAGCAGTTCACGTGAAACGGCACGATCGGATGGGGAAAGCCCTCGCGGTCCCAATCCAGATAGAGCAGCGTGTTCGTGAAGGCGTGTGCCAGACCGTCGTGGTGCAGCGGCCGGTACGCATAGGGGAGGTCGACGCCGCGCTCGAGGAGCCCGCGGGCGATCGTGCGCGCTCCATCGCGGTGGCCGCGCGCGCGAAAGACGAAATCGCTCGGCTCTCCCCAACGGTTCGGGCGCAGCGCGCCCGCCCCGGCGGCCCACGGGCGAAGAAGGATCTCGTCGAGGCCGAACACGCAGAAGGGCGGAATCAGGTCCTCGCGGAAGTTTTCGTATTGGTCGTCGCCGAAGATGACGACGAAGTCGGGGCGAAACTCGTCGAGCGCACGCCGACAGCGGCGAAAGCCGGCGACGAGGCGCTCCCGGTGGCGGACCGCAGCCGCCGCGCCGTCGTCCTCGGCGAGCTCGGCACGCATCTCCGCGGGCCAGGTCGTACGATCCTTGAAGTCCGCGCCCACCCCTGGAGCGCGCTCGAGCATGCGAAGAAGGTCCGCCATGCTCTCGTCTCGCCAGGAGAGCGGCGGATAGTGCGTCAAGCCGAGTCCGAGGATCTCTGCCATTTCACGATTCCGTCGATCCGCAGAACGATTCTTCCACCCCCGGGCACCTTCCCGTCAATCCTCCCCGGAAGGGAGCGCAGAGCCTGAGGCGCGTCGTTCGGCGCGAAGTGACCGTCGAGGTGCTCCCGCTCGCGGGTCCGAGCACGCGCTTCCTGGTGCTCTTTGCGATGTGAGCGGCGGGCGAAAGCGAAGGCGCTCTCGAGGCCTGGTGGGCCGGCGACGCCGGTCGACCGCTCAGTACTTCGTGCGCAGTGCCGTCGGGGGACCGCCGCTTGGCCCGTAGGGGGCGGTGTCGAGCCACTCAGCGGCCTTCGGCCACCACGGCGCGACGAGCGCCGCAGCCATCCGCTTGGCACGCCGCCACGGCGTGTGCGCGCGCAAGTGCTCGAGCGCTTCGCCCGCCGCCGCCCGATTCCATTCCGCAGCGGCCCGGCGCTCGCGTGCGAACTCGTCGATCGCCGCTCTCGCCGCCGCCTGGTCGCGCGCGCCGATTGCAGCTTTGATCGCCGACGCGGCGGCGTCCGCGTCGGCGATGCCGGAGTTCATGCCCCGCGCGCCGAACGGCGCGAACAGGTGAGCCGCCTCGCCGATCAGCAGGACGCGGCGGTCGCGATCGACGAAGCTCCTGGCGATCACTTGTAGGAACCGATACGTCGAAACCCAGGTCACACGCTCGCCGTAGCGCTCTCCGAGCGTGCTCCTCACCCACGCGCGAGCACCCTGTGGATCGCTGAACGCGTCGGGATCGTCCTCTTCGTTGCATTGCAGGTCGGCCCGCCAACCACCCGCGAACGGGACGAGCAGCACGTTCCGACCGCCCACCGCCGGGTGCTCGTAGTGAAAGACGCGCTCGACCGGCAGGCGATGGGCGGCGTCCTCCGCGACGTCGACGATCACGTAGGAGTTCGGCGAGCGGCTGCCTTCCAGCTCGACTCCGATCGCCTCGCGGACCGCCGAGCGGGCCCCGTCGGCACCCACGAGGTAGTCGGCGGTCCAGGCTTTTCCAGACGCAAGTCGGATGGTCACCCCGTCCGCGCGCGAGTCCACGCCCGTCACGCGAGCGTCCCAGACGAGCTCCACTCCATCCTGCCGGCACGCCTCGAGCAAGAGCGCCTCGACCTCGGTCTGCGGGAGGCTCGTGAAGTGCGGCAAGGCCGATTTCGGAGACGTCTCGTACGTGCGTGTGAACACCTCGCGGCCGCGCCAGAGCGTGCGACGGGTCGGCCAGACGACGCCGCGCTCGGCGAGACGACGGCCGAGGCCGGGGTGGATGCGCTCGAGGACCTTTAGGGTCGTACCATGGACGTAGATCGCGCGGCTGCCCGGACGAAGCCGATCCTCGGGGTCCGCCTCTAGAATCGTCGCGGGCAGGCCCGCGGCGCGAACGGCCAGCGCCGCGCTCAAACCCACGGGCCCGGCACCGGCGACGATCACGGGGCGATGGCGCGAGCCCGGCTCCACGCTCATTGCCGGCTCCGCAGACGGTCGATCGCCGCGCGGACGCTCGCCGGGTCGGCCGCGGGGTCGATCTCGGTCGTCGTCGTGTAGAGCCAACCGGGCGGTAAATCGCCTCGGACGAACGCCTCCGCGGTTGCTGCTACCAGTCCGGCGGGAGCGGAGCGGCCGATTGGCAGGAGCGGCACACCGAAAAATTCGGCGATTGCCTCGAGGGTCGGGTCGAGGGGGTCGTCGCCGCAAATCAGGATCAGGTCCGGCTCCTCCGGACCAACGGCGCGTACGAGCTCGGCCAGAACGGCGCCGGCCCACTCCGTCTCGCCCGCGGCCCCGACCAGCGACGCGAGGCGGGAGGCGTCCGGAAGCACCGTGGCAACGCCGGCCCGTTCAGCGAGAACCGACCGCAGCCGGCGCATGACGTCGCACGCCAACGCGACGCCCGTCACCTCGCCGACCGATGCCGGCCCGGCGCCCGGCCCGAGCGATCGGCATTGGCGCGCCGCGGTGACGAGACTTCGCTCGCCGGCGGTTACCGCATCCAGCCCATAGAGCGCCTGAACGGCGCGGAGCATCCGCGCTTGCGCCTCCGCGTCGGTGGGCCAGCGATCGTCCGCGAGCTGCTCGAGCCGCGCCGCATGCGCCTCGATGCGCGGCACTACGGCCGCGGGAGCGCTCGAATCACGCAACGAAAGCGCGCTGCGCAGCCGCGAGCGGCTCACGCGCCGATCCGTCGTCTACGTCGCGCGGCCCCGCAGGAGCAACCGAAGCGTCGCCGGCCTACTGACGCGTCGCATCCCATATCTCCGTGTGGAAGCAAGAAATCGTATCTCAGTCGGTCAGTGCCCAGCGTCGTTCACTCCTCGCGCCTCGTTTTCGGCGAAGTCTTTTGCACTGAAGAGTGCCATCGTCAAGCCACCTGCAAAGTATGTTGCGACCCCTGGTGATAAGTGAGATAAGGCGGTTAGATGGCTTCGGTCACCGCAACCGACCGTGAGCGCGAGCTCGATCGCTTCTACGCGGACGTCGCAGCGGCGGATCTCCAGCCGCTCTGGACGCAGACGCGGAATCTGATGCCCAACGAGCCGGCGCCCGCCGCTCGGCCCTGGCTCTGGAAGTGGCAAGACGTGCGTAGGCTTTGCGAGCGCGCCGGCCGGCTGGTACCGATCGAGCGCGGCGGTGAACGCCGAGTGCTTTCGCTCTCCAACCCCGGCCTTGGCGGACTGCCGTTCGCCACTTCCACGCTCTGGGGAGCGTTTCAGTACCTCGGCGCCGGCGAATCCGCTCCGGCCCACCGGCATTCGCCGGGCGCAATCCGCTTCGTGATCGAGGGTGAGGGCGCGTGGACGACCGTCGATGGAGACGCCTGCGACATGCGGCCCGGCGATCTCGTGCTCACACCGAGCTGGTGCTGGCACGACCACAAGAACGGCAGCGACCGGCCGATGATCTGGTTCGACGGTCTCGACATGCCGACGGTGATCGCGCTCGACGCCGTGTTCTTCGAACCCCATCCCGACGCGGCGCAAGCGGTGACCGGTCGGAACGTTTCCGAGCGCCTGTATGGCGGACGAGCGACGATCCCGGCCGCTGCGCGGCACCCGGTGCCGCATTCACCCCTGCTCGTCTACCGCTGGCGAGACACCGACGCGGCTCTCGCCGCGCTGCTCGCCGAGAGCCGCGAGCCGATGGCGACGCTTCGCTACGTGAATCCGCTGACCGGCGAGGCCGCGTTACCGACGCTCGGCTGCGAGATGACGCGCCTCGTCGAGCGCAAGCGCACACGGCCGGCCCGAAAAGTCGGCAGCTCCGTGTACGTGGTGTTCCGCGGCCGCGGCGTTTCGGTCATCGACGGCGTCGAGTTCGAGTGGGCGGCCGGAGATTCATTCGTCGTTCCCTCGTGGGCGGTCGTCGAGCATCAGGCCGCCGAGCCCGCGGACCTCTTCGCGATCGACGATCGTCCGCTCCTCGAGCGACTCGCGCTCTTTCGCGAAGCAGAGCTCGACGAGCCGCAGAAGATCCGCGAGCGCTTCCAGCCGCGATGAACAGAGCCCGGCCGCGCGCGAAGCCGCAGCGACTCCTGGTCACGCTGCTCGGCGACTACTGGCGGGGGAAATCCGAGCACATCCCTTCGACCGCGCTGCTCCGCCTGCTCGCCGAGTTCGGCGTGAGCGCGCAAGGCGCTCGCTCCGCGCTCAGCCGACTCGTGCGTCGAGGGCTTCTGGCGCGGTCGCGTCGCGGACGCCGCACCTCGTACGGCCTGACCGATCGGGGCCTTGCGATGCTCGACGAGGGCGCGAAGCGGATCTTTCGATTCGGGCTCGAGCAGGCGCGATGGGACGGTACCTGGTCCCTGGTGGCGTTCTCGGTGGCCGAGGCCGATCGCGACCGTCGCCACTTGCTGCGCACGCGTCTTCGCTGGCTGGGCTTCGGTCCGCTCTATCCGGGCCTCTGGATCTCGCCTCATCCGCATCTCGAGGAGGCAGCGAAGGCGCTCGGCGATCTCGGCATCCACAACATGACGGTGTTCAAGGGCATCGTGCCGAGCTGGGGCTCGAAGCCCGGCGATTTCCAAGAAGCGTGGGACCTGGATTCCCTGCGCGGGTCGTACATCCAGTACCTCGAGCGGTTTCGGCCCGTGCAGGCGAGGATGCGCACCGGCAGGATCAGCGCGCGCGAGGCGCTCGTGCTGCGCACGCAGGTCATGGACCAATGGCGAAGGTTCCCGCGTGAAGATCCGGATCTGCCCGACGCATTCCTCCCGGTCGATTGGCCGCGGCGCGAAGCTCGCGCGCTCTTCGCAGAGCTCTTTCGCGGGCTCGAGCCCGCAGCCGAGAAACAGGTGGCCGAGATCGTCAAGCAAGAGCGTTCGCGAGCGGCAGAAGGCGAGCGCCGGCGCGCTCGTCGCGCCGCGTGAGCCGATGACCAGCCCGATCCACGGCCGTCCGCCCGCTCGCGCCGACCACATCGGCAGCCTTCTCCGTCCGGCGCGGCTGCGCCACGCGTTTCGCGACTTCCACGAGGGGAAACTCGGCGCGGCGGAATTTCGCGCCATTCAGGACGGCTCGATCCGCGACATCGTCAAGCTCCAAGAGGACGTCGGCCTCGAAGTCGTGAACGACGGCGAGTTCCGACGCGGTTCGTACTGGGGACGGTTCGTCGAGCTCACCGAAGGCCTGGCCGTCAGGCCGGCGGTGTTCACCTTTCACGACGACCAGGGCCGTGTACTCGACTTCACCGCGCCGCACGTGACGGGCAAGGTCCGTCGCGGGCAGCCGATCGCGGTCGACGAAGCCGCGTTCGTGCGAGGCCTCACCCGAGCGATCACCAAAGTCACGTTGCCATCGCCGTCGACCCTGCACTTCTACGGCGGGGCGCAGTACGCCGATCCGGGCGTCTACGAAACAGCGGAGAAGTTCTTCGCCGACCTCGCCGAAGTCTACCGACAGGAGATCGCTGCGCTCGCGGCCGCCGGGGCCCAGTACGTGCAGCTCGACGAGGTGCCGCTGGCGATGCTCTGCGACCCGGTCGTGCGCGATACGGTGGCGGCAAGGGGGCAGAACCCCGACTCGCTCGTCGAGCTCTACGTCGACGCGCTCAATCAGGCCATCGCCGATCGTCCCCGGGATCTCGTCATCGGCGTCCACATGTGCCGCGGCAACTACAAAGGCCTGTACCTCTCCGAGGGCGGCTATGACTCGGTCGCGGAGGCGCTCTTCCAGCGGGCGAACGTCGACCATTTTCTACTCGAGTACGACACGGCGCGCGCGGGCGGCTTCGCGCCGCTCCGCTTCGTGCCGAAGGACAAGGGTGTCGTTCTCGGCATGGTCAGCTCCAAGGTCGCCGCGCTCGAGCCCATGGACCTGTTGAAGCGCCGGGCGACGGAGGCCGCGCGGTACGTCGACGGCGATCGCCTCGCGCTCAGCCCGCAGTGCGGCTTCGCCAGCACGGTCGCCGGCAATCCCGTCAGCGAGGCGGACATGCGCGCGAAGCTCGCTCTCGTGGTGGCCGCGGCGCGGGCCATCTGGGGATGACGGACTCGATCCGCAACGCGTGGCTCGGCACGATCGTCCGGTTCCAGCAGGATCTCGAACGGCCCGGTTCCGCCGATGCGTGGTCGCCCGCGCTCGACTTCGCGTCAGCGGACGAGATCCGCTCCATTCAGGGTGAGAAGCTCGCCGCGGCCGTGCGGTTCGCCTACGAATGCATCCCGTTCTACCGCCGAAAGTTCGATGCGATCGGCCTCGAACCCGGTGACATCCGCGGGCTCGACGACCTCGTGAAGATCCCGGTCACGACGAAGTGGGAAATGGCCGAGGACGTTGCAGCGAATCCGCCGTGGGGGACATATACGTCGGTCGACGACCGGCGCTGGCGCGAGAGCGGCTGGCAGACGTTCGCCAGCTCCGGGACGACGTCTCGGCCGCGGCTGTTCCGCTACACGCAGTTCGATCGCCGCATGTGGGCGTGGGTGAACGCGCGGGCGATGTGGGCCATGGGTTTCCGGCCGGGTCGCGATTCGGCGCTGCTCGCTTTCGGCTATGGGCCACACGTGTGGCTCTGGGGCGTTCACTACGCGCTCAACTTGATGGGCATACCGATCGTCACCGGTGGCGGCCTCGACACGCGGGTTCGCGCCCGTTTCATCCAGGACTACGCGCCGACGATCCTCTGCTGCACGCCCTCGTATGCGCTGCACCTCGCGGGAGTGATGCGCGAGATGGGGATGGACGCGGCCGCGACGGCCGTGCGGTTCCTCTTCTGCGGCGGGGAGCCGGGCTTCGGGGTGCCGGCGACGCGCGAGCGGCTCGAGCGAACGTGGCACGCGGAGCTTCACGAATTCTACGGATGCACGGAGGCGGCCCCGGCCGGCGGCGGATACACCTGCGGCGCGATCGCCGCGACCAAGCAGGGCACGGTCGCCACCCACCTGATGGCCGACGCGCAAATCTGGGAGACCGTCGACCCCGACACCCTCCGGCCGGTCGCCGAAGGCCATCGCGGGCTTTCGGTCGCGACCAACCTGATCTCCGAGGCCTCACCGCAGCTCCGCTTCCTGGTCGGGGATTTCACCGTCCTTCGCGAAGGACGCTGCGCCTGCGGCCGGAGCCATCCTCGTGCGCTCGGCGGCTTTCTCGGTCGCGCCGACGACATGCTGAACGTGCGCGGCGTCACGCTGTTTCCGGCGAGCGTCGAAGATGCCATCCGCCGCGTCCCCGAGGCGGGAGACGAGTTCGAGATCCGCGTCGCACGCGAGGGCGAGCTCGACGTGTTGACCGTCCTCGTCGAGCCCCGAGCGGCGCTCGATGACGGCGGCCGAGAGGCGCTGCGCCGCGCGGTCGAATCGGAGATCGTCTCGCGCTGCGAGCTCCGTCCGGTGGTGGAAATCCTCCCGCCCGGTACGCTGCCGAAGACCGAGTTCAAAGCCAAACGGGTGAAGGACTCGAGAGCGCGGTAGGTTCGTGAGGTGCTAGCTCGGTAGGATGCCCGAACGGACACGGGATCGCGACCAACGGAAGCGATCTGTGACGCAGGCTCCTGGGCAGGTTTTCGTGTTTCAGCGCGAAGACATGAGATGAAAATGCTCGATACCCGATCGACGTTTCGGTTGCGGCTGCGCCGCGGCTAGAGCTAACAGGGCAGGATTTCGTGTTCCACACGAAGATAATGAGCTGAAAATGCTTCAGGACCCCACTGGCGTTGGTTGAAAATCCGCCGCGGGTAGAGAGGAGACACGGATGTCGTACGTCTTCACGCCGGCGGAGCGACCCTCCGTCGAGGTCAGGGGTCGGAGCGAGCGATTTCCGGTGCATCGCATCTACTGCGTCGGGCGCAACTACGAGGCGCATGCCCGCGAGATGGGGAAGGATCCGACGCGCGAGCCGCCGTTCTTCTTCACCAAGCCGCCGGACGCAGTCGTCGCGAACCACGCGACGATCCCCTACCCGACGCGCACCAAGAACCTCCACCACGAGATCGAGCTGGTGGTCGCGATTGGCTCCCCCGGGCGCGACGTTCCGATTGCCCGAGCGCTGGATCACGTCTACGGCTATGCCGTGGGAAACGATCTGACCCGGCGCGATCTGCAGTTCGAGGCGCGAGACAAGGGACGCCCCTGGGACACGGGCAAGGCGTTCGATCGTTCCGCGCCGATCACCGCCATACGACCCGCCGCCGACGGCGGACACGTCGAGAGCGGCGCGATCTGGCTCGCGGTGAACGGCGAGATCCGCCAGCAAGCGGACGTCCGCGATCTCGTCTGGGGCGTCCCCGAGCTGATCGCCGAGCTGTCGGCCCTGTTCGAGCTCGCGCCGGGCGACCTCATCTACACGGGAACGCCCGCCGGCGTCGGCCCGGTCAAACCCGGCGACCGCATGGAGGGTGCAGTCGAGGGGCTCGATACGTTGGTGACGACGATCCAATCAAGGACGGACGGCATACGATGAAGCTCTATTCCTATTTTCGAAGCTCTGCCGCGTACCGCGTGCGCATCGCGCTCGAACTGAAAGGGCTTTCGTACGAGTACGTCGCCAAGCACTTTCGCCGAAGCGGCGGGGAACACCGCAAGCCCGACTACCTCGCGCTCAATCCGCAAGGGCTGATCCCAACCCTGGACGACGACGGCGTCGTCGTTCCCCAGTCGCTGGCGATCCTCGAATACCTCGAGGAGGCCTACCCGAAGACGCCCCGCCTGCTGCCGACCAAGCCGGCCGACCGCGCGATCGTGCGCGCGATGGCGCAGGTCGATCGCTTGCGACGTTCATCCATTGAACAACCTGCGCGTGCTCGACTATCTCAAGTCGCAGATGGGTCAGAGCGAAGAGGCGACGCAGGGCTGGTACCGCCACTGGATCGCCGAAGGCTTCACGGCGCTCGAGCAATCGATCGCAAAGCATACGGGCGACCGCAAGCACTGCTTCGGGGACTCGGTCACCGTGGCCGACGTGTGCCTGGTGCCGCAGGTCTACAACGCGCGGCGGTTTGCGGTTGATCTCGCTCCGTATCCCGTGCTCGTCCGCGTGAGCGAATCTCTCGAGAGCTTGCCCGCCTTCGCCAAGGCGCGTCCCGAAGCCCAGCCGGACGCGGAGTGATTGGGGACCTTGCGGCATTAATGGAATAAGTGCGCTCCCGCCGAATGAACTCCACTGTCGCCATTGACTTATTCCATTAATGCCGCAACGTCTCCTACGCCATGAACAAGATCGTCGAATCTCCAGCGCTCGCGGTCGAAGGAATCGAAGACGGCGCCACCGTGTTGATCGGCGGCTTCGGCGTGCTCCAGGGCTGGCCCTCGAGTGCGATCCAGGCGCTTCGCGATCGCGGCACGCGCAAGCTGACGCTGATCGCGAACACGCCGGGCTTCGGTCCATCATCGCCGCAGATTCTGTTCGAGAACGGGCAAGTCGCGAAGCTGGTCGCGTCCTTCGGCGGCTTCCCCTACCGCCTGACAACCGCCGAGGAGATGATCGGCCGCGGCGACGTCGAGTTCGAGCTCGTGCCGCAGGGGACGCTCGTCGAGCGCGTGCGCGCCGGCGGATCCGGGATCGCAGGGTTCTACACGCCGACGGGCGTCGGCACGGAGATCGAGCGCGGCAAGGAAGTCCGCGAGATCGATGGCCGCCGGGTGGTCTTCGAGCGCGCGATCCGAGCCGATGCAGCGTTGGTGCGCGCCGCCGCGGCGGATCCTGCGGGGAACTTGGTCTTTCGCGGAGGCAGCCGAAATTTCAATCCCATATGGGCGATGGGCGCCACGCGGACGATCGCGGAAGTGGACGAGATCGTCGCCCTCGGTGATCTAGACCCCGAGTCGGTCGTCACGCCCGGGATCTTCGTCCATCGCGTCTTCCGCGCCACCGTCCGGATGGATCGGGCGGAGCTCATCGAGATGATCCGCAAGTTGGGCCGCCAGGCGCCCGAAGCGGCTGGTCTGCCGGGCATCCCCGCCGACCTGATGGCGATGCGGGCGGCGGCGCTCTTCCATGAGGGAGACGTCGTGAACCTGGGCATCGGGTTGCCCACGCAATGCTCGAACTACGTCCATGGCAGAGGTGTGGTGCTGCACGCCGAAAATGGAGTCCTCGGTTACGGTCCCTTCCCCGAACCCGGCAAAGAAGACGTCGACCTCTACAACGCCGGCGGTCAGCTCGTGACGACGCTTCCCGGCGCGGCATTCTTCCACTCGGCGGACTCCTTCGCGATGGCGCGAGGCGGGCACGTCGCGAAGATCGTGCTCGGCGGCTTTCAGGTCGCGGCCAACGGCGACCTCGCCAACTGGAAGGCGCCGCATCAGCGTGCCGGGACGATCGGAGGCGCGATGGATCTCGCCGCGGGCGGCGGCGAAGTGATCGTACTCATGTATCACACGTCCAAGAGCGGCGACTCGAAGCTGGTCGCCGAGTGCACGTATCCGATCACCGCGCTCGCTTGCGTCTCGAAGGTGGTGACGAATCTCGCGCTGATCGAGATCGTCCGCGGCAGCGGCTTCGTGCTTCGCGAAGTCGCACCCGGGGTGAGCGTCGACGAGGTCCGGCGTGCGACGGCCGCGCCGCTCCACGTGGCCTCCGACGTGCGCGAGATGGAGTTCCGGTAGCGATCGTTCGATGCCGGCTCGGGCAAGCGCTTCTGCCGACGCCCGCCGACTGATCCTCGCCCGCGGCTTGCGCGGCTTTGCGGACGGCGCCGTCAGTGTGCTGCTCGCGAGCTACCTGACGCATCTCGGGCTCACGCCGTTCCAGGTAGGCGCGATCGTCACCGGTACTCTACTCGGATCTGCCGGGCTGACGATCGCAATCGGCATCGTCGGCCACCGACTACGGCGAAGGCCCTTGCTGCTGGCCGCCACGGCGCTGATGGCCGGCACCGGCATCGGCTTCATCGCTCTCACCGCCTTCTGGCCGCTTCTCGTAGTAGCGGTCATCGGCACGCTGAATCCCTCCGCGGGCGACGTGAGCGTATTCCTCCCAGTCGAGCAGGCGGCGCTCGCCGAGACGAGCGAGGCGAGCCGCCTGACCGCGATATTCGCTTGGTACAATCTCGCCGGCACGCTGGCGGGCGCGCTCGGAGCTCTGGCGAGCGGCATTCCCGAGATGGTGGCGAGCATGTCCGCGGTCCGCATCGTGACGGCCGAGCGGCTCGGATTCGTCGTCTACGTCGTCGCGGCCATCGGTGTCGCGGTCGTCTACGGCCGTTTGTCGCCGCGCGTCGAGCACGAAGGCCGAGCCGCTTCCGTTCCGCTCGCACGCTCGCGGCCGATCGTTCTGCGGCTGGCGGCGCTCTTCAGCTTGGATTCGTTCGGTGGCGGGTTCGTGGTCCAGTCGCTTCTCGTGCTCTGGCTCTACCGCCGCTTCGACCTTTCGGTGAGCACGACCGGTATGATTTTCTTTCTCGCCGGCCTCCTCGCCGCCTTCTCGCAGTTTCTCTCCTCGCATCTCGCGCGGCGGATCGGGCGCATCCGCACGATGGTCTATACGCACCTCCCCGCCAATGTCTTTTTGATGCTCGCCGGAGTCGCACCGAGCGCCGAGCTCGCGGTCACGTTCCTGCTCCTGCGCACGGCGCTCTCGCAGATGGACGTCCCCGCCCGGCAGTCGTACGTGATGGCGATCGTTCCTCCCGAAGAACGCGCAGCGGCCTCGAGCTTCACGAACGTTCCCCGCAGCCTCGCGACAGCGCTCGCGCCGCTCTTGGCGGGCATGATGCTCGAGCGCTCGAGCTTCGGCTGGCCGCTTCTCGTCGGCGGCTTACTGAAAGCTGTCTACGATGTGTTGCTGCTGATCGGGTTCCGGGCGGTAAAAGAGCTTGAGGGAGAATCCTGACGCGGAGAATTATGCGAAGCGGCCGCACTGAAGGGGGCTGCCCCACGAGCACCAGGTCGTTGACGCCAGCGGGTATTGTAATGCATGATGCATAACATGCGTTCCTTTTCCGTCCGGGAGCTCCAGCAGAACATCAAGCAGGTGATTGACCGCGTGCAGCGCGGCGAGTCGGTCCAGATCACACGCCGGCGTCGCCCCGTCGCCCGTCTCGTCCCCGTCTCCCAGCCATCCGCCGCCGAGCCCTGGCCCGACCTGGAGAAGCGAGCCCGAAAGGCGTTGGGTGCGCGGGTGATCGAGCCTCCGGCGAGCGAGCAGCTGTTGGCGGACCGGGGCCCGGTGTGAAGACCTACTTCGATTCCAGCGCGCTAGTCGCCGTGTACGTCACCGAAAGGTTCTCGCCGCGCGCACGCGAGGCAGCGCGCCAGGCTGGGCAGCTCCCCTTCATGGGTCTGCACGAGCTGGAGGTGCGCAACACATTTCGTCTGCTGCACGGGCGCCGCCTCATCGATGCCCACGCTGCACGGCTCTTGGCGGCGCACGTCGAGGAGGACGTTCAGGCCGGCCGCTTGGTGCGCGTCAGCGTCGACTTCCTCGCCCTGTTTGTGCGCTCCTGCGAGCTGTCGGAGCGGCATGCGTCTCGCTTGCTGTGCCGGAGCCTGGACATCCTGCACGTCGCGTGTGCGCTCCTCCTGGAATGCGAGCGTTTGGTGTCCGGCGACGGCCGACAGCTGCGCCTTGCGCGCGCCCAGGGGCTGAAGGCGCTGGACATCACGGAGTGACGCACCGACCGCGTGCTCGAGCGGGGCTGATCTGGCCGAGCGGAGTTGTTTCTCGCCGAGCACCACCCTCTCGAAGCCGACCTCAGCCGACTCCAGGAGGATGCTCTTGATTCCCAACGAGCCGCTGCATCGTATCGAGAAAGTGGCGGTCAGAATCTCTCCAGGCTACACACGGATCACTTACTCGCCGCCAGTGCTCCCCGTACTCCGCGACGGTCAGAGGGGTGATCAACGTGAGCCACTTCGCGGCCTCCGCCCGCGCTTCATCTTCTTTGCCAGCGTCCGCGTAGAGTACCGCGAGGATACCGTGGGCGGGGTAGAAGTCGGGGTGTTGGATGAGCACCTGCTTCAGCTCGTCGACCGCTTGATCGCGCCTACCCTGTAAGGAGTGCACCCACGCGATGTCGAATTGATACTCGTAGCGGTAGGGGGTCCAGACGCAATGTCTTGTCGAAGAGTTCCAGTGCTCGCTCGTACCTTCCCGCGCACATCATGTGCTCGGCCAATTCGCCGTAGCAGGACGCGCAACTTGGGACCTAGCGCGATCGACCCCTGTCCCTCGGCGATCGCGCGTTCGAGCTCTTTTCTCAACTTGTATGCGTCGCCCAGGGGCCATATGGGCCACCGCGAGCGCCTCGGCGCCTCCCACGGCGGCGTGGTCGACATGCAGTTGAATCACGCCACGAAGTGGGACATGCCGGACGCCTACCTCTATCCCAATCCCGGCGTGGAGCACGGTTACGTGGACGAGCCGCGCGACTGGAACACGCCCGACAACTTCACGATCAACTACTTGATCAAGAGCGCTGGCTTCTAGCGCAGAAGCGTTGACCGTCACTTGGTTGGTCAGCTAACTTGACCAACATGGCAGCGGGCAAATCGAGTACGTCTCGTTTCAACATCGCAGAGGCCAAGGCGCGGTTCTCCGAGCTGGTCCAGAAGGCGATGCTCGGAGAGGAAGTGATCATCGCCAAGGGCCACAAGCCGGTGCTGAAGCTCGTTCCACTGGAACGACCGAAACGGCGGCGCCAGCCCGGGTCCGCAAAGGGCCAAATCTGGATGGCGCCGGACTTTGATGAAACACCGGAGGACTTCAAGGACTACACCTGATGCGCCTGCTGCTGGACACACACACCTTTCTGTGGTGGGTTCAGAATGCGCGTGCCCTCTCAAAGCGCGCCCGCGCGGCAATCGCCGAGCCCGCGAACGAGTGCCTGTTGAGCCTGGCCAGTTGTTGGGAGATCGCGATCAAGCGTAGCCTCGGCAAACTCAAGCTCTCGGCACCGATCGAGCGATTCATCCCTGAACAATTGATGGCCAACGGCTTTCGTCAGTTGGACATCGGCTTCCGTCACATCGCCCGCGTCGCCGGGCTGGCGTTCCACCATCGTGATCCGTTCGATCGCTTGCTCGTGGCGCAAGCATTGGAAGAGGGCCTCACGATCGTTTCGGCCGATGCTGTCTTCCGCAAGTATGGCGTGAAGCGCATCTGGTGATCTGCGGCGAACCAGCGCGAAAGCGCCTCGCGCAGGCGCGCGGCTCCTTGCCGCTCAAGGACTCTCGCCGCTCGGAGCTCGCTTGAGAAATAGCTATACGTTAGCTAGTTTGCGTCGCGCGATGACCACGGTTACTGCCCTCGAGGCCAAGGCTCGGTTTGGCAAGCTTCTCGCCCGCGTCGCCCGCGGCGAGGAGGTCGTCATTACCCGCCACGACAAGCCGGTTGCGCGCGTCGTCCCCGAGGGACGGCGTACGCTCGGCGCGGTCCGCGGTGCGGTGAACGAGCTCAGGAGACTTCAGGAACGAATCCGCGCACGAACCAAGGGCAAGGCGCGGCTCTCGCATTCCGAAGTGCGCTCCGCCATCGAAGAAGGCCGCCTGTAACGAAACGCTTCGTCGCCGACGCCTCGATCGGGATCGCCTGGGTGCATCCTGCCCAGGCGACGCCGGCATCCAAAGCCCTACTTCAGGCCGTTCACGACGGCGCCGTCGTCAGGGTCCCTGCACTTTGGCCCCTGGAGACCGCCAATGCTCTACTCGTCCTGGTCCGCAGAGGAAAGCTCGCCGAAGAGGAACGTCTGGATGCGCTTTCGGCCCTTGCGGGGCTGTGCATCGAGCTCGACCATGAGATGGGCTCGCTGGCCTTTACCAAGCTGTCCGAGCTCGCGGCCGACGAGCGCCTGAGTGTCTATGATGCCGCATATCTGGAGCTCGCGTTGCGTAGCAAGCTCCCTCTCGCGTGCAAGGACGGGCCCGCTATCACGAGCGGCCGGGCGCCAGGGCGTGAAGCTACTTTAGTCCAGCGAACTTTCCGTTCGCCCTACCCGGCGCCTTCGGGGCGCACAGAGCAACGCGGCTCAGCTCGACCCCTCGCGCTTGCCGAACCAGCGCGAAAACGTCTCGCGCAGGAGCTTCAGGAAGTATCGCCAGAAGTTGAGAAAGATACCCTGCCGCACCACCTCCCCGGGTGCGGCAGTCACTTCTGCTTCCATCGCAGTGAAAAACTGCGTGATCATCGTCTTGGCGGCACCGTCGATCATGCGCTGGCCGACCCCGGCGAGCGGGCCGCCGATCTGCGCGTCTCCCGCGTAGCGCACGAGCGTCTTGCCGCCCTCCTCTTCGAGATCCAGCGTACCCGAGCCCTTGATGAATCCCTGCTTGCCCTTGCCATCGACGACGAGGCGGTAGTGCTTCGGCGGTTGCAGGTCTTCGAGCTTGACCTTGCCGTTGTAGAGGCCCTTCACCGCCGCGAGGCCGACGTTGATCTCCCCGCTGTACTCGTTCTCCCCGATCTCCTCGAGCTTTCCCGCGCCCGGGATGCAGTGCGCGAGGCGATCGGGGTCGATGAGGAACCGCCACACCTGCTCGCGCGGGGCGGCGATGGTATACGTGCCGGCGACCTTCACCCGCGCGCCCGCGCCGCCGCCGCCATGATCGCCCGTTCCGCGAACACCCGGGCGAGGTGCGCGCGATATTCCGACGAGGCCCAGATGTCCCCGGTGGTCTCGACGCCCTTCGTCACCAGCGCCGCGGCGGCCTTCACTGCCGCCGCATCGGGCTTCTTGCCCGCAAGGGCGTTCTCTGCATCGCGCGCGCGATACCCCTTGACCGCCGCACCTGTAATGCCGATGCGCGCCCGCGACACCTGCCCCGACCCGTCGAGCGTGACGAGCGCCGCCACGCCCACGACGGCAAAACCGGAAGCCGGCTGAGGCACCTTGAGGTACGTACCGCCGGTGCCCTTGGCGAGCACCGGGACCCGCACCTCGGTGACGATCTCACCCGGCTTAAGCGCCGTGGTCAGCATGTCGACGAAGAAGTCGGAGGCCGCGATCGTCCGCTTGCCCTTCGCACTCGTCGCATCGATCTCGCCCTCGAGCGCGAGGATCGCCGCCGGGTAGTCGGCAGCAGGATCGGCGTGCGACAGGCTGCCCCCGATGGTGCCGCGGTTGCGCACCTGGACGTCGCCGATCTGCGCGGCGCACTCCGCGAGCAGCGGGCACTTGTCGCGCACCAGGGCTGTGTCCTCTATCACGTGGTGGGTGCTGAGCGCGCCGATGGCGATCTTGCCGCCCTGTTCGCGAACGTAGCGAAGGCTCGCCACCCGGCCGATGTCGATCAGATGATCGACCGACTGCAGACGGAGCTTCAACGCGGGCAGCAGGCTGTGCCCGCCCGCAAGCAGCTTGGCGCCGTCGCCGAGACGGCCGAGCAGCGCGAGCGCGTCGTCGAGCGACGTCGGAGCGTGGTACTCGAACGATGCCGGGATCATGGCTTCCCTCCCTTGGCCGCCTGGATCGCGCGCCAGATCTTCTCGGGCCAGAGCGGCATGTCGATCGTCTTCACGCCGAGCGGGCGCAGCGCATCGATCACGGCGTTCACCACCGCCGGCGTCGAGCCGATCGTGCCCGCTTCGCCCACTCCCTTGACGCCGAGCGGATTCACCGGCGTCGGCGTGACCGTGCTGTCGAGCTCGAGCGTCGGGATCATCGCCGCCTTGGGAACCGCGTAGTCCATCAGCGATCCCGAGACGAGTTGGCCGCTCTCGTCGTAGACCGCGGCCTCGAAGAGTGCTTGGCCGAGCCCTTGGGCGATACCGCCATGCACCTGGCCCTCGACCAGCATCGGATTGATCTGGTTGCCGCAGTCGTCGACGGCAACGTAGCGGCGGAACTTGACCTGGCCGGTATCCGGATCGACCTCGACGACGGCGATGTGCGCGCCGAACGGATAGAGGCAGTTGTTCGGCTCGTAGAACGAGCTCGCCTCGAGGCCGGGCTCGAGATTGGGAATCCCCGCCTTCATGCCGAACGCCGCCTCGACCACCTTGGCGAGCGGCATCGACTTGTCGGGCGAGCCCTTCAAGAACACGTTGCCGCCGCCGAGCTCGAGGTTGTCAGGGGGAGACTCCATCATGTGACTGGCGATCGACTTGATCTTGGTCTTGACCTTCTCGAGCGCCATCACGAGCGCCGTGCCGCCGAGCGCGGTGCCGCGGCTGCCGAACGTGCCGACTCCCGCCTGCACGATCGCGGTGTCGCCGTGCAGCACCAGCACGTCGTCGAGGCCGACGCCGAGCTCATCGGAGACGATCTGCGCGAAGCTCGTCTCCTGCCCTTGCCCGTGCGGCGAGGCGCCGGTCAGCACGGTTACGGTGCCGCCGGGATCCATGCGCACCGTCGAGCTCTCCCAGCCGCCGGATTTGAGCTTCGGAGGGAGCAGCACGGACGGCCCGAGGCCGCAGATCTCCAGATAGGTCGAGACGCCGATGCCGATGTATCTGCCTTGCTTGCGGAGCTCTGCCTGCTCCTTGCGGAGCTTGTCGTACCCGACGATCTCGAGCGCCTTGGCGAGCGACTTCTCGTAGTCACCGCTGTCGAACATCAGGCCGCCCGGCGTTGCATAGGGGAACGCCTCTTTGGAAATGAAGTTCTTGCGCCGCACCTCGACCGGGTCGAGCCCGAGCTCGGCGGCCACCTCGTCGGCCATCCGCTCGGCCATGAACGCGGCCTCGGGGCGGCCGGCGCCGCGGTAAGCGTCGGTCGACATCTTGTTGGTGAACACCCCGATCGTCTCCCAGGCGATCGCCGGGATCTTGTAACAGCCGTGCATCAGGAGGCTCGTGAAGCCGGCGATGCCGGCGGTGAAGAACTGTAGGTAGGCGCCGAGATCCGCGTAGATCTTGCAGCGCATCGCCGTCATCGTGCCATCGTTCTTGCAGGCGAGCTCGACGTACTCGACCTGGCCGCGGCCATGCGTGGTGGCGGCCAAATCCTCGCGGCGCGCCTGCGTCCACTTCACAGGCTTGCCGAGCTTCATCGCCAGGTACGGCACCAGCAGCTCTTCCCGGTAGACATTCAGCTTGGCGCCAAACCCGCCACCGACCTCGGGAGCGATCACCCGCACCTTGATCTCCGGCAGCTTGAACGACTCGGCGATCTGCGAGCGGAGCAGGTGGGGGATCTGCGTCGAGGACCAGACGGTCAAGCTCTTCTGGCCGCCGTCCCATTGCGCGACGACGCCGCGCGGCTCCATCGCCATCGGGATCACCCGCTGCTGCTCGATGCGCAGCTTCACCACGCGATCGGCTTTCTTGAAGGCCTCGTCCACCGCGGGGTTGGCAACCGGCGCGCGGAAGGCGACGTTGTCGCCGAACTCTTCGTACAAGACGGGCGCGCCGCTCTCCGCGGCCTTCTCGACGTCGACCGCCGCTTCGAGGGGATCGTAGTCGACCTCGATCAGGTCGAGCGCGTCGCGCGCGACGTAGCGGCTGGTTGCCACCACCGCGGCGACTGGCTCGCCGACGTAGCGGACCTTGCCGACGGCGAGCACGGGCTGATCCGGCATCTTGAGCTCCGGCATCGCCGCGGGGCAGGGCACGGTTCCGACCTTCCCCTTGAGTTCCGCGCCGGTGACGACCGCGACGACGCCGGGCAGGGCCTTGGCTTTGGACGTGTCGATCGCGCCGAGCTTGGCGTGCGCGTACATGCTGCGCAGGACGCTCATGTAGAGCATGCCCGGCAGGCGCAGATCGTCGACATAGGTGGCTTGGCCGGTGATCAGCCGGGGATCCTCACGGCGCTTGACGCGCGTTCCGATAGTCCTGGGGATGACAGGCATGCGACGTCCTCCGTCAGCGGGCCGCGGCGACCTTCTTGGCGGCGTGTTTCACGGCGTTGACGATGTGCTGGTAACCGGTGCAACGACAGAGGTTACCCTCGAGACCGTGGCGGATCTCGTCGTCGCTCGGATTCGGATTACGCTCGAGGAGCTGGCTCGCGGCCATGATCATGCCCGGCGTGCAGTAGCCGCACTGCAGCCCGTGTTCTTCCCAGAATCCCTCCTGCAGCGCGTGAAGCTCGCCGCCCGCCGCCAGGCCTTCGATGGTCGTGACCTCGCCGCCGTCCGCTTGCACGGCGAGCACCGTGCACGACTTCACCGCGTCTCCGTTCAGGCGCACCGTGCAAGCCCCGCAAAGCGTCGTTTCGCATCCAACGTGCGTACCGGTGAGGCCCAGCACGTCACGCAAGTAGTGAACGAGGAGCAAGCGAGGCTCCACCGCGTCGGTATGCGCTTCGCCGTTGACGGTGACCGTAATCGTTCTCATCGGCGTAGTTCCTCCATCGACATGGCGGATGGCTATGTCGTCGTCGCCTGCCGGTCAAGTTTTTTGTGGGGAGGCGGGTTAGCGCCTTCGAGCGGAGCTCGCGCGCTGGCACACCAACCGGTAGTCCTCCGGCGTGTCGACGTCGACACCGCGCCAGCGTGGGAAGTCGAGGACCCGCCCGGCGTTCGAGTGACGCTCGAGCACGGACTTTGCCCCGTAGTCGCCGCGGAGCGTGCAGAGCTCTTCGAAGAGATGCCGCGTAAACAGAACCGGGGTCGTGACCACGCCCGCATACGAGGAGGCGACGAAATCGGGGGAACCGCGTTTCCATTCGGCGATCAGCGTGCGCAGCATGCCGCGCTCGACGAATGGCTGGTCGCCCTGCAGGAGCAGGAGCGCTTGCGACGCCGAGGCTACGGACGATGCCGCCAGCGCGATCGAGGTTCCGATCCCGTCGTCGGCTCGCTCGTTCGTGAGAACCCGAACCGGTAGGTCACTGAGCGCTGCGAAGACCGCGTCGCGATTGTGCTCGTTCGCGACCACGAGAATCTCCGAAAGCCCGAGCGCAACGACTTCGCGCACGACGCGTCGCAGAAGTGGCTCGCCGTCGACGGTCAACAGCACCTTTTCGCGGCCCATGCGACGCGCCATGCCGGCCGCGAGGATGACGGCGCTCACGAAGCTCGGCCCTGCGCTCTCGGTAACCATGAGGTCGCGAAGAGAGATCTTGTCATGACCCGTATCCCCCGGGGAAGCGGGCGGGGCATTGGTGCTGTCTCGCGATTGATCGCGAGCCGCCGCGCCTTGACCACCCCGACACCGATGCGCGATCACTCAGGCCCCATGGCGGCGCGTGCCGACTTCGAAGTGAGCTGGGGCGACCTCGATCCCGCGGCGATCGTCTTTTACCCTCACTTCTTCGCCTGGGCCGACGCAGCGACCCACCGCTTGTTCCGGAAGCTCGGCTCGCCGATGGACGCTCTCCTCGTCAAGCAGCGGATCTCGTTCGGGCTCGTCGCCTGCTCGGCACAATTTCACTCGCCGGTGCGTCAAGGCGACCGGCTGCGGTGTCGTACGACCGTCGTGAAGATCGGCACGGCGAGCCTCGAGCTCGAGCACGTATTTCGCGTCGGCCGTCGGCCGGTCGCAACCGTCCGGGAAGTTCGGGTATGCATGGACCTTTCCGATCCGAAGGCCCTGGCCGCCCGTGAGCTTCCAACGCGCGTGCGCAAGCGCCTGGCGGCGTCCAGAAGCTGAGTCCGAAATCGGGGCGAGGAAGTGATTCTCGACGTTGGCCGTCGAGCTAGGAGTCTGCGCCACGGATAGGTTGCGAGCGAAAATCGCCAGCCGCCGCGAGCGCAAGGAGCCGACCCCGACCGCGTATCTCAGCGATACGCCGAGGGGTCGGCGACGCAGTCGATCGCGGATGGATGGCGATTTGCAGCCGCAAGCTATCCGTGGCGCAGACTCCTAGGTCCGCCGCGCGGGCTAGGATGCCCGAGCGAGGACGGGATCGCGACTACCTGGAGCGATCTGTTACGCAGGCTCCTTGCGCTCGATCACGGCGATCCCCTCGATCTCGACGAGCGCCTCTTTCTGAAAGAGCCCGCTCACCTCGAAGAGCGCCATCGCGGGATAGTGACCCGCGAAATGCTTGCGGAACACTTCGCCGAGAGGCTTCAGCTTCGCCACGTAGGCGTCGCGGCTCCGCACGAACACGTTGAGCTTGACCACGTCGCCGAGCCCGCCCCCGGCCTCGCCAACCACCGCTCCGATATTGGCGATCGCCAGATCGAATTGGCGCACGAGATCGTTCGGATCGGCGATCCGCCCGGCGGCGTCGCTGCCGGTCTGGCCGGCGAGGAAGAGAGTCCGCCCGCCTTCGACGAGGATTCCATGACTGAAGCCGGAAGGCCGGGGGAGGGTCGACGGGTTGACGATCCGCTGCTTCATGGGGAGTGCTCCTCTCGTGACCGGTTCCGCAGCTTGAAGCGCTGGATCTTGCCCGTCGCCGTCTTCGGAAGCTCATCGACGAAATCGATCCAGCGGGGATACTTGTACGGCGCGAGCCGGCTCTTCACGAACACCTTCAGCTCCTCCGCGAGCGCCGGCGACGAGAGCGCGCGCTCCTTGAGCACCACGAACGCTTGCGGCTTGAGGAGCCCGTCGCCGTCGTCGCGACCCACGACCGCCGATTCGAGCACGGCCGGATGTTCGATCAGGGCGGCCTCGACCTCGGCAGGCGAGACCCAGATGCCGCTTGCCTTCAGCATGTCGTCGCTGCGGCCGCAGTACCAGAAGTAGCCATCCTCGTCGCGATAGTATTTGTCGCCGGTCTCGATCCAACGTCCGCGCAGCGTGTTCTTCGTCTGATCGTGCTTGTTCCAGTAGAAAGCCATCGTCGAGTCGCCCTCGACGCGCAAGTTGCCGATCACCCCAGGCCCCACAGGCATTCCCTGCTCGTCGACGATCGTGACGCCGTAGCCTGGAACGGGAACCCCCGAGGAGCCCGGCCGCGCCGCACCCGGACGGTTGGATAGGAAGATGTGCAGGATCTCGGTGGTGCCGATGCCGTCGAGGATCTCGACCCCGAAGCGATCGAGCCATCGGCGGTAGATCTCGGCGGGAAGAGGCTCGCCCGCCGAGACGCAGAGCCTCAGCGAGGAAAGGTCGTAGCGGCGCTCGGCGTCCGCGAGCGCCAGCATGCCGGCGTAGAGCGTCGGCACGCCGAAGAAGATCGTCGGACGATGACGACTCAAGATCTCGAAAGCGCGCTCCGCCGTCGGCCTTTCGGCATCGAGGACCGTCTCTGCGCCGACGTTCAGCGGAAAATATCCCGAGTTGCCGAGGCCGTAGCCAAAGAAGAGCTTGGCGGCGGAGTAGATCCGGTCGTTCGCGGTGAGGGCGAGGACGTGTCGGGCATAGCATTCGGCGGCGACTACCATGTCGTGCTGCAGATGAACGACGCCCTTCGGAAAACCCGTCGACCCCGACGAATACAGCCAGAACGCGACGTCGTCACGCGACGTCTGCGCGGGCTCGAGCGCGGAGGAGGCACGTTCCGCCTGAGCCTCGTACGAGAGGCAGCCCGGAGCGTCACCGCCCGCGACCAGCACGTGTCTCAGACGTGGCGCTTGTCCGAGCGCCGGAGCGACCTCCGCGAGCACGGGCGCCGAAACCACTAGCGCCTTGGCTCGGCTGTCGTTCAAGAAGTACTCGTAGTCGCGCCGGCGCATGAGCGTGTTGACCGGCACCGGAACCGCTCCGATCTTGATCGCGCCCCAAAACGTCCCGAGAAATTCGGGGGCGTCGAGGCACACCATCAGCACACGATCTTCCTGATCGACGCCGAGGCTGCGAAGCGCGTTGCCGGTTCGGTTCGCGAGCTCCGCGACGTCTCGGTAGCGAAGCACGCGGCCGCCACCGGACGCGGTATCCGCGCCCACGACATATGCGCGCCGGTCGCCGCGCCCCTCGGCGAGGTTCCGATCGACGAAATGAGCCGCCGCGTTGAACGCCGCGGGCAAGACCTCGGAGGCGTTCATTGCGCCTTCATCATCGCCACGACCACCTTCGAGAGGTCGTCGAAGTAGTCGCCGATCGTCGGATACTGCGGCCACGCCCAGTGCCGCACCGCCCAGGCCTGGGCGAGCACGATCAGCGACTGCACCTTCAGGTCGAGGGCGTCGCGAGAGAACGCGCCCGCGGCGATGGCAGGCTCGGCGGCCGCCTTCAGTAAGCTCGCGATCCGTCGCTCGCGCTCGAAGAGCGGTGAGCGATTCTTCGGCGCCAGCGACTTCGCCTCCTGGTACGCGAGCAAGGTGTAGCGACGGATCGCGTCGATCGACTCGGCATAGCGACGAAAAACTCGGACGAACAACATCACCGGATCGTCGCCATCCGGCGTTGCGAGCGTGTGCTGCGCTTCCTCCAGCACCCGCTCCGCCTCCGCCTGGCTCTCGCCGAGCAGCAGCTCCAGGATCTCGTCCTTGCCGGAGAAGTAATTGAAGATCGATCCCGAGCTGATCCCGGCAGCGCGTGCGATCACGCGGACCGGTGTGGCGTGATATCCATAACGGAGAAAGAGCGGCAACGCCGCCGCGGCGATCTTGGCGCGGCCCTCTTTCCAGAGCTCCTTGTCCGACACCTGCGTGGCCGCGGCGGGGCCCGAGATGGTGATCGCTCGCTCGCGGCGGCGGCGGCTTTGTCGGTCGGTCGTCGGTTCCCGCATGGCTTACTTCACCGGCTGCAGGCCGCGGTTGTGTTTCGATGCGAGCTTTCGCCACTCGACGATGCACGCGTCGGGCTTGAAGAGGTGCTCCTGGGACCAGGCTTGGTCGTCCTTGTAGAATTCCTGCATCCCCTCGCGCGCCCAGATGTCGAGATCGTTGAATCCGCGCAGGGCGAGCGGCTTCCAGAGCGAGTGGAACTCGTCGCGGAAGATCGCCGCTTCGGCATCGCCCTTCACGCGCTTGCCGAGCACCCGCCAATACATGTGCGTATCGACGTCGACCGGTACGTACCACTCGAATTGCACGATCGCCGGATCGGGGAAGGGATCGACCTTGAGGGCGCCCGGCATCCAGATCGACACCGAGCCAGCCACCATCTTCTCGCCGCGCGCGCCGCGAGACTCGAGAACCTTCTCGCCGCGGATCGTACCTTCGAAGACCGGCATGTAGTTCTGCGCCATCGCGTCGAACACACCCTTCGGGTCGCCTTCCGCGTGGACTTCGATCCCCTCCTTGCTGACCGGCACGAGACCGATCGGCAGCAGGATGCGGTTGCCGCCGATCAGCGGCGAATCTCTGTGGATGTAGATGTGGGTGGTATCGAAGCCGTTCTCCGCGCCGATCCGCCAGTTCGACTGCACCGGATCGCGGATTCCGTTCACGGCCAGCTCGTCGTCGAGAAACCCGGGCGGGACGTCGTCGACGAGCTCAGGGGGCGGCGCGTCACCGATGAACACGAAGACGATGCCCTTGGCTTCCGCCACCGGGTACGTCTTGATGCCGATCTTGCCGATCATCTTGCTGCCCGGCTCGGTGAGGATGTCGACGAGCTTGCCGTCGAGGAGGCTGTACGTGAAGCCGTGGTACCAGCAGGTTATGGTGTCGGCGGTGTAGCACTCGGGCTTACGGGAGAAGCGCACGCCGCGGTGGAGGCAGCGATCTTCGACGGCCGCCACGCGCTCGCCGACGCGCCGCAGAAGCACGTTCTCGCCGAGCAGACGCACCCCTACGGCTTTCCCGCCGTCGAGCTCATGGCTGAAGAGAGCCGGGTACCAGTAGTTGCGGAAGCCGAGCCGCGCCTGCACGTACGGAGCCCAGGAGCTCCGCGTCGCGCTGCCCACTTCGGTCGAATCCGTGTCGGCAGCGCTCGGCACCGCGGTTCCGACGTCGATCCCGTCGTTCGTCGCCATGGTCATCCTCCGTGAATCCGCCACGCTAGGAGTCTGCGCCACGGATAGGTTGCGAGCGAAAATCGCCAGCCGCCGCGAGCGCAAGGAGCCGACCCCGACCGCGTATCTCCGCGATACGCCGAGGGGTCGGCGACGCAGTCGATCGCGGATGGATGGCGATTTGCAGCCGCAAGCTATCCGTGGCGCAGACTCCTAGCTCGGCAGGATGTCGCATTCCCTTCGATCGCGCCCAATGGGCGCGATCCGTGACGCGCGCGCCTCGCGCTCGCCGCTCCCAAATCACGTCATCACCGCGCCGCCGTCGACGTTGATCGCCTGTCCGGTGATCGCGGCTGCCGCGTCGCCGGCGAGGAAGCATACCAGAGCCGCCACTTCCTCCGCGCGGATCAGCCTGCCCTGCGGACTCATAGACTCGAGCGCGCGGCGAGCGTCGTCGGCGCTGCGGCCGCTTCGCGAGACGATGCGCTCGATCGATTCGGCCGTCATCGGCGTGTCGGCGTAGCCGGGACAGACGGCGTTGACCGTGACCGCCGCCGTGGCGAGCTCGAGCGCCAGCGAGCGCGTGAAGCCGAGCACCCCGTGCTTGGCCGCCGCGTAGGCGGCCGCATAGCGGGCGCCGCTCTTCGCCGCCGTGGAAGCGACGTTGATGAGCCGTCCCCTGCCGCTCGCAACGAGGCTCGGCAGCATTGCCTTGGTGACCAAATAGACGCTGGTCAAGTTCAGTCGGAGCATGCGCTCCCAGAGCTCGTCGGGATGATCGAGGAGCTTGTGGGTGTCGGCGCCGCCCGCATTGTTGACCAGAACGTCGGGGTCGCCGAGCGTTGCGCGCACGCGAGCCGGCAAAGCGGCGACTTGACTGCGGTCCGTCACGTCGCAGGCGAGCGCGACGACGCGATGGCCGTCTCGCTCGATCGCGGCCGCCGCGGCCTCGAGCGCCTCGGCTCCGCGCGCCACGATCGCAACCGCGGCTCCGGCTTCGGCGAGCGCCGCGGCGACCGCGCGGCCGATCCCCCGACTTCCCCCGGTGACGACGGCACGACGGCCCTCGAGCCCCGTCATGCTACGTCCCTACGATGTTGCATTCCCTTTGATCGCGCCCAACGGGCGCGATCCGTGACGCACGCTCCTAGCGCGCCCTCGTCGGCGAATCCGGTCGGTTCGAGGCGTGGCGCCACGGCACAGAGATCCGCGCGACCGGCGGCAATGACGGTGTTGATCTCATCGGACGTTCGGAGGTGGCCGGAAGCGATCGTCGGGATTCCCGCTTCGTTGCGCACGCGGTCCGCGAACAGCATCGGATGGTACGGATGGTAGCGAGGGACCGATTCGGCGAGCGTCATCCCCGCGAGTACCTGCACGAGATCGCAGCCGAGTGTCTTCAGGCGCCGAGCGAGCTCCACCGCCTCGTCGATCTCGAAGCCTCCCTTCACCCAATCGGTCGCCGACACCGCCACCGACAAAGGCTTTTCTGGGGGCCACGCGGCTCGCACGGCGTCGAAGACTTCGAGCGGAAAGCGCATGCGGTTCTCGAGCGTGCCACCGTATGCGTCGCCGCGACGGTTGGACAGCGGCGAGAGGAAGCTCGACAACAGATAGCCCTGCGCGAAGTGAAGCTGCACGAGATCGACCCCCGCCTCGCCGGCCGCGCGCGCCGCGCGTACGAAGTCGTCCCGGACGCGGTCCATCTCTCCGCGACCCATCTCGCGAGGAACCGAGCACCACTTGGTATAGGAAAGGGGCGAAGGGCCGAGGAGCGGCCACCCGTTCTCGCCGAGCGGGCGGTCGACTCCCGCGCGGCGGGATCGGGTTGCGCCGCGCCTCCCCGCATGGCCGAGTTGCACCGCGACCTTGGCGGCGGAGCGCTCACGCACGAGAGACACGAGGCTCGCCAGCGAAACGGCATGCTCGGGACGATAGAGACCGAGACCGCCCGCGGTGATCCTGCCCTCGGCAGAGACCGCGCACGGCTCCGTCACGACGAGACCGACGCCGTCGGCGACGGAGCGAAGGAAGTGGTGAGTGTATCCCTCGCTCGGCATGCCGTCGCGAGCATGTTCGGTCGGGGGCGATACGACGACGACCCGGCTCGGCAGGGTGACCCCGCGGAGCTGGAGGGGCGCGAACATCGGCGGCGGAGCGAACAAGGGGGCGCGGCGGCCCGAGGGGGAAGCGGCGTGAGCGAAGAAGGAGCGATCGACCGCGTCGACGAAGACCGGGTCGCGCCGACGCAGCTCGTCGTACGACGTTCGCGAGCTTCGCGCCAGCAGATGGAATGCAAACGCGAGCGGCTCGAAGAGGAGATAGCGCCGCGTGTTCTCGAAATACTCCCTGCTCTCGAGCGCGGCCTCTTGCAGCGCTTCCACCGCGGGCCGACGCTCGAGCTCGTACTCGCCGAGAGCGCTATCCAGGTCGTCGCCGCGACGCTCGAAGGCGTTCGCCAGGGCGATTGCGTCCTCCATGGCGAGCTTCGTCCCCGATCCGATGCTGAAGTGCGCGGTGTGCGCGGCGTCGCCGAGCAGCGCGATCCGCCCACACCGCCAGCTGCGGTTGCGGATGGTCGGGAACGAGAGCCAGTCCGACTTGTTGGCAAGCAGGCGCTCGCCGCCAAGATCGGCTGCGAAGACGGTCTCGCAGTAGGCGAGCGACTGTGACTCGTCGGCGTGGTCGAGACCGGCGCGCCGCCACGTCTGCTCGTCGCACTCGATCACCATCGTGCTGACCGAGCCGACGTGCGGGTAGACGTGCGCTTGAAAGAGGCCATGGTCGCTCTGGCGGAACAGGAACGTGAACGCGTCGAACACTCGGCGCGTTCCGAACCACGCGTACTTCGCCCGTCCCCAGTGAATCGATGGCGCGAAGGTGTCGGCGAATGCGCTCCGCACGACGCTGTTCACGCCGTCGGCGGCGACGACGAGATCGTGGCCCGTGAGCTCGGCCGGGTCGGTGAGCTCTCTACGAAACTCGAGCGCGACACCGAGCTCACGACAGCGCCGCTGCAAAACGTCGAGTAGCGCTCTGCGCGACATGCCGGCGAAGACGTTCCCGCCGCAGCGAACGACCGAGCCCGCGTTGCGTACCTCGACCGTGTCCCAAAGGACGAACCGATCGGTGATCTCCCGGTAGGTCTTGGAGTCCGCCTCGCGGAACGAGCCGAGCGTGCGATCGGAGAACACGATCCCCCAGCCGTAGGTGGCATCGGGTGGATTGCGCTCCACGAGGCGGATCTGCCATCGCGGGTGGCTTTTCTTGAGGAGGATCGCGCTGTAGAGACCCCCCGGACCGCCGCCGAGAACGAGGACGTTCATGCTGGAATCTCTCGCGCGGCCGGCGAAGCGAATGCGCCGAGCACGTCCGCCAGGCGCGCAAGCTCCGCGAGATCCGGCACTGCGGCGAACAGCAAGAGCTCGTCGCAGCCCGCTTCCTCGTAGCCACGAACGTACTGCACGACCGCCTGCGGCGTAGTCAACAGGCCGGCCGCGATCTTGTCCGCGAAGGGCCCGAGGAATTCGTAGTAGCTCTTCAAGTGACGCACGCCCGCTTCCGCGGCGCCGCCGGCGCCGAGCGCGAAATATCCCTGCCCGAGGATTTCCGGCTGGCCCGGTCGACCGCAATCGACCCATGCCGCGCGCGCCCGCTCTGCTGCTCGGGCGAAGGCGCGGGGCGGCCCACCACCGTGCACGTAGCCGTCGGCATGGCGCGCCATGCGCGCGAGCGCGTGGTCGCTCAGACCGCCGACGACGAGCTTCGGCCCGCCCCGGCGCGCGGGCATCGGTCCGACGGCGCTACCCTCTTCCCAATAACCGCGCAGCTCGCCGAGCATCTCGCCGAAGCGTCGGCCGCGCGATCGCCAGTCCACCCCCGCGACCGTATAGTCGCTTTGTCTCGGGCCGATCCCGAGCCCGACCGTCAGTCGCCCGCCGCACAGCGCGTCCACGGTTGCCGCGCTCTTGGCGAGCAAGGCCGCGGAACGGAGCGGGGCGATTGCGATCGCGGTCATCAAGTGAATTCGGCGGGTCAGCGCCGCGGCCGCCGCTAGCGTTGCGAAGGGCTCGTAGGTCGACCATGCCAGACGGTCCGTCACCGCCAGCGTCGCGAAGGGACCCTCGTCGGCGCGCCTGGCCCACTCCAGAAGGAGCGGCCCGGAAGCCTCCGCGCAATCGCTCGGCAGGTTGACGCCGATTCGCATGCCTGGATGAACGCTTAGTCAGTATTGCGATAAATTGTCAAGTTCCAAGCCGGGCTTTCGAGCCTGGCGTTCGCGGCTGGTGCGATGCTATACGCCCCCTGAGTGCGCGCGGTTTTCGTCATGCTGAAGGTCGAGCCCGGGAGCCTGCACAAGGTTGCCGAGGCAATTGCCGACCTCGAGATCGTCTCGGAGATGTACTCGGTAGTCGGCGACTACGATCTGCTCGCAAAGATCTACGTCGAGAGCTTCGACGACCTCGCGGAGATAGTGAACGACAGGATCCAGAAGGTGCCGCACATCCGCGAGACCAAGACCGTGATCACGTTCGACGCCTACGACGTCCCGAAGCCGAAGGAGAAGAGCTGATATCGAACCGCTCGGGGCGACGACTGGGGATACGAAAATACGAAAAGCGCGCTTGGTTCTCGTCGATCCGTACTCGGATCGATGAAAACCAAACGCAACAGCGCGAAGCGCTGAACGCAATAGACCGATTCGGTGGGTTGTACTTTCCGCGCTTGCGCGCGGTTGCGGTCGGTGGGATCGACCCGGGTACGGGCCGATCCCACCGACCGCGCTATCGCGTTGCCGAAGCGCTCGTACTGAAATTGAAGGCATTACCGCACGCCGCTCTTTCGCTTCCCCCTCGCTTCCGGTAGCTCGCGATCGTTGATCGACGCACGAACATTCGCCGAAGATGCAGTGCTGCGCGATGGTGGATCGATCCACCTGCGGGCGATTCGCCCCGACGACAAGGCCCGGCTCGTCGACCACTTCGAACGGATGAGCGCCCGCTCGGTCTACTTCCGGTTCTTCGCTTCGAAGCTCCGGCTCACGGACGACGAGCTTCGGCGCTTCACCGAGATCGACTTCGTTAGCCACGTGGCCTTGGTGGCGACGCTGAGGGAGCGGGGCGAGGAGCAGATCATCGGGGTGGCCCGCTACATCGTAGTGCCCATCACTTCCGGGGAGCCGAAGCGTGCGGAGGTGGCGTTCGCGGTCGCCGATGCGCATCAGGGCCGCGGCATAGCGACTCTGCTTCTCGAGCGTCTAGCGCACATCGCGCGCGACAACGGCATCGACGAGTTCGAGGCCAGCGTGCTCGGCGAGAACAATCGCATGTTGGAGGTGTTCAGCACGAGCGGCTTCCGCGTCCGGCGTTCCATCGAGGGTGGCGTCTTTTGCGTCACGTTTCCGACCGAAGCCACGCAAGAAGCCGATCACGCGAGCGACGTGCGCGAGCGCTTCGCTGCCGCGCGTAGCATTCGGCCGTTCCTGAACCCCACCTCGGTCGCGCTCGTCGGCGCCTCCCCTCGTCCCGGCACCATCGGCAACGCCCTGGTCATCAATCTGAAGCGTTGCGGCTTCACGGGACCACTCTACCCGGTCCATCCCACGGCCCGCGAGATCGAGAGCTTGCCGGCGTATCCGCGCATCTCCGCGATCGGCGCGCCTGTCGATCTCGCGGTCGTCGCCGTTCCCGCGCGCGCCGTCGAGGAGGTGGTGGTGGATGCGGGCCGTGCCGCGGTCCGCGGCATCGTGGTGATCTCGGCCGGATTCGCCGAGGTCTCGCCCGAAGGGCGTGCCGTGCAGGAGCGCGTGCGCGACCTCGTGCGCTCGTCGGGGATGCGCATGATCGGGCCCAACTGTCTCGGCGTGCTGAATACGGATCCCGCCATCTCGCTGAACGCCACGTTCGGGCCGCAGTGGCCGCCCGCCGGCAACATCGGCATGCTCACGCAGAGCGGCGCGCTCGGGCTGGCGATCCTCGACTACGCGCGCGGCCGCAACCTCGGGCTCTCGACGTTCGTGTCCGTCGGCAACAAGGCGGACGTCTCGTGCAACGATATGCTCGCATACTGGGCGGAGGACCCGCGCACTCATGTCATCGCCCTGTATCTGGAGAGCTTCGGGAACCCGCGCAAGTTCGCCCGGGTGGCCCCCGAGGTCGCCCGTCAAAAGCCGATCGTCGCGGTGAAGTCGGGCCGCTCGGCCGCCGGCGCGCGCGCGGCATCAAGTCACTCCGCGGCGCTTGCCACTCTCGACATCGCCGTCGATGCGCTCTTCGATCAAGCAGGCGTGATCCGTGTCAATACGCTCGAGGAGCTCTTCGATGTTATCGAGCTCTTCTCCTTGCAGCCGATCCCCGCCGGTCCGGGCGTCGCGATCATCAGCAATGCCGGCGGCCCGGCGATACTCGCGGCCGATACCTGTGAGGCTCGCGGCCTCCAGCTTCCTTCGCTCAGCGCACAGACCCTCGACCGGCTCCGCGCCTTCCTCCCCGCCGAAGCCGGCGTCGGAAACCCGATCGACATGATCGCCTCGGCGAGTCCCGAGGACTACGCGCGAACGATCGCCGCCGTCGCGGCAGACCCGAGCATCGACGCGATCGTCGTCGCGCATGTCCCCACGATGGTCAGCGTCGCCGAGGAGATCGGCAAAGGTATCGCCCGGGGCGTCGCCGAAATGCCCCCGGAGAAGCCCGTGCTCGTCGTCTATGTCTCCTCGCAAGGCGCGCCGGCGTCGCTCCACACGGGCAAGCGCGGGCTGCTCCCCTGTTACGCGTTCCCGGAGAACGCTGCGCTCGCGCTCTCCGCGGCGACACGCTATGCGCGCTGGCGTCAACGGCCGCGCGGCCGGATGTTCGAGCTCGAACACTTCGCGGTCGCCAGCGTTCGTGCGGTGGTCGACCGCGCGCTGGGGGCGGGCGGTACGCCGGTGTGGCTTTCGCCCGAAGATGTCGCGGCCGTGCTCTGCGCGGTCGGCATCGGCTATGCCCCCTGGGAACGAACTACGCTCGAAGAAGCGGCCGATGCCGCCGAGCGACTGGGTTACCCCCTTGTAGCCAAACTGATATCCCCGGACGTGCTCCACAAGACGGAGGTCGGGGGGGTGATCCTCGGCCTCGAGTCGGCGGGCGAGGTCAGCCGCGCCGCCTCCGTCCTCGCCGAGCGAGCGCGGGCTCACGGAGCGCGCTTCCAAGGCGTCCTGTTGCAGCGTGAGATCCCCCGCGGCATCGAGGCGCTCGTCGGCGTCACCACGGATGCCCTCTTCGGTCCACTACTGGTTTGCGGGCTCGGAGGGATTCTGGTCGAGCTCTTGCGAGACGTCTCCTTCCGGCTCACGCCGGTCAGCGACATCGATGCTCTCGAGATGGTGGCGAGCCTACGCTCCGCGAAGCTTCTCGACGGCTACCGGGGCTCGCCCCCCGGCGATCGCCAATCCCTCGTGGGTGTGATCGAGCGCGTGTCCGCCCTCGTCGAGGTGATACCGGAGATCGGAGAGCTCGATCTGAATCCGGTCAAGGTCCTCGAGCCCGGTAGGGGCGCGATCGTCGTGGACGCGCGAATTCGAGTCGGCAGGGAGTTTGTTCATTAATCGTCTCCGGGAGACGGTTACGAGGCCGGGGCATCGAGGGCCGATCGGCAAGCCCAACAACCGTCGCCCGGGAACGAACGTTGCTAGCTAGAAGCCTAGGCGCGGGGTCCGTCGCGCAGGAAAGGATTCTGCCGGATGCGAGTTCGAGAGATCATGCAAAAGGAGGTTGCCACACTCGGCCTCGAGGATTCGCTCGACGTTGCCGAGGACATCATGACCCTCGGCCGCGTGCGCCATCTACCGGTAGTGGCCGGAGATCGGCGGCTCGTCGGTCTCGTAACTCAGCGAGATCTCTTGAAAGCTTCGGTTGCCTCGGTTCTCGAGCTCAGCCGATCCGTCGAGCATGATTGGTTGAAGGCAATACCGGTCCGTCGGGTTATGAGCACGGAGCTCCTGACGGTTTCTCCGGAAGACCCGATGGAGGAGGCCGTTCGCTTGATGATCTCCAAGAAATTCGGATGCTTACCAGTGGTGGAGGGCGGGAAGCTCGTCGGCCTCCTGACCGAGACCGACTGTCTTGGCGTCCTGGCTGGATTCCTGAGGGACGTCCCCGTCGCCGGGCAGGGGAAGCAGCAGTAAATTCCGGTTGTCGAGAATCTGTGCTTGGAGGTTCTCTATTTCGAGAATAGAGTCGAGGAACCATGCATCAATCTGAGGCTCGAGAAGAGGCTGGTTTGACTAGAAAATCCACACCGACCACCTCGAGCGTCGGCGGCGGACGAATCCTGCTGGCGGACGACGAGAACACCAGCCGCGAGACCCTCGCCGAGGTACTTCGCGAAGAGGGGTACGAGATCGATACGGCCGCCGACGGCCTGGAAGCGCTGGCGGCGCTCGGTGAAAAGACCTACGACGTCGTCATCACGGATTTGCGCATGCCCGGTGCCGACGGACTGGCTGTGCTCCGCCGCGTGCGCGAAATTGCGCCGCAGACTCTCGTATTACTCATAACCGCGTACGCCTCGGTTGAGACGGCCGTCGAAGCGCTCCGGCGAGGAGCTCATGACTACATCCTGAAGCCGCTCATACTCGAAGACGTCCTCGGCAAGATCGGCCGGCTGTTCGAGCACCGTCAGCTCGCTTGGGAGAGCCAGATGCTGCGCCAAGAGCTCGCGGCGCGCTACGACTTCGAGCAGATGATCATCGGCCAGAGCCAGGCGATGCGCGAGATCCTCGGCCTGATCCGCAAGGTCGCGCCGACCAACAGCAACGTTCTCATCACCGGTGAGAGCGGCGTCGGCAAGGAAGTCGTGGCACGCGCGATCCATCACTACAGCCATCTCCACGACAAGCTCTTCTTGCCGGTGAACTGTGGAGCCATCCCCTCAGAGCTCCTCGAGAGCCACCTCTTCGGACATACCAAGGGGTCGTTCACCGGTGCCGTCGCGGCACAAGAAGGGCTCTTCCAGCGCGCGCGCGGAGGGACGATCTTCCTGGACGAGATCGGCGATCTGCCGCTCAACCTGCAGGTCAAGCTGCTGCGCGCGATCCAAGAGAAGGAGATCTTGCCCGTCGGCACGACCACGCCGATCAAGATCGACGTGCGCATCATCGCCGCCACCAACCGCGATCTCCGCAAGACGGTCGAGGAGGGCCGCTTCCGCGAGGACCTGTTCTACCGGCTGAACGTGGTGAACATCGAGATCCCTCCGCTGCGGGAACGTCGCGACGACATTCCACGACTGGTCGAGTACCTGGTGCGGCGACACAACGCGGACCTGAAGAAGAGTTACAAGGGGGTCGACAACGCGACCATGAAGGTGCTCATGTCGCTCCCCTGGAAGGGCAACATCCGCGAGCTCGAAAACGTGATCGAGCACGCGATGATCCTCGGGAACGGCGAGTGGATCACGCTCGCCGACTTACCCCGCTCGGTTCCGCGCGAGACGAGCGAGGTACCGGTCGTCGGCGACAATCTGAAGGAAGCGGTGCGCGCCTACGAGAAGATCCACATCGAGAACGTGTTGCGCCGCATCGGCCGCGACAAGCGAAAGGCCGCCGAGCTGCTCGGTCTCGGCCTGTCCTCGCTTTATCGGAAGATCGAAGAGCTGCATATCTCGCTCGACCGCTGAGGGAGCCGACACGTCGAGGCCCGCCGTTGCCCCCGCTGCGGTGTCGCGGCAACGGTCGACGTGGGTGGTTTCCGTCGGCGCGATCGTGTCGCTCAGCCCCATCGAATTGCCGTCCGCTGCGCAGGCGTTCGCGTTCGTGCTCGAGACGCAGCCGCACGACGGGGCCGCTTCTCAATATGCGAACGAGTCGCGGCCCACTGTTTCTTGCTTTCAAGAACGCCGTGCGAGGCAGAGGCAGGAAATCGACGCCGAATCGAAAGGCACGCCAATTGCTCCGTTCTGAAATCGTTCGTTCTCCCTCCTTCGGTAGGGGGCGGCGACGGTCAGCAAACAGTCATCGGAGCACGATGGATGCGGCAGAATGGCTTCTCGCCTCAGAGCCCCTCTCGTCTGATCGGCTGTCTCGCCGCGTTCCTGATCGTCGCCGCTCCGCTCGCCATGATCGCCTGGCATGACCTGAGCGAAGTATTGAGCGGCCATTTCGAGAGCCGCCCGGTGCTTCGCGGTCTCGCGGCCTCGTTCGCGTTTGCAGGCGTCGCACTCGTCCTGGCTCGCCTGATGAAAGGAGTCGCGCGATGAATCCGACCGACGAACCGGAAGAAGACCTGCCACCCCCGACCGGCACCCTGTTTCTGATGACGCTCTACCTCGCGGCGCTCGCGGGGATGTGGGGCGCGATGTACCTGATCATGCTCTCCAGGTGACGGATGGACGTCCAACGTTACGAAAGGATATTTCTCTCACTCGGTGCGGGGCTGTTGGTGATCTTCCTCGCCGCCCTGGCCTACGCTGCGGTCGGCATGGGCATTCATCTTCCCGGCCATGCCGGCGGCGTAGACCCCCGGAAGGTTCGCCAAACGCCGCCTTTCGACTCGCCCGGCGTACGTCAAGTCGCGCCGGGTCGGTACGAGGTCATACTGATCGGTCACGCGTGGGCCTACGAGCCGAACGAGATACACGTTCCCGCCGGCACCGAGGTGCGCTTTCGCGCCACGTCGGCAGACGTGATCCACGGCTTCATGATCGAGGGCACGCGCCTGAACGCGATGCTCATTCCGGGTGAGATCACCGAGCTCGACTATCGGTTCGAGGATCGCGGCGAGCACCTGCTCATCTGTCACGAGTACTGCGGCATCGGTCATCATCTCATGTTCGGAAAGGTGGTCGTGGAATGAGCACGCCGGTGGTCTACGATGCGAAGGGCTTCGCGCTGCCCGATTCGCAGCGCGCGATCATCCGTTGGACGATCTTTCTCGGCTTCGCGGCTCTCGCCGTCGGGGTCATCAACGGGCTCGGCCAGGCGTTGAACTACGCCGGCGTCGATATCCTGCGATTCTTTCCTGGCATGCGCACGTACTATCAAGGGCTAACGGTGCACGGCGTCTTCAACGCGATCGTGTTCACGTTCTCGTTCTCGAACGGATTCTTGCTGCTCACCGCCGCGCGTGGACTCGGACGCAAGTGCAACGACGGTTTGCTGATCGCAATGTTCGTGGCACTCGTCCTCGGATCGTTGCTCGCCTCCTTCGCGATGTTCTCGGGCCGGGCCAGCGTCCTCTTCACGTTCTATCCGCCGCTGCAGGCACACTGGACGTTCTACCTCGGGCTGGCGCTCCTAGTCGTCAGCACCTGGGTGACGTCCGCGACGCAGCTCGTCATGTTGCGCGGCTGGCGGCGAGACCATCCGGGCGAGCGAATCCCGCTTCTCGCCTTCCTCTCGGTTGCGACGTACGTGATGTGGGACATCGCCTCGATCGGTATCGCGGTCGAGGTCGTATTTCTGCTGCTTCCCTGGTCGCTCGGGCTCATCTCCGGAGCAGATCCGCTGCTCAGCCGGACGCTCTTCTGGTACAGCGGTCATCCGATCGTCTACTTCTGGCTCCTCCCGATTTACGTCTCGTGGTACGCCATGGTGCCGAAGCTAGCGGGCGGCAAGCTCTTCAGCGACACGCTCACCCGCGTCGTGTTTTTGATGTTCATCGTGCTGTCGATCCCGGTCGGCTTCCACCACCAGTTCACCGATCCCGGCATCTCGGGCCACATGAAGTTCGCTCATGCCGTACTCACCTTCGCCGTTTTCTTCCCGAGCCTCGCTACCGCATTCTCGGTCATGTACGCGCTCGAGATCGGCGCTCGCCGCCGCGGCGGCCGGGGGCTCGCGGCCTGGTTCCTGAAGATCCCCTGGGAGGATCCGGCGCTCTCCGCGCAGGTGCTCGCCATGCTCGCGTTCCTGCTCGGCGGCATCACCGGGCTCATGAACGCGAGCTTCAACATGAACCAGGTCGTCCACAACACCGCGTTCATTCCGGGACACTTCCACCTCACCGTCGGCGCTGCCGTCGCGTTGAGCGTGATGGGCATCGCGTATTGGCTGGTGCCCTATCTGAGCGAGCGGCGGCTGTGGAGCGCAAGGCTCGGGTGCTGGCAGGGCTGGATCTATTTCGCCGGCGTGTTGATCTTCGCCAGAGGCATGATCTCCGGCGGCCTACTCGGCATGCCGCGGCGCACCCTGGTGCTCGCCGCTCCCTACCATAAGCCCGATTGGCACCTGCCGGCGATCCTCACGGGTATCGGCGGCACGATTATGTTCGTCGGCGCGATGGCATGCTTCTTCGTTCTCGCCATGACGGTATTCTTCGGCGAGAAGACCGAGGGCGTAGACATTCCGTTCACCGAGACCATCGAAGGGCCGCCGGCGAGCGGCTGGGAGGTCCACCTGGATCGGCTCCGTTACAGCGTCGTCACCGTACTGGTACTGATCGCGATGGCTTACGGCCCGTTCCTCATACGGCATATCCCGCCGAAGCTCCTGTCGCCCGGATACACGTTCTTCTAGCCAGGGAAGCTCCGCACAAGGTCTCGCCGAGCCGAAGTAAAGCGCAGCGGGCGAATCTTTCGGAAAGCGGCGCGACGTTTCGAAGTCTTGCGAGCCGTGAGCGGGAGCGAAGACGAGCTTCGAAACGTCGCGCCGCTTTCCGCGCCCGCGAGCCATTCGGCTCGGCGAGACCTTGTGCGGAGCTTCCCTGGAAGAGTAACGGCGGTCGACGAACGACTGCGCCGGACGTCTTTGCCCGGTAGCTCTTAGCCGGTCAGAGGACCTCGATTCATCCGGGCTGTCCGGCCTTCGTCTTGGATGCGGCGGCTCGACGGAGCGCCGTGACCACGTCCTCTCGGGAGATGATGCCCACCAAATTATCGCCCTCGACCACGGGGAAGGAGCGGTAACGCGTGGCGACGATTTTCTCGAGCACCTTCGTGAGTGGCATGTCGGGCGATACTGTCATCGGATTTCGCACCATGAACGCGCCGACCGTTTGCTCGAGGATCTCTCGGTAGTGCGGCACCAATCGACCAGGACCGAAGCTGAAGGCCTTCAGGAAGTCCAGCTTGGTCAGCACGCCCACCAAGCGCTGCCCCTCGATCACGGGAAGCAGGTTGAAGTCATGCCGCTCGAAGAGCCGTTCCGCTTCTTCGAGCGGGGTATTGGCGCTCACGACGACGCCGTTGCGGCTCATGAAATCGCTCACACGATACTCGAGAAATTCGTACATGAGGCTGCTCCCTGCCAGTCGACCGGTGCAATTGGACTGCCAAGCCCGATTCCCGTGCTCTCTCGCACGCCGAAGCGGCCTGTGGCCAGTTCTGGGAAACCTGTTAGAGGAGATTCTCAGCGGCGAGAAAAGGGTGCGAGAACAAGGCGCTCGATCGCGGGGCTCGATTCTGGCATGTGATTTGCGCTCAGCTAGGCACTCATAGATCCGCATGGCCAAGGATTATGCCGAAGATCAAGCGTATTCTAGTGCCGGTCGACTTCTCGGAGCCGTCGCTCGCGGCATTGCGCTTCGCGATCGACCTGGCCCACTCCCTGAAGGCTCGCCTCGAGATCGTCCACGTCGTCGAAGCGGTCACCTACGCGCCGATGCTGGCCTCCGCGGTCGATCTCGACAAGCTTCGCGACCAGCAAGTGCGCGCCGCCCAGCGCCGGCTCGCCGAGCTGGCCGCCGATCTTCGGAGCCGGCGGGTACGCTGCCGGACCGTGCTCAGGACCGGAGCAGCTCCGAGCACGATCGTCGATCTCGCCAAGCGAAGCGCCGCCGACCTGATCGTCATGGCGACCGAGGGACGACACGGCGTCGGACGCCTCTTGCTAGGCAGCGTCGCGGAGCGAGTGGTGCGGAGCGCGGAGTGTCCGGTGCTCACGGTGCGTGCCCGCGCGAGTCGATGAAGACACTGGCGACGGCCCGCTGAGGAGGTAGGAATGAAGATTCGACGAATTCTCGCGCCCACCGACTTCTCCGACATCTCGGACCGCTGCGTCGAACAGGCGGTTCAACTGGCTCGGGTTCTTGGATCGGAAGTCGTGCTGCTCCATGCCGTCGAGCCCGTGGTGATGGCAGGTGATCTGTTCGGCGCTTCGGCAATCGTCAATGTCATGGACGAAGTGCAACGCGCCGCCCGGCAAGGTCTGGCGCTTCGTCTCGAGCGCTTGCGAAAGAAGCGCGGCATTCGCTGCCGAAGCGTGCTCGTCAACGGAACGGCCGCGGTTGCGATCGTCGACGTGGCGGCACGGCTTCGCGCCGATTTGATCATGATGGCGACGCATGGCCGCAGCGGCCTATCCCACCTTTTCCTCGGAAGCGTCGCCGAGCGCGTCGTGCGCAGCGCGCGCTGTCCAGTCTTGACGGTGCCGGCCATGGGCGCGCGCGCGCGAAAAGGCACGCGGCGGCGCCTGCGACGTTCGGCCGCCTGATTCGCCCGCCGGTGCGGCGTCACGCCCTCGGGCGGGCGCACGTCCGCATGTCGAAGCTTTCGGTTCCGAACTCCGGGAGGATCGGCTCGCGAGATTTGCCAGGAATGAGAAGGACTTCGGCAAAACTCTCGAAAACCCGCGAAAGTCGTCTGGCACGCCGCTAGCTTCGCCAAGCGCCATGGGAGACCGCGATCCGCGAAGAATGATCGTCCGGCTCGCCGGTCGCAATGATGGCGGCCGGTGGCCAGATCACCCCGAGCGAGCTGTCCACTGCCGAGGAGGTCGATCGTCTCGAACTCGAGAACGCCTGCCGCGCGGCGCTCGGGGGCCACAATCGCGAGAAGGTCATCGACCTCGGGACCGAGCTCGCGTCGCCCGCAGTCCAGAAGCTCGCTCAGGCGACGGCCGCTTTCGAATTCGCGCTGGCCGCCGCCGAACGCGAGGTCGGGTGAAGAGGAGAACCGGATGATACTCGCCGGGGCGGTGGACTCGATCGAGACGATCGTCGTCCGCCCGTCGGGCGGGCGACTCTCGCTCTCGGAAGTGTCGACGATCATCCGCGACTGTGGAGGCGATCTCCTGGCGACTGCTCCGATGAACGATCCTACGCAGCGCGAAACGTATCGATTGCGTGTGCGCACACGGAGTCTCGACGGTTTGGTGACGGCGCTGACGTCTCAGGGGCATCGCGTGCTCGCCGCCGAAAGCGGGTGGCAGCAGACTCGCTACGAGGGCTGATCTACTGTGGCACGATTTCTCGCTTCGACTCACTGATTCGCTCGATGGCCATTGAACACGGAGTAACGCCAATGACCCAGCCGTTCCATTCGATTCTCGTTCCCGTGCAGTTCGACGACGGGGCGCTCGCTGCGCTGCGACTGGCTAAGGACATGGCGATCCGCGACAATGCCAAGCTCGTCCTGCTCCACGTGATCCCGCTACACGAGGCCGCTTTCTCGCAGCAGCACTACTGCGCAGTCGAGCAAGCCGCAGGCGCGGAAGCTTGGGTGGAGGGTGAAGCGAGGCGCAAGCTCGAGGCGACGGCGCTCGAGACTCTCGACGCCGAAGTTTCCTATTCGACGCTGACGCGCGTGGGCGATCCCATCGCCGAGATCCTCCGTGCCGAGAAGGAGCTCGGAATCGACCTGGTGGTGATGGCGACCCACGGGAGAAAGGGCGTCTGGCGCGTGGCGCTCGGCAGCGTCGTGGAGAAGGTGGTTCGGAGCTCGACGTGCCCCGTGCTGACGACTGCGCCGGAAACGGGGATCTAGACCCGGGCTAACCCAGGCCAACCCGCGGTTGGAGCGGACCGGCGCGCAACCTGCTCGTCACGACCGGACGGCAGTGGGCGCGGGCCGCTCAACCGCAAGACGTTAGCCGGCCGAGATCTGTGCCCGTTGCGTGCTCCGGGGTAGGTTGTACAATTGTACCGTCGTGGAGATCGTGGTCGATACGTCAGCGATCGTCGCTGTCCTCGTCCGAGAACCCCGCCGAGCCGCCCTCGTGCAGGCGACAACCGGCGCAGACCTGCTGGCGCCGCCATCGGTTCACTGGGAAGTTGGGAACGCCTTCTCTGCTCTCTTCAAGCGCCGTCGTCTATCGCTTCGACAAGCTGGTCGCGCCGTTGAAGCGTACCATCAGATTCCGATTCGGTTTTCCGATGTCGACCTCGCCCAGGCACTCGAGATTTCGAATCGACTCGATATCTACGCGTACGACGCCTACGTGATTGCTTGCGCGCTGAAACACCGGTGCGCCTTGCTGTCTTTGGACCTGGGAATGATAGGAGCCGCGAATCGCGCAGGAGTTGAGACGTTGGAGATTCCGTCATGAGGGTCTACACATTTTCAGAGGCCCGGCAAAAGTTCGCAAGCCTCTTGGAGCGAGCACGGCGTGACGGCGCTGTTCGCGTGAAGCGCCGTGATGGTCAAGTATTTGTGATCCAACCGGAGCGTCGACGCCGATCCCCCTTCGACGTTCCGGGGATCGATGCTGAAATCTCCGGGGAGGACATTGTCGCTGCCGTCCGCGAGATGCGAGAGCGGGCATCCGTCGGCCAGCTAACCAGGCGTTGGACCGGACCGGCGGGGAGGCGGTCTGCCAAGTCCAAGCGGTAGCGGCCGCCGGCCTTCGCCGGCCGCTCGACGCCGCGACGGGCGTGACGTGCGGCTGGTGGATCTGCTTCGTCAGTGCGCGGAAATCGAGAGCCGCATCGGCGATCTTACCAAGAGTTCGCGGATCGCTGGCGCGCCGATCCCGGTTCGCATCGTTCTCAGCGCGGCGATTCGTATTGCGCGAGGATCCGTCGCGCCACCACCATCTTGTGGACCTCGTCGGCGCCGTCGTAGATGCGGGCGAGACGAGCCTGGCGATAGAACATCGAGAGCGGCAGGTCATCGGTCGCCCCGGCGGCCCCGTGCACCTGCAGCGCCTTGTCGACCACGCTCGACAGCACCTTGGCGCCGAAGAACTTGATGAGCGAGATCTCCTGGCGCGCCGCCTGCTGCCCGGCCGTGTCGATCTTCCACGCCGCGTGGAGGGTCATCAGGCGTGCGGCATGAATGTCTGCGCGGGCCTCGGCGATCCAGTCCTGGATGTTGGCCTTACGTGACAACGTCGAGCCGAAGACCTCGCGCTCGGTCGCATAGCGGCACATGAGCTCGAAGGCGCGCTCGGCGACGCCCAGCCAGCGCATGCAGTGGTGGATCCGCCCCGGGCCGAGCCGCTCCTGAGCGATCGCGAAGCCCGAACCCTCCTCGCCGAGGCGATAGCTGATCGGCACGCGGCAGTCCTCGCAGCGAATCTCGGCGTGATGGTTGTCGCCCTCACCCATCACCGTGATGCCGCGTTCGATCGTGAAGCCGGGCGAGTCGGTCGGCACCACGATCATGCTGAAGCGCCGATGCGGGTCAGGATGCGCGGGGTCGGTCGCGGCCATGACGATCGCGAAGGCCGCGCCGTGCGCACCGCTCGAGAACCACTTGTGACCGTTGACGACGTAGTGATCGCCATCGCGAACCGCGGTGGTGCGGAGCCACCGCGGATCGGAGCCCGCAACCTCCGGCTCCGTCATCGAGAAGCAGCTGCGGATATCGCCCGCAACCAGCGGCTCCAGCCAGCGCTTCTTCTGCTCCGGCGTGCCGAAGCGCCAGAGAATCTCCGCGTTGCCCGAATCCGGCGCCTGCGAGCCGACGCAAGGCGGCCCGAGCGGGCTCCTGCCGAGGATCTCGTTTACGTAGACGTAGTGCATGAACGGAATGCCTGCGCCTCCAGCCTCGGCCGGCAGGTGGAATGCCCAGTAACCGAGAGCCTTCGCCCGCTCCTGGACCGCCTTCATCTGGGGCGGATAGGGCGGACCACCGACTTCCATCCGCCATCGCTCGCCCTGCTCCAGCGGATAGACGAACTCGTCCATGAAACGCTCGACGTTCGCGCAGAGCTCGCGGATCTCGTTGGGAATGCTGAAGTCCACGGAGTCCTCCGATTAGTCAGCTGCTGTCAACGGGCACAGTACCTTCGTCACCATGTACCGCTTGCTGGAAAAGAGCAGGATTCGTACCATCCGGTCGCACGTCCCCCGTAGAGGCGCGGCAAGGGCATTTGCGTCTCAGGAACAAGAAGCGCCGGTTGAACCCCTCCCGGCGCTGGCAACCTCGGTCGACGAGTAGATTGCCCCGCCGATACCCCTGGCAAGCTCCTTGCTGAGATTCCGTGCATGAAACGCTCACCCGGGAATCGCGATGGCAAAGGGCTCACGCGGGCGCTCGTGCGACGCGGCACTCGCAGCACCAAGGCGCCTCGGGTCGCGCAAAAGCGCTCCGAAGCGATCCGCGAACCGACGATCTGCGCGAGCTGCGGCGCAATCTTCTTGCACCGCACCTGGAGGAGGCGGTCGCTCGCAGCGGATCGCCTCGACAGCGCGAGCTGGGGCACCTGCCCCGCCTGCGAGCAGGTGCGGCGTGGCGAGTACTACGGGCGCGTCGTGGCGCGCAACGCCACCCGCCTGGCCGACCGCGATACGATCGTCCGTCGCATCCGCAACGTCGGCCGCCGGTCCGGCTTCACCCAGCCCGAGCGTCGCATCGTTTCGATCGACTTCGACGAATCTCGTCTGGAAGTCCTCACCACGTCCCAGAAGCTCGCGCACCGCATCGCACGCGAGCTCGTCAAGGCGTTCGGCGGTCGTGCCTCGTTCCGCTGGTGGGCCAAGGACGGGAGCCTCCTCGCGACCTGGGAAACCGCGCCGGTAACGCGATGACCCTGTTCCCGGTCTTGCTTTCCCTGCTTTTCGACCTCGGCTCGCCGATCCCCCGCATCGCCGCAATCGACAGAGGACGGGCGCTTTACATGGCCGAATGCTCACGTTGTCACGGCACGACGGGGATCGGCGACGGCCCGGACGCCGTCTTCCTGCGAAACCCCCCGGCCGATCTCCGGCGGGGCGACGTGTTCGCCTCCTACTCCGCCGAAAAGCTCGTCGAGAAGATCCGGGAAGGTAAGAAGATGGAGCTCCAGTTCCGCCCCGAATCGATCGCGCGCCAGGCGGCGGATACGGAAGCGCTTTATCGGTTCCTACGCACTCTGCCCTCGGTATCGTGGAGGTGGGTAGACGCGGGCGAAGAGACGTACTACGAGCGCTGCACTCCTTGCCACGATCGCTACGGTCATCCCCAACCGGAGCTTCCTCCGGGCGTGGAGCGCCGACCGCGCGATCTCTCCGATCCCGGCTTTCAAGCCGGGATCACCGACCGCGAGCTGCGGGGCCTTGCCCAACACGGTCGGCGCAGCATGCCTGCGCTCGTGCCGCGCGTGACGGATCGAGAGGCCGCGGATCTCACACGCTTCGTCCGTCTGTTCTCACCCGGCTACGAACTCTATGATCGCTACTGCTCGTCCTGTCATGGACCCCACGGCGAGGGCGCCACGGGCGCGCTCCTCACTCGGCCCGCGCCGCACTTTGCCTTCGACGAGATTTACTTCAGAAAGCGCTCTTCCGACGAGGTCCGGCAATCGATCTGGCACATGCTCGAGGACAAGACCCCTTCGATGCCGCATTTCAAGGAAACGCTGAGCGAAGGGGAGGTCAAAGCGATCCTTCTCTATCTTCGCTCTTTGCCCCCGCTGCCCGGGGGATCCTCGGTCGGTCCATAGAAGCTTCTCAATCTTGCGAAGACCCCATCGTGAGATTCCCAAAAGCGAGAAGCGGTCCCTTTCACAATTGGATTTCGCTCGACCCTAGTAGCTGGTCCGCCGCTTGCTGAAAGCCGGGCATGCAAGAGACTCGTCCAGTCGATGGGAATGTCTTCATCTGGTCTTTGAGCCTCCTGGTCATCGCTCTGATCGTCGCGGCGATGCTCTATGCCGTGGGGATCGGGCTCGAAAACATCACGCGCATCGGAGTGTAGCTCCATGACGGATCGGCTCGAGTCGGCAATCGTATGTCTGGTGCTCGCCGCCGCCGGAGGCGTCTTGGTAGCACCGGTCATTGGCCGATACGGGGCGCCAATCCTCGCCAATCTCGCCGTCGGCCTGGCCGCCGCCGCAGGAATCGGCGCCTTTTTGACGACGGCCTACGATACTTTGCGGGCCACGCGAAAGGCCGCGAAGAGGCCCCGCGGTGACTAAGTCGACAACACGCGGTTTTTTCTTCGCCGGCACGTTCTTCTTCGTCGCGCTCTTCATCCTGCTCACGATCCATACGCACACGACGATCGCCGCACGCACCCACGAGGACGGTCTCACCGAAACGGTCCGGCATGGCGAGCACGTCTGGGGCAAGTACAATTGCGAGAACTGCCACACGCTTCTCGGGGAGGGGGCGTACTACGCGCCTGATCTCACACAGATCGTCTCGCAGCGCGGGCCCGCCTACCTGACCGAGTTTCTCGCCAACCCCTCGAGGTTCTATTCCGAGACGCGGGACGGGCGGCTGATGCCTACCCTCGGTCTCTCGCCTGACGAGATTGCCGACGTGATCGCTTTTCTAGACTGGGTCGGACACATCGACACGAATGGCTGGCCGCCGCGGCCGATCCTCGTCTCGGGCGTGTCGAGTCGCGGGCTTCCGGGCGTGGCAGGGGTTGCCAGCTCGGAGGATGCGTCGAGCCGCGGCAAGGCGGTGTTCAACGGTCAAGGGGCCTGCGTGACCTGCCATTCGGTCGAGTCGGGCGCGGTCTTGGTCGGGCCGTCACTCGCTGCGATCGGCAAGCACGCCGAAGAACGGATTCATGACTCCCAATACAAGGGCTCGGCGAAGAGCGCCGAGGACTATCTCGAGGAGTCGATCGTCAAGCCGGGTGCCTTCATCGTCGCCGGAGGCAACTACACCGCCGGTCCCGGACGGTCGCTCATGCCGGACACTTACGGGACGACATTGAAGCCCGAGCAGGTGAAGGACCTGGTCGCCTACTTGAGGACCCTGCAATAGCGGAAGGACCCGCGACCATGACCTACGAATCGCAGCGCATCGCATACGCGTATTTCTTCTCCGCGATACTGCTTTTCGGGCTGCAGATCGTGTTCGGGTTCCTGAGCCTCGCCAAGTACCTCGGCCCAGACCCGTTGATCGACGCCCTCAACTTCGCCACCTCGAAGGAGATCCACACGAACTTGCTGCTCGTGTGGAACCTCACGGGCTTCATGGGCGCCGCGTACTTCATCGTTCCCGAGGAGTCGCGCGCCGAGATCTGGAGCTCGAGGCTCGCCTATCTTCAGCTGGGCCTCTGGCTGGCCGTCGGGGTGATCACCATCGATCGCTATCTCTTCGGGGTGACCGAAGGGCGGAAGCTGCTCGAGATGCCGTTCGTGCTGAAGCTCGGCGTCGTCGTCGTGATGGTCATGTTCCTCGCCAATCTGGCCATGACGATCCGCAAAGCCGGACGCTTCACGACGACTGAAGGGATCCTCGTCGGTGGGCTCGGAGCGACCGCGCTTCTCTTCGTCCCCGCGCTGATCCACTTCGACAACTATACGCTCGATCGATTCTACCGCTGGTGGGTGGTGCATCTCTGGGTGGAGGGCGTCTGGGAGCTCGTTCTCGGAGGCATGCTAGCTTTCTTGCTGATCCGCCTGTCCGGAGCCGACCGGGAAGTCATGGAGAAGTGGCTCTACGTGATCGTCGGCTTGACGTTCCTCTCCGGGGTGCTGGGAACGGGGCATCACTACTATTGGATCGGCGTACCGCCCTACTGGCTGTGGATCGGGGGGGTGTTCTCGGCGCTCGAGCCGCTCGCGTTCCTGGCGATGACAGCCTACGCTTACAGCATCCTGCGACGTTCAGGTCTGGGGCACCCGAACACGCTCGCGCTTCATTGGACGATCGGGTCAGCGATCTTCTCGACGCTCGGCGCCGGCATTCTCGGCCTCTCCCACACGTGGCCGCAGGTGAATCGCTGGACCCATGGCACGCACATCACCACGATGCACGGCCACATGGCGTTCTTCGGCGCCTACGCAATGATCACGCTCGGCATGATCACCTATGCGCTTCCGGAGCTGACCGGCACTCCCGCGGAGGAGCGACAGACCAAGCTCGGGCTTGCCGCCTTCTGGCTGATGGTTGGGGGCATGTTCGGCATGACGATGGCTTTGGCGGCGGCCGGCATTACCCAGACCTACCTCGAGCGCATCATGGGCTTCGGCTATCTCGAGAGCCAGCAAAAGATCCAGGTCCACTACCTGATGTGGCTGGCAACCTCGGTCGTGTTCTCGCTCGGCGTGGTTGCCTTCATCTGGGACTTCGCCGCCGCGGGACCCCCGAGAGCCGCCGCCAAGGCGAAGGCGTGACCGCACCGCGTCCGATTCGAGAGAGTGCGGCGCCGGGACCCGAGCGCGAGCGAGCGCTCGAGCGACCCGCGGAGGAGCCCTACTACCGGCCGAGCGGCGACGAGCTCGAGATCTTCGCCGCCGCGCACCGCCGGCGCCTGCCGATCATGCTCAAGGGGCCCACGGGCTGCGGCAAGACGCGCTTCGTCCGCCACATGGCGTGGCGCCTCGGCCGCCCGCTCGTCACCGTGGCCTGCCACGACGATCTTTCCGCCAACGACCTCACGGGACGGTTTCTCGTGCGCGGAGGCGAGACGGTCTGGCAGGACGGTCCGCTTACGCTCGCCGCACGCAGCGGCGCAATTTGCTACCTCGATGAGATCGTCGAGGCACGCCAGGACACGGTCGTCGTCATCCACCCGCTGACCGACGACCGGCGCGTGCTTCCCGTCGAGAAGGCCGGAGAGCTCGTCGAAGCGGATCCCGACTTCCAGCTCGTGGTGTCGTACAACCCCGGCTATCAAAACGTAATGAAGGATCTGAAGCCATCCACTCGGCAGCGCTTCGTCACAATCGACTTCGATTTTCCCAAACCCGATGACGAGATCGAGATCGTGCGTCGCGAAGCGGGCGTGGAGAGACCGATCGCCGCGGGCCTGGTCAAGCTCGCCGAGCGTGTGCGTAGACTGCGCGACCGCGGGCTCGTCGAGGTCGCCAGCACGCGGCTGCTGGTCCACGCGGCTTGCCTGATCGCCGGTGGCATCGAGCCGCGCCGCGCGTGCGAGGTGGCCATCGCCGGGCCGCTCTCCGATGACCCGGATCTGCTCGCCGCAGTCTCGGAAGTTAGCGCGGCCGTCCTCGCCTGAAACCCGGAAGCTCCAGTGCCCGAAGCCGAAGACGTTCTCATCGACGCGGCCGAGCGCGCGACCGAAGCCGCGCGGTCGTTGTGGAAGCGGCATCAGGGACCCGCGGCGGCGCATGGCGCGACTCTCGCGGGCGTCGAGCGGCGATTCGGCTTCCTTTTGAAGGTCTGTCTCGGAGGCGAGTGGCCGCTCGTGCCGAGCGATCCTCCGCCGGGGGCGGGCTGGCTCGCCCGCCGACTCGGCAGGCCCGCGCCATGGGAGGTCGCACCACAGGCCGTCGGATTCACCGATGGCACGCAAATCTTTCTGCCACGCCGGCTCGAGATTTTCCGAACCGAGGCCGATGATCGCGGTCTGCTCCGGCTCATGGCCTTGTCGCTCGGCGCGCGGCTCAACGGCGGGTCCTTGGGCGTCTGTCCCGGGTCTGCGCAGGCGCGTGATGTCTTCTGGGCGGCAGACGGTGCGCGCATCGACGCCTGGCTCACCGGAGAGCTCCCCGGCGTGGAGTCACAGATCGACGCCGCCCGACGAATCGCGCTCGACCGCCGCCCGTCTCTGGATTCGCTCTTCGCTGCCGAGCGCGCCGTCGAGGAACTCGTCCGCGGCCTACTCGTGGGTGCCGTCCGGCTCGAGTGCGATGCCCCTCGGGTAGCCGAATGGGCCACTCGGATGACACGCAACCCCCGCTTTGCCGGTGCCTATCGTGGCATGGCGCCGGTTGCGCACTGGGGTTCTCCGCGGCCCGACCTCGTCTCGGCAGGGGAACGGCGGCTCGCCCCGTCGGTGCCGACGAAACCACGCGCACGCCCCATCCGCGCCCGGCGGCTCGGTCGCCGGGTCGAGCCACTCGACGGCGACGAGGAGAATTCGCGGCCAGGGCCCTTCTTCGTCCCGTTCGGCGATCCGCCGCAGACGGTTCAGGACCCCGCAGGCCTCCGTAGGCCCGAGGATAGCGGCGAGCACATCGATCTCGATGCGCTATCCGCCGAGATCGAACGACTCGGGCAACTACCTCGCACACGGTCCTCCGGTCGGGTCTACGAGGTGCTCGAATCCGAGAGCGAGCGGGTGCGGAGCGCGAGTGAATCCATGAGCGCCGTGTCTGCCGATGTAGTCGGCTTGCGCTATCCAGAATGGGACTTCCGAACGCTGTGCTATCGGCGAGCATACTGCGCCGTCCGCGAAGTCGCCGCCGCGCCCGTCGACTCGTCCTGGAGCTTACGCGTGCTCGAAGAGCATCGCCCGCTCCTCGCTCGGCTCCGACGACGCTTCGAGCCGCTGCGGTCGCGGCGCGTGCGGCGGCCACGCGAGCGCGACGGCGACGACGTCGATCTCGACGCGTTCGTCGACGACTTCGCAGACCGCTCGGCGGAGCGCGCGCCGAGCGAGCGCCTGTACCTCGCCGAGCGCCCACTGCGGCGAGACGTGGCCGTCGCGTTCCTGGTGGACGCGAGCGGATCGACCGACTCCTGGGTGAGCGGTTCCCGGACCGTGCTCGAGGTCGAGAAGCAGGCCACGCTCGTTCTCTGCGAAGCCCTCGAGTCACTCGGCGACCGCTACGCCGTCTACGCGTTCTCGGGACGTGGCGCGCGCGACGTCCGCATCGAACGTGCCAAGGCCCTCGAAGAGCGCTATGGAGAAACCGCGCGCGCGCGAATCGGCGGTCTCTCCGGCCGAGCCTACACCCGACTCGGCGCCCCGATCCGCCATCTCACCGCGCTTCTCGCTCGGGAGCGGAGTCGCGTGCGCCTGCTCTTCTTGCTCTCGGACGGGAAGCCGAACGACGAGGACGAGTACGAAGGGCGCTACGGCATCGAGGACACACGGCAAGCGGTCGCCGAAGCGCGCCTGCAAGGCCTCTGCGTTTTTTGCCTGACGGTTGATCGCGAAGGCTCCGCATATCTGCCGCACATGTTCGGGCCGCACGGCTACACCGTCGTCGCCGCGGTCGCCGAGCTTCCGCTCCGCCTTCCGGAAATCTACCGGAGCCTCACCGAGCGACGCGCGTGACGCTGGGAATTCCCCGACGGGAAGGGGCGGCCTCGACTGCGCGTTTGTTTGAGGCCCGGGCGGTGCTTCAGATCCCGATCTCCTGAAGCGCGCGCTCCGCGCGGCGCAGCTCCACGTCGAGCCAGTCCGATCGGCGGTCACGCGCGGCGACCGCTTGATCGAGGAGCTTCTGACATTGGGCCCAGATGCGGATCTGCGTCTGCTCGAGAGCGGTGCGGTCGCCCGCGTCGACCGACCGGTCGAGACGCAGAGGCTTGGAAATCTCGTGCGTGACTTTGACGGGCAGCGGGAAAACGCCGGGTATCAGGTGAAGACCGGCGCTGCCGAGCTCGAAGCGCAAGCCACGGTATGATTCGAGATAGGTGCCGTCGACGAGGCGGAAGAGCCCGGGCGGAACGCGGACGTCGGTCTGATAGAACATCTCGTCGATGCCGACCGCGGCCACGAACAGAAGGGTCGCCTGCGAGCGAAGCGCGAGCTCGACGAAGCCGAGCCGCTCGTACCATTTGAGCCGATAGGGCTCTCGTCGGCGGAAGCGAAGAGCCGCCTCCGAGCCCGCCCCGGGGTACAGCATCAGCACGCCGTCCTCGCGGAGCACTCGCATGGCGAGACCCGAGACGCTGGCTCGGGATCACACCGGCCGCGGCAGCGAACGAACGGACACCGGGGAGCCGAAAGAGTAGGAGCTCGTGACCGACGAACCGCACGAGCCGCCGGGTTTCACGGTAGATGGCCGCTCGGAGCATCAGGGGATCGACGAAATCCACGCAGTGATTTCCGATGAGCAGCACAGGACGTTCGGCGCGGAGGGCTCTGCGAAGATTGTCGAGTCCGAGCAGCTCGTGCCGGTGGTAAATCCGTAACAGTCGTCCCAAGCGGAGCGTCGCCCTAACCGACCCTGAGCCTTCCATGTCCCTACGGTTCGCACTCATGAAGCCCAAAACAAAGCAACCGTCGTGCCCGGCACGGATCTTGAAGCGCCTCACGACATGGAGGCAGTTCGACTGCTGCGGAGAGCGGCACGGGTGGAACAAGCCGCGGCGGAGATCTATGATATTTTTGCCGGGCGATTCGTTGATGACACACTGCTTCACCAGTTCTGGTCGAACATGGCCGCGGACGAGCGCAAGCATGGCAAGAAGCTCGGCACCTGGTGCCAGCTTCTCAAGCAAGGGCCGATCACCGAAGAGCCGAACCTGGCCGATTTCGGCAAAGCCATCGGGGATCTCGAGCGGCTCACCCGCGATCTAGCCGCCCAAGCGGCTGCCGTGGAGACCGCAGATGACGCCTTCGCGATCGCTCTCGAGCTCGAAAGCAGCGAGCTGGACATCATCTACACGACGCTGCTGCAGAGCTCACCGATCGCCCGATTCCCGGATGTCGCCGAAACCCGCCGCGCCGAGATTGGCCCACACCATGAAGCGCTCGTCGAGATGGTGCGTGCCCGCTCTCAGAGCGAGCACAACCGCACGATGGCCGCCCTGATCGCCGCCGAAGAGTGAGTTCTTCCCATTCGTGGGAGGAGAACGGCGCAATCATCCCCGTTTCCGGGAATCATCTCCTGTTCGGTGGGTCACGACGTTTCGGGGATCGGCGACCGTGCGCTGGCGCTTGCTGATCTCGCTGGCAGCCCTCCTTGCGCTGATGGTGCTCGGAACGGTGGGCTACATGGCGCTCGAGCACATGTCCGCCACGAACGCGCTCTATCTGACCACGGTAACGATCTCCACGGTCGGCTACGGAGATGTCGTCCCCGTGACTACCGGGGGTAAGCTATTTACCGTCTTCCTCATCCTGACGGGCGTTGGAGCCGCCCTGTATCTTCTCTCTCAGCTCGCCGAACTCGTCATCGAGGGGCAGCTGCGCGAGCTATTCGGGAGGAACGTCATGGAGCGCGAGATCGCCAGGCTCGAAAACCACGTGATCGTCTGCGGCTTCGGCCGGTTCGGTCGAGCCGTCGTCGAGGAGCTGCAGCGCAACCGTTCACCCCTCGTCATAGTCGATTCCGACGCGGGCAAGAACGATGATCTCGCCTCGCTCGGCGTTCCTTACGTCGTCGGCTCGGCGCTCTCGGACGAGACGCTCGACCATGCAGGCGTGGAGCGAGCGGGTGCGATCGTCGTCGCGACGCCGTCCGACTCGGACAACGTCTTCATCACGCTCTCGGCCCGCGAGCGGAATCCCCGCATCCGTATTCATGCCCGGGCAGAGTCGGAAGCCGGAGCGCGGCGGCTGCGCCTCGCCGGAGCGACCCAGGTGATCTCGGCCTACCAGAGCGGTGGCGCGAGGATCGCTGCCTCGATCCTTCGTCCCGCGGTCGTCGATTTTCTCGAGATCTCCACGCTCGGGCGCGGCGAAGAAGATGTCGCACTGGAGGAGATCCGCGTGGCCGCGGCGTGCGCGATGATCGGACGCACGATCGGGGCGCTCGAGCAACAAAGTCCGCGCCTGCGTATCGTCGCGCTGAAGCGAGACGGGGAGCCGACCCGCATCACGCCCGACGGCTCGACCCCGGTCGGCGAGGGCGACTACCTGGTGGTGATCGGCGAGCGTTCGAGCCTCGAGCAGCTCGCTCAGCTCGCGCAAGGAGCGTGAGTGTGATCAGTTCCGTCGAGAGCGTCTTACGCGAAGCCTTCCGTCTCGGCCAAGCGCGCCGGGAAGCCGGTGACGCGCTGGAGTTTCCGGTTGGCCCGCACGCTTTATGCGGGGTGACCGGAAACTCCAGCCACCGCGCGCGAGCGCGGAACGCAATGAACCAGTTTGCGGGTTTTTGCCTTCGGCGCTCCGCGCCGTTGCGGTCGATGTTCTCTCCTGCGAACGAAAGTAAGCGCCTCCTAACGCGATGACCCTTGCGGAAGCTCCGGCAGCGACCGCAGGTATGCGAGGATCGCCCTCACGTCGCCTGGGGAGAGCGTCGCCTCGAAGTGTGGCATCTCGGGCTTCACGCCACGTAGCATGTGCCAGATCCGCTCGCGGAGCTCCTCGGCGTAGAGGCTCCTGAAGTATCGCTCGTCGAAGACGAAGCGGGGTCGTCCACCGGCTTTGCCTTCGCCGCTCCTTCCGTGTGGGCCGTGGCACGAGACGCAATAGCGGTAGTAGAGCTCATAACCCGGCGAGAGAAGCCGCACGAAGCTCACGAGCGCGGGCGCGTCTGCTTCGCTCCGGCGAGGGTGGAGCTTGGGCATTCCCGGCTTGGCATGGCGAACCAGCAGGCCGAGCTCTCGATCCGTCACCTGATGCTGGAAGCTCGGATCCGAAAGATCGCGCGGAGCGCGACGCGATGAATCGAGGCCCGCGCCGTCCCCGTGTCCGTAGCGTCCGTGACAGTCTTCACAGCGACTGAGATAGAGCGCGCGACCGGTGTCGGCGAGCGGCCACGGGACCGATGGGATGCCGCGCAGGAACTCCTCGAGCGCTTCGGTTTCAGTCGATCGAAGCGGACTCGGCGACACCAGCCGGATTCTCGGTTGACCCTCACGAATGCGGGCGAGGAGCTGCTCGTCGGTCTGCGTGCTGAGGAGGTCGCTGCGTCGGAGGTCCGCGGGACGGGCTTCGAGCGAGCGTCCGTCCGGCCCGTCGCCCGTCGCGTCGGCGCCATGGCAGCGAGCACAGTTGAGCAGGTAGAGCCGTCGCCCACGCTCGATCTCAGATTTGTCGACCGGTCCTGCGGCGAACGCCACACCCGCAAGCAGCAGCGACAGAGCCACCCAACGCATCAAGCCGTTTGCCCCTGGGCGGCGTTACTTCTCGCCCTCCCCAATGTCTCACGCATGCGGACGGCGACGACAAGGCCTGACCCGAACGTCAAGGCCGCGATCGCCCCGATCGCGGTCGCGACCCCGAGGACGTCGGCCACGATGCCGGCTACGAGCGCACCCACCGCATATCCGAGATCTCGCCACAGCCGGTAGACGCCGAAGGCCGAGGCGCGCCACCTGGGATGCGCCACATCGCCGATTGCAGCGAGCAGCGTCGGATATACCATCGCCGTACCGACGCCGAGCAAGACGCCGCCCATGGCAAAACCGAAGAACCGCTTCGAGAGCGCCGTCACGGCGATTGCGAGCGCCTGCGTCCACATTCCGCCGACGATGAGCCATTTGCGGCCGATCCGGTCGGACAGTGCGCCGGTGAAGAGCTGCCCGGTGCCCCAGACGGCCGGGTAGATGGCGGCGAGCCAGCCGATCTCGGCGAGGGTCATCCCAGCGGCGGCAAAGAATAGCGGGAACAGTCCCCACGCCATCCCGTCGTTCAGGTTGTTGACGAGCCCCGCTTGGCTCACCGACGAGAGGTCGCGGTCGGAGAGCGAGGTGCGCGCAAATACCTCGCGCGGCGAGGGAATCTCTTCGAGCGCCCGCATCGAACCTCGCCTCGTGGTCGACGTGGTGGTGGGTCTCGCGAACGAACTTCGCGGAGAGCAGGAGCCCCGCGGCGACGAAGCCGACGCCCAGGTAGAAGGGCTCGGGCCGCAGGCCGAAGCGGGAGGCGATGTAACCCGTCGCGAGCGCGGACGCCGCGACGGCGAGGTAGCCGGCGAACTCGTTGAGCCCCATCGCGAGCCCGCGGCTCTTCGGCCCGGCGAGGTCGATCTTCATGATCACCGTGGTGGACCACGTGAGCCCCTGACTGACGCCGAGCAGGCCGTTCGCGATCAGCACCCATTTCCATGAGGGCGCCCACATGAGCAGGAACGGCACCGGTGTCGCCACCAGCCAGCCGCCGACGAGGATCCCCTTTCGACCGTACGCGTCCGACAGTCGGCCGGCGAGATAGTTCGTCAGCCGCCTTGGTTACTCCGAAGACGACGATGAAGGAGAGGATCGCGGTCCGCGCCTCGAGATGAAAGTCGTGCTCGGCCATCGCCGGCAGGATGCTGCGCTCCAGTCCCACCATCGCGCCGACGAAGGCATTGACGACGACGAGCAATGCGAATTGGGCGAGGTTCGCACGGATCCCGAGCGCGAGCGAGACGGGCGCTTCGGATGTGAGGCGCCGGAAAAGCGGAGCATCCGGTTTCCTATGATTGGGAATGCCGCGCGCCCTTGCCCTTTCGCCTCGGGAGACGGTTGCCTCCCTTTAGGGAGGCGAGAAGCTTTTCCACGGGCCGAGTGTTCAGAACGCTCTTCGCCTCGACCCAAGCGCGCCGCGCGATCGCGATACCGTAGTCGAGAAATGAGAAATGAGCTGCCGAGTGGGCGTCGGAGTCGATCGTGAGCTTCACCCCGGATTCCACTGCGCGACGGGCATGGTCGTCGTTCAGGTCCAGTCGATCGGGAAAGGCGTCGATCTCCAAAGCGGTTCCCGTCTCGAGCGCCACGCGAACGATCTCTTCGAAATCGACTTCGTAAGGCTCGCGCCGACCGAGCACCCGTCCGGTTGGGTGGAAGAGGATGTCGGCGTGGGGATTGCGCATGGCGCGGCAGATTCGCTCGGTCATCTCGTTGCGTGTGAGATGGAAATGGGAGTGAACGGCGATGCCGACGACTTCGAGCGCCTCGAGCGTGGCGTCGTCGATGTCGAGCGTCCCGTCGCGCTGAATGTTGACCTCCGCGCCCTTCAAGATCCGCAAGCCCCGGAGCTTCGTGTTGATCGCGTCGATGTCCGCCATCTGGCGGCGCAGCTTTTCCTCGTCCGATCCCCGGGTCATCGCCAACCCGCGTGTATGATCGGTGATCGCGATGTATTCGAGGCCTGCATTCTTCGCGGCTCGAGCCATCGCCTCGATCGAGTCGGCGCCATCGGTCCAGTTAGTCTGCGTCTGCAGATCTCCGCGCAAGCTCCCATAGTCGAGGATGTGCGGGAGCTTGTCGCCGAGCGCGGCGGCGATCTCTCCTCGGTCCTCCCGCAGCTCAGGCGCGATCCACGGTAGACCGAGCGCCGCGTAGACTTCCTCCTCGCTGCGCCCGGCGATCGATCGCGACCCGCGAAAGACTCCGTACTCGTTCAGCTTCAAGCCCTTCTCGATGGCGATCTTGCGGCAAGCCACACCGTGATCTTTGCTTCCCGTGAAGTACTGAAGCGCCGCCCCGAAGCTCTCGGCGGGTACCACCCTCAGGTCCGCATCCATGCCGATCGACAATCGCACCGACCCTTTGGTCGAGCCCCGCCCGTGAACGACGGCCACCTCCGGCATCGTTACGAAGCCGTCCATGACCCGCGCCGGGTCCGAAGCGACGACGAGGAAGTCCATGTCACCTATGGACTCTTTTCGGCGGCGGATGCTGCCGGCGATGGCGACCTGCGCAACTCCCGGGATCGCGCGAAGGCGCGCCTCGATTTCGCGCGCGAGCGGCAGCACGGCGCCGATCGGCAGCCGCCCGGTGCGGGCCTCGAGAAAGCCTATCCCTTGCAGTATTTTCTTTTCGCTCCGTTCGCCGAAGCCTGGCACCTGGCGGATCTTACCGGCACGCGCGGCCGCCTCGAAGTCGGCGAGCGTGCGCACGCCGAGGTGCTCGTGGAGCGACTTGATTCCTTTCGGCCCGAGACCCTCTATCCCGAGCAGGCTATCGAGCTCGACCGGCGTCGCCGCGCGGAGCTTCTCGTGGTCTGCTATTTTCCCCGTCTCGAGAAACTCCGCGATTTTGGCCGCGAACGACTTGCCGATGCCGGGAATCTTTTCGAGCGCCTTGACGCCGCCACGGGCAAAGATCTCCTCGATGGGATCCTCGAGCGCGGCGATCGACTCCGCAGCCTTCTCGTAGGCTCGCGGTTTGAACGGGACGCCTTCCATGTCGAGGAAAGCCGAGATCTCCCGAAAGATCTGGGCAACCTGGTGGTTCTTCATCGCCCCGCGTCCGCTGGCTCCTCAGCTTTAGCCGGGATGTCAACACTGCGCTACGAGTCGCGGCCGGCAAGAGCATCCGGCACGAGTCGTGCTTCTCTAGGCGGCTCGACTTCCAGCCCCCGAGCGTGGATTCTCCCTGCCATGAAGCACGATCGACCCGAATTTCCGCTACTCGCTCTGCGCGATCACGCTCGCAGCGAGCGATCGCTCGACGCGGCTGTTACGCGACGCGTCGCGGAGGTGCTCGGCTTACCGGCAGCGGAGGTCCGGGGTGCGGCGTCCTACTATGCCGACCTCCACTCGAGCAGGGACGTTCTGCGGGTCTGCGCCGGCACTTCGTGTGTTCTCTCGGGGGCCGACGAGCTCTACCGACGCCTCTCGCCGAAAGCACCGAGCGGGCGCGTGTACTGCGCAGGCTATTGCGACCGATCGCCGGCCGTGCTCCGGCCGGACGGCACCGTCGTCGCCGATTGCGCGCTCGAATCCGCCGGACCGATCTTCGCCGCCCCGGCATCGCCGTCGACGGTGCCGAGTATTCGCAGTCTCGTCCGTGAGCCGATCGTCACCGCACGGATCTCTCGCGGCGACCACTCGGCGCTCGAGCAGGCGCGAGCCGCCGGAGTTTACGACGGGCTTGCCGCCGCGCTTCGCCGCACACCCAGCGAAATCCTCGACCTCATGGAGCGCTCCGGGGAGCGCGGCCGAGGGGGAGCCGCCTACCCGACCGGGACGAAGTGGCGCATGTGCGCCTCGACGGCGGCCGACGCGCGCTTCGTGATCGCCAACGGAGACGAGGGCGATCCCGGGTCGTTCATCGATCGCGCGCTCATGGAGGAGGACCCGCACGCCATCCTCGAAGGTCTCGCGATCTGCGCCTACGCGGTCGGCGCCAACCGAGGAATCGTCTTCATCCGCTCCGAATATCCGCTGGCTCAACGAAGAGTCGAGACGGCGATCGGCGACGCGCGGCGCGCAGGGATTGTCGGCGACCGCGTCCTCGGCGGCGATTTCGCGTTCGACGTGAACGTCTTCCCGGGACAGGGCAGCTACGTGTGCGGCGAGGAGACGGCGATGTTGAACGCGATCGAAGGGCGCCGGGGCGAGGTCCGCCTGCGACCCCCATACCCGGCGGTCGCGGGGCTACACGGCAAGCCGACCGTGATCGACAACGTGGAGACGCTCGTGAACGTGCCGTGGATCATGCGCCGCGGGGCCGAGGCCTTCTCCGCGCTCGGAACGCGCGCCTCGTCCGGGACCAAGGCGATCTGTTTGAACCGTGGCTTCGCCCGCCCCGGGATCGTCGAGGTCGAGTTCGGCGTGTCGCTCCGCGAGGTCGTCGAGAGCGCCGCCGGCGGCGGGCGTGACGGGCGTCCGCTGGCGGCCGTGCTGCTCGGCGGCCCGATGGGAAGCGTGCTCCCGCCGGCCGCCTGGGACGTGCCGGTCTGTTACGCGGCGATGACGGAGCGCGGCATCCAGCTCGGTCACGGAGGCCTCGTCGCGGTCGCGCGCGACGCCGACTTCGCGGCGCTCCTTCGCCATTGGCTCGCGTTCATGCGCGACGAATCATGCGGCAAATGCGTGCCCTGCGCGATCGGTTCACGCCGCGCCGTGGAACTCGCAGAGGACTTCGACGGCGCCGGTGCACGCGAACGGCTCCTCGATCTCTGCGACGTGATGGGCGCCGGCAGCTTGTGCGCGTTTGGCCAGCTCATGCCAGGGCCCGTTCGCGAGCTGATCGAGCAGTTCGGAGAATCGATCTTCGCCGCCGCCGCGGACGAACCGTCATGAGCCGGACGGCGATCATCGATGGCGTGACCGTGGAGGTCCGCGACGGCGACACCATTCTCGACGCGGCACGCCGACACGAGCATCGACGTTCCGACGCTCTGCTACCACCAAGGACTCGCGCCCGAGGGAAACTGCCGGATCTGCCTCGTCGAAGTCGACGGGGACGATCGCCCCCACGCGGCCTGCCATTCACTGCTCGCTGCGGGAATGTCTGTGCGCACGGAGAGCCCGCGTCTCGGTCGGCTCCGCCGGGAGATTCTCGGCCTCGTGTTGAGCGAGCACCGCGAAGGGCGCTTCGCGCCGAGCGCGCGAGGAAGTGAGTTCGAACGCTTGCTCTGGCGCCTCGACGTCGGCGGATCGCCGTTCGGCGACGACGCGCGCGAGGCCACGATCGATCGAAGCCATGCATACCTGCGCTTCGATCGCACGCGCTGCATCGCCTGCCGGCTCTGCGTGCGCGCCTGCGCGGAGATCCAGGGGCAATTCGTCTACGCGATCGCCGGCCGCGGCGGCGAAGCCCGCCTGGTCTTCGGTCCGGGCGAACGCTTTGCGGAGAGCGACTGCACGGCGTGCGGCGCCTGCGTGGACCACTGCCCGACCGGCGCGATCCTCGATCGAGACCGGGAGGAGCACGTACGGCCGGCGCCCGCGGCGGCATTGCCGCCCGCGGTCACGGTCACCGATTCCGTCTGTGGTTATTGCGGCGTCGGCTGCCGCGTGCGAATCGAGACGGGTCACCGGCAGGGGCTTCGGATCTACGGCGTCCCCGACGCAGCCGTGAACCGCGGACACCTCTGCGCGAAGGGCCGTTACGCGCACGCCTGGCAGAGCCATCCCGAACGGCTGACGACACCCTTGCTGCGCGAAGGGGGTGCGCTCCGTCCGGTCGGATGGGGCCGGGCGGTCTCCTGGCTCGCACGCCGGCTCCGCGAGATTCGCGATGCTCATGGCGCGAACGCGCTCGGCGTGATGACCTCGTCGCGGTCGACCAACGAGGCGGCGTATCTGTTGCAGAAGCTCTTCCGTACCGCGATCGGCACCAACAACGTCGACTGCTGCGCGCGGGTCTGCCACTCGTCGACCGCGGCCGCGCTACGGCTCGTGACCGGCACCGGCGCCGCCACCGCTTCCTACGCGGACATCGAGCTTGCACGGCTGATCGTCCTCGCCGGGGCCAATCCGACCGAGGCGCATCCCGTGATCGGCGCGCGCATCAAGCAGGCCGTGCTCAACGGGGCTTCCGTCATCGTCATCGACCCGAGGCGAACGGAGCTTGCCGCGCTCGCGGATCTCCACCTCGCGCTGCGCCCGGGTACGAACGTTGCGCTCTTCAATGCCATGGCGAAGATCATGGTCGAGGAAGGGCTCTTCGATCGCGAGTACGTCGGCGAGCGCGTGGACGGCGCCGAAGAGCTCGCTTCGTTTCTCGCCGCGGTCTCGCTCGAAGAGACGCGGCGCGTCACGGAGGTCGATAGCGCCGACATCCGCCGCGCGGCGGAATCGATCGGCCACTGCGGGCCGACGCTCTTCGTCCACGGCCTCGGGCTCTCGGAGCTCACCCAAGGCACGGCCTCGGTGATGACGCTCGCAAACCTGGCGATGCTGAGCGGCAGCATCGGACGCCAGGGCGCCGGCATGCTGCCCCTGCGCGGCCAGAACAACGTCCAAGGTAACGCGGACATGGGGAGCATGCCCGACCAGCTCACCGGTTATCAGCCGCTCGACGATCCGGCCGTGCGCGCTCGCTTCCGCGAGGTCTGGGGCCAGGATCCGCCGCTCGAGCCCGGGCTGACCATTCCGGAGATGCTCGCCGCCGCACGAGAGCGCCGGATTCGAGCGCTGTGGATCCATGGCGAAGACGTCGCGCAGAGCGACCCCGACGAGACCCGGGTCCTCGAAGCCCTCGACGCGCTCGATCTTCTCGTGGTCCAGGAGCTGTTTCTAAGCCCGACCGCAGAGCGCGCTCATCTGGTTCTCCCCGCCGCGGGCGTTCTCGAGCAGGAGGGCACCTTCACGAACGCCGAACGCCGCATTCAACACGTACAGCCGGCGCTCGCTCCTCCGGGAGAAGCAAAGCCGGACTGGCACATCATGATCGAGGTGGCGCGCGCGCTCGGCTTGCCGTGGTCATACGACAGCCCAGCCGCCGTCATGGACGAGATCGGTCGCGTCGCTCCCGCGCTCTTCGGCGGCGTGCGCTACGGCAGACTCGGCGGAGATGGCCTGCAGTGGCCGTGCCCGGACGCAGATCACCCGGGCACGCCGATCGTACACGCCACGGGGTTCCTGAATGGGCGCGGACGACTGACCGCCGTCGACTATCTCGCCAGCCCGGAGCACGATGTCACCGGCTATCCGTGGCTACTCATCACGGGGCGCGTGCTCCATCACTACAACGTCGGTACGATGACCCGGCGCACGCCGAGCCGCATCCTGGCGCCCGTCGACGAGCTTCAGGTGAACCCCGAGGACGCGGGTCGGCTTGCGATCACCGACGGTGATCAGGTCGACGTCGAGAGCCGTTGGGGCCGCACCCGAGTACCCGTTCGGCTGTCATCCGCGCTCAACCCCGGCACGGTTTTTTTATCGTTCCACTTTCCCGAGACTCACGCCAACCGGGTCGTCGGTCCCTACCACGACCCACGCTCGAAGTGCCCGCAGTACAAAGCAACTGCCGTGCGTCTAAAGCGTTTCGTGGGTTGACTTTCGCGCTTTTGAAAAACCCAATGGCCGTTTTCCCAGCTTTGGGAATCGTCTCGACCTATTGTCGAGGATGTTTCGCGTGGCACGTCCCTCGCTTATCCGTATCGAACAGCGCACAGTGAGGAAACTATGCTCCTAGTGGCGACTTACATGACTCGAAGGCTTGTGACGGTCACCCCGCGAGACACTCTGCTCGACGCACGAGAGAAGATGAACACGGGCGGCTTTCGGCGACTCCCTGTCGTCGAAGGGGATCGTCTCGTCGGCATCGTTACCGATCGCGATCTCGGACCACATTCCGGCCATCTGGGAGAGACGCGCGTGACGGCGGCGATGACCGAGAACCCGCTCATCATCACTCCCGCCACTCCGTTGGAGGCGGCCGCGCGACGAATGCTCGATACCAAGCTCGATAGCCTACTGGTGGTCGAGGACGAGAAGCTCGTCGGCATCATCACCACGACCGACATTCTCAAGGCCTTTTTGGAAGGGCCCCTAAGCCTCGCGGCCTCCGATACGCCGAGGCGCAACGACGAGAGCTAGGGGGTCCAAGCCTCCCGCGAACGAGGTGTGTACGCGATGAGCGGGCGAGCGATCCGAAGAGCGGAGCGCCGTTCACGTTCATCGACTTCGCACGGGGTGAAGGACGCTTCGCGCGGAGCTTCGACTCCGCGGGCAAGCCTTCCGAGGCGCTGCTCGGCGCCGAAGCGGAGCGCCTCGCGAACTGGCACCGGCTGCAAGAGCTCGCGGGTTTGCGCTAGGGAGGGGCCGCGGCGGCGGAATCTCGTTTCGACCGTGCTCGAGAAGCCGCGCGCGAGCCTCCTCGGCGCCGATGCCGCTCGGCTCGCTACCGAGGAGAGCGTAGACCTCGTCGCTCGGGAGCCGATGAGCGTCGATGAGGTCGAATCGCGCCGAGTCGACTATTTCGGCCGGCCCCTTCGGCGGGCAACCGGCGCCATGCGCACGGTCAGCACGGGACACTGCGCTCCCCGGACGACCTTTTCGGTGACACTGCCGAGAAACACCCGTTTTGCTCCCGTTCTTCCGTGTGTCGCCATGACGATCAGGTCGGCCTTCACCTTTTGCGCCGTCGCCAGGATCTGAGCCGCCGCGTTGCCCTCGCCGAGCACGGCGCGGCATCGCGCGAGACGCTTGCCGAGCTTCGTGTGGAGCGCCGCCATCTGCTCCCTCACGACGCGCTGGCGCTCGGCGAAGAGCAGACGGAAGTTCGCCGACACCACGTATGGATCGGGCTCGGGACCGAAGTAGGGAGCCTCCTGGACGAACAGCAGGATCAATTCGGCGTCGAAGCTACGCGCGAGGCCTACCGCATGCTCGATCGCCTCGAGCGATGCCGGCGAGAGATCGGTCGGGGCGAGTATTCGCTTGATCTTCACGCGCGATCGATCGTCATCGTTACGACAGACGGGAATTCTCCGCCAGACCTCTCTCGAAAGCGAGAAACCCCGGCCCTTCGGGCATGGCTAGCCGTCATTGTGAAGGGTGAGACGAGAATTTCTTGAGCCCGATGCGCTCCCTGAGCTCGTGAAGCTTTTCATGTACCGACTCATTGTTGAAGGTCTGAATGTCGGACAGTGCCAAGCAGAAGTCGCTCAGAGCTACCAGCCATGCGCGTAAGTCCTCGGGGCTCGACGCTTTGTTCCTTGCTGCTCCGATTCGCGCTTCGGAATTCTTCAGCTTCTCGACGGCGGCTTCCAGATGTTTCGAAAGGGACATATTCGAGAATCCTCCGAGGCTTCGCCATGCAAGCGCCGCTCCACCCACCGCGCAGCCCTGGCACGATCATTGGTTGAACATCGCATGGAGCCGAGGATCGTACGCGCGGGCGCGCGTTCGGGCACGCCGCCGCAGGGAGCGATGAACAAGGAAAATACTCCGCAGACCCGGATCGTGATCCTCGGCGCCGCGGGCCGAGATTTTCACGACTTCAACGTGCGCTACCGCAACGATCCGAACGTCGCCGTCGTGGCGTTCACGGCGACGCAGATCCCCGGCATCGCCGGCCGCCGTTATCCGGCGTCGCTCGCGGGCTCGCTCTATCCGGACGGTATCCCGATCGAGAGCGAGGCCGATCTCGAGAAGATCTGCCTTCGCGAGAACGTCACTCAAGTCGTCTTCGCCTACAGCGACGTCTCCCACGCCCACGTCATGCACTTAGCGTCGCGGGCCCTGGCGATAGGCGCCGATTTCGTGCTCCTCGGACCGCGGAGCACGATGCTCGAGGCGGCGATTCCCGTGATCTCGGTTTGCGCGGTCCGCACCGGATGCGGCAAGTCGCAGATCGCCCTTTGGCTCGGCCGACGGCTACGTGAGCGGGGCCTACGGGTTGCGGTACTCCGTCACCCGATGCCGTATGGGCGCCTCGACGAGCAGCGCGTGCAGCGCTTCGTCGCGCGCGAAGACCTGGAACAGGCGCGCTGCACGATCGAAGAGCGAGAGGAATACGAGCCGCATCTCGCGGCCGGCAACGTCGTGTTCGCCGGAATCGACTACCCCGAGATCGTTCGGCAGGCGGCCGAGCAAGCCGATCTGATCGTCTGGGACGGGGGCAACAACGATTTTTCCTTCGTTCGCCCCGATTTCCAGATTGCCGTGGTCGACGCGCTCCGTCCGGGCCAGGTCGACGGCTATCATCCGGGCGAAGCCGTGCTGCGCATGGCCGACGTCGTCGTGGTAAACAAGGTCGACGCGGCCCCGGACGTGGATGTACGACGCGTGATCGAAGAGGTGCGTGGACTGAACACGCACGCGGCCGTGGTGCGCGCCGCTTCGCCGGTGCGGCTCGACGAACCTCGCGCCGTTGGTGGGCGACGCGTGCTCGTCGTCGAGGACGGCCCCACCATCACGCATGGCGGCATGCCGTACGGCGCAGGCCTCGTAGCCGCCTTACGAGCAGGAGCGGCGGCCATCGTCGATCCGCGCGCGTCTGCGCCGCCGGCCATCCGAGAGGTGTTCGCTCGACATCCGCACATCGGCACCGTCTTGCCGGCCGTGGGTTACGGCCCGGCACAGCTCGAGGCGCTGCGTGAAACCATCGAGCGCTCGAAAGCGGACGTCGTCGTCTCAGCCACGCCGATCGATCTCGCCCGGCTGCTCGCGGTGGAGAAACCGATCGTGCGCGCCCGCTACGAGTTCGCCGAGGCCGGCGAGCCCACCCTCGGATCGATCGTCGACGGCTTCGTCGAGCGCCAGGGCGCTCGGCTCCGGCACAGCTCGTGACGTCGGACCCATCACGCCCGCTACTGCATTCCAGATTCCAAATTAACGGCTATGCGGTGTTCTCCATGAAGGAGTAAGAGGAGGTCGGCGGACTAGAAACGACTTCCCGGGGAGCGGTGGTCCGAAAATCCCCCCAATGGGTCACCGCTGCCTGTTCCGAACGGCGGGCAGACCCCCATCTGCTCGCCGTTCGTGCATTTCGCCGACAGTAGTCGAGAGGGGGGGCCTGGAGCCACCGCGCCGGATGGCGCGCGACCGTCGCGTTTCAAAACGGTCCGGTGAGGGCACCCGCTACTCGACGTCACGCACGAGAAGAGCCGGAGCGTCGATGTCCGCAAGAAGATCGATGAGGTGCTCGCGCGGCACCAGCGCGCCATCGACGGGCAGCACGACCAGCCCGGCCCCCGCGGCGCGAATCGCGCCGGGGATGGTCTCGAGATCCGACTCGTTGACACGCCGCAGGCGCGCCGTGATCCCTCGCGCACGCAAGAACTCCTCCGCTTCGCGCCCGAGGCGTTCGGCGACGCCGTCGTCGCTGGCGACGATCAAGATCGTCGGGGCGCCCCCTCTTGCCAGGCGAGCGATCGCGTCGAGGCCGCGGCGTGCGGCCTTCGACCCGTCGTAGAGCGCACAAAGCGGCGCGCCGATTCGGCGGCCGCGCTGCAGCACGAGCGTGGAGGCCCGCGCTTCGGACAAGATCGCGCGCGCGGTGCTGCCGAGCCGGGGCTTGCCGAGCCGCGACCAACCGAGCCGGCCGAAGCTGATCAGGTCGCGGCCACCCACCCCTTCCATGACGGCGGCTGCGACCGAGCCACGCGCCACCCGGAAGGACCAGCGCACGCGGGCGTGCTCCGCCGAGACCGCGAGGGCGCGGCGCGAGCGCTCGGCGACCGCGCGGAGCTGGAGCCGCATTCGCTCGGCGTCGAGTGGCTGGATCGACGCCGAGAACGACGCCACCTCCGCAGCGAACGGTAGATCGGCGAGCCGCAGTAGCTCCACGTCCTCCACGAAGATGCCGAGCAGCTCCGCATCGAAGAGCGCGGCGAGCTCCACGGCAGCGTCGAGCGCCGTCAGGCTGTGCGGCGAGGCATCGAGCGCGACGAGAACACGACCGAAGACCCCGGTCTCGCTCACAGTGCCCTCCTCCAGGCCTCCTCTCCGGGCGCGGCCCAGATCGCCGCGAGCCTGGCCAGCCGCGTCTCCACCCGCCGGTTGACGCTCCCCGCGGGATAGGTCCCGCGACCATCTCGCTCACCGGCGGGAAGGCCCGTGAGAATCTCCATCGCCTGATCTACGGTCTCGACCGGAACGACCCGAAATCGGCCGGCGCGCGCCGCCTCGACGACTTCGCCGCGGAGCATGAGATGCTTGACGTTGGCGACGGGAACGAGCACTCCCTGCTCGCCGGTGAGACCCCTGGCTTTACAGAGATCGAAGAAGCCTTCGATCTTTTCGTTGACCCCGCCGATGGCCTGCAACCGCCCGTGCTGGTTCACCGAGCCGGTGACCGCGACCGACTGGCGAAGCGGGATCTCGGCGATGGCGGAGAGCAGCGCGAAGAGCTCTGCGGCGGATGCGCTGTCGCCCTCCACGCCGCCGTAGGATTGCTCGAAGACCAGGCTTGCCGAGAGCGAGAGCGGCCGTTCTCGTGCGTAGCGCCCGCCGATGAAACCGGAAAGGATGAGCACCCCTTTGGAGTGGATCGGACCGCCGAGCTTGACCTCGCGCTCGATGTCGATGATCTCGCCCTTGCCGGGCCGTACGCGAGCCGTGATTCGCGTCGGATGCCCGAACGCGAAGCCTCCGAGCTGTAGCACGGAGAGGCCGTTCACCTGCCCAACCTGACTGCCCGCGGTATCGACGAGTAGAGTTCCGCGCAGGACTTCCTCGAGAAGCCGCCGTCGGATGCGGTCGGAGCGCGCGATCTGCGCGTCGATCGCCCGCTCCACATCCTCCCCGCCGGCGACGCCGTGGCCGGCCTCCGCGGCCCAGTAGTCGGCTTCGCGAAGGAGATCGAGAGCGCTCTCCGTGCGGGCGGAGAGCTTCTCCGAATCGCTCGCAGTCCGCGAGCCTTGCTCGATCACGCGAGCGACCGCGTCTCGATCGAACGGACGAAGCCCCTCCTTCTGCACCAGCATCGCGATCAGCCTCGCGTAGGCGACTTCGCTCTCGGCCGTGCGCTCGACGTCGTCCTCGAAGTCCGCGGCCACCTTGAAGAGGCGCGAGAAATCCGGATCCAGCTCGCAAAGCAGGTAATAGAGGCGCCGGTCACCGATCAAGACCAGCTTGACGTCCAGCGGGACCGGCTCAGGCTCCAAAGAGACCGTGCTCACGAGACTCAGCCGCTGTCCCAGCGACTCGATCCGCAACTGCCGCGAGTGGAGCGCCCGCTTGAGCGCCTCCCAGGCGAAGGGCTCGAGCAGGACGCGCAGTGCATCGAGGATCAGATAGCCACCGTTGGCACGGTGCAGCGCTCCGGGTTTGATCAGGTTGAAGTCGGTGACGAGAGCGCCCATCTGCGCCAGGTGCTCCACCCGGCCGATTAGGTTCTCGTATGTCGGATTGTCTTCGTACACGACCGGGGCTCCGCTCGAGGCGCCGTGAGCCACCAGCACGTTGACCCGGTAGCGGCGCAGCCACGGCGGCTCCGTGAACACGCTCGGCGCACTTGCCTGCATCAGGGCCGGAGGAAGCTCGTCACCCGCAAGCAAGCTGCGCGCGTTCTCGACGAGGTCACGCTCGACGGCGTCGAGGTACGCGACGATGTCGACGAGCTCGCGATACGTTTCGCGCAGCGTGGCGATCAGGTGGCCCACGGCGAGGCCCGTGATCTCACGGTTGAGCTGGCGCAGCCGTTCGCGCGCTTCGTGCTCCCACTGCGGCATCTTGCGGATGATCTCCTGCAGCTCGCGCTGGAGGCCTTGCATCTGCTCTTCCTTTTGCCGCCGCTCGGCATCCGGGAGCCTTTGGAATTGCTCCGGAGTCACGATCTCGTTATCCCGCACCGGGGCGAGCACGAGGCCCATCGGCGTGCGCAGCAGCGCGAAGCCTTGCCGCTTCGCGCGCTCCTCGAGTTCCGAGAGCGCCTTCTCCTGGCGCTCCTTCATCTCTTCTTCGATGACTTGGCGCCGAGTGCGGTACTCTTCGCTCTCGAGCGCAGCCGTCAGCGCCGGACGCAGCTCCTCGACGAGGCGCTCCATGTCCTTGCGAAACCCCGCGGCGACGCCGGCGGGGAGCCTCATTGACCGGGGCCGATGCGGCTCGTCGAAGTTGTGAACGTAGCACTGATCGTGCGGCGGCACGCCCTTTGCGGCGCGTTGCTCGAGGACCTGCTGCACGAGGAAGTGGCGACCCGTGCCGGCTGACCCGAGCGCGAAGATATTGTAGCCCTCGCGCTCGATGCCGACTCCGAAGTGAACGGCGTCCAGAGCTCGTCGTTGTCCAAAGAACTCGGTGGGCGCCGCCAGCTCGTCGGTGGTCGCGAACGGGATCTTCTCCGGAGCGCTTTTTCGGTAGAGCTCTTCGGGTTGGAGCGGCTCACCTGGCTTCATGGTCTTGGCACCTTGGAAAGCGAACGTCTCAAGGAACGTGCCACCGGAGAATCATGACCGCTGGAGAGATCTTCCTTCATTCGAGAATCCGATCGGCTCGGCCCTTCCCGACCGCGGGAAAAATTGCCCATCAACGCCGTAGCCGAGGCATTAGTGGCTCGTTTTGGCGATCTAAGCCTCGGATGCCCACCGGCATGGTCTATGCTCACTGCTCATCGGGAGGCAGCACCATGTACGAGTTCCTCGAGTACCGGGCAGACGACTTCATGACCTTTCCGGTCGTCACAATCGACAGTCGGACGACTCTTGCGAGAGCTCAGGAGATCTTCGACGAAAACGAGTTCAATTGCATCCCCGTGGTTGAAGATAGTCGCCTCGTAGGCGTGCTCACCAAGCTCGACCTGCTCAAAGCCTTCGGGTTCGAGCGGCGCTCGGACGTGCAATCGTACCCGCAGGTTTTGCGGCAAGAGGTCTCGACCGTCATGACCCGCGAGCCGATCACGGTTCGGAACCACACGCCGCTCACGCGGGTGATTCGCATGATGGCCGAGACGCGATTCAAGAGCTTCCCGGTCATCATGGGCGACGAGGTCGTCGGCATCATCTCCCGCGAGGACATCGTCCGGGCGCTCAAGTGCGCCGCGGCGAGCGAGGCAGGCAACGCGTTTCGCGCGGCTCGACGCGGCGGAGCGGGCTCGCGGAGGCCTTCACTCGTTCGCGAGGTGGCGGAGCGACTGGGTTGTGACCACAGGCAGGCCGAGGGCATGGCATTTGCGGTGCTGCAGGAGCTCCGGGACCGGCTGACGCCCAAAGAGGCAGCCGATGTTGCCGCTCAGCTTCCCGCTGCGCTGAAGCCACTCTGGCTGGAGCAGGAGCGGCCCGACCGGCGCGTTCGACGAATTCACAAGGAGGAATTCATCGGCCGCGTGCGCCGCAGAGCCGGCTTGGAGAACGACGCGGAGGCGGAAAAGACCGTACGAGTGGTGTTTCGCGCGCTTCAGCGGCTGCTCGGGAGCGCCACCGGTAAGGAAGGCGAGGCCTGGGACATATTCAGCCAGCTTCCGAGAGATCTGAAGACTCTTTGGCTCGAGGCGGGTAGCAGGCGACGCGTCGCTTAGGGAAGCGTCAAATCCAAGCGTCCTTCAACCCGCACGCGTAAGCGAGCGCGGCGACGACCACGTCGCAAATGAATACGATCGGCAGCACGGCTACCCACGGTACGAGCGGCAGGGGCTGCGCCATCGACAGAAGCAGCGACGCGCCGAAGAAGAAATCGAGCTGATCGAACACGAGCCAGCTCGAGCCAGGAGGGATGCCTAGCTGTCGCTTGAAGAACGACTTGACGGAGTCGCCGGCGATGGCCCCGAACCCCATCAGCAGACCCGGCAGCACCGGTTGCCGGTGATAATCGATCAGCGAAAGCTCGCGCAGCCACCCAAGCTCGTGGAGGAGGCCTTGGAGTTGGAACACGATGGTCCCCGCGACGACTCCGAAGACGAGGCCTCGCCACGTCTTGTGGCTGCCCAAGACCGCTCGGCCGCGAAAAGTGCGGCCGGCGTCGAGCGGCTTGGCGAGCGGCTCGAACATGCCGCGAACCAATACGGGCGCCACGTCAGCCGCATACGCGGGACCGAAGCAGTAGAGCACCTGACACATTTCGAGGAGCATCGTGTCGGGGCAATCACGAAGCGCGTCCTCAGGGCCGCGCCAACCACGAAAAGCCGACCATAGCTTTCGAGTCGCGGCGTGGCGAGCGAGCGTCCGGTCCGCTACTGAGACGGAAAGGCGACCCGACCGATCTGCGAGCCCCAACGGCTCGTCGAGGTGATCTTTTCGTTGACGAGCCACGCCTGCATGTCGTTCGCAGGGTCGATCGTGATGGCTGAGTAGCTGCCCCACGGCCAGGGAGGAGGACCGTAGAAAGCGGGGTCGGGATCGTAGAACGGCGAGCTCGTAAAGAGCGCCGTACCCGGAGAAAGATCAGTCTCGGGATCGCCAACGGTCCTGCCGGAAAAGCGTACCTGTGCGTTCGCGACGGGGAACCCCGGGTCGGGACTTGGATCGGTCGACGACCACGTGGCGAACATGTCCCCTTCCTGGTTGGCGACGATCGATGCGTTGAAGTCGAATGACGTCGCGGTCGAGTAGAAGACGCCGCTCTCGGTGAGGGTATGCGTCTCCGTATTGATCTTGTACCACACTGGCGTCGGCAACCCGTTCCCATTTTCGACCGTATGCGTTTGCCAGAGCGCATCGCCCACCTGGGTGCTCACGTTTCCGAAGCGCGCATCGCCGGTGAGTAGGGTGTCAGTCGTACCGAACTGTTGCGCGTCCACGGGCATCCCGTAAGCCGCGGCGAGAGGCACCGATACGGGTCCCGCAAGCGACGCCGCGGAGCCCCGGCTCGAGTTGGTGAGCGTGAAGAGTCGCAGCGAGGTCCCATTCGGGTAGTCAACGGGGGCAGCCGCGATGAGGAAGGTATTGGGATTTGCATCCAGTACGATCGGCGGAGCCAGCGTTCCCGATTGCCCCGCGTCGATGAACTGAGCCTCGAGCGCCAACCCATTGTAGGCTTGGGCCTTCGCGAACGTGATGACCTGACTCCTGACGTATGGGGAATCGAGCGACTCGTCGCTGAAGACGTTGGTCGTCACGATGACGGCATCTTGATCAATGCCGAGTTGGGGAAAATCGTTGAACTCGCCGCTTTGGGAAACATCCGTGTTGAAGTCGCGGACGACGTAGAATGCGCCCGTTGCATCCGAGTTCTTCGACACGGCGATGAGCAACTTTTGCACCCCGACTGACTCATGGAGCGCATTCGCCATGACGATCCAGCGCTTCCACGTACGATCATAGATGACTCGGGGAGCGAAGAGACCAGGAGACGGCGCAGTGTAACCAAAAAAGCTCGCGAGCGGGATGCTCTTCAGCAGCTTGGGTGGGGTTGTTTTGCTGTAGACCGCCAATTTCTGATTGACGACCTCGACGAACTGAGTCGCGCCAGCCGCGCCGTGCGTATCGGGCGGTATCCAGATGCCGCCCCCTTGACTGAGCCCGCTCATGTTTATGCCCTTGATGACTGGCGCACTGGTCGTGGCTGCGACCATGGGCATCGCCAATGCGCTACCAAATTTCATCGCTCCGCTACTGGACAGTACGGTCGACGCCGCCGCTCCGCGACGACCAAGAGGCTGCGACGCCGCCGCGGTCTTGAGCGCCGCGAGCTCGTCGGTGTTGACGGTCGGACGAAACGGAGTCATGCCTGCCCACGCGTGGCTCAAAGGAGCCGCATCCGTCCGGTCCATCTCTGCCGGGGTGCGGAGCTGCATCGGCAATTGAACGGAATGCGCAGGACGCTGCACTTGAGGCGTCGCGACCGAGACCGTTGAAGTGTACGCAGGAGCTTTGGCGGGGAAGAATTGAATCGTGGCTAGGAGAAGCACGATTGCACGGGCGTTTGCTTTCATTCGATAGACCTGAAGTAAAATCCATCGAACAAAAGTCATGCCATGCATCGGCGAAATACTAAGTATTTGGCTTTATTGAGATATCTCCAATTCTCAATTTGTGGACGTCAAATATTCGGCGGTCCAGTGTCAATATTCGGTACTTCCAGAATTATTTGCTCAATTCTTGCTTCCATGAAGATCGTCGCCTCGACCGGCGAGGTATCGGTCGCTCGAGGATGGCAACGACACGCCACAGAATGATGACCTCCGTGTTAGAAAACGGAGCGACCCTTTCGAGCCGATGAAAATTGCGGAGAAGATAGGATCCGCAGAAGCTGCCGATGCGATTCTGCACCGCATCTTCGGAAAGGTGCCGTTCGGCTTCGCGGTTCGCCTCTGGGATGGGAGCCGCGTCCACCTAGGACCGAAGCGGCGAACCATTCACGCTCGTATTCCGGCGCCGGGAAGCTTTCCGGGCTCTCGTATTGCGGCCAAATACGCTGCGCTTCGCAGTCGCGTACACCGAAGGTGATCTCGACGTCGAGGGGGACTTCTTCGTCGCGATGCGGCTTGCCAACCAGATCGAAGCCATTCACCTCGGCCTCGGCGACCGTCTGGCGATCCTGCGCGAACTCGGCAAAGTCTAGAGGGCGCTCCTCCGTATGCACGATGTGATCATCGTTGGAGGCGGGCCTGGCGGCAGCACCGCCGCATGGCGGCTCGCTCAGTCCGGTGTGCGCGCCCTCGTCGTCGATGGCTCCCGCTTCCCGCGTGTGAAGCTCTGCGCAGGGTGGGTGACGCGTGGGGTGTGGGCAGAGCTCGGACTCGATCCCGCGAGCTATCCCTTGACGATCCAGCCCTTCACGCGCGCGACGCTCGAGCTCGATGGCCCGGCGTTGGAAACGGCCTGGGACCACCCCGTGAGCTTCGGCATCGTACGGCGCGAGTTCGATCATTTCTTGCTCGAGCGCGCACGCGGCGCGGGCGCAGAGGTGATCGACGGCGCGCGGGTCTTACGCCTGAAGCGCGGTGCCGGCCGCTTCGCCGTCGAGACGCCGCAGGGTGAATTCGCCGCGCCCCTGCTGATCGGCGCCGGCGGTCACCACTGTCCCGTCGCGCGCGCATTCGGGGAGATTCCCGAGCGCGAAACGGTGGTCGTGACGCAGGAAAGCGAGACGCGCATCGGCCGGGTCCATCTTTCCGCCATCGCCCCCCGCCCCGGCATTCCCGAGCTTTTTCCAGAGCCCGATCTACGCGGCTACGGCTGGTACTTGTCGAAGGGTGATTTTCTCAATGTGGGCATCGGGGCGATCGACGATGGGCGCGGCCTTCACCGGCGGACCGAGGCCTTCGTGGAGCGGCTGGTCGCGAGCGGCCGGTTGCCGCGCCGGCTCGAGCTCGAGCCGTTTCGCGGCCACGCCTATTCCCTTCGGACCGCGGCGCCACGACGAGTCGCGGGCCCCGGGTTCTTCCTGATCGGAGACGCCGCCGGGCTCGCTCGGGACGTGTCGGGCGAAGGGATTGCGCCGGCCGTGACGAGCGGAAATCTTGCCGCCGCGCATGTGTTGCAACGGCTCGGCGGCAGAGACGAAGAGGAGGTCGCGAGCGAGTATCGCGCGGCTATCGATGCCCGCTTCGGAGCCGGTGATCCGGGCTTGGCTGCGCGGCTCGCCGAGCTTCTCCCGCACCGCTGGGTCCTCTTTCTCGGCGCATTGATTTGCCGCAATGCCTGGCTACGAAGGCGCCTGGTTTTCGAAGGAGCATTCGGAATGAGGTGAGCGTAGGAGGGACGAGCGATGTTCGCGGCGATGAAGAACGGTCGAGAGAAGGAGATCGAGCGCGATCGCAAGGCGATCCAATACCACTACGACGTCTCCAACGAGTTCTACGAGCTCTTTCTCGGCCCTACCATGGTCTATACCTGCGCCTACTACCGTCGGCCGGATGGTAGTTTGGACGAGGCGCAACGTGACAAGCTCGATCTCGTCTGTCGCAAGCTTCACCTTCAGCCCGGCGAGCGGCTGCTCGATATCGGCTGCGGTTGGGGCAGTCTCGTCCTATGGGCCGCCGAGCACTACGGGGTCGAAGCGCACGGTGTGACACTCAGCCCCTCGCAAGCTTCTTATGCGCGAGACCGCATCCGCGAGCGCGGCCTCGAGAAGGTCTGTCGAGTCGACTGCCGCGACTACCGGGATGTCCATGGCGAGAATCTCTACGACAAGATCGCCGCGGTAGGAATCATCGAACACGTGGGAATCGCCAACTACCCCGCGTATTTCTCCCAAGTGCGCGAGCTGCTGAAGCCGGGCGGTGCGTTCCTGAACCACGGCATCACTCACGAGCGCCACTGGAAATGGACGCCGCAATGGGACTTCATCACCCGCTACGTGTTCCCGAACGGCGAGCTCACCCACGTGAGCAAGATCCTCTCGGTGATGGAAGATGTGAATTGGGAGATCCGCGACGTCGAACAACTACGCGAACACTACTCACGGACGTGCCGCCACTGGACGGAAAGACTGGAGCGGCACCGGAATCAAGCGTTACAGCTCGTCCCGGAAAAGACCTATCGCATCTGGCGCCTCTACCTGGCGGCCTCCTCGGTCTATTTCGCAGAGGGCTCGATCGGCCTCTACCAAGTCGTCGCGCACAAGCCGGCGGCCAACGTCGCGGCGGTTCCATTCACTCGTGAAGAGATCTATCGGCCGGGAATAGGGCCCCTCGAGCGAGGGCGCGACTCGGCCTGAACGGTACTGAACGGAAGCACGTGAAGCCGGGGATCCCGACTCGATCAGCGCGCTCGGTTTTCCGATTTTTGGGTAGTCGGCGCGCCTGTGGCTCTCGTATTTGAGAACACAATCCTGCGGCTGGCGTGCTCGCAACTGTACTGGCTCCGTGGTCCAGGGATTGCAAATCACCCCGTCGTAGATGTTTCGATCAACAGGCTCGGCAAGGAGGTAGAAAAAATGCGTTCCCTAATCCCCTGGAGGCGTCGCGAAGAGCAGGAATGGCAGCCGTTTCGCGAGCTCGAAGAATGGCACCGCAACCTCGATAACCTCTTCACCCGATTCATGGGCAGAACACCCTTCGAGGGAACGGCGTTCGCGGGGAAAGGTCAACCGGCCATCGAGAGCGTCGTGAAGGACGGCAACCTCGTAGTGCGCATGGACCTTCCCGGAGTCGATCCAAAAGAGGTAGACATCAGCGTGACCGGCGACGTGCTTACCGTGAAGGGCGAGCGCAAGCACAAGGAGGAAAAGAAGGAAGGGGAGTACGCCCACGAGGAGATCGCGTACGGCAGCTTCGAGCGCAGCCTGCGGCTCCCGGGAAAAGTCGATGCCGACAATATCAAGGCGAATTACGAGAAGGGTGTTCTCGAGATCACCATGCCGATTCCCAAGGAGCTCGCGCCGAAGAAGGTGTCCGTCCAGGTCGAGAGCAAGAAATAGCGTCGCGCGCGAACCGGCGCCTTTTCAGAATCGCGCCCGGTGAATCCGAGTCGCCGGCGAAGGGACTGCCCGCGTACCGATGCTCCGTGATTTGCGGCTAGCGTCGTCGCTCTCGCTCGCAAGCTTCGTCTTGTTCGCGCTCTGCCAGTGCGCGAGGGAACCGGTCTCACCGGGCGGCGAGGCCCTCTACCACCGCTATTGCGCTTCGTGTCACGGCCTCCAAGGGCGCGGAGACGGGCCGCTCGCCGAGACCCTCAAGCGCAGGCCATCCGATCTCACGCAGCTCGCCAAGCAGAGCGGCGGGAAGCTCGACGAGCGGCAGCTCCTCTCCTTCATCGACGGGCGCCGCTCGGTAAAGGAGCACGGTCCGCGGGACATGCCCGTGTGGGGCGCCGTATTCGACGAGGAGCTGAAGACTCGCCCCTATCGCGAGTACACCGGCTTGCTTCAGTCGCAGCTCCTCGCCGACTACATCATATCGATCCAGGAAAAGTAGCTCGAGCGCGCCGCGATCGTCAGCCCGGCGAATCAGAGGGCAGGCGGTTGAAGCGGTGTGCAGAGAGCTTTGCGACGTCAAAGGAGATGGCGCCTGCCGAACCAGCCAGAGTGGCCATCAGCCAGTCGCTCCACGAGAGTGGTGCGAAGAGAAAGACGCCGCGTAGCGCGGGCGCGTAGATGGATAGCCCCAACCTGGCGAGGGCCCCCGCCACCAACCACCAAACTACGGGATTTCGAACCCGCAGCGTCGCAAGCAGGCTCCGGCTCTGGGAACGGTTCGAAAGGATCAATCCACAGTTGCCGATGACGAGCGCCGCGAACGCGGTCGCTCTCGCCGTGCTTGTCGTCGAATCCGCTCAGGAGAGTGAACCGGTAGAGAAGCGCAATCGCTCCGAGGGCCACGAGCCCCTGAAGGAGCGCGAGCCCCAGCTGCATGGCGCTGAAGAGCGGCTCGCCCGGCGGCCGCGGCGGCTGTCGCATGTCTCCCGGATCCCCTTCAGTCGGCCCTTGGTGCGGTCGTCGGATGCGACGGGGCCATTCGCGAGCCGCGCTGCTTGCTCCGCTCGCGGAGAAAGACGTCGGCTCCGGCCCAGACACCCTTCCAAAGCTGACCCTCGCCGGCGCTTGCGGGCAGCAGCCCGACGCTCATGTGCCACAGGCTGGAAAGAACCTCGTCGCCGCCCTCGATGCCAGAATGGCCCGTCCATGAGGTCACCGAATCGTATTTTCCGAAGCTGACCGTGAATCCGAATAGATCACCTTCCGCAAACCCGGTTACGGGAAAGGTCTCCTCAGCTTCGGGAAATCCAACCCCGCTCCGAAAGGTCCCATCAATCCGTCCTTCGCCGTCGACTTGGATACGAAGCTCGGAGCCGTGCTGATTGTACCACGTTCCCGAAATCTGAATCGCCATTTTTGACCTCCCCGATTTCTCTTCTCCAGCCTTCCAACGCAATCGGCTTGCCAGGTCGTCAAAGGCGAAAAATCGCAGGCACGGCCGTTCTCGATGGCCGGATTCATCCCATTTTCGAGAAGTTGGGGGTCCTGCGTTCGCAGTCATGAAAATCCGCGACTCGAGGATCGGTCGATCGCGGTTGTATGGTCCTTGCTTGCACGCCTTGGAGAATGAGGAGGTACGGCCAATGATTGGCAAACTGAAGCAGTTCCTCGACACGAGTGGCGTCGCGTACGAATCGATCGAGCATCGGCTCGCCTTTACGGCGCAGGAGCTCGCAGCTGCCGAGCACGTGCCGGGCCGGGAGCACGCGAAGGTTGCCATCGTCAAGGCGCCGAGCGGCTTCTTCATGGCGGTGCTACCGGCGCCGAAGAAAGTCGATCTCTCCAAGTTCGCGGCCGCTGTGCACCAGAAGGAAGCTCGTCTCGCATCCGAAGACGAGTTCGAACGCATGTTCCCGCAGTGCGAGACAGGCGCCATGCCGCCCTTCGGCAACCTGTTCGGCCTCCCGGTGATCGTCGACCGCACGCTCGAGGACGATACCAACATCGCCTTCCAGGCAGGCACTCATACGGAAAGCGTCCGCATGAAGTACTCGGACTACAAGCGGCTGGTGAGGCCGCAAGTGGCGGACATCGCGGCATGACGGCCGCTTAGGAGCTCGGCTCACTCCTTGGGAGGGGACGCCGCCATGAAATGAACGGGAGCCGTTGAATCCACGCATGCTTTCGTGGAGAGTGCTGATTTCGCCGCAGTTTCCCGATCGGCGATGGCCCCTGTGGCAAGAGCGACTCGACCCATCCGAGATCCATCGAGCTTCTTCAGCCTGTACACTCATGGGTTCGTGCGCGTGGCGGTAGCGACGCCGCCGGTACGCGTCGGCGACCCCGGGTTCAACGTCGAAGGAACCGTCGCTCTGATCCGCGAGGCGGCACGGAAGAGGGCGATCGTTTGCGTCTTCCCGGAGCTCGGGCTCTCCGCCTACAGCTGCGAGGATCTCTTTCACCAGCAGGCGCTGCTGCGCGCGTGCAGAAGAGTGCGCTCGCGCTGCTGCTCGCGCACACGCGCGACCTGCCGATCGCCGCGCTGGTCGGACTGCCGGTGTCGTGGACGGACTGCTCTACAACTGCGCGGCGCTCGTCTGCCGGGGGACGGCTGCTCGGCGTCGTGCCGAAGCAGTACCTGCCGAACTACCGCGAGTTCTACGAGCTGCGCCAGTTCACGCCCGGCTGCGTCTCCCGCGCGAGGAGAGTCGACGATCGCCGGGCAGACCGCGCCCGTTCGGCACGGATCTGCTCTTCCGGCTTCGCCGAGCAGCCGAAGCTCGTGCTCTCCGTGGAGATCTGCGAGGACCTGTGGGTGCCGGCGCCGCCCTCGTCTTTCGCCGCGCTCGCCGGTGCCACGGTGATCGCCAACCTTTCGGCCTCCAACGTCGTCGTCGGCAAAGCACGAGTATCGCCGCGAGCTCGCCGCCAACCAGTCGGCGCGCTGCATCGCGGCGTATCTCTACAGCGCGGCTGGCCCCGGTGAATCCACCACCGACCTCGCCTGGGACGGACACGCGATGGTCTGGGAGAACGGGACGCTGCTCGCCGAGTCGCGTCGCTTCTCCAACGATCCTCAGCTCACCGTCGCCGACGTGGACCTCGACCGGCTCGTCGCCGACCGCATGCGGCAGAACTCCTTCGGCGAGTCGGCGCGCCGACACGCGGCAGAGGTCAGACGGTTTCGGACGATCGACGTCTCGCTCGGGCTGCCGGGCGGTCGGCTCGCTCTCGGGCGCCGAGTGGCTCGCTTCCCCTACGTGCCGGCGGATCCGGCGACCCGCGACGCGCGCTGCGAGGAAGTGTACCGGATCCAGGTGCAGGGCCTCGTCACCCGTATGCGCGCGACCGGAACGAAGAAGCTCGTGATCGGCGTTTCCGGGGGACTCGATTCGACGCAGGCGCTGCTCGTCTGCGCGCGCGCGATGGACGAGCTCTCGCTGCCGCGGCAAGAACATCCTCGCCTACACGCTGCCCGGCTTCGCGACCCGAGCGCACGCACCAAGCGGCAGGCTTGGCAGCTGATGCGGGCAATCGGCGCGACCGCAGAGGAGATCGACATCCGGCCCTCGTGCCGCAGATGCTCGAAGGATCTGCGGTCATCCGTACGCGCAGGGGCAGAAAGTCTACGATCTCACGTTCGAGAACGTCCAGGCCGGCGAGCGAACCAGCCACCTCTTCCGCCTCGCCAACCGACACGGCGCGCTCGTCGTCGGTACGGGCGATCTCTCCGAGCTCGCGCTCGGCTGGTGCACCTATGGCGTGGGCGACCACATGTCGCACTACGCGGTCAACGCGAGCGTGCCGAAGACGCTCATGCGAGTATTTGGTCGAATGGGTGGCGGGCTCGGGCCAGTTCGATTCGCGCGGCCAGCGCAAACGCTCGCGCAAGTCCTCGCCACCGAGATCAGCCCCGAGCTGGTACCCGGCAAGAGCCCGCGCCAACCGGGACAGCTCAGCGAATCGATGATCGGCCCGTACGCGCTCCAGGATTTCACCCTGTACTACGTCCTGCGCTTCGGCTATGCGCCCGCAAAAGTTGCCTTCCTGGCGTGGAGTGCATGGAAGGACGAGTACCGCTCGCGGTGATCAGGAAGTGGCTGCGTGTCTTCCTCGAGCGCTTCTTCGAGACGAGCCAATTCAAGCGGAGCGCACTCCCGAACGGCCCCAAGGTCGGATCGGGCGGCTCGCTATCGCCGCGCGGCGATTGGCGCGCGCCCTCGGACGGCGTCGCGAGCGTGTGGATTGCCGACCTCGAGCGCGTGCCCGATCGAGGCTAGCTAGTACTGCCTTCGGGCTCTGAATGTCAGACTTTCGAGAACGCGCCTGGACCCGCGCCTCTGCTTCACGGCTGCGGCGTGCCAGCCGGACGGCGTGGTGCGCGCACGCGGAGCAGCATTGCCTCCGGATGGGCGCCGATGCGCCACGGCAGCCCCACGGCGCCGAGCCCGCGTGAAACCGCGAGCAGGGTCTCTCCGTGCACGTAAAGACCCTCGTCCAGGCAGAACTTGCTGTGCCGGACGAGAGGCGGTCCCTTTGGGAAGCGGATCTGCCCGCCGTGCGTGTGGCCGGAAAGCACCAGCGCTACCCGGCGACGCTCGGCCTCGTAGAAGTCGTCGGGGTTGTGCGCGAGCAGGAGATGGGGCGGGCCGTTCACGGCGGTGAGCTGCTCCCAGTCGGGAGCGCCGAGGACTCGATCGTCGATGCCGCCGACCACCACGCACGCCCCGCGGTGGCCGAGGACGACCGACTCGTTGCGGAGGGTGCGAATGCCGATCGAGCCAAGCTCTGCGCGGATCCGCTCGGGATCGAACGTGTAGTAGTCGTGGTTCCCGTGACAATACCAGGCACCGAGGGGAGCTCGGGCGAGTAGCGAGAGCGCAGGAAGGAATCCGTCCAGATCTTCCGTCTTACCCTCGACGATGTCACCGGCGACCGCGACGAGGTCGGGATCGAGGTCTATGAGCGCCTCGAGGAGCGAGGCCAACACCTCAGGCTTGAGGAACGCGCCGGCATGGATGTCGCTCAGGAGGAGGACACGCAAATCCGCCGCGTCGCTCGGCCATAGAGGCGGCTCGATCGTCGCTTCGGCGACCTCGAAGCGGCGTTCGAGAATCCAGCAGTAGGTGTGCCAGATACCGAGCAGGTGGGGATAGACGTGCCGCGCTGCGAAGCGGTCGACGCTTCGCTCCGCCCACTTGAACGGCCCCCAATACGGGTGCAGCCAGCGGCGCTCCTTGCCCGTGGTGCGTCGCGGCGGCGCAAGGGTCCGGCGCCGAAGACGCCGCGACGTTGGGCCTTCGGCGGAGCGCTCGACATCAAGCCTTCTTTCGGGTCGGGCCACTCGGATATCTTCGTTACCGCCGCGCCTCAGACGAAGACTACGGGAGCGTACATGCGCGATCTCATCGGCGGAACGTTCACCGACAATAGTAGCACGAGCAACCGGACGGGAAAGTCGACCCAGGCATGGCAATTGCTCTCAGCGTCGGGAAGGGGACAAATTCGTATGATTCGAATCCGAGAATGGATGACGAGCCCGATCGTGAGCATCAAGCCGCGTGACACGATCCTTCATGCCCGCGAGATCATGGAGAAGAATCGGATCAACCAGCTGCCCGTCGTCGTTCGAAGCCGACTCGTCGGCATCGTGACCGACCGAGACTTGCGTGACGCGTTTCCGTCGGTCCTGAACATCGCGGGACGCCGCAGGAGAGGCCGGCGCCGCCCCTCCGCCGGGCCGGGCGAGGTGTATGTCGAAGACGTGATGACCCGAAACGTTCTCACCGCAGCGCCGGATGGCACCATCGACCATGCGGCCCGACTGATCCGGCGCGAACGCATCGGGGCCGTTCCGGTCATTGAAAAAGGGAAGATCGTCGGCATTCTCACCCGTAGCGATCTGCTCGATGCTTGTGCGAGCCTCGTCGAGGAATTACCGGCGCGCGGGCCGCAATCAAATCCGCTACCCGCACGCGTGAGCTAGGAGGTTCGCGTGGGTTGGTGGTGAACCTCCAAGATGTCTGGGCGCATCCAGCTTCCATGGCTTGCCGCTCTGTCGCTGGTTCTGCTGGGCACGGGCGGCACCACGCAACCGGGTGACACACGGAAGGCACCGGCGGCTTGGGGTAAGGAGCTATTCGAGACGTATTGCGCAACCTGTCACGGCATCGATGCGCACGGACGAGGTCCGGCTGCGGCGTCGCTCAAGAAGCAGCCGCCGGACTTGACGCTGATTCGAAAGACACACGGCGGCGAGTTCCCGACGCGCTGGGTGATCGATTTCATCGATGGAGAGACCGACGTCCCTTCCCATGGATCCCGCCGGATGCCGGTGTGGGGCCGGCTCTTTCGCTGGAAGGACGGATCTGGAGGAGCTCGCGCAGAGATCAGCGCGCTGGCCGCTTACCTGGAGAGCATCCAGGAAAAGTAGCTGCATTGCCATTTCTGGGAATCATTCGCCGACTGCATTCTCGCGCCCGAGAACCACAAAGCGAAATCATCCAGAGGGCGCAACGCGGCGGGCTCGCGACTGAAGTACTCCCTCGGCGAAGATGATGGCGGAGCTGCGTCGTTGGAGATTGCCGTTCCCGACGTCGGCACGTGAGCTACTCGAAATACGCCTTGACGACGTACTGCTGAATCATCCGTTGCGTATTGAAGAACGACCCGTTGAACGCGATCGAGCGGATCATGACGTTCGCGAACGAATTGCGCTCGCCGTAGAACAAGGGAAGGATCACGCCGCCGAGCTTGTCATAGAGCGACGCGGCATCCTTGCCCCAGCTGCCGTCATCAGAGTTAGCGCGTGCTTCACCGATCGCCCACCCCGTGACCCCTTCGACGTGCCCCTCGATCCACCAGCCATCGAGGATGCTCAAGCTCGGCACGGCGTTGACGGCCGCCTTCATGCCGCTCGTACCCGAAGCCTCGAGCGGTGGCTCGGGGGTATTCAGCCAGACGTCGACACCAGCGACCAGGCGCTTGGCGATCGAGAGATCGTAGTTCTCGACGTAGATGACCGGGATCTCTCGAGCCAGTCGCCGACGGGCCGCGAAGATCCGCTTGATCGCTTCCTTTCCGCTCCAGTCGCGGGGATGCGCCTTCCCGGCGAAAACGACCTGCAAGCGACCGCTGTCGCGGGCGATCGCCTCGAGTCGCTCGACGTCGGCGAACAAGAGATCGGCTCGCTTGTAACCGGTGGCTCTGCGAGCAAAGCCGATCGTGAACACTTCGGGATCGAAGCCCGCTCCATGCTCGCGATTCAACCAATCGACGAGGTCGCGTTTGGTCGCCGCATGGGCCTCGAGCACTTCCTCGCGCGGTAGCGATACCGAATAGCGGAGGCTGTAGTTGTCGGCTCGCCAATCGGCGATGTGGCGATCGAAGAGCGCGGCGATCGGCGGCGCGACCCAGGTCGCGACGTGGATTCCGTTGGTGATCGCGTCGATCTTGTAGTGTGTGAATAACCGCTGCGACACCTCGCGGTGCTTCTTGGCGACGCCGTTGATGTAGTGGCTGAGGTTGAACCCGAGAAACGTCATGTTCAGCCGGCCCTCGCAGCAGAACACCTCCTTCATCTCGTGGATCTCGTCGCGATCGAGGACCTGCTCTACGAGCGTCATCGGAAACTGATCGTGGCCGGTCTCGACCGGCGTGTGCGTCGTGAAGATGCATTTTTCGTGGACCGCCTCCACGTCCTCGTGGCGAAGCACGGTTCGCCCCTTGCGGTTGGCTTCCTCGTCGAGAAGCTCGAGCGCGAGCAGGCTCGAATGCCCCTCGTTCATGTGAAAGCGCGCGAGCGCGGTGTGACCGAGCTCGCGTAACATCCGCACGCCGCCGATCCCGAGCACCACCTCCTGGCAGAGGCGGTAGTGGTCGTCTCCGCCGTAAAGAACGTCTGTGAGCGTGCGGTCGAATGCGGCGTTCTCGGCTAGATCGGTGTCGAGGAAGTAGATTGGTACGGTGTACCCGCTGACACCGGTCACCACGTGTTGCCACGCGCGCACGGCGACTTCCCGGCCTTCGATCGTCACGGCGATCCTCTCGGGAAGCTCGGTGAGGTGATCGGTGACGACCCACGTCTCCGGCTCCTCGCTCTGCGAACCGTCGGGTGTGAGCTTCTGACGAAAGTAGCCCTTACGATGGAGCAGGGTCACGGCGACCATCGGCACTTCCTGGTCTGCGGCAGACCGGATGGTGTCGGCTGCGAGCACGCCAAGACCGCCCGCATATGTCGGGATTGCGGGATCTATCCCGACTTCCATCGAGAAATAGGCAACAATGCGTTGGTTCGGCATCAGAGCGATCTAGCAGCCTGTCGGACTTTCAGTAGGTTCGAGTAGGGGAATCGTGGTATGGGACTGCGCGACGACGAAGCGGTTCGAGTGGGTGTGGAGGAGAGGATGAGCGGACGATTTGTGAGCGTGGACCGTGACACGGCGTACCTGATGCCGCCGTCGGTGCAAGAGTGGCTGCCCGAGAATCATCTGGCGCGGTTTGTTGTGGAGATCGTGGAGCGGCTGGATCTGGGCAGCATGACGACAGCGTACCGGGGGCGAGGTTCGGACGCCTTTCATCCGGCGATGATGGTCGCGCTGCTGTTCTACGGGTATGCAACCGGGGTGTTTTCCAGCCGCAAGCTGGAGCGGGCCACGTATGACTCGGTGGCGTTTCGGTATTTGGCCGCGAACCAGCATCCCGACCACGATTCGATCGCTCACTTCCGCAAGCGATTTCTCAAGGAGTTGAGCGCGCTGTTCGTGCAGATTTTGCAAGTTGCGCAGCAAACGGGCGTGCTGAAGGTCGGGAAGGTGAGCCTGGACGGGACAAAGGTACACGCCAACGCCTCCAAGCACAGCGCGCTCAGCTGGGAGCGCGCTTGCAAGATCGAAGCGCAGCTGCGGGCCGAGGTGGAGGAGTTGATGCGGTTGGCGGAAGAAGCCGACCGTAGCGATTTCCCCGACGGGATGAGCGTGCCGGAAGAATTGGAGCGGCGCGAAGAACGCCTGGCAGCGATTGCACGGGCGAAGGCCGAGATCGAGGCGCGCGCGGCCGAGCGCCATGCGCGGGAGAAGGCTGCCTACGAACAGAAGATGGCGGAGCGAGAGGCGAAGGAGAAGAGCAGTGGCAAGAAGCCGGGAGGCCATGCGCCATCGCAGCCGCAGGCAGGGCCACAGCCGAAGGATCAGGTGAATCTGACCGATGGAGACTCGCGGATCATGCCGACTTCGGGCCGCGGGTTCGAGCAGGCCTACAACGCGCAGGCAGCCGTGGACGTGGATACGATGTTGATCGTGGCACAGCACGTCAGCCAGAACCCGAACGACAAGCAGGAACTCCAGCCCGCTCTCGAGAATCTCGATGCTGTGGCCGCCGTGGTCGGCAAAGCCGAAGCGCTGATCGCCGACAACGGATATTTCAGTTCCGACAACGTCGATGCCTGTCACGCTCACAAAGTGGAACCGTACATCGCTGCCGGACGCGACGCGCACTATCCGCCCCTGGCGCAGCGGCTGAGTGAACCGCCCGCGGTGGCAGACGACGCCGGCGCGGTCGATCGCATGAAACATCGTTTGCGCACGGCTGAGGGACGACAGGTCTACGCAAAACGCAAGTGCACGGTGGAACCAACTTTCGGCATCATCAAGTCCGTGCTGGGGTTCCGCCAGTTCCTGCTCCGGGGTCTGCAGGCCGTGCAGCATGAGTGGACCCTGGTCTGCATCGGGTGGAACATGAAACGGCTGCACCGGCTGCAAATGGCCGCTTGAAGGCATCGCGGCGCCAATGCAGCCACGCCTCGGGACCGCGCCCCCGCGCTCCTCGATCAAACCCCGGCCAGGGCGTGTGCTGGGCTTGATCGCTCTCGGATTCTTAGGTCGGATCGGGGCGGTGAAAAAGTCGCTCATTTCAAGTCCGACAGGCTGCTAGGAGTCCGGACGGGCTCCTAGGCAAGGACCCTGCCATAACGGCTGAGCGTTGCGAACTCTTCCGTGCCGAAAAATGAGAAGCAATAGGAGGCTCTTTCTCGGAGCTGAGACTGCCGGGCGGCAAATTGCTGGATTTGGGAGAAGAGTCCTTCTGCTGCCCACTGGCAGGGTTCTTGCGGTAGGCTGGCCAGAGGGTTCATTTCGGCAAGTGTTCGGACCGCTTTTCGAATTTCTACTAGATGACCACGCGCGGCTCGTCCGGTTGCTCGAGCGCGTCACCGACGATTCGGGTGAGATTGACGTTCCCGCTTACCAATCTTTCCGTTCCGGACTATTCAAACACATCGGCATGGAAGAGAAGATCCTGCTGCCCGCGCTGGAGCGTGTACACGGAGTTTCCCCAGCGACCGTCGCCAGGCTCCGTCGCGGCTACCAAGCCCTCTCCGCTTTGCTGGCGGCGACGCCGTCCACCGGAATCGTCCGTACCCTCGGTGCGGTCTTGGCCGAGCACGAGCGGCTGGAGCGCACCGTCGGAGGTCCTTACGAGGCCTGCGAGAGGCTGGACGAAGATACTAGTGCCGCACTTTTCGCGCGGGTGCGCTCAGCGCCTGAGGTGCCCGTCGCTCCCCTCAGAGAGGGTGCACGGGCGATTCAGGCCGCGCGGCGCGCGCTGGCCCGAGCGGGCTACGACGTCGACGATAATGGGTCGCTCCACATCGACACGGCGCCACCAGTGAAAGCGCGCTGAGCCCTCAGCTTGCGGCCGGCAACCGACCCCGTTTCATCGTCACGAGCAAGACCGTCGGCGATCGATCGGTCGGGCAACGAGTCAGGTCGTTCGGATGCAGAGGGCGGAGCGGCATCGCTCGCGGCCGTGCTACACAAGCGCGAGCGCCGCGTGCAGCGGCTCGCTTCCCGCTGGAGCCTCGGGGCGCATCGGCAGAGGCGAGCCTCTTGACTGTCCGCGCGCCGGTCCGCTAGCTGCCTCCAGGAAGGCCGATCGGAGCAGTGAGCGAAGAAGTATCGATGCGCGCGCGAGACGCGCTCACCTTACTGCAGCTCGACCAGGCGCGCTGGCAGGCCGTGCTCGACACCGCTCGCGACGCGATCGTGAGCATCGACCAGAGCGGCATCGTTACGCTCTTCAACCGCGCCGCCGAGGACACCTTCGGCTATTCGGCGTCGGAAGTGCTCGGCCAGAACGTTCGCATGTTGATGCCTTCTCCCTATCGGGAGGAGCACGACCAGTATCTCGAGAACTACCGTGAGACCCGCGTCGCCAAGGCAATCGGACGAATCCGCTACGTCGAGGCGCGGCGCAAGAACGGAGAGGTTTTCCCGATCGAGCTGTCCGTTGCCGAAGCGCAGGTCGCCGACCGAGTGATCTACACGGCCATCCTCCGCGACGTCACCGAGCGAAAGCGGATGGAGGAAGAGCTGCGGCGCGAGCGCGACTTCGCCGAGCGGCTCGTCGAGGCGGCGGACGCGATCGTGCTGGTGCGCGACCTCGAAGGGCGGATCGTCTTCTACAACCCGTTCATGGAACGGATTGCGGCAATTCCGCTGGCGGAGACCAAGGGCAAGAGCTGGTTCTCCACGTTCGTGCCTCCGTCGCAGCGGCAGCAAGCGCGGGAGATCTTCGTCCAGGCGCTCTGCGACGGTGAAGCCAAAGGCTACGTCACGTCACTCTTGACCCGCGAGGGCCCGAGTCGCGAGGTCGAATGGCACACCCGGTTGCTGAGCGATGCGCGGGGCAGCGCGTCCAGCGTCCTCTCGATCGGCCAGGACATCACCGAGCGGCGCCGCGCCGAGCGCCATCTCGCGGCGCAGTACGCCGTGACTCACGCGCTCGCCACCGCCGACTCGCTCGCCGGCGCGACTCACGAGCTTCTGCGAGCGATCTGCGAAGCGGCGGGGTGGGATCTCGGCGAGCTCTGGTACGTCGACAGCGAGAGGCAGACGCTCCATCTCGACGGGATCTGGCACGTCCCGGCGCTCGATGCCGCGGAATACACCGCGGCCGCGGAGACGATGTCGTTCGCGCGGGGCGAGGGTCTGGTCGGAACGGTGTGGGCGGACGGGAAGGCGCTCCTGATTCCCAATCTCGATGAGGCGAACGGTCTGATGCGTGGGGACCTGCTCCGCAATCTCGAGATGCACGCCGCCTTCGCTTCGCCGATTCACATCGCCGGGGAAGTCGTCGGCGTGATCTGTTTCTTCGACCGTACCCTCCGCGAGGTCGGTGGGGACCTGGTACGCGTGCTCGAGGCGCTCGGACGACAGATCGGCGAATTCATCGAGCGTAAGCGTTCCGAAGATGCGGTTCGTTCCAGCGAGGCACGCTTCGAGGCATTCATGAACAACAGCCCGGCGGCCGCGTTCATGAAGGATGAATCCGGACGGATGGTCTACGTGAACAAGCCCTACGAGCGCATGTTCCGCACGTCGCTCGAAGCGGTCTATGGCAAGAGCGACTTCGATCTGTGGCCGCACGATGTAGCCGCGGAGCTCCGTGCCCACGACCTCGAGGTACTCTCGTCGAACAAACCGAGCGAGGTGGTCGAGCGGGCGCCGACACCCGACAAGGGGATGCGCGAGTGGTTGGTATTCAAGTTTCCGATCACCGACGCCGCCGGGCAGCGCTTCCTCGCCGGCATGGCCATCGACGTCACCGAGCGAAGGCGGGCCGAGGCACAGGTATTCGAGTTGCAAAAGCTCGCCCAGGAGCGGGGCCGCCTCGCCGACATCGGAGCGATCACCGCCAAGATCGCCCATGACCTCGGAAATCCGCTTTCGGGTTTGTCGATGCAGGCGCAATTGGTCTTGCAGCGTGCGCGTCGCGACCCGGACCAGCCGCTCGGCAACGTGGTCAAGCCGCTCGAGCTCCTCGGCTCGGAGGTGCGTCGGCTCGAAGGGCTGATTCGAGAGTTCCTGAGCTTCGCCCGCGAGCAGCGTCTCGATCTGCAGCGGGTCGAGCTCGCGCCCTTTCTTCGGCAAGTGCTCGACGCCTGGCGACCGGTGGCGAGCGCGCATCGAATAACTCTGCGGCTCGACGATACTCAGTCGCCGAAGGAGATCGAGGCGGACGAAGGGAAGCTCCGCCGCGTGATGGACAATCTCGTCAAGAACGCGATCGAAGCGATCGAGCCGGGACCCGGCGAGGTGAAGATCGTGGCGGGCGTCGCCGCTCCGGACAAGGTGCGGATCTCGGTCGAAGACGACGGCTGCGGGATCGCCGACGCGGTCCAGTTGTTCCGTCTGTTCGAGACCACCAAAGCGCAGGGGTCGGGCCTCGGGTTGGCGGTGTCGAAACAGATCGCGCTCGCCCACGGCGGCGACCTCGTGTTCAGTCGTCGCGAGCCCCGTGGCGCCGCCTTCCGCGTCGAGCTGCCGCTCCACCGCTTACCGGGCTAGCGTGGTAGTATCTACAGGGAATACGCGCCACGCGACCAACGGGACGCACACACAGTTTGTATCGCGACCAGCGCGAGCGATCTGTGACGCGCGCTCTTAGGGGATTGCTCCCGTCGGACGCGCTCGGTCTTCGGTCGGCACATCCATCAACGCCTCTGCCCCTGATCTCATGGCTGTAGCAAGCGCTGCTCCCAACGGGACCCTCGGCGGACGAAGAGCTCACGGTGATGCAACCGATGGAGCCGCCGGCTCCAGAATTCGATACGCTCGGCGACGATGCGAAAGCCCACCCAGGCCCTGGGCCGCGGCACGGGTCGACCGCGAAGCGTGCGCTTCAGACGTCCCACCTTGGTCAGCAACTCACGGCGGCTTGCGATCAGAGCGCTCTGTCGTGAGGCGAGAGCGGCGATTCGGCTCGATCTCGGACGAGTCTCCCAGTAGGCATCTACCTCGGCCGCGGACGCCCGCTCTACGTGCCCCTCGATTCGCACCTGCTTCCCCGTCCGGTGCCAGTAGAAGACGGCCGCGGCGTAGGCGTTCGTCCGCAAGTTCTCGCCCTTCGGGCTTCGCGCGTCCGTGAAGAACAGAAAGCCGCGACGATCGATCTGCTTCATTAGAACGAAGCGTGCCGACGCGCGGCCGTCTGGCGTGCTGGTCGCGACCGCCATCGCTTCGGGAAGCGGCTCGCGGCGTCGCTTCGCTTGTGCGAATAGCCTCTCGAAACGCAGGATCGGATCTGGTTCTTCATGTTTCCTCGTTGCGTCCTCTTTTGGGAGAGCCGGGCGCGACGCATTGGGGACAGGGGAAACGCCGACCATGAGTCCAGGATTTCACACCGCGCTACGAGCGCAAAATTCCAATGATTCCAAGTCGTTTCGCCGCACGACGAAGGGGTATTTTCCGATTTTTCAGACATTCTACTGCATTGTGTATTGGCACAACCGATGCTTGCATAAGGGATGAAGACAGCTTCCGACCCGACCTGTAGGATTTCGATGGCAGGACCGTCCGGCTTCTCAGGTCAGGTACAATCGAAGTCGTGCATCCAATCTGGACGAAACTACGAAAGAGCACTATCGAATCCCGATTGACCGAGGTCAAGCAGTGAGCTCGAGCAGACCTCAGGTCGGGCCGACTCTCGATCCCCGGTTGAGCTTGGTTTCGTTCCCGCCGCGAGGCTCACGATGAGGTCGCTACCGGGCCAGATCCTGCTCGTCGAAGATGATCCAGCGGACGCGCGCGTGATCGAGGAGGCGCTGCGCGACGCCTGTCATGAGGGCTTCGGATTCGCGGTGGCGAGCGATCTGCGCGCGGCGATCACCCGGTTGGCGAATGACGCCGTCGACGTGGTTCTTCTCGATCTCTCACTCCCCGACAGTCAGGGGACCGAAACGGTCGCGACGCTGCGCCAGAGCGCGCCGCTCGTCCCGGTCGTCGTGCTCAGCGGCGTCGACGACAAAGAAGTCGCGCTCGACGCCCTCAAGAAGGGGGCGCAGGATTGTCTCGTCAAGGGCAAGTTCGACGCTCCGCTCCTGGCACGGACGATCCGCTATGCGATCCAGCGCAATCTCGCCGAGGGAGCGCTCAAGCACTCTCTCTCGCTACTGCAGGCCACGCTCGAGTCGAGCGCGGACGGAATCGTGGTAGTCGACCGAGCACGAAACATCGTCAACTACAATCGGCGGTTCGTCGAGATGTGGAGCGTTCCTCGCTCGCTCCTCAACACGAAGGACGGCGACGCGCTGCTCGCCTTCATGCTCCCGCAGGTCGCCGACCCGCAGCGGCTGCGTCGCCGGCTCGACGAGCGCCTCGAAGAGGAGCAGGGATACGACCTGCTCGAACTCCTCGATGGTCGCATCTACGAGCGTTCGTCGATTCCTCACCTGCTCGACGGGAACGTCATCGGCTGGGTGTGGAGCTTCCGTGACGTCACCGAGCGTCGACGCGCGATCGATGAGCTGCGGCGCGCGCGGCTGGCGGCCGAGGCCGCGAATCGGGCGAAGAGCGAATTCCTCGCCAACCTCAGCCACGAGATCCGTACACCGCTCAGTACGATCGTCGGAATCACCGAACTGCTCTCGGATAGCTCGGTCAACGCCGAGCAGCGGCAGTATCTCGAGATGCTGCGTCGAGCGAGCGGTGTGCTGCTCGGGCTGGTGGGTGACGTCCTCGATCTGTCGAAGATCGAGGCCGGCCGCATCGAGCTGCAGAAGGCACCCTTCCATCTGCCCCAGCTGGTGAACGACGTCGTTCAGCTGCTTCAACCGCCCGCGGCGAAGAAGGGCCTCGATTTGACGACGGTCATACTCCCCGAGGTACCCCAGATCGTCGTCGGCGATCAGAACCGCCTGCGGCAGATCTTGCTCAACCTGCTCGGCAACGCGATCAAGTTCACGGAAAAGGGGAGCGTCACGGCGCGCGTCGAGAATGATCTCGTGCCCGGCATGATCCTGTTCACGATGATCGATACGGGCATCGGCATCCCGGCGGCAAGGCTCGCATCCGTCTTCGAGAACTTCGAGCAAGCCGACCCCGCAATCAGCCTGCAGTACGGTGGCACGGGCCTCGGGCTAGGGATCGCGAAGCGACTCGTGGAGCTCATGGGGGGCCGGCTGTGGGTCGAGAGCGAGCCCGGCCGCGGCAGCCGATTCCACTTTACGGCGCATCTCGAGCCGCACCTCGCGGAAACGGCGTCGCCGTCGCCAAATCGCGACGACTCACCCGCCGTCGTCACCGCCCCGCCGTCGCCACAGGGCCGGAAGACCTCCCGCATCCTTCTCGTCGACGACTCCGACGACAATCGAGCCCTCCTCGGCTTCTACCTCAAGCATACGCCGTATCAGCTCGACATGGCGGACAACGGGGCGGTGGCGCTGCTGAAGTTCCAGTCGAGCTCGTACGACCTCGTGATCATGGATCTGCAGATGCCCGTGCTGGACGGCTACGAGGCGACGCGCGCGATGCGTCACTTCGAGGCTGAGCGAAGCCAATCGCCGACACCGATTCTAGCGCTCAGCGCTCATGCGTTCGACGAGAAGCTCGAGCGTTCCCTCGCCGAAGGCTGTAGCGGATTTCTCACCAAGCCCGTCACTCGCGAACAGTTGATCACGGCGATTCGCAAATACCTCCCCGAGTGACTCCGCCTGATGATGTGCGTCACCGCCGAGTAGTCGATCTCCGAGGCCGGAAGGTAATCCTGCATCCAGCCCGCGTAGTAGGCGGTGGTCCAGATATCGGCATGTGCTCGAGTGACCGATGCGACCATCAGAAGACCGAGAACGAAAAGCGAGATGCGTGGGACGGCGCGAAGTCCCGCTCGCAAAGTCGTCTGTTGCGACATGATCCCGCCGCGGACGCAAGAAGCATTCCCTCACCGTCGGATTCCTTCCTGTTGGTCTTCCGAAACGGTGAGTGAATAGTTCCTTGGAAAAATTCAGTTGCCACTCGACCGGAATGCGCTATGGCCTCGTCACAATTTCGCCGAGCGCGAGAAATTCCTGTCGGAGGGCTCTGACGAAGCTCCGGCATATCGGGGGCGCTTCCAAAGTGAAATCGTTGGAAACTCCCCTCGAGGCCGCGCGAGTCCGTCACTTCCCCTGCGTCTCGCTGTCGGCGCGCGCGCGGACGTATTTCTGGATGAGATTCGCGTCGTCGTCGCTCACCCATTTGCCGAAGGGCGCCATGCCGGTTCCGGGAAGGCCGTTCTTGGTGATCAGCGGCATGTTCTTCTTCACGTCGTCGCTCGAGTGGCGGAGGTCCGGCACGAGTCCCCCCGAGACTGCGCCAGAACCGTGACAGACCGCGCAGTAGCTGTGGTAGAGCCTCTCGCCCTTCGCGACCTCGGGATCCACGGGCGGCATGGCCGTGGGAGGCACACGGCTCGCCAAAGCGTACGTGAGCACGGCGCCGCCCGGCCTCGACCCGGTGGCGCGCGCCGCGTCACCGCCGATCAGTGCGAAGGCGCCGCCCCAGCCGGCGTTCACGGTGACGTACTGGACGCCGTCCAGCATGTAGGTCATCGGACCGGCGATGATGCCGCTGTCGACCGGCACCTCCCAGAGCTTCGTTCCCTTGTCGGCGCTGTAGGCGGCGAAGCGCATGTCGGACGTGCCCTGGAAGACCAAGTTGCCGGCTGTGGCGAGGGTGCCGCCGTTCCAGAGGTAATTGTGCTGAACCCGCCACGCGGCCTTCTGCTTCACGGGATCCCACGCGAGCAGGTGGCCCGCGCCCGCGTTCTCGCGATTCAGCGAGCGGAATTGGTTGAGGTCGATCGCCAGATTCCACGCCCCGGGCTTGATCTGGGGGTTCTCCTCCTTCGCGTACGCGCCGCCCGTCTCCTGCGCGGGGATGTATACGAGGCCCGTCTTCGGGCTGAACGACATCGGGTGCCAGTTGTGCGCGCCGAATGCGGAGGGCGCGACCAGCGAGACGTCTCTTGCGTAGCGCTGATCGGAATTCTCGATCGGACGGCCGGTCTTCATGTCGATGGCTTTCGCCCAGGTGACTTTGTCGGCGTACTGCTTCGCCGAGATCAGCGTTCCGCTCTCGCGATCGATGACGTAGAAGAAGCCCTCCTTCGGCGCTTGCATCAGCACTTTTCGGGCCTTGCCATCGATCTTGAGGTCGGCGAGCACGAGCTGTTGGCACGCGTCGAAGTCCCAGGTGTCGCCGGGGACGAGCTGATAGTGCCACTTGACCTTGCCGGTGTCGGCAAACACCGCGAGGATCGAGCTCAGATACAGGTTATCGCCGCCGCCGGGGCTCCGCTCATCGCGATCCCATGCGACGCCGTTGCCGGTGCCGAAGTAGACGAGGTTGAGCTCGGGATCGTACGTGATCGCGTCCCACGAGGTGCCACCCGCGCCTTCCTTCAGCCATCTGTCGGCGCCCTTCCAGGTCTTCGCGGCCTCCTCGATCGCCTCGGATTCGAACGGCTTGGCAGGATCGCCGGGGACCGTGTACGTGCGCCACACGAGCTTCCCGCTCTCGGCATCGTAGGCGGAGACGTAGCCGCGCACACCGTACTCGGAGCCGCCGTTGCCGATCACCACGCGGCCGTTGACGACGCGCGGAGCGCCGGTGATCGTGTACGGCTTGTCCTTTTCGGTCGTTCGCTCCTCCCACACTACCTTCCCGGTCGCCGCGTCGAGCGCCACCAGTCGCGCGTCGAGCGTGGCGACGTAAACCTTGCCCTTGTAGACCGCGACGCCCCGGTTCACGACGTCGCAGCAGGCCTTTTGTCCCCACTCCTTCGGAACCTTCGGATCGTAGCTCCAGATCTGCTTGCCGGTGCGCGCGTCGATCGCAAAGACCACGCTCCACGGGGCAGTCGTGTACATCACACCGCCGACCACCAGCGGCGTAGCCTCGAGCCCGCGGGTCGAGTTCGTGGAGAAGCTCCAGACGAGCTTGAGGCCCGTGACGTTCTTGTCGTTGATCTGATCGAGCGGACTGTAACGTTGCTCATTCAGGCTGCCGTTGTAGGTGATCCATTCACCCGTCTGCGGGTGCTTCAATCGCTCGTCGTCGATCTGGCTCGTGGCGGCTCGGATCTCCTCGGCGGTCGGGGACGTCCGGATCCCCGCCTCGTCCGCACCGAGGTTCTGGCGGCCGAGTAGCAGTGCGATCGAAAGCCCCCCAAGACCGACGACTACCCGTGAAGGACGTTTCATGGATCCTCTCCCGTGGAACGGAACGAAAGCGCGCCGAGTCTTCCGCGGAGGCAGCGCGGAAGTCAATCGAATCGGCCTATCAAATGGGCTTCGAACGTTACTCCATCCGATGTTCTTGACACCACGAGAGCCGGCTTCTAGGATGCCCCGCATGACCTGGGAAAAGCCCGAGTTCGTCGAGATCAAGATGGACTGCGAGATCAACTCCTATCAGGACGATTTTCAGCGCGACGATTTCAACGGCGTCGAATCCTGATCGGTTCCGACCGCTCTCCTCGTTGCACCCTACTCGACAGCCCTTCTTCCGGACCAGGCTCCGGAACGAAGGGCTGTAATGTTTCGGGACGAGATGCGCATTCGGGTCCTCGGGTCTGCGGCGGGTGGCGGGTTTCCGCAGTGGAACTGCGGTTGCCCGAACTGCCGCGGGCTGCGTGCCTCGACGATTCACGCCAAGCCGCGAAGCCAGGAATGCCTCGCCGTCAGCGCTGACGGCGAGAACTGGTACCTGCTGAATGCGTCGCCGGATCTCAGACTCCAGATCGAGGGCTTCCCCGCGCTTCACCCGCGGGGCCCCCGGCATTCTCCGATCGCCGGCATCGTGCTGACGAGTGGCGATCTCGACCACTGCCTCGGCTTGCTGCTGCTTCGCGAATCGCAGCCGCTGACGGTCTTTGCGACCGAGCCCGTCTGGCGCGGTGTTTCGCAGCGCAACGCTTTTTTCCGGACGCTCGAGCGATTCGATGGCCAGGTACGCTGGCGCCGGCTGAGTTGCGACGACGGCGAGGCGCGCCTCGTGCTTGACGGAGAGCGTCAGAGCGGCCTGTCGATCCGCGCGGTCGCCGCGCCCGGGAAGCCGCCGGTTCACCTCGAGGGCATCGAGCCGAAGCATCCGGAAGAGAACATCGGCCTGCGCGTCCGCGAGGATGCCACCGGCCGCACGCTCGCCTACGTTTCGGGGACCGCCGCGATCACCGCGCAGGTGTACCTCGCGCTCGAGGATGCGGACTGCGTGTTCTTCGACGGCACGTTCTGGTCGGCCACGGAGCTCGTCGACCTCGGCCTCGGCAGTAAGCGCGCCGAGGACATGGCGCACCTGCCGATCGGAGGCGCCGGCGGAAGCCTCTCCGCGCTTCGATCGCTCCAAGCCCGACGGCGGTTGTTCATCCACGTGAACAACACGAACCCGATCCTCCGCGAGGACTCGGCGGAGGCCGAGGCGGTTCGCGCCGCCGGCTGGGAGGTCGCCGAAGACGGAATGGAGATAGACCTGTGAGCGAACCGCGCAGACCGCTGCCGAGGGACCAGTTCATCGCGTGGCTGCGCCGCGAGGGCGAGAGCCGCTACCACGATCGCCACCCCTGCCACGTGCTCATGCACGAAGGGAAGCTCACGCGGCGCCAGCTCCAGGAGTGGGTACGGAACCGCTACTACTATCAGACGCGAATCCCGATTAAAGACGCGATCATCGTCTCGAAGTCGGAGGATCCGGCGTTTCGTCGAGCGTGGCTGCGGCGAATCCGCGATCACGACGGCGACCGCGACGGCGAAGGCGGGCTCGAGCTCTGGCTGCGGCTCGCCGACGGCGTCGGCCTCGACCGCGAGGATGTAAGGAGCTGCAACGGGGTGTTGCCGGGGGTGCGCTTCGCGTGCGACGCGTACGTCGAGCTGGTGCGCAGCCGCTCGCTCGTCGAGGCCGTGGCCTCGTCGCTCACCGAGTTCTTCGCGCCCGACTTGCTCGCGAGCCGGGTGCTCGCCTGGGAAAGGCACTACCCCTGGGTGAAGCCCGAGACCCTCGAATACTTCCGCTCGCGCGTGCCGCGCGCCCGGCGCGATTCGGAGGAAGCAATCGAGTTCGTCGTGACCCACGCGACGAGCCACGAGGCTCAGGAGCGTTGCGTCGCGGCGCTGGTGCGCAAGACCGAGATCCTCTGGCACCTACTCGATTGCGTGCAGTATGCCTACGTCGATCGCGGTTCGCACCCATCGCCATGATGTCGCTCGTCAGCCGCCCGCGGCTCGCTGCCAAGGCGCGCCTACGCTTCGATCGTAAGACCGAGCGCACCATGATCCTCTTTCCCGAGAAGGGCTTGGAGCTGTCGCCGACCGCTGCCGACGTCGTGCACCTCTGTACCGGCGAGCACACGGTGGCGGAAATCATCGAGCGGCTTCTCCAGAGGTACACGACCGAGGACCGCGCAGCCGTCGAGCGGGAGGTGCTCGAGTTTCTGAACACGATGGCGGAGCGATGCCTGGTCGTCGAGGCCGTGCCGTGAGCATCGAGGAGCGCGCCTCGCGGATCGCTCCCGATGGTGGCGATCAAGGGCAATCCAGCACCCTACCGACCGAGCGTCCCTCACGAATCGCTCCCGCTGGTCGCGATCAAGGGCAATCCAGCACCCTACCAAGCGAGCCTCGTCCCTACACGCTGATCGCCGAGCTCACCTACCGCTGTCCGCTTCGTTGCGTGTACTGCTCCAACCCGCTCGAGCTCGAGCGCCACCGTCGAGAGCTCGACACGGAGACCTGGCTCCGCGTCTTCTCCGAGGCGGAGGACCTGGGCGTCGTGCAGCTGTCGCTCACCGGCGGCGAGCCTTGTCTGCGGGAGGACCTCCTCGAGCTGGTCGAGGGCGCGCGTCGGCTCGACCTCTACACCAACCTCGCCACCGCCGGCGTACCGCTCTCGCGCGATCGCCTTCGGGACCTGCGCGGAGCTGGCCTCGACAACGTGCAGATCTCGATCCAGGACGTGAGCGCCGCAGCCTCCGATGCGATCGCCGGCCATCGCTCGTTCGAGCGCAAGTTAGAGATCGCGCGCGCCGTCAAGGAGATCGGGTTTCCGCTCACTCTGAACGTCGTCCTTCACCGCCAGAACCTCGACCGGATCGCGGAGGTCATCGCGCTCGCCGAGTCCCTCGCCGCCGACCGTCTCGAGCTCGCCAACGCGCAGTATCTCGGCTGGGCGCTCCTCAACCGCTCCGCCTTGCTGCCGCGCCGCGACCAACTCGAGCGCGCGAGAGCGATCGCGGCCGCGGCCCGCGAGCGGCTCAAGGGCAAGATGGAGGTCCTGTTCGTAACCCCGGACTACTACACGACCTTCCCCAAGGCGTGCATGGACGGGTGGGGCCGGCGCTTCGTGCTCGTCTCGCCGGACGGGCTCGCGCTCCCTTGCCACGCGGCGCACACCCTTCCCGGAGCGCGTTTCGACAACGTACGCGAACGCTCGCTCGGCGAGATCTGGCGCGAGTCGGAGGGCTTCCGGCGCTTCCGCGGCGAAGACTGGATGCGTGAGCCCTGCCGGAGCTGCGAGCGGCGGGCGGTCGACTACGGCGGCTGCCGCTGCCAGGCGTTTCACCTGACCGGAGATCCGACCGCAACCGACCCGGTCTGTTCGCTCTCGCCGGATCACCCGCTCGTCGAGGCTGCGCGGGCCGACGCCGAGGCCGGCGGGACGATCGCCTACGAGTACCGCATGATGAGAACCTACAGAGAGCGATGAGGCGACGGGTGGACGCGAGCCTGGTGGTCTTGCTCGGGCTGGTGGTGATCGCGACCGGCTTCGCGTTCTGGAAGGACCCTGCGCTGCCGCTGCGCGGCTTGGAGGCGAGCGTGAGGCTCGTCCGCGGCGTCTGGCTCGATCTCGTGCTCGGCTTCCTCTTCGCCGGCCTGATGGACGTGCTGATTCCCGCACCCACGCTCTCGAAGTGGCTCGGGGCCGAGCGCCCCGGGCGCGGGATCCTGGTCGGGTGGGGCGCGGGCCTGCTCATCCCCGGCGGCCCTTACCTCCTGTTCCCCGTGGCCGCGAGCCTCTTCCAACGAGGCGCCGCCCCGGGCCCGCTGATCAGCCTGCTGACCGCGAAGACGCTGGTCAGCCCGATTCGCATGCTGACGTACGAAGCACCGCTCCTCGGATGGCCGCTGACCCTCGCTCGCTTCGTGCCCGGTGTGCTGCTTCCACCCGTGATGGGCGTCGTCGGCCAGTGGCTCTATGGCGTCTTGAGCGGAGCTCGCTGATCTCGTGCCGTTCGTCGAGATCCCAGGCGCGCGGATCTGGTACGAGGAGACGGGCCACGGACCGCCGCTGGTTTGTCTCCACAGCGGCTGGGGCCGCGGCGTCATGCCGTTCGACGATGCGGTCGCGGTGCTCGGCCCTTCCTACCGAATGGTCTTTCCGGATCGGCGCGGCTATGGTCGCTCCACGCCGCTCGACGACTTGCCGATCCGGTATCACCACGACGGCATGATCGAGCTCGGACATTTTCTCGACGCCCTCGCAATCGACCGGGCGGTCCTCTGGGGCCACAGCGACGGGGCCATCATCGCCGCGCTCTTCGCCGCCCGGCACCCCGAGCGGGTGTCCGCCCTGGTCCTCGAGGCGATCCATTTTTATCGCGCGAAGTCGAAGGATTTTTTCGCGAAGTTTGCAGCCGAGCCGGATTCACTTTCGCAGAGCACGATCCGGCGCTTGCGCGCCGATCACGGCGACGCTCGCTGGCGGACGGTCGTCGCCATGCACAGCCGGGTATGGCTGGCGTTCCACGCAATCGGGGGCGACTTCTACGAGGGTCAGCTCGAAGCGATCCGTGCTCCGGCGCTCGTGCTCTACGGGGAAGAAGACCCGCACACGCCGCCGCACGAGTCCGAAACGCTGGCGCGCCACCTCCACCACGCGACGCTCGCACGAGTGCCCGCAGGAGGCCATAGCCCACACAGCGAACCCGAGACGGCTCGATTCTGCTCCGAGCGTGTGCTCGGATTTCTCCGTAAGCACGGCTTCTGAAGCGCAGACGACGAACGAGCGGCTCGCTTCGCCTCGAGAGCACAGGTCGATCCGCGCCTCGCTCCCTTGGAAGGAAAGATGATAAGCTGACCCATGCCCGCAGTCCCGACGATCGGCGAGTATCTGCTCGCCAAGCTCTACGCCGCCGGCGTCGCCCACGTCTTCGGCGTGCCCGGCGATTACGTCCTCAAGTTCTACGACCAGATCGTCAAGAGCCCGATCCAGCACGTCGGCACGACGCGTGAGGACACGGCGGCGTTCGCCGCCGACGGGTACGCGCGATGCCGGGGGCTAGGCGCGCTCGCCGTCACTTATGGCGTCGGTGCTTTGAACGTCGTCAACGCGGTCGCGGGCGCACACGCCGAGTCGTCTCCGGTCGTTGTGATCAGCGGCGCTCCGGGCGTGCGCGAGCAGCGCGAGGATCCCCTCATCCACCACCGCTTTGGACCGTTCACGTTCCAGCGCGAGATCTTCGATCGCATCACCTGCGCGGCCGCCGTGCTCGACGACCCGGCGATCGCCTTTCGCCAGATCGATCGCGTGCTCGCCGCCGCGCAGCTCAATCGCCGGCCGGTTTACATCGAGCTACCGCGCGACGTCGTCGAGCTCGCCGGATACCCGATGCCGGACGAGCCGCCGCCCGCTTCCTCGAGCGATCCGGCCGCGCTCGAGGAAGCGGTCGCCGAGACCATGAGCCTCCTCGATTGCGCCAAGTCGCCGGTGTTGCTCGCCGGCGTCGAGCTCCACCGCGGCGGCTTGCAGGATACGCTCGTCCAACTCGTCGAGCGCCTCCGCCTGCCGATCGCCGCGACGTTGACGGGGAAATCGGTGATCGGCGAGCGCCATCCCGCCTATCTCGGGATCTACGAGGGTGCGATGGGCCCGGAATCGGCGCGCGAGCGTGTCGAAGCCGCCGATCTGCTGCTGCTGCTCGGCGTCGCGCTGAACGACGTCGATCTCGGCGTCTACACGGCCCGGCTCGATCCGAAGCTCATGGTGCGCGCGAATCAGGGCGAGGTCGTGATCCGCCATCATCGCTATCCACGCGTGCAGCTGCGCGACTTCGTGCCGCTGCTGATCAAGAAGGGCGGATCGCAGGGACGGCCGCTGCCGACCGGGATCCCGGGTCCAGAGGCGCCCGGATTCCCCAAAGCTGGCGAGCCAATGAAAGTCGGCCGGCTGATCGGGCGGCTGAACCAGGGCCTCACGCCGGATATGGTCGTCGTGTGCGACGTGGGCGACTGCCTGTTCGCAGCTATCGAGCTCCGTGTTCACGAACGGACGGAGTTCTTGGCTTCCGCGTACTACACCACGATGGGCTTCGGCGTACCCGCCGCGCTCGGCGCGGCGGTCGCTCGACCCGACCGCCGTCCGCTCGTGCTCGTCGGCGACGGCGCGTTCCAGATGACCGGGACGGAGCTCTCCACGCTCGCGCGCATCGGCTCGAACGCGATCGTCGTGGTTTTCAACAACGCCGGCTATTCGACCGAGCGCTTCATCCTCGACGGGCCCTTCAACGACATCGCGCCGTGGCGCTTCCACCGAATCGGCGAGCTCTTCGGCGAGATCGCGGGCTACGAGACCGCGACCGAGGACGCATTCGAACACGCGCTTGCCACGGCGCTGGCGATCCGCGATCGGCCGAGCCTCATCGAGGTCCGGCTTTCGCCCTCCGACCCCTCGCCGGCGATGAAGCGCCTGGCGCACAACTTGCGCGCGAAGGTCGAGGGCCGGACTCCGTGAGGGACCACGGTCGGGCCACTCTTTTTTCGACCTTCGGGCCCCTGCGACGACTGAGACGTCACAAGCCATCGCGCAATCCGGTTGCTGCGAGGGCGCACTGAGCGGGCCGACGTGCGCGGCGAGCCGAGCCAGACGGCCGAGGCCGTCTGCTGGATGAGGGCGAGCGACCAGCGGCGGAAGCCCGCCGATCGCATCATTGATGATCCGTACGCCAAGCTCTTTCTCGGACCGATGCTGCGAGCCGCGCTTGCCACGTGGGAGGCCAGCGGGCGGCTCGGGGATCTCGCCGAACGCTTCGCTCCGGGCCTCGTCGCCTTCGTCCTCTGCCGACACCGCTACATCGACGATTGCCTGCGGCACGCGCTCACGGGAGCCGTAGAGCAGGTCGTGATCCTCGGGGCGGGCTACGACATGCGTGCGTATCGTCTCACGCGCGAGCTCGGCGATCGCCCCGTCTTCGAGGTCGATCATCCCGCCACCAGCCGGCGCAAGGCCCGAGTTCTCGCCTCGCAAAGGCGCCATCTCCCCGACGCCGACGTGCGCGTCGTCGAGGTCGACTTCGAGAAGGATTCGCTGCCCGAGCGGCTGCGAGCAGCGGGCTTTCAGTGCGGGGTGCGCACCTTCTTCGTCTGGGAGGGGGTCGCGATGTATCTGCGCCGGGATGCCGTCAAGAAGACGCTCCACGAGCTGCGCGAGGTCTCCGCGGCGGGGTCGGAGATCGCCATGGACCTGTGGCAGCTCCCGGAAGGGTCCGATCCGATCTCCGCCGCTCAGCGGCTGTCCTCGAGCGCGCTCTACCTCGTCGGCGAGCCGATCACGTTCGCGATCCATCCGGAGGATGCGGCCCCGTTTCTCGAGCGCCTCGGCTACCGGGTGGTCGAGATCGCCGAGGCACCGACGCTCGAGAGCCGCTACGTGCACGACGGCCGCCGCGTATACGGCCCCATGTACCTTGTCCACGCGAGCACGCGCCGAGCGGATGCGGCGCGCAAGCCCGGTGGGGCGACGGAGACGGGCAGCGTATGAGTCTCGTGATCCGTCCGCTGCGCGAAGCGGACCTCGATCCAGCGGATCGCATCTTTCGACTCGCCTTCGGGACCTTCCTCGGCCTGCGCGACCCGCTTCGGTTCGGCGGCGACGCGGACTACGTGCGCACGCGCTGGCGCTCCGAGGCGTGCGCGGCGTTCGCAGCCGAGCTCGACGGCGAGCTCGTGGGATCGAACTTCGCGACGCATTGGGGAAGCGTGGGCTTCTTCGGACCGCTCACGGTTCGACCGGATCTCTGGAACCGCGGCATCGCGGGCAGATTGCTCGAGCCGACGATCGAGACCTTCGAGGCGTGGAAGACGACCCACCGCGGTCTCTTCACGTTCGCACAGAGCCCGAAGCACCACGCGCTCTATCAGAAGTTCGGATTCTATCCCCGTTTCCTGACGCCCGTGCTCGCCAAGCCGGTGCAGCCGATCGCCGCGCCCGGCCTCAGGCGCTTCTCGACCGTCGTCGCAGCCGAGCGCGACGAGTGTCTGCGCGGGTGCCGCGCGGTGACGACCTCGCTCTATCCCGGTCTCGACCTGGCGAGCGAGATCCGCGCGACCGAGGCCGGCAAGCTCGGCGACACGCTGCTTCTCGAGGACGCCGGCGCCGTCACCGCCTTCGCGGTTTGCCATTTTGGCAAGGGCACCGAAGCGGGCAGCGAAACGGCCTACGTCAAGTTCGCGGCCGTGCGCAGCGGAAGTCGCGCGCATCGTGACCTCCTCCGCTTGCTCGATGCCTGCCAATCGCTCGCCGCCGCCAACGGCGCCACACGGCTCATCGTCGGGGTGAATCTCGCTCGCGAGCACGCGTATCGCGCGCTCGTCCGTTTCGGTTTCCGCGCGGAGATTGTCGGGGTCGCGATGCACACCGGAAACGATCCTGGATACAGCCGACCCGACGTCTTCGCGCTCGACGATTGGCGGTAGCGACAGGCTGCGCGGCCAAATGCCACGATACGCTCGAGCAGTCGGCCCACCCCACTCGGCTAGTCCGCCGCTTCCACGCTCACCGATTGATTGCCAAGATCGGCCCCGCGGCTCGGGGGGGTGTCGCCGTCATCTTCGTCATTTTCCCGTCCACCGCGGCTTGCGCTTCTCGACGAAGGCGCGCTGCGCTTCGCGTGCGTCCTCGGTCTTGCGAAGCTCGCGGCCGATCTCTTCTTGGCGCCGGTAGGCGTCTACGAGCGACAAGTGGAGGATCTCTCGCACCCCCCGCCGCGTCTCGCGGACTGCGAGCGGGGCGTTGCCGGCGATCGCGTCCGCGCACTCGAATGCGCGCGGAAGCAGCCGCTCGGGCGGAACGATCTCGTTCACCAAGCCGATCGCTAGCGCGCGCTCGGCGCCGATCGGCCGGGCCGCGAGCAGCAGCTCGTGGGCGTGTACCCACGGGATCTGCCGCGGCAAGAGGACTGTGGCATTGCCGGTCGGGTAGAGACCGAGGGCGACCTCTTCCAGCCCGAACGTCGCGCTCGGCACCGCGAAGCGGATCTCGCAGGCGAGGAGGAGATCGAAGCCTCCGGCGCGCGCGTGTCCGTTCACGGCGGCGACGAGCGGAGTTCCCAAGTCGACGCCGGCGAGCAGAGCCGTCGCCACGCTCCGCAACCCCTCCATCGATTCCTCGTCGATGCGCTCACCCCGCGCGAACCGCTGCGACGCCGGAATCGTCGTCTTCATGTCCATGCCGGCGCAGAAGACCCGATCGCCGGCACCCGTCACGACGGCGCAGCGGATCTCGGGGTCGCCGGCGATCCGCCGCCACGCCGCCGCCAGCTCGCAGAGCGTCCGCGGGTCGAGCGAGTTGGCCTGCTCAGGGCGGTCGATCGTCACGAGCGCGACGTGCGGGTGATCGGCGGGCAGCTCGAGACGGGCCGACATCGGCTCTCGTTGACACCGTTTCGCAATCCATGCAACCGCCTGGCAACATCATCGCTTCGATCGTCGCCGCGCTCGTCCGCCCGAGCCCTTTCCCAGCCGGCTGCTTCGGCGCACAATTGGGGCCGGCGGGTTGAACGCGCATGGCAACGCACTCGAAGAAGCTCGGAATCCTCGTCGGCGGTGGGCCCGCGCCGGGCATCAACAGCGTGATCGCCGCGGCGACGATCCGCGCCAATCTCGATGGCGTCGCGGTGCTCGGCATCGAAGAAGGTTTCAAGTGGCTGATGCTGGGCGACATCTCCCACGCGCACGACTTGACGATCGAGCAGGTGAGCCGGATCCACTTCCGCGGCGGCTCGACGCTCGGCACCGCCCGCGACAACCCGACGAAAGACAAGAAGCTGCTCGAGAGCGCGGTCACCTCTCTGCTCCGGCTGAACATCGACAAGCTGATCACGATCGGGGGTGACGACACGGCCTATAGCGCGATGAAGATCGAGGAGACCGCCGCCGGCCGAATCCACGTCGTCCACGTGCCGAAGACGATCGACAACGACCTCGACTTGCCGCACGGCATCCCGACCTTCGGCTATCAGACGGCGCGCGACGTCGGCGTCGACATCGTCCGCAACCTCATGGTCGACGCCAAGACCACGTCTCGCTGGTATTTCGTGGTGTCGATGGGCCGCAAGGCCGGGCATCTGGCGCTCGGCATCGGCAAGGCGGCGGGGGCGACCCTCACCGTTATCCCCGAGGAGTTCGCGGACACGCCGATCCGCCTCGGCAACGTCGTCGACATCCTCGTCGGCGCGATCGTCAAACGGCTCTCCTACGGCCGTACCGACGGAGTTGCCGTGCTCGCCGAGGGCCTCGTCGAACGGTTCGACGGGCACGAGTTCGAAGAGCTCGACTCGGTCGAGCGCGACGCGCACGGGCACATCCGGCTCGGAGAGATCGACTTCGGCGAGATCCTCAAGCGACAGGTCCAGGCGCGGCTCAAAAGCTTCGGCATCACGGTCACGATCGCCGACAAGGAGATCGGCTACGAGCTGCGCTGCGCCGACCCGATCCCCTTCGACATGGAATACACACGCGACCTCGGCTTCTCCGCCGCGCAGTTCATCCTCGACGGCGGCAACGCGGCGATGGTGTCGATTCAAGAGGGGCACTTCGTACCGCTCTACTTCAAGAACATCCTCGATCCCGAGACGGGCCGCACACGCGTGCGCATGGTCGACGTCGCTTCCGAATACTACTCGATCGCCCGCCGCTACATGCTGCGCCTCAACAAGTCGGACTTCGACGATCCCCACGAGCTCGCCAAGTTCGCAGCCGTCTGCGGCATCTCGCTCGAGGAGTTCCGGCTGCAGTTCGGATACTTGATGGAGAAGGACCTGCTCTACCGCACGACTGCGGAGAAAAAAGCGAAGGTCGGCTGAGCGGCCGGCCGGAGCGAGGCCGAGGCGGAGCGATCGGGCGCCGTCAGACCCAGACGTCGGCGAGGTGGATCTCCAGATCGGGAAACAGAGGAGATTCGACGACCGCCCCGCCCGTCTCGGTGCCGACTTGCCGATAGCAGTTACCGTCGAGTTCGTAGATCTCGATCGTCTGCTCGTTGGGGTCGAGGATCCAGTAATGGGCAATGCCGTAGCGCGCATAAAGACCAGCCTTCGTGGTCCTGTCCTTGCGGCTCGACGATGGTGAGAGGATCTCGACGACGAGATCGGGCGGCCCCTCCACGGCTCGGTCGGTGACGATCGACTCGCGCCCAGCGCGGATGAAGAGCAGATCCGGCTGCGCGACCGTGGTCGGCGCGAGGATCATGTCGATGGGTGCATTGAAGATCGTCCCCAGCCGCCGACCCGCCACGAAGCTCCCGAGGATCAGAAGAAGGTTGCGCGACACCCCCTGGTGACGGGGCACGGGTGCCGGGCTCACGTAGAGCTCGCCGTCGAGGATCTCGTACTGTTTTCCGTCCTCGGGAAGCTCGACGTAGTCCTCGTAAGTGAGCGGCCCCGGCGGGAGGCGATCGAACGTCTGTTGCATGGGCGCAGCGTACCACTCCCCACGTGGGGTGTCAGCAATCGGGGTGCCGCCCGAGGCTGACGAAATCCGGCCCGGTAGCCTTAGCTCCTCAGCCTTCGTTGCCCAGATCCGGCCCGCTGCGCCGGATTCGGCCAGCGAACTCGAGCAGGGTGCCCACGCAACTCCTATGATGGTCGATTCGCAAGAGACAGCGACCGACCCGAGATTGACAGGGTCATCCGCGGCACTTCACGGGCGTGAGGGCGAGGAGCATCGTGTCGACAAGCGCGAAACGTCTCGTAAGCGTCGCTCCGATGCTGGAGTGAAAGATCCCGCACCACCGGCTGGTCCACTCTCGAAGAACCAAGACTTGCTTGCCGCCCGCTCTGCGGGGGGACTATTCTCCTGTGACCGGAAGATCCGGTGGGCGATTGGCGAAATACGGCTCAAATCAGCGAGAGGATCGACGGTCTTTGTCGGTCGTGAACGGGAGCTCATGCTCATGAAGAGGGATGACGATCATGCCTGAGCGACGAATCCTCACGACCAAGGGAACGGAGCGCACCCTCGACGATTCGGTGATCGACAAGCTCGCAGCCGGGCTACGCGGTCATCTATTACGGCCGAGCGACGACGCGTATGACACCGCGCGCAAGGTGTGGAACGGGATGGTTGACAAGCACCCGGCGTTGATCGCGCGCTGTGCCGGCACCGCGGATGTCGTCGACTGCGTCCGCTTCGCGCGCGAGCACGATCTCCTCGCTTCCGTGCGCGGGGGAGGGCACAACTATGCCGGCAAGTCCGTCTGCGACGGCGGGCTGATGATCGACCTCTCGCCCATGAAGGGGATCTACGTGGATCCCGCGCGACGGACGGCACGCGCTCAAGCTGGCGTCAAGCTCGGTGAGTTCGACCGCGAGACGCAGGCGTTCGGTCTGGCGACCCCGCTAGGGATCATGTCGGACACGGGCATCGCGGGAGTCACGCTAGGCGGCGGTTACGGCTGGCTCGGCGGAAAGTACGGGCTCGCTTGCGACAACGTGCTCTCCGTCGAGGTGGTCACGGCGGACGGCCGCGTCCTGACCGCGAGCGCCGAAGGGAACGCAGACCTGTACTGGGGCGTGCGAGGCGCGGGCGCCAATCTGGGAATCGTCACGTGGTTCGAATACCGGCTGCATCCGGTCGGTCCCGTGCTCGGCGGCATGGTGATCTATCCGATGACCAAAGGTAGCGGCGCGCTTCGACTATTCGATGAGTTCTCCGCCACGTGTCCCGACGAGGTGACCACAGTCGCCGTGCTCCTGACCGCGCCGGATGGCGATCCAGGCGTCGCGCTAGCCGCTTGTCACTGCGGGTCGTTCGATGAAGGCGAAAGGGCCTTGAGACCGCTGAGAACGTTCGCGCAGCCCGTGGCCGATCTCTTCGCGCCGCAGCCGTACGTACGGATGCAAACCCTACTCGATGACCCCTGGCGACCGGGACGGCGCTATTACAGCAAATCGAGTGTCATCCGCCGTCTGAGCGAACCGGCGATCGAGACGTTCGTGGGGCTGGCCTGCGCGATGCCGACGCCGCTGTCCAGCGTCGCCTTTCAACAGTTGCACGGCGCCGCCAGCCGGGTCGGCGCAAGCGAGACGGCGTTCCCGCATCGCTACGACCACTTCAGCGTCTACGTCCATCCGGCGACGGATGATCCAGCCGACTCCGAGAAGATCGTCCGCTGGGGCCGAGAAGGCTGGGAAGCGATCCAGGCCTTCGCCGAGCGTGCGGTATACGTGAACGCGCTCGAGGACGCGCTCGAGGAGGGAGAGCACCGAGTCCGCGAGGCTTACGGGCCGAACTACGAACGTCTGTTGGCGTTGAAGATGAAGTACGACCCGACCAACTTCTTCACGAGCAACCAGAACGTCAAGCCATCGCTGCAAGCCGCCTGAGAATTCGACCCCCTACGCTCTGCCCGGCCTCGGCAAGATTTCGCTCCGCCACGGTTCCTGGGGGGCTTCACCCATTCTGACGCCGCGAAGCTGTCCAGGGTTCTCAATTCAGAAGGAAAAGTCACGAAGGTGAAGAACGTCCCCTCCGTTGCTTCAGCGCAGCGGCGGCGCTACGGTTCGCGGTTCGCCCATGACCCGTACCGAGCGCACATACTACCTGGTCTTCGGCCTCTACAACCTCTGGGCGTGGTTCATCGCACCGGTTTATCCGCTGTTTCTGCGGAGCCGCGGCCTCGATGCGCTCGAGGTGAACCTCGTCCTCGCGATTTACCTGATCGTGGTCTTCGCCTTCGAGGTGCCGACCGGCGCAGGAGCCGACCTCGTCGGCCGCAAGGCTTCCTTCCTCCTCGCCTGCGCCGTGCGGGCGCTCGCCTTCGGCCTCTACGCCGTGGCGCACGACTTCACGGACTGCGCGGTTGCAGAGGTGATCGACGGCGTCGGCACGACGCTCGCGAGCGGTGCGCTCGACGCCTGGGCGATCGACGGCATCCGCGCCGACGGCGACGATCGGCCGGTCGAGCGCTTCTTCGCCCGCGCCCAGATGCTCGCGCGGGTGATGATGATCGTCGGCGGCCTCGCCTGCGCGTATCTCGCCGCCGTCGACTTCGCGCTTCCCTGGTGGGTCGCCACCGCCGGGTTCGTCTCGACGGGCGCGGTCGCTTTCTGGCTGATGCACGAGGCGCCGCGGCAGGTGACACCGGCGGCAGCGCGGCCGAGCCTCGCCACGGTGATCGGCGAGGGATTCCGATCGGTACACGGCGCACCCGTTCTCGGGCTCGTTTGCGCACTCACGGGCGCGTCGTTCTTTGCGGCGATCCCCGCGCACATGCTCTGGCAGCAACGCATGATCGATCTCTCCGCCGAAGGCGTGTGGATCATCGGCTGGCTCTGGGTCTTGCTGAACCTCGCGGCGGTCGCCGGCAGCGCGCTCTTGCCGCGGCTCCTCGAGCGGCTGCGTCGCGAGCGCGTCCTGTTCCTTTCCGCGGCATGGCGCGGCGTGTCGCTCGCGTTCGCCGCGCTGGCCACCAGCTTTCAGCCGGCGCTCGGCGGCTGGCTGCTTCAAGAGGTCAGCTTCGGCTTCAGCGAGCCCGTGATGCAGGCGTGGATGAACGAGCACGTCGCCGCGGAACGGCGCGCCACCGTCTTGTCGATACGGTCCATGATCGGGACCCTCGGCGGAGGCGCCGGCCTCGTCGTGATCGGGTTCGTCGCGCGCGACCACGGGATCCCCGCGGCGTGGTTGGTGTCGGCGGCGCTCTTCCTCGCGACCGCGCCGGCGTTTCTCCTCCTCGGCCGGTTTGCGGCCGTGACGGTCGGGGCCGTTCCCATCGACGCCGCCGCGCGGCAGGTCGAGATCAGCCGCGCGTCGATGCCGGGCTCTTGATGCGGGAGGTGACATCGTGAGCTTCGATCTGCGGAGATCGACCTTGATCGGGGTGGCCGCCGCGCTTCGTCAGCGGCAAATCTCGCCCGTCGAGATCATGGAGCTCGTGCTCGGCCGCGTCGCGGCCACCGCGCCGTCGCTGAACGCCGTGGTGAGCGTGCGAGACCGTGACGCGCTCCTCGCCGAGGCCCGTGCGGCCGGCGAGCGAATCGCCCGCGGCGACGCCCGGCCGCTCGAGGGCGTCCCCCTCGGCGTCAAGGATCTCGAGGACGTCGCGGGACTCGTCACTTCGCAAGGCTCGGTGCCGTTTCGCGACAACGTCGCGGCGCGCGACTCGACGCAGGTCTCGCGGTTGCGCTCGGCGGGAGCGATCGTCGTCGGCAAGACCAACGCGCCCGAGTTCGGCTACACGGCGATCACCAAGAACCTCCTGTACGGTGTCACACGCTCGCCCTGGAACCTCGACCGCACCCCGGGTGGGTCGAGCGGCGGCTCGTCGGCGGCGCTGGTCGGCTCGGTGCTCCCGCTCGTGACCGCGAGCGACGGCGGCGGCTCGATCCGCATCCCGGCGAGCTTCACCGGCGCCTTCGGTCTGAAGCCTTCGTTCGGCCGGATCCCGCTCGGACCTTCGAAACGGTGGGACTACGGCGGCACGGCGGTCTACGGGCCGCTCACCAAGACGGTCGAGGACGCGGCGCTCTTCCTCGATCAAGTCGTCGGTCCCTCGCCCCACGATCCGTACAGCCTACCGCACCCCGGCCTTTCCTACGCGGACACGGTGCGCACGCCGCTTGTCGGGAAAACTTCGCATCGGTGTCTCGCTCGATCTCGGCTACGCCGTGGTGCAGTCGGACGTCGCCGCCGCCGTGGAACAGGCTTCACGCGTGTTCGCCACGCTCGGCCACCGCGTCGCACCGCTCGGCGACGGGCCGCCGATGATCGGACGCGAATGGGGAATCCTCGGCAGCTTCGAGCTCGCTTCACAGCTCCACTCCTACCTCCCTCGCCGCGAGCCCGATTTCGGACGCGCGTTTCTCGCCACCGTGCAGCTCGGGTGGAAGATGACTCCCGAGCTCTGGGGAGAAGGCGCTCGACTGCGGGCCGAGCTCAACGACTGGTGCGCGCGGAGCTTCGAGCGGTTCGACCTCCTCGTCACGCCCACGGTTCCTTACGATCCGCCTCCTGCCCGTGGTCCCTTTCCGACCGAGACCGAAGGCCGCCCGCAGATACCCTTGAGCGTCGCCTCGTTCACGATCCCCTTCAATCTCTCGTGGCATCCGGCGGCGACCGTTCGGGCCGGCTTGTCTCGCGCCGGCCTGCCCGTCGGCATGCAGCTCGTCGGGCCGCGCCACCGTGACGATCTCGTGCTCCAAGCGGCGCACGCCTTCGAGCGCGAACGGCCGTGGCACCCGCAGTGGCCGGAGATTTGATTCGCCCGAATCCGTGGGTCGGAGTTGGGCAATTTCGCAGATTTACAATCTCCGCAGTTCACGCCATGGTCGGTTGATGGTGCGGAGTGATCTACGCATCCTCACCACCCACGCCGGGAGCCTTCCCCGGCCGAAACCGCTCGTCGCGATGTTCGCCAGCCTTTCCCAGCGCCAGGCGGTCGACGGCGCCGCGCTGCGGGCCGCCGTCGAGGAGTCTACGCGGCGAGTCATCGAGCGCCAGCTCAGGGCCGGAATCGACGTCGGCAACGACGGTGAACAACCCCGTGAGAGCTTCTTCACCTACGTGCAGCACCGCATGAGCGGATTCGGCGGTCAGAGCCGTCGGCCGATCATGCGCGACATCGTGGAGTACCCGAGCTTCGCGGAACTGAAGCTGCGTGATCTGTCGCGCACGATGGTCAACCTGCTCGCCGCGCCGAAAGCGATCGCCGGGGTCCGCTACGTGGACCGCTCGCCGGTCGAACGGGATTGCGCGGCCTTTCTGAGGATCCTCGCGACCGTGGAGCCGCGCTTCATCGAGCCGTTCATGACGTCCGCCTCGCCGGGCATCATCGCCTCGGCGATGCTGAACGAGCACTACCCGAGCTACGGAGCCTACGTCATGGCCGTCGCCTCGGCGCTGCGCGTCGAGTACGAGTACATCGTCTCGCAGGGGTTCGTTCTGCAGATCGACTGTCCCGACCTCGCCATGGAACGGCATACCTCTTACGCCGACCGCCCGGTCGGCGAGTTCCTCGACTACGTCGATCTGAACATCTCGGCGATCAATCACGCGCTCGAGACCATTCCGCGCGACCGCGTACGCATGCACGTGTGTTGGGGCAACTACGAAGGCCCTCACGACTGCGACGTCGAGCTCGCCGACATCTTGCCGAATCTCTACGCCGCGCGGGTCGGGGCGTTGGTGCTGTCGATGGCGAATCCCCGGCATCAGCACGAATATCGCTGTCTGCGCCTCCATCCGCCGCCGCCGAATTGGCTGATCGTCGCCGGAGTGATCGACACCACCACCAACTACGTGGAGCATCCCGACGTCGTCGCGGACCGGATCGAGCGGGTCGTCGAGGCGGTCGGCAATCCGCACCGCGTGCTCGCCGGGACGGATTGCGGATTCGATACGTCCGCCGGCCTCGGCGAAGTCGCCGAAGAGGTCGTGTGGAAGAAGCTCGAGGCGCTGCGCGCCGGGGCCGACATCGCGACACGCCGGCTGTTTTGAAAACCGGCATTGCGGCGAGGCGTGAAAAATCGACGTGGGCTACCCTGCAGCCGCGCAGAAGCCGGACACCGCTTCGCCAATGTCCTCCTCGAAGCCGAAGAGAAAATGGTCGGCGCCGCTCACGCGGCGAAGCACGTTCTCTCCCGCAAGCCCTTTCACGACCGCCTCGAGCGCCGCGTAGGGACAGTACGGGTCGCGATCGCCGGCGAGAAAGAGCTTCGGCTTCACGGACTCGGCGATCTCGGACACGTCGAACATCGTCACCGGCAGAGCGATCGCGAAGAGTCGGTCCACCCAGGTCTCGTCATGCCCCGCAAGCAGCGCGACCATCGCGCCGAAGGAGTAGCCGCCGAGCGCGATCGGCACATTCGGCAACTCGTCGCGCAGCCGCTCGACGGCCGCGCGGGCATCGTCGACCTCGCCGATGCCCCCGCCGTAGCGGCCCTCGCTCCGCCCGACGCCCCGGAAGTTGAACCGCAACGTCGCGATCCCTCGGCGGCGCAGCGCTCCCGCCGTCGCGGCCACGATCGAGTTGTCCATCTCTCCGCCGTACTGCGGGTGTGGGTGGCAGACGACGGCCGCGCGCGTGGCCGCGGCAGGAATCGACAATCGACCCTCGAGCGAGAGCGCTCCGCTCGAAAACACGACCGGCTCCTCGTCCATGCGTTGCATCTTCGTAGACCTTCAACCATGCTCGCGGGTCCCTGACAACGGAGGCACTCGATGCACTTCCAGACGCTGACGCTCGATGTTGACACGGCAAGCCATTTACCAGGGACTCGAGGGCGCTTCGAAGGGCAGATCCGGTTTGAAGCCTACGCCCTGGATCATCTATACCGAACCGCTGACCACGCGGAGGTGCAGGCGTTTCGCGAAAAGCGCCCGCCGCGCTTCTGCGGCAGCTGAACACCCCAACAGAGGAGGACGTCATGTCTCAAGAGCAACTTCAGGCCATCATCCAGCAACTCAAGGCGAACCCGCTGCTCGAGCAGCCCGAGATCGAGGCGGTGCGCGCCGGGTTCGAACAAATGGCGACGATGTTTCCCGTCCCGGACGACGTGAAGTGCGAGCCGGTGACGGCGGGAACGGTGAAGGCCGAGTGGGTGACGGCGCCCGGCGCGGCCTCTGATCGCGCAATCCTCCACCTTCACGGCGGCGGCTATGTGATCGGCTCGATCAACACGCACCGCGCGCTCGCCGCGGGGCTCTCACGGGCGGCAAAGGCGCGCGTGCTGCTGATCGGCTATCGTCTGGCGCCGGAGCATCCCCATCCCGCCGCCGTGGAAGACGCAACCGCCGCCTATCGCTGGCTCCTCGCGCAAGGCTTTTCGCCGAAGCGTACCGCCATCGCCGGCGATTCGGCGGGCGGCGGTTTGACGATCGCCTCGTTGGTCGCGCTCCGCGACGCGGGAGAGAAGCTCCCGGCCGCGGGCGTTTGCCTCTCGCCGTGGGTCGACCTCGAGGGCATCGGCGAGTCGATGACGACCAAGGCCGAGCTCGATCCGATGGTGAAGAAAGACAGCCTCGTACAACTCGCGACGATCTACCTCGGCGGCAAGGATCCGCGCACGCCGCTCGCGGCGCCGCTCTACGCCGATCTCTCCGGGCTTCCCCCGTTGCTGATCCTAGCCGGCACCTGGGAGACGCTGCTCGACGACGCCTCGAGAATCGCCGAGCGAGCGCGCAAAGCCGGCGTCGACGTCACCTACGAGCCTGCCGAGGGAATGATCCACGTCTGGCAGCTGTTCGCTCCCATCCTCGACGAGGGCAAGCAGTCGATCGAACGGATCGGGCAGTACATACGCAGCAAGACGGAGTAGGACGGCGACCGACGACTACTCGCTACCGGCTGCCGGCGAGGACACCACGCAACCTGGGGGTTGCCGGTCGCCGGAAACCGGTAGCGGGTAGCCGCGGTCGCCGCTGTCTTCCTGCTATCTCCCTGCTATCTCCCTGCTATCTTCCCGCTATCTTCCAGGTGCGATCAAATGGCTGATCGTGAACACGTCCTCCGTGTCGCTCGCCTTCTCTCCGAGGTTGAAGTACCAGCCCTCCTCGTCCTTCAGCTTGTTCGACGGCAAGCCTACGCGGGTCGCGCGTTGTAGCTGCGTGTCGACCATGACGATCGACGGAAGGAACGGCATCTCGTTCTCGTAGACCGACAACTTGGCCCCCTCGAACGGCTTCTTGCGCATCGAGAAGAGGTTCAGCCAGACCTTCCAGAGCTCGCCCCGGCGATCGTACATGTCGGAGAACGGCACGCCCCAGGCTTCCTTGTCCAGGTAGATGATGCGCTTGGAGTAGGCGTACTGCGGCAGTTTCGACACGCCCTCGACCACGTAGGCCTGCCGTTTCTCCCAGACGTCGTCGAAGGCGAAGTCGGCGCCGCCGCTGCCGTACTTGACCGGGAAGTTCTCGCCGTGCCAAGCGCCGAGCACCTGCTTTTCGCCGAGGAACTTCCAGTCCATCCAGGCGATGTGGCCCGCATAGCCGTAGAAGCTGTCGATGTCCGCATCCTGGCCGAACAGCGCATCGGAGCGCTGCGCGGTGGAGAGCCGGCGAACCCGTCGGAGACTCGGCATGTAGAGCCAGGTGTCGTCGGTCTTGGACGGATCGACGTAGCGGTACGAGAGCCCGCCGGCGCCCTTCAGATCGAAGGGCTCGAGGATCGGGTGCAGCGTGTTCTTGGTCTGAATACCGTCCTTCGTGTCCCAGGTCGGTTTGGGATCGATGACCAGCCGCCCGACGTATCGGAGGGTCCGCAGGTGGGCGATCAGGAAGTGGCGCTCGACCGACATCGGCGTGTCGCCGCCGAAGAGCGGCCCGCTGTCGGCGTCCAGGCTCCGCGCGTCCGCGTCGTCGGTCACCAGCCACTTGTGGGCGTAGTTCCACATGATCTTGGTCGCGATCTTCGGGTCGTTCGGGTCGAGCTCCGGAAACGGCATGCCCGCCACGTAGTTCTCGATGTTCACGCCGTCGGCGGCTAGCTTCACCTGCGCGGCGTATTTTTCCGTCGCATCGTGGTAGGCCTTCGGTGTCTCGATCTTCTTGTAGTCCACGATCTTCATCGGCCAACCGCGCCTGATGCACCACAGGACGCCCGGCGACACGAGGTCTTTGACCTGATCGGCATTCACACTGCCGATCGTGTCGCCGGGCTTGACGTCGGCGAGCGAGGCGCCCGCAAGCGTGAGCGAGGATCCTAGAAGTACGCCGAGCGCGAGCGCCCGTGCCGCTGGGTTCCTCATCATGCTCCCCCTCCTTCACGCCTGCAATTTCTCGTTCGGAGAATACGCGCCGTTAGCAAGGGCGGTCGCGCGCGGTCAAGGAAGTGGGGCCGTTGCGGCATTAATGGATTAAGTCCGTTGCCGCCGAGTAAAGTCCAATGTCGCCGTTGACTTATTCCATTAGTGCCGCAACGTCCCCACTCCAGGCTCTCGGGGGCGCAGACTCGACAGTTCGCGGTCGGCTTGGCTATGAAGCGCACCGAGGATGAGAACCGCGACCGTGTTGCTGCTCGCACCGCTGCTGGCTGTCGTTGCGCGCGCACAGCCACCCGAGGTGCCGATCGTACACGAGACCAAGGGAGAGTTCTCCGCCGATGCGCTCTCCTTCGAGTCGCGCATCGAGATCGACGCGGGCTGCACCGAGGTATTCGCAAACCTCGCCGACATCAAGCGGATCGGCAGACTGGTGCCGCACCTGCGCGGCAAAGCGAACGTCACCAAGGCGGCGAATGCGGGCGACACGATGTGGTACGAGTTCGAGCGCAAGGATGGGTCGAAGAACAGCGGCCGTCTCGTCCTCACCACGATCGAGGAGAACAGCCGCGTGCAGTTTCTCGTGCAGCCCGACGATGGGCCCTGGCTTCGCGTCCAGGAGTTTCGGCTGTTCGCCCCCGCCGCCGAGTCGAAGAAGGAATCGCAATGCGCGGTGATCTACGAGGAGACGTACAACCCGAAGCCGCTCAAAAATGCCGCCTACGACGTGAAGGAGGTCATCCAGCAGATCCGCGCACCCTACATGCAGATCATTCTGCGTCGCTTGAAGAACATGTCCGAGGGCAAGGAGCCGGGGCCGCCGAAGGAAGCCGCAGAGCTCACGGAGATCGCCAAGACCTTCCCGTAGGAGACCGCGGACGATCCGCCGCGGGTCGCCGCTCGTGTCGACGCTCCTTCGAGCAGGCACCCGTCAGCGGGCGTCGTGAAAGATCACGCCGAGCGCGTAGCGCGATCCTGACGTCACCCGCGAAAGCCCGTGCCGCATGCGCGCGCGGCGCACGCGCTGCTTGCCTCGAATCGGCCGCTCGCGCGTGGGAAATATGACGATCTCGCCAAGCTCGCCTGCAATCGCCTCGCCGCGCGATTGCGCGCGCGGCTCGCTCTCCACCAGCAAGAATTCGCCGCCGCCGAAGTCCCTCCCCGGCTGAGAAAGAAAACACGTCATCTGCAGCGGGAACGCCAGCTCGCCGTAAAGGTCCTGGTGAAGGCGGTTGTAGCCCCCCTCGCCGTAGCGGAGCAGCAGCGGTGTCGGCTCGGTCTGGCCCCGCGCGGCGCAGGCGGCACGAAATTCGCGGAGCGTGTCGGGAAATCGACGGTGGTCACCGTACGCGTCGAACCAGCGATTGACGATCGGCGCGAGGAGCCGATAGCCGTGGACGCGCAACTCGCGGACCAGCGGCGGTAGTGGCTCGCGGAAATAACGGTAGTCGCCCACCCCGAAGCGGAGTCGAGCCATGTCGACGTGCTTGCGAAAGCGCCCGGTGTCTGCGTAGACCGCGATCAAGCTCCGGCACTCGTCTTCGCTCAATATGGGCGGCGTCCGCGCGTAACCGCGCTCCCAGATCGATTCCTCGAGCGCGCGCCAATCGAGTCGACGAAGACGTTCGCGGATCGTCATCGGAGACATTATCTCCTCGGATCGTCGCCTGATCTAGCGTGGCTCGTCGGAATCCGCCCGTCTCGATACAAGAGATCCGATCCCGTCGGTAGGCCGACTGGCGTTGCTCGCCGTGGGGCTGCGGAAGGGGCTCGCCAGCGTAATCACGTCCTGCGGGAAGTGGCGGCCGAATCCGTTTCAGACGCTTCCCTGGCTGCCGGCTTTGGTCTATCCGGGGTCGTGATGTCGATTCACGAATTCTTTCGCGACGATGACGTGGATCTCGCCGGGCTCTCTGCGTATCTCGATGGCCTCGCCGGCGCCGCGCGGATCGCCGAGGCTCGCAGCCTCACTCCGATCGAGCAGGCCCGTCTCTTCGATCGGGCGGCCGGGTTTCGACGAATCACGCTCGATGATTTCGTGCCGACGGACGTGCCCGCGCTCGCGCCCGTCGTTCACTACGGGCGAAATTCGCTGCCCGTCTTCCGGATCTTCGAGAAGCGCTTCTGCAAACCCGACGCGCGGAGCGGCGAGCTCTGGGGGTACAACGAACAGCCCTTCAAGACTTTCACCGGGCCGGGCTACTTCGTGGCAAGGCCCGCGAGCGATCTCGAGGTCGTCATCGACTACTGCGAGGTTCCACCGCGAAAGCCCCCGCAGTGGCCGCCGATCCTGCCGAATTCGGCGCGACTCAGCCGCTTCATCTATCATCGAACGCGCGACTTCATGCGCGGGGTGTCGACACACGTGTCGATCGGCCGCGCCACGCGCGAAGGCAAGCCGATGGACAACTGGTTCGTGCTCTGCCGCGAGTAGCCCCGCTCAGGCGGGCGTGGCGGCGGCCGGCGGCAGTCTGCGCGGGTGCAGCCACATCAGCACGCCCGCCAGGGCGAAGAGGATCGGCACGTCACCGACGAGGTGAAGCATTTCGTGCTCCTGCGCGAACGCGTCATACGTCATGACGGCGCCGTGGAGCAGGCTCGACAGGATCGTGAAGTCGATCAGGATCGCGTGCCGCTGCGGATCGCGCGCGGCGACGAGCAAGCAGACGCCGAGCGAGAAATAGATGGCGATGATCATCCGCTCGTAGGCGGGATGCATCGACGGATGTGCCCAGCGGAAGCCGCTCGGCCAGAGATCGAACATGAAGGGAAGAAGGAGAACGAGGAACACGCCCGTCGCGACCATCACCACGCGAAGCCAGAAAAGCTGGGTCTCTGGTTTCAAAACAACCTCCGGTATTCGATCGCCGGGCAGCGGTCCATGACAACCGTGATTCCCGCCGCCTCCGCTCGAGCCGCTGCGCGCTCGTCGCCGACGCCGAGCTGCGTCCAAACGATCTTCGCACCCTTTTCGATCGCCTGCTCGACGATTTCCGCGACGTGCTCCGAGCGGCGGAACACGTCCACCATCTCGATCGGCTCGGGAACGTCGCAGAGCGACGGGTAGCAGACCAGATCGAGAACCTCCCGTGCGCGCGGATTCACCGGCACCACCTCGTGCCCTTTGTCGATCAGAAGCCGAGCGATACGGTGGCTGTCGCGCCCCGGGTTCGGCGAGCATCCGACGACGGCAATTCGGCGGGTCTGCGCCAGGATGTCGCGAATCACGTCGTCCGAGGGGTTGCGGAAGCTCATCCGGTCCGCAACATAACAGGCTCGACGCCCGGAAGGAACGCGGCTCCTTGCCCGAGTACCCGGACATCACGATCTACCTCGAGCACCTGAAACCACGAATCGTCGAGAAGCCGCTCGAGCGGATCCGGCTCGCGAGCCCATTTTTCCTGCGCTCGGTCGATCCGCCCATTCGCGATGCGGAGGGCAAACGGGTGATCGGGCTCCGCCGCCTCGGCAAGCGCATCGTCGTCGCGCTCGAGGCCGAGCTCTTCCTCGTCCTTCACCTGATGATCGCCGGCAGGCTTCGCTGGCGTCCGCGCGGGGCGAAGCCGCCCGGAAAGATCGGGCTCGCGGCCCTCGATTTTTCGAGCGGAACGCTACTCGTCACCGAAGCCAGCTCGAAGAAGCGCGCGTCGCTGTACCTCGTCCGTGGCGAGGCGGCTCTCGACGCCCACGACCCTGGCGGCCTCGAGGTGTTCGAGACGGACCTCGAGCACTTCCGCGCCGCGCTCGTCCGCGAGAGCCATACGCTCAAGCGAGCGCTCACCGACCCGCGGCTCTTCAGCGGCATCGGCAACGCATACTCCGACGAGATCTTGCACCGCGCCCGGCTCTCCCCGGTGAAGCTCACGCGCCAGCTCGACGCTGTGGAACTCGAGCGGCTCTTCGCGGCCACGAGGGAGACACTCGTCGACTGGACGAAACGGCTGCGTCTCGAGGCGGGCAATCGCTTCCCGGAGAACGTGACGGCCTTCCGCGAGGGCATGGCAGTCCACGGCCGCTACCGCCAGCCCTGCCCCGATTGCGGCGCCCCCGTGCAGCGGATCGCGTACGCTGCAAACGAGACCAACTACTGCGCGCGGTGCCAGACCGGGGGAAAGCTCCTCGCCGACCGATCGCTCTCCCGCCTCATGAAGGAGGACTGGCCGAGGACGCTCGAGGAGATGGAAGAGCTCCGTGGCAAGTGAGGTTGGGGGCCGGCTCGAAGTTCTGGCCGCTGCGTTCCTCTTCTCGACCGGCGGCGCGGCGATCAAGGCGACGACGCTCACGGGCTGGCAGGTGGCGAGCTTCCGCTCGGGTGTCGCCTGCCTAGCGGTCATCGTGATTCTACCGGCGAGCCGCGGCCGTTGGACCGCGCGCTCGCTCGCCGTCGGCTTCGCGTACGCCGCGACGATGGTCCTCTTCGTCGTCGCCAACAAGCTCACCACCGCCGCGAACACGATCTTCCTGCAATATACGGCACCGCTCTACATCGTTCTCGCGGGTCCGCTGCTTCTCGGCGAGCCCGTGCGCCGGCGCGATGTCGCGTTCCTCGCCGTCGTCGGCGCGAGCCTCGCGCTCTTCTTCGTCGACGCCCCGGCGCAGTCGTCGAGCGCGCCGCGCCCGGCGCTCGGCAACGCGCTCGCGCTGCTTTCCGGTGCCTTTTGGGCGTCGACGGCGCTCGGGCTTCGCTGGATGGCGCGGCCGGGGAGCGGAGGCGCGCAGGTGGCCACCGCCGTCGCCTGCGGCAACCTGATCGCGTTTCTCGTCTGCCTGCCGGCGGCGCTGCCGCTCGTCGAGGTGTCGCGGCTCGACGTGGCCATCGTTCTCTACCTCGGCGTCTTCCAGATCGCCGGCGCATACTACTTCTTGACGCGCGGCCTCGGCACGGTGACCGCTCTCGAGGCCTCGCTGCTCCTGCTCGTCGAGCCAGTGCTGAATCCCCTCTGGGCATGGCTCGTCCAAGGCGAACGGCCCGGTCCGTGGTCGCTCGTCGGCGGAGTCACGATTCTCATTGCCACCACCGCGAAAACCTGGAATGACTCGCGTCCTCCGGCGGTCCTATCCACGACGGATCGTCGACCGGGAGGTGCGCCGTGAGAGTCGACTCGTTCGCCGACATCGAGCCGGAGTTTACCCGGCGCGTCCGAGAGATCGTCTGGTGCAACGTCACGACCGTGAACCGCCAGGGCCGCCCTCGGTCGCGGATCCTGCATCCGATCTGGCAAGGCTCGACGGGATGGATCCTCTCGAGCCGCCATTCTCTCAAGGAGAAGCACCTCGCGAAGAATCCCTACGTCTCGCTCTGCTACGCGAACGCAAGCCTCGAGCAGGTCTACGCCGACTGCCAAGCCCACTGGGAGGAAGGGGCCGACGTCAAATCGCGGATTTGGGATCTCTTCGCGTCGACGCCGCAGCCCGTCGGCTATGATCCGGCCGCTTTTTGGCCGGGCGGCAAGCAGGATCCGGGCTTCGGCGTATTGAAGCTCACTCCGTGGCGTATCGAGGTGACCTCGCTCGCCGACCTGATGAAGGGTGGCGGGAAGATCTGGTCACAGTAGGGCGACTATAACGGCGTTGTAAAAACTCAGCACCTGCCCGCGCGAGCCCTGCCGTCGCGCCTTGCCGAGACCCCCTCGGCGCGGCACGATCATTTGCATAAATCGCGCAGATGTCGATCGACCCGACTAAGTGCGGTTGGAAATCGACGGGTGGCAGCGCGCGGACCCCGTCGTTGCCGAAGCTTGGTTACGCCGATTGTTCGTCGTCGAACTAGGGATACGTCGATATGACGGTCGCAGACCTCCGTTCACCAAGTCCACGTGGCGGCTAGTCCGCTTACCTTGACCGGAGCATCTGGGCTCGCCGTTGGCGAGACGGCGTTTGGAAACAGCCGCCACCGCCCAGGCTGCTGCTCGTGCTGACGATGCAAGTAGAGGAGCAGCTCGGTCGTGCCGGCGCCGAGAAACGCCGCGCCGACGACGTCTGAAAACCAGTGGGCATCGTGGCCCATTCGGCCGAAGCCGTCGAGGAGGGCCAGCGAGTAGATCGGCGCCGCCACGTACCATCGGTTCTCGAAGTACTCGCTGACGCCTGCCGCCAAGCCGAACATCGGCGTCACCTCGCCGGAGAACAGTGATTCACCACCCGTAAAGAACGCCGTGTGATCCCCACCATCCCGGGGTCGTTGCCGGCCGAACCCGTACTTGAATCCCAAGTTCACGATCGACGCCATGCCGGCGCCCTCGGCGCTCGTGATTGCATCGTCTCGGGCACCGGTGTCCCCTGCCGAATACCCGTAGAGGTAGAGCGAGGCGGCGGCCGCTCCGACCGACGCGTAGCTCACGTGCTGGAGAAGATCCGCATCACTGGCCGACATGTTCCGAAGATGACTGCGGATCGTCTGGTCGAGGGCGAACGAGCCGCCCCACAGCGCGGCGACGCCCGCGAAGACGAGGTAAAACGTCGGCGAACGGAGGACGCTGTCAGGATCCGTGGCGTGCAGGGGAGAGGTCACGATGTCGATGAGATCGAGCTGCGTGTTGTCGATCAGGTACTTGGCATCGCGGGCGAGTTCGTTCGCTTCCGACGACGTCGGCCACGCCGCCGACGGGATTGCAATTGCGAGCACGAGGGCGAGACGCGCGGAAGCGGTCCCGATCCGTTTGCATGCCATCGCGCGATCCTCCGGGTGAGACAGCTGCAAGACACAGGCCGGAGAGTGAACAATGGATGTGACAGGGATTCGGACCCCGGCGTCTCGCTCAGCGGAGGTCGAGCACGACTCGGACGGTCGAGTCGACCGAGCGCGCCTCGACGTAGCCGATGGCGTTGGGATCCGAAGCGACGTAGCGCTTCACGGCCTCGGTCGAAGACAGCGTCACGGGCGGAAACGTCCCGAGGAAGTACTGTTCGTTCCGATAGGCGGCGAGCGCGCCGCTCGACATGCCGAAGACCCTCCGGGAGAACCGCTCGCGAAGCGGGCTGTCGGCTTCGCGGTTGAGCGGCACGATCGGCGCGCCGTCGTCCCTGGAGATCGATGCCAGCGGAGCCGGCCATCTAGCCCCTCGTATGCGACCCGGGCCAGGGGCAGAGGGACGATCGTGAGCGGCGCCTGCAAAGGCTTCGTGGCTCTACTGCTGATCACCGCCGCCCTCTGTGGGCCGAGCCCGCGCCGCAACCGGGCCCTTTCGAGCTCTCCCTCGCGGCCGCGGTTGGAATCCCTCGTGGATACGTCCAGGTCCGTGAAAACCAGCTTCAGGGAACCCACCTCTCCCTGCACAGTGATCTCGGCATCGACACCATCGAATCGGTGACGGTCGCCGCCGCGTATCATCTCACTCCGAACGACTCCCTGCGGCTCAACTTCGACTCGATCTTCCTCTACGGCAGCAGCACGCTCAGCCAGGACGTCCTCTTCAACGGAGCGCTGCTGCAAGGCGGAACGACCGCGCAGAGCCGCCCGGAGTTCTTCCGCCTGACCGGGCTCTACGAGCGGCGCCTGCTCGATTGCGCCGGCGGCGGCCACCTCGGCGGCGACATCGGCTTCACCTACGTGTTTCTCACTTACAAAATCAACGGAACGCTCTCGCCGCAGTCGACCGGCGGCGAGACCAAAGAGGACTTCCTCACCCAGGAGCTGCCGGTGCCTATGCTCGGACTCTCGTTCGAGCAGCCGATCTCCGAGCGAACGAGCTTCATCGGCTCGGTGCTCGGCGGATACCTGCCGATGGTCGACAGCCTGCGCCAGGAAGGCGGCGACGTGAAGCTGTCACGGTTCTAGGGGACTTTAGTAGGGCGCCGGCACGTCGCTACGCTCGACGGCGGCCTCGGCGATGGACTGCTCGGAATCTCCCGATCGCCGGCGGCTGATCGCCGACGGCCGTTGTGCTAAGACGCTCGCGCATGAACAGCATCCATGATCTCGGCGGCATGGACGGTTTCGGCCCGGTGGTGCGCGAGAAGAACGAACCGCTGTTTCACGAGGCGTGGGAACGGCGCGTCTTCGGCATGCTGCTCGCCACCATGGGGCAGGGTCTCTACAACCTCGACGAGCTGCGCCACGCGATCGAGCGCATGAGCCCGGCCCACTATCTGGCCTCGCCGTACTACGAGCACTGGCTCGCCGGCCTCGAGCGGCTGCTGCTCGAAAAGGGCCGCGCGTCCTCGGCCGAGATCGGGGCGAAGGTGCGCGAGTTCGCTTCCGCCGCGCCGCCCCCGGTTCCCGAGCGCTCCGACCCGGCGCTCGCTCAAGCGCTCGGCCAGGCGGTTCGCGCGGGCGCTCCCACGTCGCGCGGCAAGGGACGCGCTCGGTTTCAGCGCGGTGCGCGAGTTCGCGTGCAGCGGATGAACCCGCACGGTCACACCCGCTGTCCCCGCTACGTGCGCGGCGCGTCCGGCACGATCGAGCACGTTCACGAGCGATTCGTGTTTCCCGACGCCAACGCCCACGGGCTCGGCGAAAGCCCGCAGGTTCTCTACACGGTGGGCTTCGCAGCGACGGACCTCTGGGGAGCCGATGCGGAGGGTAGGGGCAAGGTCTACGTCGATCTCTGGGAGAGTTATCTCGAGCCCACCGCTCGCGCCCGCAAGCGCGGGGAACCGCGGGGCGCGAAACCAGCGAAGCGCCGTTCGAGGAGGCAGGGATGAGTCGAGATCATGAAGGTGGTCATCACCCCGAGCCGCTTTCGCCGGTCGAGGCCCGGGCGCGCGCCATCGAATCGCTGCTGATCGAACGGGGATTGGTATCCTCCGACGCGATCGACGAGGTGGCGGCGGCCTACGAGAAGGACATCGGACCGCTCAACGGCGCGAGGGCCGTGGCGCGCGCCTGGACGGACCCCGGGTTCAAGAAGCGGCTTCTCGAGAACGCTACGGCGGCGCTGGCCGAGCTCGGCATCGGCGGGCTCCAGGGCGAGCACATGGTGGCCGTGGAGAACACCCCGAAGATTCACAACGTGGTCGTTTGCACGCTCTGCTCCTGTTACCCATGGCCGGTGCTCGGGTTACCTCCGGCGTGGTACAAGAGCCCGCCCTACCGTTCACGCATGGTGAAGGAGCCCCGCAGCGTGCTCGCGGAGTTCGGGGTCGCGCTCGATCCGTCCGTCGAGGTTCGCGTCTGGGACTCGAGCGCCGAGATCCGCTACCTGGTATTGCCTGAGCGGCCAAGGGGCACCGAAGCGATGAGCGAGGACGCACTCGCACGCCTCGTCACACGCGATGCGATGATCGGTGTGGCTCAGATTCAGGCGCCGGCGCGTTAGGTACCGTCGATGCCGACCGCCCTCCGGATCCGACCGCCGGATCTCACCGGCGCCGCCGCGGTGCCCCGCAAGAACGGCGAGCTCGTATTCGACGCGCCCTGGCAAAGCCGAGCCTTCGCCATGGCGGTCGGGCTCCACCGGCAAGGGCTCTTCCATTGGGACGAATTCCGCGATCGGTTGATCGAGGCAATCGCCGCGAATCCGGGCGATGACCCGTCCGCGACCCCGGCGACCATCTACTACCGCCAGTGGCTCGCGGCGTTGGAAAAGCTCCTGCTCGACAAGGCGCTGCTGGCCAAATCGGATCTCGACGCGCGCTCCGAAGAGCTGTTGAGCCGCGAGCGGGAGTGAAGCGCGCGCGCAGGCCTCAAGCGAAACTATTCAGAGGCGAAACGCGGCGGGCTGCGCGGTTGCAGTTCGATGGCGAACCCGCTAGCGGTCGCGCCTTCAGTGAACGAAGCCCCGGATACCGCACGCCTGCGGTTGCTGTACGATCTCGGCCGTACGTTCGCCGCGCACATCGAGCTCGAGGATCTGTTGCCGCTGGTGACCTCGAAGTGCCGCGAAGCGCTCGACGCCGAGGGCGTGTCGGTCCTGCTCCTCGACACCGAAAAAGATGAGCTCTATTTCCCATACGTAGCCGAGGAGAAGCCCGAGGTCGCGGCGCGGCTCGTCGGCCTGCGGTTCCCCGCCGATCGGGGTATCGCCGGCGCCGCGCTGCAGAGCGGCCGATCGATCCGGGTCGACGACGCCCAGTCCGATTTCCGCTTTTACGGCGGCGTCGACCGGCACACCGGCGCGACGACGCGCGCGCTGCTCGCCGTTCCGCTCGTCGCTCCTCAAGGAAAGATCGGCGTCCTGCAAGCGGTCAACCGTCGTGGCGGCGGCACCTTCAGCGACGCCGACCTCGCCTTTCTCGAAGCGCTCGCGGCGAGTGTCGCCGTGGCGATCGAGAACGCGCGGCTCTATTCGCAAGTCAAGGAATCGGAGGAGCGGCTGCGCACGCAAGTCGGGGCGCTGCGCCGAGACCTGGCCCAACGCGATCGCTTTCGCGAAATCATCGGCACGAGCGCGGCGATGATCGAGGTCTTCCGCTTGATGGAGAGCGCGGCCGCGTCGCCGATCGCCGTGGCGATCGAGGGCGAAACCGGGACCGGGAAGGAGCTCGTCGCCCGCGGCATCCACGAGGCGAGCCTACGCGCCGAGGGGCCCTTCCTCGCCATCAACTGCGCCGCGGTGCCCGAGACGCTGCTCGAAAGCGAGCTGTTCGGTCACCGACGCGGCGCTTTCACGGGCGCCGTCCAGGACCATCGCGGGCTCTTCGAGGCCGCGGCCGGCGGGAGCATCCTGCTCGACGAGATCGGCGAGATGCCGGTGGCTATGCAGGCGAAGCTGCTTCGGGTGCTGCAGGAGGGAGAAGTCGTGCCGCTCGGCGACACCCGGCCTCGGAAGATCGACGTGCGGGTGATCTCGGCGACCAACCGCGAGCTTTCGGCGGAGATCGCCGCCCGTCGCTTCCGCGAAGACCTCTACTACCGGCTCACGGCATTCCCGATCCGCATCCCGCCGCTGCGGGAGCGGCGCGAGGACATCCCGCTGCTTGCCGACCACTTCCTGGCGAGCTCCGCCGATCGGCATCGGAAATGGATTCGCGGGATCGATCCCGCCGCTCTCGATCTACTCACTCGCTTCGATTGGCCTGGCAACGTGCGCGAGCTGTCGAACGAGATGGAGAGGGCGGTCGCGCTGACCCGCAACGACGAGGCCGTCGGCGTGGAGCAGCTCTCGCCGAAGGTCCGCGGTAATTCCGCAGTGAGCGAGAGTACGGCGCCGACCCGCGAAAACCCGCGGACGGTCGACGCCTCGGCGCCGAACGAGACCGTGCAGCCGCTGCGCGAAGCGCGCGCCGCGTTCGAAGTCCGATACCTCTCGGAGGCTCTCAAACGTCACCGCGGAAACGTATCGCAGACGGCGCGCGCCCTCGGGATCTCGCGCGTCATGCTGCAGAAGAAGATGAAAGCATTCAGCCTCCGCTGACGCGGTAGGATGCCCGAGCGGAGACGGGATCGCGGCCAACGGGGATCTGCGACGGGAGCTCCTAACCTCGATCCGAAATTCGCGTGGGTGGCGTCGGCGCTGGGCGCCCGCGCCGCGCGCAGACGCCACCCACATGAATTTTGCTTCGGGCCTAACCCCCGTTGCCGAGTCGAGTCGCGAGGCGCTATTCTCGGGGGTCTTCGCCGTAGAGATCCGCGATGCGCTGTCCCGCTTGCTGCCATGAGAATCGAGCAGGCGCTCGCTTTTGCGGTCAATGCGCGACGCCGCTTGGCAGGATCGCCGCATGCGGGAGCTGCGGTGCAAAGAATCCCCCCGAGCAGAAGTTCTGCGATGCCTGCGGCGCGGCGCTCCGCCAATCCGCGACGGGCCCCACGCGCGACCCGCGCGCCTACACGCCGGCGCACCTCGCCGAAAAGATCCTCAGCCTGCGAAGCGCGATCGAGGGCGAGCGAAAGCAAGTCACAGTGCTGTTCGCCGACATCCAGGGCTCGATGGATCTCGCCGAGAGCGTCGACGCCGAAGCATGGCACCGCATCATGGACCGGTTCTTCGCGATCCTGTCCGACGGCATTCATCGTTTCGAGGGCACGATCAACCAATTCACCGGCGACGGAGTCATGGCGCTGTTTGGCGCACCGATCGCCCACGAGGACCATGCGCATCGCGCGTGTCACGCCGCGCTCGGTCTCACCGAGGAGCTCGCCCGATACGCAAGCGAGCTCCGGCGGACGCGCGGCCTGAGTTTCTCCGTGCGCATGGGACTCAACTCCGGCGAGGTCGTCGTCGGCAAGATCGGCGACGATCTGCGCATGGACTACACGGCGCAGGGCCGGACGGTTGGCCTCGCGGCGCGCGTCGAGCAGATCACGGCGCCGGATCGCATCTACCTCACGGAACACACCGCACGGCTCGTGCGGGAGTACTTTCGCCTCGTCGACCTCGGGGCATTCGACATCAAGGGCGTGCGAGAGCCCGTGCGGATCTACGAGCTCGAGGAAGTCGGGCCGATGCGCACGCGCCTCGAGGTCTCCCGGGCACGCGGCTTCTCGCGCTTCGTCGGACGCGAAGAGGAGTCGCGGGCGCTCGACGCGGCAGCCGAGCGTTCACTCGAGGGCGAGGGCGGGGTCGTCGCGATCGTCGCCGACGCTGGCATCGGCAAGAGTCGACTTACGTACGAGTTCATCGAGCGCTGCCGCGCCCGGGGGATCGCCGTCTTCGAAGCGCACGGCGTCGCGCACGGCAAGTCGGTGCCGCTGCTCGGGGTCCTCGAGCTCGTGCGCTCGTATTTCGGCATCACCGACCGCGACGGCGATGTCGAGGTACGTCGCAAGGTCGCGGGAACGCTGGTGTTGCTCGACGAAACCCTGCAGGAAAGCCTGCCGCTGATATTCGAGTTCCTCGGGGTCGGCGACCCGGAGCGGCCCGCCCCGCGCATCGATCCCGAGATGCGCCGCCGGCAGCTCTTCGCGCTCATGCGGCGGGTTCTGACGATACGCAGCCGCCGCGAGCCTGCCGTGATCGTCTTCGAGGACTTACACTGGATCGACTCCGCTAGCGAGGCGTTTCTCCGCGATCTTGCCGACGCGGTCCCCGGCACACGAACTCTCCTCGTGGTAAACTTCCGCCCCGAGTACTCCGCGGCCCGGCTCGCCGATCCTCGTCGCGTCCTCGCGCTCGCTCCGCTCGGTCGCGAAGCGGCAAGCGCGCTGCTCGGCGATCTGCTCGGCGACGACCCCGCGCTCGGCACGCTTGCCGACCGCATCCGCGCTCGCGCGGGAGGCAATCCCTTCTTCCTCGAAGAAGTCGTGCTGTCGCTCCGGGAGGGCGGTGTTCTCGCCGGCAGCCGGGGCTCGTACCGCTTGCTGCGCTACCCCGCCGAGCTGGCGATCCCGCCGACGGTTCAGGCGGTCCTCGCCGCGCGCATCGACCGTCTCGACGAACGCGAGAAGGAGGTGCTGCAGACCGCCGCCGTGGTCGGCAAGGAATTCCCGCTGCCGGTCCTGGCGCGCGTATCGGCGCTGGAAACGATCGACCTCGAACCGCGGCTCCACCGCCTCGTCGCGGCGGAGTTCGTGTACGAGCGCGCCTTCTTCCCGGAAGCGGTCTACGCCTTCAAGCATCCGCTCACCCAGGAAGTCGCCTACTCATCGCAGCTCTCCGAGCGACGGGCTGGGATCCATGCGGCCGTCGCGCGGGCGTTGGCCGATCTCTATCCCGACAAGGCGGATTCGCTAGCGCCGCTCGTGGCACACCACTGGGAGCACGGCGGCGATCTTCTCGAGGCGGCCCGCTGGACGCAGCGCGCCGCGCAGTGGGCCGAGATGCGCAACCTCGGCGAGGCGATGCGACACTGGCAGAACGTCCGCGCGCTCGTCGATCGCTTGCCAGAGTCCCCGGAGACCATGAAGCTCGGGCTGCTCGCACGCGCGGGCACGATCAGTCTCGGCATCTGGCACGGCGATCCGGAAGGCCGCACCGCGACACTGTTCGCCGAAGGGAAGGCTCTCGCTAGCCGCCTCGGCGATCGTCGCTCGCTGGCACTCCTCGAGGCGGCCTACTCGGCAGCGCTCAGCTCAGCGGGCGACATCCAAGGAGCGGTCGAGCACAGCCTCGAAGGCGTCCGGCTCGCGGCGGAGGTCGGCGACGAGAGCGTGAAGCTCGCGCTGCGTGTTCCGCTCGCCTACGCGTACGAGCTCGCCGGCCGCATCGAGGAGGCGCTGCGGGTCACGGACGACGCGTTGGCGCACCCGCCGAGCGATCTCAAGCTCGGCGCCAGCGCGCTCGGCTTCAGCCCGTTCGCGTTTCTCACGCTCTACCGCGGGGAGCTCCTGACGTACGTCGGCCGGCTCGACGAAGCACGAGAGCAGCTCGAGCGCGCGCTGACCCTGGCACGCGACCTCGCCGAGCCGGAGATTCTCGCGCTCGGGCACGGATTCCTTTGCCATTTCGCGCGTTGGCTCGGGGACGGAGAGATCGCGCCCCGACACGCGGCCGATGCCGTGAGGATCGCCGAGTCGACGGGCAGCGCGCTGTCGCGGACGTTAGCGTACCGCGGGCTCGGCATCACGCATCTGATGGGTCAACGGTGGGCTGACGCAGTCGCCGCGCTGGAGAAAGCGCTGACGATCGCCAGAGAGACGCGAACCGTGCTCTGGGTGAGCCCTTTCATCCTCGCCGAGCTGGCCGAGGCGCGGCTCGGCCTCGGCCAAGCCGAGCTCGCGCGCGAGACGGCAGAGAGCGCGGTCGCCGAAGGGAAGCGCCTGGGAAGCAAGGCCGCTGAGTGCCCCGCCCACCTGGCGCTCGCGCGGGTGCTGCTGGCCACGGAAGGAGCTCGTGGTGCGGTAGAGATCGAGGCGCTTCTCGGTGAAGTGCTCCGCGGGGCCCTCGGTACCGGACAGAGGACCTACGTCCCGCATGTTCATCTCGCAGCCGCAGAGCTCGCTCGCGTACTCGGCGACGGCGCTCGTCGCGAACGGGAGCTCCACGAGGCGGAACGGACGTTTCTCGCGATCGGGGCGGTTCCCTACGCGCGGGAAGTCGCGCATACGCTCGCCGCCCTCGAGGCCCGTCTCGACGCCGAAGTGCCCGCGTGATTCCCTTGCACGCAGGATCTCCGCGCTCGTCGTCCGCTGTGGCGGCCGGATCGTTTTCGTTCACCCGTCAGGCGCGGCGTCTGCGGGGGGTACACGTCGCGGGCTCGTCGGCGTCGGGGCGAATGTGGCCGTGTAACCCGCGCTCATGACCCCACTGTCAGACGCTCTGGCCGCGCACTCAGCAGCAGATTCCGTCGGTGACGAGCGCGGCGATCTCGTCGGGAGAAAGACCGAGGAGGCGCCGCAGCACCGGCTGCGTGTCGGCGCCGAGCAGAGGTGCTGACCGTGGCGCGGAGAGCGGCGCCCGGCTCAGGCGGATTGGGTTCGCGGCATGCCGTTCCGAGCCGATCTCGGGATGCGCGACGGCGACGATCGCGCCACGAGCGGCGAGGTGCCGATCGGCTCGGTGGTCATCACCGTTCTGCACGGTCATCGCCGAAACGCCTGCCGCCTGGAGCTCCGCGGCGGCCACGTCCGCGTCTCGGGGGCTAGTCCACCGCGCCAGCCGCTCGTCGAGGTCGCCGCGCCGAGCGAGTCTGCCGGCGAGAGTCGCCAAAGCCGGGTCGCGCGTCCAACCGCAAACGCCACGCAGCTGCTCGAACGCGCGATCGCTCGTCACCGCCACCGCGAGCCAGCGATCTTCTCCGGCGCAGGGATAGACCCCATGCGGCGCGGCGTATTCGACGAAGTTGCCAGACGGCGCCGGGGGCCGGTCGGTCGTCGGCCCTTGCAGATAGAATTCGCCCGACAGGTAAGCTGCCGCCTCCGCCTGCGACATCTCGATTCGCTGACCCTCGCCTGTCCGCCGACGATCTTCCAGGGCTGCTAGCACCGCGACGGCCGCGAGCTTGCTCGCAATGTGGTCGGGATAGTTGAGAGAGATGCCGGCCGGGTAGGGCGCGGTCGCGTGATTCCATAGCCAGTTGATTCCCGCGAACGTCGAATTGAGCGGCCCGAACGAAGGGGCTTCGCCGAGCGGACCGCCGCGGCCGAACCCCTGCGAGCAGAGATAGAGGACGCGTGGATTCACCCGGGCGACGTGCTCGTAGTCGAGCCCCAACGCGGCCGCTACACCTCCACGGTTGTTTTCGATCACGACATCGGCCTGGGAGCAGAGCGCGAGCGCGATCTCGCGGCCGCGGGGCTTGGAAAGATCGAGGCAGACGCTTTGCTGACCGCGGCACTCGTCGTTGAAGGTCCACGAGTGGTTGGGGTCATCGTCGAACGAAACTTGCCGCAGAAAATCGAGGTTCGTTCGCGATTCGATCTTGATGACGTCCGCGCCGAGATCCGCGAGCAGCCCGCAGGCCTCGGGCCCGACCGCCCCGCAGGTGAGGCCGATCACCAGGACATCCTGTAGCGGCGGATGCGCTGCGCTGCGTCGCGAGCGCGGGGACGACGCCTCCTCGCGGGGCGACGCGAATCCCTCGCTTCGGTCCTCCAGGCGCGGCGCAGCACAGCGTAGCGTGGCCGGCGTGCGAGAAAAATTGCACGGCAGCAGAGCAAACGGAGCATTCTCGAGATGCGCAAAGTTGGTCTTCTGAAAGAAGCCGCGGGAGCGTGTCTGCGGGTGCGCGACGAACTCGTCGGGCATGTGGACGGCAGTGATGGGAAAGCCGAGCCGTACCCCTTCCGCCACGGCTTCGTCGCGCCCGCGCGACGAGAGCGCTTCGGACGCGACCACGCGAATCACGTCCTGATTGGCGATCCGGTAGAGCGCGGAGCTCCCACTCCGCTCCGCGCAACGCTTCGGGGTCGCCGAGCCACTCGACGAATCGCCGCCAGTGCCGGGGATTTCCGGGAAGCACCCGCAGATATCCATCCCGGGCGCGGAGGACCGGATATGGTCCGTCGGCGTTTCGTTTCATGACGGCCGGAAGCATCGGGAATCTCCGCGCGTAATCGGCGAGAGGGATCGACCAGGGGTTCAACCCGGACAGTGCGGCCTCCTGCACCGAAATCTCGACGCTCTGACCGGCCTTGCTTTCCGCGCGGTCGGCGAGCGCCGCGAGCGCGCCCGCGACGGCATAGACGGACGCGCAGTCGTGCGCCAGATAGCCCGGCAGAGAGCACGGCGGCAGATCGGCAAAGCCGGCCGGATAGAGCAGCTCCGGATGCCGCTAGCGCGCAGAGCGGCTCTGCCGTCCACCGGGCCCGCGGCCCCGACAAGCCGAAATCGGCGATGGCGACGTGGACGAGCTCCGCATGGCGCGCGGCGAGCTCACCGGGGCCGAGCCCGAGAGACTGCCGGGCAACCGCGTCGAGATTCTCGACGAGCAGATCCGCGCGGGCACAGAGCTGATCGAGACGCGCGCGGCCCTCGGGTCCGGCTAGATCGACCCGCACGAGGCGTTTGTTGGCGTTGCGATAGAGGAAGGGCAGCGAGCGATCCGCGGCGACGACGCCCCCCGCAAACGGTGGCCGGAGACGGCCGGGATCACCAGCGGGCGGCTCGACCTTCAAGACTTCGGCGCCAAGATCCGCGAGGATTCGACCGGCCAGTGCGCCGCGCAGATCCGTCAGATCGAGGACCCGCAAGTGAGCGAGCGGGGCGGGCATGGTCATCTCCTATCGCCGCGTCCATCGACCGGCAAGGCTAATTTGCAGCCCCGGGAGTGGGGCCTCAGCTCTGGCTCGAGCGCTTCGCCTCCGCGAAGTAAAGCGCGGTTCGGCGGGTACTTGGGTCGAGAAATCGGCGCCACTGCGCGTTTTGCGGAAGCTTAGACGAGCGCCGGGCGTCTAAGGGGCAGGCAGCGCCGAGAATTATTGCAGGGCGCTCGCGCCGATGTTTCCGCGCCGGGCCGAGCCGTCCCGACCGGAGGCACCAGCGCTCCTCTGGGCCAGGCAGTCGTCTCGAGCGGAGGCACCGCGCCATTGTCCTCCCGCCGAGTTGATCGCCGGGTGCATAGAAGTGCAAGATCGCGCCGAGGAGAGCGCCATGAGCAGCACCCACCGTCTCGACACCCAGCTAGTCCATGCCGGCGAGCCCAAGCCTCGAATCGAAGGAGCGGTCGGCATGCCGATCTTTCAATCCTCGACGTACGAGTATGCGGGGCAATCGAGCTATCACGACCTCAAGTACATCCGGCTGAACAACACGCCGAACCATCGCGTGCTGCACGCGAAGCTGGCGGCACTCGAGGGAGCAGAAGCCGCCCTGGTGACGGCGAGCGGCATGGCGGCCGTCTCGACGACGCTGCTCACGATACTCCGCGTCGGCGATCACCTGCTCGCGCAGGATTGCCTCTACGGCGGCACGCACGACTTCATCACCCACGATTTCCCTGCGCTCGGGTTGCAGGTCGATTTCATCGACGCCGACGCGCCGCATTCGTGGCAGGCGAAGCTTCGACCCGAGACGCGGGCGATCTACGTCGAGACCATGACGAACCCGCTGCTCCAGGTCGGTGATCTCGAGGCGGTGGTCGCCTTTGCCCGCCGCAATCGTTTGGTCTCGATCATCGACAATACGTTCGCGAGCCCGGTGAACTTCCGTCCGCCCGAGCGCGGCTTCGACCTCTCGATTCACAGTTGCACCAAATACATGAACGGCCACGACGACATCGTCGCGGGCGCGGTGATCGGCCGCGCCTCGCTCGTCGAGACGATCAATCGCAAGCTCGGCCACCTCGGGGGCTCGCTCGACCCTCACGCGGCCTTCCTGCTCCACCGAGGGATGAAGACGCTCGCGGTGCGGGTCCGCCAACAGAACCGGAGCGCGCTCGAGATCGCCCGCTTCCTCGCGCGCCACCCCGCCATCGCGCGCGTGAACCATCCGGGGCTCGAGAGCCACCCGCGGCATGCGCGTGCACGCGAGCTCTTCGACGGCTTCGGCGGTATGCTGAGCTTCGAGCTCGTGGGTGGGCTCGCGGCCGCCGAGCGGTTGCTCACCCGGCTCGAGCTGCCGATCTCCGCGCCGAGCCTCGGCGGCGTCGAGACCTTGATTACCCGTCCCGCGACGACCTCGCATTCCGGTCTCTCGCCCGAGGACCGGGCGAAGCTCGGCATCGGCGATGGCCTCGTCCGCCTCTCCGTGGGAATCGAGGCGGCCGAGGATCTGATCGCGGATTTCGAACAGGCACTCGCGTGGTAGGAGGTTCGAGCGGAGACGGGTTGCGACCGAAGGGAGCAACTCGCAACAAATGGTCCTTCGCGTGGTAGGCCGTTCGACCCGGAGACCGCTCGCGACCAACGGCGGCGACTCGCACAGCGCGGTCTTCTGCAACTGACATGGCCGCTGGAGGTACCCTGGCAGTCGAGATCTTCCGCGGGGAACAGGTCGAGAGTCGTCACGAGGTCGAATTCGCAGTCTACGAAGCGGAGGCGTCGCCACGGCAGAGGGTCGCTGTAGACCCCGTCTTCCTGCGCTCGGCGGCCAAGCCGTTCCAGGCTGCCGCTGTCGTACAAAGCGGCGGGCTCGATCGGCTGGCAGCGGATGACGAGGCGCTGGCGATCGTCGCCGCGAGCCACAGCGGCGAGCCGAAGCATACGGCTCTGGTCGAGCGCTTGCTCGCCAGCCTCGGGCTTTCGTCGACGGCGCTTCAGTGCGGAGTTCATCCGCCGTTCGACGCCGAAACCGCCGCGCGGCTCGGCCCGGCCGTCTCGGCCCTTCACCACAACTGCAGCGGGAAGCATGCGGGGATGCTGGCAGTCGCCGCCGCGCTTGGCACTCCCGCAGCGGCCTATCTGGATCCTGCGGGAGAGGTGCAGAAGCTCATGTGCCGGACGGTCGCCGGGGTGTGCGGACTTCGCCCCCGAGACGTCGTGACGGCCATCGACGGCTGCGGCGCGATGACGTTTGCGGTGCCGCTTGCAGCCGCGGCACGTGCGTTCGCCCGTCTCGCTCGCCCAGACGAGGCGCCGCGAGAGCTTCGTCAGCCGCTCGCACGGGTCGCAGAGGCGATGCGCCTCCATCCCGACTTGATCGGCGGATCGGGACGGTTCGATACCCGGCTCATGGAGGCCACGCGCGGGCGTCTTCTCGCCAAGGGGGGAGCCGAAGGCGTCGAGGGGGTTGCGGACCTGCAAACCGGCCTCGGCCTTTGCGTCAAGGTCTGCGACGGCGCCGCGCGTGCGGTGCCACCCGCCACGCTGGAAATTCTTCGCCGCTGGCGCTGGACCGACGATGCCACGCTTCACGCGCTCGAGGACCTCTGGCGCCCCGAGCTGACGAATCATGCCGGCACGCGCGTGGGGCGAATCGAAGCCAGGGTCACGCGCGAGGGCTGAAGCGCGGGCGAGTCCGGGACTAGACGGTCTCGCCGCCGCAGCTCGACCCGGAGCCAGCCGTGCAGCCGAAGCAGTGGCTCGCCGTGGCGATCGGCGCCCCGGCTAGCTCGTCGGTGCTCGAGAGATCGAAGATCGTGCGCGGCAGGCCGGGCGGCAGGGAAATTTCCAGCATCTGATTGAAGTCGCAGTCGTAGACCGCTCCGTCCCAGCCGACGCTAACGAGCGAGCGGCACATGACGCCCGCGACCGTCGCCGGATTGAAGTGGTTGACGAGCAGCGCCATGTACTCCTGAGACCTTCCTCTGCGCTCGAGATCGGCCGCGAAGCGCTTGATCGGCATGTTGGTGATCGTGAACAGACGATTGAACTCGATGCCGAAGGCACTCGCAAGCTCCCGCTTGTAGTCGGCCTCGAGCTCGGACTGCGACGGTGGCAGGAAGGGACCGACTGGGTTGTAGACGAGGTTCAACGCAAGCCCCGTTCCTGCCTTCCCGTAACCAAGCTCATTCAACATCTTCAGGGCGTCGATGCTCTTGTCGAAGACCCCCTTGCCGCGCTGCTGGTCCACGTTCTTCGCCGTGTAGCACGGTAGCGAGCAGGTGAGCTCGACGGCATTGTCGGCTAGAAACTGCGGAAGCCCTTCCGTGCCCGGCTGCGAGAGGACGGTGAGATTGCACCGGTCGATCACCTTCCGACCAGAGCGGCGCACGCTCTCGACTAGAAAGCGAAAGCTCGGGTTCAGCTCGGGGGCCCCTCCGGTGATGTCGACCGTCTCCACGGCCGGGCTCGCCGCGAGGACGTCGATCACGCGCTCGGCCGTGGCGCGTACCATGATCTCGGTTCGCTTCGGGCCCGCGTCGACGTGACAATGGTGGCACGCCTGATTGCAGAGCTTACCGACGTTCACCTGGAGCGTCGTCACCGGGGAGCGCCGAAGCGGGACGAGGCGGTGACGGGCGAGCGTCGCCTCGAAGGAGGAGGCGAACGAATCGGCCGGCGCGCTGGCGAGCATCGTCCGATCTTAGAACACCACCCATGCCTCGGGTAGTTCCCCGAGCAACTTCGGCGTTGGATCCCTCGGGTTTGCCATCTCCGGCAGCGACCCGTCATAATCGCGCCGTGGTGAAATCGATCGCGGTGTTGCCGCTCGCGCTCGCGCTCGCCGGGGGAGCCTACGCACAAGACATCTACAAGTGGACCGACGAGCAGGGCCACGTTCACTACTCGAATCGCGGCGGACCGTTGCCCGACGATTCCTCGTCCGAAACCCCGCCCGCGAACCAGGGTTGGGAGAGCGTTCTCGAGAAGCAGCGCAATGCCGAGGACTTCCAAGAGAAGGCCGAAGCCGCGATCAACAACCTCCAGCTACAAATAACTCGCAAGAAACGCGACCGCGATCACGCCCGGGAAGCGCTCGAGGCTACGCAGGCGAACATCGTTCGGGCGAGCGTACCGCCGCCCGCCCCCGAGCTGCCGACGCTGAAGGCGCGCGAGGCCACGCAGATCACCGATCTGCGGAAGCTAGACGCCGAGATCAGCTTCATGGAGGCGGGAATCGCCAAGATCCGCGCCCTGAAGGCCGCCGAGAAGGAACAGCGATCGGGCCGGTGAAGCGGCCGGGTCTCGCCGCGGCCGCGTTGGCCGCGCTGAGCAGGCCCTGGGCCGCGGGCCTCGCCCTGGCGGCTGCCGTTCGCGGTTCTCGCCGCCCGGGCCGCGACCGATCCCGTCGACGACCCAGACGTATGGTGGATCGGAGCGGCCGGCCGAGACTTGCTCGCCACGCTGGGGGTTCCCAGACAAAACCTCTACTCTTTCACGTCGCCTGCGCATCCGTGGGTGATGCACGAGCTCGCGTTCGGCGTGCTCGACGCGCTCGGCCTCGCCGCGCTGGGGCCGGCGTTTCTGCCGCTTGCCGCGTTGCTCTGCGGCGCGACGGTGGTCTTCATCGCCGGGATCGCCACGGTGAAACGCGCTCGCCATCCGGCGAGCGCCGTCCTCGCGCTGCTGCTGCTCCTCATGGGCTCGCGCAAGGCTCTGTTCGCACCGCGCCCGTCGCATTTCGCGCTCCTCCTGCCGGTTGCGATGGCGGCACTCGCGTTCTCCCCGGGCTGGAGCTTACGGCGAGCGACGGCGGCGATCGTGCTCGAATGGCTTTGGGCCAACGCGCACGGAAGCTTCGCGCTCGGCGTGGCGATCCTTGCCGCTGCCGCCTTCGACCCCGTGGCGACGATTCACTCTCGTCGGCGGCGGCTCGCTACCGCGGCGCTCGCGGCGCTCGCGACGCTGATCAACCCCTACGGCATCCGGCTCCATGGCCTGGTTCGACGGTATCTGGAAGGCGGCGACCCGACGGCTGACATCATCCATCGGCACATCATCGAGTTCTTCCCGATCTGGCGAAGCGCCGCACCCTTCGTGAATCCCTTCAAAGTCGTGGCGCTCGCCGTCATCGTCGTGCTCGTCATGAGCGCCTTCGTTCGGCGTCGAAACCTCGCGCGTGCCGTCCTATCTCTCGCCCTCGCCGGTCTCGCCACATACCAGGCGCGCCACACGACCCTCGCCGTGATCCTCGGTGCGGTACTCATGCATGCCGAGATCGACGACTTGTGTGCGGAAGCAGGAGCGCCGTCCCGTCTTGCCTGGCCGCGGCCTTGGGTCGCGCTCGCCGTGGCGCCGGGACTCGCGCTGGCAATCGCGCTCTGGTGGACGGCCGATCGTCATCGCAGCTGGGTGGAGTGGATCGCACCAGGGATCGGCGATGCCGGTTTTGCGCGCCTGGCCGACGAGCTACCTCCCGGGGCGAGTGTCTATGCCCCGTTTCAATCCTCGGGCTTGCTTCTCTGGCTCGCCGCGCCTCGCGGGGTGCGGGTGTTCTACGATTCCCGAAACGATTGCTACGCCCCCGACGTCGCCGAAGCGGCGTTCGCGCTCGAGCGCGACGACGAACCAGGCGAAGCGAGCGCGTTGCTCGAACGCTATGCGACTCGATTCGCCCTCGTTCCGATGTCTCATCCGGTGTACCGCGCCCTCGCGGGGGACGCTGGGTGGTCGAAGTGGCGAGGCGCCGGACAGTGGGTCGGATTCGAGCGAGCGCGGGCGCGATGAGGAATTCGCCAACGAGCGGGGGTCCTGACGCCGGCCGCAACGAGAGCTCGGTCCCTCTTGTCACCATTTCCGATGAGTGCAAGAGAGAACGATCCATCGAGAAAGGACCGGCGAGCGAATGAACATCGAGGGCAGTGTGGCAGTCGTGACCGGCGGAGCCTCCGGGCTCGGCGAAGCGACGGCGCAGAGGCTCGCCGAGGGCGGCGGGCGGGTGGCGATTCTCGACCGGCCCCAGTCGGAGGGGAAGCGCGTCGCCGAGGCGATCGGCGGTCTCTTCTGCGCCGCCGACGTGACGAGCGGCGAGCAGGTCGCCGACGCCATCGCCAAAACCGTCGACACGTTCGGTGGTCTCCAGATCGTGGTCAACTGCGCGGGAGTCGGTACCGCCGCGCGGACGATCACCAAGCAGGGACCGATGGCGCTGGAGATCTTCAAGAAGACGGTCGAGATAAACCTGATCGGCAGCTTCAACGTGATTCGCCTCGCCGCCGCCCGCATGTCCGAGGGTGTCCCCAACGAGGACGGGGAGCGGGGCGTGATCATCAACACCGCGTCGGCGGCGGCCTTCGACGGCCAGATCGGACAGGCCGCCTACTCGGCCTCGAAGAGCGGTGTGGTCGGAATGACGTTGCCGATCGCCCGCGACCTCGCGTCGCTCGGCATCCGCTGCATGACGATCGCGCCCGGGACGTTCGACACGCCGATGCTCGCGATGCTACCCGAAGAGGCTCGCCGGGCGCTCGCCAAAGACGTGCCCTTTCCCAAGCGTCTCGGCAGGCCCGCGGAGTTCGCCGCGCTCGCCTGCCACATCATCGAAAACGCGATGCTGAACGGCGAGACGATCCGGCTCGATGGCGCGATACGAATGCCGCCGAAATAGGCTGAAGCGTGCTATCACCGAGGAATCGCGTCCCGGATGGCTCTCGTTGGTCGCGAACCGTCTCCGGCCGATCAGGCTATCGAGATAGGAGCGTACGTCACGGTCGCGCATCCTACCGAACCAAAAGTCTGCGTAACAGATCGCTCCCGTTGGTCGCGATCCGTCTCCGGTCGGGCATCCTACCGAGACGGGAGACTGTACGGCTGATCGCGCCCGCTGGTCGCGAACCGTCTCCGGCCGGACATCCTACCGAGACGGGAAACTGCGCGGCTGATCGCTCCCGCTGGTCGCGATCCCGTCTCCGGCCGGACATCCTACCGAGATAGCGCTCCTTCGAAATCGGCGAGCAGATCCCTCCAATGCTCGGTGCCGATCGAGACGCGCACCAGCCCCGGCGTGATGCCGGCCTTGGCGAGCTCGGCCCCGGAGAGCTCGCTGTGGGTGGTCGTCATCGGATGGCACGCGAGGGTCTCGACGCCGCCGAGGCTCACGGCGTTGCGCGCGATCTTCAGCCGCCGCAGAAACTCGAACGCGCCCGTCTTGCCGCCCTCGATCTCGAGCGCGAGCAGCGAGCCTGGAAACTCGCACTGCGCGTCGCGGATGCGCTTCTGCTCCACGTCGGTGAAGAGGGATGGATAGAAGATCCGCTTGACGCGCGGATGGGCCGCGAGGCGCTCGGCGATCTTCTGTGCGTTCTTGCTTTGCCGGTTCATGCGCAGCCCGACCGTCGATAGGCGCGAGTTGAGGATCCACGACTCGTCAGCTTGGAGAATGTTGCCGAAGAGCGCTCGCAAGCCTCGAAGCTCGCCGATGAGCGGAACGTCGGCGGACATCACCACGCCGCCGAGCATGTCGCTGAAGCCGCCCAGGAACTTGGTCGCGGAGTAGACGACGAGGTCTGCGCCGAGCTCGAGCGGGTGTTGGAACACCGGGCCGAGAAACGTGTTGTCGACGGCGACGCGCGGCCGATCGGGATGGCGACGCGCCACCTCGACCGCGTGCGCGATGTCCGACATGAGAAGCGTCGGGTTCGCCGGCGTCTCGAGAAAGATCAGCCGAAGCTCGCTCGTTTGCGCGGCGGCGTCCGCCAAACCTTCCCGATCGCCGGCGGCTACGGGGATCACGCGAAAGCCGAGTGGCTCGAGTAACTGGTGGACGAAGTGCTGCGTACCACCGTAGAGGGGCTGCGTGTGAAGCAGCGTCGAGCCCCTAGGCAGCAACCCGAAGAAGATCGTCGTGATCGCCGCCATGCCCGAGTTGAAGACGGCCGCGGCGCGCGCGCCTCGCTCGAGCGGCACCAACTGGTCCTCGAGGATCTCTGCGTTCGGATGCGACAATCGAGCGTAGATGAGGTCGACGTCTTCGTCGTCGCGCGCCTGAAACTTGCCGAGCGCGATTGCGAACGCCCGTTCCGCCGCCTCAGGGCTCGAGAACACGAAGGTCGAGGTGCGATAGACCGGCGGACGCGCCGACCCGACGGAGAGGTGGGGATCGAAGCCGCGGGTCAAGACCGCCGTTTCAGGCCTCACACGGTAGGTGACCTTTTTCACGCCACCCATTATAGTCCTTTCTACCCGTTTGCCGATGTCGATCGTCTCGCGATACGTGCCCGTCGATCTCCGCGGACAGCGTGCCGTGGTCGTCGGCGCGTCGATCGCCGGCCTCGCGGCGGCCCTCGCGCTCGCCGAGCGGGGAGCGGACGTCGTGGTCGTCGAGGCCGACCCCGCTCCGGGCACCGGCTCGAGCGAAGACGCGTTCCTGCGCTGGTCGCGCCGGCGCGTGCCTCAAAGTCGGCACTCCCACGCGTTCTTGGCGCGGCTGCGAAACATCCTGGTCCGCGCCTATCCGGACTTCTACGCGGAGCTCCTCGCCGAAGGAGCCGTCGAGATCCGACTGCTCGACTTTCCGCCGCAGAGCCTCGGGCCCGTGGCACCCGCGCCGGGCGACGAAGAGCTCGTAACGATCGGTTGCCGCCGCACCACCTTCGAATGGCTGCTGCGGAGTTACGTGAGTCGTGACCCGAGGATCGAGATCGTCTGCGGCACCACCGTAGAGGGCCTCCTCGCACGGCGCGGACACCCTCCGTTGGTCCGGGGTGTCCGTAGCGGCGCGAAGGGCCGGAGCACGGACGATCGCCGCCGATCTCGTCGTCGACTCGACCGGACGGGGCTCGCGGGCCGGGGATTGGCTCGAGGCGATCGGAGCCGCGCGCCCGTACGAAAAGCGCTCGCCTTCGGCCATTCTCTACTACACCCGCTTCTACCGACGCAGGCCCGACCGGAATTTTCCGCCGCCAGGGCGCGAGCCGACGATGGCGGATTTCGGCTGGATCAAGTACGCGATCTTTCCGGCGGACAACCGATCGTACTCGATCACCTTCGCAGCTCACCTGTCGCTCCAGCGTCTGAAGATTCTGCAGAACCCACGAGCGTTCGAGACTCTGGTCGGCGCCTTGCCGGGCATCGCGGCCTTCGTCGATCCGGAGCTTTCCGAGCCGATGCCCGTGCTCGGCCGCGACGTTCTTGCGATGGGAGGTCTCGAGAACTGCCTCCGGCGCTTCGTCGATCGGCAGGGCGAACCGCTCGCAGCGGCGTTCTTCGTGCTCGGCGACGCCGCCTATCACACCAATCCGCTCTACGGGCGCGGCACGAGCCAGGCGTTCATGCACGCGCGGCTTCTCGGCGAGGCGCTCGACGCCGCGGCCGGCGATCCGGCCATCGCGGCACGGCTCCTCGACGAGACGGCGCGGGAAGAGATCGAGCCCTTCTACTACGCCTCGGTCGCCGCCGACCGCGTGGCCTCACGGAAGGTCGGTGCGGGGCCGACTTCGTGGGCGCTGCGCCTCTATGACTCCTTCTTCGACGACGGCGTGCTCCCCGCCACCCGGGTCGATCCACTGGTGTTCCGGACGTTCGTACGCGTGATGAACATGATGGATATCCCGGAGCGGGCCTTCTTCCGGCCGGAGGTCGTCGAGCGCGTCTTGGCCGTGTGGCTCCGCGGCACGCGTTTTCGACGGCGTCTCGCGCCGACGGTGCCGGACCGCGACGCGACCATCACCGCGATGGAGACCGCCGTCGGGGACGTTCCTAACCTTCGTGGCTTTTCTCTTCAATCTTCATGAAAGTCACGAAGGTTAGGAACGTCCCCGGGGAACAAGCGGCCCTTCCAGGATGCGCCGCGCCAGATGCGGAGCGAGTCTCGCATTGATTCCGGCATAGTCCTCCCACTTTTTCGTAGCCGCGAAACGCACGCGCAGCGCCCGCTCTCGCTGCTCCTCGAGGCTTGCCTGCTCGAAGCCCTCTTCGACGTCCTTCACCGAGGCCACGCCCGCGGCGTCGACACCGAGATCACGCTCGACACCCGTCGATTCCCAGAGATTGGTCTCGCGCACGAACGCGCCGGCGATCTGTCCCGTAGAGAGCCGCACCGGCTTGACGTCGATCAACACGGGAAATTTCCGCCGGCCCCGCTCGGCGATCGCGGCCAGCTTTGCCGACGGGCTCTCGACGATCTCGGCCTCCGAGGTGTCGTAGATGCGGAAGAGATATTCCACGTTGAGGATCGCCGTCGCGTCGTTGATGTAGTAGGACTCGCGAGGGTCGACGCCGGTGCCGGCGAAGGCGGGGTCCTCTGCCAGCTCGAAATCGCGGCTCGGCCGCACGATCAGCGCGCCGCCCTTTCCCGCCGGGCCGTCCGGCCGGCGCGACACCTCGACGACGAGATTTCGCTCCGCCTCGATCATGCGCCCGAGGATCGCGAGCCAGCGATCGTCGAGCAGCCCGCCGATGTTGTCGATGTTTCGGATGCTCAGGTAGCGGATTCCACGTCGCAACAGTCGAGCGAGCGTACCGGACGAGACGAGCTGATGCAGGAACTCTCCGTGGCCGCCCGGCTTGCGGATCGCGAGCTCGCATCCGGCGAAGCGTCGCGAGAGATCGAGAGCGGAAGCGACGTCCCGCTCGGTTGCGAAGTTCTTGCGCGAGCGCTCGACGTCGGCCGCGGCAGCGACGATCTGCGGATCGAGCGTCTGTCGGAACGAAACGACGGCGTCCTTCGCAATTTCTGCGAACCGGCCGACGTGTCCCTCGATCTCTTCGCGGTTGGATTCGCTCACCAAGAGAACGATCGGACACGAGGTCTCCGTCTCGCGCGAGAAACGGACGACGTTGGCGAGGAACAGATCGAGGAAGGACAGCACGCGGCCGCCGAGCTCGACGACCGGCACCAACGCCTTGCTCTTGATCTCGCCCCGCCCTGCACGCTCGAGAAGGCGGCGCGCCTCGGGCGGCACCTCGGCAAGGTTCATGCGCGTGCTCGCGCCGGCGGCGAGAACGCCGTAGCCGACCTCGCCGCGGCGAAGCGCGACGATCCCGCGCGCGATCGCGGCGCTCCGTTCGCGCGGATCGAGTCGCTCGATCTCGGGCACGTCTTCACGGCGGCTCGGCCGGAATTCCCCCGAGAGGCGCGCCTGCGCCAGCCGTCCTTCGAGATACGCTTCGCCCAACGCCGACCGAGCGCCGATCTCGCTCGGCTTCTTCATCGATCCTTCGCCGCGCGTAGACGCTCCGCCCCGGGCTCACGATCCGCGACGGGATAGCGGTAGTGCTCGACGACGGCGCCGTCGACTGCCGCCCCGACGAGGCGAGCCACGTCGAGCGCCGCTTCGGCTGCTTCGATCGAATCCCGGCGAGCGCGCGTCGTCGGATGTCGCGGCACGAAGAGAGAGCAGCAATCCTGGTCCGGCTCGATCGAGATCTCGAAGGTGCCAAGCCGCTCCGCTTCCCTGCTGACCTCGAGCTTGTCCATGCCGATCAACGGACGGAAGACGGGAAACCGGGCCGCCTGCTCGACGACCGCCAGGTTGGGAAGCGTCTGCGAGGCGACTTGGCCGAGGCTGTCGCCAGTGACGAGCGCCTCGGCCCCGACGCGACCGGCGATCTCCGAGCCGATCCGCATCATCATTCGTCGGTAGAGAATCACCCGTGGCGGCGGAGGCACGCGCGTGACGATCTCCCGCTGCACCTCGCCGAACGGCACCAGCCACAGTGGCGCGTCGCCGTGGTAGGCGACCAGCCGACGCACGATCTCGCGCGCCTTCTCTTGGCTCGAGCGATCGAGATAAGGAGCGCTGTGGAAGTGCACGAACGTGACGCGGCAGCCTCGCCGCATCATGCGCGCGGCGGCCACGGGGGAATCGATGCCTCCCGACAACAGCGCGACGACATGGCCCGAAACACCCACCGGCAGCCCGCCGGCGCCCGGAACCTTCTCGATGGAATAGAGGATTTCTCCCGGCAGAATCTCGATCGTCACCGTGAGCTCCGCGGCGTCGAGATCGACACGGCGCTTGGTGGCTTCCTTGATGACCGCTCCGATCGCGGCGTTGACGGCAGGCGAGGACATGGGAAAGCGCTTATCCGCGCGGCGGGTGACGACGCGAAAGGAATCGAAGCGGAGGGTGCGAATCTGCTCCACGATCGCCTGCGCCAGCGGACCGAGATCCGTCGGCCGAACGTTCTCGGTCGGCGGCCAGGGGGCGCTCCGCGCCAGCGAGAAGTTGGCGACACCGAACACACGGCAAAGCCTTTCGCGGAGCGCGGGCCACGCGGATTCGTCCTCGAGCACGAGAGCGACGCGTCCGTGTCGATCGGCGATCTTGCCGACTGAGAGATTGGCGGTGGCGTGGCGGATGTTGGCGATCAACTGCGCCGCGAACCGCGCGCGGTTACCGCGTTTCAGCGTGATCTCGTGATAGCGGACGATCACCAGCGCCATCGGTAAGAGATACCACGCACACGGGAGGAGGTGGAGGCAGGAGTGGGGACGTTGCGGCATTACCGGAATTGTTGGCAGTGACACGTCAGGTCAAACAATTCCGGTAATGCCGCAACGTCCCCACTCCTTGTTGACACGCTCAGACCCCGCCCGTATGTAACGCCGCTGTTCGATGCTCTCCGATTCGTACCGCAGAGACCCGCGGAGCGGCGGTTTTCTCCGCCGCTTGCGACTCTGGGTGATCTTCCTGCTGATTCTTCCGATCGGCTATTTCGTCTGGGTGAAGTTCGAATGGTCCCGTCCGACCGCAACGCTCCGCCAGCCTCTCCAGTTCCTCGGCAAGCACGCGGATATCGCGCTCGACGTCGCCGATTCGGGAACCGGCTTGGCGTCGCTCGAGGTGTCGATCGACACCCGCGGCACACGCTACCAGGTTCTTTCCGAGACGTATCCGGCCGTGAGCTGGCGCGGCAGCGGGATCCATGAGAAATCGTTAACGCTTCCAGTCTCCCCGTCAGAAGCGAAGATTCCCGAAGGTCCCGCGACGCTGACCGTCAGTGCTCGCGACGGGTCGTGGCTGAACTTTCTCGTTTCGCGGCCGCCGACGCTCGTCCAGCCGATCCAGGTCGACTACACGCCGCCGAGCGTGGAGGTGCTGACGACGCAGCACTACATGCGGCTCGGCGGCAGTGACATGGTGATCTACAAGACCTCGAAAGACGCGGTGCGAAGCGGCGTCGTCGTCGACCAATACTTCTTCCCGGGAACCAAGGGGCTGCTCTCCGATCCGGACGTCGCCGCGGCGATCTTCGCCGTGCCGCAAGATCTAACGACCGCCGCGCGCCCGAAAGTCGTCGCCGAGGACGCCGCCGGCAACCGGCGCGAGGCCAACTTCTTCGTATCGATCAAGCCGCGGAAATTCGCCGAGCGAACGCTCGACGTCAACGACGACTTCCTGAAGCGAAAGGTCCCGGAGCTGATCGAGATCAATCACCTCGCCGCGACCGCCGATCTGCTGGCGGGATACCTCGCCATCAACCGCGACCTCCGCAAGCAGAGCGAAGAGACGATCCGCAAGGCGTGCAGCCACTCCGAGCCGAAGCTCCTCTGGAGCGAGGTATTCTTGCGGCAGCCCGATTCGGCGCCCCTGTCGAGCTTCGCCGATCGGCGAACCTACAAGCACGACGGCACGGTGATCGATTCGCAGACGCACCTCGGTTTCGACCTCGCGTCGTTGCGCCAGAGCCCCGTCGCGGCCGAGAACAACGGCAAGGTCGTGTTCGCGGAAAACCTCGGCATCTACGGGAACGTCGTGATCCTCGACCACGGGCTCGGCCTGTTCTCGCTCTACGGGCACCTGAGCTCGATCGGCGTCGCGGTCGGTCAAAGCGTCGCCCGCGGCGACACGCTCGGGCGAACCGGCGAGACCGGCCTTGCCGCAGGCGATCACCTGCATTTCAGCATGATGGTCGACGGCATACACGTGGACCCCGTCGAGTGGTGGGATCCCAAATGGGTCGCCGATCACATAACCGAGAAGCTGAAGTCCTTCGAGAACCCGGCCACCGCGGCTGGCACCCCGCCGGCTAGCGCCCCCCCGACGGAGAGCCCGCATCGAGGAAGACACCGGCGGTGAGATGGCGGACCCGCGCGAAACGAGGCTCCGTCGAGGTTTGGAAGCGCTGCAGCGCCTGGGCGTCTCCTCCGAGGATCCGACCATCGAGGCGCTCTCCGCGGCGCTCGCGGCCGATTCGACGACCGCGCTTGCGGTCGCCGAGCGCAGCGGCCGCGTGTCCTCGGTCGAAAGCGCACGATTGCTCGCCCACATCGAGGCCGAGGCACGCTTCGACAAGCTCTTGCGACGCGAGGCGCGACGCTCGCTCTACCGGTTGAGACAGAGAGGTGTGTCCGTACCCTCCGCCGACGAGGGCGCCGCCGCTCCGGCTCGCTCGCCACTGGCGGGCGCGGAAGCGGAGGGGTTTCTCTCGTTCAACGATCTGCTCGGCGACCGCCTCCTCTGGATCGTCAAGATACGCAGCGGTGGTGGCCTCTACCACTTGAGCACCGTCGTCAACGAGCCCGCCGGCCTCAAGGAGGCGGTGCTCGCCGAAGTGAACCGAAGGAGCGTTCGTGCGTTGCGTGAGGAGCTCGAGGCGCGGCACGGTCTGCGACTCGTCGAGGTCGATTGGCGATACTGCGACTGGATTGCCGCCGAGGGCTACGAACGAGCACGGCAGAGCGGCAGCGTGTCGGAATCGGCCGCCCACTATCCTCAGCATCGCCTCCAGCTCTTCATCAAGACCGCCGCTCCGGCCGGGCTTCCCTCGCGGGGCGAGATCGGGCCTGCGAGCCTCGACTCCTCTGCTGCCCTTTTCGAGGAAGCCGAGCTTCGCCAATGGTTCTTGCCCGAGGGGCTGATGGCTCCCTATCTCACCCGTTATCGGGAGATCCGCGAGAGTCCAATCGTTCTCGATCGACCGGCTCAACTCTCCCGCGTCGAAGAGATCGTCCAGGCAGCCGTCGAAGAGCTGTTCTCGGCCGCGCATGCCTCATCGTGGCGACGACGCCTCGACGAAGCAGCGTATTTCTTCGAAAAAACGGCGCGACCCGGCCCGGCGGGGTGCGCCGCGGCCGCCGCGGCGGCGATCGGCGAGGGTCGAGGCGGGCGCGGAATCCCGTTTTGCGAGGAGCTGGTGCGACGATCGTTCGGTCTATTTTTCGCTCGTGAAGCCGAGCGCGAGCGCGAGGAAAAGGCCTCGTCCGTGCTCGTAACCCCGGACGACCTCCGCGCGGAACAGGCCCGAGCGCGACAACGGCCGAGGGGAAGGTGAGGATGGCGCGGGCGTCGGGATCGCGCTTCAGGCTTCAAGGAAGGATCCGGAAAGTCCCTCGCTGAGCTCCGAAGCCTGACGCCCCCCTTAGATCTTTATGAAGATCCTCCGCCGGTGAAGCACCTCCATCACCCCGAGCCAGACGAGAACATAGCTGAGCGCGAACAGCAGCGAGGCGGCCTGCGGGGGCGCCCACGAGGCGAACAGCCACCCGCAGATCCGCTCGCGGAGGTTATCGTCGCCCAGCGTGATTCGATCGAGCACTTCACCCAAAGCCATCGACAACACATACACGGCGATGGGGTTCACCCCGAAGACCACGAATGGATGAACCGATCGTCGCACCTGCCTCACGTCGATCAACCAGAGAAAGAACCCGAAGAGCCCCAGAGCCATGCCCGCCGTGAAGGTGGCGAAGGAGCTCGTCCACAGGTTCTTGTTGATCGGCATCCAGTGGCTCATCAGCTCGCCGAGAGCGACGGCCAGGGCGCCGGCAACGATCAAGCCGAACGTCGTCTGCCGTGAAGGTCGCTTTCCGAAGAACCAGCGGCCGGCTAGAACGCCGAACAGGGTCGTCGCAATCGCTGGCATAGTCGAGAGCAGCCCCTCGGGGTCCCATGTCTTGTGATAGAGGTGGCCCTCGCCAAAGATGCGCCGGTCGATATAGGCGGCGAGGTTCGACTCGGGATCGAGGTGACCCACTCCGACCCCCGGAACCGGCACGAGTTCGAGCAGCACCCAGTAGGCGGCAAGCAGGCCGACGAGAACCGCGATCTGGCCCCGTGAGCCGGTGGCGAGAGACAGCAATGAAGCCGCCAGATAACAGAGCGCGATCCGTTGCAGCACTCCGGGAATGCGCAAGGTGGCGAAGCCGTCGAAGCCCATCAGCGCGTTCAGAGCCAGGCCGAGAGCGAAAAGCAGCAAGGTGCGCTGGAGGATGCGCGCCAGCACCTGGCGGACGTTGCGAGACGAACCAGCTGCGAATGACACCGAGATGGCGACGCCGACGATGAAGAGAAAGAACGGAAAGATCAGGTCGGCGAGGGTCCATCCGTTCCATTCCGCGTGTGCGAGCGGACCGTAGACGTCGTCGGAGCTCCCCGGGTTGTTGACCAGAATCATTCCGGCGATGGTCATTCCGCGAAATGCGTCGAGCGCCACGATACGTCCACGTGGTTTCGGCTCGGAGCCGAGGTCGAGTCGCGCGCCCTCGATCGACGGTGAGCGCGGCTCAATCGACTGCGCGGGTAGCGCCACGAATCCGCCTCTCTGGCGAGGGGCTTACAGAGCCGCTCAACTGGTCACGCCGCTCGGCTCGATTTGATCGCAACCAACCCGAGCGACCTCGATCGACGATCCTACAGGTCGATGACCATCCCGTCTCGAGCGCACTCTTCATTGACTCGATCTAGCTTGGCGAGAACCTCCCTGCCAAGGTGGGATAGCAAAATCCGTCGAGCCCGGAGGCGGCTGCGATTCCGTTCGAATTGCGGATAGTTGATGTGAAAATCGACCTGGGTTTCCCAAAAGCAGCACTCGCAGAGGAAGAGATCGACGTCCGCGGTGCGAAGGACGAATTCTTCCGTCCATCCGGAGTCGCCGGAGTAAACGATCGTCTTGCCGTCGACGAAGACCTTCACGCCGAGCGACGGCTCGTGCTCCTGGTGCGGCACCGCGAAGGGCTCGATGCGGACACCGTTGATGTTGACGTTCTCGCCGTCGGCCAAGGTCTGGAACCGAAGCGGAAAGCGGAGCGGCCGAGAGGCGGTCTCTTTGTACATCGCTCGGAAGAGATCCATCGTGCGCTGTTCGGTCCCGGGCGGACCCGCGATCAACAGCTCTCGGCTCCGCGGCCGCTCGTAGAGGTACTCCATGATCATGAACGGTAGACCGCCGAAATGGTCTCCGTGCAGGTGACTGATGAGGACGAAGTCGATTTCGTCGGAGCTTTGACCGAGTTCCTTGAGCGCGGCGAGCACGGTAGGGCCCGCGTCCATCAGAAACGTCGCCGAGCGACTGCGCACCAGATACGAGCTTTGGCGCCGCCCGCCGCTGCCGAATGCGTCACCTGCACCGAGCACCACGACTCGTACGCCGTTCTTCAACGTCTCATCCTCGCGGGCGAGCACGGGGTTTCGCACCTCGCCGCCGCGGCGAATGTGCGCGCGCTTTCGTCGATCTTTCGCCATCTTGGGCGGGCATGTGTGTTCCTAATTATGGGATTTCGGCGCTTTCATGCAAACCGCGTCCCAGCGGCTCGCGACCAGCGCTTCGCGACGGACCTCCCCCCGCCGTGTGGGGAGCCAATGCGGCCTCACGTCATGCCAGATGATCGGCATGCCGCTTCGCACGGCCAAGGCGAGCCTCGTCGCGGCCACCGCAGCATCGTAGCCGACTACGGTCGGGCGTCCGCTTCATGGCCCGGCTGGTGGAACAACTCCCGGAGGCTCGGGGCGAGGCCGCGCATGGGGGGTTTCCGACGTCGGGGCTGGCTCGACCTGCGGACCCGCACCACGACGGGCAGGTTCCTTCGTCGCCTCCTGTAGGTCGTTGAATCGACGCGTCAGCTGCTCGAAGCCGTTCGTCAGCGTATCGAGCCGCGCGGCGAGCTGATCGCGCTGCTCCTTGGCTTCCTTCAGCGAGGCGATCGTGCTCGTCATCTCGTGATAGTGCGGCGACAGTTGCAGCAGATAGTCCCCATTCGCAAAAGCGAGATAGAGGATCGCGCTAATGACGGTCGCCAGAACTCCCATGATGAGCCCGTAGATGAATCGCATGTTCCCTCCCTAGCGCGGCCTCGCAGCCGCAACCGTCGGCCTACCGACGCATTGCATCTCCTACCTTCGTGTGGAAGCGAAAAATCGTGACCGGTAGATCGGCGGGTCGTGCGACGTCAGCTGCGACCGGCAAGCTTCCAAAGCTCGCGTACCACCACGACCATCGCCGCAATCGATATTTGGCGCCGGCTCGCGAGGTCCTCGATCAATCCACGCAGACGGGTGATCTCGGCCTCGTGCCCGGCAGCGAAAGCTCGAAATCGCTCGCCGATCTCGCCTTCGGTGCGGCTGAAAATCCTTGCGGCCATCCGCCGCCGAGCAGCCGATAGATCCTCGCGAAGCCCCTCGGCGGCGCGCTTCTCCCAGCGGTCGTCTCCGGGCACGGTCGCGAACCATTGATCGAGGACGCCAAAGTCGAGAATCTCACCCGACTTTCGGTAGAGAAGCGCAGCGTCGCCGAGCGGCAGGCGTCGATCCTCGGCCACCCGGACGATCTCCAGCTCGCCACGCAGCCGTTCCAGAGCATGGAGACAGCGGGCGATGCCAGGCTCGATGCCGAGGCGTTCGAGCCGCCTGACGCCCGCCTCCGCCTCCGCGGCGGCTTCCTCGCCGAATCGGTCGGCGAGCTCGGTGAGGGCGCGTCGCCAGGTGTCGATTCGTTCGCCGATCCTTCCCGGCGGGCTGAGCACCCCGACGAGCAGCTTGCAGGCCGACTCTACAGCTGCTTCCCAACGAAGGCACAGCGCATAAACGTCATCCGTAGGGACGGGAGCCGCCGCGATCGCGTCGAACACGCGATCGACCTCGGACACCGCCACGACCGCGACGAAGCTCGCGACCGCGGTCGGGGCGTCGGCCGCCGTGTCACGTGCCATACGCTGCGCGAAGGCCGATCCCATGCGGTCGACGACCTGATTTCCGAGCTCGGCGGCAATGATCTCCCGACGCAGGCGGTGAGCGCGGACCGCGTCGGGAAAACGCTCGGTGATCCGGGACGGGAAGTACGCGAATAGGTAGCGTTCGAACGTCGGGTCGTCGATCCACGATGAGGTCAGGAGCTCACGCTGCAGCTGGAGCTTCGAGTACGCTGCCAGCACGGCCAGCTCCGGCCGGGTGAGTCCGCGAAACGTGCCACGGCGCTGACGCAGGGTCTCGCGGTCCGGTAGGTACTCGAGCGCGCGGTCGAGCGAGCCCTCCTGCTCGAGCTGGGTCATCTGGTCGCGGAATTCGACGAGCCGGGTGACGCTTCGCCGCTGATCGAGCGACAGCAAGAGCGCCTGCCGCGCGTTGTGGGCGAGCACGTGGTCGATGACGTCGCCCTTCACCTCCTCGAGAATGCGGTTTCGTTGCGCCAGCGAGACGTCGCCGGATTCGAGCAGCGGCTGGAAGAGAATCTTGAGATTGACCTCGTGGTCCGAGAGGTCGACGCCCCCGGAATTGTCGATCGCGTCGGTGTTGATCCGCCCGCCGCGCAGCGACAGCTCGACCCGGGCGCGCTGCGTGAAGCCGAGGTTGCCGCCTTCACAAACGACCCCGGCACCGATCTCCGCGGCGGTTCGCCGCACGCCGTCGTTCGCGTGATCGCCGACCTCGGCGTTCGTCTCCGTGGTGGCGCGTACGTACGTGCCGATCCCGCCGTTGAAGAGCAGATCGGTCTTCATGCCGAGGATCGCGCGGATCAGGCCTTCGCCGTCCAGCTGCTCGTCCTGGACGCCGAGGATGGCGCGCGCTTCGGCCGACAGCGGCGCCGCCTTCGCGCCGCGAGCGACGATCATCCCCCCGGCGGACAGCACATTCGTGTCGTAGTCCGTCCAGGCGGAACGCGGCAGCGCGAAGAGCCGTTCCCGTTCGCGGAACGATGCCTCGGGATCGGGGTTCGGGTCGAGAAAGATGTGGGCGTGGTTGAATGCGGCCTTCAAGCGAATCGACCGCGTTCGCCGCATGCCGTTGCCGAATACGTCTCCGCTCATGTCGCCGATCCCGACCACGTCGAGCGGCACGTGGTGGACGTCCCTGCCGAGCTCGCGGAAGTGGCGATGAACGCATTCCCACGCTCCGCGGGCCGTGATCCCTTCTTTCTTGTGGTCGTAGCCGTGAGAGCCGCCCGAGGCGAAGGCATCTCCCAGCCAGTAGCCGTACTGCGCCGCGATCGAGTTGGCGAGATCGGAAAACGTCGCTGTGCCTTTGTCGGCGGCCACGACGAGGTAGGGATCGTCGCCTTCGTAGCGGACGACGTTGGCCGGCGGTACGATCTCGCCACGAACGATGTTGTCGGTCAAATCGAGCACCCCGCGCATCAAGGTCGAATAGCACTCGCGGACTTCGGCTGCGCCTTCGGCGCCGGCCTTCGCGCGTTTTACGACGAATCCGCCCTTCGACCCGACCGGCACGATCACCGCGTTCTTCACCATCTGGGTCTTCATGAGACCGAGGATCTCAGCGCGGAGGTCGTCGGGGCGGTCGCTCCAACGGATGCCACCCCGGGCCACCTTGCCGCCGCGTAGATGCAACCCCTCCATGCGCGCGCTGTGCACGTGGACCTCGTAGAGTGGGCGGGGCTTGGGTAAAAACTCGATCTGTTGCGAATGCACCTTGATCGCGAGGAACGGATGGTCGGGGCGCGGCGGGCGGAAGTAGTTGGTGCGCAACGTGCCCTCGATCAGCGAGAGGTAGTTGCGGAGCATCTGGTCCTCGCTCGCCGTCTCCACGCGCTCGAGCGCGTTCCAGAACCGCTCACGGGCCGCCTGCGCAGGCCCCTCGCGCGCGAGCCGCCGCGGGATCGAAGCGCGCTGCGAACAGATCGTAGAGCGCCCGCGCCGCCGCTGCATGCCGCAGCAACACCTCGTTCAGCGCCGGCCGGCTCGGTCCCGCACCCGCCTGAAAGGCGAGGTTTCGGTAAGTGCGTAGCAGCTCGACCTCGCGCCATTCGAAACCGGCGTCGACGACGAGTCGGTTCAGCGAGTCGTTCTCCGCACGCCCGGCGCGGATCTCGAGGATCGCCGGCACGAGTGTCGGTGCCGCGCGGCGGACGTCGAGCGGCTGCCCGCGGAGATCTTGGACGAGAAACCGGATGAGCACGAAGCGTCCCTCGCCTTCGCCGAGTGTGATCGAGTCCTCGGCGAATACCCGTAGGCCGAGGTTCTCGAGCAGCGGCAGGAAGTCCGAGAGCACGATTCCCTCGCCGCGGAGATAGAGCTTCAGCGCGGTGAAGCGGTCGGCATCACCGCCAACCGCGTTCGCGACCTCGATCCCAACCGGCGCCGACTCCGTCAACGCTTCGAGATGGCGGATGTCGTTGAGTGCGGCGGAGACCTCGGTTGCCGCCTTGTATTGCGGGGTGAACAAGGCCGCGTAACGTTCGGCGAGCGCGCGGCCGCGGCGCCCCCGATGTTCCGCGATCAGGCGCTCGCGCAAGCGATCGTCCCAGGAGCGAACGTGCTCGGCGATGCGCCGCTCGATCACTTCGGAGGCCGCCACCGGCTTGTCGACCGGCGCGACGTAGAAGTGAAGGCGCGCCTGTTCGCCCTCACCGAGCGAGAGCTGGTAGTCGACCACCGGGCCTCCGAGATGCTCGGTGAGAAGCTGCTCGATCCAGTTGCGGACTTCTCCGGAAAACCGTTCGCGTGGCAAGATCGTCGTGACCCAAACCCCGCGGCCGTGCGGACGGAAGCGCACGCGCACCCCGTCGCCAGCGCCGAGCGAGCGCACGGTGCGAATCTCCGCCCGCAGCTCGTCCGCGCCGAGCAGGAAGAGCTCGGTCTTCGGCATGGTCTCGAAGATCGATTCGATCTCGCGAAAATCGTGGGAATCGGGAAGCACCTGCTCGGCCGCCAGAATCTGCTGGAGCTTCTGCCGCACGACGGGAATCTCCGCCGCGGGCTCCGCGTAGGCCTTGCTCGTGAAGAGCCCGTAGAACCGATGCTCGCACACAGAGCGCCCTGCCGCGTCGAGGCGGCGAACGATGACGACGTCCATCGGGGCCGCACGATGAACGGTCGCCTCGTTCGCCGAGCGGGTGATCACGAGCGGCGAGCGCCAGTCCTCGGTCAAGTGCTCGCTCACGGTCGCCGCGGCGCGCTCGCGCGCGCGCAGGATGCCGAGCGCGGATTCTGGGTCGAGCCGCAACGCCGCGGCGGATCCGTCGTGGCGGACGTCATAGGACGCAGCGCCGAGAAACACGAAGTTGTCCTCGCCGAGCCAGACGAGGAATTGGTCGATCTCGTCGGCTTCCGGGGGCGGAAGGCCTGCGGGGCCAAGCTCGTCACGCGCGAGCTCGAGTCGGTCGCGCATGTGGCGATAGTCTTCGGTCGCCACGTACACGTCGCCGAGCCGGTCGGCGAGCTCCCGTTCTAGCGCCGGGAGCTCGGCGTCCGCCATGCGGTCGATCGCGCAGTGCACGAACGACTCCTTCCGCCCCTCGAGCGAGCGCATGCGCACCAACGCTCCGGAATCGTCCCGATCGACGAAGTAGATCGGGTGAAGGAGGTGGCGCACCGTGATCCCGCGCTCGTGGAGACATTCGCGGATCGTATCGACGATGAACGGCCGATCTCCGAGGTGACTCTCGAAGATCGTGTAAGGGGAATCCCAGCCGTCGATCGCGAAGCTCGGCGTGCGCAGGCGGCAACGGACCGGGGACGTCGCGACCGAGAAGAAGCGGAACGCGCTGGCGACGAGGGCCAACCCGTCTTCCTCCGGGAGCTCCGCTGCGTAGCGCTCTCCGCCACGGGCGAACAGGCCGTGCGCGAACGCGAGCATCCGCTCCGCTTCGGCGGGCGGGAAGCGCTTTCGCGCCCGCCGCTCGAAGCCTTCGGTGTCGAGGCACGGCTCCGTCGGCGAGCGCTCATCGCCGGCTGGTTCGCTCACTGGGAATTCTCCGCCAACGAGCGGGAGTAGCGCAGAGCGCCGGGGCGAAAGCCGACGTGGTCGAGAAAGCGTTCCGCGGCATCGTCGGTCGGCCGCGCCTCGAAGGCGCGAGCGCCGCGGCGGCGCGCACGACCGATCGCGAACTCGAGAAGCCGTCGGCCGATCCCCTTCCCGCGCCGGTCGGCACGTACCACGAGCTCCTCGAGGGTGGCGCGTTGACCGGCGAGCGGGAGCGCCCGCACGTAGCTCACCGCCACCATCCCGACCGGCGTGCCGCCGTCGTCCGCGACGTAGATGTCGTACGCGAGGTCGGAAACCGTGTTGCGAAACAGTCGCGTCGATCGTGCGGGGTTTTCATCGACCATCGGCCACCCGCAAAGCGCCGCAAGCGCCTCGTAGTCGGCGCGCCGCCCGCGCCGAATGTGGATCTCCATGGCCTCTGGCTACGAATCACCAGTGTTCGGTCGGAACATCTCGTCGCGCACCGATCCAGAATCGAAGGTAGTACGCATCGTCGGGTACTCGCGACGAAACGCTTCCATGATCTCGGCGAACGGCAACTCGGCGAACGAGCCCCGGCTGCGCACGTACTCCATGTGCTTGCGGTTCTGCGCATCGAAGGGATGGAAGATCGAATCGTGATGCCCGTCGAACGCGAGTGGCCGAACGCCGAATCGCTCGCAAAGCGAGAGGTTGAAGACGGGCGTGGCCTTCACCCATTGCCGGGCGAGAAACAGTTCGGTGAAGCCGTGATAGACGAACAGATCGCTCCCCATCGCCTCGCGCAGCCTCGGGCTCGTCAGGTGGTTGCGCACGTCGGCAAAGCCGAGCCGACTCGGTACGTCGACCGCGCGCGCGGCGGCGGCCATCAGGGTGGACTTCTGGATGCAATATGCGGCCGGAAGTGTCGCCACCGTGCTCGCTCGGTAACGGTGGGGGTCGGCGCTCATCGCGTACGGGTCGTAGCGAATGCCGTCACGGATGGCGTAATAGAGCGCAACGGCCTTGTCGATGTCGCCCGTGCGATCGCCAACCGTTCGCATCGCGAATTCGCGGACCCGAGGCGAATCGCTGTCGATGAACCAGGTCGGACGTAGGTACGGTGCGTGATCGATCATCCTCACAACATCGCCCAAGCGGGCGCTCTACTCAACCCAATCCGCGCCGAGGCCGAGGTGACGATCGCAGATCCGGCGTACGAGCGCCGGCGTGAGCTCCGGCGATTCGCTCTCCTCGAGGACCAGGTAGTCGTTCCCGGTCGCGTGATACTTGGCAAAACGCATCAGCAGAATGGCCCGATCATGCCACACCGTGCGCTTGGAACCACGCGAGAAGCCGATTCCACCCGTCGGTCGCGGCCTCCTTCTGATACGAGCTCCGGTAGTCCGCGTTAAATCCGTGCTGGGCGTTCGGATAAACGATGATCTCGCACGGCTTGTGTGCCGCCCGCAGCGCCTGCCGCATCCGCTCCACGGTTTCGAGCGGAATGCCCGAGTCGGCACCACCGTAAAGGCCGAGCACCGGAGCGTAGAGCGAGCCGGCGACATCGAGCGGGCTCTTCGGGTGGAGCTCGTCCGCGTCCCCGAGGAGTCGTCCATACCAGGCCACGCCCGCTTTGAGATGCGGGTTGTGCGCTGCATAGAGCCACACGATCCGCCCGCCCCAGCAAAATCCCGTGATGCCGAGCTTCTCGGTCTCGCCTTCAGCGGACCTCTTCGCCCACGCGACCGTCGCATCCAGATCGTCCATCACCTGGCGATCCGACACCTTGGACACGACCTGAGAGATGATTTGCTGGATGTCGTCTAGCTTCGATACGTCGCCCTGCCGCGCGTAGAGCTCGGGCGCGACGGCGAGGTATCCGCGCTTCGCCAGGCGCCGGCAGACGTCTTTGATGTGCTCGTGAACGCCGAAGATCTCCTGTACGACGAGGATGACGGGCGGCTTCCTTCCCGACGCGGGTCTCGCCCGGTATGCGGGAATCGCCCCATCCGGAACGGGGATTTTCACGTCACCCGCCAAGAGCCCTCCGGCATCGGTCGTGATCGTCTCGGCTCGTACCGGACGCACCGCGAGGGCAAACCCGGCGGACAACGACGTCACCAGGAACCTACGGCGGCTGTACTCGTTTCGGGGCATCAAGATCGAATCCGCCATCTCCTAGGCCTCCAGCACCACTCCTAGACCGGCGATCGGAGCGCGTCCATGCGGCATTCGGAGCGACGCGACGGCGCGGGACCGGGCCGGTGTCGTCTCGACGACGTACGTGGGCCTTCGCGCCTGATCCGCGAACTCCTCGGCAGGCCGCTGCCCGATCCTGTCGCCGGCGAGTGACCGCGTGGGTCGTGCTAACGTAGGTTCGTCGGCGATGGACGAGCTCACGGTCACCATCGATTCCTTGGCTTACGGCATCTTCGGCGTCGCGCGCACCGACCGCGGCGTCGTGTTCGTTCCCGGCGTCGCGCCGGGAGAAGTCGCTCGTATACGAATCATCGACGACAAGCGCGACTATCGAGAGGCAGAGCTCGTCGAGATCCTCCAGCCCTCTCCCGCGCGTCGCGTGCCTCCTTGCCCGTACGTCCCCGAGTGTGGCGGCTGCGCTTGGCAGCACCTCGACTATCCAGCCCAGCTCGACGCCAAGCAGGCGATCCTACGGCAGACGCTGGCGCGCATCGGCGGGCTCGACGGTGCCGCGCTCGACATCCGTAGGATCCTCGCGTCGCCGCAGTGGGCCTACCGGCATCGGCTCACGCTGCGCGTGGACGGAGAGCAGCGCCTCGGCTTTTACCAGCACCGGTCGCATCGGTTGGTCGAGGTCGCCCGTTGCCAGATCGCGGATGACGCGGTCAACGCTCATCTCGACCTAGCGCGACAGTGGCTGAGGGGGGTGTCGACGACGGTGCGCAGGCTCGAGATCGCCTCGGCGCGGGACCGACGCGTCGTTCTCGTCGGCAATGCGGAGGGCGCGTTTCGCCACGACGACGCCTACCATGAGGGGTTTCTGCGCGCCCACCCGACTGTCGGCGGCATCGTCCTCTTCGGCAAGGGCTGGCGTCGCACGTTCGGCCAGCCGATCGTCGACCTGGAGATCGACGGCGACCTCGTCCTCGAGGGCCAGGGAGGATTCACGCAGGTGAACCCGGATGGAAACCGTCGACTGGTCGAGACCGTGCTCGATCTCGCCGCGCCGAACGAGCAGGACCGCGTGCTCGACCTCTATTGTGGGGCCGGCAACTTCACCCTGCCGCTCGCGCGCCGGGTCCGTGAGGTGCTCGGCGTGGAGGCCAATCGTGCGAGCGTCGTCCAGGCGCGCCGCAACGCCGACCGCTCTGGGCTGACGAACTGCCGCTTCATGGAGCGGGAGTCCGCACCCGCGGCACGAGGGCTTGCCGCTTCCCGCGACCGCTTCTCGCTCGTCGTCCTCGACCCACCGCGCTCCGGCGCAGCGGACGTCGTCGAGCACCTTGCCGCGTTGGCCAGCGATCGGCTCCTGTACGTTTCCTGCAACCCCGCGACACTCGCCCGCGACCTCCGCCGCCTCACGGGGCTCGGCTTCGCGCTCGGCCCCATCCAGCCAATCGATCTCTTTCCCCAGACGTACCACATCGAGGCAGTCGCGTGCCTCACACGGATGCCGTGAGACGGCATCGTGCCCCCATCGCCCTCAGTCTTCAGCCGTCGTTCAGTCTGCCTGCTTGCGCAAGAACGTCGGCACATCGTACTGCGAGTCGGCCGCCGCCGGATCGTTCGTCTTGTCGGTCGGCACGAACCGCGAGCCTTCGCCCTCGTCGATGATCGTGCCCAGCTTGACGACGCGGCGCTCCTTCGGCATCTCGCGTACGACGTTCGTACGGCGCATGTCGGGTCGCTCGATCGATTCGCGCTCGATCGGCCGGATCGACTCGCGGGCGCGATCCTCGGCTCCGAACCCCGTCGCGATCACGGTGATGCGGACTTCGTCGCCCATCTGCTCGTCGATGACGGCGCCGAAGATGATGTTCGCCTCGTCGTCGGCCTCTTCTTGAATCAGCGTCGCCGCTTCGTTGACTTCGTGCAGAGACAGCGTCGGCCCGCCGGTGATGTTGATGAGCACTCCGCGCGCGCCCTTGATCGACACGTCCTCGAGCAGCGGGCTCGAGATCGCGTGCTGCGCCGCTTCGACCGCGCGATTCTCGCCGGCCGCGAGCGCCGCGCCCATCATCGCCATGCCCATCTCGCTCATGATCGTCCGCACGTCGGCGAAATCCAGGTTGATGAGCCCGTGGACGGTGATCAGGTCGGAGATGCCGCGCACGGCTTGCAGCAGCACGTCGTCGGCCTTTTTGAAGGTCTCGAGAATCGGCATGTTGCGACCGGCGATCGACAGCAGCCGCTGGTTCGGAATCGCGATGAGCGTGTCGACGCTGTCCTTCAGCTCGCGCATCCCATCCTCGGCCTGCCTCATCCGCTTCTTGCCTTCGAAGAGGAACGGCTTGGTCACCACGCCGACGGTGAGCGCGCCGAGCTCCTTGGCGAGCTCGAGCCACGACCGGCGCTCCGCCGGTGCCGGTGCCGCCGCCCATGCCGGCGGTGATGAACACCATGTCCGCGCCCGTCGAGATATTCGCGGATCCGCTCGATGTCCTCCTCGGCAGCCTTGCGGCCGACCTCGCGGATTGGCGCCCGCGCCGAGCCCCTTGGTGAGCTTCTCACCGAGCTGCACCTTGATCGGAGCAAGGTTCACGCGCAGCGCCTGCGCGTCCGTGTTGGCGGCGATGAATTCCACGCCGGGCAACCCGGCGTCGATCATCGTGTTGACGGCGTTGCCGCCGCCGCCGCCGACGCCGACCACTTTGATCCGCGCCCCCATCTCCAAGCTCTCTTCCAATTCGATCATGCTCCACCTCCTTGACTAACGTTGGTCCCCGCAACCAACCCGACACGCTTGTCTTCGAGCCACCGGACCATCCGGGGCTCGTCGGTTACCTTCGAGTCGAACGCTTTCCCTCATCAAAAGATTTCCCGAAACAGCTCGTTCACGCGGTGCCGCACGCGGCTCCAGAAGCGCCCGCCGTGGCTCCCGTTGGCCGCCGAGCGACGGAGCCCGTAGAGAATGAGGCCGACGCCGGCCGCATACATCGGGCTCGATACGACGTCGGCGAGCCCCGCCACCGACAGCGGAATGCCGAGGCGGACCGGCAGGTGGAAGACCTGCTCGGCGAGGTCGGGAACGCCTTCGAGCACGGTCGAGCCGCCCGTCACGACGACCCCCGAACCGAGGATGTCCTCGTAGCCGGAACGCGCGAGCTCGCGCGCCACGAGCGCGAATATTTCCTCGACGCGGGGCTCGATGATCTCGGCCAGAATGTGGCGCGACAAGACGCGCGGGCTCCGACCGCCGACGCTCGGCACCTCGATGGTCTCGGTACGCGTCACCATGTTGGAGAGCGCGCAGCCGAAGCGCTGCTTGATCTTCTCCGCGTCGGCGAACGGCGTTCGCAGACCGGTGGCGATGTCGTTCGTCAGATGGTTACCGCCGATCGGCAACACCGCCGTGTGCTTCACCGCCCCGTTGTGGAAGACCACGATGTCGGTCGTTCCGCCGCCGACGTCGATCAAGGCGACGCCGAGATCGCGCTCCTCGGGCGTGACCACCGCCTCGGCCGCCGCCAGCGGCTCGAGCACGAGATCGGCGACGGCGAGCCCGCTCCGCTCGCAGCACTTGACGACGTTCTGGGTCGAGGTGACGGAAGCCGTGATGATGTGCACCTTGGATTCGAGCCGCACGCCGGCCATCCCGATGGGCTGCTTGATGCCGTCCTGATCGTCGACCACGAACTCCTGGGGCAGCACGTGAACGACCTGCCGATCCATCGGCAGCGCCACGGCCCGCGCCGCGTCGAGCACTCGCTCGACGTCGCCGGGGCTCACTTCGGTCGCCTTCACGGCGACGACGCCGTGGCTGTTGAAGCCCTTCACGTGTGCACCGGCGATGCCGGTGTAGACGCTGTGGATCTCGCAACCGGCCATCAGCTCCGCTTCCGCGACGGCCTTGCGAATCGACTCGACCGTGGCGTCGATGTTGACGACCACACCCTTGCGAAGGCCGCTCGACGGCGCCGTCCCGACGCCGACGATCTCCACCCCCCCGCCGCCATTACCCCCCCGGCCTCGCCGATCTCGGCGACGACGGCCGAGATCTTGTACGTCCCGATGTCGAGGCCCACGATCAACGGAGAACGCTTCGCCATCTCAGCGAGGCCTCCGGGCCGCGGCCAAAGCGCGCGAAGGGGATGCTGTCTCGTATCTCATATCTTCGTGCGAACGCGTGACATCCTACCGTCAGTCCTTCAGATGACCGTCTTTCCGAACGTCCGGCTCGCCCGTCCCGTTCGGGGGAAGCCCGCAACGCGTGCCGGCGCCGGGTGAGCGGAGGCCGGCTTGCGGCGACGATCGAGCTTCAGCACCGCCTGTCCGGGCAGCGAGAGATCGATCGCGGCGACTTGCGCTTCGCGGCCGTGCCAGAGCTCGAGCACCGACGAGAGTCGCGTGAAGTCCTCCGCCTGTGCTTCGGATGCGAAGCGCACCGCGAGCGGTGAGCCGGTTGCGAACACCACGAGATCCTCTCCGTCTGGTCGGATCTCGGAGATTGCGGGCCAATCGGCATGCGCCTGCCAGAGCGCGACCAGCCGCGCGACCGCGCGCAGGTGCTTGCCGCCGTCCGAGTAGGCCCCACGCCGTCGACACGACACCCGTGACATAGGGAAGCCCGTTGGTCGCCTCGCCGTCTAGAGAGGGGAAGACCACGCCATCGCCCGCCACGAGCAGCGGACTTCCGGCGAGGAGAATCGCCACGGGGCGACGCTCCTCGACGCGGAGTCGCACCTGGTTCGGGAGCGTACGCTCGAGCGATGCCTCGGAAATGCGCGGGTGGGCGAGTAGACGCCTCTCCGCCTCGGCCGTATGCACGCTCCAGATGCTCATGCCGGGGGTGAGACCCGCCCACGCGACGAGAGTCTTCGGATCGACCCGGCCGTGCGCTTCGACGTCGATCTCGCGCAGCGCGAAGTAAGGATGCCCCTTGGCCCAAGCGAGCGCCCGCTCGGCGCCGACGGTTGCGCCGGCCGTAGCGACGAGCGCCAACAAGCCCCGCGCCGCTCCGCGCAGAATGGCGATTCCGAGACGGGATCCGCGGCGACGGTTCTTCTTCACGGATTCTGCGACTCCCGGAGCTTGAGGGTCGCCCCGTCGAGGATCGTTTCGACGAGATCGGGATAGGCGATGCCCATGTGCGCGGCCATTTTCGGCAAGTAGGAGAGATTGGTCAGGCCGGGGAGCGTGTTGATTTCGATCAGGAACGGGCTCTCGTGCTGATCGACACGGAAGTCCACGCGCGAGTAGCTCTCGGCGCCGATCGCGCGGTGCGCCTCGAGAGCGAGCTCGAGCACGCGGTCGTACGCTCGCTTCGACAGCGGCGCGGGAAGCAGGAATTGTTCCCTACCGGGCGTGTACTTGACGTCGTAGCTGTGGAACTCGCCCTCGGCCACGACCTCCATTGCGCAGAGAGCGCGCGCACCGAGGATTCCGACCGTCACTTCCTTTCCCGCGACGTACCGCTCGACGAGCACCTGGCCGCCGAACGCACGCGCCTTGGTGATCGCCGGCAGGAGCTTCGATCGCTCGCGCACGATCGAAACCCCGACGCTCGAGCCCTCCGCGTCCGGCTTGACGACCAGCGGCAGCTTGGCAGGCAGCGCGAAGGAGGCGCCGATCGTCTCGGCGGGATCGACGGGCCGCCATTCTGGCGTGGGCAAGCCGACGCTCTGCCACACTCGTTTGCACGCGATCTTGTCCATTCCGATCGCGCTCGCCAGCACTCCCGATCCTGTGTACGGGATCCCCATCATCTCGAGCAGGCCCTGCACACAGCCATCCTCTCCGTAGCGCCCGTGGAGCGCGTTGAAGACGATGTCGATGCGGGCGGCCACGAGCCGTGCGGGAAGATCGCGCGCGGCGCGGATCACCGATACGTTGTAGCCGCGCTCCGAGAGCACGCGGGCGACCGACTCACCGGTCATCTGCGAGATCTCACGCTCGGCCGACATTCCGCCGAGGATCACCGCGATCCGCTTGCGTCGGAATCGACCTTTCACCAGTCCCCCACGAGCTTCACTTCCGGTTGAAGCCGGATCCCCGAGCGCGCGTAGACGCGCTCGCCCATCTCCTTCATGAGCGAGCGCACGTCATCGGCCGTCGCTCCGCCCTGGTTGACGATGAAGTTCGCATGGCGCTCCGAGACCCGCGCGCCGCCGCGCTCGAGACCCTTGACGCCGGCGTCTTCGAGCAGACGCCCTGCGAAGGCTCCGGGCGGGTTCTTGAAGATCGACCCGGCGTTCGGAACGCCGAGTGGTTGGTTCTTCTTGCGCCTCTCGCGGGCGGCCGCGACTCGCGTCTTCATTTCGACGCGGTCGCCCCGTTCGAGACGCAAGCGGACGCCGGTGATGATCCAGCCGGGCGGAAGCTCGAGCCGGCGGTATTCGAAGGCGAGCCGCGCGCGCGGCAGCTCCTCGCCGCGCCCGTCGGGATGAACGCCCTCGAGGCGCTCGACGACGCGGCCGATCTCGCCACCGAAGGCGCCTGCATTCATGGTGAGGCCGCCACCGAGCGAGCCGGGAATCCCCTCGCCGAACTCGAGGCCCGTGAAGCCCCGCTCGACGGCGTCGTAGACGAGCGTCTTGAAGGGTACGGCCGCGCCTGCGCGGACCGTCGCCTGCTCGCCGGCGACGGTCCATTCCACGAACCGAAAGCCGCGGCCGAGATGCACGACGATTCCGCGTACGCCGCGATCGGAGACGAGCACGTTGGTGCCGCTGCCAAGAATGAACACGGACGAGCTTGGCTCACCCGCGCGGGCGAGCGCGAAGAGGTCGGACAGCTCGGCGACGCTCTCGACGACGACCCACGCGTCGGCCGGGCCGCCGATGTGGAAGGACGTGTGCCGCGAGAGCGGCTCATCGAAGCGTGCGCGTGCGCCGAAGCGCTCGGCGAACGCCGCGCGCAGCGTCGCCCCGAAGCCAGGGGTCGCTTCGCGCTCATTCGGTCGGAGAGCGGCCGTCATCATACGGCTCGCAGCCCGGAACCGCGGATTTTGAGCTTCTGCATGACCTCTTCGCCCGTCCTGGTGATGTCCCCGGCGCCGAGCACGACCAGGAGGTCGCCGGGCCGCAGCGCCTCGAGCAGGGCCGGCGTGAGCGCTTCACGGCTCGGGCGATACTCGACGTCGAGGTGACCGCGGCGGCGCAGCGCCTGGAAGAGGGATTCCGCCGAGACGCCCTCGATGCGCTCCTCCCCGGCCGGATAGATCTCGGTCAGAAAAAGCTTCTCGGCGTCGTCGAAGGCGCTCAAGAAATCCTGGAAGAGATCGCGCGTGCGCGTGAAGCGGTGCGGCTGGAACGCCACGACGAGGCGCCGGTCGAAGCCCTCGCGCGCGGCGCGCAGCGTGGCGCGCACTTCCTCGGGATGGTGGCCGTAGTCGTCGACGACGAGGATGTTGCTGGCCTCGCCGAGGACCTCGAAGCGGCGGTGAATGCCTCCGAACTGCGCCAGCGATTCGCGCACGGTCGCGAACGAGACGCCGACCTCGCAAGCGGCGATCGCAGCCGCGAGCGCGTTCAGCGCGTAGTGACGGCCGGGCATCTGCAACTCGACCGGTCCGTAGCTCGTGCTGCCGTGATGGACGTCGAAGCGGGTGATGAGGCCGTCGACCGACAGTTCGCTCGCCACCCAATCGGCGTCGGGGCTCGTGCCGTACGTGACGTAGGGCTTGCGCACGTGCGGCAGCAGTGCACGAACGCGCGGATGGTCCAGACAAAGGATCGCGCGCCCGTAGAAAGGCACGCGATGGATGAAGGAGAGAAACGCCTCCTCCACCGTCTCGATCGTGCCGAAGTGGTCGAGGTGCTCGGGGTCGATGTTGGTGACGATCGCAACCGTCGGCGAAAGCATGAGAAAACTGCCGTCGCTCTCGTCGGCTTCGGCGACGAGGATCTTTCCCTGACCGAGCCGCGCGTTCGTACCGAGCGCGCGAAGCTTGCCGCCGATGACGACCGTCGGATCGAGTCCGGCGCGCGCCAACACCTCGGCGATGAACGAGGTCGTGGTCGTCTTCCCGTGCGTGCCGGCCACGGCGATTCCGAACTTCATGCGCATCAGCTCTGCGAGCATCTCCGCCCGTGGAATCACCGGGATGCGCAGCTCGCGCGCACGCGCGACTTCGGGATTCGACATCTTGACGGCCGAGGAGATGACGACGACGTCGATCGCCTCGGGCACGTTCGCGGGGGAATGGCCGATGATCACCGCCGCCCCGAGCCTCGCGAGGCGCCGCGTGGTCTCCGAGTCCGTCTGGTCAGAGCCGCTTACGACGTAACCCATGTTGAGGAGGACCTCGGCGATACCGCTCATGCCGATGCCGCCGATGCCGACGAAGTGTACGTGGTGTTTCCTCTCAAACATGAATCACCGTTGCCGCGGATCGAGCGGACGGCAGCAGCGCGTCGCCTCGTCCGTGCATCCTGGGCCGCTCATCCGCTGAACGAGCGTCGTAGCTCTGGGCGGCACTATGAGGGTCGTATCGCCTCGGTCTTCGCCACGAATGCATTGGGAAGACGGAGAGCGCGGTCGGTTGTGATCGGGCCGTACTCGGGTCGATCACAACCGACCGCAACCGCGCGCAGCGCGGAACGCAATAGACCAGCGCCGAGGATTGTTGCGTTCCGCGCTCCGCGCGGTGCTGGAGATTCCGATCGGGCCGAGTACGTCCCGATCGGAATCTCCAGCGCTCTACGAAATTCGCGGCGTTCCTGCGAAGACTGCGGCCTTTCACGAGTCTCATCGTCGCGCTCGCTTCTCTTCCACGAGCTTCAGGCACACGTCGACGACCCGTTCGGCCGCGTCCGGCCGCCCGAGCGTGCGCGCGGCGCGCGCCATCGCCGCGAGGCGCTCGGGCTCGGCGCGCAGCTCCGTGACCGCTTGCGAGAGGTTCACCGCGGAAAGCTCACGCTCGAGGATCATCATTGCGGCACCACGCGTCACCAGAGATTCCGCGTTCTTTCGCTGATGGTCGTCCGCCGCGTACGGATAAGGGACCAGCAGCGCCGGCTTGCCGAGTGCGGTGAGCTCGGCGAGCGTCGTCGCGCCCGCGCGACAAACGACGATGTCGGCGCTTGCGTACGCAGCCGCCATGTCGTCGATGAAGGGCCGCACGTCGGCTTCGATGCCCCGCTCGCGATAGCGGTCGCGCACTGTCTCGAAGTCCCCGTCTCCGGTCTGATGGACGATGTGCAGCCCGTTCCGCTCGAGACGTGACATCGCCTCGACGCCGATCTCGTTCAGGCGGTGGGCGCCGGCGCTGCCGCCGAAGATCAGCACCGAGAAGCCTTCGCGTCGCGCCGCCGCCTGCTCCGCCGGCGGCCGCACCGGATTTCCCGTCTGGACCGTGCGGCTTTGCGGGAAGTATTTCGTGCTCTCGGGGAACGCAACGCAGATGCGATCCGCGAAGTGAGCGAGAATGCGGTTGGTGAGGCCCGGGTGCGCGTTCTGCTCGAGGAGGACGGTCGGGATTCGGCGCGTCCGGCCCGCAACGACGACGGGCCCCGATGCGTACCCGCCGACGCCGATCAGCAAGTCGGGCCGGATCTCAGCGAGCAGCCGCCAAGCGGAAATCAGGCTCGCCGGCAGACGCAGGGTCGAATTGGCGAGTCCGAGCAGCCCTTGACCACGCAGGGCGCGGACAGGGAGGGTCCGCAACGGATAGCCGCGCTTCGCGACCACGCGCGTCTCGATCCCGCGCGAGCTGCCGACGAAAACGACGCGGGCTGGCCTTCGTCGCCCGAGCGCGTCGGCCACCGCGAGCCCCGGGAAGAGATGACCTCCCGTACCGCCGCCGGCGACGATCACTCGTAGAATCCCTTGATCATTGGCTTCGTTCATTTTCCCGGGCAATCGGCTGTAGGCTGTCGGCTCTAGGTCCACCCCAACCCCACCCACTGACTTGCCCTAAGCCGACAGCCGACAACCGATTGCCGATCGAGTCCTTCATTGAGCCTCGCGCGTTACGCTCAGGAGCATCCCGATCTCCAGCATGTTCGCGATCAGCGCTGACCCTCCATAGCTAAGAAACGGCAGAGCGAGCCCTTTCGTCGGCAGCAGCCCGACGGTGACGGCCATGTTCACGCCGGCCTGCAAGACGATTATCGACGTGAGCCCGAGTGCAAGATTCGCTGCGTAGGGATCGATGTGGCGCGCCGCTAGCCTGAGGCCGGAGACGGCGAGCAAGCCGAAGATCGCCAGCACCGAGAGCGTGCCGACCAAGCCGAGCTCCTCGCCGATCACCGCGAAGACGAAGTCCGTATGCGCCTCGGGTAGGTAGAACATTTTCTGGCGGCCGGCGCCGAGCCCAACGCCGAACGCGCCGCCCGCCCCGAAGGCGAGCAGCGATTGGACCAGCTGAAACCCGCTTCGCTGCGCGTCGCGCCACGGATCCAGGAAGCTCGTCAACCGCTGCCATCGGTAGCTTGCGGCCACGGCTCCGAAGATCGCGAACGGCACGACCAGCGAAGCGGTCAAGCCGAGGTGCGCCCAGCGTGCGCCGTTGGCGACCAGCATGACGAATAAAACGATCGCGAGCAGAACCGCAGTCCCGAAGTCGGGCTCGGCTACCACCAGCGCCGCGAACAAGCCGACGAGCACGAGATGTGGCAGATAGCCGAGCCAAAGCGATTCCACCCGCTCGCCCTTCTTGGTGAGCGAATGCGCGAGATAGAGAACGGCCGACAGTTTGCCGATCTCCGACGGCTGCAACGTGAGCATTCCGAGCTTCAGCCAGCGCCGCGCGCCGCCGCGCACGACCCCAATGCCGGGTACGAGCACCGCGACGAGCGCCACGAGCGAGATCAGGAAAAGGGGATAGGTGGCGCGCCGCAGCGTGTGAGTCGGTATCCTCCAGCAGGCGATCATGCCGAGGGCGCCGATCGCCATCGCCGTGAGATGCTTGCGGGCGAAGAGGTACGGGTCGCCGAAGCGCTCTTGGGCGTAGAAGTAGCTCGTGTTGAGGACCATCACGAACCCCAGTGCGACGAGCCAGGCCGTGCCGAGCCACAGCACCAGACCGCCGTTACCCGGGCGCAGCAGGACCGGCGAGGGACGCGCTTCGACGTTCCAGGTTCGCTCCATCCCGGCCGCCCGCAGTGTCCTCACAGTGCCTCCACGAGGGCGCGGAAGCGCGCGCCGCGATCCGCATAGTCACGAAACATGTCGAAGCTGGCGCAGGCCGGCGAAAGCAACACCGTGTCTCCGGGGCGCGCGCTTTCCGAGGCGCGCGCTACCGCGTCCTCGAGGCTCGACACCATCACGGTATCCGTCTCGGGACCCAGAACCTTGCGAATGTTCTCCCGGGCCTCACCGAAGAGGATCAGCCGCTTGACCCGATCGCGGACGAGCGCCCGTAGCGGTTCGTAGCTCCCGCCCTTGTCCACGCCACCGGCGAGGAGAATGACGGGACCCGACATCGAGGCCAGCGACTTGGCCACCGCCCCGACGTTCGTGCCCTTCGAATCGTCGACAAAGCTGACCCCTTGCCTCTGACGCACGAGCTGCAGTCGATGCGGCAAGCCGCGAAACTCGTCGATGATCGCCTGCACCGCTCGGGGCTCCGCGCCGGCGAGCAGCGCGGCGGTCGCGGCTGCCATCACGTTCTCGAGGTTGTGAATGCCGCGCAGGCGAGTCCGCGCCATCCGGAAGGTGATCTCACGCTCGTGGCGGCGCCCGTCGGGAAGCCGGACCACGATCGTCCCGTCTCGCGGGAAGGTGCCGTACTCGACCGTGTCGAATCCGAAGGAAATCACCCGCCCCCGGGTCCGCTGCCGGAGGTCCCACACCCAGCGATCCTCGCGCGACAGCACAACCCAGTCATCCGAGGTCTGGGCACGAAACAGCGCGGCCTTGGCTTCGCCGTACTCGTCGAGCGACCCGTAGCGGTCGAGATGGTCGTCGCTGAGGTTCAGGAAGACCCCGATCGCGGGCCGAAGCTCCTCGACCCACTCGAGCTGAAAGCTCGATACCTCGGCAACCGCGCAATCGATCGGCAGCCCGACCGCGTCGACGAGCGGCGTGCCGAGGTTTCCGCCGACGAACGCGTGAATCCCCGAGCGGCGTAGCATCCGCGCGAGCAGCTCCGTCGTCGTGCTCTTTCCGTTCGTGCCCGTGATCGCGTACAGCGGCGCCGAGAGCGAGCGATAGGCGATCTCGATCTCGGCCAGGATCGGCAGGCCGCGCACTGCGGCTGCCTTCAGCAGGGGATGGCTCTTCGGCACTCCGGGGCTCGGGATCACGAAATCTACGCCTTGCAGAAGCTGCGCGTCGTCGCGACCGAGACACCATTCGATCGCGAGACCGCCGAGAAGCCGCCGTTCTTCTTCGAACCCGTTGCTCGCTTGATCCGAGAGCAGCACCTCTGCTCCTTGACGTGACAGGTAGCGGGCCACCGCGACGCCGGTTCGCCGGGCGCCGATCACCAGGGCTTTTCTGCCGCGCAGCGCGAGCTTCATCATCGGAGCTTCAGGGTCGAGAGCGCCAGCAGGGCGCAAAGGATCGACAGGATCCAGAACCGGACGATGATCAGCGGCTCGGGCCAGCCGAGCAGCTCGAAGTGATGGTGAATCGGCGCCATGCGGAAGATCCGCCGGCGGCGGAGCTTGTACGACGCCACCTGCAGGATCACCGACAGCGCCTCGGCGACGAACACGCCGCCGGCGACCACGAGTATGAGCTCCTGCCTGGAGATCAGCGCCAGCGCGCCGAGCGCCGCGCCGAGCGACAGCGAGCCGACGTCTCCCATGAACATCTGTGCCGGGTACGCGTTGAACCAGAGGAAGCCGAGACCGGCTGCGACGAGCGCGCCGCAGAACACCGCCACCTCGCCGGCGCCGGGAACGTGAGGCACCTGGAGGTATTCCGCGAGCTTCACGTTGCCCGCCACGTAACAGAACGTCATGTAGACGAGCGCGACCATCATCACGGGCCCGATCGCGAGCCCGTCGAGCCCGTCGGTGAGGTTCACCGCGTTCGAAGATCCGACGATCACCAGCGCCGCGAACGGCACATAGAACCATCCGAGGTCGGGCCGCACGTTCTTGAGAAACGGCGTGGTCATGGTCGAGTCGAACTCGTTCTTCCAGAGCAGAAAGCCCCCCGCCACGAGCGCCAGAGCGAATTGTGCGGCGAGCTTTTCCCGTCCCGTCAGCCCGAGGGACTGCCGGCGGCGGAGCTTTCGCCAATCGTCGACGAAGCCGATCGTTCCGTAGCCGATCGTCACTGCGAGCAACATCCAGATGTAGGCGTTGGTGAGATCGGCGAGCAGAAGGGTCGAGAGCACGAGCGAAAAGAGGATGAGCGTTCCTCCCATCGTCGGCGTGCCCGCCTTGGTTTGGTGGCTGGCCGGGCCGTCGGCACGGATCTGCTGGCCGACCTGCAGCGCCACGAGCTTTCGGATCAGCGACGGCCCGAACAGAAAGGCGAGCAGGAAGGCAAGAATCGCGGCCAGCAGCGTCCGGAACGTGATGTACTTCATCACGTTGAAGGCGGAGTAGGCGCCGTGAAGCGAGTAGAGAAGCGCGTAGAGCATTCAGCCGAGCCCCAGCCGCGCGACGATCTCTTCCATCTTCGCTCCGCGCGAGCCCTTGACGAGCACCACGTCACCGTCGGTGAGGCGCGACGCGAGCCGCGCGGCGGCGTCGGCCGCCGACTCGCAGCACTCCACGAGCGCGGTCGGCAGCCCAGCCTCGACGGCCCCCGCGGCCATCTCGACGCCGTAGCGCCCGACCGCCAGCAACCCGTCGACGCGCGCGCGCGCCGCCGCGGCGCCGACCTGCCGATGATAGCTCGCCGCTTCCGCTCCGAGCTCCCACATCTCGCCGAGAACGGCGAGCTTGCGCCGGCCCGGCTCCGCCGCGAGCACGGCGAGCGCCGCCTCCATCGAAGCGGGGTTCGCGTTGTACGCATCGTTCAGAATCCGCGCTCCGCCCGGAGTCTCGACGACCTGGAGGCGCATGTCCGGCGGCGCGAAGGCGGCGAGCCCTGCAAGCGCGACGTCGAGATCGACGCCGAGCGCGAGCCCCGCGGCGATCGCGAGCAGGGCATTCTCGACGTTGTGGCTGCCGCGAATGCCGAGCTCGACGGACGCGCGGCGGCCCTCGACCAGCAGCTCGACGTTCTGGCCCTTGCCGGTCGGCGACGACGAGAGCGCGCGCACGGGGCCGTTGCCCCCGACGAGAACCTTCCGGCCCGTGAATCGATCTGCGATCGCGACGAGTCGGCGATCGGTCGCGCCCACGATCAGAATGCCGGCGGGAGCGAGCCCGAGCGCGAGCTCCTCCTTGGCGGCGGCTACGTTAGCGAGCGAACCGACGCCTTCGAGATGAGCGGGTCCGACATTGGTAATCACGCCGAGGTCCGGGCGCGCAATCTCCGCAAGCCGCCAGATCTCGCCTGGATGATTCATGCCCATCTCGAGCACGGCGAAATCCTCGTCGCCGCTCAGTCGAAGCAGCGTGAGCGGAAGCCCGACCAGGTTGTTCTCCGTCCCCCGGCTCTTCGCCACCTTGGCCCCGCCCGCGGACAGCACAGCGGCGATCATCTCCTTTGTGGTGGTCTTGCCGTTGCTGCCGGTCACGCCGACCACGCGTAGCGGCAGCACGCGGCGCCGCGCGGCAGCGAGATCGCCGAGCGCACGCAAACCGTCGCCGACGCGGATGCCCGCTACGCCACCCGGCAGCGTGACGTTCTTATCGACGACGACGGCCGTTGCTCCCCGCTCGAGCGCGACGGCCAGAAACTCGTGACCATCGAAGCGCGGGCCACGCAGCGCGAGGAATGCCTCGCCCGCGTTCGTCTGCCGGGTGTCGGTCGAAAAGCCGCGGAAAGGCCCCGGACCCCATCGCAGCAGCTCACCGCCGGTTGCCGCCAAAATCTCGGGTAACGTCCAGCTCACGTGCGGCGCTCCCGGAGGCTTTGCCGAGCCTCCTCGCGGTCGTCAAAGGGATGCCGCTCGGCGCCGACGATCTGATAGGTCTCGTGGCCTTTGCCGGCGATCAGCACGACGTCGGATGGCCGAGCGATCTCGATGGCGAGGTGGATCGCCCGGCGCCGGTCCGGGATCACTAGATAGCCGCTCGCGTCATCGCGCCGGGCCGCGCTTTCCTGGATGGGGTCGAGGCCCGCCTCGACGATGCCGCGCTCGATCTCGTGAAGAATCTTCAGCGGATCCTCGCTGCGCGGATTGTCGGAAGTGGCGATGACGACGTCCGCGATGCGCGCCGTCGCTTCCCCCATCAGCGGGCGCTTGCCGCGGTCGCGGTCTCCGCCGCATCCAAAGACGACGATGAGTCGGCCTTCGGCGACGCCGCGCAAGATGCGCACCGCGCGCTCGAGCGCGTCCGGTGTGTGAGCATAGTCGACGAGCACCGCGAACGGCTCGCCGTCGTCGACTCGCTCCATGCGCCCGGGGATACCCCGGCACTGCGCGATGCCTTCGGCGATCGCGGCCGGCGGAATCCCCTGCGCCCACGCGGCGGCGGCCGCGGCGAGGATGTTCTCGAGGTGGGCGTCGCCGACGAGAGTGGAAGAGATCGGGATTCGCTCGTCGCGGATTCGGATCTCGCCGTTGAGCCCGGCGAGCGATCGCCCGACTTCGAGAGGCGCGACGTCCGCATCGTCGCCGTGGCCGAAGGTCACGACGCGGTCTCGCGTGCCCTCGATCAGCCGCCGACCGAAGGGATCATCGCGGTTCACGACCGCGAAGCGACCGTGCTTGGCGGAGCGCGGCAGGAGATCGGCGAAGAGCTTCTGCTTTGCCGAGAAGTAGCTCTCCATGTCGGGGTGGAAGTCGAGATGATCGCGCGTGAGGTTGGTGAAGAGGGCCCCGTCCCACTCGCAGACGGAAACCCGCTCGAGCGCGAGCGCATGCGAAGAGACCTCCATGACGACGTGCGTCGCTCCCGCTTCCACCATCTGGGCGAGCAGTCGTTGTAGCTCTACCGCCTGAGGCGTGGTGAATGGCGCCGGCCAGGCTTGCTCGCCGAGACGATAGTAAATCGTGCCGATGAGCCCCGGACGAAACCCCGCGCGCTTCCAGATGGCTTCCAGAAGATGTGTCACGGTCGTCTTGCCATTCGTGCCGGTCACGCCGAAGAGAAAGAGCTTGCGGCTCGGATGGTCGTAGAACCGCGCAGCGATCTCGCCGAGCGAGCGTTCAATCGACGGCAAGGCGATGCGCGCCACACCCGTAGGCGCGTCCAAGAGCTCGGGCGCGGCCACCGCTACCGCTCCCCGCTCGAGCGCTTGCGAAACGAACCGGCGGCCATCGGTACGCGCGCCGGGCAGCGCGAAGAAGAGCGCGCCCGGCCGGACGGCGCGCGAGTCGGTGGCAAGTGACGCGACGTCCACGTTGAGGTCGCCCTCCGTCGCGCTCGGCGCCTCGCGGAGGTCCGTGAGTAGCTCGTGAAGCATCACCCCGTGGGCACTCCGCTGGGCTCGAGCTCGAGACGGATCGGACTCCCGGCCGGGGCGGCGAGCCCGGGCGGCGGTTCCTGTCGCACGACGTACCCGCTGCCGACCACGTCCACCGTCAAGCCTTCGGCGCTCGCGCGCTCGAGAGCCTCGCGAAGCGAGAGGCCAACGAAGCTCATCGGGGTCGGCGCTTGCGCCTCACGGCTCCTGCCGTCCGATATCGGAGTTGCCATCGAGTCGTCGGCGGCGGGCGCTTTGGGTTGCAGGCCGAGGCGCTCGGCCGAGGCGGCGGCGATCTCGCGAAACGCCGGCGCCGCTGCCGTACCTCCCCAGATGGTCGTCTGCGGCTCGTCGACAATGACCAGCATGACGAGCTGCGGATCGTCGGCCGGGAAGTAGCCGACGAACGACGCGATGCGGCCGCGCGAGTAGCCGCCGCGCTCGAAATCCACCTTTTGCGCCGTGCCGGTCTTCCCAGCGATCCTCAAGCCGGGTACGGCCGCGAGCGGCGCCGTACCCTTGGCCGCAATCACGCCCTCCAAGATCTCCGTGACTTCTCGCGCGGTGGCCTCGGCTACGACGCGCCGCACGACGAGCGGCTGATTCGCCATGATCTCCTCGCCGTTCTCGTCGACGATCCGCTTGACGATGTAGGGACGCATGAGGATGCCGCCGTTGGCGAGCGCCGCGTAAGCGGCAGCGAGCTGCAGCGGCGTCACGGCCACGCCTTGTCCAAAGCTCGCCGTCGCCAGATCGATCGGCTTCCACGTCGCGAGCGGCCGCAGGATCCCCGCCTGCTCGCCCGAGAGATCGACGCGCGTCGGCGCGCCGATCCCGAACGCTCGCAGCGTCTGGTAGTACGCCTTCGCGCCGAGCCGCTCTCCGATCTTGGTCGCCCCGATGTTGCTGGACACCTGGAAGATCTCGGGGAACGTGAGCCAGCCGTATCCGTGGTGGTCGTGGATCGTGTGTCCGCCGAATCCGTAGTGGCCTTTCTCGCAGAAGAAGCGATCGGCGACCGTGACGACCCGGTGCTCGAGCGCCGCAGCGGCGAGGAGGCCCTTCATGGTCGAGCCGGGCTCGTAGGCGTCGGTGACCGCGCGGTTGCGCCAGAGCTCCGGGGCGAGCCCGATGCGGCGGTTGGGATCGAAAGCGGGATTCTGCGCGAGCGCGAGAATCTCTCCACGGCGCGGGTCGAGCATGAGCACGAGGCCGCCCTTTGCGCGGGTCTCGGCAACGCGACGGTCGAGCTCGCGCTCGGCGACGTATTGGAGCGATGAATCGAGCGTGAGCGTCACGCTGGCGCCTTGCCGAGGCAATTCTCCGTCGAGCCCGGCGGCGAGAAACTTCCGCCCGCGCGCGTCGCGCTCGACGCTCATCTCCGCGGTGGGGCCACGCAGGTAGCTGTCATACGCGAGCTCGATTCCCTCGAGCCCTTGCGAGTCGATACCGGCGAAGCCGATGACGGAGGCCGCCATCCGTCCGTGCGGATAGAAGCGCCGGAGCTCCGACACCGTGCCGATGCCGCGAACGTTCAGCTCGCGCAGCTGCTCGAGCTCTTCCGGGCTCGCCTGGCGCTTGACCCACGCGAAGGGGGCAGTGGTCGAGACCTTCTGCAGCCATTGGCCGCGCGGGATCCGTAGCGCACGCGCCACCGCCGCGCCGGATCCGTCGTCGGGCAACTCCGCAGGACGCACGAAGACCGACGCGGCGCGGATCGACATGGCGAGCGGTTCCCCAAAACGATCGAGGATCGCGCCACGAAGCGGCGTGACCTGCTCGGTCTCGGAATGCTGACGGTGCGCGAGGCTCGCCAAACGTTCTCCGTCGACGATCGCCAGTTGGCAGAGCCGTACCGCGACGCCGACGAACACGGCGGCGATCAGCGCGCCAGCGCTCGCGAGCCGAACCGGACGTCGTTGCCTGGCTTCTGCGACGCTCATGGCATGCCGACGATCTGTCCGTCGCGCGGCGCCCTCAGACCGAGCCGCGTCTTGGCGACCGCATCCAGCGATCCTGGCGCGGTCAAGGTAGCGAGCTCGACCTCGAGCTCGCTCTTTTCGCCGGCGAGCCGATCGATGACTCGGTGCAGCGCGCTCAGCTGATAGCCGACCTCCGTGGTCTGCAGATGCAGCCAGACTTGGAGCGCGCCTGCGACGGTGAGTCCCGCAACCCAAGCGACGGCGATCCGCGAGGGCCGGACTAGCTTCCAGCGGCGGATCTTCATGCGGCAAGCCTCTCGACCGCGCGCAAGCGGGCGCTGCGCGCGCGCGGATTGCGCTCGACTTCAGCGGCGGTCGGCCGCAGTGGCCGCGGTGTCAGCACCGTTGCCTTCTTCGACCATCCGCACCGACAAACGGGCATCGATCGCGGGCAGAGGCAGGAGCGAGCCCAGAGACGAAACGCTTGCTTGACGAGACGGTCCTCGAGCGAGTGGTAAGCAAGCACCACGAGACGCCCGCCGGGCCGCAGCCATCGGTATGCTACCCGGAGAAAGCGCTCGAGGATCTCGAGCTCCCCGTTCACCGCGATCCGCAGCGCCTGGAACGTCCGCGTCGCGGGATGATGGCCAGCGCTGCGGCCTACGACGCGAGCGACGGCCGTCGCGAGCGCGACCGTGTCGACGAGCTCGCCACGACGTTCGGCTGCGAGAATCGAGCGCGCGACGCGGCGCGCGCGCGGTTCCTCGCCGTACTGGCGAAGCACGCGCACGAGCTCCTTCTCGCTCACGTCGTGAAGCCACTCGGCGAGCGGCCGCAGGCCACGGCGATTCATTCGCATGTCGAGCGGGCCCGAGCGTGAGAAGCTGAAGCCCCGCTCCGCGACGTCGAGCTGAAGCGACGAGACTCCGAGGTCGACGACGATGCCGTCGGCACCGTCCCAGCCGAGCCGCGCCAAGCAATCGCCGATCTCGTCGAACGTCGCCGCGACGACGTGGAAGCGCGCGCCGTAGCGTGCGAGGCGACCCTGGGCGCGCTCACACGCATCCTCGTCCCAGTCGACGCCGAGCAATTCGCCGTCGGGGTCGGAAGCGTCGAGAATCGCCTCGGCATGGCCGCCGCCGCCGAGCGTCCCATCGACGTATCGTCCGCCGGAGCATGGGCGCAGCAGCTCCGCCATCTCGCGCAGCATCACGGGAACGTGCGTTACGCTCGTGGACGTTTCGGGCTGAGCCTCGGCGGGAGACATGGCTACAGATTCAGTCGGCTGAGCAGCTCGGGGTTTGCTTTGAACGCAGCCTCCGCATCTTCGCGCGCCTGCTCCCACGCGTGACGATCGAAGACACGAAATCTGTCCGCGGCGCCGCTGAACACGACGTCCTTCGTCAAGTTCGCCCACTCTCGCAGCGGCGGAGGGATGAGAATGCGCCCCTGCGCGTCGATCTCGCAGCGATGTGCGGAGCCGATGAAGAAATTTTCGAGCTTGAGCACGTTTGGATCGAAGCGGTTGAGCCTGAGCAGCTTCTCTTTGAACTCCAGCCACGCCGGGACCGGGTACGCCTCGAGAAACCGCGGCGGGCTCAACGGATGCGGCGCGAGAAAGACCGCCGAGTTTCCCGACACCTGGACCAAGTCGCGAAACGAAGAGGGCACGCTGACTCTCCCCTTCGGATCGACCAAGTGATGATAGTTTCCGCTGAACACGCCTGCGATCCCACTTTACGCCATTTCATACCACCACATGCCGCTTATAGGGCTCGGCAGGATCGCAAGTCAAGGAATAATCGCTTTATATTCTGAAGGCTGACAGGCAAAAGTCGGTATGATTCCCCTATATCGATCGGCACACTCTCACAGCAAAGAAAAGGCGAAAATAGGTGGACAAGATTGTGAACAAAACGGCGTCCCATCCACCAAGAAATGGGCGGAGGGGATCGGTAAGCCGGATTCTGTTCCCCCGGGCAACGTCCGGGGGCAACGACCATTCCTCTTGTCCCGCCGTTGCCGGCGGGATCATGCGACCTTACCCGAGGGTCCGTCTGGGAAAGACCGCCCAGCCCCGAGGCGACTTGCGCCGCCTAAGGGAGAACCCTCCTATTCGGTCTTGCTCCGGATGGGGTTTACCCGCACCGTGGCTCACGCCGCGGTGGAGCGAGCTCTTACCTCGCCTTTTCACCCTTGCCGCCTTCCGTTGAATCGACGACGGCGGTCTTTTTTCTGTGGCACTTTCCCCCGATTCCTCGGGGCCGCCGTTAGCGGCCATCCCGTCCTTCGGAGTCCGGACTTTCCTCTCCCCGTTTCCGGAGAGCGGTCGTTTGATCCCCTCTGCCGAACCGAAGCTGTAGCGACTGGCGAGCCCGGAGTCCAGAGCGGGGGCCCTATCCGCTGGCCCTCACTACTGGACCGCGTCCTGCATCTGTTCGAGGCGCTTCTTCTGCTGGTCGTCGAAACTCTGCGCTTGCTTTTTCGCCGCGTCGAGCGCGCTGCCGGCCGGGCCTCCCTTCGCACCTCCAGGCACGTTTGAGCGCAAGTAGAGGACGATGAGTACGAAAACGATGAGCATCGCCACCACGATCGCGGCGAGGGAGGCGAACCCGCCCGATCCGTATTTGGGGGTCACGCTGGCCTCACCTTCAGCCGTTCGAGTAGGGCGCCTTTCAGATGGCTGATTACGGTCTCGCTTTCCCCGGAGAAGTCGCTGCCGATGAACCTCTGAACCAAGGCGCCCACGAGCGCACACATGATGAGCGACGCTTCGCTCGCCGGGTTTATGTCCGGGCGAAACACGCCCTTGCGGCAGCCGCTTTCGAGGATCTCGTTCAAGAGGTTGCGAAAGATCCGGAAGAGCTCCGCCACGCGGGCGACGGGGTCGTCGGGCTGCTTTTCCTCGCGGAGGATGAGGCTCAGCACGAAGCGGATGGACTGCATATGCTCGCGAACGAAATCGTAAAACAGGTCGATCAACTTGTGGATTTGTGCTGCTTCGTCGAGGCCTTCCACCTGGCCAACCACGTTGACGAAATAGGGCTCTAGCGAGCGCTCGAGGGCGCTTTGGAAGAGCCGTTCCTTGCTTTCGAAGTGCCAGAAGATGAGGGCTTTGCTGACCCTCGCTTCCTTAGCGACCTGTGAGAGCGAAGTACTTCCGTAGCCTTGCGTCGAGAACAGCCGGGTGGCCGTCTCTAGGATCTTGTTCCTAGCGTCCATGTTCTACAAATTCAATTGCTCCGTTTTGCCTCTTGAAACGCGGGCGGATAGGTGGTCTATTGCGCGGTCGCCCGGGAGCGGATCAATGAGGTTGCTCTCCAGGATCACCGCCCTTACCGTTCTCATGTCTCCTGCCGTGCTCGGCCAGCTCGCCAGCCGAGGCGGCTCCGCTTCTCCGGAGTTTCCCTTCCTTCGCCCCGTCACACCGGAAGATCTCCGCGAGAAGGGCATCCTCAGGCTCTCGATCAGCCGAGACTCCTCGCAAAACCCTCCCGGATCGCTGGGTTCCACGGATTTTGATTACGACCTCCTCAACCGCTTCGCAAGCGACCTCGGTGTTTCGCTCAGCGAACGTCCAGCCGTCAGCGACGACGAAGCGGCGCGGCTGCTGCGCTCCGGGATGGTAGACATAGCCTTGCTGTCGACTGCGTACCAGGACGGTTCCGGCGTGGTCTCGGCGCATCCCTGCCTCGGTTCGGAGCGGGCTGGGTCGAAGCGGGCGGGTCTGTTCCTCCGGTCGGACAGCCCACAGTTAGCGGGGGTCCTCGCGGGAGCCGCCCGGCGGATCGCGGATGCGGAGCGAAGCGAGGCTCTCTATCGGATTTACTGTAGTTACGAGCCGCCCGACGAGCCTCCGCAGCCCCGGCTGCCGCTCGCCGGACGGATCTCGCGCTACGCCGGGGTGATCGCGAAGTACGCCGGTGAGGCCGGGCTCGACTGGCGCCTGGTGGCGGCCCTCATATTCGAGGAGTCGAGCTTCGAGGAAAAGGCCGTCAGCGCGGCCGGGGCCAAGGGGCTGATGCAGCTGATGCCGTGGATCCCGGCAGAGGTCGGCGTCGCCAACGTCTCCGCGCCGGAAGCGAACATTCAGGCCGGTATCCTCTATCTACGGCGGCTTTCGGAGCAATTCCCGGACGCTCGCGCGAAAGACCGTCTGGCGATGGTGCTCGCGGCATACATGCTAGGACCCGGCCACGTGATCGACGCACAGGACATGGCGCGCGAGCTCGGCCTCGATCCCCAGTCATGGCAGCGGGGACTCGAGCAGACGCTGCCACTGCTGGAAGACGAGCGCTTCAACGGGCACTGTCGGTTCGGTGCCGCGCACGGACGGCAAGCGGTCGACTACGTGGAGAGGATTCTGGATCGCTACGACACCTACCGACGCCACCTCGATCGATATCCGGACACGGTCAGCGATCATTTGCACGGCGACGCTTAAGCGGCCTGGGCGAGCGGTGCGATCTCGAAAGCTAGCTCCCCCCCGCTCGCTCCGACCGAGACCCGAGAGTTGTCGGGAAGCTCCCCGGACAGGATCTTCCGCGCGAGCACGGTCTCGACCTCGCGTTGGAGAAGCCGCTTGAGAGGTCGCGCGCCGTAGACTGGGTCGTAGCCGGCCGCCGCCAGGTGATCCTTCGCCGCATCGGAGAGCGCGAGCTCGATGTGATGCTCCGCGAGCCGCTTGCGCAGGCGCTCGAGCTGGATCTCGATGATGCGCCGCAGGTCCTCGCGGCTGAGGCCGCGGAACACCACTGTCTCGTCGACCCGGTTCAAGAACTCCGGTCGGAACTGCGTTCGCAGCGCTTCCATCACCTCTCGCTTCATCTGCTCGTACGAATCGGAGTCCGCGCCGCCGCGATAGCCGAGGATCGTCTGGCTGCCGATGTTCGACGTCATGATGACGATCGTATTCTTGAAGTCGACGGTTCGGCCGTGCCCGTCCGTCAGCCGACCGTCGTCGAGGATCTGCAGGAGCACGTTGAAGACGTCGTGATGCGCCTTCTCGATCTCGTCGAAGAGGATCACGCAATAGGGCTTGCGGCGCACGGCTTCGGTGAGCTGTCCGCCTTCGTCGTAACCGACGTATCCCGGCGGCGCGCCGACCAAGCGCGAGACCGTGTGCTTCTCCATGTATTCCGACATGTCGATGCGTACCATGCTCGCTTCGTTGTCGAAGAGCGCTTCGGCCAGAGCGCGGGCGACCTCGGTCTTTCCCACGCCCGTCGGTCCGAGGAAGATGAACGATCCGATCGGACGGTTCGGATCCTTGAGGCCGGAGCGGGCGCGGATGACCGCGTCTGCCACGGCTTCGATCGCCTCGTCCTGGCCGACGACGCGCTCGTGCAGCCGCTCACCCAGGCCGAGCAGCTTGTGCTTCTCGCCTTCGAGGAGCCTCGACACGGGGATTCCCGTCCAGCGACCAACGACCTCGGCAATGTCCTGCTCGGTGACTTCTTCCTGAAGGAGCGCCGTCCCTTGCTCGTGCAAACGCGCCTCGGCCTCGCGGAGTCGCTTCTCGAGCTCGACGATTCGCCCGTACTTGATCTCCGCGACTCGATTGAGGTCGTAGGCGCGCTCGGCCTTCTCCATCTCGACCTTCTGCTCCTCGATCTCGCGGCGTACGTTGCGGATCTCCGAAACCAGACCCTTCTCGCTCTCCCACTTGGCGCGCAGGCGCTGCGATTCGTCCTTCAGGCTGCCGAGCTCCTTCTCGAGCTTCGCGAGACGCTCCTTGGACGCTTGGTCGGTCTCCTTGCGCAGGGCCTCGCGTTCGATCTCGAGCTGCATCACCTTCCGCGAGACCTCGTCGAGCTCGGATGGCATCGAGTCCATCTCCGTGCGCAGCTTCGCCGCGGCCTCGTCGACGAGGTCGATCGCTTTGTCCGGCAAGAAGCGGTCGCTGATGTAGCGGTTCGAAAGCACCGCCGCCGAAACCAGCGCGGCGTCCTTGATGCGCACGCCATGGTGGACTTCGTAGCGCTCGCGGAGACCGCGCAGGATCGAGATCGTTTCCTCGACACTCGGCTGATCGACGATCACGGGCTGAAAACGCCGCTCGAACGCAGCGTCCTTCTCGATGTGTTTGCGGTATTCGTCGAGCGTGGTAGCGCCGATGCAGTGGAGCTCACCCCGCGCGAGCATCGGCTTCAACAGGTTGCCGGCGTCCATCGCACCCTCGGCGGCCCCCGCGCCGACCACCGTGTGCAGCTCGTCGATGAAGAGGATGATTTCGCCCGCCGACTCGACGACTTCCTTCAACACCGCCTTCAGCCGCTCTTCGAATTCGCCGCGGAACTTCGCTCCCGCGATCAGCGCTCCCATGTCGAGCGTGACCACACGCTTGCCCTTCAAGCCCTCCGGCACGTCGCCCCGCACGATGCGATGCGCGAGTCCCTCGACGATCGCGGTCTTGCCGACGCCTGGCTCGCCGATCAGCACCGGATTGTTCTTGGTGCGTCGCGACAGCACCTGGATCACCCGGCGGATCTCCTCATCTCGGCCGATGACCGGATCGACTTTTCCCTGCGAGGCGAGCTGCGTGAGATCGCGCCCGTAGCGCTCGAGCGCCTGGTAGGTTCCCTCGGGGTTCTGGCTGGTCACACGCTGGTGGCCGCGCACCTTACGCAGCGCCTCCATGAGCTTCTCGCGCCGGACGCCGGCGGCGCGCAGCGCCTTGCCGGTCGCCCCGGAGTCCTCGAGCATCGCGAGCAGGAGATGCTCGACGCTCGTGTATTCGTCCTTCAGGGCTTTGGCTTCGTCCTCGGCCTGGCGCAGAACCTTGCCTAGCCGGGGGGTCAAGTACGACTGGCCCGCGCCCGTCGCGCTCGAGACCTGGGGGAGCTTTTCGAGCTCGCGGTCGATTGCTTGACGCGCGTTCGCAACCGATACGCCGGCCGCAGACAGAATCGCCGGGGCGAGCCCATCCGGCTCGGCGAGCAGTACGGCTGCCAGATGCTCGACGTCGACGCCTTGGTGGCCACGTCGCGCGGCAAGCGCTTGCGCTCCCTGCAAGGCCGCCTGCGATTTTTCCGTGTACCGATTAATGTCCATGCCTCGAACCTCTTTCTCGGGCGCGGGCTCTGCTTCCCGCCACAAGCGTGAAGTTAAGCACGGTTCACCGTGCCGCAAGGCGTGAACGCGCTTCGGGCTTAGATCTCAGGCGGGACGCTTCGGGCTGGCGCCGGGGGACGCCTCACGGTTCCTTTGCCGAAGCCCGGAGCCCTGAGCCCGAAGCCCGATTCGCGACGTCCTGGATCTTCCTCGCTTCCCCCGGGTCGTCGACGAGATCACTGTGGCAGGCGTGTCGACCACCAACCTTGGGTAGCGAAGCGCCGCGCCGCTCGAGCAGCTCGCGGCCTTCTCCTCCCACCCCGGGACTCCGGATCGCGCGCCGGGCAGGTTGAAACCCCGGATCCTTACCGCTCGCGAACTCCTGGATCTCCTTGGAGATCCGCATGCTGCACCAGTCGTGGCCGCACATCGCGCAGAAATCGGTGTCGACCTCGAGATCCTCGTCGTGCAGCGCCCGGGCTGTCTCGCCGTCGAAGGCGAGCTCGAACTGCTTCGGCCAGTTGAGCGCCGCGCGCGCGCGGGAGAGCTCGTCGTCCCACTGTCGAGCGCCGGCGATGCCGCGGGCGATGTCGCCGGCATGCGCGGCGATCTTGTAGGCGATGCAGCCCGCCTTCACGTCCTCGCGCCTTCGGCAAGCCGACGTGCTCCTTCGGCGTCACGTAGCAGAGCATCGCCGCACCGTGCGCGCGCCGCCTCGGTGGCTCCGATCGCGCTGGTGATGTGGTCGTAGCCCGGGAATACGTCGGTGACGAGCGGGACCGAGCACGTAGAAGGGCGCGTCGTCGCACCACTGTTGCTCGAGCTTCATGTTGAAGCCGATCTGATCGAGCGGCACGTGCCCCGGTCCTTCGACCATCACCTGGACTCCGGCGCCACGCGCACGCTGCACGAGCTCGCCGAGCGTGCGCAGCTCGGCGAGCTGCGCGGGATCGCGAAGCGTCGGCGAGACAGCCGGGACGCAGCCCGTCGCCGAGTGAATACGTCACGTCGTACTGGCGCATGATCGCGCTGATCTCGTCGAAGAGCTCGTACATCGGGTTTTGCTTGCGTGGTGGAGCATCCACTTGGCGAGCAGCGAGCCGCCGCGCGAGACGATCCCGGTCACTCGGTCGCGATCGAGCGGCAGATGCTCGCGCAGCACGCCGGCGTGAATCGTGAAGTAGTCGACACCCTGCTCGCGCCTGTCGCTCGATTTCGGCGAGGATCACGTCGTAGGTGAGGTCTTCGATCCGCCGTCCGATGATCATGCTGTAGATCGGCACCGTGCCGATCGGGATCGTCGCATGGTCGATGATCGCTTGACGGCACTCTCGCAGATTGCCGCCCGTGGAAAGATCCATCAACGTATCGGCACCGTACCTCTGTGCCCAGAGAAGCTTTTCGACCTCGGCAGCCGTGCCGCTGGCGACCGGCGAGGCACCGATGTTCGCGTTCACCTTGGTGGTGACCATCCGACCGATGCCCATGGGGTCGAGCCGTTTCGGAGCACGCTCGCCACGAAGCGCTTCGGGATTGTCGATCTCGCCGAGCCGTTCCTTCACCGTTTGGTTCACCCAATGGCGCGACGAACCCACGGGGGCACGACCGTTGCCCGCCCGCTCCTCGGCCTTGGGCGCTTCCCCGCCGCTCCCGGCGAGGTGGCGCTTGTTGGCGGGAATGACCATCCGGCCCCTGGCGACTTCATCACGAACCAGCTCCACGGCCACGTGCTCTCGCTCGGCGACGCGGTGCATCTCATGGGTTGCCACGCCACGGCGCGCGGCCTCGAGTTGGGTGAGTGACTCGGACATCTCGCTTCCCTCCGCCGGCATTACCCGGATCAGGTTATGGGAGCTATGACAGCGCTGAACCGTCTCGGTTTCGTCTTTGGTCCAGCATCCTGCTGAAATAGTTCCTCGGGGTCGGTAGATCGATCTCCTACGCTCTCAGCCGAATTCGATCGGCTCCCCCAGCTGACCGCTCATCGTTACCGCCGGAAGCGCCGAAGAGTCAATCCACCCAGACCCGAGCCGTGGGCCGTCGCCTCGGTGCGATCAGAAGCGCGCCGACCGCTCCTCCGGCGAAGCCGCCCACGTGTGCCCACCACGCCACACCTCCCGCTTCGGAGCCCCCGAGCGCCACCATGCCGTAGGCGATTTGGATGGCGAACCACAAGAACAGAAACACCACAGCTGGCACCTGAACGAACTCCCAAAACAGGAAGATCGGAACGAGCGTCAGGATGCGTGCGCGGGGGTAGAAAACGAAATAGGCGCCCGTCACTCCCGCAATCGCGCCGCTCGCTCCGATCATCGGCAGCGCCGAGTGTCCGAGCATGTTGACCTGCACGAGCGCGGCGATCGTTCCGCAGCCGAGGTAAAAGACCAGGAAGCGAAGATGACCGAGGCGGTCCTCCACGTTGTCTCCGAAGATGTGCAGGAAGAGCATGTTGCCGACCAAGTGCATCAGACCCGCGTGCAGGAACATGCTCGTGAAGATCGGCAGGAAGCGTGCCACGGGGTCGTGCGCGGAGTGGAATCGGATCGGCACCAAACCGAAGGTCTCGAGAAACGCCTCCGCGTGGCGGCCGAGCTGAAGTTCGTACCAGAACAGGACGACGTTCACGGCGATGATCCCGTACGTCACAACCGGGAACCCGCGCGAGGGGATGTTGTCCCGCAGTGGGATCATCGCGGATTCTGGACACAGGAGCTCAACGAGCTTAAGTTCTGCGTAAGCTCAAGAAGGGACATCGATTCCACAAACATGCCCGAGAAGGATTCCTTTGGCGACAAGCTGCGGGACAAGGAGCGTGGCGAGGAAGACCAGCACTTCGCCAAGCGCGACCGCGAGCTGCTGGACAAGATGCGTACGGTTACCCAGCCGGCAGACGAGTCGAGGGCGCAACAGATCGCGCAGGGACAGTGCCCGAAATGCGGCAAGCAGCTCGAACGCGGCAGGATCGACGACATCGTGCTCGAGAAATGTGCTTCCTGCAATGGGGTTTGGCTCGGCCGCGACGAGATCGCAAAGCTCTCGCAACACGATAGCGAAAGCTTTCTCGGCCGCTTGTTTCGCCGAATCCTCGTCCACGACCCCAACTGAGTCGGCCCACAGGTGTTCTCCGGGATCGTCGAGGCAGTCGGTCGAGTTCGCGAAGCAACCGCGAGCCCCGCGGGCAAACGACTCTGGATCGAGGCCCCGTTCGAGAGGTTGGCGGTCGGCGAGAGCATCTGCGTGAGCGGCGTGTGCTTGACGGTGACTGCCGTACCACCCGGCGTTTTCGCCGCCGATGTCTCGCCCGAGACACTGCGGCGCTCGACGCTCGCGCGCCTCGGTGCCGGCACCGAGGTCAATCTGGAGCAGAGCCTGCGGCTCGGCGACCGTCTGGGTGGACACCTAGTGTTCGGCCATGTCGATGGAATCGGCCGGGTGATCGGGCTGCGATCGGAGGGCGAGTCCTACCTTTACGAATTTGAGGCTCCGCAGTCGGTTTCTCGTTATCTCGTCGAGAAAGGCTCGGTCGCGGTAGACGGGGTTAGCCTAACGGTGTTTGGCTGCGGGGATGGTCGCTTCTCGGTTGCCGTCATTCCGCATACGGCTCGGGTCACCACGATCGGGAAGCTTGCGCCCGGAGACCCGGTGAACCTCGAGAGCGACATGATCGCAAGATACGTCGAGAAGCTCGCCGCCCCTTATCGAGAATGAGAGAACGCGCGAACCACGCGCGTTTTCTCGAATATTTGCTATTCCCATGCGGCGCGCTATTATTTTGTCTGTGGCTTCAGAAACTGAAATGAGCTTGGCGCGAAGCCGCAACAAGCGCCTCGGATGCTTCGCGTTCGGGGTCGTGACGGCCTATTTGGTAGCCACGGCGGCCGGCGCAGCGTATCGCGAAAGCGAGATGCTCGACGTCCTGCTGAGCCTGATTGTCCCACCCTTGGTTCTCTTTTTCGTCTATCAGAGGCTCCGAGAAGCGTTTGGTGTTCTGCGTCGCATCGCTCTTCTTGGCAGCGCTTTGCTACGACGCGAGCCCGGCGCTCGGCATCCCGCGCGCAGGTCTCAGTCTCGTCCTCACGACGATCGGCTCGATGGCGGCTCCGTTGGTCGTAGACCTCCTGGTCATCGACATGGGTCGTCAGATTCACGTGGCACCGCTACCCGCTCGGATCGCCCAAGTGGCATTTCTGGTTGCGCTGATTCCCCTCGCGGGATGGAAGCTCATGCGAGCACACGAGACGATCGTCAAGGAGGACAGCCGGCTCGTTGGGGAGTTGGCCACCCGCCTCTGGGCCGAAGGGAACACCCTCGTCGTCGACCCGCTCGACCGCAAGACCGCGGATCGGGCGCTCGCACGCCTGGCGATTCGGACGAAGGACAAAACCTACCCGCTCTCCGACGCCGATCTCGAATCGGTGCGCGAAACGCGCACCGTGCGCAAGACGACCAATCCTCACGGCGGCCAAGCGACCACCCAGATCACCCGCGAGCAGGAAGATCGCTTGCGGTTGATTCTAAAGCTACAGGGGACGGGAATCCCCGACGAGGTCGTGCTCTTCAGTCACCGTGGCCCGTTGCCGATCGCTGAAGCAAAGGTTTGGTGATTGGCGGCCCGCTTTCGGGTCGCCGCACGAGCCGCTCTCCCGTTTGTCGATTGCAGCACGCCGCCTCACCCGCCCGCTGCGGCGCGAGGCTGGCGTTCTGAATCTTGCGTCATGAAGCGCGTCTTGAAGGAGTCCGCCGTCAGACCGACGTCGAGCCGCCCCTCTTCGAGCCACGTAAACTCGCCACCCATGACCCGGGCCGCGATCCGATTCTTGTGATCGTCCTCGTTGCGCCAGAGGTCTCGGAACAATCGATGCACTTTGCGGCGCGCGTTTCGGCAGAAGAGGTCCGCGAGGGCCGAGGCCTGCTCGGCCTCCGGCGCGCGGCCATCGACTAGGGTGCGGGCTCGCGAGACCGCGGCGGTCATCGCGAAGAGCTCCATGACGATGTCGACGGTGCGGAAGAGGAAGCCCTGCTTCCGTTCCATCTTCGCCTGGAACACGGTCATGCCATGGAAGCTCTCGCGCGCGAGCTTCCGCGCGCTTCGCTCGACGAAGCGCAGATGCGGAGCGAGCGCCCCGAAGTCGGCGTATCGCCCGGCGGTGCCGGCGCCTCGGAACCAGAGCGGCGGATACCAACCCGCATAGAAGGCGAGGATCTTCGGTAACGCAGCGAGCTTCTCCTTGACACCGTTCTTGGGATCGATCATCGCGCCGGCGACCTGCAGGTGCTTGTCCACCGCCTCGCGAGCCATGAAGAGGTGCATGACTTCGCTCGAGCCTTCGAAGATCAGGTTGATGCGACAGTCGCGCAGAATTCTTTCGACCGCCACGGGCGCCTCACCGCGCCCCACGAGAGAAGTCTCGGTCTCGAAGCCGCGCCCGCCGCGGATCTGCAGGGTCTGATCGATCAGCTCCCAGGCGCGCACGCTGTTCCATTCTTTGGCGGCCGCGGCTTCGAGGCGGATGTCGTAGCCGCCGCGGTCGGCCATCTGCGCCGCGAGCCTCGAAACGGCGTCCATGGCGAACGTCGTCGCTGCCATGTCGGCGATCCTGTGCGAGATCGCCTCGTGCTTCCAGACCGGCACGCCCCACTGAACGCGTGCGGCCGACCACCCGCGCACGACCTCGAGGCAATGCTTGGCGATCCCCGAGCAGATCGCCGGGATCGTCAGCCTTCCGGTGTTGAGCGTGACGAGCGCAACCTTCAGGCCCGAGCCTTCCTGACCGATCAGGTTTTCCTTTGGAATCCGCACGTCCTTGAAACTGATCACCCCGTTGCCGAGTGCCCGGAGCCCCATGAACCGGCAGCGATATTCGACCTTGACGCCGGGCCAGGCCGTCTCGACCACGAAGGCGCTGATCTTCTTGGTCTTCGGATTCCGCGCCATGACGACGAGAAGCTCCGCCAACGTGCCGTTCGTGCACCACAGCTTCTCGCCGTTCAGCACGTAGTAGTCGCCCTCGAGCTCCGCCGTGGTCGAGAGGCTCGCAGGGTCGGAGCCGACGTGAGGCTCGGTGAGCGCGAACGCGGAGATGGCGCCCGCGGCGCAGCGTGTGAGGTACTTCTTCTTCTGCTCGGGCGTGCCGAAGAGCTTGAGCGGCTGGGGAACGCCGATCGACTGGTGCGCGGAGAGCAGCGCGGAGAGGTTGCCGTCGGAGCTGCCGACCATCTCCATGACCTTGCAGTATTCGGCGACCGTCAGCCCGAGGCCGCCGTATTCCTTCGGGACCTTCATGCCGAACGCGCCGAGCTTGCGCAGGCCGTCGAGCACGGCCTCCCCATATTCGCCGGTCTGGTCGATCGCCACCGAGTCGACTTCGTTCCTCAGAAAATCCCGCATGGCGTCGTAGAAGCTGCGGAACTCCGGCCGCTCGCTTTCGGCAGCCGGAAACGGATGGACGAGGTCGAGCGGCAGGTTCCCGAGATACAGCTCGCGGATGAACGCTCGGCCTTCCCATTCCTTCTGGCGCGCCTGCTCGGCGACTTCACGTGATTCCTGCTCCGATGTGACCCGTTGTTCGGTTGCGCTCATGCGGTTCCCCCTGTCTCGGCCGGTCCCGGCGCTACGAGCACCCGGGCAATCCGGCGTCCCTTCATTTCAACGACGCGAAGCTCGCGCCCGTTCACGGTGACCCGGTCACCGACGCGCGCGATGCGGCCGAGCTCTTCCGTGACGTATCCTCCGACGGTTCGCGCATCGGTCTCTTCGAGCCCGAGGCCGAGCTTGTCGTTGACCTCCGCGACCTGCAGCAAGCCGTCGATCACTTGCCCTTCGGCGGTCTTTTGGATCTTCGGCGATTCGCGATCGAACTCGTCTTGGATCTCACCGACGAGCTCCTCCAGCACGTTCTCGAGCGTAACCAATCCCGCCGTACCGCCGTATTCGTCGACGACGACCGCCATGTGCATGCGCTTCTGCTGAAACTGTCGTTGTAAGTCTTCGACCGTCATCGACTCGGGGACGAACAGGATCTCGCGCTTCTTCTTGAGCAGGTCTTCGGAGCTCGCGATCTCCGTCGACGAATCGAGCAGATCCTTGATGTGGACCATGCCGACGACGTGGTCCAGCCCGAGCGTACAGAGTGGATAGCGGGTGTGATGCGTGGAGCGGATGATCTGCAGGTTCTCCGCCCAGGTGCGGGCGAGAGACACATACGCGATGTCCGCGCGCGGAAGCATGACGTCCTTCGCCGTCTTGCCCGAGTAGTTGAACACGTTCTCGAGGAGGCGGCGCTTCGCTACCGATACGGCCCCGGTCCGCGCGGATTCCGCCAGGATGATGCGCAACTCCTCTTCAGAGTGGGTGAGATCTTCCCGCAGCGCCGCATCGAATCCGATGATCCGGAGCAGCGCGTTCGACGACGTGTTGAGCAGCCACAACGCCGGGAAAAAGACCACCCGCAGCGCTCGCAGCGGCAAGGCGACCGCCAGAGCGATCCCTTCGCTCCGCTGGATCGCCAACATCTTCGGCGCGAGCTCCCCGAGCACGATGTGCACGAACGTGATCGAGGCGAAGGCCAGCGCGAACGCCAGCGAATGGACGGTGTGCTCCGAGTCGAAGCCGACCTGCGCGAAGAGCGGCCGGAGCAGCGAAGCAACCGCAGGCTCGCCGATCCAGCCGAGGCCGAGGCTCGCCGCGGTGATGCCGAGTTGGGTGAGCGAGAGGTAGGCGTCGAGCCGCTGCGCCACGTGCCGCGCCGACTTGGCGAAGAGATTTCCCTGTCGGACCAGCGTCTCCAGCCGCGAGGCGCGAAGCTTGACTACCGCGAACTCGGCTGCGACGAAGAACGCATTGAGGAGCACCAGCCCGCCGGCCAGCAGCAAATAGAGGTAGGGCTTGAGGAAGTCTTCCACGAGGATGGGTCAGCGAGCGGCGTCGGGCGCTAGCTCGGCAACACGCTGCATTCCCCTTGATCGCGCCCAACGGGCGCGATCAATGACGCACGCTCCTAGCCGTCGCGCGGACGTCTTCGGATGATGGTCGGTCACTTCGGCCCCACCACCCGGTCGGGAGGTCCAAAATGACCCACTACACTTCGGATCCATCGCAAGACAGTCATCCTAGATTGTGCTAGGCCATGCTTCAAGGTAGGCGGCAGCCCTCGCGGCGCGCGCGAAGGAGACGGGTATGTACCGGGAAGGAATCCAACGATGAGCGAAACGCCTGAGGTACCGAAGGAAGCGCCGTCACCTCTCGAGGACGTTTTCCCCACCGCGATCGAGGTCGTGACCGATCCGCGTGGTTTTTTCTCGTCGATGCCCCGCGAAGGGGGTTACGAGGCGCCGGGCATTTTCGCGGCGGTGATGCTGTTCGTGTACGGCGCGATCCTCGCCGTTTTCCAGCTCGTCCACGCCCATCTCGCGGGTGTTCTGTTCTCCCTGATCCTCATTCCGCTGTTCGGCGTGATCTGCCTCGCGATCGGCGCGGCAATCGTGCTGTTCATCTCCCGTGCACTCGGTGGCGAAGCGAGCTTCGAGTCGAGCTTCCGTATCGTGTCTTATAGCGCCGCGCTGCTGCCGATTGCGGGCATCGCGTTCCTGATTCCCTACCTGCCGATCCTCGTCCAGGCCTACCAGCTCTACATCCTCATCGTCGCGGTGATCGCAGTGCACAAGGTCGGCGAGCAGAAGGCCTGGACCGTGCTCGGTGGCATCGGCGCGCTACTCTTGTTTCTCTCGCTCCTCGGCACGATCGCCGCGCGTCGCGTCGGGCCGAAGATCGATGCGCTCGGCACACGGATGCAGAAACAGGCCGAAGAAATGCAAAAGGCCGCCGAGCAGATGCGGCAGCAACTCGAGAAGCAACAACAGACGCAGCACTAGCGCCCGGTGCCATGGGACAGCTTGACGGGCAGATCGCGCTCATCACCGGCGCGTCGCGCGGCATCGGACGGGGGATCGCGATCGAGATGGCGCGGCAAGGCGCCGACGTCGTCGTCAACTATCGGAAGGACAAGGTAGCGGCGGAAAGGACCGCGGCGGAGGTGCGGGCGATCGGCCGGCGCGCGGCCATCGGCGAAGCCGATGTCGGAGACTTCGACGCGGTCCTGCGCTTGGTCGATAGCGCGTCGCGCGAGCTCGGCGGCATCGACATCGTGGTGGCGAATTCCGGCGTTGCATCCCGGCCGGGCCCGATCGCGACCATGGATCCCAAAGAGTGGCATCGGGTCATGAACGTCGATCTACACGGCGCGTTCTACACTTGCCGCGCCGCCGTGCCGAAGCTTCTCGAACGCAAGCGCGGCTGCGTGATCTTCATCTCCTCGGTGGGCGCGGATATTTGCGGACCGTTCGGGGCTCCCTACTACGCGGCAAAGGCAGGCGTGAACGCGCTCACCAAGGTCTTGGCGCGGGAGCTCGCGCCCGACGGCATCCGCGTGAATGCGATCGCGCCCGGGTTCGTGACGTCCGACATGGGCGAGCGCATGGCAAAGGCCCTCGGCGAAGAAACTCTGCTTTCCGGGATACCGCTGCGACGTGCCGGCACGCCCGAAGAAATCGGCAAGCTCGCAACCTTCCTCGCGTCCGCCGACGCCTCGTGGATCACCGGCAAGATCTACCGCATCGATGGCGGCGCGTGGATGTGAAGAAAGACTGCGGGCTACCGGCTACCGCGAGATGGAGTTTCGCGGGTCGTCGGAGAGCGGAAGCCGCAAGCCTGTCACTGCCCAGTGATCGGGTAGTTCGGCTCGCCCTTGCAGGCGGCGCAGCCACAGAGCTCGCGCAGCTCCTCGACCAGTAGAAGCGTTTCGTGGCCGTCGCCCCAGTGCAGCATGACGCTCGCGTCCCCGAGGCGAAGCAGCCCTTCGAGCTTGCGCTCGGGTTCGCGCGGGTCCCGCGTCGCTGCCCCGCCCTTTTCGCACTCGAGACAAGGGCATGAGCGCCGGAGGTTTGCGAATGGGAAGATGCTGTCGTGTTTGTCTTGCCAGGTCACGCCGAGGGCATAGCGGCCGACCGGCTGGATCGACGCGATTGCGTATTTCGCGGACTTTGGCACGTGCCAACTCTCTATGCGCTCTACGGTCCTAGCTGGGGCCCCTGCTCGGAGCAACCACGCTGCGCATCAGCGTGAACCTCGTGGCGCTCCGGCGTGCTCGGCTTCGGAGCCGTCAGTGACTCTCCGGGAACAGCGAGTAGGCATACGCCCCGGCAGGCGGCGTCCAACTCCCCCGGTACATCAAATTCGACAGCCCGACCAGCCGAAAGCCCGTCGCCAGCAGGGGCTTGATGTTCTCGTAGTCACGCGCCGGAACGAGCAGCGAGAGCTCACCGAGCGTCTCGCCGACCGCGTGCTGAACGAGGCGCCGCAGCGCCTCGGGCGAGTCCGCACCGCCGGGGCCGAGCATGATTCGCCCCGGCGTAGGCATTTGCGCCAGATAGGCGTCGAGCGCTTTGCCGGAGTGGATCGCGAGGATCTTGCCGAAGCGACGCAGAAACTCGAAATCGCGCTTTCGATCCGACCCGAACAGTCGACGGTCGAGCGCCAGGATCTCACCCATATCCTCGGCTCGCGCAACTCGCACGGTCGGGTCGCTCTCGTGCTCTTCGCGAAAGCCCGCGGGAAGCGTGAACATCGCCACTTCCTCGCCGAGCGAATACCCGATGCGCACGAGCAGCTCGAAAGAGGCGAGATTCAAGGAATCTTGCATGATACGCATCGAGCGGGCGTTCGGCTCGCGCTCGATCACGGTTTGGAAGAGCTTCGTGCCAACGCCACGGCCTTGAGCAGCGGGGGCCACCGTGGCCGGACCGACGGACACCGTCTCGCCACGACGTCGGTAGAAGATCGAGCCGATGATGCGATTCTCGTCGATCGCGACGAGCGAGCGCTCCGGATCGATCGATACATAGGCGGTGGCGGCGAGCGGCCCAACCTGCGGATCGGGATAGAGCGGCGGGCGGTTGTGTCGCGCCATCAGATCGTTGAACGCTTCCACCCCGATGCGGCCGACTTCCGGGATGTCCTCCCGGGTCATGCGGCGGATCTCGAACGTCATGCAGACTCTCCCGCGACGAGGAACTCGAGCAGCAACCGGTTGACGAGCTCGGGTTGCTCCTCGTTCACCCAGTGGCTGCAGTTCGGCACGTAGTGAATGCGGAATGGTCCGGCAAAGAGAGGCTCCATTCCGTAGGTGAGCTCTTTGCCGAGCGCGACGTCGTTCTCCGCCCAGATGAGGAGCGTCGGAGACCCGATCGTCTTCGGCGACCGCTCGAGCTCCCGCACGGCGGAGAAATTCCGAAAGGTCGCACGATAGTAGTTGATCGCCGACGTCAGCGCCCCTGGCTTCTCGAGTGCGTCCTGGAATTGACGCAAGTCCTCGTCGCTGAAGGTTTCCGGGCGAATCGCCATGCGACGAAACATGCGCTCGACCACGCGCTCGGGCGAAAGTCTGAACACGGCCTCCGGAATCACCGGCAGCTGGAAAAAAAACATGTACCAGCTACGCCCGAGCTGCCGCAGATTCGAGCGGAGCGCCTTGGCGAAGAGCGCCGGATGAGGGCAGTTGAGCACGGCGAGCTTGTCGACCACCGCGGCTTGCTGGAGGGCCGTCGTCCATGCCACCGCACCTCCCCAGTCGTGCCCGATGACGTGCGCCTTCGCGCAGCCGAAGGCGTTCACCAGCGCCGCGACGTCGGCGGCGAGAATCCCCGTGCGGTATGCGGCGACCCGCGGCGGCTTCTCGGTATCGCCGTAGCCGCGAAGGTCCGGCGCGACCACCTTGAATTTCTCCGCAAGCGCCGGGATCTGGTGGCGCCAGGCGTACCAGAACTGCGGAAAGCCGTGCAGCAAGAGGACGAGCGGCCCTTCGCCCGCAGTCACGTAGTGGAAGCGGATGCCGTTCGCTTCGATGAAATCGTGTTTCCAGGCGTCGGCCATCACGTAGACGCCGGATCAGCGAAACGCGGCAGCACGCGGTCGCCGTTTTCGTCCGCCATGCGCCACGCGCGACGAAGATCATCGTAGGTGCAATTCTGCGGGCCGGTGTGGACGCCGAACTTCATCGACGATCGAAGCGTCCTATCGGCAGGCGCCGGTTGCTGTCAATCGCGGGGCGGGCGCGCAGCGAGTGAGAGCTCGGCTACGGCTACCGCGAAAATTCTCCGTGTCAGGAGCGAAATTTTTTAGCGAAATTTTTTCGTTGACAACGCGCGCGCGTGGTACTTATTCTCCGCCGCTCGTTCCACCCTCCACCGCCCTACTGGGCGGAGGTCACCATGAACGTTTTGCTGGTCGAGGACGACAATTCGCACGCTGAACTCATCCAGCGTTCGCTCGCGAGAGGCGACCGGCTCACTGTGCTGCGCGCGCCGAACGCGCACCGGGCGCTGTCGCTGCTCGATGATCGCCGCTTTCACGTGGTCGTCCTCGACTACTCGTTGCCGGACCGCGACGGCCTCGACGTGCTGAAGGACATCCGCACCCGTCACGGAGACGTACCCGTCGTCTTTCTCACCTCCGCGGACTCGGCCGAGATTTGCGCAAAGGCGCTGAAGGGCGGAGCGGTGGACTACGTGGTCAAGAAGCGCAACTACCTCGAAGCGCTTCCCGCGATCGTCTCGGGAGCATGCCCGCAGCCGAGCACGGAACCGGCCGCCGGGAACCGCGCCGAGAACGAAGACGGCGCGCTCGTCGGCGTCAGCGGAGCGATCGAGCAGGTGCGCGCGGCCATCCGCAAGGCGGCCGGCTCGACGGCGACGGTGTTGATCGAGGGCGAGACCGGCAGCGGCAAGGAGCTCGTGGCGCGGGCGATCCACAAGGCCAGCGACCGTGCGCGCGGACCCTTCGTCGCCCTGAACTGCGCGGAGATCGCCGAGAGTCTGTTCGAAAGCGAGGTCTTCGGGCACGCGCGGGGGGCGTTCACGGGTGCCGTCGCCGACCGCAAGGGCCTTCTCGAAAGCGCCCACGGCGGCACGTTGCTCCTCGACGAAATCGAGGACCTCCCACCAGGGCCGCAAGTGAAGCTTCTGCGCGTGCTGCAGACGCGCGAATTCAAGCCGGTCGGCACCTCGCGCTTCGTGCGCTTCGACGCGCGGGTCATCGCAGCGTCGAACCAGGAGATCGAACGGCTCGTCCAGCAGCGTCGATTCCGCGCGGACCTGTTTTTTCGCCTCGACGTGCTGCGCCTACGCGTGCCGCCGCTGCGCGAGCGCCGCGACGACATCCCGCGCTTGCTGGAGCATTTGGTGCGACGGTTCAATCGAGCCAACGGCACCCGCTACGGTTCCTTTTCCGCCGAGGCTACGGCCACGCTCGTCCACCGACCCTGGCCGGGCAACGTCCGCGAGCTCGAGAACGTCATCGAGCGAACGCTCGTCAACTCTTGCGACCCGACGATCGACGAGAGCGCGATCCGCGCGTCGGCCGCTCGCTTGAGCGAAGACGACGAGCGGGAACGGATCGCCGCGGCCCTCGAGCGGAATCACTGGAATCGTGAGCGCGCCGCCCGCGAGCTCGGTCTCTCGCGCGTGACTTTGTGGCGGCGCATGTCACGCTACCACCTCTACTCGTAGCGCGGATTCCCCACACTCGAGCGGGTCTGAAGAATATCCGCCGCAGCCGTGTTTCACGCAATGCGGCGTTTCAAGACTTCGGCGCGGAGGGCAGGGCTTTGCAGCGCTTCGTTTCAGTGGCTGACGCCATCGTTCCGAGCGATCGATTGCTGCCGCCGTAAGCTCGTCTACTCGCGAGCCTCGTCACGGCGGGCACGCAAATCGCATCGCGTGCGTTGATCATCGAGGCACGCGATGGACGAACCCCGGCTACGATGCATCCCGCTTTGCTCTGCTCATGACCTTCGACGAGATTTTCGTGATCTCCTCGTCGCGAGCCGGGCCGTGGCCTCGCCGAAGCCACACCGCGGCCCTCTGGCAGGCCTTGCCTGAACGTGGCTTGGACCTCCTTTGGTGCCGAAACTCGCCGTCGGAATCCTGGCAGTTTCTTGCCGCGGCGGCCGCTCTCGATCGGGCGGCGCGCGCCGCTCTGCTGGTTGCGCGCTCGACAATCCGCGACGTGGCGGCTGAGCTCCCCGCCAGCGATCCGCTGGGAGGGAATCTTCGCCGTTTGCTGGGCGGCGACGCGCTCCATGCGGCGGACCATCTGGTGATCGCGTTCGACGATCACCGTCGACCCTCGATCGGCTGGGTCGGTGACTGGAGCGCCGCCGGTCCGTTGCTCGAGCGCATCGGACGCTTAGCAGACGAGACGCTGCCGGTCCTCGTTCGCGGCGAGACCGGAACGGGAAAGGAGATGATCGCTCGCGGCCTCCACGTGCTTGGCCGCCGTCGCGACAAGGAGTTTCTCGCCATCAACTGCGCTGAGCTCCCCGAGAGCATTCTCGAGAGTGAGCTCTTCGGTTACGCGCGCGGCGCGTTCACGGGCGCCGGCAGCGATCGGACCGGCCTCTTCGAGGCGGCAGGAGAGGGTACGGTTTTCCTCGACGAGATCGGCGAGCTGCCGCTCGCCGCGCAGGCGAAGCTGCTGCGCGTCCTCGAAGACCATTGCGTGCGCCGGCTCGGCAGCTCCCAAGCACGACCGCTTTCGTGCCGGATCGTCGCGGCCACGAATCGGGATTTGCCCCGCGAGGTCCAGCATGGCCGATTTCGAGCCGACCTCTTCTATCGGCTACGCGGCGTCGAGGTGCATCTGCGCCCGCTGCGAGAGCGGCGCGACGACATTCTGCCGCTCGCGGAAATGTTCGCGGCGCGGGCGGGGCTACGTTTCCGGAGCGGTCGGATCGAGATCGGCGACGACGCCCGCCTCGTGCTGGTCTCTCACGCGTGGCCGGGAAACATCCGCGAGCTCCGGCAAACGATGGACGTGGCCGTATTGGGATCATCGGGCGAACGGCTCGACGTGCGCCAGCTCGGGATCCTTCCCTCCCCCGACCACCAGCGCCGGCGCGGACGACCCACCTCTGTTGACTGCCAGCGCCGTCGAGCGCGCTCACATCCTGCGCGCGCTCGCCTCGACGGCAGGGAACAAGATGGCCGCCGCCAGAATTCTCGGCCTCAGTCGCCAGAGCCTGCAGCGGCGGATGGTCCGTCACGGAATCTCCTTGCACGCTGGAAACGATCTGCCGGAACCGGCCGAAGTGTCCGGAAACGGCTCCGCGTTGGTCGGTCGATCGACCTCCTGGAAGCAAGTTCCTTGACACTTGCAGAGCCCTTTCGCCGCGGGCGCGATGGTCGGTACTGGCACGACAACTGCTCAGGACACCCGTCATGATCCAAGCTTACTTGCTGCAGGCCGGGCTGTTGTTAACGGCCATCGTCGCGATCGCACCGCCCATCCATGGGGAATCGGTTGCAGACCTCTGGAATTCGCCGACTCGGTTGACGCCTGGGGAGGCTTGCGAAGTGCTCCGTCGCGAAGCCGACGGTGAGTTCGTAGCCCCCAAGGAGCTGTTCGAAGCGGAAAAGTACTTGCGCACCGATGGCGACGTCTCGCTCAGCCTCTACGTAACGACCGAGGTGCTGACACGGTTCCTGCTCCATCGGGTCCACGACGGGAGCGGTGACGTTCGTCTCCGTAGCTTCCCGCCGGTGCTCCAGTGGCTCGAATCCCGCGCCGGTTCAAATGGTCTCCGATTGCGAGGGGAATCCTTGCAAGTGGCGGTCCTCAATGCCGGCGCGAATCGCGCGGCGACAATTCTCTACCATCAGACGATCCTTCAAGACTGGGGCCTCTGCGACGGAAGCCTTTGTCTTGCGCGTATCAGCGGCCCGCTCCGTGAGAATGCGGCATACGAGCTATCGACGTCGACCGCCTCCGCGATACCGAACGAAGCCCGCTCTTCGGATCTCATTCTCGCTACGGACCTCGCCGGGTGGTTGCATTCTGGCGCCGAGCCCGCCGGACGAGATCGTGGCGGCGCCCACGGCGCCTGTGATCCGATGGTCACGGAGGTGAGAAGGTCGGGCTTTCCAAGCCCGACAATTTCCTTCCGCCACCGAGTTGGAGAAACCACCGCTGGAGAACCGAACCGAATTCTCTGCGGGTTCTTTGCTCGTCGATCCGACGCGCGCGTCCGCTTCACCTATCTGATCTCCGACATGATCGCCGCTCCGCCGGTATCGGCGTCGAGGAGCGCCATCAGAAACAATCCTCTCGATTTCACGCTGTTCGAACCCGCGGGTCGGCAGTGAGTGCATTTTCACGTCCGGCTCAGAAGCCGAAGATCGTCCGCATCTTTGCGAGTAAGTTCCGCGAGCGGCTCTCCGCGGTGTCGATCGCCGCCGCGCGCCGTTCGCGGAGCTCGCTCTGCCGCGTGGCGAGCGTGCGCGATATGGATTCGGCAATCGACGGTCGTGCCCTAAAGAGGCTCTCGAAGCCCTCGCGCTCCACGACGAGCAGCCGCGCGTCGCTCTTCGCGCGGACGGTGGCAGAGCGCGGCTCGCCGGTGAGCAGCGACATCTCCCCGAAAAAGGCCGGTGCATCGAGATCCGCCACGTGCGTTTGCTCACCGTTCATTCCGCGAGCGAGAATTTCAACCGTGCCGCCGCGCACGACGTAGAACGTATCGCCGGCTTCACCCTCGCGGCAGATCGTCTCGCCGCGGCCGAACTCCGCCTCGAAAAGATTCGGCACCAGCGTCGCGAGCTCTTCCTCGTCGAGCCCTGTCAAGAAATCCACTTGCCGAAGCGTCGCGAGCAGCTCACGCTGCCGGTGGTCGTAACGGGCGGGCGCAGGCGGCATCCGTCTCAAATGGAGGGTGCGAATCGGGAAGGGAATCTCGATGCCGTTGCGGCGCAGCGCGTACCAGAGGCTCGTCATGATCTCGTCGCGTACGTGTTCCTGTCGCGAGTAGTCGGTCATCCAGAACCGAATGCGGTACTTCACGGCGAAGTCCCCGTAGTCGACTACCCACACTTGCGGCGACGGGTTCTTGGCGATCTCTGGGTTATGGTGAAGCACTCGCTGCACGATCTCCTTGACCCGGTTCGGCGGCGCTTCGTACGAGAGACCGATGAAGAGATCGTCCCCGACGGCGTTCCCGCGATAGTTGGTGATCACCTCGCGCGCGAGGTGCGCATTCGGCACCTCCAGAAGCTCGAGCGAGCGCGTGACCAGGCGGGTGGATCGCCAGCCGATTCCCTGCACGCGGCCGAGGCGGTCGCCGAAACCCACCCAATCACCCGGCTGAAACGGCTTCTGCAGCTGTAGCGAGAGGCCGCTGAATATGTTGCCGAGCGTATCCTGGAGGGCGAGACCGACAACCGCCGTGATCAGCGCCGACGTCGCCAGGAGCGGCGTGACGTCGACGTTGAGCTCGGTCCGGGCGACGACGAGGATCACCAGGCCATAAACGAAGAGTGTCGAGAGATCTCGGAAGATGGTCGAGAACTCCCCACGCCGACGCGCCATCGTGTCGGCGGTGATGACTAGGGCTCGGACCATGCCGAACAAGAACGTGAGGAGCGACAGCGCCCGAAGGGTCATTGCCGACTTCCAGACGGGCGGCAGCCACGGGATCAGGACCTCGACTCCGAATGCGACGGCGAGGAACGACACGGCGCCCCCGAAGCGCCGGCCCGTGGGGTCGCGTCGCAGGTAGAGCCAGAGAAGGGCTACGGCGGCAAGGAGGCCGAGACCGAGGATGGTGTGCCAAAGCGGACCGACAGCGGCGAGATCAAAGAGGATCTCGAGGGGGGATCCCGAGAGCATCCGGTGGGCCTACGAGTCTCGGCCGCGGATGGCCTGCGGCCGGAGATCGCGTCTCCGATCTCTCGGCTTGTCGAAACGCGTCTCGATCCGGGTCGGGTCGTTTCGCTCGGGACGGCTCGCGATTTCCGCGCGCAGACTGTCCGTAGCGCAAGCTCCTACCGGCCGACGAGCGCGATGCGCACGCCGTGCGTCTGCGTCGGATTCAGATTTGCACGAGGTTCGCCGTCGAGGCCTGGCGCCAGCGTCACTTCGATCCCTCGTTCGGAAAGCCCTGCACGAGCCGCTTCGAGATCGTCGACCTCGAGCACGAGCTCGTAGAGGCCGGCTCCACGCTCGGCAACGAAGCTCGACAGGGGAGAGCCCTGCGCGCTCGACGTCACCACTTCGATTTCCGCGGGGCCGATGCCCAGAGAGGCACGGCGTGTCTTCGGCTCGTGCGTCTCGGCGCTCGCGGGTTTGACCGGGAACGCAAAGTTCCTTCGGAAGGTCGCGACCGCGCCCTCGAGATCGGGAGTTGCCATGCTGATGATCTTCAGATCAGTGATTCGAAACACCGCCCGGTCGCTATCGCACCGCGCTGTACGGGGTCAAGAGCGCGCCGCCCCGTGAAAGTCGACTCCAGTTGTCGGGTCGAAGCGATTGGTGCCCGCCGCGCCAGTCTGCCGATCGGCGACAAGGCCCGTGACGATTGCTACCCGACCCTGATAGTTCATACCTCCCTTCGCTCGTCGCGGAGGTGGAACTGCTCCAGGTGTCCCCGCCGAATTGCAAGCCGCGCGTTCCCGAAATCGCCGGCTATCCCGCAATCCTGACCGAATTCGAGCACGCCCGCGTGCGGGTCGCGCTCTATCAGGTCGCACGGCTCGAGGATCTAGTCGACCGCGAGGCGTTGCTGCGGGAAGACTTCGTTCCGGAACCGCCGTACTGGGCGCATCTCTGGATCGGAGCACGAGCCCTCGCCCGGAGCCTGGCCGACGGTGACAGCCTTGCGGGAAAGTCCGTGCTCGATCTCGGCTGCGGCCTCGGCCTACCCGGTCTCGTCGCCGCGGCGCTTGGCGCCGAGGTCTGGCTCGCCGATCGCGAAGCGGCGGCGCTCGAGTTCGTGCGCGAAAGCGCTCGGCAAAACGGCTTGCAACACGTGCATTGCGTCGAGCTCGACTTCGTCCACGGCTCGCTCGACCGTACGTTCGACCTGATTCTCGGCGCAGAGCTCGTGTACGATCCGCAGAGCTACCGTCCGCTTTGCGCCTTCCTCGAGCGCCACCTCGGCTCGGAGGGCGTGATCCACCTCACCGACGCGTTCCGTTCCGACGCCGCGAACTTCTTTGCGGAGCTTCGCGGCCGTGGATTCGAGGGAATCCGGCGATCCTGCCGCGAGTGGGAAGAAGGCCGACCTCACGGACTCTTTCTCTGGGCGTTCCGGCGTACTGGATAATGGGTCCGGATTCGCATACCAATGCGCTTCACCGTGTGAGAGCGTCCTTCGATATTTGGCTCGCATGGCTCGCGCTCACCACGGCGTGGCTTGCGGCATGCAGCAGCACGCTACCCGTCGCGCGTCCGTCTCCGGAAATGCCAGAGCCGTTCCCCCAGTCGCCGGTGGCTCGCGCCGGTCCAGAAGGAGCCCCGTCCGTCGCGACGGTGCCATCATCTGCGCCTGGCCCCTCCTCATCCGCGGGCGCTGTCGGCTCCGGTTCCGTCCAGTCGCCGGCCAGCGAATCAGCATCACTGCCTAGCCCCTCTGCCGCGTCGTACCCCCCGGCTGCGAACGCGCCACCGCCAGCGGCCGCGCCCTCGGACGACGCGCGCGATCGACAATTCGAGATCCTGAATGCGGCTGTCTCGGCGCTTCGGCAGGAAGTCTCTCGGAGCTACGAGCGCGCAGAGGAACTCGGCGCGGAAAACCAGCGGCTGCGAGAGCTCGTGGCATCGCTACGACGCGATCTCCGCAGGAGCCGCGGCGCAAACAAGTCGCTCGAGGATCACCTCCGAACCCTCGAGAAGAAACTCAGCGAGATCAGCTCGCCACCCGAGGAAAGCGCCCCCCCCACGAGCGAAACAAGGGGCGCTACATCCCCGGAAGAAAGGCCTGTGCCCACTCCCCCTTCACCACCACCGCCACCGCCACCTGAAGTGCGCCCACCGCAGGCGGACAAGCCCGGCGATAGCGAGGATGACGAACGCTCGGCAGCGCCCGAGAAAGATGAGGGCGACTAGGCGCCTGGTCACGCTCCTAGGCGGCTACGAGTCCTCGCGGCTCCGCCGAAACACGCGACCTTCGCCGTGCTCGAGCAGCGCGAGCTGCGTCTCGAGGCCTGCTTCTCGAGCGAGCGTGTGAATCCACCGCGGCGGCTCGTCCGGCGGTTCGTACGAAAGCACGAACGTTCCCCAATGAACGGGCACCAGATAACGCGCCCGCAAGTCCAGGAACGCCTGAAGCGCATCCTCGGGATTCATGTGCACTCTGCGGAATGAGGACGGCTGGTACGCGCCGATCGGAAGAATGGCCACGTCGATCGAGAAGCGCTGGCCGTAGTCCCGGAAGAGCGGCGTATAGGCCGTATCCCCTGGAAAGAAAACTCTGCCCGACGGCCCTTCGATCAGAAACCCCGTGTAGCCGCGCCGGTCGGGCAGCAGGCCGCGGGTACCCCAGTGGTTCACGGCGAGCGAGCTGATCCGTATGCCCTTGTGCTCGACGTGCTGTCCCCACGAGAGCTCGACGACCCGGTGATAGCCGGCGCCCGCGACCAGATCAGCGAGATTTTCGGCGACGACGGCAATCGTGTTCCGTTTTTCGAGCCTCTGGTGTGTGGCGACGTCGAGATGATCGTGATGGCCGTGAGACACGAGAACGATGTCGAGATTCGGCAGGCCCCCTTCCGGCAACCCCGGGGACACCAACCGTTTCGCTACGAAAAGCCGCTGCGAGAGGACCGGATCGGTCAGCAGGGTCACGCCGTCGAGCTCGATCAGCACGGTTGCATGGCCGACGAAGGTGACCCCGATCTCACCGCTGCCAACTCGTAGCCGTGGCCGCCGCACGGGCTCTCGCGTGGTGGTGAAACTCGCGCGAGCCAGATGCGCGACGTAGCGGGTGACGCTGAAATCGGCGTCGAGCCCCGGACTCCGCGTGAGGAGGCGGCGCGCTTTGGGAGGCGAGGTCAACGCGTGAGGATCAGGAAGCGCTTCTTCAGCTCCGTCACCTGGTCCTGAATCGACCGCGAGCCCCGGCTCGTCATCAGGGTATGGAAGACTTCGAGGTCCCCTGCTTCGCCGTGGCGCTCGACGATCTCCTGCACCGCAGTGATGATCTCGCGAATCAGGCGGGGAACCTCAGCTTGCGGAATGACCAAGTCGCCCCGGCTGAGAGTGCCGCTCCAGTTCGACGCAAATGGTCGCAGCACGCTGAGGATCCGCTCGGTGATGGCCTTGTTCGCCGACATCGCTTCGTGCCGCGATGAATCGTAACCCAGGGTGGGCACGCTTTCAATCGAAGTTTCGATCATCGGGTCTTTCGCCGCCTCCACGTTCGCATCGTTGACCCGTCGGCGCCCCTTCCCTATGAAGAGTACTGATGTCTGACACCCCGTTGCCATTTCGGCCGCGCATCTTGAGCCCCGTGGACCGCGCCTTGTCCAGCATCGAAGCGCAGGCGGCGGCCGTGCGGCGGCGGCTCAATCGATTCGCGCTCGGGAGCGCGGTCTTCCTGTCGGGGGGTGCGACCCTCGTCGGATTTTCTCTGCTCGTCGCGCTTGCCTTCGTACTCTCCCGGCGCGGCTACGCGCTGGCCGCGTGGCTCATCCTCGCCTCCGTGGCCTTCGTCGTGTTGTCCGGCGTGCGCCGCCTACGCCGTGTCTGGCTGCTGCGGGCCGACGCGGCGGTCGCGATCGACCATCGAGCGCATCTCGAAGATCGGCTGGCGACGCTGGTCGCAGCCGCGCCGGTGGCTCGAAAGTCGCGCCTGTGGGACTTCCTGCTGCGCCAGAATTTGCAACTGCTGCCTGGCTGGGAGCCGCGGAGACTCGAGCCGCGAGCGATGCCCGGCAGCGTCTGGTTCTTCGGGATTTCGCTGTTGCTGGCACTGTCCGCCCTATGGGTGGTTCCTCGACGCGGAGCGATTGGCGCTCCGCAACGTTCGCAGGTTGGAGAAGACCAGCTCGAGCCGCCGGCGAGTGACGACGAGCAAGCGGCCGAGGAGGATCCAGACAGCGCGAGCGCGGCGGCTTCGTCGTTTTGGCGTGATCTTCCGGAAAGCCTGCGCCAGGCGATCATCGGGTCTCGAGCACCATCGCGAATCGACCCAGGCGAAATTCCAGAGAAGACGTTGCCCCTCGACGAGGAGCGCGGCGGGCCGGTGATTGCGGGCAATCGCATGAAAAGCCACGGGCCGGTTCGCTCGGCGCCGGCAAGTCCTGATGCCGCTCGCCTCGCGGGCCACGAAGGCTCCGCGGCAACCCGCCCGGCGCCAAATGCGGAGCGTCCTCCTGCGGGTCAGGGCGACCCGACGACGTCTTCGCAGCCGGCCCGCGGTGAAGCCCCCAAGGAGCTCGCCCGCGTGCAGAGCGGAAAGGCAAAGAATCCCGCGCATGCTCCGCAGACGAAGGCTGGCGGAAGCGGGAACGGTGGGGCGGGCGCCGGCAGCGGGGGCGACAAGGATGGGCTCTACGGAGAGCGGCAGGCGCCCGGCAAGGCCGCCGGTTCTTTCGCTCTCGATCTCGAAGCGATGCGCAGTGCGCAGCCCACCAAGGAAGGCGAGGGTGATTCCCAGAGCGCCGCGCCGTCGAGCCGGCTCTCCGACGATCAACGTCTCGACGACGCCATTCGGCGCGCGCAGGTTCCCGTCGAATACGAAAAGATCGTGCAGAGAATTTTCAATCGAGGGGCCGCCGAGTCTTCGGATCGCCCCGTTCGGCAGGAGTAGGCGTGGAGAGCGGCGAGCGGCTGATCGGCGAGTTCCGCGAGGCCTTCGAAAGCATCCTCGCGCAAGTCTCGCGCGTGATCGTCGGGTATCGCGAGGTCCTCGAACAGACGCTGGTTGCGTTCTTCGCCGGCGGCCACGTCTTGATCGAGGGAGTGCCTGGAACGGGGAAGACGTTGATCGTTCGCTCGCTCGGCGAGGCGCTCAACCTGAGCTTCAACCGGATCCAGTTCACGGTCGACTTGATGCCCGCCGACGTCACCGGTACGCGCATCATCCTCGACCGGGAAGACGGCCGGCGCGAGCTGGTCTTCGTCGAAGGTCCGCTCTTCAGCCACGTGCTGCTCGCGGACGAGATCAACCGCGCCACGCCGAAGACACAGTCGGCGCTCCTCGAGGCAATGGCGGAGTTGCAGGTCACCGTGGCAGGATCGACGTACCGACTGCGCCCTCCGTTCTTCGTTCTCGCAACGCTCAATCCGATCGAAATGGAAGGGACCTACCCCCTGCCCGAAGCTCAGCTCGATCGCTTCTTCTTCAAGGTGCACCTGCCGTACCCGGGGCATGCCGAGATGAAGAAGATTCTCGGAACGACGACCGGCGCCGCGGCGGCAAGGATCGAGCCGGTGTTTCCTCGCGAGGACGCGCCGACACGGCTCGAGAGCCTGAAGCACCTGGTTCGCGAGGTGATGGTGGCGCCGCACATCGAAGACTATGCCGCCGCCATCGTGCGCGCCACGCATCCGGAGGGATCCTCGCTGGTGAAGGAGGCGGGCATACCTGGTCTGACGAAGGACGAGTTCGTGAACAAATACGTCAGTTTCGGCTCGAGCCCGCGCGGAGGGCAGGCCCTCATCCTCGCCGCCAAAGTGCATGCGCTGCTCGCCGGCCGCGCCAACGTCGCCGCGGACGACGTCGATCGCTCGGCTGTCGCCGCGCTGAATCATCGGCTCGTGCTCAATTTCGCCGCCGAGGCCGAAGGCGTGAATCCGCGGGTCATCGTCGAGCGAGCGCTCGCTTCTGTTCGCAAGCTCCGCCGCTGAGCGGCCGGCTGCGAATCCTCTTCACAAGTTCAACGTCATCGAACAGACCAAAGTCGACTACCGGAAGATCCGCTGGGCAGATCGCGACGGCGTGGCGACCGGCTCGGAGACTGCGTCGAGCGGGCTTGCCCGGTTCGGCGAAATCCCCTAACCACATTCGCTCGCCGTCCGGTGCGGCGTCTCGTCGCCCCCGGCTTCGACATGAAGCCTCCGAAACCCTTTCTGTGGGCTGGCACCCTCCTCGGCTTTGCGCTCTTTCTCTACGTGTGGGGGCTCGGCCGAGTTCCCTTCTACACCAAAGGGGAGCCTCGCGAGGCGGTGCAGGTGTGGGAGGAGGTCAACGGCGGGGAGTGGGTCCTGCCGATGCGCAACGGCCGCGATCTTCCCTCGAAGCCTCCCCTGTTCCATTGGCTCGCGGGCATCTCCTCGCTTGCGTTCGGAGAGGTCGACGAGTTCTCGGTGCGCTTTCCTTCGGCGGCACTGGCGACGCTGTCCGTCTTGCTGGTGTTCTGGCTCGGCATGAAGAAATGGGGCACGGCGGCGGGTCTGTTCGCAGCCTTCATCCTGGCGACCAACTTCGAATGGATGCGCGCGGCGACGACGGCACGGGTCGACATGACTCTCACGGCTTTTCTCGTTGCCGCCTTCGTGGCGCTCGACCGTCTCGTTTCCACGGAATCGCCCGCACCGCTGACGCTCGCCGCGTTTTACCTCTCGATGGCTCTAGCGGCGCTCGGCAAAGGCCCCGTGGGGATTCTCCTTCCGGCTCTCGTTGCGGTCACGTACCTCGCGCTTCGCAGCGACCTCGCGCGGCTGAAGGAGATGCGCGTCGTCGTGGGTGGAGCGGCCGCCGTCTCCTTGGCGGGGGCGTGGTACGTGCTCGCAGCCGCGAGGGGGGGAAGGGCCTTTCTCTACAAGCACCTCTGGGTGGAGAACGTCGGGCGCTTCATCGCGGCCGGCGCGACCGGAGCCGGCCACGAGCACGCCTTTTACTACATGATCGGCGGGTTCTTCACGGGATTCGCACCATGGAGCTTGTTCGCGATTCCCCTCGGCATCCATCTCTACACCAATCGACGACGGCTCGAGGCCCTCGGCTATCTCTATCCGATCGTCTGGTTGACCGTCGTGTTCGTCTTCTATTCGGCCTCCGCGAGCAAGCGCACGGTCTACCTCTTGCCGATCTATCCTGCAGCGGCGCTTCTCCTCGGCGCGTGGTGGAGCCGGATCGTCGACGACCCTGACGCCGTCCCTCTCCTGCTCGTCCGTGTGCTGCGTGCCGTATCCGTGGCGCTGGCGCTGGCGGTGGTCGTGGCGGTTCTGGTGCTCCTCGCAACAGCTCTCGGCGCGGATCCGTTCGCGGTGCTCCGTCCGCTTCTTCACCCGAAGGATCAAGCCAACCTACCGCTGCTGGAAAGCGTCCTTCGCGATCGTCAACCCGGTTTCGTGTTGTTCGTCGCCGCGCTCGTGCCGATGCTCGTCATCTGGCTTCTCAGCCTTCGCCGGAGAAACTGGTCGTTGCTCTTCGCCGCGCTGGTCGCCTTCGTAGCGAGCGGGGAGGCCGTCGTAGACGAGTTCTTCGAGCCGGCTCTCGCCGACCAGCGCTCGTTCAAGCCATTCATGGAAAGCGTCCGCGGGGTGGTCGACGACACCGATACGTTGTCCTTCTACCGGGCCTTCGACTACGGCGCGGTCTTCTACGCACGGCGGCACATCACGCCGCTTCACGACGGTTTCGGCGCACCGTCGGCGCCGAATGCACGCGCCTACGTTCTACTCTGGAAAAGCATCTGGGAGCAGCTCCCACCCGAGCGACGAGAGCAGCTGCAGCATCTTCTGACCAGCGTAGGCAGCGGTCCGAAAGGCCGCGACGCCTTGGTGTTTGCGCTGGTCAAGCCGGTTCCGGGGGCATCATTTGCTTCGGACATCCCGAATAGCCCGTCCGAGTGATCTATGCCGCCAGGCACCTGTAGGACTTCCTAGAACGGATAGTCGAGCCCCGTGAAGACGGCGGTGCCGTCGGAGCCGTAGCCGATGTCGACGAACCCGACGACCTGCGGCCGTACCACGCCGCGGAAACCGACGCCGCCGACGTAGTGCAGGGCGTCGACCGGCACCGTGCGCGAGGACGCGAACACCTCGCCCGCGTCGATGAACGGCGCGACCTCGAATTCCGTCATCACGTCGAATATCTGGCGCCGCAGCGCCATCGTGCGCAGCTCGACGGTGTTGAAGAAGCGGTTCGCGTCTACGAAGCGGTCGTCGCCGAAGCCCCGCAAGCTCTTCATGCCGCCGAGCGAGCTACGTTCGTAGAACGGCGCCTGGCTGGCGTTTTGGAGGTACTCGAGGACCGAATGGAGCGCGAGAACGAAGCGCTCGCGGAAGGGCACGAAGCGGCGTAGCTCGAGGCCATACCTGACGTAGGAGTCGGAGCTTCCGAGCGCACGATCCACGACCTCGACGCGCGCCGCGCCGAGGGTCCCTCGGCTGGTGATGGGCTTCGCGTCGCGATCGTCATAGGCCACGCTGAAGCTCTGACCGTTGACGGTCGAGCCGTTGAGACCGGGTGTGTTGGGGTAGAGCGTTCCGGTGAACGGGAGGTCGCTTATACCGCCGTGATGGATCGACACGGTTTCGATTCGTACCTGCCACCCGATCTCCAAGGCTCCGAGCGGTCGATATCCGACGCGAAGCAGCGTCGCGAACTTGTAGTGCGTGTAGTTCGACTCACCGCTTTGCGGGGTCTCGTTGCCGAAACCGAAGAAGACCATGCGTGAGTCGCGAACGTACGAGAGGTCCACGAGCACGTCCATGGCGCCGTCGAGTATTCCGTCACGCTCGTACTCGCCGCTGAAGTCCTCGTCGATTTTCTGCGATTTGCGCAGCGTAATGACGTAGCGTTGATCGAGGGTCGGATAGCCGAACAATCGGAATGAGGGGTACCAACCCGTGATCTTGTTGTAGCGGATGTCGTCCGCGATGATGTTTTCGAGCCGTCCGTTCTTGTCGAGCAGCAGCAGCACGGGAAGAAAGCCGTAGGTGTTTCCCTCGTTCGGATCGGTGAGTATCTCCGGAAGCGGTACGACGCTCAGACCGGCATAGGCGGGCGCCGCGCACACCAACGCACCAAGAGCGAGGAACCGCGCCAAGTTTCGCACCGACGGAATCTAACAGAGGTGTTGGGAACTTGTGAAGCTGGAGTCGTCGAGTGACGTCTCGCGAAAGGCCGCGCGCGCGAGCAGCACGAAGAGCACGACGACGGCCAGAAAATGAAACGACCAGAGCTGGAACGTCGTGGACAGCTGTTTGCCGAGGAGCTCGAGACCTGCGAGCAGATTCAGAGCGAAGACGATCCCGAGACCCGCCGCGAACTTGCCCCGTTCGGGACCCCAGAGACGGCTTGCGGCGCCCGCTAGGGGGAAGATCAGGTTCGCAAAGTAGTACTTCCATGAATACGGCGCTGCCACCGTCGAGTAGAGAAGATAGAGAGACAGCTCGTCGCCATTCGGGCCTTGCGGCTCCGGCCGGCGAAGGGCAGCGAGGCGAACGGACAGCAGAGCGAGCGGTGCCAGGAAGAGCCCGTGCAGGAGCCGGGTGACCACGCCGACGGCGTTCGGTGAAAGCTCGAGGAGCGGGGATCCCTCCCGGTATGGCCGGAACAGGCGGTATGTGAACGCCGCGATCGACTGGTTGATCTTGTTGCCCATCTCGTAGTGCCCAGCCTGGTCGACGAGCACGGTCACCCAATCGCGCAGCAACTGAGGATAGGCTCGTCCCCACCAGAGCGCCGGGATCAACATCAGGACGGCGAAGCCCAGCGCCGTCCACAGCGCAAATCGCCATTGGCGCCGGAGCAACACCTGGAGCAGCAACACCACGGGTACGATCTTGGCGGCGATCGCAGCCGCCAAGGCAAGTCCAGCGAGCCCGTACTGGCCGAGCGACGCGCAGCGATAGGCGCGCAGCACGAGCCACAAGAGGACCAGATTCAACTGGCCATGTCCCAGATTGTTGTCGATGAATCGGAACGAGAGAAGAACCACGAGCAGGTAAAAGCCGGGTGGAGCGCGACCGTCTCGGAAGAGGAGCGCGGCGGTCAACTGAAGAATCGATATGATGACGGCGATGTTCACGAGGAACCATAGGATCTTGCCCGCGAACGAGGGGAGCACGGCGAGCGGAAAGAACGCGAACGTGACGATCGGCGCGTAGAGGTAGCGGTGGGGATCCTCGAGCCGGTAGATCGTCTGGCCGGACACGGCGCGCGTCGCGGCGCGGTGGTACACCTTGAAGTCGCCCATGCCGCGCGTGACGTGGCGCGATGCGTAGACCGCGAGCAGCAGCGCGAGCACCAGCCACACGCGCCGCCGACGCATTAGCGCCTCGGCGCGCGCCGCCCACTCGAGCAAGCACGCGGTCACGTGAAGCCCCCGCGCCGAAGCGATGGGAAGGACGGGCGGGAGATCGCCGCGCACGTCGTGTCGGAGCTTCCCCTCGCCCGAACGACGCTCGCTAGATCTTGCCCTGCAGGATGAAGGCGATGACCAGCGTGTAGAGCGCGAGAGCTTCCATCAGCGCGAGACCGAGGATGAACGGCGTGAACAGCCTGTCGGCCGAATTTGGGTTCCTCCCGATGCTTTCCATGGCCGCCGCCGTAGCACGCCCTTGTCCGAGCCCGACGCCGAACGCGGCGAGTCCCATGCCAATACCGGCCCCGAGCGCGATGAGGCCGCCGGCGCTGCCGGCAGCCGTTGCGCCTTCCTCCGCCAGCGCTGGACTTGCAATCAAGCACACGGCGAGAAGCGCTAGAAACGTCGTGATGAGAGTGCGCACTGTTTTCCTCCATTCCTTCAAGGGGCTCCCCGCCCGCCTTCTCTTTTCTCTCTCCGCCACCGTTGCGGTTCCGCCCTTGAGCTCTGATTCTAGGGATGCATCAGTGGTCTTGTCCGACCGCCAACGCGATGTAGACCATGCTGAGGACCGTGAACACGAACGCCTGCAACACGCATACAAACGCACCGAGTGTGTAGAAGGCGATCGGGATCACCGCCTTCGTGAGACCGGTAAAGATGCCGAGCACGAGGTGATCGGCGAACATGTTTCCAAAGAGACGAATCCCCAAAGAGATCGGCCGGAACACGTGACTCAGGACCTCGACGACGGCCATGAGCGGTGCGAGCCAGATCACAGGTCCGAGGAACTCCTTCAGGTAGGAAACGCCGTGCGCGCGAAACCCGTAGTAGTTGTACGCGAGGAACGACACGATACCGAGGCCCAAGGTCGTGCCGATGTTTCCGGTGGGCGACGTGAAGCCGGGAAGCAGCCCGATCAGATTCGCGAACAGGATGAACGTGAACATCGTGGCGAGCAACGGAACGTACTGCCGGCCATGATGGCCGATCATTCCTTCCACCATCTTGTCGACCATTGCCGTGATGACCTCGAACAGCTCGCGCGCACTCGGCCGCCCGTCCGGCACCAGCGGCTCTTTGGCAGTGGCGAGGGCGCGCCGTGCGGCCCACGCGACGGCAAGCAGTAGGATTGCGACCAGCGTCGCCGTCACCGAGTGATTCGGGAGGTCCCGGAGCCCGGGGATCGTCCCGATCCAGCTGAAGCCATGCTCCATCGCTCAGGCTTCCGGCCCGTTCGCGAGCCGCAGCGATCGGTGAGGAGTCTGCGTCACCGATCGCTCCCGATGGTCGCGATCCCGTCTCCGCTCGGGCATCCTACCGAGCGAGCCTTCGCCCCGAGTGCTACGAGCAGCGTCGCGAGAACGAAGCAGCTCACGCCGAGGGTAAAGCCTTCTCCGTCGGCTACGAGCTTGCCGCTCAGCACGGCCGCGCTGAGAGCCAGATAGATCAGCACCTTCAGGCTGCCGAGCACTATCGCCAACGCCTTCCGCCCGGGTCCGGTGATGGATCGGGCGACGACCCAGAACGTCACGAACGAGAACCCGATCAGCCCGCCACCGAGCAACGTCCCCTTGAGCGGCCAACCGAACGCGTGAAGCGCGAGGCTCACCGCGGCGAGCAGCGCGGCGTGGCTGGCGCCGACGTAGTAGAGCACCCGGTCCCTACTCATCCGTGTTCCTTCGGTCGAACTTCTTCAACGTCACGACCATCCGATAAAGGCCGGTACTCGTACCCAACAACGTGAGGGCGATCAAGCCCCACGGCGCCGTCTCGAAATGACGGTCGAAGAAGTAGCCGAACAGCGCACCCGCGAGGATCGATCCGAGAAATTCGTATGCGACCGCCGTGAGCTGACCCACGCGAACCCAGAGGTTGCCGCCACCGCGCTCGGGCGAGGGGCTCAGGGTGCGAGGACCTCCGAAGCGGCCTCGGCGAAGCCGTCGACGTCCGCATCGCCGTGCGCGAGCGACAGGAAGGCCGCCTCGAACTGTGACGGTGGTAGATAGAAGCCGCGGTCGAGCATGCCGTGAAAGAACCGGGCGTAGGCCTTCGCGTCCGCCGCGCATGCCTCGCTGAAGTTCTCGACCCGCTCGAGACCGAAGAACAAGGTGAACATCGAGCCGGCGCGGTTGACCACTGCAGGAACGCGCCGATCGCGTAGCACACGGCGCAGCTTTTCCTGCAAACGCGCGCCGAGCGCTTCGAGACGCGCGTAGGTCTTTGGACCCAGCTCGCGAAGCGTTGCCAGGCCGGCTGCTACCGCGAGGGGATTTCCGGAGAGGGTGCCCGCTTGATAGGTCCCGCCGATGGGCGAGAGCTTGTCCATCACGTCACTGCGACCACCGAAGGCGGCGACCGGAAGCCCGCCGCCGAGGATCTTGCCCAGACAAGTGAGATCGGCCTCGATTCCGGTCAACTCCTGCACGCCGCCTTTCGCCAACCGAAAACCCGTGATGACCTCGTCGAAGATCAGCAAGGCGCCGGATCGGCGCGTGAGCTTGCGCACCGCTTCGAGGAACCCCGGGTTCGGCAGCACCACGCCCATGTTTCCGACGACGGGTTCGATGATCACGGCTGCGATCTCACGCCCGTGCGATTGCAGGCACGCCTCGAATCCGCCCACGTCGTTGAACTCGGCGACGTGTGTGAGGGCCGTGAAGGCTTCCGGGACGCCGTCGCTGTCCGGGGTCCCGAACGTAGTGCTCCCGGATCCGGCGCGAATCAGCAGCGCGTCGACGTGGCCGTGGTAGCACCCGGAAAACTTGAGCACGCCCGGACGCTTCGTGAAGGCACGGGCGACCCGAATGGCGGACATCGTCGCTTCGGTGCCCGAGCTGACGAGGCGAACCTTCTCGATCGATGGGTAGGATCCGACGATCTCGCGAGCGAGCTCGACTTCACCTGGCGTCGGCGCACCGAACGACACACCGCGAGCGGCTGCGTCCTGAACGGCGCGGACGACACTCGGGTGCGCGTGTCCAAAGATGAGTGGTCCCCATGAGCACACGAAGTCAACGTAGCTTCGTCCGTCTACATCGGTGACGCGTGCGCCCTGCCCGCGTGAAAAAAACCGCGGCGTTCCGCCGACGCTTTTCCATGCGCGCACCGGACTGTTCACGCCTCCGGGAATCACGCGTCGTGCTTCGGCGAATAGCTTCTCCGATCGTTTCATCGTCCGCACTTCTTGCCACAGACCTTCGCACGACACCAATCCTGATCCGCGCGAGTGACGAATCGTGCGACGCGCAGTTTTTTCTTGAAATGGACGGCAGAAGGGTCTAGACGAGCGTCTTCCGATTGCGGTTACGTGCAGCACTCGTTTGTGCTCCACGCGAGCGCAATCGGCGGGTGGGGGGACGTGGCTAAGGGCATCGCTCTGCGAAGCGGTCCGTTCATCAGCGATCTCCTACACCGCTCAGACCTCTTCGCGATTGTTGATTGTCTTGTGGACGGAGGATCCAACTCCCGGTCGGCATGGGTGTTTTTCAGCTATCCACGGATGTGGACAACATTTGGAAAAGGTCTGCGTGATCATCAACGCAGTCCGAGATCCCCGGAGCTCTGAATGGAAGCGGCCTGGTTACGGGTCACCGACGTCCTTCGTGAAAAAATAGGTAGCCAGAATCTCGAAACCTGGTTTCGTCCTGCGCTCTTTCTCGGAGTGCATGATTCCCGAGCTCTCCTCCAGCTGCCGAACAAATTTTTCGTAGACTGGATTTCGGACCACTATCAACCGGCACTACTCGAGAGCCTCCAAGAGGTCCTCGGCACCGAGCTCCGTGCCGTTACGTTGCGTGTGAATCCAAGTCCGCAAGGCGAGCTGTTCCCAAAATCCGAGCGCAGGAGCGATCCGAAGAACGATGAAACGCCGCGGCGCGCTGCACGGCGAGGTGGTCTGGTGGCGCGCTACACGTTCGCCAACTTCGTGGTCGGTGCCAGCAACAAATTCGCGCACGCCGCCGCCGAGGCGGTGTCCAACAAGCCGGGCGAGCACTACAACCCACTTTTCATCTACGGAGGTGTCGGCCTCGGTAAGACGCATCTCATCAACGCCATCGGCCACCAGGTGCTCGAGCGGGCTGCCGGGGCAAAAGTCGGCTACTTCTCCGCCGAATCGTTCATGAACGAGCTGATCACCTCGATTCGTGAGAAGCACATGGACGATTTCAAGAACCGGTTCCGTAAGCTCGACGTGCTCATCCTCGACGACGTCCAGTTCCTTGCGGGCCGCGAGCAGACCCAGGTCGAGTTTTTCCACACGTTCAATACGCTGCACGAAAGCCATCGGCAGATCGTTCTTTCCTCGGACAAATTCCCGAAGGACATCCCGCAGCTCGAGGAGAGGCTGCGAAATCGCTTCGAGTGGGGCTTGATCGCGGACATCCAGGCACCCGACATCGAGACTCGTGTGGCGATCCTCTTGAAGAAGGCCGAAGCCGAGGCTCTGCCGCTCGGGCACGATGTCGCGCTCTTCCTAGCGTCCAAGTTCGAGGCCAACATTCGTGAGCTCGAAGGCTCCCTCACGCGGCTCGGTGCGCTGGCCTCCTTCCTGCATAAACCGATTACGGTCGAGTTCGCACGAGAGGTTCTCAAGGACCTCGTCAAGGATCGCAACTTGCAGGTCACCGTCGAGAGCGTGCAGCAGGTGGTTTGTGCTCAGTTCGCCGTAAAGCTGTCGGATATCAAGTCACCCAAGCGGACGCGGAACCTTGCTTTCGCTCGCCAGGTCTGCATGTACCTATGCCGCAAGCTTGTAGGTGCTTCTCTGCCGTCGATCGGTGAAAAATTCGGGAACCGAGACCATTCGACCGTGATTCACGCGATCCAGGTGGTCGAAAAACGGCGTGAAGAGGATCCTGGATTTCACTCGACGCTCGTTGGCCTCGAGCGCTTGGTTGAAGGCCACGGTAGGGTGTGAGCGAGCTGTGAGTAACATTGTGAAGGGTCCGTTGAGAGTCACCACCGGTGTGCTACTGCTTGAGCTTCGGCGATGCATCTGCAAACCTCCGTCCACAGTCCCTCCGGATAGTTTTCTCTAGGAGGATGACGACTTACGAGGGTTTTCAAACTATCCACAGCCTCTTCTACTATGATTTTCTTCTTCTTCTTCTGTTGAAAGAAACTTCCAATAGAAAGTCCTGAATGGAATTCGAGATCCAGCGAACAGAGTTTCTAGAAGGCCTCCGCCTGACACAGGGGGTCGTCGAGCGACGAAACACGCTGCCGATTCTTTCGAATACTCTGATTGAGCCAGTCGAGGGTGGAATCTCCATCCTCGCAACCGATCTCGACATCGGCGTCCGACGATCGTGTTCCGCGAAGGTGAAGGGATCGGGAGCGCTCACCGTGAGCGCGCGCAAGCTCTTCGAGCTCGTGAAGGAGATGAAGGGCGACGTCATTCGTGTGCGCGGCCTCGAGAACCACCGCGTGGAGGTTCTGAGCGGGAAGACCCGTCTCAATCTCGTTGGACTCGATCCCAAAGAGTTTCCTAGCATTCCGGGACTGACCGGCAAGCCGAGCAGGGGCGCAAGCGAACTCCACGCCAAGGCACGTCTTCTCGGGTCCATGATCGAAAGCACGCTCTTTGCCGTGTCGCTCGACGAAACGCGTATCAACTTGAGCGGGGTCTATGTCGAGAACCAGCAGGGGGCGCTTCGCATGGTCGCCACCGACGGGCACCGTCTGGCGATGATCGATCGCCAGATCGAGGGGAGGGTGCCGGAAAAGGGCGTGATTCTACCCCGCAAAGGACTGGTGGAAGCAAGGAAGTTGCTCGAGTCGGGTAACGGCGAAGAAGATCCCGTGACGCTATGGATCGATGGCCCGATCGCGAGGGTCGTGCGTGACCGTGCCGAGCTCTTCATGCGTCTGATCGAGGGAGAATTTCCCGACTATCGACAGGTGATTCCCAAGCAGAGCAAAGCCAAGATCAGTCTGGGACGCGAGGAGTTCTTACGGGCGCTCGGCTGCATGTCGGTGCTCACCACCGAGCGCGCCAAAGGGGTGCGCATCACCCTGAAGCCTGGCATCCTCGAGGTTCAGGCGAGCAATCCGGATGCAGGTGATGGATTGGATGAGATCGAGGTAGCGTACTCGGGGGACGAGCTGTCGATCGGCTTCAATGGTCGGTATTTGATAGAAGCGCTCGCGACCATGCACGACGGCGACAAGGTCGAGTTCTTGGCAAGCGATGACGTGAGCCCCGGTGTGCTGCGGCCCGAGGGCGATGAAAGCTATTGTTACGTCGTGATGCCGATGCGGCTCTGAGCGGAGTCGCCTGCGCCAGAGATCGCTCCTGTTGATCGCGATCCGGCCGGTCCTAGCGGTCCGCGGATCTGTCTCCCGCCTGCGCCGTGCTCTCTTGCACTGCGCTCGATGATTTTCTCCACATTCTGGCACCTTCCAGTGATATTAGAATGATATTTTATATACTCACCAAAGCTTTACTGTGCAGAGTTTTTCGCGTAGATTAGGTCCCGGTGGGGGAGGGTCTATCCGACGGTTGAACAAAACCGTTTTTGAGGGCGTCGGGTGAACGATCAAAACACAATAGGCACGGAGTACGGCGCGGACTCGATAAGGGTTCTCGAAGGGCTTGAGGCCGTCCGCAAACGGCCCGGAATGTACATCGGAGATACCGCTGAAAGGGGTCTTCACCATCTCGTATTCGAAGTCGTCGACAACTCCGTGGACGAAGCCCTTGCTGGCGCCTGTGATCACATCGTGGTGACGATTCATGTCGAGGGAAGCGTGACCGTCGAAGACAACGGCCGCGGCATCCCCACCGAAATTCATCCCACGGAGGGCGTCTCCGCGGCGGAAGTGGCGCTCACCAAGCTTCATGCCGGAGGTAAATTCGACAAGAGCGCTTACAAAGTATCGGGTGGGCTTCATGGGGTTGGTGTTTCGGTCGTCAACGCGCTCTCGGAGTTTCTCGAGGTCGAGATCCGCCGGGAGCAGAAGGTCTTCTTCCAGCGCTACCGGCGCGGAGTGCCGGAAGCGCCGCTACGAGAGATCGGCCAGACCGAGGTGCGAGGCACCAAGGTCACGTTCAAGCCCGATCCGGAGATCTTCGAGACTGTCGACTTCAGCTTCGAGATTCTCTCGCAACGGCTTCGCGAACTTGCGTTCTTGAACAAGGGTCTGCGGATCTCGATCGCCGACGAGCGAGAGCGACGCAATCATGAATTCTTCTTCGAGGGCGGGATCGTCTCGTTCGTCGAGCACCTGAATCGCGCCAAGACTCCAATCCATCCTGACGTGATCTTCCTCAGCGGTGAGCGCGAAGGCGTGGTGACCGAGATCGCGATGCAGTGGAACGAGGGCTACACGGAATCGGTCTTTTCGTTCGCCAACAACATTGGGACCATCGAAGGCGGAACGCACCTGATCGGATTCAAGTCCGCCCTCACCCGCTCCTTGAACACGTTTGCCGTCACGGGGGGTCTCCTCAAGAAGGAAGCCGAAAGCCTGCAGGGTGAGGACGTGCGCGAAGGTCTCACCGCGATCGTCAGCGTCAAGGTCCCAGAACCGCAGTTCGAAGGGCAGACGAAGACCAAGCTCGGCAACAGTGAGGTGAAAGGTTTGGTCGAAGCCCTCGTCAACGACAAGCTCGCGGCATATCTGGAGCGCCATCCTGCCGAAGCCAAACGCATCATCCTGAAAGGGGTGGAAGCAGCTCGCGTTCGCGAGGCGACGCGAAAAGCCAAGGAGCTCGCGCGCCGTAAGGGAGCCCTCGATTCCGGAAATCTGCCGGGCAAGCTCGCCGACTGTCAGGAGCGAGATCCCTCGAAGTCGGAGATCTTCATCGTCGAGGGGGATTCCGCAGGCGGGTCGGCGAAGCAAGGCCGCGACCGCAAGAACCAAGCGATCCTGCCGTTACGCGGCAAGATCCTCAACGTCGAGAAGGCGCGCTTCGACAAGATGCTGTCGTCGCAAGAGATCCGCCTCCTCATCACCGCTCTCGGCGTCGGCATTGGCAACGAAGAACGAGAGCGGGACCTCTCCAAGCTCCGCTATCACCGGATCATCATCATGACCGACGCGGACGTGGACGGGTCGCACATCCGTACACTGCTGCTCACCTTTTTCTATCGGCAGTACCGCGAGATCATCGAAGGAGGCCACCTCTACGTGGCGCTCCCGCCGCTCTACCAAGTGAAGCGGCAGAAGAAGGAGCGCTATCTGAAAGACGACGCGGCACTCGAGGCCTTCCTGATCGAGACCGGGACGGAGCGCTGGCAGCTCCGCTCCGCGGCTGCCGAGGCGGCGATCAGCGGCGAGGCGCTGCACGAGCTCGTTCGCAAGGTCAACCGCTTCGAGCGAATCCTCGCTGCGGTCGAGCGCAAGCGGAAGAACCGGCATCTGGTCGAGGCGGTCGCTTGGACCGACTCCTTCCAGCCCGAAACATTACACTCGGAAGTGGAGCTCGATCGTGTGCTCGGCCGAGTGGACGAGCGCTTGAGGGTGACGGCGCCGGATCTTCTGCCGATGGTCTATGAGCTCGGCGACGATCCCGAGCACGGCGGCTTTCAGGTGATCGCGACGTCTCGGGCGAACGGCAACGGCACGAAGACCATCATCGACGCCGCGCTCCTTCTTTCGCCGGAGGTCGAAGAGCTGCGCCGGCTCGCCCGAGAGCTCGGCAAGATCGGCGCTCCGCCATTTCGGCTGCACGCCGGCGACACCGAGGAAGAGGAGGCGCCGACGCTGGGCGACGCGGTGTCGAAGCTCATGGCGCACGCGCGACACGGCCTGGAAGTCAAACGCTTCAAGGGTCTCGGTGAGATGAATCCAGAGCAGCTCTGGCAAACAACGATGAATCCGGACGTGCGCGTGCTCCTGCAGGTGAAGATCGAAGACGCCTACGAGGCCGACGAGATTTTCTCGACGCTCATGGGCGACGAGGTCGAGCCGCGTCGGCGGTTCATCGAAGCGAACGCGCTCGACGTCCGCAACCTCGACATTTGATGCGCTGAGCCGCCCGTCGGTTACGGAACGCCAATGGAGGAGCTCAAACAGCCGCGCTCGACGATCAACATCGAAGACGAGATGCGGCAATCCTACCTCGACTACGCGATGTCCGTCATCATCGGGCGCGCGTTGCCGGACGCCCGCGACGGCTTGAAGCCCGTGCATCGCCGCGTGCTCTACGCGATGTACGACCTCTCGAACGACTGGAATCGTCCGTACAAGAAATCGGCGCGCGTCGTCGGTGACGTCATCGGCAAGTATCATCCACACGGCGACACCGCGGTCTACGACACGATCGCACGCATGGCGCAGGACTTCTCGCTGCGCTATCCGCTGATCGACGGTCAGGGCAACTTCGGCTCGATCGACGGCGATCCGCCCGCGGCCATGCGCTACACGGAAGTGCGCATGGCGCGGATTGCCAGCGAGCTCCTCGCCGACATCGAGAAGGACACCGTCGAGTTCCAGCCGAACTACGACGACACGCTGCGCGAGCCGCTGGCGCTGCCTGCGAAGATTCCCAACCTGCTGATCAACGGCTCGGCGGGAATCGCGGTCGGAATGGCGACGAACATCCCGCCGCACAATCTCGGAGAGATCGTCGATGCGGCGATGCTGCTGATCGAGCACCCCGAAGTAACCGTCGACGAGCTGATCGCCAAGGTCCCGGGCCCCGACTTCCCGACGGCCGGCATTCTCTGCGGCCGCGAGGCGATCCACGAGGCCTACCGCGAGGGCCGCGGGATCCTCACGGTGCGGGCCCGGGCGGCGATCGAGCGGGACGGGAAAGAGCGAGCGCGAATCGATCATCGTCAGCGAGATCCCGTTCCAGGTGAACAAGGCGAGGCTAATCGAGCGGATCGCCGAGCTCGTCAACGAGAAGACCATCGAGGGGATCTCCGATCTGCGCGACGAATCGGATCGCGACGGCATGCGCATCGTGATCGAGCTGAAGCGCGATGCGATCGCCGACATCGTGCTGAACCAGCTCTACCGCCACACGCCGATGCAGGACTCGTTCGGGGTCAACATGCTGGCGATCGTCGACGGCCGGCCGCGGGTCTTGAGTCTGAAGAGCGCCCTCGAGGTCTTTCTCGAGCACCGTCGAGACGTCGTGCGACGGCGCACGGCCTTCGAGCTCCGCGAAGCCGAGAAACGCCTTCACGTCCTCGCGGGCTTCGCGATCGCCCTCGATCACCTCGACGGGGTGATCGCGCTGATCCGCGGGGCCGCCGATCCGAGCGCGGCCAAACAAGGGCTGATGACGCAGTTCGCGCTCTCGGAGATTCAGGCTCAGGAGATCCTCAATCTGAGGCTCCAACGCTTGACCGCGCTCGAGCGCGACAAGATCCTCGCCGAGCTCGCCGAGACCGAAGCGCAGATCCGCCGCTACCGCGAGATCCTCGCCGACGAGCGGGAAGTCGACAAGATCATCGTCGAAGAGCTCGCCGAGGTCCGCAAGCTCTATGCCGATCCGCGGCGGACCGAGATCCAAGAGGCCGCCGGCGCATTCACCGCGGAGGATCTGATCGCCGAAGAGGACATGGTGGTGACGATCTCGCACGAGGGCTACGTCAAGCGGAACCCCGTGGCCTCGTACCGCGCGCAGCGGCGAGGCGGACGCGGCAAGATCGGCGCGACCACGCGCGACGAAGACTTCGTCGAGCACCTGTTCGTGGCTTCGACCCACAGCTACATCTTGTTCTTCACCTCGACGGGCCGAGTGTACTGGCTGAAGGTCCACGAGCTGCCGCTGATCGGCCGGGCCGCGCGCGGCAAGCCGCTCGTCAACCTTCTCCATCTCGGCCCCGAGGAGAAGATCTCCGCGATCCTGCCGATGCGCGAATTCCGCGAGGGTCGCTACCTGTGCTTCGCGACGCGGCGCGGTCTGATCAAGAAGACCGACGTGATGGCGTACTCGAATCCGCGCCCGTCGGGACTGATCGCGATCGCGCTCGAAGAGGGGGACGAGGTGATCGACGTACACGAGACCGACGGCGAGCGCGAGATCATCCTGTCGACTCGCCAACGGGCAGGCGATCCGCTTCCCCGAGACAGGAGTGCGCGCCATGGGCCGCGGGACCTACGGCGTCAAGGGCATCACGCTCGAAGACGATGACGCGGTGGTGGCAATGGCGATCGTCGATCCGGCGGCGAGCCTGCTCGCCGTGTCCACGCTCGGGTCGGGCAAGCGCACCGAGATGGAGGAGTACCGCATCACGCACCGGGGCGGAAAGGGTATCATCACGATGCGCGTGACGGAAAAGACCGGGCTGGTGATCGGCGTGTTGATGGTCACGGATGAAGATCAGATCATGCTCATCACGACCGGGGGCAAGCTGATCCGCCTGCGCGTTTCGGAGGTGCGGCAAAGTGGCCGCAACACGCAGGGCGTGCGGCTCATTGGCCTCGAGCCCGGCGAGCAGGTCGTGGCGATCGCTCGTTTGGCCGAAAGTGAGGAAGTCGAGCCGGGCGCCGATGGTGATGGGGGCAACGGTGACGGCGCAGAGGCCGACGGCGATCCTGTTTGATTTCGACGGCGTCATCGTCGATTCCGAATCGCTTCATCATCGTGCTTACGAGATCGCGCTTGCGCCCCACGGCGTGGGATCGATTCCGATGGAGGTCTACGCGGACCGCTTCAGCAACCGTGGGCTAGGCCTCGAGTACTGCGCGCAGCAGGTCCCGGGGTTGGATCTCCGCGAGCTGAAGCGGCGAAAGGATCGGTTGTTTCGAGAGATCCTCGAGACCGACGCCCGCTTGCTCCCCGGTGTCGTGGAGGCGCTCGGCGATCTCGGCGAACGGCGGCCGCTCGCGCTCGCGACGGGCTCCGAGCAGGGATGCGGTCGCGCCCGTGTTGCGCCGGTTCGCCCTTCTCGCCTTCTTTCGGGTGATCGTCGGCCGCGAGGACTACGCTCTCGACAAGCCGGCGCCGGATGCATTCCTGCGCGCCTGCGAGTCCCTCGGCGAAGCGCCTGCGGGCTGTCTCGCCGTTGAAGACTCCTTCAAGGGCCTTTGTGCCGCCCGCGCCGCTGGGATCCCCTGCGTCGTGATCCCGAACGACTACACGCGGAACGGGAACTTCGAAGGGGCGGCGGCGATCCTGTCGTCGCTCCACGAACTCTCGGCCGCGCGCGCCGAAGCGATCCTCGCCCGAGCGACCCCGGACGGTTGAAGCGTACGATGCACGCGTGAGCCGAGGTGCCCCGCCGTCGCCAAGCTCGACGGCGACCACTGCCACCTACTCGATGAAAGCCTGAGCCGCAAAGCGCCGCGCCCTTTGCTCCGGGAAATCTCGTCTCAACGCCCTACGGTCACCTAGCCGATGTCTTTCGTCGGCGCCTTCGCGCGTCAGGTTTGGGGCAACGTCGAGCCCTTTCCGCCGAGCTCGTCGTAGAGCTCGATCGAGGGAGGGCCGTCGAGCAACCCCTGGAGTGTCTTGAACAGGGCCTGAATGGCGCTCGTCTTGCCGTGCCGGTCGAACGCGTCGGCATCGGTGTACTTCTCGTAGAAGAGGTATGTGCTTCGCTGTTTCCGACCGCGGTGGAGAAGGTAGAGCAGCGTGCCGGGCTCCTCGCGGGTGACGAAGTCGATCTGTTTGCGAAACGCGGCTTCCGCTTCCGTCTCGTGCCCCTGCCGCACCTTGATCTTGGCGACGACGACCATGGGCTCTCCTTTGCTCGAATTCGCCGTCGACCGAAATTAGTCGAAGCGCTGTAACGCGTCGAGGCCGCGCGGCTTGCGCAAATCCCTCCACGCTCAGGGGTACGTCCGCGTGCCCTTTCCTAGCGGCGGCCGCGATTCCAGGGGGTCTCGCCGTGGCGGATGAGCAGGAGGCGCGTCATTCAAAGGGGGCCACTCTTAGGCGCGCTGGAGCGACGAATCAAGCAAGGAGCAGCCCGTCGACTCGCGGAGCGCTCGCTTGCAAGACGCCCATTGTTGAATTGGTCCGGGACAGCTATGACGGTCCGGACAAGCCATAGAGGCCTGTCGAACTTCGAGAGGGAGGACTAAGCCATTCCAAGAAAAGTATTCGTCGGCAATTTGAGCTTCAACACGACCCAGGATCGTTTGAGCGAGGCCTTCGCGTCTGCCGGGCAAGTCGTGAGCGTGCACATCGGAACGGACCGCGAGACCGGGCGCTCCAGAGGCTTTGCCTTCGTCGAGTTCTCGACGGATGAAGCGGCTCAGAACGCTATTGCGACTTTCAACGAGTTCGAGCTCGATGGTCGAAAGCTACGGGTCAACGCAGCCGAAGATCGGCCACCCCGACGGGCCGGAGCGCCGGGTGGGTTTTCTGCACCGCGGTCCTTCAACGAATTCGAAGGTACCCAAGAGGCGGGCGGATTCGGCGGTGGATTTGGCAAGCCGTTTCACAAGCCGAAAGGGAGCCGCCGCGGTCTGAGAGCCCGCAAGCGAAGCCTCAGCTGAGGCTTCGTGACGAAGCGCGAGGTTCCCGCGCCGGACTATGAGCGGGAGCCCGCGGCCTCGATTCCGACACCGAGCCGACGCAAGCACTCGTCGGGCGAGTAAGGCGACTCGAAGAACCCGACGACGAGCCCGCAGAGATCGTAGCGGTCTTGGTTCGCAACCTCGAGCAACGCGCGCTTTCGCTCGGAGCTGGAGCGCACCTCCTCGAGCGGGCGGCCTTCGGGCGGCTTCGCGCTGAAGAAGCGCCATGGCGCGATATCGAGGCGGGCGATAGAGCTCTCCAAGGGCACCTCTGCCGCAACCGCACCGAGCAACCGCAGACCCTCGCGGTAGACGATCCAGAGCTTGGCCATGAAAAAGCGCGAGTTCGACGAGTCAATCAGGATGCTGTCTCTGGAGATGTGCTCACCGGCGCCTCGGCCGTCGCTGGAATTCTCGTCTTGGCGAGGCGACGTGTTTGCGCCTTCAGATGCTTCACGTGGCGGCGCAGCTTCTTGAGGTCGGATGTCTGTTTCGTCCGAATCGCTTCGGTGATCTTGGCCCGCAACTCTCGGATCTGCTTCTTGAGCTCGGGTCTTTCAGAACCGCCGCGCCGGCGCGTGGAGAGGTCGATCTTGTAGGCGGCTGCAATCGCTCGTACCAACGCTTCCTTGTTCATGCCGCGGACTCCGCTCAGCTCCGGTATCTTCAGGGCTTCTTCGCGAAGCTTCGGCACGGTCATTCGTTCGAGAGTCTTCAGATCCATTCTCGACCCTACCTTCTCAGAGCGGGGACTAGATATTGAAATTCGACAGGCGGTCAAGTCTTGTCACCGATCTCTGGCTCACCATCGCATGGTCAAGAAATGGTACTCGACGACTCGGGCTAACCCGCGCTTAGGCGCCAACCCTTCGGGTAACGCACGAACATCGGCGCTTGAACGACGGGAGACGCGGGAGACATCGAAAATCAGGCCTCTCGGAACACCTGGTCGCGGAGAGTGGCGTGGGACAAGCATTTGTGGAGACCATCACTTATCAACAGCTGGATTTACTGGTCCTGCGAAGTGCGGCGGAAAAACCGAGGGGGATTTTCGCAAAACGCCGGAAAGGTCTAGCCACGTAAACCACTGATAAAGCGAAGTTTTTTGCTGACACAGCATGTTTCATGTCATCCCCTGCTAGCCAGGAAATCGTCGAAGGCTGCGGTAGGCGTACTAATTGTCCACAACTTTTCCACATGACTTTCGTGAGGTCTGCCGAAAGCACCCGCGAACAAGCCGGCGGTGGATCCATTGAAACTGAAAGCGCAGTTCCACTAGATGCAGGCGAGCGATTTCTACGCGGGGGGGACGGGCGGGGCGATGGCGGCGGCGTACGTTCGATGGGTGACGGGACACGCCAGGTTTGTCGTAGCACTCATCCTTCTGCTCACGCTCGTCTTGTTGACGCGGGCCACGCGGCTGAAAGTCGAGATCGATCTCGACGCGCAACTGCCACAGCGGCATCCCTACATCAAAGCGCTCTCGCGCTTGCACGAGATCTTCGGCGAGAAGAACCTCGTCTTCGTCGGGCTCTTTCCCGAAAGCGGGGACGCCTATTCGCCGGAGTTTCTCGCGAAGTTGGCGAGGATCACCGAGCGCATCGCCGCTTTGCCTGGTCTCGTCCCGCGCACGTTTCTGAGTTTGTCGCTCCCCAAGGCTGTGGACATTCGCGGCACCAGCGAGGGAATGGTCGTACGTCCATTTCTAGATCCCTTGCCGAAAGATCGTGCCGAGGCGCTGGCGCTGCGGCAGAGGCTGCTAGCGAATCCTCAGTACGTCGGCACCATCATCGCTGCCGACGGCCGGGCTGCAGGTATAGTCGCCGATTTCGACTTTACGGCTCCCCTCGACGGCTACCCCGAGATTCAAGCAGCCATCACACGCGTCCTCGAGGAAGAGCAGGACGGTTCCTTCCGCGCACACCTCAGCGGGCCGGCGATCTACGTCGCTTGGCTGGCGCGCTATTCGACTCGCATGTTCTTCTTCTTCCCGCTGGCGTTCTTGGTCATCGGGCTCGTCCACTACGAGGCATTCCGAACTCTGCAGGCGATGTTCCTGCCGCTCCTGACAGCGCTCTTGGCGATGCTCTGGAGCCTCGGCATGCTCGGCATGCTCGGTGTGACTCTCGATCCCTTCAACGTCACCACCCCGATCCTGATTCTCGCCGTGGCCGCTGGCCATGCGGTGCAGATGCTGAAGCGCTTTTACGAAGAGCTTGCCGTCTCGGGGGATCAACGTCTCGCCGTCCAGAAGCTCGTTCGTCAAGGTCGCCCCCGTGATGATCGTCGCGACCAGCATTGCCTCGCTGTCGTTCTTGTCGCTCCTCACTTTCGAGACCGCCGCGATCCGCAATTTCGGGTTGTTCACGGCGCTCGGCATCCTCTCCGCGCTGGCGATCGAGATGACGCTGATTCCGGCCGTGCGTTGCCTGCTGCCTGCTCCGACGCTACGCGAGCGCACGCGCGAGGGAACCCACCACATGTTCGATCCGATCATCGCCAGCCTGCGAAGCCTCACCCGCGGGCGGCGCCGGATGGGCGTCTTGGCAGTGGTCGCGCTGATTACGTCCGCGGCGGCGCTCGCCGGTTCGCGGGTGGTCGTCGATTCGAGCTTTCGACAGCAGTTCTTCAGGGGATCGGTGGTCCGTCGCGACGATCGAGCATTGAACGCGGCATTTGCCGGTACGAGCACGCTGGTCTTGTTGATCGAGGGAGATCGCGAGGGAGCCATCGAAGATCCTCGGGTGCTCGAGGGGATCGACTCGCTGGAGAGATGGTTCGAAAGCCAGCCGGGGGTCGGCAAGGCGCTGTCGTTCGTCGACTTCGTGAAGGAAATGAACGCGGCGATGCATGACGACGATCCAGCCGCGTTGCGCGTTCCAGCCAGCCGCAATCTGGTGAGTCAGTATTTGCTGCTCTACACCATGTCGAGCAGCGCAGAGGATTTCGACAGCTTGATCGATCCGGCGCACCGCGTTGGCGTGCTGCGCGTGTACCTGAAGGAAGACAGCACGCGCTTCGCCGCGGAGCTGATCGCGCGGCTGCAAGCGCGCCTGCCCGGCGCGCTGCCACCGGGCGTCCGCGTGGAGATTACCGGATCGCTCGCCTCGAGCGCGGCGATGAATGAAGTAATGGTGCACGGCAAGATTCTCAACATCGTGCAGATCGCGGCCATCATCCTGCTGGTCGCGAGCCTCACTCTGCGATCTTTGACCGGGGGCGTCTTGGTGGCGATTCCGTTGGCGCTAGCGGTGGTCACGAATTTCGGTGTCATGGGTCTCTTCGCGATCCCGCTCGACATCGGGACGGCGACGATCTCGGCGATGGCGGTCGGGATCGGCGCCGACTATGCCGTCTACTTCCTGTTTCGGCTTCGCGAAGAGCTCGTGCTGAGTAAGACGCTGGAAGAGGCGGTGGAGCGTACGCTCGACACCTCAGGCATGGCGATCCTGTTCGTGTCCTCGGCGATCGCGGCCGGCTACTTGACGCTTTGCTTCTCGGGATTCGCTTACCACATCCGACTCGGCACGCTGGTCGCGCTCGCCATGGCCGTGTCGAGCGCCGGATCGCTCACCGTACTTCCCGCCCTCGTCTTGGTGATACGCCCGAGCTTCCTCGGCAGGCTCGGCCCCGCCTCCGGGCGTTGAGCGCATCTTCGCCGCGCCCCGGGCGAGGGCCGACCGAGCAGCTTGGCAATCCGCGACGACCGGGAATAGTGTATTTCCGTTCGATCGATTCGAGGAGGATCGTATGCGCGAGCGGATCGGCGTCATTGGCGGCGGCAGCTGGGGAACTGCCCTCGCCAAGTTGCTGGCCGAAAAGGGCTACCCGGTCTCACTTTGGGTACACGACTCGGATCATTGCCGCGAGATCGCCGACAAGCGTGAAAACTCGACGTACCTGCCGGGCATCACGCTGCCCTACAACTTGATCCCGTCAACGGATCTCCGCGAGGTTGCCAGCGGGAAGACGGCGCTTGTGTGCGTCCTGCCCTCGCACGTCCTCCGACCCATCATGCGCGAGGTGGCGCCGTTCGTCGACGGCGAGCCGCTGGTGGTCAGCGCGACCAAGGGCATCGAGGATGAGACCTCCAAGACGATGCTCGGGGTGTTCGAAGAGGTGCTTCCGCGTAGGCTGCATGAGCGACTCTGCGCGCTCTCGGGTCCGAGCTTCGCGCGGGAGGTCGCGCGCGGCATGCCGACCGCCGTGACGGCCGCTTCGGCAAATCCCGACGCCGCTGCCGAATGCCAGACGACCTTCACGACTTCATTCTTTCGTGTCTACACGAGCGACGACGTGCTTGGGGTCGAGCTCGGTGGTGCGGTCAAGAACGTCATAGCCGTCGCCGCCGGCGTGAGCGACGGGCTCGGATTCGGTCACAACAGCCGCGCGGCGCTGATCACCCGCGGAATCGCCGAAATCGCACGCCTCGGCGTGAGGATGGGGGCGGACCCGCGGACGCTCGCCGGATTGGCGGGGATGGGGGATCTCGTCCTTACCTGCACCGGCGATTTGTCGCGCAATCGGAGCGTCGGGTTGCGCCTCGGCAAGGGAGAGCGCCTCAGCGAAATCCTTGCCGAGATGAACATGGTCGCCGAAGGGGTACGCAACGCCAAGTCCGTCTATCAGCTCGCTCGCAAGCTCGGTGTGGAGATGCCCATCACCGAGCAGATGTACCTACTGCTCCACGAGGGAAAATCCCCGCGCCAAGTAGTCGTCGACCTGATGACTCGCGACCTCAAGCCCGAGATCTACTGAATTGACTTCATGGTATGGGTATGGTGAGTATTCGCGTCACGTCGGCCGACGGCTCGTCGGCCGTTTTTTATGGAGCGACCGCGAAGCGGCAGCTCGAGTTTCCCAGCTCCCTGGAAAGGAAGAGTAGCGGATGAAGCGCACGTATCAGCCGAGCAACCTGCGCCGGAAGAGGACGCATGGATTCCTCTCGCGCATGGAAACCGCCGGAGGGCGGAGCGTGTTGAAGCGGCGGCGGCGCAAGGGACGCAAACGCTTGAGCGTGCAGGTCCCACCCAAGCCCGCTCGGCGATAGTGACACCTTCGCGGAAACCTGTGTCGCGGACGGTGGCGGGTTCGACGTCGAACCAACTCGACGGCCACAAGTTTGGCAAAGACCTTCGTCTTCGGCTCCGGCGCGATTTCTTGCGGATTCAGACGGCTGGGCCGAAAGCGCCACAGTCCTAACTTCGTGCTCGCCGCCGCGAGTGAGCCGTCGTTTGGACGATCGCGGGTCGGGTTCAGCGTCAGCCGGCGGGTGGGCAATGCCGTCGTCCGGAACCGCTTGAAACGTCGACTACGAGAATTCTTCCGACTTCATCGCCAGGAGCTCCCGGTTGCGCGCGACCTGGTCGTGATTGCGAAGCCCGGGGCAGCGAAGCTTTCCTATGCCGAGCTCGTCGAAGAGCTGCGTGACCGGCTCTCGGTCTGATACTGGCGCACGAGAGGTCCTCCCGGCCGGCGATCGCGTGCTCGCGGCGTTGATGTCCGGCATTTTCCGAATATACCGAGCTCTTCTGTCTCCGGTTCTCGGCCGGAACTGTCGCTTCGAGCCATCCTGTTCCCGATACGCCGAACAGGCAATCGAGAGCTACGGTGTGCTGGGTGGGGGGTGGATGGCTCTCAAGCGGTTGCTGCGTTGTCACCCGTGGGGGAGCGCGGGTGGATTCGATCCGGTCCCCTGAGATTTCCGGGAATCGCCGAGCGCCAAGGACATTTCCTCGTGGATCGACAAGTACTTCTCGCGGTGGCGCTCTCGGCTCTCGTCGTCATCGCCTACCAGGAATACCTGAGAATCTACTATCCGGATCTCGGCAAGAAGCAGGCACCCCCGGCCGCCGTGACACCCGCGCCGATGCCTCCCGAGAGCGATATCGCGCGACCCGAAGCACTTCCGTCAGAAACGGGTGTGGCACCGACGGGAGACATCAATGTGGACACCCCCCTCATTCACGCGGCGTTTTCATCGCTGGGGGGCAGGCTCGTCAGTCTCAAGCTCAAGCGCTACCGAACGACAGTGAATCCCGAGAGCCCGCCGCTCGAGGTCGTCGCGGCCGGCGCCACCACCGATCTGCCGCTCGGGGTGGTGCTGCGCGGCGCCGCCTCTTGGAGCGATCAGAAGCTCTCGTACACGCCGAGCCTGTCTTCGCTAGACCTGGCACTCGGGCAGGACGGAGAGGTGGTCCTTCGCGGCCAGAGCGCGGAGGGTCTGACCATCGAAAAGAAGCTCCGCTTCGACGCCGCCAGCTATGCATTCACGGTCGCGGTGGATGTGTCCGACCCCGGTCACCGCTACGGCGAAGCGGGGCTGCGCTGGACGCACAGCCCGACGGAGAGCCAATCGCGCTATTCGTTCCAAGGACCAGAGGCGCTCGTCGGGGGAAAGCTCTTGCACTTCAGCGAGGCGGAGCTCGCGCAAGGGGTGATCCTGCCTGATCCACGCGTTGCGGCGCCGGCGCCGCCGCTCGTCTATTGGGCGGGCTACGCCGACAGCTACTTCATCTCCGCGATGCTTCCGCGCGAGAACGATGCGGTGCGGCTGTGGGTGAAGAAGGAAGCCGGGGAGATCTTCACGGAGCTGCTCGTTCCCGCCGCTTCGTTCTCCGCCGGAGCGTACCCGTTTCTCGTCTACGCGGGACCCAAGGATCTAAATGCGCTCTCGGCGGTCGGTCACCATTTGGCACGGACCGTGAATCTCGGCTGGTTCGGGTTCGTGGCAGAGCCGATGCTGCGAATCCTGAAGATCTTTCACCACGTGAGCCGAAACTGGGGTGTCGACATCATTCTCCTCACCATGCTCGTCAAGTTGGTAACGGTTCCGCTCACGCACAAGAGCTACAAATCGATGCAAGAGCTTCAGAAGCTGCAGCCGCAGATGAAGAAGCTCCAGGAAAAGTTCGCAGACGACAGGGCTGCCCTGAACAAGGAGGTCATGGAGCTCTATCGCCGCCACAACGTGAATCCACTCGGAGGTTGCTTGCCGATGGTCGTGCAGATGCCGATCTTCATCGGACTCTACAATGCGCTGCTGTCGGCGGTGGAGCTGCGCCACGCACCCTTTGTGCTCTGGATCAACGATCTGTCCGCGCCCGACCGGCTGCCACCGATCCCCAAGCCGCCGCTTGCAGTGATTGCCGGCACGGAGATCCGAATTCCCGTGCTCACGCTGCTCATGGGCGTCAGCATGCTCGTGCAGCAACGCATGACGCCCCAGGCAGGCGATCCTGCACAGCAGCGAATGATGATGATCATGCCGCTCGTGTTCACGGTCATGTTCATCAACTTCCCTTCGGGGCTGGCGCTTGTATTGGCTCGTGAACAACATCCTCACGATCGCGCAGCAGATGCTGATGCAGCGAAGCGCGAGATGAACCGGCGACGTGGAGGAGCCTCCGTGGCGTCCAGTGTGGAATCCATCGAATCCGAAGGCGAGACGATCGACGAGGCGATTGCAAACGCGGTTGCGACGCTTGGGATCCCGCGAGAGCGCGTACAGGTAGAAATCCTGAACGACGCCAGACGCGGGGTGCTCGGTTTTGGCAGTCAAAGGGCGCGGGTCCGCGTGTCGCCACGTGAGGCGACGCGCGCGACCGAGCGACTGGCGCGGTAGATGTCGCCCCGGGCGAAGATGCCGTGCGCGTTCTGAGCGAGCTTCTCGCGCTCATGGACGTGCCGGGCAAAGTCGAACGCTCGACGGACGAAGCCGGGCAAATCGTGCTGCGCATCGTGAGTGAGGTTGGCGGCTTGCTGATCGGCCGGCGCGGGCAGACGCTCGACGCGCTCGAGCATCTGATCAATCGAATCGTCACGCGCCAGGACGAACAAAGCGGGCACATTCTCGTCGATGCCGAAGGCTACCGAGAGCGGCGGAGCCGCGAGCTTCGCGAGATGGCGGTCCGGCTCGCGGCGCGGGTGCGCCAAACGGCGCGGGCGCAGAGTCTCGACCCGTTGAGTGCCCGTGAACGGCGGATCGTTCATCTCGCGTTGGCCGACGACACGACGGTGACCACCCGAAGCGTCGGGGAAGGTCAGCTCCGCCGTGTGGTGATCCATCCCGCGCGCGATTCGCGCGGCCGGCGCGCGCCGAATGGTGGCTAGGGATCCGAGCGTCGCCCAAGCGACGACGGACCGGTGAATCGCACGAGCTCGTAGCGGAAGCTCTGCACAAGGTCTCGCCCGAGCCGAAGTAAAGCGCAGCGGGCGAATCTTTCGGAAAGCGGCGCGACGTTTCGAAGTCTTGCGAGCCGTGAGCGGGAGCGAAGGCATTTCATACCTGAGTGCGCAGCTGCCTTTGATCGCGACCAACGGGAGCGATCTGTCAAAGGCGCTAGAGCTTCGAAACTTCGCGCCGCTTTCCGCGCCCGCGAGCCAGTCGGCTCGGGCGAGACCTTGTGCAGAGCTTCACTGCAGCCGAGCGGGGTTCGCTCACGAGCCGTTGTGCACCTTGGCGTCGCGGGCCATCCGGCGCGATTTACCCCCACGCGAAGAATCGCTAACGTTCGCCGAAGCGTGTATTCGCGCGACACCATCACCGCGATCTCGACCGCCGGCGGTGCCGGAGCCGTCGCCATCGTGCGGGTCAGCGGCGCGGACGCGCTCGCGGTCGCCGCGCGTGTCTTTCGCGGTCGGCATCCGGATCGCTGGGCCTCGCACCGCCTCTACGCGGGACGCTTCGTCGACGCCGAAGAGCACGTGCTCGACCACGGGTTGGGCGCCGTGATGCGGGCGCCGCGGAGCTATACGGGGGAGGATGTCGTGGAGCTGCATGGCCATGGCGGCGTGCTGCTCGCGCGACGGCTGCTCGCTTCGGTGATGGCCGCCGGCGCTCGCCTGGCGATGCCTGGAGAATTCACGCTGCGAGCGTTCCTAAACGGCAAGCTCGACCTTGCGCAGGCGGAATCGGTGGCCGATCTGATCGCCGCGCGCACGGACGGCGCGCTGCGCGTGGCCGTGGACCAGCTCGGAGGCGCGCTGTCGCAAGCGATCGAACGATTGCGACAGCGCATCATCGGCGTCGCCGCGCACCTGGAGGTGGCAATCGATTTTTCGGAAGAGGACGTCGGGGACCTCGATCGGGTCAAGCTCGCAGACGACGTATCAGGCGTGGCGACGGAACTGCGCGATCTGGCTGCGACCTACCGGCGCGGACGTATCCTTCGTGAGGGTTTGCGGGTCGCCATCGTCGGAAAGCCGAACGTCGGTAAGTCGAGCCTGCTCAATCGCCTGTTGGAAACCGACCGAGCCATCGTTACCTCGATCCCGGGCACGACCCGGGATGTCATCGAGGAAGCACTGGAAATCGACGGGCTGGCAATCGTGCTCGCTGACACGGCGGGTATCCGCGCGAGCCCGGAAGCGGTCGAACGATTCGGTATCGAACGCTCCCGTGATCGGATCGGTTCGTCGGACGTGGCGCTCATCGTGTTCGATAACAGCCGCGCATGGGATAGCGAGGATGACGAGGTATTTGCCGCAACGCGTCAAAAGGTATCTATCATCTGGATAAATAAGGCAGATTTAATGAAACGGCTGACGCTCCCCGAGGAGGTCGCGAACACCGCGACAGTCATCTCGGGATCGGCGCTGACCGGTGTCGGTATCGATGCGCTACGCTCGGAATTCGTTCGGATAGCCGAACTTACCTCGAGTCGCGACTCGACGCCGACGACTACGATCACGCGCGAGCGCCATCGGCTGGCGCTCGAGGCCGCTGCCCAGAGCCTCGAACGCGCGGTTGCTACACTGCGCAGCGGACATCCGCCCGACGTGGTAGCGGTTGACATCATGTCGGGGCTCGACCATCTCGGAGAGATCACCGGCCGTACCTCTCCGGAGGCCGTGCTCGATCGGATCTTCAGGGAATTCTGCATCGGCAAATAGCAGGCTGTTTCACGTGGAACACTCGAGATGAGGAAATGACGAGCAGGTTCGACGTGATCGTGGTGGGTGCCGGCCATGCCGGAATCGAGGCGGCGTTTGCGGCCGCGCGGATGGGCCGGCGCACGCTGATGTTGACGCTCAACCTCGATCACATTGGTCAGATGTCTTGCAATCCGGCGATCGGAGGCATTGGCAAAGGACACCTCGTCAGGGAAATCGATGCGCTCGGCGGCGAGATGGCTCGAGCGATCGACGAGACAGGTATCCAATTTCGCCGCCTCAATACCAAGAAAGGCCCGGCAGTACGCGCGACGCGCGCCCAGGCCGATAAGGCGCTATACCGCGCCCGGATGAAGCGTGCACTCGAGCACGAACCCGGGATTGCCTGCCGACAGGGAAGCGTGGAGCGAATCCTCGTGGAGTCGGGGGCGGTGCGTGGTGTGGAAACCCAGATCGGAGAGATCTTCGAGGCCGACGCCGTGATCCTCACGACCGGCACTTTCTTGAAAGGGCTGATACACGTCGGCGACAAGAACTACTCGGCAGGTCGAGCCGGTGACTTCGCGGCGATGAACCTGTCGGATCAGCTAGTAGTGCTCGGCTTTCGCGTGGGACGCCTCAAAACCGGCACTTGTCCGAGGCTCGACCGGCGAACGATCGACTTCGTCAGGCTCGAAGAGCAGCTCGCCGACGAGCCTCCTCCGGCATTCTCTTTCTCGACCCGAGCGATCCGACAACGACAGGTGTCTTGCCACCTCACGTACACAAATCCCGAAACTCACGCATTGATCCGAGCCGGGCTCGACCGTTCACCCCTCTACAACGGAACCATAAAGAGCCGCGGACCGCGCTATTGTCCCTCGATAGAGGACAAGGTGATGCGCTTCCGCGATAAGGAGCGGCATCAGATCTTCCTGGAACCCGAAGGCTACGATACGGTCGAGATCTACCCAAACGGTCTGTCGACTAGCCTCCCGCTGGACATCCAGGTCCGCATGGTGCGCTCGATCGCCGGCCTCGAGGAAGCCGAAATCATGCGGCCTGGTTACGCCATCGAATACGACTACTGCGATCCGACGCAGCTCGATCGTACCCTGGAGAGCAAGTTGATGAAGGGACTCTTCCTCGCGGGGCAGATCAACGGTACGACGGGATACGAAGAAGCAGCGGCGCAGGGCTTGATGGCCGGCATCAATGCCGCCCGCCGCTGCGGCGGGGAGTCGCCGGTCGTTCTCGGGCGAGAGCAAGCCTACATCGGCGTCTTGGTCGACGATTTGGTGACCAAGGGAGTCGGGGGAGAGCCCTATCGGATGTTCACGTCTCGCGCCGAGCACCGCCTGCTCCTCCGCGAGGACAATGCCGACCTACGCCTGGGCGAAATCGGTCGTGAAATCGGCCTCGTCGGTGCTTCGGTACACGATCGGCTGGTCGAAAAGCGGGGCTGGATCGAACGCGAGCTGGTCCGACTAGAAGCGACGGTTCTGGCGCCGAGCGACGAGATCCAGGCGCTACTCGCAACGCTCGGTACGACAGCGCTTCGAAAGTCGGCGAGCCTGGCCGCGCTCCTTCGTCGGCCGGAGCTCGGTTACCGCGACATCGTCGCCCTGGAGGCGCTTTCCGGATTGATACCATCCGATTCCGCACCGGGTACCGACGATGCTTGCGCGCAAGTCGAGGTCGAGATCAAATACGGGGGCTACGTCGAGCGCCAGCGCGAGCTCGTCGAACGCTCTCGCCGGATGGAAGCGGTCGGTCTGCCCGCCGACCTCGACTACTCGAGGATCTCCGGCCTCTCTCACGAGGTGCGCGAGAAGCTCGCGGCGATTCGTCCAGGCTCGCTCGGCCAGGCGTCGCGCATCTCCGGCATCACGCCGGCTGCGCTTTCTTTGCTGGCGATCCATTTGCGGAAATCCGGGCTAGCCTAGGAGTTCGGCGATCGGGTCGGACGGCAGCCGGAGTAGTTGCCGGGGACGGGCTCTCGAATGGAGCGAGTTGCTTGGAACCATCTGCCGGAGCGAGCCCGCGAGCTCTTTGGCATCGATCTGAATCGAGTGGAGAGCGAGCAGCTTGGCCGCTATTTGGATCTGGTCTGGTCGTGGTCGAGGCGGGCGAATCTCATCTCGGTGCGCTCACGAGGCGAGATCGTCGACCGCCATGTCCTCGACTCGATCGCCCCCCTCAGTTTCGTCCGAGAAGCGGCGGTCGTAGCCGACTTTGGTAGCGGGGCAGGATTCCCGGCCGTGCCTCTCGCGATCCTCGCGCCCACGACGCGTTTTCATCTCGTAGAGTCGAGGCGCAAGCGGGCCACTTTTCTCCGCCACGTCGCGCGAACTCTCGACCTAGGAAACGTACAGGTCTACGAGGGCCGCGGAGAAGAATGGAAACCGGAGGAACCGATCGATCTAGCGATCGGACGGGCGATCCGGACCGCTCTCTCGCGGAGCTGTCGCTCCGCGTGTTGAGCTCGAACGGTTGCCTACTCGTGATGCGCAAGCGCGCGGACTGCGAGCTCCGGGTCGAAGGCTTTCGCTGCGTTGATCGCTTGCCGTACGATTTGCCTGGCGGACGACGGCACGAGATCGTCGTTCTAGAGCGCGCGAGCGCTAGGAGCCCGGCCGAGTAATCGCTCCGGTCCGGATTACTCGGACGGACTCCTAGTTGTTTCACGTGAAACTTCCGATCTCGCCGGCTTGTGGTAATGCGCCTATCGGCGGAGGCGAGGGCGTCTTGGCGCGGATCATCGCGGTCACCAACCAGAAGGGGGGAGTGGGAAAGACCACTACTGCCGTAAATCTGGCGGCGTCTCTCGGCAGCCTCGGCAGGGACGTCTTACTGGTAGATCTCGACCCCCAAAGCAACTCGACGAGCGGTGTCGGCGTGACTCCGGCCGAGGTTACCCATTCCACCTATACGGTGCTTGCCGGCAGTTCCTCTCCGGCTGAGTCCATACTGGGCACGAAGGCTGCCGGGCTCTACGTACTCCCCGCGAACCGAGACCTGATCGGCGCGGAGATTGAGATGGTTTCCTTGGAAAATCGCGAGCTTATGTTGAAGCAGCGCATATCTTCAGAGTCTTCAAAACATGATTTTATTATTATTGACTGCCCGCCTTCGCTCGGGTTGCTCACCGTGAACGCACTCACGGCGTGCGAGGGAGTCATCATTCCGCTGCAGTGCGAGTACTACGCGATGGAGGGTGTGAGCGCTCTCGTCGAAACGCTCGACATGGTGCGCGTCTCATTGAATGCGAATCTCGCCTTGGACGGTGTATTGCTCACGATGTTCGACACGCGCAACTCGATCTGCCACCAGGTCGCCGAGCAAGCCCGACAGTACTTCGGCGAAAAGGTCTTCCGCACGGTGATCCCTCGCAACGTGCGCCTCAGCGAGAGTCCGAGCTTCGGTGTTCCGATCCTCCTCTATGACCCCGGCTCGCGCGGCGCCCAGAGCTATCTCGACCTGGCTCGCGAGATGCTCGCCCGGTAGCATGCTTGATCGGAGGCGGGGCCGCGACAACGGGAGCGAACCGTGACGCAGATCGCTCGCCACGCCCCTCCGGGAGGCGACGATGGACGCTCCGAAGCGTAAGGGTCTCGGCAGGGGGTTCGGCGCGCTGATTCCGCAGGCGCCGCTGCCCAAGGCCGTCGAGCGGACCGTGCCGCTCGACGAGATAACGCCCAATCCGTGGCAGCCGCGAGTTCACTTCGACGAGGCCAAGATCCAGGAGATGGCCGAGTCCATCGGTGAGCACGGCATCATCGAGCCGCTCGTCGTTCGGCCGCACGGCGGTGGCTATGAGCTCATCGCGGGCGAACGTCGGCTCCGCGCCGCGCGCCTCGCCGGGCTCGAATCGGTGCCCGTCGCGATTCGCGAGATGAGCGACCGGGACGTGTTGGAGGTGACGCTGATCGAGAACCTCCAGCGCGAGGATCTTTCTCCACTGGAGGAGGCTGCGGCGTACGTTCGGCTGATCGAGGAATTCGGCGCGACTCAGGACGACGTCGCCCGACGAGTTGGGCGGAGCCGTCCGGCGATCGCCAACACGATCCGTCTGCTCCAGCTTCCCGAAGCCGTGCGCGAGGAAATGCGCGCGGGACGGCTCTCGGCCGGCCATGCACGCGCGTTGCTCGCAATCGACTCGCCCGGTCGAGCAGACGACGCTCGCTCGCGATGCGATTCGGCTCGGCCTCTCCGTGCGTCAGCTCGAGGCACGAATCCGACTGCGTCTGCGAGCCACCCGTTCGCAAGACCGGCGAGCCGTGATCTGCATGTGGCAGACGTCGAAAAACAGCTCATGCGCAGCCTCGGAACACGCGTTCGATTGCAGAGCCGCGGCCCGCGCGGGCGGATCGTCATCGAGTTCTACTCGCCGGCCGAGCTCCAGCGCCTCGTCGAACGATTGCGCCATGTCTGAAGGCGATGGCATTTTCGACAGAAAGCAGATGGCAGCGTGCTCCGCCTAGACAAGGTGGGGGTGTGGTGGTAAGGGACCGTTTCGCCAGAAAGGCCGTTGAAGGAGACAAAAATGGGCTTGTTCGGCCGCGATGAGAAGGAACCGAAGGAACCGGCGAAGGACCCGTTGAAGGACTATCGGCCGCCGGAAACCCGACCGCAGGCGTTCGAGCCGAAGGCGTCGCCCGCATCGGCCTGCGGTTCACCTGCAGCCGCAACCCGTGACCGCCCCGGCAAAGGAGCTCACGATGGTCGAGAGGGAGAAGGCGGAAGGCGGAGAGTTCGGCGAGATCCACGCGTATCTCGGCAAGGGCAGCCGGGTGAGCGGTAAGCTGAACTTCGAAGGCACCGTTCGCGTCGATGGTCAGGTGGAGGGAGAGATCTCCGCGCAGGACACGCTCATCGTAGGCGAGCGCGCGGTCGTCACGGCGCAAATCAACGGGAACACGGTCGTGATCCGCGGCAAGGTGACCGGCGACATCAACGCGCGCAAGCGGGTCGAGATCCGCGCGCCGGGTAAGCTCTTCGGCAACATCGTCACCCCGAGCCTGGTGATTCACGAAGGGGTGATCTTCGAGGGACATTGCTCGATGGGAGGTGGACTCGAGTCTCGCGGTGGCGAATCCAAGATCACACCTCTCGCCAAGGAAGAGAAAGGAGGCAACGGCGTCCTCGCTCGCATGTCGAGCGAAGCGACGAAGTAGCTCCAGCCTCTCCCGTCATCTCCGCGGAGCCGCGTGCTTCCGAGCCTCGAGCTCCGCGACCGACACCCGGGCGCGCGTTTGCGACGCCGGCCGCGCGAAGAACGACAACTCGCATTCGATGGAGCTCAGCGCTAGAGACGATCGTCTACCAAGCGGCTCTGTTCGTCGCGCTCTACTTCGTTCTGAAGAAACTCGTCTTCGATCGCTTCTTGGCGAACCTGGACGCACGCCATGATCGTACACGCGGCGCCCTGGAAGCGGCGACGAGGCTTCGCGAGGAAGCAGCCCGACTGCAGGCCGACTACGAGAGCCAGATGGCGCAGCTGCGTCGGCGAGCGGCCGCGGAGCGGGAAGAGATCCGCAAGCAGGCGGAAGAGCAGGAGCGCGAGCTGGTGGAGTCGGCCCGCCAAGAGGCGGCGCAGCGCGCTCGTGGAGGCGCGCGCCAAGATCGCCAAGGACGCCGAGGCGACCCGTGCCGCGCTCGCCGGCGAGATCACCCGGCTTTCGGAGGAAATCCTCGCAAGCCTCCTCGGGCGACGGTCATGAAGACGAAGACTCATCCACCGACTCTCCTCGCTCGCGACCGCAACGATTCTACTTGCAGGTGACGTTGCCCTCGCCGCCGAAGCACACGGCGGGCCCGAGGCACCGTCGTTGACGACTAGCCTATTTCTTCCCCTCTTCAACTTCGCGGCGTTTCGTTTTTCTACTCTACTGGTTCGCTTGGCCCGTGCTCCTCAGCGCGCTCGCCGAAAGACGCCGCTTGATCGAGAACGAGCTCTCCGAGGCCGACCGCGCGCAGCGGGAAGCCGCCGCAATGCACGCCGAGGTCGAGGCCCGCCGGGCACACCTCGGGGAGGAAGGAGAGCGCCTCATGCGCGAGCTACGCGGCGAGGGGGAGGCAGAACGGGTTCGGCTTCTCGAAGCCGCTCGCCAAAGTGCCGAGCGAATTCGAGTCGACGCGCGGCTGCTCGCAGAGCAGGAAACCGTTCGCGCCGGGCGGCAGATCCGGGAGCAGGTCGCGGATCAGGTCATCGCCCGCGTCAAGGCGGCGCTCCGCGAGAGGCTGACGAAGGAGGACGAGGAGCGCTTCGTCAAAGGATTCGTCTCGGGCGTCGAGACGGGGGCTCTCCAGTGAGCGCCGTCGCGAAGCGATACGCGAAGGCGCTCCTCGCACTGGGAACGGAGTCGGGCGAAAGCGAATCCATCGGTCGCGAGCTCGACCGCGTGGCGCAGGCGTTCGCGACGGGCCCGCTCCAGGCGTTCGCCAACGACACGACGCTCGATCGCAATGCGCGAAGGGCCGTCGCTGCCCGCGTCGCGGAACTGCTCGGTGTCTCGCGCCTGCTCAGCAACTTTCTCGGCGTGCTCGCCGAGAACAACCGTCTGCGGGACCTGCCCGCGATCCGCTCGCAATACGAGCGGCTGGAAGATCGACTCGCTCGGGCGGGTGCGCGCACGAGTGCTCTCGGCTCAGCCGCTTTCCGAGGAAAACCGTGCACGCATCGACGAGATTTTCGAGCGTCAGACCGGCAAGCGCGTCATCGCCGAGACGGCCGTCGTCCCGGACCTCCTCGGCGGCGCTGTCGTGGAGCTCCAGGGCCGGGTGTTCGACGGCAGCCTGCGAACGCGGCTCGAGCGTCTGAGGCAAGCGCTTTCGGGGTAGGGAACGACGGCCGGTCGAAGAATCATCGAGACGAGGCGAGGTCATTGATGGAGATTCGGGCATCCGAGATCAGCGAAATACTGAAGCAGCAGATCAAGGACTTCGACGGTCGAATCGAAGTCCGAGAGACCGGCACCGTGCTCTCCACGGGCGACGGAATCGCGCGCATCCATGGGCTGGACGGAGCGGCGGCCGGCGAGCTTCTGCAGTTCGGCGCACGATCTTTACGGCATGGTGCTGAACCTCGAAGAGGACAACGTCGGGGCGGCGATCTTCGGCGAGGCCCATCTCGTCGGAGAGGGCGACGAGGTGCGCCGCACGGGGAGGATCGCGGAAGTGCCGGTCGGCGCGGAAATGCGCGGGCGCGTGGTGAACGCGCTAGGGCAGCCGATCGACGGCAAGGGCTCGGTCCCGTCGAAGGAAGCGCGCCGCATCGAGCTGAAAGCGCCGGGGATCGTCGCGCGGCAGCCGGTGAAGCAGGCACTGCAAACCGGCATCAAGGCGATCGATGCGCTGATCCCGATCGGGCGCGGCCAGCGCGAGCTCGTCATCGGCGATCGGCAAACCGGAAAGACGGCCGTTTGCCTCGATACGATCATCAATCAAAAGGGAGGAGACGTCACCTGCATCTACGTCGCGATCGGCCAGAAGCGCTCGACCGTCGCGCAGGTGGTCGACAGGCTCGCCCGGCAAGGCGCCATGGACTACACGATCGTGGTCGCGGCGACCGCGTCGGAATCGGCGCCGCTGCAGTTCATCGCGCCCTACGCCGGATGCACGATCGGCGAGTATTTTCGCGACAACGCGCAGCACGCGCTGGTCATCTATGATGATCTCTCGAAGCATGCGGTCGCCTACCGTCAGCTCTCGCTGCTGCTGCGCCGTCCGCCAGGACGGGAGGCATTTCCCGGCGACGTCTTCTACCTTCACTCGCGGCTTCTCGAGCGCGCCGCGAAGATGAGCGACGCGCGCGGCGGCGGCTCGCTGACCGCGCTACCCATCATCGAAACGCAAGCCGGCGATGTGTCCGCTTACATTCCAACCAACGTGATCTCGATCACCGATGGACAGATCTACCTCGAAACCGACCTCTTCTATTCGGGCGTGCGTCCCGCGGTGAACGTCGGCCTGTCGGTGTCGCGGGTCGGCGGGTCGGCGCAGGTCAAGGCGATGCGCCAGGTCGCCGGCTCGATGCGACTGGACCTCGCGCAATATCGCGAGATGGCCGCCTTCGCCCAGTTCGGATCGGACCTCGATGCGACGACGCAAAAGATGCTCGCGCGCGGCTCCCGGCTCGTCGAGGTGCTGAAGCAGGTGCAGTATCGGCCGGTCCCCGTGGAGCGACAGGTCGTCATTCTCTACGCGGCGACCAACGGCTACGTCGATCCGCTGCCGGTCGACGCGGTCACCCGCTACGAGCGCGAGCTCGAGAGCTTCATGGAGAGCCAACATCCCGAGATCTATCGAACGATCAGTGAAAAACGCGAGCTCACCGACGAGCTGAAGCAGCAGCTGAACACCGCCCTCGACGAGTTCAAGGGCCGATTCTCGACCGAGTGAGCCGCGCCGGCGCCGGGAGCCCATGCCGAGCCTCAAGGTCATTCGCAAGCGCATCGCCTCGGTGAGCAACACGCAGCAGATCACCAAGGCGATGAAGATGGTGGCTGCGGCGAAGCTGCGCCGCGCGCAGGAAGCAGCGGTCTCTACGCGTCCCTACGCCCAGAAGCTGACCGAGTTGCTGCAAAGCGTGACGGCTGAGGTCACGGACGAGGCTCATCCGCTGTTGCGTGCGGTCGAGTCCGAGACGCGGGTCCATCTCGTGCTCATCTCCTCCGATCGCGGACTCTGCGGAGCGTACAACGCGGTGTTGCTTCGCCAGGCCGAGGCCTACGTCCGGCGCCAGACAGGACGCGAAGTTTCGCTGACGATCGTCGGGCGCAAGGGGGTGGACCACTTCCGTCGCCGAGCCGTGCCGATTGCCGATCGCCACGTTCAGATCCCTGGGCCATCCATCGGCCTCGCGCGCGAGATCGCGACGAAGGTCTCGGCCGAGTTCGCGGAGGGTCGCGTGGATCGGGTGGATCTCCTATACAGCGCCTTTCGCTCGGCGCTGTCGCAGGTGGCGACCCTCGAGACGCTGCTGCCGGTTGCGATCGCGGCGAGGAGCGACGACACGTCGCTACGGCTCGAACACCTCGTGGAGCCGGACCGTGCGACACTTCTCCATCGACTGCTGCCGCAGTTCATCGAGGTGCGAATCTATCGTGCCCTGCTCGAGGCGGCGGCGAGCGAGCACGGTGCGCGCATGACCGCCATGGACAGCGCGACGAACAACGCAGCGAAGATGATCTTCAGCTTGACGCTGGCGATGAACCGCGCGCGGCAGGCGGCGATCACGAAGGAGCTGATGGAAATCGTCTCGGGTGCGGAGGCGCTGAAGGGATGAGGACCTGGTGACCACCCGCGGCTTGGATGTGGCAGGGATGGGACCGCCGATGACGAGTGCGTCGCAAACGTGGGTCCGTAACGGCGTGTGCTTCGAAGGGGCGTGCGCCGAACAGCGCACGGTACCAGAGGAGGCGTTGCAGTCATGAGCATCGGTAGAATCAGCCAGGTGATCGGACCCGTCATCGACGTGGAATTCGAGGGCGGGGATCTTCCGCCGATCTACAATGCGCTGCGAATCACCAATCCCGCGATCAGCGACGAGCCGGACAACCTCGTCGTGGAAGTCGCGCAGCACCTCGGCGAGAAGACCGTTCGCACGATTGCCATGGATTCGACCGATGGGTCTGGTGCGCGGACAGGAAGTCAAGGACACGGGCGTCGGAATCAGCATGCCGGTCGGCGCGGCAACCCTCGGCCGCATCCTCAACGTGATCGGCGATCCGGTCGACGAGGGCGGACCGGTGAAGACGGACAAGCGCCTGCCGATCCACCGGCCGGCCCCCGAGTTCGTCGACCAGGCGACCGAGGTGCAGGCGTTCGAGACCGGCATCAAGGTGGTCGACCTTCTCGCGCCTTACTCGCGCGGCGGGAAGATCGGTCTGTTCGGCGGCGCCGGCGTCGGCAAGACCGTCATCATCCAGGAGCTCATCAACAACGTCGCGCAGCAGCACGGCGGCTACTCGGTCTTTGGCGGCGTCGGCGAGCGCACCCGCGAGGGGAACGATCTCTGGCTCGAGATGAAGGAGTCGGGCGTGCTCAGCAAGACGGCGCTCGTCTATGGCCAGATGAACGAGCCGCCCGGCGCGCGCGCGCGTGTGGGGCTATCGGCGCTCACGGTCGCCGAATACTTCCGAGACGAGGAAGGCAAAGACGTCCTGCTCTTCATCGACAACATATTCCGGTTCACGCAGGCGAACTCCGAGGTGTCGGCGCTGCTCGGCCGGATGCCCTCCGCCGTCGGCTACCAGCCGACCCTCTCGACTGACCTAGGCGAGCTTCAGGAGCGCATCACGACGACCAAGAAGGGGTCGATCACGTCGGTGCAAGCCATCTACGTGCCTGCCGACGACTTGACCGACCCGGCGCCGGCGACAACCTTCGCACACCTCGACGCGACCACTGTGCTGTCGCGCCAGATCGCCGAGATCGGCATCTATCCCGCGGTCGATCCGCTCGACTCGACGTCGCGGATCCTGGATCCGCAAGTGGTCGGCACCGAGCACTACAAGGTCGCGCGCGACGTTCAAGAGATCTTGCAGCGCTACAAGGACCTGCAGGACATCATCGCGATTCTCGGCATGGACGAGCTCTCGGAAGACGACCGGCTGACCGTCGCGCGGGCACGGAAGATCCAGAGGTTTCTCTCGCAGCCTTTTCGCGTCGCCGAGGCGTTCACCGGAACCAAGGGCGTTTACGTGAAGCTCGCGGACGCCATCCGTGGCTTCAAAGAGATCGTCGAAGGCAAGCACGACGATCTGCCCGAGCAGGCGTTCCACATGGTCGGCACGATCGAGGACGCAATCGCCAAGGCCAGACGGTTGGCCGAGGCGTGAGCGGCTTCACGGGAGGACGAGCGTCATGGCCGAAAGTCTCGAGCTTCACGTGCTGACACCGCAGCGGGAGATCTGCGACGAGACGGTCTCGCAGGTCGTGGCGCAGGGTGCTCTCGGTCAGTTCGGTGTGCTCCCGGACCACATCACGTTTCTCACCACCTTGGAGCCCGGCCCGCTTACGTTTCATCGCATAGAGGGTGGCTCCGAGACCTTGGCGGTCAAAGGGGGCTACGCCGAAGTCCGCGACAACGTGATGACGGTGCTCGCGGACGATGCTCTGCCGGTGGAGCGCATCGACGTGCCCGCCGCACGCGCCGATCTGGAACGCGCGGAGGCGGCGCTAGCCGATGCTCCGTTCGGCCATCCGGACCACGAGCGCCTGCGTCGGGAAGCCGCCTGGGCCGCCGCGAGGCTCGAGCTGGCGCGCAGCTAAAGGATCGTGTGAGAGCGCGGTTCGCTCGATCCTCCGGCACGAGTTGCTACCTTGTCTGCACCGGTCCAAACTGCTTAGCTCTGCCCCCAATGTCACGTCTGCGCCGTTGGTTGGGTGTCTTGGCGGTGATCGAAATGCTGACGGTTCCAAATCCAGTCACGGGTGACTCGCAGTCGATGGTCGACCGCGTCCGCGACGCCACGCTCGAGAACGGCCTCAAGGTGCTCGTGCTGCCCATCACCAAAGCCCCGGTCGTCACCCTGCAGATCTGGTATCGCGTCGGCTCGCGCAACGAGAGGCTCGGCACGACCGGGCTTTCGCATCTTCTCGAGCATCTGATGTTCAAGGAGACCGACAAGCTGAAGCCCGAGGAGTTCTCCAAGATCATCCAGGCCAACGGGGGTGAGCTCAACGCGTTCACCACGGCGGACTACACGACCTATTTCGAAACGCTCTCGTCCGACCGCCTGACGCTCGCGCTCGGCCTCGAAGCCGATCGCATGTCGAACCTGAAGCTCCGCGAGGAGACGTTCGAGCCGGAGAAGCGTGTGGTGATGGAAGAACGACGACTGCGCAGCGTCGACAACCCCTGGGGAGCGCTCTACGAGCAGACCAACGCCGCGGCCTTTCACGCTCACCCCTACATGTGGCCGGTCATCGGCTGGATGCACGACATCGAGGAGACGACGGTCGCCGACATTCGCGCCTACTACGAGACCTACTACCGCCCAAACAACGCGATCGCGGTCGTCGTCGGCAACGTCGACCCGGATCGCGCGATCGATGAGGTCCGCAAAGCCTTCGCAGCCAATCGGGCGGGCGCAGCTCCTCCAAAAGTGACGGAAGTCGAGCCCGCCGCAGTTCGGCGAGCGGCGGGTGATCGTCAAGAAGGAAGCCAATCTGCCCGCGTTCGTTTGGGCGTACAAGGTGCCGAACGTCAAGAACCCCGACAGTGCCGCGCTCGAGGTGCTGGCGACGATCCTGTCCGATGGCGAGAGCTCTCGGCTCTACCGTCGGCTGGTGATCGAGAAGCGGATGCTCCTGGACGTCAACGCCGACAATCCGTTGTTGTCGATCGACCCGAACCTCTTCACGGTCTCGGGGCAGCTGCTTCCGGACCAGAAGGTCGGGGAGGTCGAGGCGGCAGTCGAGAAGGAGATCGCGGTGATCGCCGCGGAAGCGGTCTCCGAGCACGAGATCACCAAGGCGAAGAATCAGATCGAAGCCCAGTTCGTGTTCGCCCAGGACTCGAACTTCTATCAGGCGATGCTGCTCGCGCGCTTCGAGCTGATCGGCGACTGGCGCGGACTCGATGCCTACCTACCTGCCATTCGCAAGGTCACTCCACAGGACGTCCAACGCGTCGCAGGCCAGTACCTGGTGCCGGATCATCGTACCGCTGGGATTCTCGTTCCCACGGGTCCCGCGAAGCATCCCGCAGCGCCGCCCCCCGAGATGCTGCACTGACCCCAATGCGCCGGACTCTCCTGATGGGCGCCATGCTTTTCTTCGGAACGCTCTCCTTGGCCGAACCGACTCGCGCCCCCGGTGCGAGCACGCCGCCCGTCGAGCGTGCCGTGCTGCCGAACGGGCTTCGCATCTTGGTCATCCGGCAGCCTCATCTTCCCATGGTGGTCGTGAGCGCGCTCGTCGACGCGGGCAGCCGGTTCGATCCCGACGGCAAAGAAGGCCTCGCCAGCTTGACTGCGAACCTGCTGACCGAAGGTACAGAGAAGCGGTCGGCCGCGGAGATCCACGACGCGATCGATGTTCTCGGTGCCAAGCTCGCTGCCGCCGCGGGGGATGACTACGCGAGCGCTTCACTGACCGTCCTGAAGAAGGATCTAGCCGAAGGCTTCGGTCTTTTCTGCGACGTGCTGCTCCGCCCGAAGTTCGCGAAGCCGGAATTCGAGCGCAAGCGCCACGAAGCGGTTGCCGAGCTGGAGTCCGACGAGCAGAACCCGGGTTCCGTCGCCGAGCGCGCGTTCCGCAAGGTGCTGTTTGGAGCCGGGCCGTATCGCAGCGAGCCGAGCGGGTGGAAGGATTCCGTCGCCAAGATCGCCATCGGAGACGTCAAGGTATTCTTCCAGGCCGCCTACCAACCGCAGCGCACGGTCCTCGTGGCTTCGGGCGACACGACGCTCGCGGAGATGAACGACTTGGCCGATCGGCTGCTCGGTGGATGGAAGGGAAGCGCGCCCGAGGTAAAGATGCCCGCGGGCCGCTCGAGGGAGACAGCCGATCTGATCCGTATCAATCGCGAGCTCACCCAAGCGAACGTCGTCTTTGGCCACCTCGGTACGACGCGGGAAGATCCCGACTGGTATGCGATTCAGGTCATGAACTACATCCTCGGCGGCGGCGGCTTTTCGTCGCGGATGATGAACTCCATCCGCATCGAAGCGGGCCTCGTATACTCCGTCTTCAGCTACTTCGTGCCGGGCAAGCTGCCGGGCTCTTTCCAGGTGGTGCTGCAGACGAAGAGCGCAACCACGGCCGAAGCGCTCCGGCGCGTGCGCGACGAGATCGAGCGCATCCGCTCGACCCCGGTTTCGGATGAGGAGCTCGCATCGGCGAAGAAGTATCTGACCGGGAGCTTTCCGTTGCGCTTCGATTCCGACGCCGAGATGGTGAGCTTCTACTCCCAGGTCGAATTCTACGGGCTCGGCCTCGACTACCCGGACCGCTACGATGGCCTCATCAACGCCATAACGAAGGACGACATCTTGCGCGTCGCCAAGAAGTACCTTCACCCCGAAGAAGCGATCGTCGTGATCGTCGGCAAGCAGGCCGACATCCAGCTGGCGCCGAAGTAGGCGCGGCTGAGCTCTGCTCCGTTTGACCGATAGTCGGCGGCCAGGACCGACGTCGCATCGAGAATTTCAGCTAACTAACTCCGAAGCTGATGCACGAAGGCTGCCGGCCGCTCGTGCCTCGCGTCGAGTCTATTTCGCACCTCTCCGCCTCTGCCTATAATTGGCGCGTGATCGACGAGAGCAGTGTCGAAACCGGCACGCCGCGCCGGGTGCACATCGTGAGCCACGGGCCGCATTGTCTCGACGGGGTGGCCGCCGCGGTTGCGATTGCCCGCTATCATTCCGGAAGCGACGTGCGGCCGCATTTTTCCGGTAATCCGAAGATCAACGAAGTGATCCGCGACCTGAAGATCGACGACCCGCTCGACGATCAGGAGCTCTGGATCACCGACATCTCGTGGACGTCCCCCCAAACCGATGCGTTCCTTCGCCGGCTGGCGAACCGAGGTCTCAGGATCTTCTGGATCGATCACCACCGGACGGCGATCGAACGTGTCAAGAACGGCACGATCGACGTCCCCTTCGCCCACCAGATCGTCGACGACCGCTTCGCTGCGTCGAGGCTGGTCTTCGACTACCTGAGCGAGCGGCTGCGCTCACAAGGACGGAGAAATCCGGCCTTCGAGCGCTTCGCGCACGTGGTGCGCATGGCCGACGACAACGATCGCTGGCTGCACGAAGTGCCCGGTTCGTGGGAGCTGGCACTCACGCTGCGGGCCATGAACGGCCCCGAGGCGTTCGAGGACCTTCTGACGATCGACGAGAGCGCGACCTATACCCCGCGGATGGCAGCAGCGTACGAGCGGGTCTCCGCCGAGATGGAACGGAGCTTCGAGATCGCCGAGCGGAGCCGTACGGTCGTCACGGTTGCGAGCGGCGTTCAGGTGATCGCCGCCGTTTGCGACGGCTATCCGAGCGAGATCGCCGACCGCTGGGGGGGCCAAACGGCGAACGCGGTCTTCGTGCTCTTCGACTTGAAGAGCGGCGCGATCAGCTATCGACGCTCCCCCGATTGCGCGATCGATCTCTCCGCGGTGGCCGCGGCGTTCGGCGGCGGCGGTCACCCCGCGGCCGCCGGATGCGAGATCCCGGAGCTTCTCACGCTTCTCTCCCGCGCCGCCGGCGAGCGCGTGGCGGAGGTCGTCGAGCGGCTCGGCTCCAAGAACTAGCACGGTAGAATGCGCGGCCGGAGACGGGATCGCGACCAACGGGAGCGATTCGAGACGCACGGCTCCCCGTCGTCGCGTGCCGGACTCCGCCTCGAGCTCGCTCTGGCGGTCGTCTTTCTCGCGCTTTGGATCCTCCCTCCGTTCTGGGGGATCGCGACGCTCCGCACGGTCAACGTCCAGGACGACATATTCGCGAGCGATCTCTGGAACGACCGCCTGCCCGCGCGTGCCTTTGTCGGCGCGAGCCTGCGGCGCGGCGAAAGCCCCGCATGGATGCCCGGCATCTACACCGGCTTTCCGAGCCTGGCCCAGATCGAAGTCGGAACACTCTATCCGTCGAACCTGCTGCTCTTCAGCCTGCTTCCGCCCTATGCCGCGATTGCCTGGGCGCAGATTCTGCCGCTGGCGATCGCCGGGATCGGCATGTTTCTGCTCGCGGCCGAGCTCGGAATGCCGATCGAGGCCCGCCTGCTTGCCGCCGGAGCGTTCTCGCTATCGGGGTTCTTGGTGTCGCACCTTCGTCAGCTCAACATGGTCGACGCATCGGCGTGGATTCCGTTCATTCTGCTTTTTGCCGAACGGATCGTCACGCGACGGGCAGGACGAGCCCTTCTCTGGCTCTCGGTCGTCTGGGCGCTCGAGCTTCTCGCTGGGCATCCGCAAATCGCCTATTTCACCGGGGTCGTGCTGGCGGTGTATTTTTCACTGCGCTGGTCCCAGACGCGGCCGGACGCTCGATGGTCGAGTTGGACCGGGTTGGCCGCCGCGCTCGGTCTCGGCACGCTGATCGCCGCCGCGCAGTTGGTTCCATCGATCGAGCTTTCCCGGCTGACCTATCGCGAGGGCGGCTTGCGGTTCGAGGAGGCGGCGGCATACGCCGTCTCTCCGCTGAACGTCTGGACCTTCTTCGTGCCGGGGCTCTTCGGGGAAGCGCGGAACGACGACTTCCGGCTGTCGGGTCTGTACTGGGAGCAATACGGCTACGTCGGTCTCTTACCTGCGGTCCTAGCCATCGTCGCGTTGGTCGTCAAACGGCAGAACCCGCACGTCCGCGTGATCGCGGCGATAACCGGGGCGAGCTACGCGCTCGTGCTAGGCAAGAACACGCCCCTCTTCGGGTGGGTCTTCGCCCTCGTCCCGGGCATGGGCTATTTCCGCTTTCCGACGCGCTTTCTGGTCTTCGTCGAGATCGGAATTTGCCTGCTCGCGGGATTCGGGCTCGCCGCATGCCTCGAAGCTCTTGCGGGGCTGCGCCGGTCGCTCCTGGCGGCGTCGCTGATCGCGATCACCGCCGTCGATCTCTGGACCCATCAGATGCAGCAGGTTCCGCAGATCGAATGGCGGCGATGGCTCGCGCCGCTCGATACGGTGCGTATCCTATCCGAGGCGCGTGCCGCGGCGCCCGAGCCCTGGCGCTACTACGCGCTGGACGCCTCCCTGGTCCACGCGCAGATGTATCATGCGGCGCAAGGATGGAGCGGTGACCTCACGCCGTACCTCCAGCTCCGGGCTCTCCTACAGCCGAGCTTCAACCTGCTTTTCGGATTCGAAGCGCCCGATGGATACGCGAATCTCGTCCCGCGCGGTTACGAAGCCGTTTGGGGGTCGGAGAAGCAGGTGGGCATCCGTTCCTCGCGCCATCTCGAGACCGGCGACCTCGAGCCCACGCTCGCCAAGATGCTTCGCCTCTTCAATGTACGCTACGTGCTATCGATTGTCCCCTTGCGTTCGGTGGCGTTACGGCCGATCGCGCGGTCCAGCGAAGGCGTTGAAGTCTACGAGGTCCGCGATCCGCAGCCGAGGGCGTTCGTGGTAGGAACGGCCGTGTACGCGGCGAGCGAGGCCGAAGTGCTCCGCCTTCTCAGCGCTCCGGAGTTCGATGCCACGAACCAGGCGGTCGTCGGTGCGCCCGATCTTCGGCTACCGCCGGACGCGGGTTCGTCGACGAACGTGCGTGTCGTCGATCGCTGGAACACCCAACTTACGCTCGACGCCTCGCTTGCGAGGCCCGGCCTGCTCGTCGTCTCCGAGGGATACTATCCAGGTTGGCAAGCGGAGGTCGATGGCGTCACCGCGCCGATCGTACCAACCAACGGCATGATGCGCGGCGTGGTGCTTCCGGCAGGCGAGCACCGAATCGTTTTTCGCTTCCGCTCGCGGGCGATCGCCGCGGGGTTCTTACTTTCGGCGCTCGCCATCGTCGTGATGATCGTCGCTCGGCGGCACCTGGTCATCACCCGCGGGCCATTTTGACCGTCTCGATCTCGCGGGCGAGAAGCGGCACCGCGGCAGACCATTCCGCCACGATCCCAAAGTCGGATTGCTGGAAGATCGGGGCTTTCGGGCTCTTGTTGATGGCCACGATCGTTCCGGCCTTGCGCAGGCCGACCATGTGCTCGAATGCCCCGCGGACACCGATCGCCACATAGAGCCGGGGCGAGATCGCTCGTCCGGTGAGTCCGACCTGGTGCTGGCGCGGCAGCCAGCCGGCGTCGGCGACGTCCCGGGTGGCCGCGATCGCGGCTCCGCCGAGGGCTGCCGCGAGCGGCTCGAGCTTCTCCAGATTCTCCACCCCACCAACCCCCATACCGACGCCGATCGCCACCTCGCATTCGTCCAACGCGGCGGCTCGCTCCACCCCCGGCTCGGTTCGCGACTCGGTCACGAGCGTACGAATCGCAGGCGCCTGGGTGATGCGAAGCTCTTCAACGACCGGGAGACGATTCGGGTCTCGCTTGATCGGTTCCAGCATTCCGGGGCGTACGGTGGCCATCTCTGGGAGGGTGCTCGACAGGATCGGCGCCACGATTTGTCCCCCGAACGCGGGCTTCCACTGGACGAGACGGCCCTCCTCGTCGAGCGAGAGATCGATCGCGTCTCCCGTCAGGCCGAGGCCGAGCCGGGCGGCGATTCGAGGGGCGAGATCCCGGCCGAATGCGGTCGAGGGCACGAGCACCGAACGCGGCCGGCGGTCGCGGATGGCTTCGGTGAGCACGGCAGTGTAGGCATCGGTAGAATAGTCGGCGAGCAGCGGGTCGTCGCAGACGAGGACATGCTCGGCCCCGTACGCTGCGAGCTCGCGGGCGTGCGCACGGACACCGTGACCGAGCAGCAACGCCGAGACGGGGCCACCGCTTTGGGCGGAAAGCGCGACGGCCTTCCCCAGAAGCTCGAGGCTCACACGGCGCAAACGACCGTCGAGCACCTCGGCAACCACCCAGAGCGCCTTCGAGGGATCAGTGGCTCGACGGGGCACAGGGTCAACGGCGCTGCGATCCTTTGCTTGCGGCCCAAAGACTCCCCGCTCGATCAAAGCAGTGGCGAGCCTCTGCACGCTTTCGGTGAGATCGCCTTCGAACAGCCGCGCTTCGCGCTTCACTTCTACCGACCGCAAGCCCTCGACGCGCGTCGGCGAACCGGCGACCCCGAAGATGCGGCTATCTTCGGAAAGGTCGCGTGCGGCTAGCTCGGTGATCGGTTTGGCTTTCGCCGCTTCCTTCTCGGCGCGCTTCGGAAAGCGTTCGGCGGCGATGTCCTCGGTCACGCTCACGAGCGCCGGCAGCTGACATTCGACGGTCTGGAATCCCGCATCGGTTTCGCGCTCGACCTTCAACCGACCGCGACCCGCGTCGAGATCGAGCCGGCGGACGGCGGTCACCTGCGGCAGATCGAGGAGCTCGGCGACCTCGGGTCCAACCTGGCCGGTCTCGGCATCGACGCTCGATTTGCCGCAGAGCACGAGGTCGAAGCCCTCTCGACGGAGGGCGAGCGCGAGCGCGCGCGCCGTCGCAAGGGTATCCGATCCGGCGAGGACGGGATCCACGAGATGCACTCCACGATCGGCGCCGAGCGCGAGACAATGTACGAGGGCCTCTCGTGCTTGTGGCGGGCCCATCGTCAGCGCCACGACGTCTCCACCGGTTAGCGCCCGAAGCTCCAGGGCCCGCAACAACGCGCGGATGTCGAACGAGCTGACCTCGAGACGCACCCCTTCGCGGCGCAATCGACGGGTCTCGGGGTCGAACTGCATCTGCGAGACGTCGGGAACCTGCTTGATCAGGACGGTGTACTTCATGGCTTCCCGCGTCCTATGCGAAGCCGCCAGCGGGGGCAAGATTCGGAATCGACCGGCGTTCGCGGCGCTGCTAGAACTCGGATCGTGCCCCGGAGCCCGAGTGGCGGGTTGACCGTTGTCTGTGCTGTACTAGGCGCCCTCTGCTCCGCCGCCGCTCTGAGCGTCGGCGCGGATAGCCGAAGGGCGGAGGCCCAGAGTCTCGCGGACGCGTCCTTCATCGAGTGTCACAAGGCCGATCGTCTCGCGAACGACTGGGATGCTACGTACGACAGCGGCATCGCGCTCGCCAAGCGGGCAATCGAAATCGATCCGAGCTTGGCCGACGCGTACTACGCTCAATTCGTCAACCTCGGGCGAAAGTCCGAGCGCACGAGCGTCGTAGCGCAGGCGAGGTCCGTCAGCGAGCTGAAGCAGCTCTTGGACAAGACGCTCGAGCTCGATCCCGGGCACGCTCATGCATGGGAAGCCAAGGGCGAGATGCTGATGCGTCTGCCGCGCCTGCTCGGCGGATCAGAGACGCAAGGCGAGCAGGCGCTCCGACGCTCCGCCGAGCTCGACCCGAAGTGGGTAAAGCCGGTGCTGAGGCTCGCGCAGTACGATTGGAAGAAGGGCCGTGTCGCCGAGGCCCGGACGGAGGCCGAACGTGCCCGCGAGCTCGCTCGCGCGGCCGGCGACGAGGACTCTACGAAGGAGGCCGACGGTCTGCTGAAGGAGATCGATGCTCGCTGACGATCGTTCGCAACGCGCGGAGAATCCCGATCCGCAGCGTTCCGAGCAGCAATGTCAGCGGAACCAGCCCTAGCAATACCGCGGGTTGGAGGAGCGTCCCCACCAGAATCCAGGGACCTGCCCAACCCCGCTCCCAGTAGAGGACGCCAGCCGCGGCTGCCAAGGCGCCAAGCAGGGTTCGCCCGCCAGCTTGGAAGAGATCCGAGGGCGGTAGTCGTGCCTCGGAAACGCGGTTTGACGATCCAGGAGCGATGCAATCGAGGCAGAGTGATGCTGCCGCCCCCGTTTCGATCGACAGGAGCCAGCAACGGTTACAGACGCGAGCGGCACATGCACTGCAAGTAACTGATGCGGTTCTTCCACATCGCAAGCAAGCCGATGCGCGCCGGATTCGATAGCGACGAAAAGCGGCACCTAAGCGTTCGATGAGGTCTGCTAGAGGCTCCGTCACAGAACCCCATAGTCGAGGAAGTGTCACGACGTTTCAAAGTATCAAATTTTGCTCATCGTTTCTCGCCGCAATGAAACATCGCTCACGCGATAGCCCCTGACTTTCCGAGAGCTTCCGACCTCGCCATCCCCACGACCTCGCTGGCGCGCATTTCGCAATTCTCGCCGGCGAAGGGCGACCGGGAGACAGGGAGAAGAAGCGAGAATGTCTGGCGTCGGTTCCGGCAGGGGATGGAACCCAAACTCGTTGCTCGAGGCGGATTTCATTCTTCCGGAGCAGCTCAAGGTCAGCGGCGTTGCCAACCGGACTGGGGAGTTCAGCCTGCTCTGGGCCGTGTTCACGGACGGGATTCAGGCTTACTGCGCGGAGATCCTGCGCGGCTCGACGACGAGCCTCACCTTCCGGGAAGTCGAGCGTTGGATCTTTCGCCCGAATTCGGACGCCATCACCGCGTTCTCGAACCTCTGCGAGCTGTTCGAGATCGACGCCCGCCGCATGAGGCGGGCGCTGATCCGCTTCCGAGAGCATCCGAGCGAGGGGATCCTCAATTTGCTTTCGGTCCACGCGGCGTGAGGGAGCGCCGCGGTCTCCCCGCGCGGCGGTGAGGGGCGCGTGGGGGGCCCAAGGCCTGGCCGAAGGAGAACTCCACCGAGTTGCCATCCGGATCGCGCAGCATGCAGAAATAGCCGACGACCGCGCCCGCATCTCGGGGCTCGAGCTCCAAGACGCCATCTGCCCGCGCGACCGCGGCGCGCTCATCCACGTCCTGCCGGCTCGCGCACGAGAATCCGAAATGTGCGAACGACTGGGGCGCCGAGTGCTCGACCGGATGCTGGATCAGAACGATCACGAAGCGGGAGCGAGCTGGCGATTCTCCGACCCACATGACGCGCCCGCCGTCCGGCTCGACGCGATCGTGGACGACTTCGAGGTTACAATACTTGCGATAGAAGTCGACCGAACGCCCGACGTCTGACGTCCAAAGAGCGACGTGGGTGAGGTGCGGGCGAACCGCGCGGGCGACGCGAGCCATCGGTACGGTCGAGTACCAAATCCACTGCGCTCCGACCATTGATTTCGCCCCGCGACGGAAGCATAAGCTTCTCGAAGGCAGCCGACGCAGCTGGTGCCGCCACGCGGGCGTAATTCAGCGGTAGAATGCCAGCTTCCCAAGCTGGACGTCGCCGGTTCGACCCCGGTCGCCCGCTCTCGAAGAAGCCCCTGAGGAATCAGGGGCTTCTGTCGCTTTGGGGGCTCCGCTTCCGATGGCCGCGCGGGCCTCTTCAGGCTTGGTGTCAGTAGTGGTGTCAGTTCGGTTTTCGTTCAAGCGCTGGACCGCTTCGAGTTGGTGGCTCGGCGAGAGATGGGAATAGCGCAGAGTCATCTCGTAGGACTCGTGCCCCATCAGCTCCTGCACGGTCCGAAGGTCGACTCCGCGCATGACGAGCCGGGAAGCAAAGCTATGCCGCAGGTCGTGCCAATGGAAGTTTTCGATCTCCGCCTCGACGAGTGCTGGTAGGAACACTCGGCTCACGAAGTTCTTCGCGTCAAGCGCCGTCTCGCCGGTCCCGCTCGGGAATACCCATTCGCTCTTGAGCCGGCTCGGGAGGGTACGGAGCAACTCTCGGACCGTGTCGTTCATGGGGATACGACGGGCTTCACCGCTCTTTGATCGTGGGACGGTGATCACCCCTGTCGTGAAGTCCACATGTTCCCAGCGAAGCCCGAACTGCTCCCCACGCCGGAGACCCGTGTGGATGGCGATTGCAACCTTGGGCCACTCGTCCTCGCCGAGCCTTTCCCGCAGCCGCTTCTCGTCGTCCTCGGTGAGGTAGCGGACACGCGCGTTGTTTTCCTTGGCAAAGAGCTTCGGCTTGACAGGATTCGCGTCGAGCAAGCCATCCTCGATCGCCACGTTGAAGACGCGGCGGAGGAAGCTCATCTCTCGGTTGACGGTCGCTACCACTACTCGCTGCTTGTGTCGCCTCGCCTTCCGCGTGTCCTTGGCCCTCAGCTCACCGCTGAGGCGCCGCGCCTTGTAGCGCTCGATGTCCCCCGGGTTGATCTCTCTCAGCGACCGTCCACGGAACTCTTCCTTCCAGAGGTCCCCGTAGCGTTTGCACTCACCCCGTCATATTCACCGACTGACGACTGAGCGGGCCACGGGGCGAAGATATAGCGAATGTAGGGGAGTGTCATTTGCTGATGCCTATCGACGGGAGGGCACTGACTGAGTGAGCGAAGGTCGACGGGGAGCAGAGCAAGGCGGATGGTGACGCTCGAGACACAGCGACGCTTCGACGCGGTAGCGCGCGCCGGCGAGTGGATGGTTCGAGGAACTCGGCGCAGTGCTTCGTCAGGTCGGCGCGTAGTGGAGGGCGCGGACTCGCGTCCACAGAGTGCGCCAGAGAGCAGCAGAGCCTTCGCCGAGGACCAGCACGGCACGGCGACCGTGCACGAGCACACGGCCGGCGACCCGCAGGATCACCTCGCGGAATCGGGCGAGGCCCCATCCTTGACCGGTGGCCTTCTCCATAAGGACGCGCGCGGCGTGCACGAGGTTGTAGGCGAGCACGTTGAGGAGAAGCCGCACCTCGTTGTTGGCGAAGGAATCTCCGGCGACCAGACTGGTCTCGAGCGGCCGACCGCGGTAGTGGCTCTTCGCCCGCGGCGAGCAGGAGAGCGCGGGGTCGAGCACGCTCATCGAGCTCGCCCATGTGCCCCTCGGCGGTGCCGCGCTGGCGATAGAGATCGAGCAGGGCGTGGGCGCTCGTCTCCTCGGGCGTCCAGCTCGTGACCAGCCAGAAGTGATGGAGAAAGAACTCCTCGGAGCGCTCCATCACCACGAGCACGACACGGCGCTGGCGGGACCACGGCTCAGCCCGGTAGTCAAGCTCGTAGCACCACGTGCGGGGCTCGGCGGGGGGCCGACCCGGCGGCCGGCTGAGATACGGTGCGGCCATCCGGTCAAGCACAGCGTTGTTGCGCAAGCGCGCCACGTACGGGGTCCCGCGCTTCTCGAGAGCCGAGAGCAGCTCCTCGTCGGGAAATCCGGCATCGATCCGCACGGCCGCCACCTGGCAGAGCTTGTGCTCCACCTCGTCGAGCAGGGGCAGGAGGAAGTCGGCGGCACCCGCGGCGGTGTGGGCGTTGCCGTCGCGCAGCTTTGCGTCGAGCAAATCCCCCGTCTCGCCGACGCTGGCGATCAGCGGATGGTAGATCCGCGCATGGTAGTGCCCGTTGTGGGCCGATCCCGGCTGATGACCCTCGACCTCGATCGGCAGCGAATCGAGGTCCACGGTCAGGTGGCGGAACCGGTGGCCGTTTCGTCCGACGCGATTGCGTCGAGCGGCAAGCTCCAGCAGCGAGCGGCGCACGACCTGCCGATTGCCGCCCTGGGCGAGCATCGCTACCAGTCGCGACAGCGTCGGTTGCGAAGCGAGCCCGTCGGGCACCTCGGGATTGTTATCGCGCGCCCGCTCCTCGGGCGGCCGCATCTGCAGTGGTCCCACCCCACGACGGTCAGACACCGCCAGGCGAAACACCGCGTCGTCGCGCAGCCGATCGGCGTCGTCGTGATCCCTCCATCCTTGCCCCAGAAGCACAAGCGAGGTCCGCACCAACTCTGACAGCGGGTGAGTGATCAGCTCCGGATCGCGTCGATCGACCAGACGGCTCGTCATCCAATCGACGATCCCGAGCCGCTCCATCACCTCCCGCAGCAAGACGGCCCCAGCGTCCGAGGTCAGTCGCTCGGGCCGCGCCTCGATTCGCAACGACTGGTTGAATTTCGCCCGGAAAAGAGAGAGATTCGCTTCACCCATACCGCCCCTCCTCACCGCCTACAGTGCGTTCTCGCAAAACCGCTTGTAGCACGGTTGAGAGAGGCGCGGAATGTTTTCAGAACCGTTCAGTCGGTGAATAAGGCGGGCTCACTGTAGCTCCTATGCGTGTGCTCGATCCTCTTCAGATGATCGTCGATCATCACCGATAGAAGGACGTCGCGCCGCCCGATACGCTCCGGGAAAAATCGGCGTTCGGCGATCTCGTTCTTACGCTTTTGGTAGACCTTAATTGCCAAACCTTTCGGTCCGATCTTCTCGCGGTGTTTACGACCCTTCTCGTCGAAGTAGAGAGCCCACCAAGGACAGGAGCACCCCGAGGCCGGCCTCGCGCATCGCGCGTCATGCCGCTGAAAGATCCCGCGCTCCTTCCGTTTAGTTTTTTTGCGCGCTCGTCTTCCATGGCCGCTCTCGTCGAAGAGCTCGCACACCGGAACACCCAAGGCTTTAGCGATCGCAGCTACCGTGGACGCACGCGGATCCTGCCCCCTACGCTCCGCGCGGGCAACCGCCTCCGGAAGAAGACCGGCACGGCGTCCCGTTTCTGAAAGGCTGAGGCCGAGCGCTTTACGGACACGCTTGATTCCTTCCATCTCCTTACCAGCGCGGTCAGTTTCCGAAGTCCCAGCTCTCGCCCGCGTGGTACCGCGCCAGCACGTTCTTCGCGATCAGGATCTTGTGGACCTCGTCCGGGCCGTCGGCGAGCCGCAGCGTCCGCGCGCCCTGGTACATGGCGGCGAGCGGCAGGTCGCCCGAGACGCCCGCCGCGCCCCACACCTGGATGGCCCGGTCCACCACGCGCTCGTAGGCCGCCGGGACGAAGATCTTGATCGCCGAGATGTCCGTGCGCGCGTCGGCGCCGCTGTCCATGCGCTCGGCGCAGTGGATGGTCATGAGGCGCGCCGCCTGGATGTCGATGTAGGAGTCGGCGATGAACCCCTGGATGAACTGCTTGGTCTCGAGCTTGCCGCCGTGCACCTCGCGCATGGTGGCGCGCTCGACCATCAGGTCGAAGGCCCGCCACATCTGCCCGATCGAGTTCATGCAGTGATAGACGCGCCCCGCCCCGAGGCGGTCCTGTGCGGCCTGGTGGCCAGAGCCCGCCCGCCCGAGCTGGTTCTCCAGCGGCACGCGCACGTCGTCGTAGGTGATCTCGCAGTGGTCGCTCGGCCGGCCCCAGATCTCGACGCCGCGCACGATGCGCACGCCCGGCGTGTCCTTGGGCACGATGATCTGCGTCATGCGGCCGTTGTCGTCGCCGCTGCCCTTCGGTGCGGCACATGACGATCAGGAAGTCGGCGCGAAACCCGTTCGAGGTGAACCATTTGTGCCCGTTGATCACCCACTGGTCGCCGTCGCGGCGGGCGGTGGTCTTGATCGAACGCGGATCCGAGCCGGCCGAGTCGGGCTCGGTCATGGAGAAGCCGGACTCCATCTTCCCCTCGGTGAGCGGCACCAGCCACTTCCGCTTCTGCTCCTCGGTGCCGTACTTGAGCAGGATCTTCTGGTTCCCCGAGTTGGGCGCCACCACGCCGAACAGCGCCGCCGCGCCCATGCTGTAGGCCAGCACCTCGTTCATGTAGGCGTGCTCGAGGAACCCGAGGCCGGCACCGCCGTACTCCGGCGGGAGATGCGGCGCCCACAGGCCCGCCTGCTTGACCTTCTCCTTGATCGACTCGCGGAGCTCGCGGGCGACGTGTCGATCTTCCTGCGTCGCGCCTTCCCGCCACCCTGCCCAGAGCTTCCGCTCGTTGGGCAGGATCTCGCGGTTGACGATCTGCGCCGTGAGCGCGCGGATCTCGTTGATCCGGGGGTCGAGCGTCGGGATGGGTTTCACGTTCATGTGCATAGCGGCCTCCTTTGCGATTTGCGTTCGAAACTCCGAGTGGTCAGGGGAGGCGCCCGTGACGCCGATGGGCACACGCTCCGCGATCTACTCCATCCGCGCCCCGAGGCTCGCCGTGTGACCGAGGGCCGTGTAGTCCATCCATAGGTCGTCGCCGATCGTGCCGACCACCACCTCGCCCGAGTTGAGGCCCATGCGTACTGCGAAGCTGATCCCTTTGCCGATGCGCAGCTCGTCCGCATAGCGGCGTAGCGCGTCGCGCAGGTGCAGCGCCGCGTAACACGCCCGCTGCGCGTGGTCCTCGTGCGCGATGGGCGCGCCGAACAGCGCCATGATTCCATCGCCGCTGTACTGTGGTTGACCGTCCCCTCGAAGCGGTGAATGCCGTCGCTGAGGATGTGGAAGGACCGATCCATGATCTGATGCCACTCTTCGGGATCGACCTGCTCGGCGAGATCCATCGAGCCCTTCACGTCGGCGAAGAGCACCGTGACCTGCTTGCGCTCGCCCTCGAGCGTGCTTCGCGACGTCAGGATCTTCTCGGCTAGATGTTTTGGGGTGTAGGAGCGAGCGTCCGGTCGCGGCGCTGGCTCCGTCGCCTCGGCGAGCGGCTTCCCGCATTCACCGCAGAATCGAAAGCCCGGGGGGTTCTCTGCGCCGCAGCTCGAGCATCCCGCAGCGAGACGACGCCCGCAGCTCCCGCAGAACCTCACGCTCGCGGGGTTGTCGAAGCCGCAGGCGGTGCAGGTCACGAGCCCAGTTCCTTCGCGACCTGCTCGGCGCGGATCGGCGCGCCGATCTCGAGGAACAGGCGGTGCGCTTCGCGTAGCTCGCGCTGGCGGGTGGTCTCGTCGCCCTTCAGTCGGGCGAGCTCGGCGCGCTCGACATGGAGGAACGGCTCGTAGCTCTTTGCGCCCGACATCTCGAGCCAGGTGGCGGCTTCGGCGAGCGTTGCCTCGATGTCTCTCGTCGCCTGGACGCCCTGGATCTCGCGGAGAGCACGCATCCGGTTGAGTAGAGCCGAGAACTCCCAGAGTCGGGTGCCGCGTCGGCGGCAGACTTCGATCGCTTCGTCCGCGAGCGCCAGGGCCCTTGAGCGATCACCGAGGCCGAGATGCGCCGCCGCCATCACCGCGAGCACGCCGCCTTCGAATACCGAAAGCCGACGTTCCCTTCCGATCGTCAAGGCCGTTCCCAGAACTTCGAGCGCATCTTGCCATTCGCCGTTCAAGACGTTCGCAAGCCCGAGGCTGACATGGGCGAAGATTCGCGAAATCTGGCTGCTCGTCCGCTCTGCGCAGCCGACCGCCTCCCGGCCGTGCGCTAGGGCTGGCACTGCTTCGCCCGTGACCTCGCAGCGAACGACGTGACAGGCGTGCGCGACGGAAAGCATCGCCTCCTGCTGCAATGTGTGAGCGAGATCGATCCCCCGGTCGAGCTCGGTTGCACCCTCGCGAGGACACCCAGTCAGGCTCAGGGTAGCGCCGTGCAACCACGAGAGCCCGCGGCTCGGTCTGAACCCGATTCGGTCGACGCCGAGATCGAGATCTCCCCCAGCGAGCCGAAGACTTTCCTCTGCGGTGGCAAGGCCCTCGCATAGCCGGCCCGCATGAAAATAGGCAGTGGACAGGCCGTACCGAACGCCCACTCGCAGGCCTATGTCCTCCGTCTCGTCGGCGCGCCTGACCGACTCGAGGAGCGGGTCCAGGGCCTCTGTGACGGCCCCGGCGAGGGTTCGGAGCAGGCCAAAGCCGTTCAGGACCTGGCTCATCACATGAGGGTCGCCGCACCGGGTCGCGAGCTCCCGTCCTTCTCGGAATATAGAGGTCGCTTGGTCCTCAACATCGCCCAGACGAGCAAGATAGGTCATGATCTGGGCGCGCACCGCTGCTCTCTCGGCGAGGCTCTCCGGCGTCTCGGGGAGCGTGTCCAGGAGCTGCCGGACGCTCTGCCAGTGCCGCAGCGCCTCGGCAACATTGTTGAGTCCCACCCACTCAGCCGCCCGCTGATGCCACTTCGCCGCTTCCCGAGCCTTGCCCGCATGCTCCCAGTGGTAGGCGAGAAGCGCCGCACGCTCGTCGAGCTTCCCTGAGTCGACTTCCTCAATCGCGCGCGCGACCCCGCCGTGGACGTGGGCTCTTCGCTCCGCGAGCTGGGAGCGGTAGGCGACCTCCTGTGTCAGCGGGTGCTTGAAGGCGTACTCGGCCTGCGGATAGAGCGCCTCCTGGTATAGGAACTCGGCGCTCGTGAGCGCATGGAGACCGGCGGGCAAGTCTCCATCGCCGAGATCTGCCACGCGCCGCAGTATCGGTTCGGAGAAGTTTTTTCCGATCACCGACGCCGTCTGGAGCAGTCGCTTTTCCCGCTCGGGCAGGCGGTCGATCCGCCCTGCGAGGACGCTCTGCACGGTTGCGGGAACGCCGATCTCTTCTGCGGGCTTGCCAAGGCGGTGCGCACCTCTCGTTCCAACCAAAGCGCCCGTCTCAACTAGCGACTGGACGATCTCCTCTATGAAGAAGGGATTGCCCCCCGTGCGCTCTTGAATGAGCTCGCGGAGGCGGTGGAGCGACGCATCCGTGCCGAGCAGATCGGCGAAGAGCTCCTTGATCGCTTCGGGACCGAGCGGTAGCAGCGGAAGCTGCTGGTAGTAGGACCGCTGCATCCACTGCGCGTGGTACTCCGGGCGGAAGTTCAGGAGCACGAGCGTGCGGTTGCCGGGCGCGATCTCGATGGCTAGGTTCTCGACGTATTCCTCGCTCGCCCGATCGAACCAGTGGAGATCCTCGAAGAGCAGTACGGCTGGTTCGCGGGCGCTGCGTGCGCGCGCGAGCCGATGGATCAGGTCGCGGAACTGCCGCTGACGCTCCCCTGGATCGAGAGACGGAGAGGGCCGCTCGGGATCGGGCACGCCAAGGAAGTCGAACATGAGGGGCAGCCCTTGGGCAAGCGTCTCGTCGAGCAGCAGCATTCGCCCGGCGATCTTCTCCCGCACCGCTTCGTTGCCATCCTGCTCGGTAATTCGGAAAACGGCGCGGAACAGCTCCAGGATCGGGAGAAAGGGGACCAGCTTCGTGTGCGACAATCCGTGCGCCTCGTAGACGGCGATACCGCGTGACCGGCAGCGCTCAGCGAACTCGTAGCACAGGCGACTCTTCCCCGTTCCCGCCTCGGCGACCACGCCGACGACCTGCGCGTTTCCGGAAATCGCTTGTTCGAGCGCGGCCTCCAGAGCGGCCATCTCGCTGCTCCGTCCGACGAACTTCGTGAAGCCGCGTGTGCGCGATACGTCCAGACGCGTCCGCACCCGGCCGACACCCTCGAGCTCGAAGACGTGCGTTGGATCGTTCAGCCCTTTGATGCGGGTTTCACCCAGGTCTCGGAGCGAGAAGTAGCCAGAGACGAGCTTCGCCGTGTGGCCCGTGAGAAGCACCTTCCCGGTATCCGCCATCTGCTCCATTCTCGCCGCGAGACCGACTGTGTGCCCCTGTGCGGTGTAGTCCATCCGCAGATCGTCGCCGATCTTTCCAACGACGACTTCGCCAGAGTTGAGGCCCATGCGGACCGAGAACCCAAGGCCGTGCTTGAGGCGAATCTCGTCAGCGTAGCGCCTGAGCTCCTGCTGGAGGTGAAGAGCCGCATAACACGCGCGCTGTGCGTGATCTTCATGCGCGATCGGCGCACCGAAGAGCGCCATGATCCCGTCACCCGTGTACTGGTTTACGGTTCCTTCGAAGCGGTGAACGCCGTCGGCGAGGATCCGGAAGAACTTATCCATGATGCGGTGCCAATCCTCGGGATCGACCGATTCCGACAAATCCATCGAGCCCTTCACGTCCGCGAAGAGTACGGTGACCTGCTTCCGTTCGCCTTCGAGAGCGGCGCGCGAGGTCAGGATCTTCTCGGCGAGATGTTTCGGAGTGTACGAGCGCGGGTCACGTGGAGGCGGCGGGACGCTGGCGGGCGCAGCGGCGGCAGGCCCTTCACCCGCCCACACGAGAACGTCGCCCTTCAAGGCGGCGACGCGCTGGACCTGCACCAGCTCCTCACTCAGCTCGGCGAGCGTCTCCGCATCGAGCGCGAACTCCCGGCGGAGCGCGCGCAGGGATACGCGGCGATGGCGCTCCAAGAAAGTGCGGGCCCGCTCGACCGTCTCCAGGAAGCTCACGTGCCGTGCTCCTGAAGCGAGCGCGCGACTCGCGCCGCATGTCCCGTCGCACCCGTCTCGGTGAAGAGACGGTGGGCCTCGGCTAGTTCCGCTCGCCACACCGCGTTCGCGAACCCGCAGCTCGGGCACTTGAGCTTCAGTGGTGCCCCACACTCACCGCAGAACTTTATGCCGCTGGCGTTTTCGAAACCGCAGGATGTGCAGCGCATGGTTCCTGGCCTGAGGGCCGAGGCCGAGAGCTGATGCTCTCGAATAGACCCTTGGTGCGCCGCGCTTCAAGCAGGGATGGCCGATCGGAACACCAGCACGCTGGCGAGCCGACGAGATTCACCGTTAGACCGTACGGTGCAGCCCAGCGAATCCGGGCTCCCGTGGCGCACGCCCAGCTTTGTCGGGCTGCGGCGGAAGGCTCTGACCCCAGCGTGGTGAACATGCGCAAGGCAGGCCGGCAGGTTGGCGGTTCGAATCCGGGCAGATGGCTTGCATTCTTTCGGCCGCGTGTGCCATCCGTGTGAGATCGGTCCCGATACGACCAGTCGCTAGCTTTCCATTTATTCGCTGGTTCGAGGGTCTCGCAGCTTGAGGGTCACCGAGGAATTCAGCCACGAGCTCGCGCGAATCGCGCAGATGACCGAGCGCCGTTTCCCGCAGCACATCACCACGCGGGGAACGTCACACGGGCGGTCGCGAATTATTTTTGCTTGCTGCACCGTGGCCGCCTGCGCGCTCGTCGTGGGATGCTCGACGGCGGCGGTGTTCCCGCCGGCGGCGCCGAGCACCGGCAAGCGGCTGCAGCCCGTCGAGCGCGATTTCAAGCCTTCCGACATCGCGAAGGCCGACATCGACGTCGCCGCCGAATCTCATGCCCAGGAGTGCCTGGCATCGGCCCGCCTGCTGATGGAAAAGCTCTATCGGCGAAATCCTCGCGAACTGCGCAAGGGCAACTACGCCAGCGTGGATGCGGCCATGGCGCGCGCGTTCGACGCACAGGCGCAATTCCGCTTCGCCTCGCTCGGCAACGTTCGCGGGACCGACGCGATCGTGCTCGCCCTCAAGCCGGAATACACGGGAGACCGGGTGTTCGCGTTCGGCGTCGGGCTCGCGAGCATGATCTTTCTTTCCTACAACGGAAAGACTGAGTTCTACCTCACGGACACCCTCAATGCGCAGAAGCTCTACAACTCGGCGCGCAACATCGAGATTGCCGCATGGAAGCTCGCCGATGCCCGCGACGCGCGCGGCGAGCCGTTGCTCGTGTCGAACAAAGCGAGCGGCGATGTAGTCAATCTCTCGTTCGAGCGCGAGTTCGGCAAGATGATTGCGTACCAGGACGTGATGGCGGAGATTGCGGCCCAGCGAACCAACCGGATAATTCGGCGCGCGTTGCAAACGGTGGCAGCCGCGGTATTCCTGCCGATCTAGCGTAGTCCAACGTTACGCGGGCCGCGCGATCCGCCGCGCGTTGATCGCGATCCGGCAAAGCGATGAACGGGCTGACGCTTGCCGCTCAGGTCGCGCGGGCAGGACGGAGGTTGGCCGGCTCGCACGAGGCGGCAGCCGGTCCGTCGCGACGGGAGGTGGGCCACAGGACGAGCTTGCTCTCGAGACCGTCGCGACGCGATACGGCGGTGTGCCTCGGCGACCTCATCTGAAGAATCGCGTCGGCTCCTCCCGGAACCAGAGGGATGTCGCCGCCACCATCACATTGAGCGAGTAGCTGCGGGCGCGCTTTGAGCGGTGCAAGGGCCAACAGGCGCTGCGCCGGAGGCAAAAAAAAGAGAGGCGGGGCCGGCAGCAACCGGAGGCACGAATCGCCTCCGGCTACTGCCGGCGAAAAGGTGGGTGACAACGAGAAGGAATCTCGAGGGAATCTGGACGTTGGACCGATCAGACCGGCACCGCGATCTCCCGCGACCGCTCGAGCCTCCTGATCGTCTTGGTCCGTCTCCGGTCGGAGCACCATCTCGCGTGCGATCTGGATCCGCCGCGCCTTCGGGAGATCCCTGGCGAAGCGTGGTGAGCCAGGCATAGGACGGTCCGTCGGTTGCGCTGGCAAAGGGCGGTGTAGCTCCGACGACTGCGACGAATAGACCCAGCGCTATCGTGTCGACTCCGCGCATCCAGCCGTAACCTTCGGTGAAGGCGCCGCGCAACTTTCCGCTCTCGTTTTCGATAAGTACGTGCGCGCGCCGCGGTGCAATTCGCCGCTGCGCTCATCGTGTGGCAGGCTCCAATACAGGCACTGGTACGACAACCGGGGGCCGGTCATTATCCGGGACCGTGACGATGATCTTGGCGGAAGAGAAAGGGTAGGTGGAAATGGACAAGGGTAAGGGCCTCATCCGGAGTCTCAATCGCCGCGGCTCGGGAAGCGCGAAGGTGCGCCCCGTCGAGGCAAGAGCAGGTCGCCCGCGGGAGGGTGCGGTTTGCGAGCGCTGCGGCGCGATGTTCTCGCGCCGGACGTGGCGGCGCGACCACGCGGTGAGCGATTCCTTGCTGGCGCGGGCCGCGTGGGTGGTGTGTCCCGCGTGCCAGCAGATGGGGGGCGAGGAGTACTTCGGGAGGATCCTCATCCGCGGCGGTGCCCCGGTAGACGAGGACGCTATCCGCCGGCGCATCCAGAACGTTGCGGCCCGAGCCGCCTTCACGCAGCCCGAGCGGCGGGTCGTGTCGGTCGAGCGCCGAGAGGATGTCCTCGAGGTGCTCACCACCTCCCAGAAGCTCGCGCACCGGATCACCCACGAGCTCAAGAAGGCCTTCGGGGGCCGCACGTCCTACGTATGGTCGGACGATCGGACCCTGCTCGCGACCTGGCAGCCTCGCGAGGTGTCCGCCGCAAAGCCAAGAAGACGCCCATAAAGCGCCTCGGGCATGGCTTGCCCGCGGCCCGTTCGCCCAAAGATCTGCGCGCGAGGAGGCGAATCGTCGAAACGCGAACCAGTCGTCCCCAAACGGCTAGAGCTCCAATTGGGGTTCTAGCCCCGCAAACACTACGGTCAGGATCGACAATCCGGGGGACTGCCCGTGGCCTTCGGGGCATGAACGATGCTTGCTTTTCCGTAGCGTGGTTCACCGCGCGAAGGTCGAAGTCAGAAAAAAAGGAGACACACATGGACATCATCGGCCAAGCCCTCCGGAGCGCGGGACCAAGACGTAGGTCACCAACGAATGGCCTGGCTCTCCTCTTGGCCATAGTGCCCGCCGTAGCTGGAGTGCTGGCGTCCGCCGGCGAGACCCCCGCCGTGACGACGATCATGCGTAAGATGCAGGCGGTCAGCATTCCGGACCGCCCGAGCGTTCGCCGCATGAAGATTCATGTCAGCACGTCCAAGGGCGACGTGACCGCGTGGGAGATCGTAGAGGCGAGAAAGAAGCTCGCTGACGGGATCCGTCGCCTCATCGTCATTCTCGATCCAAGAGATGCGAAGGGAACCGCGTACCTCATTGCGGAGGAAACCGACCAGCTTTGGGTGTACCTGCCACAGCTGCGTCGGGCGCGGAAGCTGTCCGAAATCAACCGCTACGAGCCGCTTCTCAACTCCGACTTCTCACTCGGCGATTTCGGACTCGGGGTCTCCAATCCCACCTACAAGCTCCTCGGAACCGCAAAGCTCGACGGAGTGGATTGCTTTCAGGTGGAAGAGACGAGCGACGAGACCTGGCACTACTCCCGGGTCGTCGATTGGGTTGCGCAAGACTCCTTCCAGCGCCTGCAGCGAGACTTCTACGACGTGGCGGGCCGGCTTTGGAAGGTCGAGCGCTTCGAGAAGATCACCACCGTCGACGGAGCGCCGATCCCATTGCAGATCCGTATGGAAGATCAGCAGCGCGGGGCCAGCACGGTCATCGACGTGGTCGCGGTGAAGCTCGACACCGAGATCCCGAGCTCGTTGCTCGAGTCCGCCCAGCTTCCGAGCGCTGCAGACAGTCGGGTTTGGTCGTCGGTGCGGACGTTCGAATGACGGCGCTCCGGCTTTCCCACGCGCCACCGCCCGTCACCTCGGCGTACGCCGAAACCCAGAAGAGGGGATCGGTTTACACCTGTTTCGTGAGTGGACGCCGAGCGCGCTGGAGCTTCCCGTCAGCGCGGTGGTTCCGAGATGAGGTTCTCCTGGATCGAATGCAGATAGGTTCGAAGCGCCCGGAGCCGCATCGACGCACCGAACTTCCCGTTCTTCGGCTCGAAGAGATCACCCCAAACGGGCATGATGCGATTCCCGTGTGCGGCGACGGTGCGGCGGCCGTCGATCGCTTCTTCGATGGCGTCGTCGGGGAAGGTGCCGCCGTTCCGCTCCGCGATCTTTGTGAGGTCTTTCGGCGGCTTCTTGAGCGCCGCCGCGACCGGTCCCCGACCCTTCGCATCTTTGCCATGACAAGGAGCGCAGTGGACCGAAAAGAGCTCTTTTCCCCAAGCGCGGGACGACGCCTCCTCGGAGGTCTCTTCCGCGAAGGCAACTCCCGCGAGAAGCAGGGCCAAAGCTGTGAGCCCGACAACGCTCGCCTTCATGACGAACCTCCTGTCGTTCCATCGCTCGGTTGACGGCTAGTAGCTACAGGCGTCCGAATGGATCGGCCCCGATGACCGGGTGCCCGTCCTGGAGCTGCTGCGCTTCCACCTCTGGAGAGCCTTCTCGCGGCGGGTGCCGTCCGGCTACCGGTGGCCGATGCAGCCGGCGCCGAGCTGGCTTCGCTGCGCGCGATGTGTGAACCGTACGTACAGGCGCTCTCGACCTTCCTAGTCATGCCGCAGCCCGAATGGGTTCCCTCTGCGGAGGTGAAGGACCAATGGCACACGATCGGGTGATACGTCAGCGAGGTAGAGAAACTTCGGCCACCGACGTGAGTGCGCTCGTGGGCGCGCTGCGTCGTTCATAGCCCCCTCTTCGACTGCGCCTTCAGACCTTGACGCGCGTCTCCTGCACATAGGCGCGGTAGAGAGCGGAATCCTGATTCAAGACCGCCGTGACCGCGGCGGCGTGGGAGAGCTTCGGATCCTCCGCCTGCTTCACTGCAACGAGCTTCTGCACTTGGGCCACGGCGGAGGACGGATCAGAGGCCTTGGGCAAGGCGTGGATCGCGTTCATCGGCATCGGCGTGAATCGCGACCGGAGCTCCACGAGAGGGACCCTCAAGACCGCCGACAACTGGGGAAGGTAGTCCGCCTTGGTCTGCAGTTCTTCGTCGAGTAACTGCTGGAAGCCCTCGGGCTTCAAATTGAGCGCGTCCGCGACGTTCTCGGGCGTCAACCCGAGCTTCTCCATTGCGGCTTCCACGAAATCGCGGAAGCTCGAGTTGTCACTGCTATCTGTGGGGGCGTCATCCTCATCGATGGGCTCCTGACCGTGTACGCCCACCTTCGGAGGCCGCTCGTCAAGACGGTCCAGTGGGTTTCGAGAGGCCAGAAGACCGCGCTGTCGGGCGAGTCGGGGCTCGCCAGCGGCCCGCACCTGCACTTCGAGATCCGAAAGGGAGTCACGGCGATCAATCCGGCGCAGGTCATGACCACCGAGCAGACCAAGGGGGCTGAGGTGATCAGAGGGCCGCGACTCTCAGCACGAGCTCTCGGCAGAAGGCGCCGATCTGCTGCGGCTCGTCGATGAACTGTGACGGTTTGACGATCAACGTGGTGGTGCCGCGCTCGACCAGACGCGGCAGGTACGCGAGCGCTTCGCCCAGGTCCGCGAGCCCGTTTGCGTCTTTGAACTTGCCGCTGATGCCGCCGACGATCTCCAGCTCCCGCAGATCGCGCCCCGCGGCGCGCATCGCCGCCGCCAAGCGCTCGAGGTCCTCGGTCTTCGGCCCCGCCATCGGCGCGAATCCCGAGCCGTAGGTCACCAAGCGGCGGAGCATCCGGGGGTGTAGTGAGCTGCCGCCGAACCACAGGACCGGGCCGCCCGCGCGGAAGGGCTTCGGCTCGAGGTAGACGTCGGTGAAGGAGTAATGCCGGCCACGAAACGAAGCCGGGCTCTCGCGCCAGAGCAGGCTCCAGGCGGCGAGATGCTCGTCCAGCAACTCGCCTCGGTGATGAAACGGCACGCCGAGCGCGGCGTACTCTGCCTCGTGCCAGCTCACCGTGGGGAGTACGACGAGGCGGCCTTCGGACAGGAGGTCCAGGGTGCCGAGCTCCTTCGCGAGCAGAATCGGGTGACGCAGCGGCGCGAGGACCGCTCCGGCGATCAGCCGCAAGTGCCGGGTTGCCGCAGCGACGGCACTCAACAATACGAGCGAATTCGGCCACGGATTCGACGGGCTCTGGTTGTCCGGCGCGTCGAACTCGCGGGGGTTTCGCTTGGCGGGTCCTTGGCTCGAGCCCCTCCCGAGTGCGACATGCTCGCTCACCAGCACACCGTCGAAGCCTGCATCCTCCGCCTCCGCGGCTGCCCGCACCAGCGCGGGCAGGTCGCGGGGCGAAAACAGCGTCCAGTTTTCGCTGAGCATCAAGACGAGCTTAAAGGCCATGATCGCCCTCCAGTGCGAAGTACTACGGCAGGGATTCTCCTTTCGGTAGCCGCTTTCTCTCTCGTCCGCTAAAGGAGCTCCTTGTACACTTGCACGCGCTATCGGGCACCGTCTTGAGAAAGGTCGCGACCATGCCCAACTTCAAGATCAAGCTCCACACATTGGCCGAGGCCGCAGCGTTGATCCCCGACGGCGCGCGGGTTCACTTCGGCGGGATGTCGCTGCACAACCACCCCATGGCCTTCATCTACGAGCTGATCCGGCGAGGGATCCGCGATCTCACCGTGGTGGGCCACGTGCACGCCGACGATCTGGACATCCTGATCGGCTCCGGCTGCGTAAAGCGCGTGGAAACTTCCTACGTCGGGCTTGAGGAGTTCGGCCTCGCGCCCAACTTCCGGCGAGCGGTTGAGCGCGGCGAGATCGAGCTCGCAGAGTACAGCGAGCCGGTGGCCTTCGAGCGCTTCGCCTGCAGCGCCAGAGGGCAACCCTTCTTCAGCACCGGAGAGATGCTCGGCACCGATCTCCCCTAGATCAATCCGGATATTCGGGAGTTCGAGAGCCCCTACGATGGGCGCAAGGTCCATCTGGTTCCGGCAGCGGAACCACCAAGAGGAGCGCTCGGACGTCGAGGACAGAACGGGGAGGAGTCCGGATCGGCGGACGGGCGCAGAGCTCAGGAGTCCCGCCGGCCTTAGACTCTCTCGGGGGGCGCTGCATCGTAGCCCTTCGACTTTCCGTCAGCCCGCCACCTCGGGAATCTCCCAGCCTCCCGCCTGTTCATCCCTGCGCAGCACGTAGGCGCGACCGTCGCGACCCTGAACGCGGAAGAAAAGCGCGCCAGGCTCCTTCCACCGACCGAGGATCGCCGTGACCTCGATTGTCTCCCCCTCGAGGTGAAAGCGCCGAGGCGTTTCGTCTCCGCGGTAGCCGGCATGGCATTACTCGGACCTCAGTCATCGCCGCAGGATACCACCCTTGGAGCGCCGGCCAATGAAGCCTCAGAGCGTTGCGCAGCTCGGCCCGGACGTTGACCTCGGTCGTGCATACATCTGCGCTTGGTTCACGTGCCTCATCCGCTTGGTGAATTGCGCATTGCGCGCCCGAAGGACGAACGACCGAGACAGGATAGATTCATTCTGCTCGCCAGACGCTTAGCGAGTCCCGCGACGTTCGGCTGCAGAAGAGGAACAGGTCCACAAACCGCGGAACGACGGCGAGATTAAGAAGAAGAACTTCGCGGGGAGGGGTACGTGAAGAAAGGCCTTAACTCCAACTATCCTACACCGCAGTGAGTTCCATGGCTCTAAACCTCGTCATCAAAGGCTCACCTTCGCGTGATGGACCGAGGCCTCTCTGAGCCGGAGGCCGGCGCCGTACACGGCTCTCCGACCGGGCTTCATGGCGACTACTTCAGAGCGTCGACATTGGCCCGACAGCCGGGCTTGCTCGGCGTTCGAGTCTCCACCGTCTTGGGCGTGTCCTTCTTGTTGGCGGCCATGAGTCCTCCCATGATGATTCGATCACGATCCGCCGGCGCGCCAGCGGAATCTTTTCCATGGGCGGGTCGCTGCGGGCCGACCGCGAGCTGTGGAATACTGAACGTCTTGAATTGGTCTTGGAGATGACCGGCGCCATCGACCTCACCTCCGTCGAGACGGATCGGCTTCGCCTCAGCCCGTTTTCGCCCGCCGATGAGGAGATACTCATCGCGATGTTTCGCGACGATCACGTGCGTCGATACCTGCTCGACGGCGCGCTGGTCGACCGGGTCTGGGTCCGCGCCGAGATCGAGGCCAGCGCGGGTCGCTTCGCCGCGGGGAGCCTCGGCCTGTTTCTGGCCCGCAGTCGGGACGCCGGCGAGGTGATCGGCTTCGCCGGCTTCCGGCCCGACCACGAGCCGCCGGTCCTGGAGGTCATGTACGCGCTCCTCCCCGCGTTCTGGGGCTTGGGCCTGGCGACGGAGATGGCGCGCGTGATGCTTGATCTGGCGTTCAACGCCCATGGGCTCGAGGTGGTGCGTGCGGCCGTTGACGTCCCCAACCAGGCGTCGATCCGGGTGCTCGAGCGGCTGGGTATGACTATCGAGCGTCGTTCTCCCGGTGCGTTCGGGGTGATGCTGCATTACGCGCTGGCCCGTGCCGACTGGAAATAGGAGAACCGCATGGCCGTCGACGTGTCGACGGAGATCGCGATCAATCGCCCTTCCGATGACGCTCGGTGGTGAAACGGGGCGCCGCGATGCCGGATACGGCGCCCCCACCAGGTTCCTTGGATGACGTTTGCCGCGCAGGACCTCCCGAGCATTCTGGCGACGTTCGCGTTCGCCGCGATCGTTTTGCTCGTAAAGCGCGTACAATCGCGGAGAGCGCGCGCCGCTGCCGCTGTCCTCTTCTTTCTCATCGCCGAAGGCGTGGCATGGTCTCTCCGTCCCTTCACCCCTCGTCACCTGCTTGGTCCCGCCGTCCTCGACTACATGGTGAACGGGCGGGTTCAGACGCGCAGAGGTAACGAGCTCGCGGAGTACCCTCCGACCGGGGCATACCCGACGTCCTCGCATTCCGTGCCGATCAGCGGCATGGCTACCGCAACCTCGATCCGCGCCGACCGGCGACCGCCATCAGTGTGGTGTGTTTCGCGCGGGGCGCGTAGCACCACCACCGGAGCTCGTGCGAGAAATACGGGTGGGCCAGTTCCGATCTCTCTTGGCGCTCAGGTCGGTCGTGCGTGTCGAGTCGGGCATCGTTTGGAGCCCTACAATCGCCTCCAGTCGGCTTCTTCGTTGACGGTGCGAACGATTCTCGCGTCGAGCGGTGGCTGGGACTATGATCGGCAAGGCGCGAGGGCAATGGCTCAGTACCAGATCGAGATGATTTTGCTCCGGCAGCTTGCGAGCTACCTGGCGATGCCAATCTTCATCGTCGATTCCCTTGGCACCCTCGTTTTCTACAACGAGCCGGCGGAGATCATATTCGGCAAGCGGTTCGAAGAGACGGGCGAGATGAGTCCCGAGGAGTGGTCGACCGTCTTCCAGCCGACAGACGAACAAGGCCGCCCATTGGAACCCGACGCGGTACCGCTGATGGTCGCCTTAAACGACCGTCGTGCCACGCACGGGAGCTTGTGGATCAAAGGCTTCGACGGCGTTCGCCGCCACATCGAAGCGACGGCATTTCCGCTCGTCGGCCAGGCGGATCGTTTCCTAGGCGCGGTCGTTCTCTTCTGGCTCAAGGCATCTCCGTGAACGTGCGCCTTTGGGGAACGCGCGGATCGCTCGCGTCGCCGGGCGCGGAGACCGCGAGGTACGGCGGCAACACCGCGTGCGTGGAAGTGCGCGGTCGCGATGGCACGCTCCTCGTTCTCGACGCCGGAACCGGCATCCGCCGCCTCGGAAATTTACTGCCGGAGACGCTCTTCCGCGTGAACATCCTCCTCACCCATCTCCACATGGACCACATTCAAGGGCTCGGCTTCTTCGCGCCGCTTCACGATCCAAGGATGGAGATCCATATCTGGGGGCCGGCAAGCACCACGCTCACACTTGCGGAGCGGCTCAATCGATATTTATCGCCACCGCTCTTTCCCGTGCGCTTGAGGGACCTTGCCTGCCGGTTACGACTCTACGAAGTGCCGTGCAGCGAAGTCGAGATCGGAGAATTTCGCATTGCCTCCATGCTCGTTTGCCATCCCGGGCCCACGGTTGGATATCGAATCACGAGTCGCGACGGAGTCGTCGCGTATTTACCGGACCACGAGCCGGCGCTCGGCGCGGTGAAGTTTCCAATCGCTGCCAAGTGGACGTCCGGCTACGAGCTCGCGGCGGGAGCCGATCTCCTCATCCACGACGCTCAATACAGTCCCGAGGAGTACCGCGATCACGTCGGCTGGGGGCACAGCGCCTTCGAGGACGTCATCCGCTTCGCGGAGCTCGCCGGAGCGAGGCACCTCGTCCCGTTTCACCACGACCCGGCGCACACCGACGCCGACCTTGACCGTATGCTCTCGAGCCGGGGGGGCGCGACGACATCGCTCGAAATCACCCCGGCAACGGAGGGCGCATCGTTCGAGCTCGAGTCGTGACAGCTTCGATTACCTTCGGGCCTCGATTTCTTGATGCCCGCCATGCTTTCCGCCGGCGAGCGGTTGTTCGTGAGCTTAAGATGCCGCCGAGCAGGCTCGGCACGTACTCGAAGTCGACCCCGGTGCGCTCCTTGATCTCCGGGATCACCAGGGCGCCCGGAGCCGCTCGACGAACTCGAAGCAGAGCCGGCTCTTGCCGGTTCCCGGCTCGGCGACCACGCCGACGACCTGTGCATTCCCCGCTATCGCCCGCTCGAGAGCCGCCTCCAGAGCGGCCATCTCGCTCTGACGTCCGACGAACTTCGAGAAGCCGCGCGCGTGGGAGACGTCGAGGCGGGTCCGCACCCGGCCCATGCCCTCGAGTTCGAAGAGCTCGACTGGCTCACCCACGCCCTTGACCTTGGTGCGTCCAAGGTCCTGCAACCGGAAGTAGCCCTCGACGAGCCGCGCCGTGTGCTCGGAGAGACAGATGTGCCCCGATTCGGCGAGCGCCTCCATCCGCTGTGCCAGACCGACCGTGTGACCCTGCGCCGTGTAGTCCATGCGCAGATCGTCGCCGATCCTACCGACCACCACCTCCCCGGAGTTGAGGCCGATACGCACACCGAATGGGATGCCGTGCCGCACCCGCACCTCGTTGGCATACTCGCGCACGGCGTCGCGCAGGTGGAGCGCCGCGTAGCACGCCCGCTGTGCGTGGTCCTCGTGAGCAATCGGCGCCCCGAACAGCGCCATGATGCCGTCGCCGCGATACTCGTTGACGGTGCCCTCGAAGCGATGCACCCCGTCGGCGAGAATCCGGAAGAACCGATCCATGATCTTGTGCCATTCCTCGGGATCGATCTGCTCGGCGAGGTCCATTGAGCCCTTCACGTCGGCGAAAAGCACCGTGACCTGCTTGCGCTCGCCTTCGAGAGTGGACTTGGATTGCAGGATCTTGTCGGCAAGATGTTTGGGCGTATACGCGCGTGGGTCGCGTGCGGGCGGCGGGAGGCCGACCGGAGAAGTCGCTGCGGACCATGCGAGCGCATTCTCCTCTCGCCGGGCGACGCGCTGAACGTCGACCAGCTCCTCGATGACCTCCTCCAGCGCGTCGTCGTCCAGCTCGAATTGCCGCCGCAGCATCCGCAAAGACAAGCGGCCGTTCTCCTCGAGGTAGCGCCGCACCTCACAGACGACGTCGAGAAGATTCATCGCGCCGACCCCGTTAGCAACGGCGCGATGCGCTCCGCGTGTCCCGCTGCGCCCATTTTCACGAAGAGGCGATGCGCCTCGCGCAGCTCGCGATCACGGGTAGCCTCGTCGCCCCGCAGGTGCCCGAGCTCCGCCAAGATCTCGTGGATGATCGGCTCTCTACAGCGCGCCTCCGTCTCGTCGATCAGCGCGGACGCTTCTGCGAGGGTGCGCTCCACCTCGGCTGCGCCGCTCACACCCTGGGAGCCGAGCAAGGCTCGCGCCCGGGTCAGCATGGCGTCCATCTCGAAGAGGCGGCCGCCGCTCTGCCGCGCGTCGGCCAGGGCCTCGTCGCCCAGCTTGAGTGCGCCGCGGGGATCGCCCTGACCGAACTTCGCCTCTGCCAGGAAGCAAAGTGCCCACGCCGTCAGTCCGAAGCCGACACCGCTCTCTCGAGCGATCGCCAGCGCGCGCCGCTCGGCTTCCTCGGCCCCGCTCCACTCCCGGTTGGCCAGGAGAGCGATCCCGAGGGCCACTTGCGCAAACACCTGAAACACGGGTCCTAGACCTTCGGCTCGCTCGAGCGCGCGGCGTGCATACGTCAGGGCTCCAGCCGCGTCCCCAGCGCGATTCGCGCGCACAACATGGGACGACTGCGACCAGGTGAAAATTGAGGGTTGTTCGGCCGGGTGCTGGCTGGCTCGATCGAGATCGGAGGTGGCCTCTTCGAGGCGACCCATCTCGACTAGTGCCCCTCCCCGAAACATCAGCCCGAGGAGGTAGGCGCTGAATCCCATCAGCTCCCCGCCGAGGCTCAGGTCTTCCGGCCCAAGTGCGATGGCCTTTTCGGTGAGCCGCACGGCCTCACGAAGGCGCCCCGTCCAGCAGAAGGGGTGAGCAGCATCGGATGCGATCGCCGCCTGAATGACCGGATCGTCCGTCAGCTCGGCCAGGCGGAGCGCCTCCGAGGCATGCTCGCGGTACGCCCGCAGATCGCCCGCGGTGCCCTTGACGTTTCCGTAGAGGTCGAACAACATCGCGAGGAATCGCAGATCACCGGCCTGCTCGGCGAGCGCCTTGCCTTCGGCGAACACGGAGTCGACCTCCGCGCCCCCGACCCGCCAGTGCACGCTGAGGATCCCGCGGCACGCGTGCAGGCGCAGCGACGTCGTCTCCGGCGACACGGCGGCGTCGGCGAGCAGGGCACGCACCTTGTGCCAGCGCCGTAGCGACTCCGCTGGGTCGATGTCCTCCGTACGGAGCGCCGCACGACGGTGCCAGCGCGCCGCCTCGAGCCAATCGCCGGCTTCCTCCCAGTGATGCGCCAAGAGCGCAGCGCGCTCTTCGAGCTGCGCTGGGTAGAGCTCCGCGATCGCCCGTGCCACTGCCGCGTGCGTCCGCGACCGGCGCTCTCCGAGCTGCGAGCGATAGACCACTTCCTGCGTGAGCGGATGCTTGAAGGCATACTCCGCTTGCGGATAGAGCGCCTGCTCGTAGATGAACTCCGCAGACGTGAGCTTCGCGAGAACTGCCGAGAGCTCCGTATCGGGTAGGTCAGCGATACGACGAAGAACCGGCTCCGTGAACTCCCTGCCGACCACCGCGGCCGTCTGCAACACCAGTTTCTCGCGTTCCCCGAGTCTATCGATGCGCGCCGCGAGCACGGTCTGGACCGTCGCCGGCAGAGCGAGCTCAGCGGCGGATCGGACCGCGCGGTACGCCCCCCTCGTGCCTACGAGGCTATCCGTCTCCGCTAGCGCCTGGACGGTCTCCTCAATGAAGAACGGATTTCCGCCCGTCCGCTCCCGGATGCGTTCGGGGAGCTTTGCCAGCGATGGGTCGGCGCCCAGGAGGTCGCGCAATAGTTCATCGATCGCCGCGGGTTCAAGCGGCAATAGCGGCAGCTGCTGGTAGTAGGACTTCTTCATCCAGTCCGCGTGGTACTCGGGACGGAAATTCACGATGAGAAGCGTGCGTGTCGCTCGCGCCGCATCGACCAGCACCCCCAGCACGCCCTCACTGCCGCCGTCGAACCAATGGAGGTCCTCGAGGAGGACGACCGCCGGCTCTCGCCGGCTCCGCGCCTGCACTAACCGTTTTAGGGCCGCATAGAGTTGGCGCTGCCGTACCTCCGGCTCCATCGGCGGCAGTGGGCGGTCAGGATCGGGAACGCCCAAGAAGTCGAATAGGAGCGGCAGAGCATCCCGTAGCGACTCGTCGAGGAGCAGCATCCGGCCGGCAATCTTCTCCCGGGCTGCCTGCTCACTGTCCTCGTCGGTGATCCGGAAGAAGGCGCGGAAGAGCTCGAACACGGGCAGAAACGGAATGAGCTTTCCGTGCGAGACCCCGTGCGCCTCGTAGACCGTGATGCCGCGGGCGCGGCAGCGCTGGGTGAACTCGAAAGAGAGTCGGCTCTTCCCGAGCCCAGGGTCAGCGACCACTCCCACGACCTGTCCGCTGCCTCCGACGGCCCGACCGAGGGCCGCTTCGAGCGCCGCCATCTCGTCCGCCCGGCCGACGAAGCGCGAGAAACCACGAGCGCGGGAGCGTTCGAGCGCCGTGCGCAGAGCCCCCACTCCTTGGAGCTCGAAGACGTGCACCGGCTCGTGCACCCCCTTCACAATGAATCTTCCGAGATCCTCAAGGCGAAAGTACCCGGAGACAAGCGCCGCCGTGGCTTCGGTGAGATATATCTTGCTCGGCTCGGCAAGGTCCTCCATCCGCGCCGCCAGGCCAACCGTGTGCCCCTGCGCGGTGTAGTCCATGCGCAGGTTGTCACCGATCTTCCCGACCACCACCTCGCCGGAGTTGAGCCCAATGCGCACGGCGAAGTTCAGGCCGTGATCACGGCGGAGCTCTTGGGCGTAGCGGTGGAGCTCTTCGGTCAGGTGCAGTGCCGTGTAACAGGCCCGGCGTGCGTGATCCTCGTGCGCGATCGGCGCTCCGAACAGCGCCATGACGCCGTCGCCCGTGTACTGATTCACCGTCCCCTCGAAACGGTGCACGCCGTCGGTGAGTATCTGGAAGAAGCGGTCGAGGATCTTGTGCCACTCCTCCGGGTCGAGCTGCTCTGCGAGGTCCATCGACCCCTTCACGTCGGCGAAGAGGACTGTGACCTGTTTGCGCTCGCCTTCGAGGGCGGACTTGAATTGCAGGATCTTGTCGGCGAGGTGCTTCGGGGTATAGGAGCGCGGGTCGGTTGTGGGCGGCGGGATGCCGGTGGGCGGAACGGTACGAGTCTCTGCGCCCGCCCACACGAGGACGTCGCCCTCAAGGACGGCGACGCGCTGGACCTGTACCAGCTCCTCGCTGAGCTCGGCGAGCGTCTCCGCATCGAGATCGAACTCTCGGCGGAGAGCACGCAGAGATATGCGCCGATGGCGCTCGAGGAACGTGCGTGCGCGGTCAACTGTCTCGAGAAAGCTCACTTACGGCTGACAATCGTCGGCATGCGGCGCACGCGCCTCGAAGTGGTAAGGGACCGTAGACCCGGGCGCCAGATACGCGCAAGGACCGCAACAGGGAAACCCAGGGGAGACCACAAGACGACGAAGGGCCTCGGCGACGATCGGGCGCGGAGTGCATGGTTACACACTAAAGTGAAGTTTCGCCCTCGACTGGGCCGTCGGTGCGATGGGGTGCGTAGCTGACGTCACAGCGAACTCGGCGGGCGTCCGACGATGCCTCCCACGTGAACGGCGTGGCGCTCGACACGAACGGCGGGCTCTTCACGGCGTGATCAGCGAGCGCCGGGAAGACGCGTCGTGCGAGGGCGGGGATCACGAACATGGCGACCAGCACGACGAGCGCCACGACGCGATCGTCGTCGACGGCAGCGCCCGCCGCCATGCTGGTGCCGAGCAGCAGCGTGAACCACACGAGGTCGCCGGCGATCGCCGATCCCCACCCGAGCGCCCGCGGCACCGGCAGTCCGGTCGCGACCATGCCCGCGCTGTAGACGTCGACGCCGAAGCCCACCGTCGCGATGCGAAAGAGCGCCGGGCCGACACCGCGCCGGCCGAGCTCGGCCTGCACCTCCGCGGCGCGCGGCGCCCGCGTCCCGAGCATCGCGAGCCGCAGCATGCGGGTGCCGATCCAGTGCAGTGGGCGCACACGCCTGGCGTGGCGCCGGAGCGCGGTGAAGAGCGGATAGCAGACCAGTGCGCCTAGGAGGTCGGAGGCGGCATAGAGGGCGAAGGTAATCGGCGGGCTGAGCGGGATGTGGCGGGCGAGGAGGACGCCGGCGGGAATGCCGGGGCCGACCGGCGACCAGAACAGCGCGAAGACGAGCATGGCGGGGCCGCCCGGGAAGCTGCGCGCGGCGTCGAGCAGCGCCCGAGCCCCGGCCGGTCCGGTCAGCCGGCTTGCATCGGACAGATTCACGGGGTTGAAGACGTCGAGCGGCGTCACGGCCGTCCTGGGAGGTGAACGATGAATGCGAGCATCTGGTCCGACATGTTTTACCGACGTTGCCGGTCGTGGAAAAGGTGGTCCGGCCGGTCATCGTCTACGGTCGAGCGCGCGGAGCCTGTCAATGAAAATGAGACAGTCGGTTTCGGAATTTAGTGTAGATCCTCCGTGTTGAGCGGCGCGACGGCCGCGATGTGGAGTTCAGCGCCGATCGATCCGGAATCGCTCACGGACGCCGATTCGGGGGATACCTGGGTATGGGTCGAGTCCGCCGCGGGGCTGTGCGGGGCTGTGGGCGCGAAGTTCGTGACGACCTCGGGCTCGGAATCGCGATTGGGCTCGACGAGCGCCGCCTTCGGCTTGTTGATCCAGACCTCGGTCGGCAGTGCCGGCGGTCGCGGCTGTCCGGCGACGAAGCGCTCGGGATGGGCAGCGAACGCCGCGGCCAGCACCCGAGCTCGCGCCTCGACCCGTTTCTCGGCCAGCCCGTAGTGGACTTCGTGAGGCGTGAGCATTCCGAGCCCCGAGTGCCGATGCTCGGTGTTGTACCAGGGGAAGAAGACGTGACCGAAGCCGCGCGAGTCCTGGATCGATCCGAAGCGGTCGGGAAAGTCGGGGCGGTACTTCATCGTCTTGAACTGCGCCTCGGAGAAGGGATTGTCGTTCGAGACGTAGGGCCGCGAGTGGGTCTTGGTGACGCCGAGATCCGAGAGCAGAAGCGCCACGGGCTTCGATTTCATCGAGGACCCGCGATCGGCATGCAGCGTGAGCTGGCCCCGCAGGATTCCCTGACGGGCGCAGCTCTGCTCGATCAGTTTCTGCGCCAGCAGCGCGCTTTCGTGGTGGGCGATCATCCACCCGACGACGTACCTGCTGAATATGTCCATGATCACGTAGGCGTAGAAGTACGTCCACTTCGCCGGGCCGAGCGCTCTCGCGACATAATGCCCCCCCTCGCTATGCCCCTGAATTCATTAGATTGAGCTGTCCTGTCGGAGCTGTTTGCGGAACGGGACGGCCTCGCTTCACCGCCTTGATGGCCCGCTGCACGGCGCCGGCATTGAGGGCTTCGCGCTGAATGGCCCACGGTGCATAAGGAACAGGCTGCTTCGCGGGCAGGAGACCCCTGACAATCATTCGTCGCACGGTCATCTCGCTCACGCCCAACTCGCTGGCAGCCTGAGCAATGGTGAGTGTGGTCCGTTCGACTTCGGGATCGAAGATCGGAATTTGGCGATAGCTGCGGAGACTCACGACCCGATCCTGTGTCCATGTGTTGCCGGCGCCGGTTTGATACCCGAGACGATTTAGCACGCGGGCAATCTGACCATCCGGGAGACAGCGGGCGAGGTCTCTGACCACGTCCACGACCTCGCGACTCGTGGTGTAGCGGTGCTGTCCTGGTCGGTTCTTCGGTACGCGGAGAATCGTGTGCTTGCCCCCTTTCCAGTGAATCACCAGCTCGACTGTGTCTTCGGTTGGAAGTCCAGCGACGATCTCTTCCACGAGGAGACGGATCAGCCGCTTCTTGGTCCGGTGATCCGTCGCGGGGTCATTCCAAACTGCAGGGAAGTCCTGAGCGAGCTCAAGAAGAGTGGCTCGATCCGGGGGGACGTGCTGGGGCTGGGAGCACCTGAGATCCTCGAGTCGGCTCTCCAGGACTCCTACTCTCTGCAGCGCAGCGTTCCAGCGCTGCTCCAGAGTATCAGCCACCAAGCGATTTTCGGGCTCGACGGCGTCGTATTGCCGTCCGGCTCGCGCTGCCTCGTAGCGCGCCTCGCGGAGCTCCAACTCCAGAGCGCTGCGAGCCGTCTCGATGTCGTTTCCCGCCTTCTCGGCGCTCTCAAGCGCCGCCTCGATCGCTGCCGGTGTGAGCACCCGCAGGACCTCTCGCTCCATAGCTTCATCGACGCGAAGTCCCCCAAACGAGATGCAGCCGCCTTGGACACCGTGATTCATCACGCCACCGCGGCAGCTGTATCGGCACGCCATCTTGGTGCTTCCCGCGTAGCGAACGTACAGCCGCCTACCACAGCGACCACACCGCAGTAGCCCCGCCAGTAGACTTGGGCCTTGCCGCGCCGCTCCTCGAGTCCCCATCGGCCCCCAGCCCTGTGCGTTGTGAGCGATCAGCTCCCGATTTCGCTGGTAAGTTTCCCAGCCGATATAGCTCTCGTGGTGGTCGCGCAGCAAGGCGATCCACTCACTCGACTCACTGCGGTGCCCGCCGGTCTTGCGCGCCGCTCCATCGATGACCCGCGTCCGAGTCGTCGTCCTGCCGAAAGCGTAGGCGCCCGCATAGATGGGATTTTGCAGCATGCGCAGGAGCGTATGGTACAGCGGCAAGCGCCACACGATCCGATCTCCCCACGCATGGTCCTGCTCGAGGGCCGGGAGGCGGATCTGCTCTTGTCGAAACCAGAGAAGAGTTTGGCGAACGCTCCCCTGTTCGGTGAATTTCCGAAAGACCGAACCAATCGCCTCCTGCACTCGCTGGTCAGGATGTTTCTCGATGCGTCCGTCTCGAGCGCGCACGTAGCCCACCGGGACGCGCAGGATCAGCTCCCCTCGCCGCGCTTTGGCGAGAAGCCCCTCGTAGGCGCGTTGGCGGATCCAGCCGAGCTCCGCTTCGCTGATGGTCCCCTTGAGTCCCAGCAGAAGTCGATCGTTGAGCTGGCGCAGATCGTAGATGCCTTCGGCATCAATGATCAGGGTGTCCACCAGCGCGCAAAGGTCCAAGAGCTGGTACCAGTCGCGGTTATTGCGGGCGAGGCGAGAGACCTCCAGGCTAAACACCGCGCCGGCTTGCCCAAGGCTTACCGTAGCAACCAGTCGCTGAAACCCGACCCGGCCGGCGCTACTGGCTCCCGACTTACCAAGATCGTCATCGATGACGACCACCTCGCTCCAGCCGAGCTCCCGAGCCTTCTCGGCGAGCTCGTATTGGCGACGCTGGCTCTCGTGGTTATGCCGTACCTGACCAAGAGTGGATTGACGAATGTAGACCAGTGCCGATCGGGCGAGATGCTGCGGACGAATCTTTTCTCTACTGGTCATCGCCCACCTCCGCGGTGCGCCCGCTGCGTACTGCGGCGCCTCGCAACAGCTCGCCGAGCTGATCTCGGATGCGCTCCCGAATCGGCGACGGCACGTCCTCCCACTGCATCTCCTCGGTCCACCTCAGGCCCAACTGGCCCCCTGCCTTCGTTCTCGCCATTGCTCCGAGTCTCCTTTCCGCCACAAGCGATATGGACTCGGATCTTTGCGGGAACGCCCTGCGACGGCAATTCTGCGAGGCACGCCCGGAGCTCGAGAAGGGCGCCAAGGGAGACCTCGGGAGCGTCGACCAACGTGAGGCGGCTACAGCGCTCCCGCGAGGTCACCCACTCGGGGATAGCTCCCCACGTTCCATCCGGAAGAAGGCAGATGAACGCTCGACCGCCTTCAGCAGACGAACTCGGGCGCTTGACCGCGAGCATCTCGCCGAACAGGGGGTGCCAACGATAGTGAATCGTTACCGACCGCTGAAACTGCGCAGTATGTGACGGTTTCGAGGAGCTTGGTGATGTCCCAGCTCCAGACCTGGTTCGGTTGGGTGGCCAGGAGTTCGGGAGCGGGATAGTGCGGGTGGCGCAGCTGATCGCGCCGCTCCCGCACTTCGTGATTCTCTTCGAGGATCCGGTACATCGTCCGCTCCGAGCAGAGGTAGCGCTCGGCATCGAGAAGCCGTGCGTGGACCTGCGCCGGGGGCAGATCGACGAACTGCGGTTCGTGCAGCACCTCGAGCACGGCCGCGCGCTCCTCCACGGCGAGCTTGCGCGGCGGACTCGGGCGAGGTTCGGGGGGCGGCTTCGGCGCGATCCGCCGGTAGTAGGTGGCCGTCGGCAGGCCGAGCGCCACGCACGCCGGCGCGATCCCGAGCGTCGCTCCCGCCTTGCGCACCGTCTCGATGGTCACTTCTCGCTCTCGAACGGGGTCCCCAGCAGAGCCGCGACTTTTTTTTGTAGTTCCACCAACGCCTCGGCCCGCTCCGCGCGCTTGCTCAGCCTCACATTGTCGCGCTCGAGCTCGGTGATCTTTCTGTCCCGCGGATCGGGCGGCGCCACCTTCGGTCCGCGCTTCTTCGGCGACAGCCCCGCGAGCTCTCCTCGGTCTCGAGCCGCACGCCACGTCGTCAGGAGCGAGGAGTACAGCCCCTCACGCCGAAGCAGCGCTCCGATCTCGCCGGGCTTGGTGCACCGGTCGGCCTCGCGCACGATCCGCCGTTTGTACTCCGCCGTGAACCGCCGCCGTTCGGCCTGGGCGACCACCTCTACGTCGGCCCGCTCCGCCACGGCCCTCTCGGTCGGCGCGCCGGCCGGGAAAACTCCAGTCGCCCTACGGGCTCCTTCCGTTTCCCCGGCCCTTTCGATCCCCTGCCTCTCTGCTGATTCCATCGGTCTCGTCCTACCCGCCCTCTACTCACTAAACTATGCCTCCCCGACTGTCTCACCCTCGTTGGCAGAGAGGGGGCGATGGCTTGCTGGTATACTTTGGCTACCCGACTGCTCACGAGGATGACGCCTGCCGGGCGGTGTATTCCGCGTTAGAGATTCTCGCGGAACTCCGGCGCCTGAATACACGTTTACGGCGCCCGCTACGGGTACGCATCGGCATTCACACCGGACACGTAGTGATCGGCGCACTGGGTGGGAGCGGCAAACACGAACGTAACCGTTCACCCACATACGCATTGTGATTTGGGCTGGACATCTTTCCCGCGCTGCGCTATGACGATGGCGGATGGAAGGAGCCGGGCGGTTTTGCGGGAGGCGCGTTGAGGAGTTGGAGCTTCGGCTGATCCGCGAGGTGACGGGGCGTTTCCGGTCGTTGAGCCGCAGCGAGCTGGCGTTCACAGTTTGCGAGCTTCTGGGATGGCAGCGGCTGAGCGGGCGGCTCAAGGGGCGCGAATGCCGCGAGTACCTCGAACGGCTGGAGCGAGCAGGACTCATTGAGTTGCCGGCGGTTCGGCCGCGACGACCGCACGGATCGAGGACGTCGATCCCGATCACGACCGAAGGCGAAGCACGCCAGCCGATCACCGGCGAGGCGAGAGATCTCGGAGAGCTTCGACTTGCCGTGGTGCAAGGCGAGCAGGATCGACGGCTGTGGCGGGAATGGATGGGGAGGTATCACTACCGAGGTTTCCGCGTCCCGTACGGAGCGCACGTGCGCTTCTTTGTCTGGGCGAGCACGCCGCGCCCCGAGGTGGTGGCGTGCCTGCAGTTCTCGAGCGCGGCGTGGCGGCTTTCGGTGCGCGACCGCTGGATCGGGTGGAGCGATTGCGTACGGGCGAGAAATCTTCAGCGGGTGGTGCAGAACAGCCGCTTTCTGATCCTGCCCTGGGTCAGGGTGCGCAACCTGGCGAGCCGCATCCTGGCGTGCGCGGCGCGGGAGCTCGCGGGGGTGTGGCGGGATCGCTACCAGATCGAGCCGGTGTTGCTCGAGACCCTGGTCGAGCCCGAGCGCTTCTCGGGCACGTGTTATCGCGCGGCCGGCTGGCAAGAGCTTGGCCCCAGCCGCGGACGGGGCCGCCAAGATCGTCACCACCGCCGCCACGGACTTTCTCCCAAGACCGTGTTCGTCTATCCGTTGGCGGCCGAGTTCCGCCGCGTGCTTGTGGAACAGTGACCGATGACAGCGGTCGTGGAAGGTCTGGGAATTTCGCGCCAGGATTGGGAGGCCACCCCGGAGTCGGTGCAGCGCCTGGTGGCCGCGCTCCTGGAGCGCATTGAGAAGCTCGAGCAGGAGGTCGCCGATCTCAAGGAGAAGCTCGGCGCCAACTCGCGCAATTCCTCGCTCCCGCCGTCGGCGGATCGTCACAGGCCGATGACGCGAGCGGAGCGCCGACGCAGCGAGCGCAAACGGGGCGGGCAGCCCGGCCACGAGGGACATCGGCGCGAACTGCTTGCCGAGACGGAAGTCGACGAGCTGATCGAATGCCCCCCGCCAGAGCGCTGTCAGGACTGCGGCGGGTCGGTATACGTAGATGATTCCTGCGCTCCGCAGCGCCACCAGGTTTGGGAGCTCCCCGAGGTCTCGGCGCGGGTGACCGAGTACCGGCTCGAGTGGGGCCAGTGCATCGACTGCGGGTCGCACTTCTGTGGCGATCTTCCCCTCGAAGTACCTGAGGGGATGCTCGGCCCACGAGCAATGGCGGCGGTGGCGGTGCTTTCGGGCAAGTACCACCTGAGCAAGCGAGCGACCGCAGAAGCCATGCGAGACCTCTTCGGCCTCGAGATGGCCGACGGGACGGTGTGCAATACCGAGGCGCGGGTCAGTGCCGCAATCGAGCCTGCGGTGCAGGAGGCCGCGCGCTATGTCCGGGAGCAGGCGGTCGTGCACGCCGACGAAACCGGGTGGCGCCTCGGCGCCCGCCGTGCGTGGCTGTGGACGGTGGTCACGGCAACGGTCACGGTCTTTGCGGTTCGGGCCAGCCGGGCGGCGGCCGTCGCACGGGAGCTTCTCGGCGATGAGTTCCGCGGCATCTTGGTCTCGGACCGCTACTCGGCCTACGGTTGGCTCACGGTGTCGCGCCGTCAGGCGTGTTGGGCGCATCTGGTCCGCGATTTTCGCCGGATTGCAGAGCGCGGCGGGCAGTGCACTGACATCGGCGATACGCTGCTCTACTGGGCGGCCGAGATGTTCGCGCTCTGGAAGCTGTTCCGTACCGGCCAAATCGATCGACCAGCGTTGCGGCGCCAGATGAAGCCCGTGCGCTCCATGATCCTCGAGACGCTCGAACTCGGAGCCGCCTGCGCTCATCCCAAGACCTCGGCGACGTGTCAGCAGATCCTCAAGCTCGCTCCGGCGCTGTGGACCTTCGTCGCTGTCGATGGCGTCGAGCCGACGAACAACGCGGCCGAGAGAGCGATTCGTCCCGCAGTCCTCTGGAGAAAGTCGAGTTTTGGCACCGACAGCGAGACCGGCGCCCGCTTCGTCGAGCGTGTCTTGACCGTGACGGCCACCTGCCGCCAACAAGGACGTAACGTGCTCGAATTCCTCCGCCAGACCATTGTGGCCCATCTCGCGCAGCGCCCTCTGCCCTCCTTATTGCCGGCTGCCTGAACAGGATTCATCGCCGTCACTGGCCGTGAACGGTTACACACGAACAGCTCGCCCTCGGGGATACTCCCAACATCGCGTCGCGCGTGCAGGGGGCCGCGGCGCCCGATGAGATCCTGATGACGGCGGCGACCCAGCGGCTGGTGGAGGGCCTGTTTGCTTGTGAGACTCTGGGCCCGCAAGAGGTCAAGGGTCTATCGACGCCGCTGATACTCTACCGGGTGGTCGGTGAAAGTGGTGCCGAGAGCCGCTTTGAGGTGGCTGTGCAGGCGGGACTGACTCCCCTGGTGGGCCGGGAAGAAGAACTTGTCCTGCTCTGCCGGCGCTGGCAACAAGCGCAAGAGGGTGACGGCCAAGTCATCCTGCTCAGTGGCGAAGCTGGTATCGGCAAATCCCGTCTGGTCCGGGAGCTGAAGGACCGCGTCGTGCACGACGGTGCCGTCCAAGTAGAATTTCACTGTTCTCCGTATCACCACAACAGTGCTTTCTACCCGCTCATCAAGCATCTACAGCGGGTTCTTCAATTCGCAACGGTCGATACCCCACGAGACAAGTTCCACAAACTCGAGCAGGCGCTCTCTCGCTATCACTTCCCGCAGAGCGATACCGCGTCATTGCTGGCGGCGTTGCTGTCGCTGCCACAGCCCGAGGGGTCCTCTCCGCCTCCCATGACTCCTCAGCAGCAAAAGCAAAAGACGCTCGATGCGCTAGTCGGGTGGCTGTTTGAAGAGGCCGAGCGCGCTCTGGTGTGCGCCGTGTGGGAGGACCTGCACTGGGCGGACCCCTCGACTCTGGAGTTTCTCGCGTTGTGTCTCGACCAGGTGCCCACGGCCCGCATGGTCATGGTGCTGACGGCCCGCCCGGAGTTTACGCCGGCCTGGCCTTCCCGCTCCCACGTCAATCAGCTCGTGCTGAGTCGCTTAGGACGGAAGCAGACGAGCGCGATAGTCGAGGGAGTCACGGGCGGCAAGACACTGCCGGCAGAAGTCCTGCAACAAGTGGTGGCCAAGACCGATGGGGTCCCCTTGTTCGTGGAAGAGTTGACGAAGATGGTGGTGGAATCGGGACTACTGAGAGAAGCCGAGGATCACTATGAGCTCCTCGGGCCGCTGCCGCCCTTAGCCATTCCCAGCACGTTGCACGATTCCTTGATGGCGCGATTGGATCGGCTGGCCGCGGCGCGTGAGGTTGCCCAGTTGGGGGCGACCATCGGGCGGGAATTCTCCTATGAGCTGTTGTCGGCGATCGCCGCTGTCGACGCCACCGTCTTACAGCAGGGCCTGATGCAGCTGCTGAATGCGGAGCTCCTCCATCAGCGGGGACTCCCGCCGCGGGCGCAATACACCTTCAAACATGCCCTCGTACAAGACGCGGCTTACCAATCGCTGCTCAAGAGCAAGCGCCAGCAGGTGCATCAGCAAATTGCCACAGTGCTCGAAGGGAGATTCCCCGACACGGTGGAGACACAGCCGGAGCTCGTGGCCCATCACTACACGGAAGCGGGCCTCATCGCCCAGGCGCTTCCCTACTGGCAACGAGCAGGTGAGCGTGCCGTGCAGCGCTCGGCCAACGCAGAAGCCATCCACCACCTGACGAAGGGGCTGGAGTTGCTCGAGACCTTGCCTGACACCCCGGAGCGCAACCGGCAGGAGTTGACCTTGGACACGACGCTCGGCCCCGCATTGATCGCGACCAAAGGCAACGCCGCACCGGAAGTAGAACAGACCTACGCCCGGGCGCTAGAGCTGTGCCGGCGGCTGGGAGAACCTCCCGCAACTCTTCCCGGTGCTGTTTGGTCTACGCTCAGTTCCACTTGGTACGAGGAGAGGTACAAACAGCACACGAGTTAGGGGAGCAGCTCCTGAGCTTGGCTGAGAAGGCACAAGACTCGGGTTTCCTGCTCGAGGCACGGGTCGCGTTGGGCAACACGTCCTTCCTTCGAGGCGAGTTGGCCGTGGCTCACGGGCAATTTGAGGAGGCGCTGGAATTGTATGACCCTGGGCGGCACCGCTCGCACGCATTTGTGTACGGGCTGGACCCCGGGGTGCTTAGCCTTGGCCGGATGGGCCAAGGTCTATGGTTCCTTGGCTATCCCAATCAAGCGTTCCAGAAAGCGCGAGACGCGCTCACGCTCGCACGGGATATCTCCCACCCCTTCAGCTTGGCTTACGCAGGAATCACTGCAGCGGGGCATCATTTTTTGCGTCGCGACGTGCATGCGACGCAGCAGCAGGCAGAAGCGACTCTCGCTCTTTGTACCGAGCAGGGATTTGCGAACTTTTTGGGGCAGATGATGATCTTTCAAGGCTGGACACTCGCCGAGCAAGGCTCATACACAGAAGGCATCGCACGGATGCGCCAGGGGTTAGCCGCCTGCCAAGCAACAGGGGCAGCATTGTTCCGGCCTTGGTTCTTTACTTCACTAATCTATGGCTATTGGAAAGCCGTACAGACTGCAGAGGGGTTGAGCGCCGTAACAGAGGCGCTCGCTACGGTAGATAAGACGGGAGAACGTTACGGTGAAGCGGAGCTGTACCGGCTGAAGGGCGAATTAGTCTTACAGTCTGGGGCTCGAAGTCTGGAGCCCAGCACCGAGCACCCGGCACTCGACATGCAGTCGGACGCCGAAGCGTGTTTCCGTAAGGCTATTGACATTGCCCGCAGACAGCAAGCGAAGTCGTGGAAATTGCGGGCGGCGACGAGCTTGAGCCGGCTGTGGCAGCAGCAAGGTAAGAAAAACGAAGCGCGACAGATGCTGGGCGAGATTTATGGCTGGTTTACGGAGGGGTTTGACACCGTAGACCTCACAGAGGCCAGGGCGGTACTCGCGGGGTTAGGAGCAGAGGTATAATCAGGTGTCATCCGAAACCAATCATCAAAGGCCAACGCAAGTCGAAGTCAAATAAGCACCGGAGATCTCGTTTTGGCACGAGGCGCCGAATCTCCTGCCGAGACTAGGCGGTCTCACAGTTCGTCGAGTCACCTCCCGATCAGCGCGCCAGGCGCTCGGCGAGCCGTTCGAGGGCATGGGCGAGGTCGGGTTTCGCCGTCAGGACCTCACGCAGCGGGTCCTCGGGACGGCGGGCGAGCCGCGCCGGTAGCGTCTTCAGCGTGAACCGGCGCGGATCGAGGCGCGCGCCGACCTCGTTCCAGCGAAGCGGCGTCGATACGGGCGCACCCGGCAGAGGACGGACGCTGAACGGTCCGGCGATCGTCTGGCCGTGACGGTTCTGTAGGTAGTCGAGATACACGCGACCCGCCCGGTCGCTCACCTTGCGGACGATCGTCGAGATGTCCGGATGCTCCTGGTTGATGACGCGCGCGAGCAGCTCGCCGAGCGATCGCGACTCCTCGTACGTCCACCGAGCGCCGAGCGGAATGAGCACGTGCAGGCCCGTCGCGCCGCTCGTCTTGATGAAGGCAGGCAGCTCGATCGCATCGCACAGTCGATGGAGGGCGAGGGCGAGCGTGACGACGTCTGCGAACGGGGCGCCTTTGGGATCGAGATCGAGCACGCACCAATCGGGCCGCTCCAAGCTGCCGACCCGGCTCGACCAGAGGTGAAGCGGGATCGTGCCGAGGTTCACCAGATAGAGAAGCGAATCGACGTCGTCGCACACGAAGTAGTCGATCTCGCGCCCGGCGTGCTCGCTCCACACGCGCTCGGTGCGGATCCACTCGGGGACGAAGCGCGGGGCATCCTTCTGGTAGAACGACTTGCCCGCGATGCCGTCGGGAAAGCGGGTGAGCACGAGCGGGCGGTCGCGCAAGTACGGGAGCAGCCACGGCGACACCTCTCGATAGAATTCGATGAGATCTCCCTTCGTGTAGCGCTCCTGCGGCCAGAAGACCTTGTCGAGATTGGTGAAGCGGATGATGCGCTCGGGGACGGGCGCGTCTGCGGCCGGCTCGGGCAGGTCGCCGGGAATCCCCTCCACGGTGCATTCTTCGACGCTCTTGTCGTCGCGCAGACGAATGAAGACCGGCTGCCGAAGGACCCCGTCTTCCGTCCATTCCTTGAAGCGAACCTCGCAGACGAGCTCCGGTGAAACCCAGCGGTCGTCTTTGCTCTTGGGCACGGGACCCGAGCAAGGAGCGGCGGAGGTCCGGCTCCGCTCCAGTCGCCGCCGCAAATCATCGAGCAAACGATCGTCGAATCCCGTACCGACGCGGCCTGCGTAGCGGAATCCTCCGTCCGAACGCACGGCCAGGTGCAGCGCGCCGATCCCCGAGCGCGCCCCCTTCGGCTCGGTGAAGCCGACGATCGCGAAGTCGCCGGTCGTCTCGAGACGGAACTTGAGCCAATCCGCGGAGCGGCCTTCGCGGTAGGGCGACGATGCGCGCTTTGCGACCATGCCTTCGAGGCCTACCCGAGCGATCTCCGCGTAGAGCTCCTCGCCATGCTCCTCTACATGATCGGTGAAACGGAGCGGACCGGCACGGGGGAGGATTTCGCGAAGGAGCGCCTTCCGCTCGACGAGGGGGAGCCGCCGCAAGTCGTGGCCTTCGACCGAGAGGAGATCGAAGACATAGGCGGTCGCGGGGTATTCGAGGGCACGACGTTCGACGTCGAGGGGCCGCGTCAGCTGCGCGCGCTTCTGCAGTCGCTGGAAGCTCGGCCGCCCGTTCTCGTCGAGCACCACGACCTCGCCGTCCATCACCAATTCCTCGAACGGCAACGAGCGGACGGCTCTTGCGATCTCCGGAAAGGTGGCGCTCACCTCGTTGCCGCGGCGGTAGAGGAGGCGAGCTTCGCCGCCCTCGCGCGCGAGGAGCAAGCGGTACCCGTCGTACTTGAGCTCGAAGATCCACTCCTTGCTCGAGAACGGCCGTTGACGGGTTTCCGCGAGCATCAAACCCGCGTCGCCGGCACGGAGCGGACGCTTGGGCGCGCCGAGCCGTTCGAGTCGAGCGACGAGCTCCGTTCGCCGCGTGCCGCCCGCGCGCAGCTCGTCGAGAGTCAGGCCCGAGAGCACCGAGCCTTCCGCCGGCGTCTCCGCCGCCGACGCCCACGCGTCCGCCTTCTTGATCAACAGCCACTCCTTCGCCGAGCGCTTGGTTCGAACCAGCGTCCAGACGCCGCGCAGCTTGTAGCCCTTCAGCTCGAAGATGAGCTTCCCTTTGGCAAGACCGCTGTCCGGGTCCTCGAGCGGGATCCAAGTTCCGCGGTCCCAGACGATGACCCCTCCCGCGCCGTAGTTGCCCTCCGGGATTACGCCCTCGAAGTTCGCGTACTCGAGCGGGTGATCCTCGACGGCGACGGCGAACCGCTTCTCGGAGGGATCGAGCGACGGACCCTTCGGCACCGCCCACGACTTGAGCACGGCGCCGAGCTCGAGCCGGAAGTCGTAATGGAGACGCCGCGCGGCATGCTTCTGCACGACGAACAGCAACGCCCCCGAGGGCGCCGCGCTCCGCCCCGGCACACGCCCGAAGGGCTCGGGGGTGCGCTCCGGAGCGCGCTTGGCGCGGTACTCGCGCGAGTGGGTCGGGTTCGGGGTTGGCGGCCATCGGCAAGCTATGCTAACAGAAACGTTTATGGCTGCGCGCGCCATCGGGTCCGCGACGGTCTCCTTCGGGATGGTCTCGATCCCGATCAAGCTGTATTCGGCGACCGAATCGGCAGCCGCGATCACCTTCAACTGGCTCCACAAGAAGTGCGGCTCGCGCTTGAAGCAGCAGTACTACTGCCCGCAGGACAACGAGGTCGTCTCCCGCGACGACATGGTCAAAGGATACGAGTTCGCGAAGGATCGCTACGTGACCTTCACTCCCGAGGAGCTGAAAGCGCTCGAGGAGGAGTCGACGCAGACGATCGAGATCACCGAATTCGTGCCGCTCGAGAAGGTGGATCCGATCTACTTCGAGCGGCCGTACTACCTCGGCCCCGACAAGGGCGGCGACAAGGCGTACCGGCTGCTCGGAAGGGCCATGCAGCAGACGGGGCGCGCGGCGCTCGGGCGTTACGCGGCGCGCGGCAAGCAGTACCTGGTCATGCTTCGCCCCCTCGACGGCGCCCTGGTCATGCAGCAGCTCCATTACGCCGACGAAATCCGTCCGCGCAGCGAGGTGCCGGTCGGCGAGGCCGAGGTCCGGGACGCCGAGCTGAAGCTCGCGGTTCAGCTCGTCGAGCAGATCTCGTCCGATGCATTTCGGCCCGAGGCGTACGAGGACGACGTGCGCAAGCGCGTCCGCGACCTCATCCAGAAGAAGGTCGAAGGCGAGGAGATCTCCGCTCCGCCGCCCGAGACCCGCCATGGAGCGCAGATCATCGACCTCATGGAGGCGCTGAAGGCGAGCCTCGGCACCAGGCGGGCCGGGCCTTCGCCGGCCGAGGTCCCGTCCGAACCGAAGCGCAAGCCCGCGCGGCGCGCACCGCAAGCCGCGTCGCTCCGCAAGGCGGGGCGGGAGAAGAGCTCCAAGACCTCGGGAGCATGAGCGCGTACACCTCTCGCGAGGTGGCGAAGCTTCTCGGCCTTCCCCTCGGCCGTGTTCGGGGATTCGTTCGGAGCGGGTTTCTCGTCCCCGAGCGGGGGCGGCGAGGGGAGCTCCGCTTTTCATTTCCGGACCTCGTGTTGCTGCGCGCCGCGAAGGAGCTCGTCGATCAGGCCATCGCCCCGCGGCGCGTGCGCGCCGCGCTCCGCAAGCTTCGAGCGGAGCTGCCGGTCGGCCGACCGCTGAGCGCTTTGTCGATCTCCGCGGAGGGCGGGCGGATCGTGGTGCGCGACGGCCGGCGGCGCTGGAATCCGGAGTCGGGCCAGCAGCTCTTTTCGTTCGACGTTGCCGAGCTCGCCGAGAAGCTCGCGCCGCTCGCCGAGCGGCGCGTGGCCGAGGCTCGCGTCGCGACCGATCCTCCGCGCGCGGAAGAGTGGTACGAGCTCGGCTGCGAGCTCGAGACGAGCCGCCCGGAAGAAGCACGGGACGCGTACCGGCGGGCGATCGAGCTCGATCCCACCCACGCCGACGCCCACACGAACCTGGGGAGGCTTCTTCACGAGGCCGGAGAGGTAGAAGCGGCTGAAGCGCACTACCGTCAGGCGCTGGTTGCGGAGCCGAACGATGTGACGGCCTCGTTCAATCTCGCCGTCGCGCTCGAGGACCAACAACGCGTCGACGACGCGATCGCCGCTTACCAACGCGTGCTCGCCGCCGACAGCACCTACGCGGACGCTCACTACAACCTCGCCCGCCTCTACGAGCGACAGGGGCGCGGCGTGGTCGCGGTGCGGCACTTGCGGGCTTATCGCCGCCTGGTGAAGGGCCGTTGACGCAGCCTTCGGGGTCGTTCCCCGGGCCGCATTCCTTCATACATGCATTACGCGCGGGCATCGCTTCGCAGTGAGATCCGGGGTCTGGCTCGGCTGGCTTTCCAAAGATCGACTCCGAACTTAAGAACGATAGTCTCCAGGGGCGAGGTGCGATAGCAGCCCCCAATATGCTCGGGCCTTTGGGTCCGTTCCCCGTCGGAGAAGGTTCGAGCTCTCTCCCTCCCAGGTGACGGCGACCGCGATCCGGGCAGGATCGCGGTCGCCGCTGCCGTCCCGCTGCGCTTGTGCTCGGAGCGACACTTGTTAGAAGGGTAGGAGAGGCGAGCCTCAAAGAACGGCGCCATTCGAGGTGAACAGATGCCGAAGGACACACTCACGATCATCGACAACCGGACGGGCAAGCAATACGAGATCCCGATCGAGCTCGGGGCGATTCGGGCGATGGATCTCCGCCAGATCAAGACGGCACCCGACGACTTCGGCCTGATGACTTACGACCCGGCCTTCACCAACACGGCGTCGTGCAAGAGCCGGATCACGTTCATCGACGGCGACAAAGGTATTCTGCGCTACCGAGGCTATCCGATCGAGCAACTCGCAGAGAAGAGCACCTACCTCGAGACTGCGTACCTGATCGTCAAGGGCGAGCTCCCGAATCGCCAGCACCTCGAGATGTGGGATCACAACATCACGATCCACACGATGGTCCACGAGAACATCAAGAAATTCATGGACGGATTCCGATACGACGCGCATCCGATGGGCATGCTCGTCAGCACCATCGGCGCGCTCTCGACCTTCTACCCCGACGCGAAGAACATCTTCGATCTCGAATCCCGCCGCGTGCAGACCCGCCGTCTGATCGGTAAGGTACCGACGATCGCCGCGTTCGCCTATCGCCAGAGCCGCGGGCTGCCGTACGTCTATCCCGACAACGAGCTCTCCTACACCGGGAACTTCCTGGCGATGCTCTTCAAGATGACCGAGCTCAAATACAAGCCGAACCCCGTGCTAGAGCGGGCGCTCGACGTGCTCTTCATCCTCCACGCCGACCACGAACAGAACTGCTCGACCAACGCCGTGAGGAGCGTCGGCAGCTCGCAGGTCGACGCGTATTCCGCGGTCGCGGCGGCCACGGCCGCCCTCTACGGCCCGCTTCACGGCGGCGCGAACGAGGCGGTGATCCGTATGCTGATGGAAATCGGATCGGTCGCCAACGTCCCGGGCGCGATCAAGAAGTTCAAGGCGGGCGAGGGGCGACTGATGGGCTTCGGCCACCGCGTCTACAAGAACTACGACCCGCGCGCGAAGATCATCAAGCGGATCGCGGACGAAGTGTTCGAGGTGACTGGGAAGAACCCGTTGATCGACATCGCCGTCGAGCTCGAGCGCATCGCGCTCGAAGACGACTACTTCGTGAAGCGCCAGCTCTATCCGAACGTCGATTTCTATTCGGGCATCATCTATCAGGCGATGGGTTTCCCGATGACGATGTTCCCGGTGCTGTTCGCGATTCCGCGCACGTCCGGGTGGCTCGCGCAGTGGGCTGAGATGGTTCGCGATCCCGAGCAAAAGATCGCCCGCCCGCGGCAAGTGTACATCGGCGAGAACGAGCGCCGCTGGTTGTCGATCGACGAGCGCCCCGAGCCGTCGTCACGCGAGGACGCGGTCACGGACAGAATCTGAAGCCCGTCATCGGGAGGACGCAGGGGGCGTCGCTCCCGTTGGTCGCGACAAAGGAGCCGACTAACCCTTCTTTTTCAGCTCCTCGTCGACCATCGTCTTCATGCCCTCGAGCGATCGGTTCATCACGCGCTTGCCGTTGATGAACATCGTCGGGGTGCCTTGCACGTCGACGGTTTTGCCGAGCTCCAAGTCGGCGCGCACTGCCTTCTCCGTCTCCGGAGAGGCCATGTCGGCATCGAACTTCTTCATGTCGAGGCCGATCTCCTGGGCCTTCTTGCGGATCTCTTCCATCGCCAGATTCCGCGAGATCTTGAAGAGCTCGTCGTGCATCTCCCAAAACTTTCCTTGATTGCCGGCCGCGACCGAGGCCTTGGCCGCATTCATGGCGTTCTGATGAATCTGCTCGAGAGGGAACTGCTTGTAGACGAAGCGGAGGTCCTTCGGATACGCCGCGAGAACTTGGTCCACCAGACCGGTGGACTGAGCGCAGAATGGTCATTGGTAATCGCTGAATTCGACCAGCGTGACCGGCGCGTTTTTCGGCCCCCGGATCGGCGAGGTGCCGAGGGCGATCTGGTAGACCTTGTTGGGATCGATCTGCGGCCGTCCCGCCGGCATTTGCGAGAGCTTCGTCTGGATGTCCTTCAGCACCTTGTCCTGCTCGTCGAGCCGCTCGAGGATCTTTTTCTGCGTATCCTTGATCTCCGAGAGATCGGACGCGCGGGCAGGCGCCAGCACGCCCAGACTCGTGACGGACAGAACTACGGGAAGCCAGCGTGTCCTCATTTTCTTGCGGTGAGCCCCCTTGGTTGTTCGAGACGAAGTCAATATAAGCGGTGCGACCCGTTCAAAGTCAAATCGGTCCGGGGCTACCGAGGCACGACTTCCCGTTTTTCGTACGAGGATATGAGTTACGACCCATCAGAACCCGACGACGCTTCGGTTGGGGCTGGAACACAGCGCTAAGGAGGAACGCATGAAGCTCTATACGGTGCCGCTCAGCAACTTCGGCAACAAGTCGGTGATCGTCGCCTACGAGAAGGGTTTGAAGCTCGAGGTGGTTCCGCCGCCGGGAGACATCAAATCACCCGAGTACCTGGCGATCAATCCGCTCGGTAAGATTCCGTCGCTCCAGGTCGACGGCATGGTGATCGCGGAGTCCGAGGTCATCAACGAATACTTGGAGGACAAGTTCCCGAGCCCGCCGCTGCTCCCGAAGGAGCCGGAAGCGCGGGCCCGCGTGCGCGGGTTTACGCGTCATCACGATCTCTACCTCGACCCGCCGATGCGCGCGCTGTTTTTCCAGATGGACCCGAAGACGCGCAACGCCGAGGTCGTGAAACAAAGCCTCGCCGAGCTCGACAAGCAGCTCGACTACCTCGAGGGGAGGATCGGCTCACCGTGGGCGGCGGGAGAAGCCTTCACGCTCGCCGATTGCGCGCTGGCGCCGTCGATCTGGTACGTCGGCAAGGTCGCACCCGCGTTCGGCGCGGGTGACCCTCTCGCGAAGCGGCCGAAGATCAAGGCATGGTTCGAGCGGGTGCAGCAACGACCGTCAGTCAAGCGGGCTCTCTCGGAGCAAGGCCAAGCCCTCGCCGCCATGATGAGCGGGAAGCCGTGAGCGGGGAGGGAGCGCGAGCGCGCCGCGCGTCCCGATCGGCGTCGTGCGCGGGGGTCACGTGTGCCCGATTCACGTGTTGAAGACGGAAGGCTGACGACCGTGGACCCGGCATCGGCGGGGGCGTGGCCGCTGAGAATCGCGATCGCGGCCGCCGCCATGTTCGTGGTCGGTCCGGCGGCGGCGCATTTCGCGATCGTTCCCCCGCTTGCCGGCTTCATGATCTTCGTTCTCGGCGGGATCACAGGCCTCCTCGACTCGATCGCTGGAATCGTGACGTGGCGGCGCGGAGCGCGCGGCCGAGCGGCCGCGATCATCGTTCTCAGCGCGGTCCCGGCGCTGTTGCTCATCTACGCAGCGTCTCGGGGGTTCGGCAAACCCTCGATCAACGACATCACGACAGACCTCACCGAGCCGCCGAATCTCGTCCACGCCCAGAGCCAGCCCGCGAACGCCGGCCGCGACATGGTCTACCCGGAGTCCTTCAAGGAGATCGTCCGCGCAGGCTATCCGGATTTGAAGCCGCTGCACCTCGCAGAGGCTCCAGACGCGGCGTTCGCGCGGGCGGTGCGGCTCGCCGAGCAGCAACCCACCTGGCAAGTCCTTTACGTCAACGGTACGAGCCGCATCTTCGAGGGAGTGGCGACCAGCGATCTCTTCCGCTTTCAGGACGACTTCGTCGTGCGCGTCCGCGCCGACGGCACGGGATCGGTCGTCGACATGCGCTCGAAGTCGCGCGACGGCAAGGGCGATCTCGGCGCGAACGAGGAGCGGATTCGTACCTTCCTGTCCGAGCTTTCCGCTGGCAAGTAGGCTTCTTCGGCTCCGCTCGCCGTCCTCCTGTTCGACTTGTCCTCCAACCCCTCTCTGATACTATCCCCCGTTGGTGGACGAAACCCGGAAGAAGCGCCCTCCACTCACGTCGCTCTATCCTTGGCTTCGTCGCGACTACTTCAAGACCAGCATCTCGTACATCGTTTCGATCGGCGTGCATGCGTTGCTGCTGCTCTTCTTCGTCGCCACGATCGTGCTCGACGGCGGCGGCGGCGTGGGCGACAGCATGGGCGGGAAGGGCGAGATGTTCTCGACCCTCTCGGGGCATGGAGAGCTCGACAAACAAACCAATCGTACCGACGAATCGAAATCGCTGCAGGAGGAGATCGCCAAGGCGGTCGAACAAGTCCAGCCGCTGCCTGAGGTCGCCAGCGAAGTCACACCCGACCTCTCCGACGTCGGCGTAAAGCTCGCGGCCGTCGCCCCGAAGATCAACCCGCTGCCGCAGGCCTCGGCGCTGCGCAACATGTCGCCGGCGTCTACCGGCGGGGGAATGGCGCTCGGCCCCGGCATCGGCGCGGGCGGCGGCCTCGGCGGGGGGATCGGGCGCGGGTTCGGGCGTGGGTTCGGCGACTTCGTCGGCCTGCTCGAGAAGACCGGCTTCGACGTCGTCTTCGTGATCGACGCCACCGACAGCATGGACTTCGTGATCGACGCGGTGAAGCAGCAGATCGGGAATCTGGTCGAGACGATCCGCAAGCTCGTGCCGAACGCACGAGTGGGGCTCGTGCTCTACAAGGACAAGGGCGAGGAGTTCGTGGTCCGCAAGTCGGACCTCACGTTTCACCTCGACAAGCTGCGCTCGTTCATCAACGGCATCCAGGCCGGCGGCGGCGGCGACTACGAAGAAGCGGTGATGGACGGGTTGAAGGCGGGCACCCAGCAGATCAACTGGCGGAAGTACGCGAAGCGCGTGATCGTGCTGGTGCCGAGCTCGCCCGCTCACCCTCAGGAGCAGCGGCAGGCAGAGGAGTTCGTGCGCGCGTTTCACCAAAACGGAGGACTCGTCTACGTCCTCGACATCGCCGAGATCATGCACCGAAACTACGAGACCGAGGTCTCCATCAAGATGTACGGCCACCCGCCCGATCAGATCTCGCCGTTGCCGCAGTTCCTCAAGGAACTCCAGGCCTACTGCGCCAATCTCGCCACGGCCGGCGGCGGCGAGCTGCTGCCGATCGGTGAAGGCGACCGGATCACCGAGCAGCTGATGATCGCCGCTTTCGGGCCGAAGTGGAGAAAGGAGGTCGAGAAATTCGCTGCGGGACGCTGATTCCGTTCCTCCTGCTCGCGATCGGTCTCTGCGCCCCGGCCGCGAATGCGGTCTCGCTCTCCGATCTCTCGGAGCAGGTGAATCGCGCGGTGGCGGGCCAGCTGAGCGAGCAAGAGGAGCAGGCGCTCTTCGGCAACCTCGCCGACGTCTCTGTTGAGGTGGCCAATCGCTACGATGCCTGGGCGCGCTCCGGGACTGCGGATGCGCGATCATCGGCGGTGGGTCTCGCCGACGGGCTGCTGCCGCTGCTCGAGCGGCTGTACGACTATCATCAAGGCAAGATCGATCGGGCGCAGAACGACATCATCGCTCAAGACGGCAATCCCGAGGTGCTCTACGAGCAGAGATGGTGGCAGCTCGATCGCGGCTTCTCGCTCGCGGCCGCCGGGCAGCTGTCGTGGCTCCACTACCGGGCGGCCATGCTCCATTACGACGACAAGGAGCGGCGCAAGCAGTGGCTCAAGAAGAGCGTCAAAGAGTTCTCCGAATTCATCTACTCGCAGGACCCGAAGATGAGCGCGGAAAGTCTGTTCGGCCGGGCGCTGGCCGAGAAGGAGCTGGGGGAGCGCGAAGCGGCAATCGGCGACCTGCAGGCCGTCCTCGAGCGCGGCAAGGAGTCACCGCTCTATGGCCCCGCGCAGCTTGCCTTGGCAGAGGTGAAGTCGAGCCGCGGCGGGCTCGCGGAGACGCAGAGGCTCCTCGCCGACGCGGAGTTGTCCGGAACGCCAGAGGACACGCTGAACCACATGCGCCTGATGCGGCTCGAAGCGCTCGCGGCGAGCGCGGAGAAGGGCGCCATGAGCGAGTCGCAGCGGCGCGAGGCGGTTCAGCTCTCTCAGCAACTCTCCGAGCTCGGGCCTGGCTGGTCAAAACGCGTCTACGAGATCGCGGTCTCGCATCTGAAGGATCCGCGTCTGCTGCTCGGCAACACCGTGTCCGCCGAGTGGGTCGCGGCCGAGAACCTGGCGAGCGCGGACAAGTTTCGGGAAGCGATTCCGGCGTACGAGGCGGTGCTGCGCAGCACGGATCCGGGAGCTCGCCAGCACGCCACGGAAGCGCATCATCGTCTCGGCGTCTGTTATTTTCGCCTCAACCGCTACGCGGATGCGGAGCGCGAGTTTCGCGCCTACCTGAACGCAGCGCCGCAGTCGCGGCTCGCCGCCGAGGCTGCGTATCTCCAGTTCCGCTCGGCGGAAGGGATTTACCGCGACCACCCGACCGCCGAAACGCGCGACTTGTTCACGGCGGCCGTCGAGAACTACGTGAACAACTATCCGCGGCACGAGAGCGCCTATGAAGGACAGTTCCGCTGGGGAGAGATCCTGCAAGGCGAGCGAAAGTTCGCGGAAGCTGCCGATGCCTTCGCGCGCGTCAAGGGTCCACCGGCTTTCGAGGTACGCGCCGCGGCCAACGAGCTGCAATGCCTCGCCGACGTGCTGACCAATGCGCCAAAGGACGCGCAGAAAGCGTGGGCGGACGGAGTGCGCGCTCGCGCGGCGAAGGCTTTCGACCACTTTCAGCGGGTCGCCGCGGATGCCAAATCGGGAGCGACGCCGGAGCTTCGCGCGCGCGCCACGTTGGCCAAGGCGATGAGCGAGACCTCCGGGCCGTCGCCGCGCTTGGCCGATTCGCTGGAGACCCTGCGCGATTTCGAGAAGCGCTACCCGTCGGCGACCGATCTCCACCTACTGGCCGGCGCGCTCCGTCTCGCGGCGGCGAGCGGTCTCGGTCGTTACGACGACGCGGCCAAAGGAGTGGCCAGTCTGCCTCCGGTCGAGAAGAATGCCGGTTTCGCCGACTTGCTCGAAAAGATCGCCCACAACTTCCTTCGTACCTCCGCCGATGCGGCGCCGACCGACCCGGCGATGGCGCAGAAATGGGCGGCCTTGGCGGCGAACGTCTTCGATCGGCTAAAGGCCGACGGCCGGCCGATCCCCGGTGACGTCAAGTCGAACCTCGCGCAGGTCTATGCCGAACAGGGACGTTTCGACGAGGCGGCGACCCTCTATCGCGATCTGGTCAACGAATCGCCGAGATCCAAGACCGTCTTGCGCAACGCGGCGATGGTCGCCGACCGGCGAAACGCTGCGGCGGACTCGGCAGACTATTGGGGACGTCTGGCGATGCTCGAGGAGGTGGCGACCCCGGGTTGGTACGAAGCCCGCTTGTCGGCCGCCCGCAATCTGATCGCGGCAGGGCGGAACGACCAGGCGTGCAAGAGTGTGCAAGAGGTCGACGAATTCCGGCCCGACTTGCGTGATAAAGCGACGAAGAAGCAGTTCGAGGACTTGGCCGCCAAGGCCTGCAGCAAACCGAAGGGATAGGACGGGCGAGGACGAAACCCATCGGAGCGCCCGGCGAACGGCCGTGCTCGCAGGGACGGCGCCAACAGAGCCAAACAAGGAGGACCCATGGAGGGTGCAGCAGCCGCAACCGGAGCCGCAGCGAACATCAATTTGATGGACCTGATCCAGCAGGGCTGGTACGCGACCTACCCGCTGATCCTCTTCTCGGTGATCATGACGAGCATCATGATCGAGCGGTTGTGGTCGATGCGCGGGCTTTCGAGTGGAATCCAGAATTTCACCGAGGACGTCTGCCAGCATCTGCGAAAGGGTGATCTGAACTCGGCGTCGAAGCTGATCGAATCGAACCAGACCAGGGCGCCGGCGGCGCGCATCTATTTGGGGCTGCTGCCGCTCATCCGCAAGGGCGACATCGAAGAGATCCTCGAGTACGGCGAGCGCCGGCGGCTCGACGAGGGACGGCTTTTGAAGCGCGGCATCTGGATACTCGGGACGATCGGTGCCTCGGCGCCGTTCATCGGCCTCTTCGGCACCGTCATCGGCATCATCAAGTCGTTCCATCAGATGGCGGTGATGGGGACGGGCGGCTTCGCCGTCGTCGCCGCGGGAATCTCCGAGGCGCTGATCGCGACCGCGCTCGGTCTCATCGTGGCGATCATCGCGGTCATCTTCTTCAACTTCATGCAGGTGAGGATCTCGAACCTCGACACCCTGCTACGGGTGGGGCTCGGCAAGGTGCTCGAGGCGGCCGACCTGGGAGGTGTCCATGGCGCTCAGTAAGTTCAGCGCAGAGGAGTCGTCGGAATCGATCATGGCGGAGATCAACATCACTCCGCTCACGGACATCTTCCTGGTCCTGCTGATCATCTTCATGATCACCACCTCGGTGATGGTGGACTCGGCGGCCAAGGTGAACCTCCCGAAGGCCACCCAGACGGTGCAGGAGGCCCGCGGCCTGACGGTCTTAGTCACCGCCGACAACAAGATCTTCGTCAATCAGATGCCGGTCAACCTCTCGCAGCTCCAGGCGACGCTCCACGACCTGCTCGCCGACGATCCGAAGAAGCTCGTGATCCTTCAGGGGGATCAATCCGTTCTGCTCGGCGAGGCCGTGCGAATCATGGACATCGCGAAGCGGGCCGGGGCGCAGGCCATCTCGATCGCGGCGCAGAAGGAGTCCGAGCCCGCGCCCGCGGCGTCGGGCGGCGGGGCGTAAGGACCGCTGGGCTGCAGAGCCAGCCGTCCCGCTCCTGTTTCGCGATCGCGCGAATCTGGCACCACGCGATCAGGGCGGCGGGGGGCTAAGAATCCGCTAGCGACGAGCGAAGCAAGTCGCCAACCACGTTTCTGGCGGACGAGCCCCGATCACGCACCCGGCAAAGGGAGCGGCTCAGTGCACGCCGCCGCCGGCGACGAGCATAGACGGATCGATGCCGAGGCCGCGCAGCGTCCGGTCCCAGATCGCGTCCAGGGGGGTGTGGAAGACGATGTCCGAGGTGACTTCCGCCGTCAGCCACGCCCCGCTGCGCATCTCGACCTCGAGTTGACCCGGGGCCCAGCCGGCATAACCGAGAAGGATTCGGAAGTCTGTCGGCGGTCGCCGACAGAGCCTGCGAAACGTCTCCATGTCCGAAGCGATGCGAACCCCGGGGGAGACTTCGCGGGAGTTGACGACGATGTCGTCCGGGGTCTCGCCGTGTAGGAGGAAGCCTTGCTGGGTTCCGACGGGGCCGCCGTAGAGCGCGTCCACCGCTTCGTCACCACCCCAATCGACGTTCAATCCCGAGCAGAGCTCGCGAACCTTGCTGTCCCCGACGCGGTTGATCACGACGCCGAAGGCTCCTTGGTCGTTCTTCTCGACGAGCAGCACGACGGTGCGGTGAAAGTTCGGGTCGAGCAGGTCCGGCATGGCGATGATCAACGCAGGTGCCGCGAACTCGTCCATGCGCGTACTCTGGCAAGAAGCGGATCGAAGGTCCAGCCGCGTTTCTGAGGATGCGTGTGGCGTGGATCGCTGAGCGAATCGTCAACGCGGCGGTTCTCGCTTGCCTCGCAGCAGCTCTTCGGCGCGCTCGGACGCGGCAAGCACCAGCTGGCCCATCTTCGGGTGCGTAGGCTCGAGGTCCGCCGACACGCCATGGGCCGACAGCGCGTTCGTGCAGATCGGTCCGATGGACGCGACCACGACTCGATCGAGCGACGCCCGCAGCTCATCTCGCTGGTCGTCTCGCGCAACTCGAAAGAGGTGCTCGACCTGTGTCGCGCTCGTGAACAGCGCTACGTCGATTCGGCCGGCGAGGAGCTCGGCGATCGCCGCGCGCAGCGGCCCGAGGTCTTCGGGAAGCGCCCAGCGGTAGATCGGGACACGGAGCACGTTCGCGCCTCGATCGGCGAGCCCGCGAACGAGCTCCGGGTTCTCCGTCCCGTACTCCTGAACTGCAACCGTCCGTCCGGAGACGGGTCCGCGCGCGTCGAGCGCGTATAGAAGCTCCCGCCAGGTATTCGGTTCCGGAACGACGATCGTCGGACGCACGCCGAGCTCGGCGAGGGCGGCGCGCGGCTTCGGACCTCGCGCGACTGTGACGATCGTCGACAGCGCCGACGCGAGACGTTCCGGAAGGAGGACGGGCGCGACCGCCTCGACGAGCATCCGCGTGCCGACCCCGGTCAGGAAGATGACGATGTCGATCTCGCCGCGCGTCATCCGCTCGGCGAACTCGCGAGCGGCGGCGCTTTCCGAGAGCGGTATCTCGCGCATCGAGGGAGCGCTCCGCGGCTCTCCGTCGTGGCGGCGAATCAGCTCCGCGATCTCGTGCGAACGGCGGCTCTCGAAGGAAACGACTCGCAGGCCAGCAAGCGACATGAGAAGGGGGACAGGCTACGGGCAGGCACCCAGCTGCGGCTCCCACCGCACCTCACTTCGTGCCCCGTGGCCCCTATATGACTTCCTTCTGCCTCAGCGCGGCGATCTCGTCCCACGAGAAGCCGAGATCCTGCGTGAGGACCTCTTCGGTGTGTTGCCCAAACTCCGGCGCCACACTGCGGACGCGACCGGGCGTTGCCGAGAGCTGAAACGGCATGCCGACCATTTGGATCGTGCCGAAGACGGGATCCTCGAAATCGATGACGTAGTCGTTGGCCTTCACCTGCGGGTCGTCGGGTAGCTCGTTGACGCTCTGTACCGGCGAGAAGATGAAGTCTCCCGCCTTGCGCAAAATCTCGATCCACTCGGCGAGCGGCCTCTTCTCGAACGCCGCCGCCAGGCCCGCGATCGCCTCCCGCGCATTGGCCATGCGTGACGGCGGGTCTCCGAAGCGGGGATCATCGGCCAGCTCCTCGGCGCCCAGCGCTCGACAAAAGTCCTTCCAGTAGCGATCCGCCTGCAGCATCCCGAGCGCGATCCAGCGATCGTCGGCACACCGGTAGTGATTCCAGAGCGGGTTGAACGTGAAGCTCCGCGAGGCGCGAGGCATGTGATTGCCGAGCATCAATCGCGCCGAAAGATTCAGGCCTTGCAAAAACATCATGCTCGACAGCAAAGACGCATTGACCTCCTGGCCGACGCCGAACCGCTCCCGGGCATGGAGCGCCGTGACCACGCCGAACGCCAGGAGGATTGCGCCCATCTGGTCCGCGATGCCGCCGGCGATCGCGCACGGCGGCATTTCGGGCTCGCCCGCCGCAAGCATGATCCCCGAGCGCGCCTGGCCGAGATAGTCGAATGACGGGGAGGCGGACTCGGCGCCGCGTGGGCCGTAGCCGTTGGCGTTGGCGTAGACGATGCGTGGGTTGTGCCGCTTCAAGTCGGCGTAACCGATGCCGAGTCGATCGGCGACGCCCTTGCGGAAATTCTGGACGAACACGTCCGAGGTCGTGGTGAGACGGTAGATGATCTCGCGCGCCTCGGGCTTCTTGAGATCGAGCGTGATGCCGCGCTTGTTGCGGTTGTTGGCCGTGAAGTAGAAATTCGGCCGATCGCTCACCTCGAGGCCCGCGAGACGAAGCAGTCCCCGCCCGGGATCTCCGCCGACACGCTCTTCGATTTTGATCACGTCGGCGCCGAGGTCGCCGAGAATCGTCGAGCAAACCGGTCCTTGCTGCCAGATCGTCCAATCGAGAACTCGTATTCCTTCGAGAGGCATTGGCATGATCGTCTCCTGTGCGCTGCCAGCCGCCGTGAGCTACGGTTCCCACGATCGCGGCAAGTTGCATCTTCATGACGGCAGCGAAACTCAGTATACAAAGCTGAGGGGCGAAAGCGACATGGACGTCGGGAGGTGGGTGCTCGGCGGTGTGACGGCCGCCGCGTTCGGCGTAGGCGCTTGCACGCCGATGCCCGACTATCTCTTCGTCGACCCGCGCGCTCAGCCGGTGCGCGTCGAGCTGCGAAAGAGCTTCGGGACATGGAACAAGCGCTACGCTCCGGTGCCGATCACCGAATGCGTCTTCTACGAGACCCCGAAGGCCGAGGCCGGCGCGGAGTCATACCCGGACGAGCTCTGGCGGGTGCTCAGCATCGCGCCGGACCGGCCGGTGCTCGATCTTCGCTATGGCACGCTGCCTCCGGGGTTCGTGCAGTCGACTCCGTCGAACTCTCCGGCACCGCCACTGCTGCCGGGTCACCGCTATTCGGCGGAGTGCAGCGGGGATACGAGCGGTTCGACCGAGTTCGAAATTCCCGAAGTCGCCACGCGGCCGGCCCCTCCGCTGCGCCGCAGGCACGAGACGACTCGACCTACGCCGCCGCCAGACGATCCGCGTGCGCGCGGATCGTCTCCTTGACGCGTTCGACGTCGGCCGAGAGCTCCACCGGCAGATTCGGCGCATGCGCCCGGATGCCTGCCAATTCACCCATGTGATAGGCGGCTTTCTGCTCGGCGAACTTGAGGCCGTGGGCGGTCGAGATCACGACCACCCGCGATTTCTTCGCGATCACGCCGCGATCGACGAGCTTCCTGAATGCGGCGAGCGCCACACCGGTGTGCGGGCAGTTGAACATCCCGGTCCGGTCGGCGCGGGCCGACTCGTCGGCGAGCTCCCGCTCGCTCGCCTGCTCGACCACGCCGTCGAATCGCTCGAGGATGCGGATCGCGCGCTTGATGCTGACCGGGTCGCCGATCTGGATGGCGCTGGCGAGGGTCTTCTTCGCGACGACGGGCTCGAACTCGCGAAAGCCCTTCAGGTACGAGCGGTAGAGCGGGTTGGCGTTCTCGGCCTGCGCGACGGCGATGCGCGGCAGCTTACGGATGAGGCCGAGCTCGTGCATCATCAAGAACCCCTTGCCGAGCGCGCTCACGTTGCCGAGGTTGCCGCCCGGAATGATCACCCAGTCGGGTACCTCCCAATCGAACTGCTGCACGAGCTCGATCGCCACCGTCTTCTGTCCCTCGATGCGGAGACTGTTCATCGAGTTGGCGAGATAGATCGTGTTGTCTCGGGTGATCGCTTGGACGACCTTCATGCAGCCGTCGAAGTCGGTGTCGAGCGAGAGGACGAGAGCGCCGTTGGCGAGCGGCTGTACGAGCTGAGCGGGCGAGACCTTGTTGCGCGGCAAGAGCACGATCGCGGGGATTCCCGCGGCGGCGCAGTACGCGGCCAGCGCCGCCGACGTGTCTCCGGTGGAGGCGCACGCCACGGCCTGGATCGGTCGTCCCTCGGCGATCATTTGCTTCACCACCGACACCAGAACCGTCATCCCTAGGTCCTTGAACGAACCGGTGTGGGAGTTGCCGCAGAGCTTGACCCACAGGTCTTCGACGCCGATCTGTTTGCCGTAGCGCTCAGCCCAGAAGAGATTCGTGCCCCCCTCGTACATGGAGACGATGTTCTCGTCTCGGAGGTAGGGAATGACCCATTCCTTCTTGCCCCACACGCCCGACCCGTAGGGCCAGGTATTGCGGCGCATGCGCTCTTCGAAAAGCCCGATCCACGCGGCAGCCGATCGATCCTTGAGCTTTTCGAAGTCGTGGGTCACGTCGAGAAGCTCGCCGCACTTCGGGCAACGATAGATGACGTCGAAGACCGAGAATCGCTGCTCGCAGCCGTCGATGCATTGAAACCACGCCTCGTACGTGCTCACTCGTCCAATAGTCGACGCTCAACGGTCGACAGTCAACAGAACGACGGTCAACGGACCGGACCCGGAATCGGGGTAAGCTCCCAAGCGAGGCGGTGCTTCTTCGCCGTGTTGCACGTCTTGCAAGCCGCGACGACGTTTCCCTTGGTGGACCGGCCACCGCGCACGAGCGGGACGACATGGTCCATGGTGAGCGTATGTGGTGCGAACTGCCCGCCGCAATAGTGGCAAGTTCCCTTCGCCCGCTGGCGTTTCCACCACTGGCTACGCCGAAGCTCCCGGGCTCGTGCACGCTCTCGTCGAATTTGTTGGTCGTCGCCGATCGCCGCGAAGGTGTCGGATGGATCTGCCACAGAGACGAGGCTATAGGAGACTCGTGCGGGGGAGAACCCCATGAAGACAGGCATCGTCACCGACGACATCTACCTCGAGCACGACGCCGGCGCCGGGCACCCCGAGCGGCCAGAACGATTGCGAGCAATCGGCCGGCTCCTTCAATCGCAGCCTGCGCCGGATTGGATCCGCGTTCCCGCTCGTGACGCGAGCAGCGAAGAGCTCGCGCGCATCCACGTCCCCGAACACGTCGAGCGTGTCGCCGCCACCGCGCGGCTCGCGCATTTCGCTTTCGACGCCGACACCCCGGCGTGCGCCCGCACGTTCGCGGCCGCGCGTCGCGCTGCGGGCGGCGTACTCGCGCTCGTCGACGCGGTGATGGAGCGACGCGTGTCCAACGGCTTCGCCCTGGTCCGTCCGCCCGGGCACCATGCCGAGCGCGACCGCGCGATGGGCTTTTGCTTCTTCAACAACGTCGCTCTCGCGGCGGCGCATCTTCGCGCCGCACACGGCCTGCGGCGCGTCCTGATCGTCGACTGGGACGTGCATCACGGAAACGGCACGCAGCATTCCTTCTATCGCGATCCGAGCGTTCTGTTCGTTTCGTCGCACCAGTACCCTTTCTACCCGGGGACCGGCGCCGCCCGCGAAATCGGCGCGGGAGAAGGCGAGGGCTTCACCCTGAATCTGCCGTTCCCCGCGGGTTACGGGGATGCGCAATACGTGCAAGCGTTTCTCGACGTCGTCGAGCCGGTCGCCCGCCAGTTCGCGCCCGAGTTCATCCTCATCTCCGCCGGCTTCGATGCGCATCGCCTTGATCCGCTCGCCGGCATGGACGTGACCGAGAACGGGTTCGCGATGCTCGCGAGGATGCTCCTGCGAACCGCCCGGGAGGTTTCGGAGGACCGGGTCGTAGCGGTGCTCGAAGGCGGCTACGACCTCGAGGGGCTCACGCGCTCGATCGGCGCCGTGCTCTCCGAGATGCGGGGTGACCGGCTCGGCGAAACGTTCTCGCCGCCTGTCGGCGACCAACCCGACCTTCGCCTCCCGCTGGAGATTGCTCGACACTACTGGCGCATCTGAAGCTCGGGCGCGCGGGGCCGGGGCCTGACGAGCGCCGGCCTAAAAGTCGCCGCGGAAGAAATCGTCCGGCGGAGGGGCTTGTACCCGTTGCATCATCTGGCCCGGCTCGCTGCCTCTGCGGAAGCATTCGAGCATGAGATTCCCGTCTCCGGGTGCTGCGCGCAGCCCCGTCTTGCCGTCGATGTTCACGAAGACGATCCCCGACGGGATCGTGAAGTCCGTGATCGGCGTGTTCTCGGTCACCTGCTGCATGAACTCCAGCCAGATGGGGACCGCGGCGCGTCCGCCGGTCTCTTCCTTGCCGAGACTCTTCTTCTCGTCGAATCCGACCCACGCGCCGGCGAGCAGATCCGGCGTGTAGCCGACGAACCACGCATCCATCTGGTCGTTCGTGGTGCCGGTCTTGCCCGCCGCGGGCCGCGCGAGCGCACGAGCCCGGCGCCCCGTGCCCCGATCGATCACGCTCTCCAGGATGCTGGTGATCAGGTACGCGGTCTCGGGCGATAGCACGTCTTCGGAGGACGGCTGCCGCTCCTCGACGACGTTTCCGGCGGCGTCAGTGATGCGCGTGACGAAGATCGGCTCGTAGAGCTTGCCGCCGGTCGCGAACGCGTCGTAGGCGCGTACCAACTCGAGCAGCGTCACTTCCGAGCTGCCGAGCGCGATCGAGAGGTTGCGCGGGAACGGTCGATCGAAGCCGAACCGTGGCAGATACGAGATCAGGTATTGCAGGCCGATCTGCTGCGCGACCTTCACCGTCACCACGTTCATCGAGTGCACCAGGGCCTCGCGCAGCCGGGTCGGTCCGCGAAACTCCTGCTCGTAGTTCTCCGGCTTCCAAATCTTGTTGCTTCCGTCGTCGAAGGTGATCGGCGAATCGATGACGATCGAGGCCGGAGTGAAGCCGCGATCGAACGCGGCGGCATAGACGAGCGGCTTGAAGGCGGAGCCCGGCTGTCGATAGGCTTGCACGGCGCGGTTGAACTGGCTGCGTGAGTAGTCGTAGCCGCCGACCATCGCCCGCACGAGCCCGGTGTTCGGGTCGAGGGCAAGAAACGCGCCCTCGGCGTCGGGATCCTGATCGAGCGAGACCTCCAGGACGCTCGCCGTTTGTTTCTCGACTTTGACGAGCAACACGTCTCCCGGCCGGAAGCGTACGGGCGTCCAGCCGCGTGCCCACGCCATGCCAGATGCCGGAAGTATCGCTTCCGCCCCACCGATTCGGAGCGTCACATGGTCGTCCGCGGTGCGGACGACCAGCGCTTCGACCGTCGCTCCGGCGGGGTAGCCGTCCTTCGGCTCGGAGCGTTCCTGTTGGTCCAGGAAAGGCCGCGCGTCCGCCTCGGAGAGACGGCGGGCGGGCCCGCGGTATCCCCGACGGCGGTCGAGCGCCTTCAGACCATCTCGCACGGACTTCTCGGCGATTTGTTGCATGCCCAGATCGAGCGCCGTATCGATGCGGAGCCCGAGTTCGTAGGGCGCGCGGTTTCCGTAGCGGTCTTCGAGCAAGCGCCGGACATACTCGACGTAGTCCGGTGCGTGCGGATACGTTTGGCGGCGTTGTGCGAGGACGACGTGAACCGGGATGCGGGCTGCGGTCTCGCGTTGCTCTCCCGAGATGAAGCCGGCGCCCTGCATGCGTTCGAGGACGTAGAGCTCCCGCGCTCGAGCGCGCTTGGCATGGTGGATCGGCGAGGTGCGGCTCGGCGCTTGCGGGAGGCCCGCCAGCAGCGCCGCCTCGGGAAGAGTCAAGTCCTGCACGTCCTTGTCGAAGTAGACCTGGGCCGCGGCGGCGACGCCGTAGGCGCCGGAGCCCAGGTAGATCTGGTTCAGATAGATGTAGAGAATCTCGTCCTTGGTGAACTGCCGTTCGAGCCGCAGCGAGAGCAGGACCTCCTTCACCTTCCGCTCGTAGCTCCTCTCGGGTGAGAGCAGCAGCGATTTGACCACCTGTTGGGTGATTGTGCTTCCGCCCTGCACCACCTCACCAGCAAACATGTTGTTCAGAAAGGCGCGGACCATGCTCGCCAAGTCGATGCCGCGATGGCGGTAGAAGTTCGAGTCCTCGGCGGCGATGAACGCCTGGCGAACGAGAAGCGGAACCTTGTCGAGCGGTACGAGGTAGCGTTTTTCGAGGAAGAATTCGCCGATCAGCTCTCCGTTCGCAGCGTAGACCCGCGAGGCGACGGCAGGCCGATACCCGGCGAGCTGCTGGACGGGCGGCAGATCCTTCCGCATCTCGCGCAGAGCCAAGAAGCCGATCACGGCCGCGGTGACCGTCGACAGGACCGCGACGAAGAGGAAAGCCCGGACTAGAAAAGCGCGGATCGAGCGCCAAATGCCGGGAGTCCGGGCGCGTCGCTGCATCTCGGCGAGAGACACTACGCGCCGTCGAAAAGAGCGTCAACACCGCGCGTCGACCGTGAGTCGCGAGAGCGAGCTGAAGGCTCGTTCCCGAGTGGAACATGACGTATCGAGTCGCAAAAAAGGCTAATAGCTTGCCAGGAAGAGATCGGATCGAGTCGTGGAATCCGGAATCCTGTTCGTCGTTGCGTTAGCTTGGGAGAGGACGGCAATCGCTCGGGAAATCGACGCGCTCCCGTTCCGTCGCAACGACGTTGCCGCATTATGGCGAGGAAAGGACGGACACCGAGGGCTGTGGATCCTGCAGACTGGGATGGGACCCGAGCGTGCGACCGCCGCGATGCGCTGGGTGGCGGAAGCTCTGCGACCGACCATCGTCGTCTCGACCGGCTGCGCGGGCGCGCTCACGGTGGAGCTCGGCAATGGTGACGTCGTCGTTGCTGAAGAGATCGTAGGCGTTTTGGGCAACGCGAGAACGACCAACGCGGCGTGGCGCGAGCGCTACCGCGCGGCCGCGGTCGAAGCCGGGTTGCGCGTCTGGGCGGGGCGCATCTGCACGTCCTCGCGGATGCTCTTGGGCGCGGAGGAAAAGCGGCGCCTCGGGGAACAGTTGAACGCACTGGCGGTAGAAATGGAGGGGACCGCCATCGCCGACTGGTGCCGAGCGGCCGGCATAGATTTCGCCGCCGCACGGACGATTCTCGACCCGCTGGAGCCCTCGCTGCCCGCGGAAATCTCGCTGATCGCAACTGGCTCCGGCCGCCCCTCGCCCCGGTCGCTGATCCGCGCGATCGGGCGCAGGCCCGCCCTGCTCCCCGAGCTCATCCGGCTAGCCGCCGCCGGGGTGAAGTGCCGCCGCACCCTCGCCGCGGTACACCGCGCTTTGATCAAAGGTCTGTCCCGGGAGGGTCTGGGAGGGTCTGTTGCCAAAGTGAATGGCGTCGGCTAGATGGATGCCTGACCAGATGGTCAAGCACCCTGGACGGTTGGCTGGAAGGGACGGCGATGCGCTTTCCGATGCACGTCACCACCGACATGGCGTGGTGGCAGATCAAGAACAAGTTGAAGGGCAACAAGCGATTTCCGGTCGTTTTGATGCTCGAGCCGCTCTATACGTGCAACCTCGCTTGCCTCGGCTGCACCCCGGAGCGGCATACCGGAGATATCCGTAACCGCCTCTCGCTCGACCAGTGTGTCCAAGCGCTGGACGAGTCCGGTGCGCCGGTCGTCTCGATCTGCGGGGGCGAGCCCACGATCTATCCGGAGCTAGTGCCGCTCGTCGAAGCCGCCGCCGGGCGCAAGCGCCACATCTACCTCTGCACGAACGGGATCCTGCTCGATCGCTTTTTCGAGAAGGCGAAGCCGAATCCCCGGTTGTCGATCAACGTTCATCTCGATGGCATGAGGGAGACGCACGACCTCGTGTGCGATCGTGAGGGAGTGTTCGACAAGGCGATCGCGATGATCGAGAAAGGCCTGTCGCTCGGTTACCACGTCTGCACCAACACGACCGTTTTCAAGGAGACCTCGATCGAAGAGATCGAGGATATGATGCGGCTGCTCACCGGGCTCGGCGTCAAAGGCATGTTCATCTCGCCGGGATACCACTACGAGAAGCTCTCCACCGACCACTTCATGTTCCGGAAAGAGATCCACGAAAAGTTCACCCGCATCCTTGCGCTCGCCGCCAAGTACCCGGTCTTCAACACCCCGCTGTTTCTCGAGTTCGCTGCCGGCCGGCGCGACTATCCGTGCACGCCGTGGGGTAACGTCACGCGTACGCCGCTCGGATGGAAGGGCCCCTGCTACCTGATCGGGGAGAAGTACTATCCTACCTGGGACCAGTTCTGGAGCGAGGTCGACTGGGACTACTGGGAGCGCCGCGAGGACGAGCGCTGTCAGAATTGCTTCATGCATTCGGGCTTCGAGCCTTCCGTCGTCCGCAAGCTCGGCGGCAGCTGGACCGACATGTGGACGATGGCGAAGTGGCAGTTTCTGTCTTGAACCCTGATCCGGCGTTAGCGCGCTAACCGACTGATCGCGGGCGAGAAGCAATAACCTAGCGGGTGAAGGAGAAAGGAGTTGACAAGCGGTGATGGGCAAGCTATACAGCTTGCCCATGAATAGCGCACAGGTCACGCGCCTCGAGCAACGCCGGGCGCGCCTGCTGGGTGAGCTGCGCGAGCTTCCGGATCTAATGCGGGGCCGAGTCTACGAACGCGAGCGCAAGTGCGGGCGCACGTCGTGCACGTGCGCGACGGGGGGGCCGCGCCATCGCGGATTGCAGCTGACGGTGAACGCCGGGGGACGCACGCGCACACGCTACGTGCGTGTAGGAGAGCGGGCTGCGCTGGAAGCGAAGTTGGCCACGTATCGGCGGCTGTGGGAGCTGGTGGAGGAATTGACCGAGGTGAATCTGGCGTTGCTTAACGCGACCCCGGCGGCGGGCGAACAGGGGAGAGGATGAGGAGTCAGGGGGTGTTGCCTTACGGGGTGGAGGTCACCGAGGAGGCCGAGGCGGTCACGGCACGCAGCGGGCTGCCGCTGGTAGTGGAAACCATGCGGGCGCTGGGATTAAGCCGCACGATCGCCGAGACGGTGAGGATTCGCGAGCGCGACAGCGGCTACAGCGAGACGGAGAAGGTCGAGGCGCTGGTGTTGCTTTTGGCCTCGGGTGGGGAGTGCCTGGACGATCTCAACGTGCTGAGGGCCGACCGCGGGCTGTGTCGGTTGCTGGGGCGGAAGCTGCCTTCGGCGGATACGCTGCGAAATTTTCTCTACGCGTTTCACGACGAGGCGTTGCTCAATCAGGCCCGGGAGCAGCGGCCGGCGGGACAGGTGGCTTACATTCCGACCGAAACGGCGGCGCTTCGAGGGCTGGCGCAGGTGAACACGGCGTTGGCGCAACGTGTGGCTGCGGCGGGCAAGTCGAAGGTGGCGACGCTGGATCACGACGCGACGATCCAGGAGAGCCACAAGCAGGAGGCGTTGGCGCACTACAAGGGTGGCCGCGGCTACCAGCCGGCGGCGATTTACTGGGTCGAGCAGGATCTGGTGGTGGCCGACGAGTACCGCGATGGCAACGTGCCGGCGGGGATGGAGAACCTGCGGTTGATCCAGCGCGGGTTTGTGAGCCTGCCGTCGACGGTGACCGAGTACTACTTTCGGGCCGACAGTGCGTGTTACGACGAGCCGGTGCTGAAGTGGCTGGCCGATCCCGAGCGTGAGCAGGGTCCGCGGGAGCCGATTGGCTTCACGATCAGCGCCGACATGACCGAGGCGTTGCGCACGGTTTGCGAGCGCGTGCCCGAGGAGGGCTGGAAATTGCTGGAGGAGCGGGCCCAGGAGACGGTGTGCGTCGCGGAGGTAGAATTCACGCCCGGCAACTGGTCGAAGGGTGCCTGGCCGTTACGGTACGTGGCGCTGCGCATTCGCAAGAAGCAGGGGTACCTCTTTGCGAGCGGCTACGACACGAAGTACCTGGCGGTGGTGAGTAACCGCCGGGAGTTGCCCGCGGACGAGCTGATCCGCTGGCACTGGGGCAAGGCGGGGACCATCGAGTTGGTGCACGACGTCACGAAGAACGAGCTCGGCGCACGGGTGCCGCCGTGTAGTCGGTTCGGTGCCAACGCGGCCTGGTATCGGCTGAGCCTGCTCACCTACAACGTGCTGAGCGCGATGAAGTCCCTGGCCCTGCCGGCGAATCTGAGCGCGGCGCGCCCGAAGCGGTTGCGCTTCGTGCTGTTCACGCTCGCGGGGCGGATCATCTCCCACGCGGGTCGGGTGGTGGTGCGGGTCAGCGAGGAGGCCGAACGCATCGCCGGGCTGATCACGGCCCGAGCTCAGCTCGCCGCGCTTGCGCTGAGCGCGGCACCTACCTGACCTCGGCGCCATCGTCGTCTCATCGCCGATCGTAGCTGAAGCCTGGGCACGGGTGCGTCGCATGCCCGTCCGCGATCGGCGTCCGTTGCTGCGCGGCGCTGATTCTCCCCCCCGCACGCGCGTGCCGACCCTCCGTGCGCTCAGCCCCGCCCTTCGGCGCTCCCCTGCGCCCTCCTAGAACGTCCGCCGCGCCGACCAGCGGCGTTACCTCCGGATTAGGGTTTGAAGTAGCGCGATTGACCGATACCCCGACGGGTGAAAAAATCGCGCGGTGTTGCACTCCCCTCTTCAGCGCGCCGCAGATCTACTGTCCCGGTCGCACAATCTCGTGGTTCTCAGCGGTGCGGGCATCAGCACCGAGTCGGGGATCCCGGATTTTCGCAGCCCGGGCGGGATCTGGACGAAATACGACCCCGAGGAGTTCACGTACCAGAACTTCGTCGCCAACCGCGCGCACCGGGAGCGGTATTGGCAGATGAGCTTGGACATCCATCCTGTGCTGGCCGCGGCGCAGCCGAATGCGGCACATCTCGCCGTAGCCGAGCTCGAGCGACGTGGGCGCGTGCGCGCGGTGATCACGCAGAACATCGACGGCCTCCACCAGCGGGCGGGGAGCTCGCCGCAGCGCGTGATCGAAATCCACGGCACGGCGCTTTCGGTGATTTGCCTCTCGTGCGGCGACCGCTTGCCGCGTGAAGACGTCCAGGAGCGTGTGCGCGCGGGCGAGGCGGTACCCGAGTGTCGGTCGTGCGGGGGGATTCTCAAACCCGCCACCGTATCGTTCGGCCAGGCCATGCCGGAGCGGGAGACGGCGCTCGCCTTCGAGCATGCCGAGAACGCCGACTTGTTCCTCGTCATCGGCTCCTCGCTGGTGGTACATCCGGCCGCGTACCTGCCAGTGCGCGCCGTCGAGGCGGGAGCCAAGCTCGTCATCGTCAACCTCCAGCCGACGCCGTGCGACCGACTCGCGACAGTGCTGCTGCGGGGCAAGGCAGGCGAGACGATGTCGGCCCTCGTGGCAGCGCTCGCCGCGTGAGCCTCGCGCGGTGCTCCTAGATAGGGACAGGGGACTCGTGACAGCCGCGCGATGAGCGCCGTCGAAATCCATTCCTCGAACCTCGCCGGAAGCTGGTACCCAGCGGATCCCGACGAGCTTCGGGCAGACATCGAGCAATTCCTCGGCGAGGAGCGCCGCACCGATCCCGCGCTTCGCGCAATCATCGTTCCGCACGCCGGCTACCGCTATTCGGGGAGAACCGCCGGCGCGGCGTTCGCTAAAGTCGACTGCGCACGGTGGCGCCGGGCGGTCGTCGTCGCCCCGAGTCACTATCACGCCTTCACCGGGGCAGCGGTGTTTCCGGGAGCGGGCTTCGCAACGCCCCTCGGCGTCGTTCGGGTCGACCGCCAGGCGACGCGGATGCTCACCACGTATGACCGATTCACCGCGACGGCACGGCCTTATGAAAGCGAGCATGCTCTCGAAATCGAGCTGCCGTTTCTGCAAGTGCTGGATCCGTCGATCGAGCTCGTGCCAGTGTTGGTGGGCACGGTGGACGACTCCGCCGAGCTAGCCGCGCTCGCACCGGGGCTCGGAGCGCTCGACGACGGCGAAACGCTCTTCGTGGTGAGCTCCGACTTCACGCACTACGGGAGTCAGTTCGGCTACCTGCCGTTTCCTCCGGCTGGGGCCGACTACGTGTCCGCCGAGCTTCGCCGCCTCGACTTTGGCGCGATCGATCGTATCAACGCCGGCGACGCCGACGGGTTCGAGCGCTACCTGCAGGCGACGGGCGTCACGATCTGCGGCCGAGGGCCGATCACGGCCTTTCTGCGGCTCTATGCGCGCCGCCTGGTCGGGGAAGTCGCCGCGTACTCGACTTCTCTCGACTTGACTGGAGACTACGAGCACTCGGTGAGCTACGCCTCGCTGGTCTTCCGTCTGGAAGGGGGGGCGGTGGGATGAGAGTCCCGCTCCTCGATCTGAGGGCGCAATACGAGACGATCCGCCACGACGCCGAGCGCGCGGTGGCGCGGGTGTTCGCCGAACAACAGTTCGTGCTCGGACCGACCGTCGAGCGCTTCGAAGCCGACATGAAGGCGTATACCGGGGCACGGCATGCGATCGGGGTGGCCTCGGGCAGCGACGCGCTGCTGCTGGCGTTGATGGCGCTCGAGATCGGGCCGCACGACGCGGTGGTCACGACACCCTTCTCGTTCTTCGCAACCGCGAGCTCGATCGTGCGAACCGGTGCGCGTCTGGTCTTTGCCGACATCGACCCTGAGACCTTCAATCTCGCGCCCGTCGCGGTCGCCGCCGCGCTCGCGGAGACGGTGCGCGCGGCAAGGCGGGTCGTGCTGATGCCGGTGCACCTCTACGGCCGGCTGGCGCCGATGGCCGCGCTATCGGCGCTCGCTGCGGAGCACGGGGTGACGATCGTCGAAGACGCGGCGCAGGCAATCGGCGCCCGCGGGCCCGCGGAGACGGAAGAGGCGACGCGCATGGCCGGCACGTTCGGCCTGTTCGGGGCGCTTTCCTTCTTCCCCTCGAAGAATCTCGGCGCGGCCGGCGACGCAGGTATGGTGCTTTGCGGGGACGATCGAATGGCCGAGCGCGTGCGGATTCTGCGCACGCATGGGGGTGCCCGGCGCTACGTTCACGAGTGGATCGGGGTGAACTCGCGGCTCGACGCGCTGCAAGCGGCGCTGCTCACCGTGAAGCTGCCCCACCTCGAACGCTGGAACGCGGCGCGCCGCGAGCGTGCCGCGGCGTACTCGCGGCGCTTTCGCGAGGCTCGGCTCGAGTCACGACGGATTCGGCTCCCGCAGGAGGCAGGAGAGGAGAACGTCTTCCATCAATACGTCCTACGAGCAGAGCGACGCGACGAGCTGCGCGCCGCTCTCGCAGAGGCGGGCGTCGAAACGCAGGTGTACTACCCGATCCCCCTTCACCGTCAGCCCTGTTTCGCCTCACTTGGATTTCGCGAGGGGCAGTTTCCGCAGGCGGAGCGTGCGAGCCGGGAATGCCTGGCACTCCCCATCTATCCTGAGCTCGGGGACGAACAGGTCGACCACGTGGTGGAGACGGTGGCTGCATTTTACCGCGGCCGATGAAGCGTGCGCGAGGCACGCCCACGCGTGCGCTCACCGTTGCGGGCTCGGATTCGAGCGGCGGCGCCGGCCTTCAGGCCGACCTCGCGACGTTCGCCGCGCTCGGAGTCTTCGGCTCGAGCGCGGTGACCGCGCTGACGGTTCAGGACACGCGGGGAGTCTTGGCGGTCCGTGCGGTTTCGCCCGCCCTCGTCGCGCGTCAGATCGAGGCGGTGCTCGACGATCTCGGCGCCGACGCCGTCAAGACGGGAATGCTTTGCAACCGTCCAGTAGTCGAAGCCGTGGCAGCGACGTTGGTGGGGGCTCGGCCCCGAAATCTCGTCGTGGATCCGGTCATTCGTTCGACCAGCGGAGCGGAGCTTCTCGATCGTCGGGGCGTGGGCGCGCTTCGCGAGTCGCTGCTGCCGCTCGCGCGGGTCGTCACGCCGAACCTGGCGGAAGCGTCGGTGCTCGCGGCGATCGAGGTCGTCGACTTCGATACCGCCGCGGAGGCCTGCCGACGGATCCTCGAGCTCGGTCCGCAGGCCGTCGTCGTCACGGGGGGACATTTCGCCGGTGACCCGATCGACGTGATCGCGGATCGACGGGGCGTCCGCAGGGTGTTCGGGCGCCGCATCGGCACGGGTGCACACGGCACCGGATGCGTGTTCTCTGCCGCCTTGGCGGCGCATCTTGCCGTCGGCCACACGATCGACGAGGCGGTGCGTCGCGCCAAGCGCTTCGTCGAGGCACGACTACGTCGAGCGGTCCGCCTCGGCCGCGGACGGGCCATCCTCGATCTCCGTCAAGGCGACGCCTCTTCTCGGTTGCACGGAGCCTGAGGTATGATCGATCGCCTTCATGAGTCGCGCGAAAGGAAGAACCGCAATCAAGAGCGGCCGCCGAAACCATGCGAACTCGGCGCGCGCCCGTCGAGCTTCGCACGGCTTGTCGGTCCTCGAGGACATCGGGGCGATCCTCTCGAGCTCTCATGACCTCCAAGAGTCGCTCGAGAACATCGTGCGGGTGGTTGCCGAGCGGACGAGCACCGAGGTCTGCTCGCTCTACATCTACGAGCCGCGTACACACCGCTTGACGCTTTGGGCCACGGAGGGCCTCAACAAGGCGTCGATCGGCAAGGTGCACATGGGGCTCGACGAAGGCCTCACGGGGCTCGTGCTCGAGCGCCTCGAACCGGTGATGGTCGTCGATGCGCTCGCCCACCCCCGCTACAAGTATTTCCCGGAGACTGGCGAAGAGCGCTACCACTCGTTCCTCGGCGTGCCCGTGGTGGAACGAAAGAAGGCTCTCGGCGTGCTGGTGGTGCAGACGCTGCGCCGACGGCGCTTCGGTGGCGACGAGCTCCGTCTCATGAAGGCCATCGCCGCTCAGGTCGCGAGCATCATCGTTCAGCTGCGGCTCTCGGAATCTCTGCAGAGCAAGGAGAAGGAGCGGAACGAATACCGCCACCGCATGCTCTCCGCGATCCAGCAGCTGCGCGCCTACGAGCAGCATCAGGACGCCGACCAGACGGCGGCCGAAGATCGACCCCGCGTGGCGCGCTTGGTGGGTGTCCCCGCCGCGCCCGGCTTCGGGATCGGCCGCGCGCACGTGTTGCGTCCGCTCGTGAGCTTCGACCAGGTGGGCGAGCTGCGCAGCGACAATCCTTCGGTGGAGCGGGACCGCTTCCAGAAGGCGCTCCGACAATCTCTCGCCGAGGTCGAGGATCTCAAGTCGCGCATCAGCGATCGCGTCCCGGAAGTCGACTCGAGCCTCTTCGACACGCACCGGATGATGCTCGAGGACAAGAGCTTTATCGACAAGATTCGCGGGTTCATCGACGACGGCTTCGCCGCGGAGACGGCCCTGCAGTTCACCATCGACGAATACGTCGGAGCGTTCGCGCGCATGACCGATCGCTACTTGCGCGAACGAGCGACGGACGTGCGCGACATCGGGCATCGGCTGTTGCGGAACCTGCTCGGCGTCGAGGATGTACGGGAGCTGCCGGACGAGGGGATTCTCGTCGCCGAGGAGTTGACGCTTTCGGATCTCGCTGCCCTCGAGCCGGAGCGGCTGATCGGCATCTCGCTCGCGACCGGTGGCGCCACGTCGCACGCGACGATTCTCGCCAAATCCTTCGAGATCCCGACGGTCGTCGGGGTCGATTCACTGCTCGAATCCGTCCAGGAGGGCGATCTTCTCATCGTCGACGGCAACTCGGGTGCCGTCTACGTGCGGCCTTCGAAGGACGTGCTCGCGGAGTACGAGCGGCTCGACCGCGAATATCGTGCCTTCAACCGAGAGCTCGAGTCGTTGCACGATTTGCCCGCCGAGACTCTGGACGGCCACCGGGTGACGCTCGAAGCCAACATCGGGCTGATGGGGGACCTGGCCTTCGCCCATCGCCACGGGGCGGAAGGGGTGGGGCTCTACCGCACCGAATTTCCTTTTCAGACGTATCGCGAGTTTCCCGACGAGGAGGAGCAGCTTCGCCTCTACCGCCGCGTGATCGCCGCGCTCGGCCCGAAGCGAGTCACGCTGCGCACGCTCGATCTAGGTGCCGACAAGTACCCGAACTACCTGCGGCTCGCCAAGGAGGAGAACCCATTCCTCGGCTGGCGCTCGATCCGTATCTCGCTCGAGCTGCCGGACATCTTCAAGGTGCAGTTGCGCGCCATTCTTCGCGCCAGCGCGCACGGCCACGTGCGCCTCCTGCTACCGATGATTTCCAGCCTCGAGGAAGTGTGGCGAACCAAGGATCTCCTCGAGGAGGCACGGCGGGAGCTGCGAGAAGCGGGGACCAGCTTCGACGAGGAGATGCCGGTCGGCGTCATGGTGGAAGTCCCTTCGGCGGTCATGCAGGCCGAAGAGCTGGCGCAGGAAGTCGACTTCCTGAGCCTCGGCACCAACGATCTGATCCAGTACCTGCTCGCCGTCGACCGCAACAACCGCAAGGTGTCTCCGCTCTACGAGCCGCTGCATCCGGCCGTGCTGCGGGCGATTGCGGCCACTGCCCGGGCCGCGAAGAAGGCCGGCAAGCCACTCGGGATATGCGGCGAGATGGCGGCCGATCCCGTGTGCGCGCTCGTGCTGATCGGCTTCGGGATCGATCAACTGAGCATGGGGTCGTTCTACATTCCCTCGATCAAGCGGCTGGTGCGCAGCGTCGAGCATTCGACGGCTCGGGAAATGGCGCGCAAGGTGCTCGAGATGTCGAGCGCTCAGGAGATCAAGGGATACCTGTTCGGAATGATGAAGAAGCTCGGCGTGATCGAGCTGATGGAGATCTATCACTAGGAGTCCGTCCGAGTAATCCGGACCGAGCCCATGAGTCGAGCGCCAAGCATCGAGCGCGCAAAAATCCGACGAATACTCCTGCGGTATTCCGAGGATTTTTGCGCGCTCGAGGCGCCGGCGATCGGCTCATGGGCGACGGGAGCGATTACTCGGACGGGCTCCTAGTCCGTTCGCCGAAGCGTCGGCGCGGAGCTGCGCAGGGCAGCCGCGCGCGCCCGCGATCCGGATCTCAGCCGCGATGAGCTCGCTGACGCGAGCTCATCCAGTCGACCACCGTCCTACTTCGTACCTGCCGTCCGGACCAGGAGGCGTCGCGCTCGTTATCGCGCCTGGGTGCTGCTGACCCCAGCCGTAGGTGCGTGCCAACAGGCGCTGGACACGTGCCACGAGCTCAGGGCGGTCGAACGGCTTGGTGAGGTAGTCGTCGGTCCCGGCGAGGAAGCCGAGCTCCTTGCTCTCCAGGTCGGCGCGCGCAGTCAGCATGATGATCGGAATCAGCGCCGTCGATAGCTTCGCGCGCAGCCGCTTACAGACCTCCAAGCCGTCCATGCCGGGCATCATCAGGTCGAGAATGATGAGATGCGGCCTCTGGGCTTCGACCTTGCCGAGCGCCTCGAAGCCATTCGACGCCTCGTCACAGTGGATGGGCCTAGGTCCGCGCTCGAGCGTCATGCGAACGATCTTGCGCAGCTCCTCATTGTCGTCGACGATCAGCACGTTTGGCACGTCGATCGTGCCGAGTGCCGCGACGGCCGAATGGACTTCTGCCATTGGGGCCGCGGGGGCGCCGACGGGAGCGTCCAGCGTAGGAACGGCCACTTCAGAAGCGGTCGCTGTGGAGGCGGTCGCTGTGGAGGCGGCCGCTGCGGAGGCGGCTGCTGTGGAGGCGGCCGCTGCGGCCTTCGCGGGACCGCAATATGGGCAGCTCTTCCACTCCTTCTTGAGCGGCGCACGACACGAGTCGCAGTGGATCTGCAGCTGGTAGAGACAGTACGGACAGACGGAAAATTTCTCCTCGACGACGTTCGAGCACTGCGGGCATTGCAGCTCATGGCCCTCGAGCGCCACCACGCGAGCGACCTCTTCCGGTGTCGTGATGCCGCTCTCGATCCTGGTGAGGGCATCCTGACGGAGCAAGAGCATCCCCTCCTGCTGCGCCAGCGCGCGGATCTCGCTCTCGCTAGCCTTGGCCTCGAGCAACTTCTGAATAGGAGGGGTTACGATCAGGACCTCGAAGACACCTGTACGACCCGCGAACCCAGTGCCGCGACACATGGGGCAGCCCCTGTCGAGCAAGCCAGGCTTTCGGGGCTCGAGCGGCTTGTCCCCGGTATTGCAGCGCCGGCAGATCGTGCGCACGAGGCGCTGCGCGACGATCGCAACCAACGAGGAGGCTAGGACGTGGTGCTCGACGCCAAGCTCGAGCAGCCGGGTGATCGTCGACACCGTATCGTTGGTGTGCAGCGTGGAAAGAACGAGGTGGCCCGTTTGCGCGGCCTGGAAGGCGATCTCGGCCGTCTCGTGGTCGCGGATCTCTCCGACCAGAATGACGTCGGGATCCTGGCGTAAGATCGACCGCAAGGCGGACGCGAAGGTCAGCCCCTGCTTCTCGTTGACGTCGACCTGCGAGATGCCTTTGATCTGGTACTCGATCGGATGCTCGATCGTGACGACGTTGATTTCCGGCGAGAGCACCTCCTGGATGACCGAGTAGAGCGTCGTGGTTTTACCGCTGCCGGTCGGTCCGGTGACGAGGATCATGCCTTCGGGCACCTGGATGGCGCTATGCACCGCGGCGAGATCGCGTTCGGAAAGACCGATCTTGTCGATGCGTTGGATCCCGGTGGCCGAGTTGAGCACGCGCATGACGATCTTCTCGCCGCCGGAGGTCGGCAGCGAGGAGACCCGGAAATCAACGAGCTCGCCTTCGTAACGCACGCGCAAATGGCCGTCCTGCGGGATCCGTCGCTCGGTGATGTCGAGCTTTGCCATGATCTTGATGCGGGCGATCGTCGGATTTTGTGCCCACTTCGGTAACTCGAGAACGTCTTCGAGCACGCCGTTGATGCGGAAGCGCACCTGCACGAGATGGGCGCCCGGCTCGATGTGGATGTCGCTCGCACGGGAGGACATCGCGTCGACCAAGATCAGGTTCACCATCTTGATGATGGGCGCTTCGTCGGCTGCGCTCGCCTCGGCTTGCAGGTCGATCTCCTTGTTCTTCGGAGCGACCAACTCGAGGGCGCCCGTCTCGGGGATGTCGCGCAGCAAGGTTCGCAGCGAACCGTCGAGCTTGTAGTGGGCGTCGATCGCCTGGAGTACCGCCGAATGGGGAGCCACCGCCGGTCGCACCCGGCAGCCGGAGCTGAACTCGACCTGCCGGATCGCTTCTTGATCGAACGGGTTGGCCATGGCCAAGGTCAGGAACTCTCCGTCCTTGTGTACCGGCACGACGAGGCAGCGCGTCGCGATTTCCTCCTTCACGTGGGTCGAAGCGTCATCGTCGAAGGCCACCGCGTCGAGGTTCAGCACAGGAAGACGAAGCCCTTTGGCGATCGCGGCGGCCATCTCCTCGTCGCTGAGCAGCCCGTTCGTCGTGAGCACTTGCGCGACGGACACCTGTTTCTGCTCCGCCAACGTCTGGACCTCGTTCGCCGCAGTGGCGTCGAGCTTTCCGCTCCGCACCAGAAACGAGAGGAGGCTCTTCTCCGCCCTCGCCCGCCGCCTCGATTGCGCCGTTGCAACCATCCCGACATCCATATTTACCATACAGGCCAGCCCCCGCGCGAATTCCGGAGTCGGTTTTCCGTTCGCATCACGCCGACCGGTCGAAGGCGCGATACTGGATCGACTCGGCCACATGCGCAGCGAGGATCCGGTCCTGTCCATCCAAATCGGCTATTGTACGCGAAATCTTGAGGATTCTTCCGTAGGCTCTTGCCGACAGGTGGAGCTTCTCGATGGCTCCATCGAGAAGCCTCTCGCTAGGAGGATCGAGCTCGCAATGACGCCGCAAGTCGCGAGCGCCCATTTGCGAGTTGCAGACGATTTTCCTGCCCAAGAATCGTTCGAGCTGTCGCGTGCGAGCGCGGTCCACGCGTCCCCGTACCGCCGCCGACGTCTCGCCCGACGATCCACCGCGGATCTCGTTCGGACGGAGCGCCGGAGCCTCGATCTGCAGATCGATCCGATCGAGTAGCGGACCGGAGATTCGCCCCCGGTAGCGCCGGATCTCGGCCTCCGCGCAGCGACAGGAGCGGCGAGGGTCACCGAAGAACCCGCAGGGGCAAGGGTTCATCGCCGCTACGAGCACGAAGCCCGCGGGGAACGTGAGGCTTCCGTGCGCCCGCGAAACCGTCACCCGGCGCTCCTCCATCGGCTGACGAAGTACCTCGAGGACATGGCGCGGAAACTCGGGAAGCTCGTCGAGAAACAATACGCCATTGTGCGCAAGCGACACCTCGCCGGGGCGCGGGATCGGGCCGCCGCCCCCGGCGAGACCGGCGGCCGTGATCGTGTGATGCGGCATCCGGAAGGGACGCACGCCGAGTGCCGGCTCGCCGTCGAGCAGCCCGGCAACGCTGTGGATCTTGGTGATCTCGATCGCCTCGGCGAGCGTCGGCTCGGGAAGGATCGTCGCGATCCGCGTCGCGAGCATCGTCTTTCCCGCCCCCGGCGGCCCCACCAGAAGCAGGTTGTGGCCCCCGGCAGCGGCGATCTCGAGAGCGCGCTTGGCCTGCTGCTGCCCGCGGACTTCCGCCAGGTCGACTGTCGACCTCGTGGCTTGCAGATCGGCGCGATGTGGATCGAAGCGACACGGCTCGAGAGCGGACGCGCCGCGGACGAACTCGACCGCCTCACCGAGCGAAGCGACTCCGTAGACTTCCACGCCGGCAACGAGCGCCGCCTCGCGAGCGTTCGCCGCAGGGAGTACGAGCCGGGGCAGGCCCCGGGCGGCGGTTGCATCAGCGACCGCCAGCGCACCACGCACGGGCTTGACGCGACCGTCGAGCGAGAGCTCGCCTAGCACCACGTGCCCGGCGAGGCGGTCGCGAGGTAGCTTTCCCGAGGCGGCGAGCAGACCGAGGGCAATCGGCAAGTCGTAGGCCGACCCCTCCTTCTTGAGGTCAGCCGGCGCGAGATTGATGGTCGTGCGCTCGGCGGGAAACTCGTAGCCCGAGTTGCGAATCGCCGCGCGCACGCGCTCGCGGCTTTCCCGGACGGCTGCTTCGGGGAGGCCGACGATCTGAAGTTGGGGTAACCCCCGGGCGAGGTCGACCTCGACCTCGACGATCGTCGCGTCTATTCCCCGGAGCGCGCTCGACAGGATCGTTGCGAGCATGAGCCTCTGCGCGGGCGCGCGAGGAGGGCGGAGGGTCAGTTAACGACGTCCGACCGGGGTTGCGCAAGCAAAAGTTTTGTCCGATAGCTGACGCCTATGGTGCAACGATCGTTCCGTGCATGTCCGCTCTGCGAAGCGACCTGCGGCATCGTGGTGGAAACCCAAGGTCGAGAGGTGCTCTCGGTGCGTGGGGACGATCAAGATCCTTTCAGCCGTGGCTACATCTGCCCGAAAGCGCATGGGCTGAAGGAGCTGCAGCACGATCCGGACCGGCTTCGCCGGCCCGTTCGCCGAACGGGCGCGGATTGGCAAGAGATCTCTTGGGACGAGGCGTTTCGCGAGGCCGCCGAGAACCTGTTGCGGGTTCGCAACCAGCACGGCCCGGAATCGCTCGCGATCTACCTCGGCAATCCGAACGCGCACAATCTCGGCGCGATGCTCTACGGCCGCGTGCTGATCCGCGCCCTCGGCTCGCACCAGCGCTTCTCGGCAACCTCGGTCGACCAGCTCCCCAAGATGATTTCTTCGTGCTTGCTCTTCGGCGAGCAGCTTCTCGTTCCCGTGCCGGACGTCGACCGCACCGCTTACCTCCTTGTGATCGGTGCCAATCCGCTGGTTTCGAACGGCAGCCTCATGACCGCCCCAGCGATGCCGAGGCGCCTTCGAGCGCTTCGCGCTCGCGGCGGCAAGCTCGTGGTCGTCGACCCGCGGCGAACGGAGACGGCGCGCCTCGCCGACGAGCACCTGCCGATTCGGCCGGGGACCGACGCGCTTTTCCTCTTCGCGCTCGTCCACACGTTTTTCGCGGAGGGACTCCTTCGCCTCGGGCGCCTCGAGCCGATGGTGGACGGCATCGAGGAGGTGCGATCGCTTGCCCGTTCGTTCTCGCCGGAAGCGGTGAGCGACCGGATCGGGATCGATGCCGAGACGCTCCGCCGCGTGGCGCGCGAGATCGCCGCGGCGCCGTCCGCAGCCTGTTACGGCCGTATCGGTACTTGCACCCAGGAATTCGGTACGCTCTCGAGCTGGCTCGTCGACGTCGTCAACGTGCTCTCCGGCAACCTCGATCGGGATGGGGGAGCCATGTTCACGGCGCCCGCCGCCTCGTTCAAGTACGGCGACACGTCACGCAAGGCGAGCAGGCTCCCCTACGGCCGCTGGAAGAGCCGCGTGCGCGGCCTTCCGGAGTTCGGCGGCGAGCTCCCTGCCGTCGCGCTCGCCGAAGAGATCGACACCCCGGGAGCGGGAAGGATCCGCGGGCTCGTCACCGTCGCCGGCAATCCGGTGCTGTCGACGCCCGATGGCGCTCGCTTGGCCCGTGCCCTCGGGAGCCTCGATTACATGGTCGCGATCGACATCTACCGAAACGAGACGACGCGCCACGCAAACCTGATCCTGCCGACGACCTCGCCGCTCGAGCACGAGAACTACGACCTGCTGCTCTACAACATGGCGATCCGCAACGTCGCCAAGTACTCGCCGACCTCGATCGAGCCCGAGCCCGGAGCCAAGCACGACTGGGAGATCCTGCTCGCGCTCGCCGCACGGCTGACGGGGATGGCGGACCCAGACATCAAGGCCTTCGACGACATGCTGCTCGGGAAGATGGTCGCGCAGGCGGTCGGTCGGACGGGGACCTCCGCGGCCGAGGTGACCGCCGAGGCTGCGCTCGAGCGCCTAGGCACCAAGCCCGGGCCGGACCGCATCCTCGACCTGCTGCTCCGCGCGGGCACGTACGGCGACGGGTTCGACGATCGGCAGGAGGGTCTTTCCCTGAAGCGCTTGCGCGAGGCCGAGCACGGTGTCGATCTCGGACCGCTCGAGCCGATGCTTCCCGGCGCGCTGGCGACCCCGAGCGGGAAGATCGAGCTCGCGCACGAGCTGATCGTCGCCGACGTCGAACGTCTGCGCCGCTCGCTCGAGCGGCCGGCGGATGGCCTCGTGCTGATCGGACGCCGCCAGCTTCGCTCCAACAACTCGTGGATGCACAACATGCCTTCGCTGGTGAAGGGGCCCGAGCGCTGCACGCTGCTCGTCCACCCCGCCGACGCCGCGCGTCTCGGCCTCGTCGACGGCAGCCGCGCTCGCATCGCGAGCCGGGTTGGAGAGGTGGAAGCTCCGGTGACGATCAGTGACGAGATGATGCCCGGAGTCGTCAGCCTGCCGCACGGATGGGGTCACGGACTCGAAGGCATCCATCTCGGCGTCGCCGCCTCGCGTCCGGGCGTGCCGTCGAACTTCCTCGCCGATCCCGAGGCGATCGATGCGCTCTCCGGTAACGCCGTGCTGAACGGTATTCCGGTCACGGTCGCGCCACTCTGAGGCGTACGAAGCAACCTCCGCGGCGAAAAGGGGCAATTGCCGGGACGGCTTTCTACGCGGTCCCGATCGTCTTCAGCTCGCCTTCGACCTCGGCCCGAATCGCTTCGAGCGTCGGCTCGTCCTCGGCCTCGAAGCGCAGTACGAGCACTGCCTGGGTGTTCGACGCGCGTACCAGGCCCCAGCCACCGGGAAAGTTGATGCGTGCGCCATCGATGTCGATCACCTCGTATTTCTTGACGAAGCGCCGCTTCAGCTCCTCGACGATCTGAAGCTTTCTCGCCTCGGGCGCGGGCACTCGGATCTCCGGCGTCGAGAACGTCGTCGGCACGTCGGCGAGGAGATCGCCGACGCGCTTGCCAGTCTCGGCGAGGATCTCGGCAAGGCGCGCCGACGCGTAGATCGCGTCGTCGAAGCCGTAGTAGCGGTCGGCGAAGAACATGTGACCGCTCATCTCGCCGGCGAGCAGTGCGTGCTCCTCCTTCATCTTCTGCCTTGATCAGCGAGTGGCCGGTCTTCCACATGATGATCCGGCCGCCGTGCTTCGGTACGTCGTCGTAGAGCGTCGCGGGAGCACTTGACCTCGCCGATGAACGTTCGCGCCCGGTCCGCTTCGCGAGAATCGCGCGCGAGAAGAGGATCATCAGCTGATCGCCCCAGACGGGGCGACCCCGCTCGTCGACCACGCCGATACGGTCCGCGTCGCCGTCATAGGCGATGCCGACGTCGCGCGCTTCTCGCCGCACCGTCGCGATCAGGTCTTGCAGGTTCTCGACCACGGTCGGGTCGGGATGATGGTTCGGGAAACGACCGTCGGGCTCGCAGTAGAGCTCGATCACCTCGTGCCCGAGCTTCTTGAAGATCGGCACCGCCGGAACGCCGCCGGGACCGTTGCCCGCGTCGATCGCGACGCGCAGCTTTCGCGGAGCACGGATCTGCGAGCTCACGTAGTCGACGTAGTCCGGCAGCACGGCGCGCTCGATGATCCGACCGCCCGGCTCGGAAACGAAGTCCCGCCGCTCGACCATCTCCCCGATTCTACGAAGATCGGCGCCGTGGATCGTGCTGTCGCCGACGCAGATCTTGAAGCCGTTGTCCGCGGCGGGATTGTGGCTGGCGGTGATCATCACGCCGCCGTCCATCTCCGAGTGGCTCACGGAGAAGTAGAGGAGCGGCGTGGCACACATGCCGACGTCGGTCACCTCGAGGCCGGACTGGAGGAGCCCGCTCAGCACGCCCGCGTGGATGCGTGGAGAATGCAGCCGCGCAGTCGCGGCCGAGCGTGATCCGCCTCTTGCCTGCGCGCCGCTCGAAAGTTCCGATCGCGCGGCCGAGCAGATGGCAGTTCTCGTCAGTGAAATCGCGGTCGGCGACCCCGCGGATGTCGTACTCGCGGATGATCTCCCGGTTCAGCGTCGGCATCCTGGCACCTCAGTAGGCAAGCGACGTCGCTTGCGGCTGCGAGGCCGCGCTACGAGGTCGTTTCGTACCGTCTCCGATGCCGCCGGGGAGGTCAAGGCCCTACCTCTGAAGAGCCAGGAGATGGACCAATTGTGATTTTCCGAGCTTCGAGCGACAATCGGCTGCCGTGAAGCGCACCGCCAAGATCACGCGGATCAGCAAGCGCCGCCGCGCGGTGGTTGACGCCCCCGCCGGCGCGCCACCGCCCATGGAGCTCGCGGGCATTCTCGACAATGTCAAGGCGACGGTGATCACCCTGCTCGCGAGCCTGCAAGCGAAGGAGAGAGGCCTTCGCCAGCAACTACGAGGGCGCGCCACGCCCGGAGTGAAGACCGGCCTCTCCGACATCCGCCTCCTCCGCCACTGGGCGAACCGGACGCTGCGAACGATCGAGGTGCTCGAACGCGGCCAGCAAGCGGGAGAGCTGCGAACGCTGCTGGCCAATCTGTCCGAGTTCAGCGATATCGTTCACGCGCACGATGCCGAATCGCCGCCCGCGGCAGGACGAGAGCCGGTAGCCCGACGAAGTTCTCCATGGGGGCGGAAACGTACACCCTGCGCTCGCGGGGAGGAGAACCGCAGCGCCCGCCGCAGCTACGCATCGACTATCGGGGTGAGCTGAATGCCGCCCAATACGAGGCCGTGTCGCATGTCGAAGGGCCGGCGCTCGTCATCGCAGGCGCGGGGAGCGGCAAGACGCGCACCCTCGTGTATCGCGTCGCCCGTCTCGTCGAGCTCGGTATCACGCCGCAGTCGATCCTTCTCCTGACTTTCACGCGCCGGGCGGCGCAGGTCATGCTCGAGCGTGCCGCCGCGCTGGTTGGCAACGAGTGCGGGCGTGTCTGCGGCGGCACGTTCCACTCTTTCGCCAATCGGGTGCTCCGACGGTACGCGCGAGAGGCCGGGCGCGACCCGAGCTTCACGATCCTCGACCGGGGGGATGGGGAAGACGTGATCCAGTTGTTGCGTACGGGGATGGGCCTCGACCGCAAGGACCGGCGTTTCCCGAAGAAGCAGACGATCGCCGAGATGTTCAGCGCGGTGGTGAACAAGAGCGCCCCGCTCGGTGCGATCGTCGAGTCCGAGTACCTGCACCTCGCCGAGCACGTCGACGACCTCGAACGACTACGCGCCCGCTATGAGACCTACAAGGCGGAGAAGAACCTGTTCGACTACGACGACCTGCTGGTCAAACTTCGCGATCTTCTCGAAACCCGCCGCGATGTCGCCGAGCGCTTGTCGACGGAGCTCCGCTTCGTGATGGTCGACGAATATCAGGACACCAATCGGCCGCAGGCCGAGATCGTCGAACGGCTCGCGGTCGCGCACCGAAACGTGATGGCGGTCGGCGACGACGCACAATCGATCTACTCCTTCCGCGGCGCGGACTTTCGCAACATCATGGAGTTCGAGCGACGCTTTCCGGGGGCACGGGTGATCGCGCTCGAGGAGAATTATCGCTCGACCCAGCCGATTCTCGATCTCGCCAACGCGGTCATCGAGCGTGCCGCCGAACGTTACACCAAGATTCTGCGGACGCGCCTCGCCGAAGGCGTGACGCCGATACTCGTTCGGGCAGAGAACGAGAGCTTCCAGTCGCGTTTCGTGTGCCAGCGAATCCTGGAGCTTCGCGAGGAAGGAGTCCCGCTCGACGAGATCGCGGTGCTCTTCCGATCGAGCTTCCACTCCTTCGATCTCGAGCTCGAGCTTGCCCGCGCCGATTTGCCGTTCGTCAAACGGGGCGGGTTCAAGTTCGTCGAGACCGCCCACGTGAAAGACGTGGTCGCCCACCTGCGGGTCGCAGTGAATCCCCTCGACACGGTCTCATGGCTGCGGATCCTCCTGCTCCTCGAGGGCATCGGGCCGAAGACCGCGGGCGAGATGGTCGAATCGATCGCCGAGCACGGCGGGGACCTTTCGATGCTCAAGCTCGCCGCTCGTCGCCCGGGACAAGCGAAGGAGCTCGAGCGGCTCGCTTTGCTCGTGGCCGCGCTCGCCTCGGAGGAACCGCGTCCGGCCGTCGCGCTCGAGCGGGCCATCGCGCACTACGAGCCGATCTTGAAGCGGATACATCCGGACGACCACCCGCGGCGGCTGAAGGACTTGGAACATCTCGTGACGATCGCCTCGCGCTATCGGACTTTGGAATCGATGCTGAGCGATTTCGCCCTCGAGCCTCCTTCCGATGCCGTCGGCGGCACGCTCGCGGAGGCCCCCGACGAGGGAAGGCTCACGCTTTCGACGATTCACAGCGCCAAGGGGCTCGAGTGGCACACGGTGTTCCTGATCTGGGCCGCGGAGGGCAAGTTTCCGGCTCAGTTTTCCGCGTTCGATGAGGCCGAGCTGGAGGAAGAGCGCCGGCTTTGTTACGTGGCGATCACGCGCGCCAAGCGCCTGCTTTACCTCTCGTATCCGATCCGGTACTTCGAGCGCGGCTCGGGGCCCGCATTCGGCCGGCCGTCGCGCTTCGTCGCGGATGTCGCCGATTCGCTGCTGAAGCCCATGGCGGTCGTGGAGGAGGTTTTTTGAAGACGGCCCCGGGCTCCAGGACTATGGATCCTCTCCGGATAGGCCCGCTGAGCGTGTCTCCCCGATTGCTCCTCGCACCGATGTCGGGAGTGACCGATTCCGCGTTTCGCCGTATCGTACGGCGCGCGAGCGGCCGGTCCGTCGGGCTGATGATCACGGAGTTCATCAGCGTCGAGGCGCTCACCCGTGAGAGCGAGAGGAGCTTTCGGATGATGCGATTCCGTCCCGAAGAGCGGCCGATCGCCATCCAGATCTTCGGTGCCGACGCCGATCGCATGGCCCGCGCCGCGCGGCTCGTCGAGGAAAGCGGGGCCGACATCCTCGACATCAACTGCGGTTGTCCGGTGCCGAAGGTGGTGAAGCGCGGCGGCGGTTGCGAGCTCATGCGCCAACCCGAGCGACTCTCCCGTATCCTCGAGACGGTGCGGCGCGAGGTATCGATCCCCGTTACGCTGAAAATGCGCTCGGGATGGGACGAGTCCAGTCGGAACGCGGCCGAGGTTGCCGCCCTTGCGGAGGCGGCGGGCCTGGCGATGGTGACGGTTCACGGTCGGACGCGCGTCCAGCTCTACCACGGCGACGCCGACTGGAGCGTCATTTCGGCGATCCGGAGAAGGGTGTCGATCCCGGTCATAGGCAGCGGCGATGTTCTGACTCCCGCCGATGCGCTGCGGCGCGAGCGCGCGTTCGCCCCTGACGGTGTGATGATCGGCCGCGGCGCGCTTGCCAACCCGTGGATCTTCCGGCAGATCGAGGAGCTTCGTCGGGGCGAGACTGCTTTTCAACCCTCACTCGAGGAACGCGTCGACGCGATGCATACCTACGCCGCCTATCTCGAAGAGGACTACGCTCCGGTCGCCGTAACCGCCCGTTTGCGCCAGTTTGCGGGTCGGGTCACGAAGGGCCTGCGAAACGGGGCAGCGCTGCGCGCCGCCATCAACGAGGCGCGCAGCAAGCAAGCGATTCTCGACCTCCTTTGCCGTTTCGCCGAGACGGCGGCGAGCCCCTTCCCAGAGGAGGCCGCTGCGGTCGAGGAAGCGGAGCGGGTCGCTTAGGTCACCGTGGATACGCCGTACCAAGTCCACGTCTTCAAGGACTATCTGAAATTCTCAGCGGCGCATTTCATCGCTTACAAGGGCTTTCGCGAGCCCCTCCACGGCCACAACTACCAGGTGTCGGTACGCGTCGAAGGCGGCCTCGGCGCCGACGGATACGTTCTCGACTTCGGTCTCGTGAAACAGGCCGCCAAGCGAGTCTGCGAGCGACTCGACGAGCGTGTCATCCTTCCCGAGGAGAGCGATTGCCTGCGCATCACGCGACCGGCGGGACAGGTGGTCGTGACGTATGACGACGGAGCAGCGTTCTCGTTCCCGGAGGGTGATACGGCGCTGCTGCCGATCGTCCATTCGTCGGCTGAGGAGCTCGCGCGCTACGTGCTTTCGCAGATTCGAGCCGAGCTGCCGGACCTCGAGCGGCGCGGCGTGCGCTGGATCGAGGTCGGGGTCGCGGAAGCGCCGGGACAAATCGCCTACTGTCGCGAGGAGCTGTAAGAAACGTGAAGCCTATTTCTCGCCGAGCATCCCGAGATTTCGAAGGTGTACGTAAAGGGTCGAGCGATCGAGACCGGACTCGCGAGCCAGCTTCGATTTGTTCCCGCCCGCTGTCGTGAGGGCGTGCTCGAAGTACGCCTTACGAGCGAGCTTCATGAATCGGTGGTAGGGGAGGGCCCAGTCGAGATCCGCGCTCGCCGAGCCGGGGCGAGCGGCACTGAGCTGCTGATCGCGCTCCGCGACCAGCGATCGCAGTCGTTCGATCTCGACCGTTTGGCTTCGTACCCGCGCGAAAGCGCGCAGCACGGTGCGGAGCTCGTCGAGCGAGAACGGCTTTGGCAAAAAGGCATCGGCACCGGCTTCGGAGCTCTCCCTCTCGAGCTCGCCGCGCTCGATCGCCCCGCTCATCAGGATGACGGGCGTCGATTGCCGGGTGAGCTTGATTTGCCGGCAGATGTCAGACCCCCCGACCCCCGGGAGAGACACGTCCAGCAATGCCGCATCGGGTGGGTGCTCGCCGAGCATCTCGATGGCTTGGGTCCCTGTCTCGGCGAAGATCAGGTCGTAGCCCTCACCTTCGAGAGCGTACGAGATCAGCTCGCGGGCGCTTTGATGATCCTCGGCAACGAGTAGAGTATCGCTCATGCTGGCTTTTGCCAGCAAGACGTATGCCGAGGCTCAGCAGCGAATTTTTCGAGCAAATCCACGGCCCCGGAGGTGCCGCCGATTGGAATTCATGCAAAAATTGTCAGATTCCCATGCGAAATTACTGCCGGTAGTGATGCCAGCTGCCGCCTGGCTCGAGGATGACTACAGCCGTGACGGCCGCTTTGTCATGTTTGGAGACGGTGCTCTGAAACGCCTTCTCCGGGTCCGAGGCGCTCAGGAAGAAGGGCATCGGCCCGGTCAAGCCGTAGTGATACGGAATGGCATGCTGCGGCTTCAGGATCTCGAATGCGTCGGCGGCCTCCTCGGGAGTCATGTCGAGTCGCTCGCCCATGATACGGATCCCGCCGACCGGTAAGAGTGCCGCGTCGATCGTCGGAAAGAGCCCGCGGATCTCTCGGAACATCTGCTCGTCGAATCGCGTGTCGCCGGCGACGTAAAGCGTGACCGAATTCCCTTGCAACACGTAGCCGTTCTCGAGAACGCTGTGCCGCGCAGGCACGGCCGTCACGATCACGCTGCCGATCTGCGAGCGGTCCCACTGGTCGAGCTCCACGACGTCCTCGTATCCCATCGCCCGTACCTTCGCACCGAGACCGCGCGGCACGATTACGCGTACTGACTTGTCGGGATAGTCCCGAAGCGTCGCCGCGTCGAAGTGATCATCGTGCGTGTGGGTGATGAGGATGCCGCGCATCGGCGGCAAGTTCTCGAGGCTCAAGCCCATGGGCTCCGACGGGCCGAGCGGCGGAGTCGGGTTGTACCAGGGATCGAGCAGTATCTTCGTCTCGGGGAAGTCGATCACCGCCGAGCCGTGGACGATCCTCGTCACGGTGAGATCGGCGTCGGACGGATGGTACGCACGGGTGCGTTGGACCGTCGGGGTGTAACACCCGAGGGTCCCGAGCGCGAGCATCAATGAAAAAAGGCGCGGGTGGAATGACATGCGGAGGGGTTCTTATGATGAAACTGCGGAGAATCAAAACGGGTGGCGGGTCCGCCCGATCTGTCGCAAGGCTTCATAGAGAACGATGGCCGCCGCGTTAGCCAGGTTGAGGCTGCGTACGATCGTCGTGCGCATGGGGATCGTGTACGTCCGCTCCGGGTGCTCGCGGAGGAGTTCCGAAGGCAGGCCGTGAGTCTCGCCGCCGAACACGAGGAAATCCCCGCGTCGGTATTCGATCGAGGTGTACGAGCGGCTGGCGCGAGCGGAGAACAGGCGGAGGGGCGCGGATGGATGTTTCTCGCGGAAGGTTTGCCAATCGTCGTATCGCTCGAGATCGACCGCGGGCCAGTAGTCGAGGCCCGCGCGGCGCAAGTACCGGTCTTCGAGCGAAAAACCGAGCGGGCCGACTAGGTGAAGGCGCGCCCCCGTCGCCGCGCAAAGGCGGGCGGTGGTGCCCGTGTTCGGGGGGATTTCCGGCGCGACCAGGACCAGATGGAAATCGGGCTCAGCGGGCATCGATCGGATAGTCGCGTCCACCGACGGCGAGAGCAAAGCGGCCATCCGTACCGAGCTTCACCGACTGTGCGAGGGCGTAATACGCGGGGCGCAGCAGACGGGCCTCGTATTCGCCCGCTTTCACCCGGCAATAGAGCGCGTTGTCGGGGCCGGAGCGCAGGCCCGCCGGGTCGAGCGCTTCGTGCGTCCCGTCGTTTAGGATGAGCGTGAAGCCGCGCTCGCGGTCCCCCTCGATTTGACGCACGACGAACGGCGTGTCCTCGACCTCGAGCGGCGCCCGCTCGTCGCCCATCTGCAGCATGAAGCCGCCCTGCGAGTTTCGCCGCACGCAACGGCTGAAGAGGTCGGCGATTCGCCGATTGGCGATGCGCTCCCCGTCGCTGTACCACTCGCCGTCCCGCCCGAAGCGGATCGTGTGGCTTTCGATCGCATAGAAGCCAGCAGCGGGCATTCCACCCAAACGGACCACGGGATCGCGGATCCGTCAACCACGTTGCGGGCCCCCGGTAGCCGCTGGAGCGCAGTTCGTCTATTTTCGCGCCCCATGGTTCCCGTCCTTCTGAAGATCGGCCCACTGACCATCTACAGCTTCGGCGCGATGATGGCGCTCGGCTTCCTGATCGCGGGATACGTGGTCTCGGTCGAGTTCGGACGAAAAGGCTTCGACCCCGAAGACGCGTGGTCGATCGTGCTTTGGGCGGCCGCCGGCGGAATCGTCGGCGCTCGCCTACTGGCGATCCTCGGCGATTGGGACACCTTCCGGGTCAACCCGATCGGCTCTCTCTTCTCCGGATCTGGATTCGTTTGGTACGGCGGCCTGATCGGCGGCTTCGTGTCGGTCAGCATTTTCCTCGTGCGACGCTCGATCCCCTGGCTCGTGGCGGTCGACGCGATGGCCCCGGCGCTGGCGATCGGCCAGGCGATCGGCCGGATCGGCTGCCAGGTCGCAGGCGACGGGGACTGGGGAGGACCGACGCGGATGCCGTGGGGGGTGCAGTATCCGCACGCGATCGTCGGTTGGGCGATCTGGCTTCGCGACAGCGGACTCGCTCCGGACACCCGAGTCCATCCGGCGCCCGCGTACGAGACGCTCGCCTACTCCGTGATCTTCTGTCTGCTGTGGAGCCTTCGGAAGAAGCGGCTACGCGACGGTTCGCTGCTGTGGATCTACCTCGTGACCTCGAGCATCGCCCGCTTCGCGATCGAGATCGTTCGCGTCGAGCCGGTGCTTGCCGTCGGTTTGACGCAAGCCCAGTGGATCGCGATCGCGCTCTTCGCGATCGGTGTCGGGCTCCTTCTGTGGCGGCACCCGCGAATCGAGGCTTCGGCATGACGGGACGCTCGCTACGCGTCCTCATCGTCGTCGGGCTGGCGTTCGGCGCGCTGTGGCTGGCCTTGCGTGCGCCGGCGCGCTCACCCAAAGCGCCGGCGTTCGTGCTGCCGGACCTTTCGGGAAAGGTAGTGCGGATGGATGACTTGCGCGGCAAGGTCGTGCTGCTGAACTTGTGGGCGACCTGGTGCGCGCCGTGCGTGGAAGAGATGCCGACGCTCGAAGCACTTTCGAAGAAGATGACGGGACGCGACTTCGTGCTGCTGGCAATCAGCGAAGACGAGCACCCCGAGAAGGTAGGTCCCTGGGTCGAGAAGCGGGGATTGACGTTTCCGGTCTTGCTCGACGCACTGGGCCAGGTGGGCGGAGATCTCGGCATCACCGGTTACCCGGAGACGTTCATCGTCGACCGAGCGGGGCGGATCGTCCACCATCACATCGGCTACCGGAACTGGGACGAGCCCGGGATCGTCGCGGCGCTCGACCGACTGATGAATACGGGAGAGTGGCGGCTCGGGTGAAGACAGCTTCAGCCTTTGGAACGGAGGCCCGGTTGCTCTCACTGGGGCCGGAGGCCTACTTCTCTACCACGATCCGCCATCCTCCTGCGTTCAGCTCCTCCACCTCGAGGACCGCGTAGGCTTCGGCCTCGGCCGCCCGCGGCAGGTCGCGCCGCGATCGGGGATCGTCGACCACGAAGGCGAGCCGCTCGCCGCGCCGCGCCGCCTCGAGCCGCACCTTGGCCCGGGCCCAGTTGAGCGGGCAGGGGATGCCGCGCAGATCGACCTCGAGGATTCCACTCAACGTTCGAGCGCCTTCCTGGCTCGCGCGACATTGGACACGCGCAGGAACAAGCAGGCGCGCGTGCTGATGCCGACACTGCCGTAGAGGTATTGGATGTTGATCTTGGCGCGGCCGAGCCGGGCGCAGAGCTCGCCGAGAGCCCCCGGCCGATTCGAAGCCTCGATCCGCAGCAAGGTCGCCTCGATCACCAAGAGCCCGGCGCCTTCGAGCGCCTCGAGCGCCCGCTTCCTGTCGGAGACGATCATACGCACGAGCGCGTGATCGGTATGGTCGACGACGGTGATCGCCTCCAGGTTGACGTGCCGCTTCTTGAAGTCTGCGAGGATCGCCGAGAGCGCCCCCGGCTTGTTTTCCAGGAACAGAGAGAGCTCCGTCGCGGTCTTCATCGGTCGGCCCCACGGCGTGTCGGGTTCGTGCAAGAGCTCGGAACGATAGCAACCGAGCCCGCGAAAGGCGAGCGTCAGGAGCCCGATGGCATCACGAGCGGGACGAAGTTCTCGAGATGGTGATCGGGCGGGGCGAGCTCGACCGATGGAGGGGCGCTTGTTCGTGGAAGTCGCTAGGATGCGAGAGCGCGCGTCACTTGCTCGGCGACGCGCAGCCCATCGAGCGCAGCGCTGACGATGCCTCCGGCGTAGCCCGCGCCCTCACCGCAGGGAAAGAGGCCGGCGATAGTCGGGCTTTCGAGCGTCGCGAGATCGCGCACGACACGGATCGGGCTCGACGACCGCGACTCGACGCCGACGACGATCGCCTCGCTGGTCGTGAATCCCTTCATCACGCGGCCGAATCGCTCGAGTGCCGCACGCAGCCGCTCGGCCACAAACCCCGGCAGCTCGGCGTGGAGCGGCGCGGCGCGGATGCCGGGGCGGTAGCTCGAGCGCGGCAGGCTTTGCGAATCGCGCCCCGCGATGAAATCCGTGAGGCGCTGCGCGGGCGCCGTTTGCGCTCCGCCGCCGAGCTGCCAAGCGCGGTGCTCGATCGTCGCCTGAAATCGTACGCCGGCGAAGGTCCCCTCCTCGCCGAATGCCCGCAGGTCTGACGGCTCGATCGCGACGACGATGCCGCTGTTTGCGAACGGCGAATCGCGGCGCGATAGCGACATGCCGTTGACGACAATGGCGTCGGCCTCCGTCGTCGCCGGGACGATCCACCCCCCGGGGCACATGCAAAAAGAATAGACGCCCCGACCCGCCACCGTTGCAGCCAGCCGGTAGGAAGCGGGCGGGAGCAACGGATGTCCGGCGTCCTTGCCGTATTGGATCTCGTCGATCAGCGGCTGCGGATGCTCGACGCGCGCACCGACGGCGAAGGGCTTCGCCTCGAGCTGTGCGCCTGCCCCGGCCAGTAGCTCGAATACGTCGCGCGCACTGTGACCCGCGGCGACCACGACCGCGGCGGCGTCGATTTCCTCGCCGCTCGCCAGCCGCACACCACGGATCCGCGTCCCCTCGCGATGAAGGGCGACGACGCGTGACTCGAAGCGCACGGTCGTCCCCGCGGATATGAGGCTCTCGCGAAGTCGCGTCACGACTTTCGGGAGCTTGTTGGAGCCGACGTGCGGCCGCGCGTCGATCAAGATGTCCGGCGGTGCACCGTGGGAGACGAGAGCATGGAGGACCTCGGCGACCGGTCCACGCTTGTCGGCCCGCGTGTAGAGCTTGCCATCACTGTAGGTACCGGCGCCGCCCTCGCCGAAGCAGTAGTTGGACTCCGGATCGACGATTCCCTGCTTGTTGAGCGTCGCGATGTCCCGCCGGCGCGCCTGGGCGGGCTTGCCGCGATCGAGGACGACGGCACGGATGGCCCGCTCCGCGAGCCGGAGCGCGCAGAAAAGACCTGCCGGACCGCCCCCGACGATGACCACGGGGCGTCTCTGCTCGCTGACCGGCACTAGCCGCGGAGCCGAGACGGTGGTGGCTTGTGGCGGTCGATCGTCGCCGAGAAAGATGCGAACGCGGAGCTGAAGCCTCGCCCCCGCCCCGCGCGCATCGATGGCCCTGCGCAGCACCTGGACCGCGGAAATCCGCCGTTCGTCGATCCGTAGCCGGCGAGCGGCGGCGGCGCGCAGCGAATCGACGCCGGTGGCGTCGTCGAGCGATAGAGAGAGATCGACGTCTCGCGGCATTTACGACCCCGGTGGTAGCCAAACGATCCGAGATGTCAAAGCTCCGCCGTCGATTCTGCGACGGAGCATGACGAATTTCGTCATGCCCGCGACGGTACATGCGGGCGCACAGCACCCGATTTCGACCGAGCTTTACGCACGAAATCCGCACCGTGCTTTCGGTATCGAACTTGCTCTCCCACAGAACATGATTTCGATGCCGCGGATTCCCGCGCTTTTCCTAGCGCTGATCGTCGGCCAATTCCTGCAGATCGGCTCAGCACGGGGCGCAGATCCGCGGTGGCTGGTTCCGAAGCGCGCGCGGACACCCAGCCCGAGGCGAACACCCACACCACTGCCCAGCGCCACCGCCACGCCTCTCCCCACGTACACGTCCACGCCGAGCGCGACTCCGACCTCCGCTCCGACTGCGACGCGGACACCGACGGCGCCGCCCGCTACGCCGAGCGCGACTCCAACCACTGCGCCGACTTCGACGCGGACACCGACGCCGCCATCCGCTACGCCGACCGCGACTCCGACGGTGGCGAGCTGTTCGGTCTTTCCCGCGGACAATCCTTGGAACACCGACATCTCGTCGTATCCTCTGCATCCCGATTCGGCCGCGTACATCAATTTCATCGGGCCTACGAAGTCTCTACATCCCGACTTTGGGACGTTCTGGGACGGCGCGCCGATCGGATTCCCGTACGCCGTAGTGCCCGCGGCGCAGCCTCTCGTCCCCGTCGCGTTCCTGTACGCCGGCGAGAGCGATCCCGGCCCCTATCCGATTCCCGCCAATCCACCGATCGAAGGCGGCTCGAACAGCACCGGCGACCGGCACATCCTCATGCTCGGCCTCGAGCGCTGCCAACTCCACGAGCTCTATTGGGCGTGGCCGCCCGGTTCGAGCGGGGATCCATACACCGACCGTTGGTACGCCGGCTCCGGTGCGATCTTCGACCTTCGCAGCAATGCGTTGCGGCCCGACGGGTGGACGTCCGCCGACGCCGCCGGGCTGCCGATCTTCCCCGGCCTGGTTCGATACGACGAGGTCGTCGAACGGGGAGTCATCAATCACGCGCTCCGCTTCACGGTGCGGGCCACGCAACAGGGCTACATCCATCCCGCGACGCACTATGCCTCGTCGAGCACCGATCCGACGCGGCCGCCGATGGGGCTTCGTCTGCGGATGAAGTCATCCTACAGCTGCGCGGGCTACAGCTCGGAAGCGCAGGTCGTCTGCACCGCGCTGAAGAAGTACGGCATGTTCGTCGCCGACAACGGTTCGGATTGGTTCGTGAGCGGTGCGCACGATCCGCGCTGGAACGACTCGCATCTCGACGATCTCAAACGCATTCCTGGAAGCGCGTTCGAGGTGGTCTATACCGGCGCGATTCTCCGCTGAGCCCTGCAAAAAGATTTGACTCGCCGCGACCGATCGTCGATGAGTGGGCCATGAAGCCCGCCATCTCGTTCGCCGCAATCGCCGGCCGCCGCCGCGCAACGCTCGATCTCGCGGGGGAGATCGAACGCCGGGGCTTCGCCGGGCTCTACTGCCCGAGCTTCGGGGACGGGCTCGGCCTCTGCGAAGCCTTGGCATTCGTCACGCGGTCGATTCCGTTCGGTACGTCGATCGTCAACATCTACACGCGCCACCCGCACGACTACGCGAAGACGGCCTGTTTCGTACACGAGACCTCCGGCGGGCGCTTTCGCTTCGGGATCGGCGTCAGCCACGCCCCCGTGAACGCTCACTACGGGGTGAAGACGGGGAAGCCGACCGCGGACGTGCGTCGCTTCGTCGAGGAGCTGCGCAAGGGTGCGGAAGCCAACGGCGACCTGCCGCCGATCGTGCTCGCCACTCTCCGCAAGCCGATGGTACGGCTCGCCGCCGAGATCGCCGGCGGCGCCGTCTGGGCCAATGCCGCGCGGTCCCACATGCCCGCGTCGCTCGGCCTGCTGAAACCGGAGCAGCGCACGTCGGAAGAATTCTTCGTCGGCAACATGATTCCGACCTGCATTTCCGACGACCGCGCGGCCGCCGCGGCGGTGATGCGCAAGACTCTGCGCGGCTATGTCGCGCTCCCCAACTATCAGAACTACTGGATCGAGGCCGGGTACGAGGACGAGATGCGGGCGATTCAGCGGGCGATCGCCGCCGACGACCGGGACGGTGTCGCCGCGGCGATGTCCGATCGTTGGCTCCGAGACGTCACGCTCTTCGGCTCTTCGTCCGCCGTGCGCGATGGATTCGAAGCGTGGCTCGCCGCCGGAGTGAAGACGCCGATCCTCGTGCCGTCCTCGACCTCGGGGGGACAGTTGAAGGCAATCGAGGAGCTCATCGCCACGTTCGGGTAGATTTCAAAGAAGATCCTGGCGCTGCGCGAGCTGCTCGGCCCAGTCGGGAGGGATCAGCGAGACCTCGCCGCCGAACTGCTTGACGTAGAGAACGATCTTCGCCGTCTCCTCGAGGATCGTTGCGCGCGTGGCGGCGTCGCGCAGGTCGTTGCCGACGGTCATGAGGCCGTGATTCTGCAAGATGCAGCCGCGGCTCTTGCGGAGCGCCTCTCCGACCGCGTCGGCGAGCTCTTTCGAGCCCGGCATGACCCACGGCACGGTCACGGTATCCCGCAGGAAGACGGCGTCGGTGTTGATCGGCGGGAAGCTCTGGTTGGTGATGCCGAAAGCGGTGGCAATCGGTGCGTGCGTGTGCACGGCGCCGGTCGATCCCGGCTGCGCAGCATAGCTCGCGAAGTGCATCCGCCACTCGACCGAGGGCGGCCGCTTGCCGTCGAGGACGCGACACTCCCGGTCGATGCGTACGAGATCACCCTCGCCGAGCCTGCCCTTGTACAACCGGCTCGGCGTAATCCAGATCGTGCCCGGCTCGCTCGCCGCCGCGCTGACGTTTCCGCCCGTCGCGGTCATGAGCCCGATGGCGAACAGATCGTTGGTGATCTCGATGACCTGCTGCTTGGCTTGCTTGTCGCTGATCATGCCGCCTCGCCTCGTCGATCGATGTCGTGGAGCCTATCGTGTTGCCCACAAATTTACGATAGAGGAGCGCCGCGATGCGACAGCGGCATTGGCTCGTCGTGGAGCTGGCGACAGGCGCGGGCGCTCGCTCGTGCCATGCGATGCTTCGCAGGAGGCGGGCTCTCCACGGCATCCACGTCATGGTGCATCCGGGAGCCTGATGCTGCGCGATCTCTGCGAATGGCAGGTTCGGCTGCTCACCACCGAGCGCGTGAGCGAGACGCTCGAGGAGATCTACGGTGCAGGAGGGACGATCCTAGAAGTGCTGTCGACGCATGCGAAGATCGATGGAACGATCGAACGCGTAGCGAGGTTCCGCGTGCGAGACTCGTCGCGAATCGTCCTGGTCGGTCGGTCGAAGATGTTCGTCGAATCCCTGCGGACCGAGCTCGACGATCGGTGGGAAGGCTTTCTCGCGGCTCTCGAAACCGGACGATCGCTTGGATGCGTGCTCGGCGAGGCACTTGGCCCTCGCGTGCGATCGGTCGACCGCGGTCTCTCGATGGTCGATCCTGCTCGGCACTGCCGTGCTCGAGAGCTCGTGGAATGGTTCGAGCACGGCGACGGCGCGATCGTCGAGCGGAGCCGGCGAATCCTCGCTGATCCCGAACGGCCGCTCATCGACCTGGACGAGTATCTGGCGATCGGGGCCACGCGCGATCGGTGACGCGGAGCCGACGTGCGGCGCCTGCCGACGTCATCCGATCTGCAAACGGCTGCGGACGGCTCCGAGCTCGCCGACCTCGACGGGCATCCCGTCACGATAGGCGATCGTCTGCCCGGAATAGGGAGACAAGCGCGCGCCGGGAAGGACGATGCCGACGAGGTTCAGCGGATCGGCGGCGCTGATCAGCACCACTTCGCCTCGCGATGCCTGACGGCGAGTGGCGCGCAGCGCCTCGACGGCCTCCGGGAGCGCGAACTGCTCGCCGACCAGCCCCTCGACGAAGCGGCCGCCGCGGACTTCGCCGCGGGCCTCGAGGCGGCGTAGCACCGCCAAGAGGTCTCTCCATGGCGGGGCGTGGCGTTCGCGGTAGCAGAGCTCGCGAAGGAGCAAGCCGTACCGACGCAGCAAGAGGCGCGCGCTCCGTTCGACGCCGTCGCCTGCCGCTGCCCGCGCGGCGACGTTGCCGCGCAGAAGCGCCCACCGTCCGACCGGCATCAGGCGGGCCGATCTGGCGCGGGCGGGGAGCGCCCGCAAGTGGCGCCGTCGGGGCTGGCGTCTCTCCTCGGGGAGCAGGAGAGTGCGTAGGCCGGCGACCCCGTCGCCGGTCACCAAGCCGGAGGCGACGAGTTCCCAGAGAGCGTCCTCGACCTCGCTCGGCAGGCGGTGGACCCCGCGGGCGATGTCGCCGAGAAACGAAGCACCGCGCGTGGCGAGGAACTCGAGAACGCTGGCGGCGACCGGGGAAAGATCCGCGGGCGTGAAGCCGGGTGGCGCGGGCTCGAGCAGCGCGTCTAGGTCCTGACGGAGCACGAACGCCAAGGAGCGGAGCGTGTCGGCGCAACCCGCCGCCGCTCCCGAGCCGGGTCGATGAGCTCGTCACCGGCGGCTGGGGCGAGGCGAAGCCGACCCCAGACGACCTCGCCGGCGAGGCAGAGATCTTCGAGGTCCGTAGGGTCGTAGTCTGCGATGCGCGTGGGTAGGACATCCCGTTCCCAGGCCGGTCCGGGCAGCTCGAGCCCCTCGAGCTGGCGAATGACCTCGAGCACTCCGTCTCGTCCGTGGAGCTGCGTACCCGGGTGGGCGTGCTGCCAGTGAAGAAGGAATCGCAGGAACTCGGCCGGCGAGACCGCCTCGATCTCCTTGCGCAAGCGGCCGAGAGTCAGGCGGTGGATGCGCGCGAGCAGAGCGCGATCGCACCAGTCGGCGCCGCTCGATCCGGGAAGGAACGAGCCGCGCAGCGCCTGTCCGTCGGCTTCGAGCCGGGCGAGCGCGGCCTCGATGCGCGCGGGTGGCAGCGTCAATCGCTCGGCGAGCGCGTCGACGGTGGTCGGTCCGGCGACGCTCATCCAGCCGCGAACGATCTCCACCAATGCCTCGCCGCTATCGGCAGGATCGCGGACGCCAGCGACCGCGGGGGCTCCGGAGAGAACACGACTTCCGGGATCGCCGCCCGCACCCACGCGGCCCGCTCCGCGGCGACGAAGAGGCGGGAGGCGCCGATCCGCGCCACGCTCACCCGGCCGGCGACGACCAGCGAGTCGAGAAGCGACTGCCATTCGGCAGCGTCGGCTTCGGGCAACAAGCAAAGCGTCAAGAGCGCGTCGTGTGCTTCGTCGGCGTCGCGCGCATCGGGCCAGGCCTGGCGGCGCACCTCCTGAATGGCCGCTGGATCGAGACTGCCGAGGCCACTGGCGAGATCGGGATCCGTGCGCCGCAACGAGACCGCCCGAGCGCGCCGCTCCTCGAGCGGAGCATCGTCCAGGAACGCGTAGGGGTTGGCGTTGAGGAGCTCGTGCGACATCGGCGAGGGCGCCGGCGTCTCGACGGCGAGCGCGCGGATCGCCCCGCTCTCGATCGCCTCGAGCACGCGGCGGAGGCCGTCCGCGTCCATCGCTTCGTGCAGACAGTTGTCGAGCGTCTCGCTGACGAGCGGGTGATCGGGCGGCTCGACGAGCCGGGGCCCGTTGTCTCCGCACGCGAGCTGAGCCGGGAACACAGCCGCGAGCAGGTCTTCGGCGCGCATCCGTTGCAGCGCGATCGGCACCCGCTTACCGCCTTGGGTGCGCGCCAAGACCAGCGCTCGCGTCGCGTTCCAACGCCACCGGTTGGTGAACATCGGCGCGCGCAGGGCGGCCTGCACGAGATCACCCTCGAACGTCGCGGGACGCAACATCGAGAAGACAGCCGGAAGCGGGAAGCTGTCTGCTCGCCGAGCGAGATGACCACGCCATCGTCGGTCGCCGCCGCCTGAAGCTCGAAGTCGAAGCTCACGCAGAAGCGCTTGCGAAGCGCCAGGCCGAGCGCGCGATTGATCCGGCCACCGAAGGGAGCGTGCAGCACGAGCTGCTGGCCGCCGGCTTCGTCGAAGAAGCGCTCGGCGATGATCGTCTCCAGCGTCGGAACCGCGCCGAGGACGGTCATGCGTCTCGCCAACGTATCGGACCAGCTCGCCGGCCCCGCCTTGATCGACGCCGCTCTCGGCAGAGAGCCAGCCCGCGGCAGCCACGCGAGTCGTGGAGTCGCTCGGCGATCTCGCGGCGCAGATCCGCGACGGCGGCGGACAGCTCGGCGGTGCGCGCCGGAGCCTCGCCGAGCCAGAACGGGATCGTCGGCGGCGCGTTTTCCGCGTCCGTCACGCGCACGCGGCCCGCCTCGACCCGCCGGATGCGCCACGAATGGTTGCCGAGCAGGAAGATGTCGCCGGCCATGCTCTCGATCGCGTAGTCTTCGTTGATCCGTCCGACGAAGTTTCCGGTCGGATCCTCGACGACGTCGTAGTCGGCCGTATCGGGAATGGCGCCGCCGCCGGTGATCGCAGCGAGGCGCGCGCCCCGCCGCCCTCGAAGGCGCCCGTGCACGCGGTCGTGGTGGAGGTGGGCCGAGCGCCGCCCGCGACGGGTGGAGACGCCTTCGCTCAGCATATCGACGACTTGGTCGAAGCGGATCCGCTCGAGATTGCGAAACGGATAGGCACGGCGGACGAGCGCGTAGAGATCGTCGACCTCGATCGTCCGCGGCCGCGGCGGTGGCGACGATCTGCTGGGCGAGGATGTCGAGCGGGCTTTCTGGAATGCTCAGCCGGTCGAGCTCCGCCTGGTGCACGGCGCGCACCGCGGCGGCCGACTGCAGGAGCTCGTCGCGCGTCAGCGGAAACAGGATGCCCTTCGGAACGGCGCCGAGAAAGTGGCCGGAACGGCCGACCCGCTGTAGCAGGGTCGGCGATCGACCGCGGTGCGCCGAGGTGGCAGACGAGATCGACGTGGCCGACGTCGATGCCGAGCTCGAGCGAGGCGGTCGCGACGACCACGGATACGGCGCCCGACTTGAGCCCTTCTTCCGCCGCCAAACGGGTCTTGCGCGAGAGGCTTCCGTGATGCGCCGCGACCTTGCCCTCGCCGAGCCGTTCGGTCAGCTCGTGGGCGACGCGTTCGACGAGCCGTCTGGTGTTGACGAACACGATCGTCGTTCGGTGCGCCGCGCAGCGAGCGCGACGATGCGCTCGTAGATCGCCGCGCGGAGCTCGTGGGTGGGGATCGGCCCGAGCTCGAGGTCGGTCGTCTCGATCGACAGGTCGAGATCGCGCCGGTGTCCGGCGTCGACGATCGCGCAATCTGGCCGCCCGTCTGCCGCTGATCCCTCCGACGCCGACGAGGAGCTTCGCGACCTCTTCGATCGGCCTCTGGGTCGCCGACAGCCCGATTCGCTGGAGACGTCGCCGGGTGAGCGCGTCGAAGCGTTCGAGGGAAAGAGCGAGGTGCGCGCCGCGCTTGTCGGCGGCGATCGCGTGGATCTCGTCGACGATCACGGTTTCGCGCCTCGGCGAGCGCCTGGCGGCTCTTCTCGGCGGTGAGCAGAATGTAGAGCGACTCGGGCGTCGTGATCAGGATGTGCGGCGGGCGGCGCGCCTGCATCTGCCGCTCGTGCGCCGGAGTATCACCGGAGCGCACGGCGATGCGGATCTCGGAGAGATCGAGGCCTTCGCGTTCGGCGAGCTTGCGGATCTCGGCGAGCGGTCGCTGCAGGTTCTTCTCGACGTCGTTGCCGAGTGCCTTGAGCGGCGACACGTAGACGACGCGGACCCGATCGGTGAGCGCGCCGGCCGCAGCATCTTGGACCAGGCCGTTCAGCGCCCAGAGAAACGCGGCAAGCGTCTTACCCGAGCCGGTCGGCGCCGCGATCAGCGTGTCGAGGCCACGGCAGATCTCTCGCCACCCCGCCTGTTGCGAAGCCGTCGGCGCGGCGAAGGTTTCGCTGAACCAGCGCGCGACGAGTGGATGAAAGGGGACGGTGTCCACGCGCCGGTTGTAGCTGATCGTGACGTCTTGTTGTAGGGACTCGGCCGTGAGCCGCCGCCTCTACCAGCGCGAGGCTTCACCCGAGTGCCGCACGGTCCGCTGGGTCCTCGAGCGCAAGCGTCTCGACTATCAACCGATCGAGGTCGAAGCTTCGATCGCCGAAGATCTCCGCCGGCGGTACGATACCTACGACGTGCCGCTGCTCGAAGATGACGCGCACGTCGTCGCAGGCGCGCGGCCGATCGCGTTCTACCTCGAGCGGACCTACGGGCCGCCGTCGATCTTCCCCCCCGACCCGCAGAAGCGGAACCAGGCCGTAACGCTCGCCGAGTTCGCGGAACAAGCGATCGGCGGGCTCACCGCCAGGCTTCTCCAGACCGGCGCGCTACGAAACGATCTCGTCACCGAGCTGCGCGCTCGTCTCGACCACGTTCGAGAGGCCATCGGCCGGCGCGCGCTCGATTCCAGCGCTCGCCACCTCGGCGACATCGCCATCGCGGCTCACCTCGTCACCTGCCAAGACGTTGCCGAGCTGGAATTCGATCGAGACTATGCAGATCTCGTCGCCTACGTCGCGCGGGTGCGGACGCCCGCGCCGGGATGAGGCGGGACGACTGGACTATTCCTTCGCCGGTTCCTGAATCGCCTGATCCATCTGACGGGCGAGCGCTCGGCCCTCGAGCTGGCCACGAACACGAGCGAAGAGCTCGGTTTTGTTGACCGGCTTGGTGAGAAACTCGCTGACGCCGAGCTTCATTCCGGCCACACGCGTCTCGTGGTCGTCGCGCGCGGTGACCAGGATCACCGGGATCGCGCGCGTCCGCTCGTCCCGGGCGAGCTCCGCGCAGACCGTGAGGCCGTCCATGCCGGGCATGGTGACGTCGAGCAGGATCACGTCGACGGACTCGGCTCTAGCGATCTCGAGACACTGGCGACCGCTTTGAGCGGGAAGCGTGCGCAGCTTCTGCGTTTCCAGCAGGCGGCAGAGGATCTCCACCGTGTCGGGGTCGTCGTCGACGACGAGAATGGAACCGAAATCCGAAGCTCGACGCAGATCGCCGAGCTTGCCGAGCCCCTTCTTGCCGAGGTCCGCCGAGTTCCGTCGCGCTTGGGTGTACTGCTTGCCGCCACCGGGGTTCGCCATGATGTGGGGTCTCACGAGGCCATGTGCTGGACGGGGGGCGTGTTTCGCCGCCGCAGTTTTGCCACCAAAGTCGTGCGCTTGAGACCGAGCAGACGTGCTGCGGCTTGCTTGTTCCCGCCCGACTTCTGCAAGGCCTCCTGGATCAGCTGATTCTCGTATGCCTCGACGGCCCGGTTGAAGTCGAACGCCCCGTCGCTCAGCATCGGCGTCGGATTCCGCTTGCCGGACACGAAGCGGCGGACGCTCGGCGGCAGATTTTCGGCGTCGACCGTGTCGCTGTCGGCGAGGATCACCATTTGCTCGATGACGTTCTCCAGCTCGCGGACATTCCCCGGCCAATCGTACTCCCAAAGCTGAACCTGTGCCGACTCACTGAGGCGCACGGGCCCCTGCGGCCGCCGCGCATTCATCTTCTCCAGGAAGTGCTCCATCAAGAGTGGGATGTCGGATCGGCGATCGCGCAAAGGCGGGAGGCGGATGGGGATCACCTGCAGGCGATAGAAGAGGTCCTCGCGAAAGCGGCCCTTGCTGACTTCGTCGAAGAGCTCCTTGTTGGAGGCGGCGATGACGCGCACATCGGCTTTGATGGTCCGATCGGAGCCGACCGGGCGGAACTCCCGCTCCTGCAGCACGCGCAGCAGCTTCACCTGCAGCGGCGGGCTCATTTCGGCGACTTCGTCGAGGAAGATCGTCCCGCCGCGCGCCACTTGGAACATCCCATGGCGCGCGCCGATCGCGCCGGTGAACGCGCCCCGCTCGTGGCCGAACAGCTCGGACTCGAGAAGCTCTGCGGGAATGGCCCCGCAGTTGAGCGCGATGAACGGGCCCTCGGAGCGTGCGCTCAACGCGTGGACGTTGCGGGCGACGAGCTCCTTGCCGGTGCCGCTCTCGCCGGTGATGAGGACGGTCGCGTCGGTCCCCGCGACCTTTCGAACCAATACTTGGATACGCTGGATGAGCGGGTGTTGCCCGATCAGCAGCCTATGGCTATGACCGTTGTCCAAGTGTCGGGAAAATAACATATCTTCCTCCAACGGAACAAGCACGACCCTACGAACGGGAAGGGCTATGGGAAAAAGCGCGGCTAGGCCCGATGGCCGTCGCCCTCGCGAGCTCCGGCGCGTCAAGATCTCGACGGGCGTTCTCAAGCACGCGGAAGGCTCCGCGCTGATCGAGATCGGGGACACTCGGGTCGTGTGCACGGCTTCGGTGGAGGAGCGGGTGCCCGCGTTCCTCAAGAGATACGGGTCGAGGGTGGGTCACCGCCGAGTACGGCATGCTGCCGCGCTCGACGCACACTCGGATGGAGCGGGAAGCCGCCCGCGGCCGCATCGGCGGACGAACGCACGAGATCCAGCGGCTGATCGGCCGGAGCCTGCGCGCCGTGACCGATCTCGGGGCGCTCGGCGAGCGCAGCATCTGGATCGATTGCGACGTCCTGCAGGCGGACGGCGGCACGCGCACGGCATCGATCACCGGAGCCTGGGTGGCTCTCGTGTTCGCGGTGCAGAGCCTCGAGCGGACGGGGCAGCTCGAGAAGAATCCGATCCGCGGTACGGTGGCGGCCGTGAGCGCGGGTGTCGTCGACGGCGTCGAATGTCTCGATCTCTGCTACGAAGAAGATCGTAAGGCGGAGGTCGACATGAATTTCGTGATGACCGATCGAGGGCGCTTCGTCGAGATCCAGGGCACGGCGGAAGCGGCGCCCTTCTCCAAGAGCTCAGTCCGACCGCATGGCCACGCTCGCCTGGTCCGGCATCCGCCAATTGATCCAGCTGCAGCGGGCCGCGATCCGCCGCGCGTGATCGTCACCGCGGCCACCACGAATCCGGGAAAGCTGCGCGAGCTCGCCGAGTTGCTCGGCTCTCGTCTGCGAGTCGTGCCGGCTCCCGAGCCGTATTGCGCTCCACCCGAGCACGGCGCGAGCTATCGGGAGAACGCGCGCATCAAGGCGCGTGCGCTATTCAGCGCTATCGGCTCCTCGGCGCTGGCAGACGATTCGGGCCTCGAGGTCCAAGCCCTCGACGGCCGGCCGGGCGTTCAGTCCGCTCGTTACGGAATCGAAGCCGCCGATCGCAACCGGCGGCTCCTCGAGGAGCTACGCGGACGTGTGGGCAAGGAGCGTCGTGCGCGGTTTCGGACGGCGATCGTGCTAGTCCTCGCCGACGGCCGAGAGCTGATCGCCGAGGGGCATTGCGAGGGAGAGATCGCCGAAGCGCCCCGCGGCTCGGAAGGCTTCGGGTACGACCCGTTGTTTCTGCTCCCCGCGCTCGGCCGCACGCTCGCCGAGCTGACCAGCGAAGAGAAGAACCGCCTCTCCGCCCGCGCCGAGGCGGCGCGGACGCTCGTCCGCGAGCTCGATCGGCTCGGTATCTAGGGCACTAGCTGCGCGCAAGTTTCTGCCTCGACGCATCAATGACGAACGGGACACGGAACGTGAGATACGTTCAGTGCGAGATATGATCGATCGGTGTGGACATCCGCACCTCGCGCTTCTTGTCGAGCCACGTCCCAGATTCTCGCCCTCGACCGCTCCACCCCCCGTCGCACATGTCGCGGACTTGCGCTATGGGGCGCGCCGGGCGAAGGAGCGATGGAAGAGTTCGTCGAGCTCGAGTTTCAGCGCGACGGGTTTGGGCTCGTGCCGTGCGCCGCAGACGCCGACCCGGGACTCGCGATCTACGTGCCCGCGCGACCGGGGCGGGTCGCGATCCGAAGCTGCAGCTGTGCGGAGGCGCGACGGCGAAACTGCAGACATCAACGCGAGCTCGCACGCCTCGTTCGACGCTTCGAGGCGGCGACGGGCAACGAGAGCTGGCGACATCTCTTCCAGGGAAGCCTCTGGTACCGGCTCGCCGATTGCCTGTTCGGAGGAGAACCGGAAGCAGCCGCCACGATCCAGGTTGCCGCGATGCCCACGGGTTTCCGCGTGTTCGACTCGATGGGGTTGGAGCTCCTTCGCTGGAGCGCCGCGGGAGAGTGCGGCACACGCTTCCTCGAGCGTCTCGGCCAGCGGCCGCCGGCCGGGGGCGGAGTCGAGCGCGGCGCGCTCCTCGAGCGTTTGTTCCGCTGCCAGTTGAGCGATACCGAGGCATTCCTTCGCCAGCGGGGCATGCTCACGATCGGCCAGAAGCTCGAGGAGAGCTTCTGGTTCCGCGTTGCATACCATTGCTTCCGGGAGTTCGGGGGCCGCGGCGGTAGCTTCCACCCGGCGATCGAGGAGACGAGCGGCGAGTTCACGCTCGCATTCCGACCCATGAATGATGGCGAGGCCCTCCGCATCTTCGTCGCCCGCAGCCGTGTGTGGGCCGTGCTCGAGCTTCTGCGGGAGGAGTTTCCCGATCAGGAGGACCTGGCGATCCATCCCGTGCCCCTTCGAGCCCTCTTCCACATCTCCCCTGCGACCGAGCTCGACGTCGAAGTCCGTCCGATCCTCCAGTCGCTGCAGGCGGCCGGCGAGAGCCGGTTCCTAGAGGGCGAGGACCTCGAGAAGTTCCGCTACGGGAAACTCGTCTGGGTGAAGGAGCTCCGGGTCCTGGCCGAGCTCGAGGATCCCGAGCGGCCGCGACGGTTCCGCGCTCCGCAGCGCATGCGGCTTCGCCGTCATCAGGTTCCCGGCTTCCTAGACGAGCTGCGCGGGGAGTCGGGTGCCGCAGCTCTGATTGCCGGAGCGTCGTCGGGGAGCCTGACGGTCTTCGATCGCTTCGACTCGATCGAGATCGTTCCCGAGGCCCTCGATCGCAGCTGGTATTGGCTCTCGGTCCGCTATGGGTTCGGCGAGGAGCGGATCCCCCTGGCTGAGCTCCTCGCGGCCAGGAAGCGCGGCGACCACTACCTCGAAACCCGCGCGGGCTGGGTCGATCTCCGCGCGCGCGCCTTCGACCGCCTGGAGAAGCTCGCCGCCGCGCCGGGCTTTCGGATCGAGGGCGATCGCGTGCGTCTCGGCGCCGCGACCGTCCTCGGTCTCTGCGCCGCCGAGCCGAGCCCGGTCGAGATCGCCGGAGATCGGGCCGAGCTGGTCGATCGCCTGCTGCGCCTCCGTCCGGCGAGCCCGCTCGGGGACATCCGCGGTCTCGCGTCGGCGCTGCGCGACTACCAGCGCCGCGGCGTCGATTGGCTCCGCTTCCTCTTCGAAAACGGCCTCTCGGGCCTGCTCTGCGACGAGATGGGGCTCGGCAAGACCCACCAGGCAATGGCGCTCCTTTTGAGTCTATGCGAGCAAGACGGGATCGGCGGCCCTTTTCTCGTGGTCACGCCCCGCACCGTCATGAGCCACTGGCAGCGAAAGCTCGCCGAGCATGCGCCCGGCCTCTCGGTCTCGGTCTATCACGGCGCAGACAGGAGTCTCGCCCCGGCTCTCGCCGCCGGACAGGTCGTGCTCACCTCTTACGGGATCCTCAGGAGAGACGCCTTGGAGCTCTCCACTTCGGAATTCGCGGTGGTGGTTCTCGACGAGATCCAGCACGCGAAGAATCGCGACACCCTGAACTTCCAAGCGGCCGCCGCGCTCGACGCACGCATGAAGCTCGGACTCACCGGCACCCCGGTCGAAAACGACCTCGGCGAGCTCGGCGCCCTCTTCGACCTGGTACTGCCGGGTTACTTCGCGGCGGCGGGTCTGACCGCCGCCGAGCTCACCGGCCCCGACGGCGACGTCGCGCGGGTGCGGCGCGTGGCGGCGCCGTTCGTCCTGCGACGGTCGAAGTCGGCCGTGCTCGAGGAGCTTCCAGAGAAGATCGAGGACACGCTCGCCTGCACGCTTTCGGAGGAACAGGTGGCGCTCTATCGCCGGGCGATCACATCCAAGGGCGAGCCGCTTCGCCGCGCTCTGCTCTCTTCCACGGGGCCGCCTCCCTACCTCCACATCTTCGCGCTGCTCAACTTCCTGAAGCAGATCTGCGACCATCCCGCGCTCGCTCTCGGCAGACCCGACCGTTTCGCGGAGCACGAGTCGGGGAAATGGGATGCGTTCCTCGAGATCCTCGGTCAGACCCTCGACGGTGGGCAGAAGGTGGTGGTCTTCAGCCAGTACCTGGGCATGATCGAGATCATGCGGCGGCATCTGGACGGCTTGGGCGTCGGCTTCGCGGTCCTCACCGGCTCGACGCGCGACCGCGCCGGCGCGATCGACCGGTTCAACGGCGATCCCCGATGCCACGTGTTCCTCGGCTCGCTCAAGGCCGGCGGCACCGGCATCGACCTCGTCGCCGGATCGGCCGTCATCCACTACGACCGGTGGTGGAACGCCGCGCGCGAGGACCAGGCGACCGACCGCGTGCACCGCATCGGGCAGAAGCGAGCCGTCCAGGTATTCCGTCTGGTGACCGAGGGAACCTTGGAGGAGAAAATCTCCGCGATCATCGAAGAGAAGCGCCGCCTGGCGGCGAGCGCCGTCGCCGACGACGACGCGCGACTCGCGCGTGCATTCACGCGCGCGGAGCTGCTCGCGCTACTATCACTTCCCACGTCACAGGAGGAATCGTGAAGACCCCAAGAATCCCGCAGAGGCTCCAGCCCTGGATCGAGGCTCGGAGGCGTCACCGGCTCTCCGACGGGCGGAAGATTATCTCGGATTTCCGTTCGGCCTGAGCTTGTCGAGGGGCGGTCGCAGAGGTTTTTCGGCATTCCTGCTAGCGGCGGAGCTCCGGCACGAGCAGCCACAATGGAACGAGCCGCTCGAGCGTCGAGCCGCCGCCGTGAAGGTAGGATCCCCCGTCGGGAGCGATGCGGAAGCCGTGATCCGCGAAGAGGAGGAGCGGCCGCTCCGCGTCGAGAGTCGACCTGAGGCTCCGGCAGGCGATCCGGAGCTCCGTGGCGGCGAGCCGGCAGAGGTCGTCGAAGGCGAGAAAGCGCTCGTGGAGGAGGCGGTCCACCGTGTTGACCTTCTCGATCGGGTGGCGCGTGCCGGCCGCCGCGAGCTCGCGATAGAAGGCGTCGGTAGTGGTCGCGCCCGGGGCGAGCGCGAAGCTCGCCGACTCGAGCCGCCAGGCGGGAAAGAGCGCGGCGAGCTCCGCCGCGAGCATGTCGAGGAGTTGGATCCCGAATGCGTCGATCACGACCCAGGGGACCGAGGCGTGCGCGCGGAGCGCCTCCATGAGCGGCGGCGGCGAGTCGGCGAGCGCCGTACCGGCGAGCGACTCGAGTCGCTCGAGCCAGCGTCCACGCGCCACGCGCATCATCCGCGGGTGACAGCGATAGAGGTCGGCGGCCAGGCGGGCGAGCTCGCCAGGGGTCGCGGGCGTGCTCGGACGGACGAGCTCGAGCGCGACCCGGACGAGCGGCGACGCTCGGTCTCGCGCCGGCGGCGCGAGCGTGCCATCGACGATCCAACCGAGGAGCCTGTCCTCGGCTTCCTCGGGAAGCCCGAGGTCCTCGAGCCGTGAGAGCGCGTCGGCACCGACCCACTCCGCCCTGAGACCTTCACGCACGGCCTCGCGCTCCTCCGCGCGGAAGCCTCGCGGCAGGCTCACGCCGAAGCGGAGGGCCTGCTCGACGCACCAGAGCGCCGCCCCACCGTGGTCCTTGGCGACAGGCTTCGCGAACCGAAGCCGTTTCTCCCCGAACTGATCGAGCCATTCCTCGAACGCCTTCACGAGCTCCCGCCGCTCCCAGGTGCGGCCGCCGAGCGCACCGGCAAGCGCCGCGGCGTCGAGCTCGGCCACGAGGTCGGCGCCCGCGAGATGCCGGTCGAGGAGCTCGACCTCCTGGACTTCGGGAAAGGGAGCCTTGCCCTCGAGGTAGGCGCTCACTCCCGGGCCGGCCTCCAGGCCCTCGGCAGCCCAGGCGCGAACGCGCGAGCGGATCGCGTCCTGCCGGAAGAAGAGACCGAGTTCGCGCTCGACGCGTTCACGGAGCGCACCGAGCTCGGCCACGACGTCCCGGAGCGGGCTCGCTTCCCCGTCGAAGGCGCAGGCGCAGACGGGCTGGAAGTCGAGGTTCACGAGGCTCGGGCAGCGGAGCCTCTGAGCGCGCAAGCGAAGCTCCTCGATCCCCGCGAGCTCGGCGGCTAGCCCGAGATGGCGGCTTCGTGCAACGAGCGGCGGGCGCCAGGCCGCGAGCGGGTGGTCGCGCCAGTCACGCCACCACGCGTCGTGCCGGCGACAGTACTCCTCCTTGTAATCCCGATAGACGGCTTCGGCGCGGCCGAGCCACTCCTGCACGGCCTCGGGCGTTTTCAGGCTGGGCGGCTCGCCGAGCGCCTCGAAGCGGATCCTCGCCGCTTCGTCGGGCGCCGCCGCGAGCACCGGATGATGCAAGACGTGGTGGTAGCGCCGGAGCTCGCCAAGCACCTTGTCGATTCGAGCCGGTAGCTCCGCGAACGACGCTGCCCGCGAGAGAAAGCGGGCCGCCGAGCCGATCTCGTGGAGGAATTGCTGCAGCGCCTTCAGCGGCTCGGCGCCCTGGTCGAGCACCGACCACTGCTTCAGGACCTCGCTGATCTGGTCGGCGAGGGCTCGGTCGGAGCCCATGCTTTCGAGCTTTTCGAGCAGGCCGCGGAGCTCGGCCGAGTGCGCGCTCCCGAGCTCGCGGAGGCCCGCGGCGAGCTGGCGCTGCGCCGGGACCGTCCACTGCGCGGGGACCCGGACGTGGAAGCCCTCGGCGAGGCGCCGGAGCTCCGCGAGCTCCTCGGCGCGGAGCGCGTGCGCCGGCCCGATGCGGTCGTACTGCAGCGGATTCGGCAAGGTCTCGAAGAGTTCCCGGTACGACCGCCCCTCCTTCACGATCTCGAGGTGGCCTTCGAGCGCGAGGAACACGAGCAGGAGACCCGTCTGGTCCGGGACGAGGCCATAGACCGGCGCCGCGAGCCGCTCGTAAATGGCGCTCGGCGCGGGGCTCCGCTCGAGCATCGCCACGACGAGTCGGACGAGCTCGTGGCTTTCCAGCCGTGGGTGCGGGAGATAGTCGCGGCCCTTCCGTTGCATGAGCGCCATCGGCACCAGGTAGCCCTCGCGCACGATCTTCACGTGGTCGTCCGCCTGATCCTCGCGCCGATCGGGATCGGAAGCGAAGCGCACGTACGAGCGATACGCCTCCTTGGGAAGCGGGCCATGGCTCGGCGCGAAGCGCTCGAAGCTCGGATAGGTCCGCCGGAGCATCCACTCCGCGTAGCCTTCGATCCACCTCGCGAGCGGCAGCGACGGATCGACGCGTGGAGCGGGCTCGGGTGGGGAGTTCGGAGCCGTCACCTGAGCGTCGAGGTACGCGCTGCGGATTCGCGTCTTCAAGATCTCGAGGCGGTCGCGAGCGAGGCTCTCGAGGCGCGCCGCGGCCTGCGGGCTCCAGCGCCGCTCGCGGAGCCTCTCGACGGCGACGAGCTCCATGACCTCCGGACCGGGGGAGAGCGGAGCGGGCCGAAGCGTGAAGACCCCGCTCGCCGAGTCGTCGGCGCCCCAGGGAAGGCGGACGCAGAGCGCCGGCGCCTCCTCGAGACGGGGAGGCGGCTCCTCGCCGAGGTAGACAGCGATCCGCCGCTCATGGAAATGCCACCGGACATCGCGCGGCTGCCAGCGTTCCCGGGGTAGCGCGAAGGGGGTCGGCACGCTCTTCTCGAGGACGGAGGCGAGCTCCTCGAAGAGCGCGTCGCCGCGCCCCGCGAGCTCGGCCTTCTCGCGTTCGAGGAGCCGCTCGAGCTCCGCCGCGCCATCGTCCTCGAGGTCGAGGTGGTACGCGTCGCCGGTGCGCACCACGAAGCGCCCTTCCGCCCGAAGCTTCTCGAGCACACGCTCGACGACGCCCCGATTCTTCGCCGGATCGAGCCGACTCGGCCGGAAGAGGAGCCAGCCGGCAGCCTCCGCAGCCGTGAGACCCGAGCGGTCCGGCGCGAGGTGGACCAGGACCAGGAGCTTCAGTAAGCGCTCGGCGAGACCCTGGAGATCCGGGCTAGGGAACAGCTCGGGAACGCGCTTACGCAAATACGGAAAGACCCGCTCCGCGAGCGGCAGGAACTCCGGCTGGATCTCGAGGAGGTCGCGGAAGTGATCGACTATCGTGTCGGGCGTGAGGAGGTCTCCAAGTGGCCGATCGAGGAACGGTTCGACGTGCCGGGCGGGATCGCCGGCGAGGCGGGTGACCGTGAAGTCGATGACGCCGCGGGCCGCCGAGAAGCGGTCGCGCACCTCGTCGAGGAGCTCGAGCGTCGAGGGGTGAAGCGGATAGACGGCCCGGAGCGCCGGCTCGTCGAGTGCGACGCCGGCGAGCGCCGAGCGAATCTCGCGCGCGAGACGGCCGACCGCCTCGTCGTAACCTTCCTTCTTTACTAGGACCGCATCGCGCACCAGGTCGCGCACGTGGGAGGTGCCGAGGAGCAGGCGGAGGGGAAAGCGGTCTTTGATCTTGCGGTAGAGGCCTCGTTCCAGGACTCCGGTGTGCTCGATCGCCTCCTGCATCGCGGCGAGCACCCAGAACTTCCCTCCCGCGGCCCATTCCCCGAGGTACTGGAGGAAGCGCGCATCCTCGTTGAAGCGCGGCGGATCGGGTTTGGAGCGTAGGAACTCCGAGAGCTCGTCGAGGACCAGGAGTAGCCCCCGCGGATGCCGGACCGAAAGCGCCGACCAGGCGAGGCGGCGGTCGCCGCCGCCGACCTCGACGCCGAGAGCGCGGCAGATGATGTCCTCGAGGGGCGTGTCGCCGCGGTAGTTGACGAGCGAGAGCGCCACGACCTCGGGACCCCCGGCGGCGAGCGTCCCGGTCCGGAGCGCCTCGACGACGTAAGCGAGGAAGTGCGACTTCCCCGATCCGTAAGGACCGATCACGAAGAGGCCGGTGCCCGACGGAGCCAAGAGCGAGCGCTCGAGGGACTCGAGGTGCGCGCGGATCTCGCGCGTCAGGTGGTAGGCGGACGTGATCCACCCGTGGTCGTCGGCGGCGAGATGATCGAGGCGCACCACCGTCGGGTGCCGCCGGACGTCGAGTATGTCGCGGATGGGTCGGGCCGCGCCTCGGGCCGAGGGTTCTGTTGCACCTTCGCTCAACTTCGGGAAGTAGTTGCACTTCCGCGGGCGGGAGCCAAGCGAGCGCGCGCGACGCGTTTAGGGGTTTGCCTTCTTCGTGCTTGCTACTCGCCCGCGCCGTTCGCCGTGGTGCCTTCCGCCATCGCAAACGAAGTCGGCCGAGCGCACCACCCGAGGGAGCACGAACGGCAAATCCGCGAGCGCGGCCGACGGACCGGGCGCGCGCCAAGCCCTGCGCGTGAAGATCGTCGAGCAGCCGCTCGGCCTGATCCGCTGGGAGCGCGATCAAGAGACCTCCGGAGGTCTGCGGATCGTACGCCGCGTCGCGAAATCGCCCCCGACGAGACTCACCAGTTCGAAAACGTCAGCTGCAGAAGGAGCCTCTGGTTGATCTTCGCCATGGCATCCCGGGGGGAGCCGTAGCCACCGCTCGGCGGAATCTCGCCTTGTCGATGGTTCGCACCTGATCGCATATCGCTCGGGAGTCTTCCCGCAGACGCGTGACCTGACGCGGCAAGATCGGCTGCACGAGACGGTCCGGCTCCCGGCTCTCACCGAAGACACGGGCTCTCGGTTGCCACGGGCACTCCCCGCTTCGAAGCGGGAAACGTGCCAGCAAAGTCAGACTCGAGACCCTGCCGGATTACGCGCTGAGGAGGTATCCATTTAACCGGAGGAGCGCAGCCCCGCAGTTCTCCGCGGGCGGTTCACTGGAGGGCGCTCCAGGCTCGCTGGGCGCTCGCACGCTCTGCCAGGGCGCGGGCAGCACCGCCGGCTGCCGTCCCATGGCGATGAGGTCCTGGTCGCGCCCCTGCTCCGGTTAAATGGATACCCCATACGCGCTGCAGTCACGGGACCCGAAGCGAGCGCCCGAATGGGGTCGACGCGCCCGAATCCGGTCATACCGACCGCGGTGATCCGTACGACCACGCTGCGCCAGAGTCCAGGCATCTCAAGAGCTGATCAGACGGCGGCAATCGAGAAGGCAGCACGGCTGCCGCTGGCACCAACGGTGCAACTTGGCCGGTGCCGCCTTCCGCACGGACTCGGCGGCAGTGGACTCGATGGCAGAGAGTCTTCCCGGATGTCAGGACGCAGGGTGCGCCGACGGCGAGCCTCGGACTTACGTCCGCCGCCAGCCCGAGCACACCGTGCTGCACCAGGTGGTCCGCGAGCACCTCGAGACCTTTCTCGCCGAGGCGCGCCTGCGCGGCGGCGGCGAGGGCGCTGCCGCGCTTCGTCGAGCGGGAGCTGCGCGAGTTCCTCACCTGTGGCGTCATGGCGCGGGGCTTCGCGCGCTTCCGCTGCGACGGCTGCGGGCGCGAGATCCTGGTCGCGTTTTCCTGCAAGGGGCGGGGCTTCTGCCCGTCGTGTTGCGGCCGGCGCATGGCCGAGCTCGCCGCGCACCTGGTCGACGGCGTGCTCGGCGGCCTGCCGGTGCGCCAGTGGGTGCTCACGCTGCCGTACCGACTGCGCTACGCGCTCGCCTGGGATCATCGCCTCTGCCGCGCCGTGCTGGCGGTGTTCGTGCGCGCCGTGCTCGGCTTCGAGCGGCGGCGCGCGCGGCGGCGGGGCATTCGCGGCGGCGCCGGCGGCGCCGTGACCGCCATCCAGCGCTTCGGGTCGGCGCTGAACACCAACGTCCATTTCCACACGCTGGTGGCGCAGGGCGTGTTCTTCGAGCAGAAGGACGGGGACGCTGCGCTTCGCGCCGGCGCCCGCGCCGACCGACCTCGAGGTGGCGCGGCTGCTGGCGGCCGTGCGCCGGCGGATCGTGCGGCTGGTCAGGCGCCACGGCATCGACCTGGAGCGACCCGAGCGAGGAGGCGCATGCCGCCGACGAGCGGCTCTCGACTGTCCGGTGTACGCCGAGATCCAGGGCGCCGCCGTGCTCGGCCGGGTCGCCACCGGGCCGCGCGCCGGGCGGCCGGTGCTGCGCGTCGGGCGCGACCGCGACGCCGCCCACGATCACCTCGAGCGGCCCGCTGCACGCCCATCCTCGAGGGCTTCGATCTGCATGCCGCCGTGGCCGTGCCGGCGGGCGACCGCGAGCGGCTCGAGCATCTCTGCCGCTACGTCCTGCGGCCGCCCGTCGCCCAGGAGCGCGCTGGAGCTGACGCCGGACGGCAAGGTGCTGCTGCGGCTGCGCCGTCCGTGGCGCGACGGCACGCGGGCGATCCGCTTCGAGCCGACGCGAGCTGCTGGAGAAGCTCGCGGCGATGATCCCGAAGCCGCGCATCAACCTGCTCGTCTACCACGGAGCGTTCGCGCCGCACGCCCGCAGTCGCGGGGCGCCGTGCGGCGAGGCGCACGAGGGCGCACGGCATCGTGTCGTCGCCGGGGACGGCAGCGCGGCGCATGGTGGCTCGTCGTCGCACAACGGAGCTAATCCGTCGACCGGATCTCCCGCCGAGCCTGCGCACTGCCCTCCCGATCCCCGCCGCACGGCGCCCGCGGATTCGGCCGGGGCGGGCTCCGATCCTCGTGCCACCACCACGTCACGCCCGCTGCCCCCTGCGCAAGGTGGCACCTACACTCGCCCCAAGCACTACGCGTGGGCCGACCTACTTCGCCGGACGTTCGAGATCGACGTGCTCGCCTGTCCCGACTGCGGTGACCGGCTGCGCCTCTTGGCGACTATTCACGACCCAGCGGTGATCGAGAAGATCCTGTGCCACCTGGGCCTGCCGCTCGATCCGCCGCGCCCTGCGCCCGCGCGCGCCCCGGCGTGGCTATCCCCGCCGCTTCCCGGGTTCGACGATCGCCTCGACCCTGCCGGCGACTGGCCGGCCTGAGCGAGCCTGAGCCCCGCTGGGTGTGCCCGCCGGCCCACTCGCAGGCTCGCCGGAGGCGAGAGCGGTCAGCAGAACCGATACGCGCCGCTCCGCTCACCCCCGCGCCCGTGCTGCCCCACCGCTCGATCGGCGCTTTGTCCGAGCCGGTATGTGGGGCGAGGGCGACGCGGGGCGGCGCGGCGGGGGCGTGTAGGGAACGGGCGGGCGGCGGTTGGGTTACGTGCTTCGGGTCCGATACAGAACCTTATGTCAACTCAACTTCGGGCTTTTGTACGGGCTATCCGCACGCGCACCGCGTCCTTCACGCGCAGCTCGCCGGAAATGAGCTTGGGGAGCAGCGTGTCGCGCAGGTCGGCGAGGGTACGCGATTCCCGTTCGTTGTCTGCCATTTTCGCAAGGAGTGGCCGCACGGCCAGAGAGAACCGGCCGAGCACCTTGTCGTCGGGATGGACGACCGACGTAGCGGCCACAATCTCCGGACGGACCGCGGGGTAGGCACCCGCGGAGACGGGCCGCGGTCACCGCCGGGCTGCCTCCGCCCGCCCGTCGGGCGCCTGGAGGGCGAGCAGCCGAAGGCGAACCGCCGGCGCAGGATGCTGCGCGGCCGCTCAAGCCGGTCGGGTCCATCACCTTGCTAGGCGGCCACACTCGACTTGGCGCGCTCGTATAGCGTCTCCGGTGCAATGTCTGCACCGTTCGGCCACGCTACCGTACCGCCCTCAAGGAAGAAGCGCCGGAAGTAGTTTCGGTCCTTCAGCGGTTCGAACACCGGGCCGTCGAGCCATGCCTCAAAGTCGACGGTGCTTTCGACTCCATCGTTGAAAGCGAGATGGATTCGGTACTCGCCGCGGTACTCAGCCCGGACTACCGTCGGAAGAAACGCCATGGGGTCCCTCATTCGAGCGGGGCAATTCTCTCGAGCGCCTCGCCCTCTCTAAGGCGGTTCCAGTTCGCCTGCAGCTCAGATTGATGTGCCATCGCCCACTCCTTGATCAATCGCCGGGCGGTACGAGATGCGATTTCGCCTGCGAGAAGCTCCCCGTCAAGGGTGAACGTTGCCTGCTGGCCTTGGTACTCGCCATGGAAGTGAGCGACTCCGTGCTCGCGGTAGAACATTCGAACGACGATGCCGAAGAAGGTCGAGACGACTGGCACAACGGCATCCTACCTCTCTTCCATCGCGCCGCCCAACGCTCCGGATCAGGCGCGGCGGGCGCCGCTCCGGTCCTGCTGGAAACTGCGCGCAACTCGCCCGCCGTCGCCTGCATCCGGAAGTTAGCCTCGATCCGAAATTCGCGTGGGTGGCGTCGGCGTCGGGCGCCCGCGCCGCGCGCAGCGAATGCGGGGCGAAGTCCCGGGGCGGCGCAGCGGCGAGGAGGGGCGCCCAGCGAGCACGGCGCGGGCTGCGCCGACGACAGGACCCACGCGAATTTCGGATCGAGCGACAACACCAAGATTTTCGCTTTGGGGTTAGACGGGGGTCCCACGCGCCGCACCGGTCAGAAGAGTTCTGAGTTGATCCAAGGTTGCATGCCGGCAGTCCACGGCTTCCTTCGGATTCCGGCCAGTCGATCGGACCTCCGAGAGAGCCGTGTCCACATCCAGGCCCCGGTGTCTGACCAACCACGCGGCGAGTACGTGGCCGGTGCGACCGCTGCCGCCAGAGCAGTGGACGGCGACCGGCAGCTTTCGGGTCGCGGAGTCGGCGAGGAACGGCAGCAATTGGCGTTCAAGGACCTCGGCGTCGCACAGGTGAAAGTCCTCAATGGGAGCATGGAGCACGTTCGCGTCGCCAAATGCAGCTTTGTACTCAGCGAGAAGATCGACACGGTAATACGCGAGCTGCGTTGGAGGAAGAAGGCAACAGATGCGCTGGATGCCCCGGCGCCGAACGAACTCGATCCACTCGCGGATGGCCGTCCTGTCCACCGACTTGGAGTCGTAGCCGGGCCGCTGAGCGCCATAGATCGCGACTTCGCCTATCCTCGCCGGCCCGAACCTGAATCGTTCCATCGCCTTTTTCCTTCTGGGCGCCGTCGCCGCTCTCGGGCTCCAGAATACTCGCCAAGTCGGCCTGCGGCGATGGCCGGCGAGGATGAGGCCAAGAGCTTCCGCAGGATGAGCGCCGTCAGGTGCCGCTGGCGGCGCGGTAGCGCATAGCTGTCTTCCCGCTGCAGGAAGGCGGAGACGGCTTCGTACAGCGCATGCTCGTCGTCGAAGAGCGACATCGACAGACGGTCCAGCCCACCCGCCGCGCGGCGCGTCAGGTCGTGAGCGAAGTACTTCGCGTGGTGGGGGGTCAGCATCGGTGGGCAGCCGGCACCCAGGCGTAGTTGGCGTTGCCCGCGGGCGGCGTGCCGTAGGCCCAGCGTTTGTCGTCCTTGAGCAGCTCGCCGCGCCAGTCACTGTCGTTGAAGGGCGGGCTGGCCAGCACGTAGTCGGCCTTAAGGTCGGGGTGCCGGTCGTTGTGGGAGGTTGTCGCCGTGCGCGATCTGCGCGTCGATGCCGCGGATGGCGAGCTTCATCTTGAGTTGACGTTCCTCACTCGGCGTCCGGCTGCCCCTCGGGGCTCGCCGCGGCGAACGCCGGCAAGCGTTCGAGTGAGTCGCTGATCGCGACCAGCGTCGGATACGGAGCGAGATCGGTCTGGAACCGCCGGGCGTTGTACATCTGGGGCACGAGGCAGGCGTCGGCCATCGTCACGGCGTCGCCGAAACAATGGCGGCCCCCACGCGAATACCTCTTCGCGAGCTCCTCGAGCGCCGCGAAGCCCTCGCCGATCCAGTGGCGGTACCACACGTCGGTCGCTTCCTGGCTCTGGCCCATCGTCGACTTCAGGTAGTTGAGGACGCGCAGGTTGTTCAGCGGATGGATGTCGCAGGCGATCGCCTGCGACATGGCGCGCACGACGGCGCGCCCCGCCGGGTCCGCCGGCAGGAGCCGCGGCGTCTGCGGGTAGGCCTCCTCGAGATACTCGATGATGGCCAGCGACTGGGTGAGCACGTGGCCGCCGTCCTCGAGCGCCGGCACCAAGGCCTGCGGATTGAGCGCGCGATACTCGGGCTTGCGCTGCTCTTCCTTCCGCAGGTGGTGCGCGACGGTCTCGTACGCGAGCCCCTTGACCGCGAGCGCGATGCGCACGCGATACGCGGCCGAGCTGCGAAAGAACGAATGGAGCTTCATCGGCTCCTCCTTTTTCAGCGCGGTGCAGCCGCGACCGAAGCGTAAGTAGCGTACTGAAGACGATTCATCTCATACCTTAGAACTGAAACACGAGATCCTGCCCTGCTTGCTCAAGCGATGGTCGTCACCAGCGTGGGAAGCTCGGCGACGCCGCCTTCCATGCGGTCCCCGCGAACCACGGGCCCGACGCCCGCGGGCGTCCCCGTATAGATGAGGTCTCCGGCACTCAGCTCGAACAGGGTCGAGAGCTCGGCGATCAGCTCGGGAACGCCCCAGATGAGCTCCGCGACGTCGGCGTCCTGACGGACCTGGCCGTTGACGAGAGCCAGATGCGGCCGCGCTGCACATGACCGCCCACCGACACTGGGCGGATCGCGGTGATCACCGCGGAGCGGTCGAACGCCTTGCCCGTGTCCCAAGGACGCCCCTTGTCGCGCGCCTCGAACTGCAGGTCGCGCCGCGTGAGGTCGTTGCCGACGGCGTAGCCGAAGATGTGGTCGAGCGCGCCGCCCGCCGGGATGTTCCGCCCCGGCTTGCCGATCGCGAGCACGAGCTCGATCTCGTGGTGCAGGTTCTTCGTCCGCGACGGGTACGGGATCGTCGCGTGATTCGGCACCACGGCATCGGCGGGCTTGGCGAAGAAGAACGGCGGCTCGCGGGTGGGGTCCTTTCCCATCTCGCGGGCGTGCGCCTCGTAGTTCCGTCCTACGCAATAGATCCGGTGGACCGCAAAGCGCTCGCTCCGGCCCTCGACCTCGACGGAGGGCGGCTCGGGCGGGGGGAAGACGTACGACGTCGGCATCGCGACTCCTTCTCTCGCTCACGACCTTAGGTCGCGCACGCGCTTGGCTTTGAACTCGCTCTTCGGCAGCGTTCCCGGCGGTACGATCTCCACCACGGGACGGAGCTCGCAGCGGGCGACGATCTCGGTTTCGATCGCCTGACGGAGCTCACCGTGCTGGCCGTCGCCGACTGCGGGCGCGGGCTCCACGCGGACGGTCAGCACGTCGAGCTCGCGCTCGCGCGTCACGCAGATTTCGAACTCGTCCCCCGCCGCGGCCACGTGGCGCACCGCGTCTTCGACGGCGCTCGGAAAGAGCGTGACGCCGCGCACGTTGAGCATGTCGTCGGCGCGGCCCTGGAATCCGCCGATCGCCCGCGGATGGCTCCGCCCGCAATCCTCGATTCCAGCCGGCTTGTCTCCGTTCCAGTTCGGACCGGCGAGGAGATAGAAACCCGGCTTGGTGCTGTAAGGCTTGAGGAGTTCGGCGAACTGGTCCGTGCGTGCGTCGTAGAGCGCGTGCACCCAAAAACGGTCGCCAAAGTCGGGGACCTGAGCGACTACAGGCTCTTCGTCCAGTGAGAAGAAACCCAGACCGTACACCACATCCTGGTTTGGACAGGTGACGAAGGTCTGGTTCGGATCGATGTAGTCGGCGAGCATGCCGACCTGTCCGCGATGCGCAACTGGCAGAACTCCGTTGAGCCGTCCAGGCTCAGGGGCTTTCGTAATGGACGCGCTGCGGTTCAGCATGTTGACCATTGGCCAGCCCCACACATAGGCCAGTCAGCCCGGGTGCACGTCAGATTTGTGAGATGACCTCACGCGGCCGCGGCTCCGGCCGCGCCGCCGCTGAGCGGCGCTCCCAGAAGTCCTCGAAGCGACCGCTGAGCTCGCAGCAGCGCAGGGCGATGATGGCGTCGGCGCCGGCGACGGTCCAGTGCATGCCGGCGCGCTTGAGGCGCGTGCCGATGGCGACCTTGCAGCCGGCCTCGACGACGCCGGAGGAGACGCACAGCCCCTGGGCGCGGAATTCGGGGTAGCGCATGCGGTGGCGGTTGCGCGCGACGTAGTCGAGGCACTTGCGCGCCTCTTCGTTGGCCGGGGCGTGCACGCGCAGCGCCGCGAGGACGTCGTCGATCTTGCCCTCGTCCAGCTCGTCGCGTCGCTGTTTGGCCCACTGCTCGCCGAGGTCGCTGCCGGCGCCGTAGATGGCCTTGGCGACGTCCCACAGGTGCTGCTTGGCGTGGAAGAGGTCGACGATCTGGATGGCGTCGGGGAAGTGCTCGTCGGCGAGATTCCAGATCCACAGGGCGCCGTCGCCCAGGACGACGCGACGCGGGGCCTGGTCGAAACCGCGGCGGCGCGCTTCGCGCTCCACGCGCTGGGCGAACTCCGAGGGCACCTCGTCGGTGTCGCGGGTGGCGGCGCTCTCGATGGCGGCCGAGTAGCTGACCGAGCCCGCGTCGCGCACCGGGATGCCCTCGGCGTCGCGGCCCTCGGCGGTCCAGACCGTGACCAGCTTGACCTCGCGCGTCTTGGCCGAGCCGTCGGGCTGCTTGCCCTGCGCGACCCTCGAGCTCGGAGGCGCGCATCGGGATGCCGGTGCCGTCCATGCCCAGGTACATCGTCGGCGCGGCGGGCGGCTCGGGCTCGACGACGTCGCGCTCGTCCCGGGCGATCTCGCGTCCCAGCGCCTCGGCCGTGCGCTCGACCTGCTTGGCGTCGACCGCGACGCCGGCCAGCTCGTGCAGCAGCTCGCTGCCTCGTCGAAGCTGACCATCGCCGCCGACAGGCCCACCATGCGCGTGACCGCCGGCGACAGCGAGGCGCCTTCGAGCCCCAGCGCCCGATCGCGCGGGAAGAAGCCGCTGTTGCACGCCTCGCAGTGGTAGTAGGCGCGCTCCAGACGCAGCTCGCCCAGCACGGTCGTGAACGTCTTGCGCGCGTCGCCCCACGTAGCGCGCGGGCTTGCCGCACGCGCACGGCAGGGTCGGGCCGCGTGGTCGGAGTGTCGGCGTTGAGCCGCCGCTCGACGGCGCGTGCCGCGACCTGCAGCGCCTGACGGCGCGCGGCCATCTCGATGGCCTCGAAGTCCAGCCCTCGACGGCGCCCGGGCCGATGAGCGCTTCGATTTCGGCGATGACTTCCGCGCTCGAAGGCCTCTTTGAGCCCCCCTTTTTGGCCGCCTCGTTCGAGGTCGCCTCCCGGGTCGCTAGCTCGCGTCGGCCCACCGCTCGCAGGTGCGAAGGTACTCCTCTGCCCAGCGCCGAAACTCCCGCCCCGCCTCAACCTGTCCCCGCACCATCGCCGCTTGCTGAGCCGTCAAGAACCGTGAGCGGGTCTTTCCCGCTTCGGCCTGTGTCAGGCTGTAGTACGGACCGTGGCGCGCATCGGGCTTCTGCCCGCACGCGCATCCCGGCTTACTGCACTTCACCCACCGCTCCGATACCGACCCGCGTCGCATCGGTCGGGGCTCAGCGAGCTTGCGGACCAGTTCCTGTGCCTCTGGGGGGATCTCCACCATCGCCATCCTACCGCCTCCTATCTTACGGCCGTATAAGCCGTAAGATCACCATAGCAAAATCTGCTCGCCCGGCAAACGTCACACAGAAGTCGTGCGCCCAGTCAGCCCACGACCTTTGCGTATTCCGGGTGCATGATGATACCAGTCGCCGGGGCCATCACGTCCGCGGCAGTCTTAGGCAGCGCAACCTGTCCCGCGGATGGAACTGCGGGGCTGTATCGAATATTTGATGCCATGGGGCAGTCCTCGAAAATCTTGCGGTTCTTCGTCGGGAATTTACTGGCTAGGCAAGATGATTTGTATCAGCCAAGTACGTACTTTGCGCATGAGATTCGTTGTACCTCGGTGCAGCAAAAAGTGGACTGACCGTTGTTTTCTCGCCATGTCGAGCGATCGGGATATCAAGAAGCCAATGTTGCGGCGCTCCTCGCGAGCTTTAAGAGTTTGGATTTTGCTATCGAAAGCGTCGTCCGTTCCTCTGTTCTCCAACTGGATCCACGCCCGGTTGGGGACGTCACCTGGAGGAAGCGCGCATCCTCGTTGAAGCGGCGGATCGGGTTTGGAGCGTAGGAACTCCGAGAGCTCGTCGAGGACCAGGAGGAGCCCCCGCGGATGCCGGGCCGAAAGCGCCGACCAGGCGAGGCGGCGGTCGCCGCCGCCGACCTCGACGCCGAGAGCGCGGCAGATGATGTCCTCGAGGGGCGTGTCGCCGCGGTAGTTGACGAGCGAGAGCGCCACGACCTCGGGACCCCCGGCGGCGAGCGTCCCGGTCCGGAGCGCCTCGACGACGTAAGCGAGGAAGTGCGACTTCCCCGATCCGTAAGGACCGATCACGAAGAGGCCGGTGCCCGACGGAGCCAAGAGCGAGCGCTCGAGGGACTCGAGGTGCGCGCGGATCTCGCGCGTCAGGTGGTAGGCGGACGTGATCCACCCGTGGTCGTCGGCGGCGAGATGATCGAGGCGCACCACCGTCGGGTGCCGCCGGACGTCGAGTATGTCGCGGATGGGTCGGGCCGCGCCTCGGGCCGAGGGTTCTGTTGCACCTTCGCTCAACTTCGGGAAGTAGTTGCACTTCCGCGGGCGGGAGCCAAGCGAGCGCGCGCGACGCGTTGCGGGTTTGACTCCACCGCGCTTGCTGTTGAACGAGCAGGAAGATGAGATCCCCGAGAGCCCCAGGCGACCGCCGGCCGGTGATCGACGTGCTACGCCGGAACCTGGCGAAGGCACTCGCCGATCGACGGTTCGAAGCGGCGCGCGACCTTCTCGAGCGCCTGCGCACCGAGGATCCGCTCGCGGTCGAGACCCGCGGCCTCGAGCTGGAGCTCCTGATCCTCTCGGAGCGTCTCACGGAGGCGGAAGGCCTCGCGCGCCAGCTGCTCGAGCTCTTCCCCGGCTCCGCCCGCATCTGGAAGCTCGCGGGCGAGCTCTCGTACCGTCGCAAGGACTACCGCGCTGCGGAGGAGCGCCTGCGGGAGAGCGATCGGATCCATCCCCACTGGGTGACCCGCCGCCTCCTCGGCCAAGCGCTCACGCAGGCCGGCCGCTTCGACGACGCCGAGGCGGTGCTCGTCGCGCTCGCCGCCGAGCGCGACGTCTGCCGGCGCGACCTCGCCTGGCTCTACGAGCGCAAGGGCGACGAGGAACGAGCGCTCGGCGCCGTGGAGGCCCACCTCGAGCGCTACCCGCGCGACCGACTCGCGCTCGGCCAGCGCCTGCGTCTGCGCGCGCGACGGCTGTCGCCCGACGAGCTCATCGACGAAGCGGGGGCGCTCGAAGCAGTCGGCGAGAAAGTTTCCCCGGAGGTCTTCGCGGAGCTCGTCGGCGCGCTCCTCCGCAGCGGCCGTGGGCGGGAGGCGCGGGAGCTGGTCGATCGATTGCTTCCGGACCTCGAGCCCCGCGCGGCCTCACGGATCGGCTGGGTGTGCCGCGCACTCGAGGCTCACGACCTCGCCTTCGATCTCTTCCACCGGGCATTCCCTCGCGAGCGGGCCAACCCCAAGTTCCTCGCCGCCTTCGAGCTGGTGGCGAGGCGAAGCGGCCGCCTTGCCGACCTCATGCGCCTCTACCGATTGCACGCACCGGAGTCGAGGAACCTCTACGGCCGGATGAAGAGACTGCTGACCACCGTCGAGGAGGGCCGCCGGCGTTGATCTCCGCACCGTCGAATGGAGGGCGGAGACCCGCGCTCGCAGAGGCGCCGTGGAGATCGACAAGGTAGACCTCACCACGCCGTACCTCCGATCCGGGGAAGCTCCGCGAGCTCGCCGAGCTGCTCGGTTCGCGCCTGCGACTCGTGCCGGCTCCGCGGCCTTGCGAAGCAGCCGCTCGGCACGCTCACGGGACCGCATCGAAAACTCTTCCCTCCCGTGCCGCTTCGTAGATAACCGTGCCCGGTGTGTCGGCCCATTCCTCAAAGGTCTTGCGGCTGATCACCAGTACATCGACCGGCACCTTGAGCGGCCTCAACACATCGCGGAGGCGGACCATTTCCTCCCGTCGCGCTCGCACCTCGGGCTCGACCACCAGAAAATCGAGATCGCTCTCCTCCCGAGCCTGGCCCCTGGCGTGAGAGCCGAACAAGATGATCGTGGCGCCCGGCGTTTCGCAGCGGAGCAGTTGCACGGCTTTTTCGATGACCGCTTCATCAATCATCGTGACCCTCTGTCTCTTGGATGAGCCCATCCGGAGCTCGAGAGCTCGAGGTCAGCCTAGCGCATTTGCCGCAAAACTTCGCGCCCTCGCGATTGTCGTAGCCGCAGCTCGGGCACCTCGTTCTGATCAGCTCTTCACGACAGCTCTTCGAGCAGCGCCTTCGCGTCCTTCAGATCCGCCGTGTCAAACCCCTCGGCGAACCGGCCGTAGATGTCGCACGGGCTTCTTGCTTCTTGTACCGCCTGATCTCTGCTCGAGTAGCTGACGGGTCCCGGGCTTTCCGGTGACGTTGGCCCTTTCGACGACGCCGCGTTAGAGTTCGCCCTCATGACAGAGATTCCGCGAAGCCTTGAGGCAGACCCGGTAGTCGAGCTCTACAAGCAGGGAGTGGATCGCACGTCGATTCGCGAGAACTTGCGACGCTCGGTCGAAGAGCGCTTCGAGCGTTTGATCGAGCTTCAGCGATTCGCCGAGGAGCTGCGACGCGCCGGGGCTGACGCCCGGCGATCGTGACCGATTTCGCCGCCCTTCTTCGCACCCTCGCCAGCGCCGGCGTCGATTTCATCCTGGTTGGAGGTGCCGCCGCAACCGTACACGGCTCGACACGTGAACGGGCCCGTGTACCCTATGCCGTTTTCTCGGCCGTTTGAGGCGGAGGCTCGCTAGCTGCTTTGGCCGTCCCCCGCCTTGGCCTGCCCGCCCTGGCGGCGGATGACGTTCATCGCCAGCGAGATCATCGAGCCGACGTCGGAGAGGTTCGCGGGCAGGATCAGCGTGTTGCCGGTCTTGGCGAGCTCGCCGAAGTTCGTGATGTACTGCTCCGCAACGCGCAGCTGGACCGCTTCGTACCCTCCCGTCGACTGGATCGAGCTCGGCGACCTTGCGGATCCCCTCGGCGGTGGCGGTCGCCCGCGCGAGGATCGCGGCGGCCTCACCCTCGGCCTCGTTGATGCGCTGTTGGCGGTTGGCTTCGGACGCTTTGATGACTTGCTGCTTCTGGCCTTCGGCGCGAGTTGATCGCCGCGTCGCGCTCGCCCTCGGAAGTGAGGATCACGGCGCGCTTCTCGCGCTCGGCCCGCATCTGCTTCTCCATCGCCGCGAGCACGTCGTCGGGCGGCTTGATGTTCTTGATCTCGTAACGCAGGACCTTCACGCCCCAGGCCTCCGACGCCTTGTCGACCTCGCTCACCACCTGCCCATTGATGTGCGTGCGCTCTTCGAACGTGCGGTCGAGGTCGATCTTGCCGATCTCGCTCCGCAGCTTGGTCTGCGCGAGCTGTACGAGCGCGAAGACGTAGTCCGAGATCCCGTAGGAGGCACGCTCGGCGTTCAGCACCTTCAGGTAGAGGATGCCGTCGACGTGAACCTGGACGTTGTCGCGGGTGATGCAGCTCTGCGCCGGGATGTCGATCGCCTGCTCCTTCAGCGAATGCTTGTAGCGGATGACGTCGACGAACGGCAGCAGGATGTGGAAGCCGGCGCCGAGCGTGCCGGTGTACTTGCCGAGGCGCTCGACCACGTACGCGCTCTGCTGCGGGACGACGACGGCGGTGCGCGCCAGCACGTATACGACCAGCGCCGCGAGCCCGAGGACGACGATCAAGCTTCCGGTCATGAACTCCTCCGCTTGTACGTGACGCGAATCACTCCGGGCGAATCCAGATCGTCAGCCCGTCGACACGCTCGACGCGACAGCGCGTATTCTTCGCGAGCGAGACCGTGCCGCTGTTGCGCGCGGTCCACGTCGTACCGCGCAGCTCCGCTTTGCCGACCCCGCCGCTCGGGATATCCTCGCTGGCGGTAGCGGTTTCGCCGACCAGGCCGTCGACCCGATCGCTGCCGGGGGAAGCGAGCCTCATCATGATCGGACGGCGAAAGAACGCGAGAGTGACCACGGAGAGCACGGAGAAGAGCAGCCACTGGAGCCAGTCCGCTGCCGCCAAGCCGATCGCCACGAGAAACCCGACGCAGAGCGCGCCGATTCCGAAGAACGCGAGGTAGAAACCGCCGGCGAGCCCCACCTCGAGGATCAACAACACCAGACCGAAGAGCATCCACAGCCACCAGGGCATGGTCAGGGCCTCGCCATGTCGGGGGTTCGGGTCATCCGGCGGCTCTAGCCAAATCGATGCGGCCTTCTACACGCGCGAACGGAACGGCGTCAAACGAGCGGGGGACGACGCGAGCCGCGGCCGCGGCGCTCGGCGCGGCGTTCCTGTTCGGAAGCGGGGCTCCGGCCGCGAAGGCGTTGCTCGGCGCGGCCGATCCGCAAGCGCTCGCCGGTCTGCTCTACCTCGGATCGGGCATCATCCTCGGCGCTGTCCACCTGCTGCGGAGGGCTACGGACGAGACGCCGACGTTGCGGGACGTGGCGTGGCTGGCGAGCGCGATTGCCCTCGGCGGAATCGCGGCTCCGCTGCTCCTGGTCGAGGGCCTCTCGCGCACGACGGCATCTTCGGCATCGCTCTTGCTCGCGCTCGAGGCGCCGCTCACCGCTCTCTGCGCAGGCCTCTTCTTCGGCGAGCACCTCGGCCGACGCACTATCGAGGCGCTCGTGCTCGTCACCCTCGGAGCGATCGTTACGACTACCCACGAGGGCGCTGCGGTTGACCCGCTCGGTCTCGCAGCGGTGGCGCTCGCGTGCATGTGCTGGGCGCTCGACAACAATTTCACGCGCGAAGTGGCGCACAACGACGCCGTGACCATTGCCGCACTGAAGGGGCTCGTCGGCGGCGCGGTCAACGTCGGGATCGCGCTCTGGCTCGGCGCCTCGTGGCCCGCGTCCGGGGCGGTCATCGCCGCGGGTATCGTTGGCGCGCTTTCGTACGGCACGAGTCTCTCGCTGTACATCGTTTCGCTGCGTGGCCTCGGCGCGGCACGCGCAGGCGCCTATTTCGCCACCGCGCCGTTCATCGGAGCGATTGCGGCCGTTTGTGTGCTTTCTGAACCGGTTTCCCCCCGGCTCGGGCTCGCCGCCGCGCTGATGGCCGTCGGCGTCTGGCGCCTCCTCGGCGAATCGCACGGCCATCGCCACCCTCACGAGGCGATCGAGCATTCCCACGTCCACGTGCATGACGGGCATCATCGCCACGCGCATCCCGCGGGTGAGACCGGCAGGTCGCACGCGCACGGGCATCGGCACGAAGCGCTCGAGCACGACCATCCGCACGCTCCAGACCTCCACCACCGCCACGGACACTAGGGGACCTCGACAAGGTCTCGCGAGCCGAATGGCTCGCGGGCGCGGAAAGCGGCGCGAAGTTTCGGGCCGGACGCTCGGAGAGAAGATGGAGGATGGCGGCGAGAAGATGCAGGGGAAGTAGTGCCCCGCGCATCGACCCCCGAGATTTCGCTTCAGGAGCTGGGGCGAGCGTATCTCCTTTTTGCAGCGACCTCGAAGAAGCGGTCCTCTTCCGCGATCCAGGCGGTGAGAGAGCCTCCCCACACGCAGCCCGTATCCAGGCCGCGCAGGAGCGGCGCGAAAACCAGGCCACGTGCCGACCAGTGACCGAAGACGGCGATTCGTCGCTCGCTCGGCGAAGCCGGGTGGAAGTGAAACCAGGGGGCGAACGGCGGGCCCGGAGGGGGGTCGTCGCTTCGTGGTCGCGAACCGTCGCGGGCGCAGTAGCGGACGTGGGTAACGAATTCGACGTGCGGATCACGGTCCAGCGGGTCGCGCCCGGCAAGCGGACTCTCGGGATCGCGCCAGCGTGGATGCAGTCCGGCGTGGACGAGAATGATGTCGGGCCACACCCGGATGAGCGGTCGGGCCGCGAGCCAGGCGAGTAGCTCTTCGCGGTCGGGCGCCGCCAGCACGTCGGCGATCGTGTCCGTGGCCTTTTCCCTGCCTCGTCCCGCTGCGACCCGCAGCAGGTGGAGATCGTGGTTACCGAGCACGCCCCCCGCGGAGACTTCGCGCATGAGCCGGAGCACTCCCGCGGAGTCCGGGCCGCGGTTGACGAAGTCGCCTACCCCGTGGATCTCGTCCGTGGCGGGGTCGAAGCGTACGCGATCGAGTAGCCGGCGAAGCTCCTCGCGGCAGCCTTGCACATCTCCGACGAAGATTCGGCGGCTTCGGCGCGGGTTCATCGAAATTGGAACCCGAGTCCGGTGCACACGGGCATGCCCTTGATCACGGCTGTGCTCTTGCTGTTTCTCGTCTCGTCGTGGCGATCGCGGCCGCTCGCGACCGGTTGCTGCGGTCCGAGCCGCGTGCGACGTCTCGACCTACGGTGTTCTAGACCACGGAGGAAAACGTCATGCTGCGGAATTCCACGAGGATGCTCGGCATTGCCGCGTTCTCGATGCTGCTCGACGCGAGCCTCGGACGAACAGAAGGCTTCGTGCCTCTCCAACCTCCCGTATACCACATCGAAGGGTACATCGATCGCGCCCCCGAGGGGACAAAGGTCATCGATCGAATCCAGATTGCCGCTCACGACGAGCCGACACGAACGCTGTTGGTGACCGTCTATGGGACGCCGGGTGTTACGGGTCTGGACCGATATCTCTCGCGCGAGATGATGGCTCCGTATCAGCTGATGGGGAGTCGCGACGACGTCTCCCATCTGCTTCGCGCGCCCGCCGGCACCGTCGTCGAAGGAACGTTCATCGTCTATACGCAAGGCGGCCCCGCTTTGAAGGTCGCCTCCCTCGATTCTCCCCAATGGTGAAGCAGGCGGTGTTCGCGACGGGAAACGCGTCGGGTCGACGGTGCGCTTCGCGGGCCCCCCGCGGGGACGCGACAACCGCGCCTATCCCTGGACCGCGCGCAGATAGCGCTCGGCGGCCCCGAGATGGTCGGCGACACTAGCAAAGCCAGCGTTCTGCGTCGCGACCGCCAGATGCGTAGCGCCGAGCGCGTCCCAACGGTCGCGATGCCGGCGCCAGCGATCGGCATCCCCGCCCCGGATCTGCGCCTGGGCCTGGATGCCGAACTCCTCGAAGCGACGACCCTCGGCGGCCAGGTAGCCCTTGATCTTGTCGATGGCTTCGCGGGCGGCGTCGGTCGGTGCCATGATCGGCAGCCAGCCCTGCCCGAGGCGTGCCGCGCGCCGAAGCACGGCATCGACGCTGCCCCCGAACCAGATCGGTATCTCGCGTCGGGGGCGTGGGTTGACGCTCGCCTGCGTGACTGTGTGATATTTGCCGCGAAACGTCAGGCTGTCCTCCCGCCAAAGGGCGCGTAACAACTCGACCTGTTCTTCTTGCCGCCGCCCGCGATCGCGGAAGCTCGCGCTCAACCCCTGGTACTCGACCTCGTTCCAGCCGGTACCTACACCAAGCCGCAGACGGCCGCCGGACAACAGATCCACCTCGGCAGCCTGCTTCGCGACGAGCGCGGTCTGTCGCTGCGGAAGGACGAGCACCGCGGTGACGAGTTCGATTTGCCTCGTCACCGCAGCGATGAAGCCGAACGTGACGAAGGGCTCGTGGAAGGCGACGTCCTTGTCGTACGGACCTGACCAGCCGCCGGGTCGTTTCGGATCGGCGCCGAGCACGTGGTCGTAGATCAGCAGGTGCGTGAAGCCGAGACCTTCCGCCGCCTGGGCGAATTCCCGAATCGACGACGGGTCGGTGCCGATCTCGTGATGTGGAAAGACGATTCCGTATTGCACAGGCGCGATCTAGCGCTGGCGCACCGCGTGCGCAAGCCTCGAGGTGGAGCCTCGCTCTCGAGGCGCGCCAAACCCCCTACGGAACCGAGTTGGAGCCGGCGCGCCGAGGTTCCTTAGATCGCGCTCGCGGCGATGTTGACGGTCAGCGCGAGCAGCGCCGCGTTGAACACGAAGGAGATCACTCCATGCGCCGTAGCCGTCCGACGGATCGGTTTGCACGTGATTGCGACGTCCGAAACTTGGGAAGTCATTCCGATCACGAACGAAAAGTAGACGAAGTCCCAGTAGTCGGGCTGCTCTTCGCCCGGGAAGCTCAGCCCACCCCCCTTGCCGCCGCCTTGCTGATAGAAGTCGTGCGCGTAGTGCAGGGCGAAGATCGTGTGTACGAACGCCCACGACATCACGATCGTAGTCGTCGCGAGAAGCAGGTGGGCGGGCGGTCTCCCCGAGCCTGCGATCGACGACGTGCCGAGCTCGGCGATGATGGCGCCGAGGCTCGCGAGTGCCGCGGCAGCGGTCAGCACCAGGATCGTGATCCTACCCTCGTCTTCCTTCCTCGCGCGCAGACGAATGTGGCCGACGTGCGAGACCGCGATTAAATGGTAGGCGAGCGTGAGATAGAGCGAGACACCAAGATCCCAACCTATCAGGGTCCGGGTCTCGAGCCGCCACGTCGCAGGTAGGGCGGCTGTGACCACCAGCCCGACCAGTCCTGAGGCAAACAGCCGAGGCCGCGCGCGGATGATCCGAACCGGCAGGAGCATGCGTCGCCACCGCCCGCGGCTTGAGAAATCCATGGCGGCCATTTGAACCCGAACCGCAGCGACGCCTCAAGGGGACTACTGCATCCCGGCGCCATCGAGCACGCGATCCAGAGTCTCGAGGCATGCTTTCTCGCCGACCGGGTAGGTTCAGTACGATCCGCGCCCGACTGCAATCAGGGCAGCCGGTCCCCGTTCACGGAACCCGCGTAGCGCCCGAAATGAAGATGCGCTGACCCACCTCGATGTGGGCTGGATCCTCGATTCCGTTTTCGCTGGCCAGGTCGCGGTAGTCGACGCCGTACGCCGTGGCGATGCGGAACAGGGTGTCTCCAGCGACGACGACATGGTAGACGTCCCGGCCGCGGGCCGGCTTCTCGACCGCGCTCCCGCCCGGAGGCGATCCGCCTTCTTGCTTGGCGGCATCGCCCCTCGCCGGCGCCGGCGGCGGCGGTTCAGCAGATTCGTCGTCGGGTTGATCGGCCGTTGCCAGCAGGGGGCCTTCCGCGATCGCGCGCAGCTGCTCTTGAAGAAACCGAAGCTTCTTCTTCACGCGCTGGTTCGCTTCTCGGCTCTTGTCGAGGTCGCGAAGCAACGAGTTGACTTCCGCGCGTAGTCGCTCGTTCTCCTTCAGAAGCTCCTCGGACCGCGTGTCGTTTCGCGCGACCTCCTGGTGGAGCGCGATCACTGCCTGCGTGAGGATCTCGAGTTGCTTGTCACGTGATTCGGTCGGCGGCGCGTTTACCGGCGGCGTGGTGACCGGTGGCGTTGGAACGGCCATCGGTAGTGGAGTTGGGGGCGGCGGCGCGACGGGTCCGCTGACTACGGGAGCCTCAGATCTTGGTGCGGGTTGGGATGCTGTTTCTGGGGCCGGCGCGCCACGACCCATACCGCCGCAAGCGGTCAGCAAGGCGGCCGACACGAGCACGATCGCGACGTGTCGCTGTCGAGCGCACCTAGCAGCGGCGAAGGGGAGAGACAATGAACGATCTCAACGAGATCCCGCGACGCGTGCGCGACCCGCGTACAATAGTGCTTCTCCGATGGCTACCACCATCCGTCTCCTGGTCGCGCCCGCGGCCGCGCGTAGCAGCGGCGTGCTATCGGAAACTTGTGCGCCGCGAACCCCAAGGACCGAAAAATGGCCGCAGCCCCATCCATGCTGCCAATAGCTATCCCAGCATGAGGTCGATGCGAAAGCGAAGAGAGCAGAAGGGCGAGGAGAGTCTACCCGCCCCGCAAAAACGGCTGCCGAGGCACGCTCGAGAGGAGGAAACGAAAAGGCCTAGCCGATGGGCCGAGCGGGATCGAACTTGCGCCCCGCTGATTGAGAGTTCGTACGGGAGATTTCCGTGCATGTCAGCGGTGTACTGCGGCATTGGCCGATTGTGGTTTTCCACGCCTCGAAGTCGATGTTATTGAGGCTCCAGACTACGGAACCACTCCTCGGACGAATGCAGACGTGGACACATGACACGCGGGACCCCCCTAGGGTCGTGGCTTGCTTAGGTCGTCGGCTCGCCGGTTTCGGTGGCCCGTGCACTTCGGCCGCGATGGCGATCCTCGTGGCGTGGATTTTGGCCGGAGGCGCCCACGCCGAGCAATCCGCCGTTGCCAAGATCGCCGTCTCGGCGAGTCCCGCCGCTTCCTACTTCGGAGAGCGCCTGATCGAAGGCGTCATGGAGTTCCGCGGGCGCAAGTACCTGCTGACGTTGCAAGGCGTTTCCGGGTCGGCGGCGTCGGTGGGATCGGTCTTCGGGCTCCGTCGAGCGCAGGACATCGTCGGGCCGTACACATCCACGGCGGACGGGTTGCGAAACGAGTCCGGTGTCACGATCCGGTTTGATCCGCCCCTCGAGATCCACCGCGGTCCTCTGCACATCGAGCTCGCGGCTCGGATCTATCCGAAGGCGTCGACCGGCCAAGGGGGCGACCTCGAGTGAGGACCCGACGGCCCGCGCCAGGAAGCCGGACGGCGCTCGCGATCCTTGCCGCGACCTGGATCGTTGCACTGGCGGCATCGCAAGCCATGGGGGGCGATAACGGCGACGTAGAAGCAGGCAAGGCGCCCGATGCCAGGATCACGTTTCGGGGACGAACGGCCGCAGTCGGGGTGGGTTTCGTCTGGGGTGCGTCGACCGTCACATATCGGGACAAGATCTACCCCGTTCGCGTCGACGGCTTCGTGCTCGGAGCGATCGGAACTTCCTCCCTGGACGGCGTCGGCAAGGTCTTCGGGCTGAGTAAGGTCGAGGACCTGAACGGCGACTATACCGCCCTTACCGTGTGGGGCGCCTTCGGCGTGGGTTCGGGTAGCATCGTCATGCGCAACGACAAGGGCGTACGCATCGTGCTTGATGCTACCTCCAAGGGATTCGCGTTCGGCATCGGACCGCGCGGGATCACTCTCGCCGTCGGAGAGGCCGGCGGGCCTCCCGCCGACGCTGGCGCCAGACTGCCCGCGACGCTCGCGTTTGGGCAGGCGCGCTACGGTGCGCTCACGCTCCGGCCCACCCTCAACGTACAGTGGGTAGGATTTGCAGAAGGTAACCCCGGCTTCAACGGCCAGTGGTCCTTCGGACCCGAGAATGAGGCGGACGAGTGGTTCGAGACCTCCAATGAGGTCGGTCTGAATGCCCTGTACGACGCCGGAAGGTACGGTACGTTCAGCGCGCGCGTCAGCGGCGTGTTCTCGCTCACCGGAGGCGGCGTCGACGCGGCCGCAACCAATGGGAGCGAGATCAACAACCACGAGTACACCTTGGAAAGCGGCTACCTCAAATGGCGGTCGGGCGACCTCTTTCCCGCACTTGGCTTCAATGCACTGGAGATCAGTGGCGGCAACCAGAACTACCAGGTCTTCGATGGTCTCCTCTTCTGGGACGGAGGGCAGGACAGCGGAGATCGGGGCGGGAACTGGCTCTCGGCCCGGAAGGCCTTCCGGGACACGGGGATCGTGCGCCTCAACGTCGCGGATCTCGTGGTCGAAGGCATGGCTCTCAAGTACAACGACGACCCCGACACCGACACCCGTGTCGCAGGTGGGCGGATCGAGTACGTGAAAAACGACTGGATCATGAAGTACATGAAGCTCGGCTTCATGTACTTCAACATCTACAACTCGAAAACCGCCTCGCGCGACGGCCTGAACGGCGTCTACGGGTATCACGAAGCAACGCCGCTTCCGTCACTGGCTGATCTGACCTACACGACGTCCTACGTCTGGGAGAGCAACAAGAAAAGCTCCGGCTTGACGAGTGCCGTCGGCTGGTATGCTGGCCCAGCCTATCAGTTCTCCACGGCACCGTGGAAACCGCAGTTGTTCTACCGCTATGCCTCATTCAGCGGTGGCGGCACCCGGAACTTCGATTCCCTCTTCACCGGTCTCCCGGACTGGGGCAGCTGGTTCCAAGGAGAGGTTCTCGGAGAGTTCGTGCTTTCAGACAGCAATCTCGACTCGCACCAGGTGCGACTCAAGCTGCAGCCAAACGATGTCGTGACGCTCAACCTCATCTATTACAAATTCCTGCTTTACGATAATAACCAGGATTTCGGCGTCACCCCGTCGGCCGTCAGCAGCAGTATGCTCGCCGACGAGGTGGACACGATCCTCGACGTGTCGCTCGCGAACTGGTGGTCGATGACGGTGACGTTCGCCTTTGCCGTTCCGAACGACGGCTTTCGGGAAGCCGTGAACGGATCGTCGACCTGGATCAGCAGCATGCTCTATACGAACTTCAACTTCTGATGTCGGCCTCGACGCCTCCAACATCTGGCCGGACGTGACCGACGACGTATTCGAGAGCGAGTGCAACGTCGCTTTCGAGCAGGCCGAGAACCGGATGCACACGATGAAGGCGATCCTCGTCGCCACGCTGGGAGGCTAGACCATGCTCATCGTCACAGCCTTGGGTGGCAACGCTCTGCTGCGGCGCGGTGAGCCGATGACCGCCGAGAATCAGCGCCGCAACGTGCACATCGCCGCGGAAGCCCTGGCTCCGGTCGCGGCCGCGCACCAGCTCGTGGTCGGCCATGGCAACGGACCCCAGGTCGGTCTGCTCGCGCTGCAAGGGGCCGCCTACGGAAAGGTCGAGCCCTATCCGCTCGACGTGCTGGGAGCGCAGACCGAGGGCATGATCGGCTACATGATCGAGCAAGAGCTCGGCAACCTTCTGCCCTTCGAACGACCCTTCGCCACTCTGTTGACGATGATCGAAGTCGATGCCGCGGATCCGGCGTTCAAGAACCCGACCAAGTTCATCGGGCCAGTCTACGGCAAAGAGGAAGCCGATCGCATCGCCAAAGAGAAGGACTGGGCCTTCAAGAAGGACGGCGACAAGTGGCGGCGGGTTGTTCCGTCCCCGGAGCCCAAACGCATCTTCGAGCTGCGCCCGATCAAGTGGCTCCTCGAACGCAACACAATCGTCATCGCTGCGGGCGGCGGCGGTATTCCAACGGTGTATGAGGCGGGGGCGCATCGCAAGCTGGTCGGCGTCGAGTGCGTGATCGACAAGGACCTTGCGGCGGAGTTGCTGGCGCGCGAGCTGGATGCGGACGTCTTCGTAATGCTGACCGACGCCGAGGCGGTCTGCGTCGATTGGGGCAAGCCGACACAGAAGGCGATCCGCCGGGGCTCGCCCGCAGCGCTGTCCGCCATGCAGTTCGCTGCCGGCTCGATGGGGCCAAAGGTCGAGGCGGCGTGCCGATTCGCCTCGGCCACCGGTAAACGAGCCGCGATTGGCGCGCTGGCAGACCTCAGCAGGATCATCGCCGGGGAAGCGGGCACGACCGTTTCGTCCAAAGAAAGCGGTATTGTCTACGCGGCTTGAGCATTTGCCCTGATCACTAAGCCGGTGATTCGTGCTGATGTGTCTCAGCTCCCGGGTCTCCCGGCTCGCGCGTCGGCAGAGATTTTGATTTACAGCCGCTGACGACACGGAGCTTCACGTGAAGACGCCATGCCAGGAGAGCCGGGAAAGGCGGCGTCGAGCCGAGCCCACGATCCTCTATGCCGCGGTTTCTGCCCTCCTGCTCGGCGCGCTCTTCGCCGGGGGCGTGCTGCGAAGACGCACGGTCCCGGCGGTCGGGGGCTGGGCGCTCACGTGAGTCGCCTCGCGCCGTCGCGGCCAGCGCTCGTCTGCTTCCTCCTCTTCGCGCTCTCGCTCTTCGCCGCTGGCGGCAGCGGGGATGGCGTGCGCTACCTCGTCGGCGCGCACTACTACGTCTGGTACCCCGACAATTTTGCGAAGGGCTACCTGCGCGGTGCTCTGCGGCCCGCGCAAGCACCGGCCCTCGGCGAATACGACTCGCGCAGCGCGTCGATCGCCGAGCGGCACATCGCCCTCGCTGTGTCCCACGCCATCGACTTCTTCTCCCTCGACTGGTGGCCGAACCGCCCTGCACAGAATGCTGCGATCGAAGCCGGGTTCCTGCGCGCGGCGAACATCGACGAGATCCGCTTTTGCATCTTTTATGAGTCGACCGATCTCGGCCACACGGCGGGCGGAAACGACATCGTCTTCGACGCGGCCACAAAAGACCGGTTCGTTTCCGATCTAATGACGATCGCTCGCCGCTATTTTGGGCATCCGAGCTATCTGCGGATCGATGGCCGTCCGACGCTCGTGCTGTACGTCACTCGCCAGATGCGGGGGCTCTTCCCGCAAGCGATGCGCGAGATGAGGCGGGCGATGGCCGCCGAAGGTTACGATCCATTCGTCATCGGCGACGAGATCTTTTGGGCCGTCGTCGAGGCGGCCGAGGATCCCGGCGCGGCCGCCCGCGTGACCGGCGAACCGCAGCTCTCGCGGATCCGGCTCTTTGACGCCATCACCGCGTACAACCTCTACGGGGGGTGGGAGCGGCATCGCGGATATGGATCCGCGAGCCACTTCGTGGACGACAGCGTGAAGCTCTACCGCCGCTACCGCAACGTCGCCGGAATCCCCATCGTCCCAGGAATAATTCCCGGCTTCAACGACCGCGCCGTGCGGCTTCAACTGGATCACTTCGCCATTCCCCGCCGCTGGACCGCCGGGGCTTCCGAAGGGTCGTTCTTCACGGAGGCAATCGAACGGATCGGCAAGCCGCTGGCGGACCCGAGGCTGCACGCGATTCTGATCACGTCGTGGAACGAGTGGAACGAGGATACCGCGATCGAGCCGCTCTCTCCCGCTCCGCCCACGGCCGACGACGCGAGCGGGCGACATCTCCTGACACAGGGCTATGCATACGAGGGATACGGCAGCGCGTACGTCGACATCGTGCGCGACCTCCTTCTGCACTGAGCGACGCTAACTCAACCAAAACTAGAGCTGGTCTCGATGCTCGCCGGCTGGAGAATCCTGAAGGACTGTTGTAGCGGGCGTGCTCAGCGCGTTGGCTCTTTGTAGCGCCGCAGCAAGCTCTTCGGCGACTAACCAATGTAGCACGGCGCTAGGGTGGGGGTCTTGGGGCGAGACCCACAGGGCGAGGTCCCCTAGCCGATTCTTCTGGAGGTAGTCCACAACGCGATCTTGCGGATCGACCACGAGATAGCCCAGCCCCTTACAGAACTCCGCGAGTTCTCTAAACTCCAGCGGCAGAACGTTTGACGTCCGACCAGATAGTCGTTCCTCGTAGTCGTTCCAATTGAGGAGTAGCACAGGCCGAATACGGCGCCCCTTCGCCAGGGCGGCCAGTCGCTGCAGCGCCGCCACCATGTTCTCCCATCCGCCGAGCGCCTTATACTGCTGCTGCAGTTCCTGAGGCACACGACGCTCCCGTTGTGGGTCCCCGGGGAGCCCAATCCCCAACAGATCGATAGGTACGATGTCCTTCCCCCTGAGGAGCGCACGCCGACGCCGAATCAGCTCTCGAAGAAAAGACCGTCGCAGGCTCCAGAGATTGGGGCGCTGGACGAGGAAGTCGGGCGCCAACACATCATTATCCACCCAGTTGATCACGACCAGGTCGGGGGCGAGCTCGTCAGCCTTCGTGGCAAAGGTCTCGACCTCCTGGACAGTGTTGTAGCCCGGCACTGCGAGGTTCCACACCTCGAACCGCCGATCAGGGAAGCGGCGACCGAGTTCACGTTCAAGAATCGCGAGAAACGTTTCATCCTGGCGGACACCCCAGCCGAACATTTGTGAATCGCCAAGACCCACGATGCGGAACACGCCTCTTGGCTTTTTTATCTTTCGCTCTTCTTCTCGCGAGCCGTAGGAATTGATCGTGACTTCTTGCCCGCGAAACACACCGTGAGTCCCAGGACGCAGGTCGTACACGATCCGGTTATCGGGGTTGAGCCGGATCATGTCCCCGAGAGTCAGCTCACCGTTTTTCTTGAGTTCGCGAGCAGCGACAATCTCGTCAAAGTAGTTTCGGTCCAGCGCTGCAGATATCCGCACCCCGATCTCTAGAATGAGCAGGGCACCAAGCACGCCCACGATCGAGATCGCAACCCGGAAGAGAACGACTCGTGCTCTTTGCATGGATCTCGACGCGTTGGGCGCCACCTTGTCGTAGACGAGCGAGGGCGTGTCAACGAAAAGTTGCGCCTGCAGCGGTGGAACCATACCGTGCCCGGCCTGCGTCTCCTAGTACGACGCCCTGGCCAGGGTACAGGCTGCGCTGGGAGGCGAAGGGGCCACGCGCCGATGACAAATGACGCGGACCGGTTCCGGTTGTCTTTTCTGGCGAGGATTTGCCCGCCCTCATCGATCAAGGCAGAGGCAAAGCACTCATCAGTACGATTGCTTCCTGGATGTTATTCCGAGCGGCGCCCTCGTTGGCCAGGCGCAGGCGCGTAACGCCAGAAAAGGCGTCGCTAAACGTAGCTGTGGAACTGCTGCAGTCGTTGCAGTCTCCAGCGGTTGCTCGGCGAGAGATCGGCGTTGACTTGGGTTACCGGAGCAGGACCAAGGATACGAAATAAAACCCCCCGGGTTTCTCGCGGGCTTCTTTGTGGGCCGCGCAGGGATCGAACCTGCGATCCGCTGATTAAGAGTGCGCCCGGGACGGTCATAGCCTCCCGGCGAATCGCCTGCCGGGGCGGAAGGTTACGGTGCCCGGCTGACTGACCCGCCGGGGCCGTCAACTCGTCAACCGATAGGGCCGAAGGGAATCAGCGGTCTCGGTCTCGATGCGTCGCGCGGACCGCGATGACGACGGTCGGTCGGGGCTAACTAGGCGATCAAGCCCGACCCCTCGATGCTTCTAGATGGGCTCCGATATTTCGGAGCGCTGAGAGTCTACGACATCCTGAGCGCAACAAGGTGGCCGCGGACATCGTTCAAAGGACTGGGGGTCGATCATTCGACGTTCACCAGGCACCCCGAAACGCACTCTCGCCGTTATCTCCAAACAGGAGGGCTACCTGCGGTGGTCTGCGGCGAGTAAGGCGGACAAACCGGCGATGATGGTCGTCGCGGATTTTCGCTTCACGAACGTGCACACGGGGACGACGTCGGTCCAGAAAACTTTTCTCGTCGTCAGGCGTCCCCGCCATTTGTGGCTACGACGCTTACGATTCGAGGGAAACCTAAGCGTGCAGGGTCAGCACACAAACCATCACGGACACTTCAACATCCCGCCAGGTAGAACGACCACGGCGCGGGCGATTTGGTACATTCAGCCGCCTATCGAGCCGCCCGGCAAACCGCTCCGCGCGCGCGCGATCTTCGTCGACAGATTCGGTAACGAGCACCAAACGGCTTTGCTCACCTTCCGCGCGCAGTGAAGCCATCCGGGTAAGGGGCGCGGATCATCAGCCGGTGATGCTAGCCGCGACGATCGCGACCGCGAATAACCCGTCGATGGCGGACATGAAGCCGGGCCGACCTGACGGCATCGTGTGATGGCTCGTAACCGAATGATCGCCATCCTTGAGTCGCGCATCGCGCGACCAACGCTCAGCACGAGCGCTCACGTCAACGTCGCACGCGGCTTGAACGCCAGGAAGTATACGAGCGCCAGAAGCGCGACTCCCGCTCCGGTCCCGAAAGTTGCTTGTGGACCGAAGGCGTTCCAGAGCGCACCGGCCACGAGGGAGGCAGGTAGGTAGAGGAGCGCCGTGACGAAACCATACGTGCCGATCGCCGTTGCCCGCGTCTCCGCAGGGGTCAGGTCCGCTATGTAGGCCTTCGTCTGCCCCTCGTCGATGGCGTAGAAGACGCCGTAGACCAAGAAGAGCAGCGCTACGCCGAGCTTCGAGTGCGCCACTGCGAAGCCAGTGGCCATCATCGCGTAGAGGACGTACGAGAGCGCGATGACCGTGCGCCGCCCGATGCGGTCGCTAAGGCGCCCGATGGGAACTGAGACCACCGTGAACGAGACGTTGAAGAGCCCATAGAGCAGCACCACATGCTTCATCTCGAAGCCGGCGCGCGACGCGGCAAGCAATAGGAAGGCGAAGCTGAAATAGGCAAGCGAGAAAAGGCCGGCAGACATGAGGTAGTGGCGATAGCCCGGGCCGAGCGTGCCGAGCGCCGCGCGAAGCTGGACGCGTTTGCGTTCCACGGGCGCGTGCTCGGGGACGAAAAAGACGAGCACTGCGACGGAGGCGAGCGCCGGAACGAGCGCCACCGCGAAGAGCGTGTGAAATGAATCGAGCGATTGGCCGAAGCGATGGAGGAGTGTGTACGCCAGGAGCGGTCCCACGATCGCTCCCGCCTTGTCGAACGCTTTGTGCAGACCGAAGGATGCGCCGCGCTCCTCCTTCGTCGCGATCCCCGAAAGCAGTGCGTCGCGCGGTGCGCTGCGGATAGACTTGCCGAGGCGCTCGATGACGCGGAAGGCGACCACTTGCCCCGCCGTGCTCGCCACGAGGAGCACGGCCTTGGCTGCCGATGAGAGGCCATAGCCGATGACGGCAATCGGCTTCCGCTTGCCCAGTCGATCGGAGATGTACCCAGACGCCATGTCGAGGGAAGACGCAGCGAAATCAGCGAGCCCCTCCATCGCCCCGAGGACAAGGGTGCTCGCCCCGAGTACCGAAGTAAGGAACAGCGGCAGAACAGCGAAGATCGCCTCGGAGCTGACATCCGTGAGAAAACTCACGACGCCGAGCGTTACGACATCACGCGGCACGCCGAAGAGATGCCGTGGCGGGCTGGCGCTGGTCGCCTCGGGCGTATTCAGCATGGCCAGCCGGCAATCTTCACGAGGTGAGGCCGCCTGGATGTCCCCCGGTCATCCAGAAAGTGCCCCCGAATTCTCGCAATGCATTTCATCAAGATCGGCCTAACTTCCCATACGCGGTGTCGAGTGGTTCAGTTCGCGAGCTGCCGTACCACGATGTAGAGCGCCGCGGCATGATTCCGTGGATCGAACCACGTCTAATTCTAGAGAGGGAGGAACAGGAAGGTGAACCGAGCGATGACCAGCGTGGACTATACTCGAGGGATCGAGCGAAAGGCGATCGTCCATGCGCTGCTTGACCCTATCTGCAGGCAGGTAGCCGATTTCACGATCGCTGAGCGAGAGCCGCAGTCGGGTGGTTGCGCAGCTCGATCCTCCCGCCTGCGCTTTCTCCGTCGCTTCCACCCACAGGGGGATCGACCGGGCTAGTCAAGTTTTTCAGAGACGATCTTGAACTCTTCGCCCTTGACTAAGGTGACATCTGCCGCCGAGTGTTTGTGCTTCATGGCGGTGTAATACTGACCGCTCTGAGGCCCTTGTTTGCGGCGAACGCAGGAGGATCAGCGGCGGGCACCCTCAACGCACCGTCACCCCGACGCCGTCTGCGATCACGTCGGTCGGGTAGAGGATTACGGTCTCGCCCTCGGCGACGCCACGCTCGATCAGCGCCTCGCGCGCGCTTCGGCGCGGCGACACGACCGGGCGTTTGCGCGCGCGGCCATGCTCGACCACGAAGGCGGCCCATCCCTCTGCGTCGCGGAAGAGCGCGCTTGCCGGCACCTTCGGGACGTCGTCCGCGCGAAAGACGACGATGCGTGCATCTACGCGGAAGCCGTCGCCGAGCGCCTGCCATACCGTCCGATAGACCTTGGTGAGGCCCTTGGCCACAAACACCGCCTCGCCGTTAGGCCGCATGGCGGGGTACCTTAGCGTGCCCGGATGAATCGAACACCCGACCGCAGGTTCGAATGGGTGCGAAAGTATGCGTGCTGCCCTGGCCTCACTCCGAGATCAGGGCGCTGGCTTCCCAGGTTTCGGAGCGCATCACGAAGTGACGCACCGCCCTTCGAGCCGCTACGAGCAGACACGTACATGAAGCCCGCTCGCCCGAGCCTACCCCTGCCATGACTCGTCGCCCCGTCACACCCGAGCGCTTCGCCGGGATCGACGGCCCGCTGGACGGCCTCGCCACCGCGACCGTCGCGGCGCGGCGTGCTCGCTGGGGTGAGAACGAGATCGTCGAGCGGCGTGTGGCCGGCTGGTGGGAGATCATGCGCGACACGGCCCGCGATCCGATGATCTGGTTCCTGGTCGCCACCGGCCTGCTATTCGCCGCGCTCGGCGACCGGACCGAGGCGATGGTCCTTGCCGTGGCGATCCTGCCGCTGGTCGGCATGGACGCCTTCCTGCACCGCCGGACACAGGCCTCGACCGAGGGGCTCGCCAGCCGGCTCGCGTCGAGTGCGGTGGTCGAGCGCGACGGCACGCTCCGCACCATCCCCGTTCTTGAGGTGGTGGTCGGTGATCTGGTGACGGTTGCCGGGGGCGAGCCGTTTCCCGCCGACGGCCTGGTGGTGGCCGGCAATGAACTGCAGGTCGACGAGTCGGCGCTGACGGGGGAGGCCTTCCCCGTCCGCAAGCGCCCGCTCGACGGCACCGGGCTGGCGCGGGCGGAGGCCGGCCTCGACGCCGAACACTGGGCCATGGCCGGGACGCGTCTCCTCACCGGCCGGGCGTGGGTGCGTGTCGCCTACACCGGCGGGGAAACAATCTACGGGGAGATCGTCCGCTCCGCGCGCACGGAAGGCCACGCGCGGACCCCTCTTCAGCTCGCGATCGGCCGGCTCGTGAACGTGCTCCTGGTCGCGGCCGTCATGATGTGCCTGGTGCTGGCGATGGTGCGGCTGCGGCAGGGGTTCGGCGCGGTCGACGCGCTCCTGAGCGCAGTGACGCTCGCGGTCGCGGCGATCCCCGAGGAGTTCCCGGTCGTTTTCACCTTCTTCCTCGGCGTCGGCGTGTATCGCCTGGCACAGCGCCAGGCGCTCGTCCGGCGCGGCGTGGTGGTGGAGAACATCGGACGGGTGTCGTGCATCTGCTCCGACAAGACGGGCACCCTGACCGAGGGTCGGCTGCGCCTCGCCCACTTCCTTCCCGCCCCGTCGCTCACGGAGACAGTGCTGCTCGAGGTCGTCGCGATCGCCTCGCGGCGTGAGGGCGGCGATCCGCTCGATACCGCCTTGCTCGATGCCGCCGACGCGGCTGGCATCGCGACGCCGGAGCGCCTCGCCACCTTTCCCTTCACCGAGGACCGCCGCCGCGAGACCGCGGTCGTTGCCCGCCCCGACGGCGTCCGCGCGGTGGTGAAGGGCGCCCCGGAGACGGTCCTCGGGATGACCGATCTCGATGCCGACGCACGCGGGCGGTGGCTCGCCCATGTCACCGACTTCGCCGCCGCCGGCCACAAGGTCATCGCTTGCGGGTATCGCGATCTCTCTGCCTGGACTGGCGTCGAGCCGGCGGACGGGGTCGTGTTTGCCGGCCTGCTCGCCTTCGAGGACCCCGTGCGCGAGGGCGTCGTCGATGCGGTCGCGCGTTGTCGCGACGCCGGTATCCGGGTGGTGATGGTGACCGGCGACCATCTCGTCACCGCGAGCGCGATCGCCGCTGAGGTCGGGCTGGGCGCCGGCGCGCCCCGCGTGATCGATGCCGCCGCGCTCGAAGGGTTGCCGGTCGTTAACCTCGATGGTGTGGACGTGGTGGCGCGCGCGATGCCTGCGCACAAGCTGGCGCTTGTCCGCCGCTTCCAGGCCGCCGGCCACGTGGTGGCGGTCACCGGCGACGGGGTGAACGACGTGCCGGCATTGCAAGCCGCCGACATCGGCATCGCAATGGGGGAGCGCGGTACGCGCAGTGCGCGGGAGGCCGCGGCGGTGGTGCTGCTCGACGACAACTTCCGCAGCATCGTCGGTGCGATCGCCGAGGGGCGGCAGCTGTTCCGCAACCTCCAGCGCAGCTTCGCATACCTCTTGATGCTGCACCTGCCACTGGTCGTCACCGCAGCGGTGGTCCCGGTGGCAGGTTTCCCGTTGCTCTACCTCCCGATTCACGTCGTCTGGCTCGAGCTGATCGTCCACCCAACGGCGCTGCTGGCGTTCCAGGACCTTGCGCTCTACGATCGCCTCGACCTGCGCGGCTCGCGGGCGGGCGGGGCGCCATCGGCCTTCTTCTCGCGCCGGCAGTGGACGGTGATCACGGTCACGGGGCTCGCCGTCACGCTCGCGGTGTTGCTCGGCTACGCGCACAGCCTCGACGGCGTTGCCGACATTCCACATGCCCGCGCGATGGCGATGTTGGAGATGATCGTCGCCGGCGCCACGATGACGACGGCTTTGAGCGGTCTGCGCAGCACGGCCGCGCGACGGATCGTCGTCTGGTCGCTGACCTCGACGGCGGTGCTGTTAGAGACGCCCGCTCTGGCGACGCTGCTGCACGTTTCGCCGCTGCACACCGACGACCTGGCGCTCGCGGGCGGGCTGGGGACGCTCGCCGCCGCGCCGGCGTTCCTGCTGCAGCTGCAGCGGCGACGGCCGACCTCCGATAGAGCCAGCCGCGACGGATCATGAGCAGCGGCGTTTCCCCGCGCAGCACGCCGGCGCCGAAGATCACCGCGCACAGACCAAGGACGGCAGCGCGAGCCGCCGCCCGAGGCGCTTCTGCAACGGCGTCTTCACCTCGTCGACGTCCCGCAGCAGACGGGCGATGCGCCCGAGCTCGGCGGCCATGCCGGTCGCGATCACGACGCCGACGCCCCACGTCCGTAGGTCACATCGTACCCGATGAAGGTGCACAACGATGACACGGCCTCTGGCTCGAGGCACTTCCTTTCTGCCGCCGACGGAGTCGTGTTCCAGAAAACGGGAATCGATCGGAGGCTGCTCTCGATCGCGGGAAACCAGGGGGACGATGACACCAAGACACGGCCGTTGCCCTCGGCATGATGGTTGCTCGGCACTATCGCATCAAGATCGGCACTATCGCATCAAGAAAGGGGGTGTGACGTGCGATATTTTCTGAGAACGGCGGGCATCGGATTCGCGGCGTTCCTACTCCCTCGCGCAGCTCGTGCCGATTGACGGGACGAACCCGTCGATCGAGAGCAATGTCAAGGCTCCGCCCCCGACCGGTCTTTTCGCCGAGCACGTCCCCGTACCGAGCGAGACGCACCCCGGCGAAGACGATGACGAGCGCCGTGGTCAGAAAACTGAATCCCGATCATCGTCCGCCGCCTTCGCGCACGTGGTGACGCCAGGCGAGTCGGGAACACGCCTCCGCAAGTCCCCACGCCAGCAGTGCGCCGCCGAACACGACGCCCCACAGCTCGACGGGGATGGCAGCGTTTCCCAGGAGATCCGACGTAAACGGCAGCGAGGCCGCGGCGACCTGGATGCCGATGCCGGCGATGACGGCCGCGTGCAGATACGCGTTGGGAAGCGGGCGCATCCACGTGTGTCTGGACGGGTAGGTCAGGAGCAGCTGGCCGACGGCCATGAAGTGGAACGCGACCGCTCGTGCGACATCGAGGGAGTACCCACACCACGGGCACGAGGCCGAGCACCCCGAGCGCGAGAACAGCCTTCATGCTGCCCGCGGCGACGATGAATCGGACCGACGGTCGGTCCAGCAGTGGAGCGTTGGCCGGGCGCGGCGGCTGCTGCATGACGCCGGGCGTGCGATCGAACGCGAGCGCCAGAGCGGGCACGCCGTCGGTCATGAGATTGATCCACAGGATCTGTGCCGCGGTGAGCGGGAGCATCAGCGCCCCGGTGTCGTCGCGAAGGTCGAGGACGAACGCGAGAAGCAGCGCCGCTAGCCACGAGCAGCACTTCCGACAGATTGGTCGAGAACAGGAAGCGGAGGAACTTCTGGATGTTCTCGTAGATGCCGCGGCCTTCCTCGACTGCGCCGACGATGGTGGCGAAGTTGTCGTCGAGCAGGACCAGGTCCGCCACTTCACGGCTGACGTCCGAGCCACGCTGGCCCATCGCCACGCCGACATCCGAGCGCTTGAGCGCGGGCGCATCGTTGACGCCGTCTCCCGTCATCGCGACGATCTGGCCCTGCGCCTGCAGCAGTTCCACGAGCTGCAGCTTCTGCTCCGGCCGCACGCGTGCGAAGACGTTCACTTCGCCGAGCGCCTGCGGTCAGTGCGGCGCCCTGATACTCGTCGAGATCTTCACCGGTGAGCACCCGCACGCCCGGGATGCCGATCAGGTGCGCGACCGCCAGCGCGGTCGCCGGATGATCGCCGGTGATCATGATGACGCGGATGCCGGCGGCCTGCGCCGTGGCGACGGCGTCCGGCACTTCGGGCCGCGGCGGGTCCCAGAACAAGACGAGACCGAGCAGCGACAGGTGCTCTTCGGTCTCGCCCTCGGCCCAGGCGACCGCCAGCACGCGAAACCCCTCGCGCGCGTAGGCGTCGGCCTTTTCCACCCAGGATTCGCGGTCCTCGGTCGAGAGTGTGCAGCGGCCGAGGAGCACTTCGGGCGCACCCTTGAGGTAGCTCACCACCCGCTCATCCTCTCGCACCGTGACACGGGCGAACTTCCAGGCGCTGTCGAACGGCCGCTCAGAGACGGGCGGGTGTTCCTGGCGCAGCCGCGCGATGTCCACGCCGTGCGCGGCGGCATAGCGCAGCAGACCGAGTTCGAGCGGATCACCCGCACCGGTCGTCAGGTCCGCATCGTTCGCCAGCACGATGGCCGCGAGCGCGCGCGGCAGATCGGACGCGTCGAGCGAGCGTACGTCCATGCGGCTCTCGGTCAACGTGCCCGTCTTGTCGGTCGCAATGACCGTGACCGATCCGAGCGCCTCAACGGCGGAGAGTCGTCGAACGACCGCGCGGTGCCGGGCCATGCGCTCGACACCGAGCGCCAGGGCCACCGTGAGCACCGCCGGCAGTCCTTCGGGTACGGCCGCCACGGCTAGCGCCACCGCGAAGATGATCATCTCCGGCGCGCGGCCGATCCCTTCGGCGACGATGCCGACGACGGCCGAGCGCCGCTGCGAGTGATCAGCACCCAGCGCGCGATCTGGCGGCCCAGTTGATCGACGCGACGTTCGAGCGGCGTCTTCGCGGCCTGGATGTCGCCGAGCATGGTGGCCAGGCGGCCCATGGCACTGGATCGGCCGGTCCTCGTCACCTCGAGATAGGCTTTGCCGCGGACGAGCAAGGTGCCGCTGAACGCCTCGTCCCCGTCGCTCTTGTCGACGGCGATGGATTCGCCCGTGAGAATGGATTCATCCAGCATGGCGCCGCGAGCGTCCATGAGCGTGCCGTCTGCTGGGACGCGGTCGCCGGCTTCGAGGCGCACCCAGTCGCCGGGAACCAGGGCATGCGTCGGGAGACGGACGAGTTGGCCATCGCGGAGTACCCATGCCTGGGCTCCAGCCAAGGCCTTCAGCCGAGTCAAGGCGGCTTCGGACCGCTGTTCCTGGTAGAGGCCGAGCGCCGCGTTGAACAGGAGGATCAGACCGATGGCCGTCGCTTCGATTGGCCAGGCGTGCGCGCCTTCGTAGAACCAGAGGCCGAGATCAAAGGCGAGGGCGAACAGCAGGATGTAGATCAGCGGACTCTGGAACTGACGCACGAACCGGCGCCACAGGGGATCAGGAGGCTGTTCTGGCAAGCGCGTTCGGCCCGACGCGGGAGAGTCGCGCTGTCGCTTCGGCGGTGGAAAGTCCGTTCATCGGGATGCCACGTTTCTCAGTAAGAGGGCGAGCGTTCACAGAGCATCCGCCGCGCATCGCGGGTGCGAATAGTCGATTGAGATCGCCTCGTGCGCGGCTGTCGCCTTTCTGCCCTATCGCTCTCCATACAGCTGAACGCTTCTACGCTCGCCGCACGGGAGAAAAGATTTGGAGGGGACGGGGCCTCGGCGCTTCGGCGTGGTGCATTCCGTCGGGAGCAGGGGAGACACTGGACCCTGATTCCCAAGTGCGCGTCGCATTCGGCCAGCATCGCAGGAAGAGGCGCCGGCTCAGCTCCGCGCGCTCCGCATCCGCGGGAAGGGTCCTTGTTCTCCAGAAGCCCTCGGAGGCTCTCCACGTCTTCGAGGATCGGTGGAAACCATGCGAGCACCTTGTCGGGCTCCACGCCCACTTCCTTGCTGAACCGCAGGAGGCCCTCGTAGATCGCCTTCACCTTCGCGCCTAGGTCACGGTGACGCTTCTCAGTCGCTTCGGAAAGCCGTCTACCGCCGCGGCAAACCCGATCTCGTCCAACTCCTCGTCCGTGGGCTCCCTTCCGTCCACGTCGAACGGGACGCGACCCGAGGGTCTCGCTCGCTTCGCGGTTGCGTTCGCTCCCAGCGCGTAGCCCTTCACGAAGTTCTGGATGCGGCCGATGTAGCCGAACTCGGCGGCAATCGAAAGATCGTAGTCGAGCACCGTGGCGAGCCAGAGGATGGCAAACTGGTCTGCTACGCGCGAGCTCGCTTCGAGGAGGTCGAGGTACTCCGCATCGATCTGCGAGTAGGTCTTGCGCGGGCAAGTCCGTCCGAGCCGGTCAAGCTCCTCCTCATCGTCGCGGGCGAGTGCCTCGAGGGCGAGGCGGAACCGCTCCTCGGGCTTCAGGCGGTCGTAGAGCCGCTTGAGGCCACCGTTGGCTTTCACGCTGCGCTCCGCGCCCTCAAGACGGCCTTGGGCCCCTCCCGAAAAGAGAAAACCCCTCGACGTCTCGAAGGGTTTTCGCAATGGGCCGCGCAGGGATCGAACCTGCGACCCGCTGATTAAGAGTCAGCTGCTCTACCAGCTGAGCTAGCGGCCCGGGAACCTTTATCCTCTATATAGTCCGAATCGATTCGTCTACTGGAGGTCCGGAGCTATTCCGGGAAACAATTCCCGTTCGTCGCCATCGCGAGTTTCGGTTCTGGCGAGGTCGTGCTGAGGAAGAACAGGGTGAGTGATGGGATTTGAACCCACAACCCTTGGAGCCACAGTCCAATGCTCTACCGTTGAGCTACACTCACCATAGCGGGCGCGAGTTTACCGGCGATTTTCACCTGCGCCGCGTAACAACCCCCTTTACGCATCGCTCCGAGGCTTGTCGAGAGCGTGGTGCGCCCGTCCATCGCAATCGAGAATACGCGCCAGGAGGGAATCGAACCCCCGACCTACGGCTTAGAAGGCCGTTGCTCTATCCAACTGAGCTACTGGCGCAGCGGCGGGACGAGCGAGCAGCTGTGAAGATCGGGGTGAGAGGATTTGAACCTCCGACCCCCTGCGCCCAAGGCAGGTGCGCTACCAGGCTGCGCTACACCCCGCGAATCCGATCTTGCTTGCGCTTCTTCCGCTCTGCATCCGATCGAAGTCGGCTAACATGGTGAATTCTCGAAAGCAAGGTGAAGCGAGCAATGTTGGAATGACCGGACCGACAGGCCGGCGGCGTCGCCCTCGCTCAGAAAGGCAGCCACGTTCGGGAGCGCGTTCCAACTTGCTTTCGACGGACGACCAGTTAAATACGATCGAACGAGCGTCGAAGGCCGAGCGCGAGAGTGGCGGAACTGGCAGACGCACCAGACTTAGGATCTGGCCCCGCAAGGGATGGGGGTTCGAGTCCCCCCTCTCGCACTACGCGCCCGTGATCGACGTTGGCTAGTATGGAGGCAGACCGACTCGCATGCAGGTGACGATCGAGGAAGTGAACGCGACGCGGCGGAAGCTCGCGGTCGAGGTGCCGGTCGACGACGTCACCGCGGAGCTCGAGCGCGCCTTCGGCCGCGTACAGCGGCAGGCCAAGCTCAAGGGCTTCCGGCCGGGCCGCGCGCCGCGTGCCGTGCTCGAGAGATTGTTCGGCGACCAGGTCCGCGCCGACGTGCTCTCGCACATGATCGAGCACTCCTATGCGGACGCGGTCAAACAGACGGGCCTCCGACCGGTCGGTCCTCCGGAGATCATCCCGGAGAGCATCGAGGCGGGAAAGCCCCTGCGCTACAGCGCGACCATCGACGTGCTCCCGAAGATCGAGATCGCCGACCCGAGTGGTCTGCCCGCCAAGCGCCCCCGTCGCGTGGTCTCGGAGGGCGACGTCGATCGCGCGATCGACCATCTTCGCGAGTCGCTCGCCGAGCTGCGTCCGGTCGAGGGTCGCGACGAGGCGCGGGAAGGTGACTTCGTGACGATCGACTACACGGCCTCGATCGACGGCAAGCCGCTTCCGAACGGCAAGCGCGAGAACCGCCTGGTCGAGCTCGGTAAGGGAGCGGTGCCCGTCGAGATCGAGCGAGCGCTCGTCGGCGCGAAGATCAGCCAAGAGAAGCTCGTCGAGGTCGACTTTCCCAAGGAGCACGCGGATCCCGCCGTCGCCGGCAAGATGGTGCGCTTCGAGCTCGTGCTGCGCGGCATCCGCGAGAAGATCCTTCCGGCCGCAGACGACGAGCTCGCCAAGGAACACGGCGAATGCTCGACGCTCGAGGATCTCCGCGGCAAGCTTCGCGGGCGGCTCGAGGAGTCCTTGAGTCGCGAGGCGGATGAACAGGTGCGCGAGCAGCTGATCGAGGAGCTCGTGAGGCGCAACCCGTTCGAAGTACCGAAATCGCTCGTCGATCGGCAAGTGGATTCGTTCGTCGAGGATCTCCTGGCGCGCGCGGGCGAGCGCCGTGCCGAGCTCGAAGCCGACGCGCAGCGGCTGGAAAAGCTCCGCGGCGAGTATCGTCTGCGCGCCGAACGGCAAGTGCGCGCCGTGCTCGCGCTCGATGCGCTCGCGCGCCAAAACGGCGTCGAGGCCGCGGAGGGGGACGTCGACGATCGCATCTCCGAGCTGGCGGGCCGCGCCGGGGAGCAGGCGACGCGAATTCGTGAGGCTTACCGCGACCCCGCCGCACGTGCCGAGCTCGGTGCCCGGATTGCTCGGGAGCGCAGCGCTCGAGCGCGTCGTCGCGTCGGCACGTATCGAGGACGTCGAGGTGGCGGGGAACGACATTGCCCCAACAGTCGAAAAAGGTTAATCTTCGTTACCGGAGGCGAGCCGAGGTGCGCGCATGAACCTAGTTCCGATTGTCATCGAGCAGACCGGTCGCGGCGAGCGCGCCTACGACATCTTCTCGCGGCTGTTGAAGGATCGCATCGTCTTCCTCGGCTCGCCGATCATGGACGAGGTGGCGAACCTGATCACCGCCCAGCTCCTCTTCCTCGAGTCGGAGGACCCTGAGAAGGACATCTACTTCTACATCAATTCGCCCGGCGGATCGGTGAGTGCGGGCCTCGCCATTTACGACACCATGGAGTACATCCGCCCGGCCGTTTCGACTCTCTGTCTGGGTCAAGCGGCAAGCATGGCGGCATGGCTGCTCGCGGCGGGAGCGAAAGGCAAGCGCTACGCGCTTCCGCACTCCCGCATCATGATCCACCAGCCGCTCGGCGGAGTTCAGGGGCAGGCGGCCGACATCGACATTCAAGCCCGTGAGATCCTGCGCACGCGCGAGCAGATGAACAACATCCTCGTCAAGCATACCGGGCAAACTCTGCGGAAAATCGAGCGCGACACCGACCGCGACATGTTCATGTCAGGGAAGCAGGCGGTCGAGTACGGGATCGTCGACGAAGTCATCGTCAGTCGGCCGAACAAAAAGCCATAGGCGCGACGGAGCGGGACACCCATGGCCAAGCACGGAGACGATCGCAGCGGCAATCTTGTCTGCTCCTTCTGCGGAAAGAGCCAGGACGAGGTACGGAAGCTGATCGCCGGACCCACCGTCTACATCTGCGACGAGTGCATCGATCTCTGCAACGACATCATCGCCGAGGAGTGCGACCAGGAAGAAGGTCTGACCTCGACCTCGTCGGTCCCCAAGCCGGGTGAGATCAAGCGGGTCCTCGACCAGTATGTGATCGGGCAGGAGCGGGCGAAGAAGATCCTCGCCGTCGCGGTCCACAATCACTACAAGCGAATCGATTCGCAGCTCGTCACGGGGGACGTCGAGCTCCAGAAGTCGAACATCCTGCTGATCGGCCCGACGGGATCGGGCAAGACACTGCTGGCGCAAACGCTCGCCCGCTTTCTGCAGGTACCGTTTACGATCGCCGATGCCACCAGCCTCACCGAGGCCGGGTACGTGGGCGAGGACGTGGAGAACATCATCCTCTCGCTCCTGCAAAACGCCGACTACGACGTCGAGAAGGCGCAGCGCGGAATCGTCTACATCGACGAGATCGACAAGATCGCGCGCAAGGGCGACAACCCGTCGATCACGCGCGACGTCTCGGGCGAGGGTGTGCAACAGGCGCTCCTGAAGATCATCGAGGGTACGATCGCTTCGGTGCCGCCGAAGGGGGGGCGCAAGCATCCGCAACAGGAGTTCCTTCAGGTCGACACCACCAACATTCTCTTCATATGCGGCGGCGCGTTCGTCGGCCTCGACGACATCGTGCGGCGGCGGATCGGCATGAAGGGGATGGGGTTCGGCGCCGACATCCGCCGCAAGGACGAACGGTCGACGTCCGATCTGCTGACGGAGGTCCAGCCCGAGGATCTTCTCAAGTTCGGCATGATTCCCGAGTTCATCGGCCGACTGCCCGTGATCGCCACGCTCGAGGAGCTCGACGAGGGCGCGCTGGTGCGGATCCTGAGAGAACCGAAGAACGCCCTCACGCGCCAGTACCAGAAGCTCTTCGAGATGGAGAACGTGCACCTGCGCTTCACCGAAGGGGCGCTCGGCGCGATCTCGAACGAGGCGCTCAAGCGACGCTCTGGCGCGCGCGGGCTCAGGGCGATTCTCGAGAACATCATGCTCGACGTGATGTTCGAGATTCCCTCCCAGCCGACGATCAAGGAGGTGGTGATCTCCGAAGACGTCGTGCGCAAACGCGAACAGCCGCTGGTGGTGTACCAGAAGGCTCAAGAGACCGCCTAGCGTCGGGCCGAGGACCGAGGAAACGAATGTCTATGCTTTTCCGCAACGACAAAGGCGAGAAGAAGGAGGGTCCGCTCGGCGGCGGCTTGCGAGTCCCGTTGCTGCCGCTTCGCGACATCATCGTCTTCCCGCACATGGTGGTTCCGCTGTTCGTCGGCCGTCAGAAGTCGATCAAGGCCCTCGAAGAGGCGATGAACCGGCAGAAGTACATTCTGCTCGCCGCCCAGAAGGACGCGAAGACCAACGACCCGGGCGAGGAAGACATCTACCGCGTGGGTACGCTCGGGACGGTCGTCCAGCTGCTGCGGCTGCCCGACGGCACCGTCAAGGTGCTCGTGGAGGGCAAGAAACGCGCTCGCATTCAGCAGTACGTCGACCACCCCGAGTACTTCCTCGTGGAGGTCGAGGAGATCGACGAGGTCGCGCAGCGCGGCACCGAGGTCGAGGCGCTGCTGCGCTCGGTCTCGTCCGCCTTCGAGAACTACGTCAAGCTGAACAAGAAGATCCCGCCCGAGATGGTGATGTCGGTGGCGGCCATCGACGATCCGGCGCGCCTCTCCGATACGATCGCCGCGCATCTCGGCGTCAAGATCGAGGACAAGCAAGCGCTGCTCGAGCTGTTCGACCCGACGGAGCGCTTGGAGAAGGTGCTCGGCCACATGCGCTCGGAGATCGAGATCCTCGAGGTCGAAAAGCGCATCCGCACGCGGGTCAAGAAGCAGATGGAGAAGACCCAGAAGGAGTACTACCTCAACGAGCAGATGCGCGCGATCCAGAAGGAGCTCGGCGAGAAGGACGAGTTCAAGAACGAGATCCAGGAGCTGGAGGACAAGATCAAGGAGAAGAAGCTCTCGGCCGAGGCCAGGGAGAAGGTGGAGAAGGAGCTGAAGAAGCTGAAGATGATGTCGCCGATGTCCGCCGAGGCGACCGTCGTCCGCAACTACATCGACTGGATCCTGTCCCTCCCGTGGCACGAATACACCGAAGACAAGCTCGACATCGAGGAGGCCGAGCGGATCCTCGAAGAGGACCACTACGGGCTCGAGAAGGTGAAGCAGCGGATCCTCGAATACCTGGCCGTGCAGACGCTCGTCGGTCAGATCAAGGGCCCGATCCTCTGTCTCGTCGGGCCTCCGGGGGTGGGCAAGACCTCGCTCGGCCGGTCGATCGCGCGCTCGACGGGTCGGAAGTTCGTGCGCGTGTCGCTCGGCGGCGTGCGCGACGAGGCGGAGATCCGCGGCCACCGCCGCACGTACATCGGCGCGCTGCCCGGCAAGATCATCCAGTGCATGAAGAAGGCGGGATCGGGCAATCCGGTCTTCCTGCTCGACGAGGTCGACAAGATGTCGACCGACTTCCGCGGTGACCCCTCGTCGGCGCTACTCGAGGTTCTCGATCCCGAGCAGAACTCGACGTTCAACGACCACTACCTCGACGTCGACTATGATCTCTCGAAGGTGATGTTCATCACCACCGCGAACACGCTCGAGCGCATCCCGCGGCCGCTCCAGGATCGCATGGAGATCATCCGCATCCCCGGCTACACCGAGGTCGAGAAGCTGAACATCGCCAAGAAGTATCTCGTTCGCAAGCAACGGGACGCGAACGGCCTCGAAGAAAAGCACATCGAGTTCTCCGACAACGCGATCCTCGGGATCATCCGCCACTACACGAAGGAGTCCGGGGTCCGGAACCTCGAGCGCGAGATCGCCACCGTCTGTCGCAAGGTCGCGGTCGAAGTCGTGAAGACCGACCGCCAGGCGCACGTGCTCGTCAGCTGCCAAGAGCCTGCAGAAGCATCTCGGCGCTCCGAAGTTCCGCACGAGCAAGGGCGAGGAAGCCGCCAAGGTCGGTGTGGCGACGGGCCTCGCTTGGACGGAGCTCGGCGGCGAGCTGCTCGCTACCGAGGTCACCGTCATGCCGGGCAAGGGCAAGCTGACCATCACCGGCAAGCTCGGCGACGTGATGCAGGAGTCGGCGCAGGCCGCGATGAGCTACGTACGCTCGCGCGCCGGCGAGCTCGGCCTCGAGCGCGACTTCTACCAGAAGGTCGACATCCACATCCACGTACCGGAGGGGGGCATCCCGAAAGACGGACCGTCGGCCGGCATCACGATGGCGACCGCCGTAGTCTCGGCGCTCACCCGTTATCCGGTTCGCCACGACGTGGCGATGACCGGTGAGATCACGCTGCGCGGTCGGGTGTTGCCGATCGGCGGCCTCAAGGAGAAGGTGCTTGCTGCTCATCGCGCCGGGATCAAGACGATCCTGATTCCGCTCGAGAACGAAAAGGACATCCCCGAGATTCCGGCGGCGATCGTCAAGTCGTTGGACTTCGAGCTGGTCGAGCACATGGATCAGGTTTTGCGGAAAGCGTTGATCGTTCCGGATCCGGAAAATTTCCTGCGCGGGGAGGCGGCCGATCCTCTCGCCAAGCCGGTACCGGCACTCCCCGCGGCAGAGCCGGCGGGTCCGACGGTGGTCGCGCACTAGGGGAAGGGGGTACGGATGACGAAGTCGGACATGATCGAGCGGCTTTCTGCCAAGGCGGAGTTGACGCGCCCGCGTGCCGAAGAGCTCGTCGATTTCCTGCTGAACGACGTCACCGAAGCGCTCAAGAAGGGTGAAAAAGTCAACATCTCGGGCTTCGGGACGTTCACGGTCTCCGCGCGGAAGGCACGCACGGGCCGCAATCCGAAGACTGGCGAGCCGATCGAGATCCCGGCTTCGCGCTCGGCCAAGTTCAAGGCCGGAAAGACGCTGAAGGAAGCCTTGGGCGTCTAGGACGAAGGCCTCAGGCATCTGGCTCCGGGCCTCCGAGAAGTCCATCGAGGAGTCTTTGGCCGAAGCCTGATAGCCGATTCATTGATTCCCGGCCCCCCCGGTGTTAAGGAGCGTGGTTCCGCGTCCCGCGCGGGATCGAAACGAGCAGGGCGGTTAGCTCAGCGGGAGAGCATCTGCCTTACACGCAGAGGGTCATCCGTTCGAATCGGATACCGCCCATTGGGGAAGTGGTGTGGAAACAAAGCGTGCCCAAGTAGATCATTGCAGTCGATGCGAGGGGTCGTAGTTCAGCTGGTTTAGAACGCCTGCCTGTCACGCAGGAGGTCGCGGGTTCGAGTCCCGTCGACCCCGTTTCGCCGAAGCAATCGAATGGACGGATGCCGTACATGAAGAAGACGACGGAGCATACTCCGAGGGAAAGGGCGCTGAAGGATCGGCGGTGGTTCGTTCTCGACGCCGATGGAGTCGTTCTCGGCCGGCTCGCGACGCATACGGCGAACTTGCTGCGCGGAAAGGGTAAGCCTTCGTTCACGCCGCACGTGGACTGCGGCGACTTCGTGATCGTCATCAACGCAGCCAAGGTCAAGCTCACCGGCAAGAAGGAGAGCGACAAGATCTATCATCACCACACCGGGTTCCCGGGCGGTGTTCGCTCGATCCGCGCGGAGGAGATGCGCGCGCGCCATCCGGAGCGGCTCATCGAGCTGGCAGTCGGCGGAATGCTTCCGAAGAATCGTCTTTCGCGGGCGCTGGCAACGAAGCTCAAAGTTTACGCCGGCGCGGAGCATCCGCATCGCGCCCAGCGGCCCGAGCCCGTGGCTCCGGTCGGCTGAGGACGCGATCCACACGGCAAGGAAGGAAGCAATGGCGGAACAGGAAGGAAAGCACTGGGCAACGGGACGACGCAAGACGTCGATCGCGCGTGTGCGCCTGATGGCGGGCGAGGGGAAGTTCCACATCAACGACCGCACCCTCGAAGAGTATTTCGGCCGCGAGACCTCGCGGATGGTGGTCCATCAGCCCTTCGAGGTCACGAACACGCGAAACCGCTTTGACGTGATCGCCAACGTCCATGGCGGCGGCATCGCCGCGCAGGCCCAGGCGCTCCGACACGGCATCTCCCGCGCGCTCTTGCTCGCGGATGGAGAGCACCGTCTGCCGCTCAAGAAGGCGGGCTTTCTCACCCGCGATTCCCGCGAGGTCGAGCGCAAGAAGTACGGCCGGCACAAGGCCCGCAAGCGCCCACAGTACTCGAAACGTAGATAAGATGTACGCCGCTCGCCGCTGGCGAGCGGCCGGCCGAAGGCCGTGGAGTGTAGGGAGGCCGGCGCTTCCGTGGACAGCAAGAGCTCGAAGATTCGCGTCGCCGTCGCCGGCGGCACCGGGTACATGGGGATCGAGCTGCTACGGCTGCTCGCGCTCCACCCGCGAGTCGACGTCCGTCGCGTGACCTCGGAACAGTACGCGGGCAAACATCTCGCCGACGTCTACCCGGCGTTTCGGGAGCGTCTCGACCTGCGGCTCGAAGAGCTGGATCGCGGCCGCCTCGCCGCGGGTGTCGACGTCGTGTTCTCCGGGCTGCCGCACGGCGCCGCGGCGGCGACGATCGTCGAGGCCCTGAAGAGCGACGTGACCGTCTTCGATCTCAGCGCCGACTTCCGGTTGAAGGACGCGGCGGTGTTTCAACGCTGGTACGGTGCTCATCCGGCGCCGCACCTCTTGGCGGATGCCGTCTACGGCATTCCCGAGTTTGCGCGCGAGCGCATCCGCCGGGCGAAGATAGTCGCCGTGCCCGGTTGCTATCCCACCGGGGCGCTGCTCGGTCTCGTGCCACTCGTCCGGGCTGGGATCGTCGGCGATGGCCCGATCGTGGTCGATTCGAAATCGGGCGCGACCGGCGCGGGGCGCGCGGCAAAGACCGAGCTGCTGTTCGGCGAGATCCAGGAGAACGTCCGCGCGTACGGCGTGGGGCGCCACCGCCACCTGCCGGAGATCGAGCAAGAGCTCGCCGCGGCGGGTTGTCGCTCCGACGTGATCTTCACGCCGCACCTGCTGCCGATTCGTCGCGGAATTCTGAGCACGCTCTACGTTCCGCTTCGACAGGTCGACCGATCTCGCGCCCGCGTTCGCGTCGAGCTTCGCGGGTGAGCCGTTCGTCCAGCTGCTCGGGGAAGGGAAGTTTCCCGAGGTGCGAGACGTGCGTGGCACGAATTTCGCGCAGATCGGCTGGACGGTTCTCGGCACGAAGCCGTTGGCGGTGGTGGTCACGGCGATCGACAACCTCGGCAAGGGCGGGTCCGGCCAAGCGGTGCAGGGCCTGAACGTGCGCTTCGGTTTCGACGAGCGGGCGGGGCTCGATCAGATCGCCGCGGTGCCTTGAGGAAGCTTCACGCCTCGGCCGAGAATTCGCAGAATCTGAAGCCCGAATCCTGAAGCCCGAGGTTCGTCTTCAAATCGTTCCAAGCAGCAGGAAAAATCCGATCGCGGCAAAAATCCCGTTCGCGGTCCAAGCCGCGACGATCGGCGGCAGCGCGCCGCTGTGGCCGAGCGATACGGCGAGCGCGAGCACGAACCAGTAGCTCGCGCCGATCAGGAGGCCCAACCCGATGTTGTTGGCGAGACTCGACGAGCGGAGATTGCGCATGCCGATCGGCATCGAAATGAGGGCCATCACGGTAATGATGAACGGGACTGCGAGCTTGAGCTGCAGGTCGACTAGGTACTCGGTCGTATCGAGCCCCTTCTTGCGGAGATTGTCGATCAGAGCGCGTAGCTCGCTGTAGCTGAACTCAACGGCGTCACGCCGCGCCGCCATGAGGTCGTCGGGCTTCTCTCGCAAATCGAGGGTTCCCGGTGCGAGTGAGACCGTCTGGATCTCGCCGTCGGCGGCGAAGACCCGTCCGACGCCGCTGCGGAATGCCCATCGCTTGCCGTTCCAGCGCGCCTTGGGGATCTCGAACAGTCCCTTGAGGTGAAACTCCGGATCGATCGGATAGATGGTGATGCCGACGAGCGTCCGGCTGCGCGCGTCGAAAGACTGGATGTTGTAAAAGGTGTCCTGGCCGTGCGCCCAGATCTGCTGATCGCCGAGCAGCCCTTGCATCTGGCGCTTCTTGATCTCGATGGTGTTGATGTAGTGGGCCCGGGTCGCGAAGTAGGGCACCACCTTCTCGTTCCAGGCGAAGATGCCGACGGACAGCAGCAGGCAAACACCGAGCAGCGGCGCTACGATTTGCGCGGAAGACACGCCGCACGCCCGCATCGCGGTGAGCTCGTTGTGCCTCGAGAAGCCCCCGAGACTGAGCAACATCGCGGCGAGAACGGCGATCGGCAGCACCTCGTTGACGATCAGCGGAATCCTCACCAAGAAGTACCGGACGATGGCGCCGACGGGCGCCTGGTGCTTGAGGAAATCGTCGATCCGATCGGAAAAGTCGGCAATCAAGTAGACGACGATGAACGCGACGAGGCACAGAGCGACGACGCGCAAGAACTCGCTCACGAGATAGCGAAACAAAATCTTCGCGATCGGACTGCGTCGTTCGGCGTTCATGATCCGCCCAGCGTCCGGAGCGCTTCGGTGAGCATCGCGCCCGCTTTCGTCCACAGGTCTTGCAGCCGCTCGAGCTGGCGGATCGGCGCCTCGCGCGCCGCGTTGATGAACAGGAAGCTACCGAGGCCGAGGAAGAGGAGGTTCGGCGACCAAAGCCCGAGCGCTGCGGACACGTATCCTTTTTCGGCTACCGTCTGTCCGACGGTCAGGGGAATGTAGTACAGGAAGATCAACCCGAGGCTCATCGCGAAGCCACGCGAGCGCACCGCCCGTGAGGGTGGAATCGCCAGCGGAATCCCGACCAGTAGGAACACTACGCAGGCGAACGGGATCGAGAACTTGCGCTGGAGCTCGATCTCTTCTTCGTTTGCGGGCTGGTGTTGGGCGCGCCGCTCGGCGATGCGGCCCCGCAACTCTGCAAGCGTCATCTCCTTCGGATCCTTCTCCCTGGCGCGCATCTCGCCGAGGTTGGTGAGGTTCAGGTTGACGTCGTAGACCGTGAAGTCGGTCTTCTGAAACGCGTTCTCGCTTCCCCCGACGCCGTAGATGGTCCCGTCCAGCAAGCGCAGCGTGACGGTCTTGGCGTCCTCGTTGGGTACCAAGAGGCCGATCTTCGCGATGACGGTGTTTCGGCTGTCGGGCCGGCGGGCATCGGAGATCAACATCCCCTTCAGAGTGCCGCCTCCGGACTCGATCTCTTCGATGTAGATGACCAGGCCGGGGAAATCCGTGTTGAAAACCTTTTCCTTGAAGCCGGCCGAGACGCGGCTCTTGACGACTTCGAAGAGCTGCTCGCGCAGCGCCCCGTTGGCCCACGGACGGACCCAGATCGCGATCACGAAGGTGGCCAGCGAAGTCAACGCCATGAAAGCGACGATCGGAACCGTCATCTGATAGAGGCTCACGCCGGACGTCTTGAGCGCGACGATCTCGCTGTCCGATGCGAGTCGGCCGAATCCGAGGAGGATCGCCAGCAGCAGCGCCATCGGCACCGTCACTTCGAGGAATCCCGGCAAGATCAGCGCGAAGGTCTCGAGGATGTCGAGCAACGGAACCCCGCGATTGACGACCAATTCGACGAGCTTCAAGATGCGTGCGATCAGCAGGACGAAGGTGAAGACGCCGAGGCCGAAGAAGAACGGTACGAGAATCTCGACGAAGAGGTAGCGGTTGAGGATTCTCCCCATCGACGGGCGAGTGTAACTTCCGGATGCGTAGGAAGGAAGCGAACGCGGGCGATTGGCTCGCGGGTGTCAACCCGATTCTCGAGCAGCTCCGGCGCGACCCGAACGCGATCCGCAAGGTCGTCGTCGCGCGGGGCGCGATGGGTGGCGCAGCGGAAGTCGCCGAGCGAGCGAGGCGCGCAGGTTTGGAAGTCGAGCGCGAGGATGCGCGGCGTCTCCACGGGCTCGCCCGTGGTGTGGCGCACCAGGGAGTCATCGCGCTGATGCACGACTTTCGGTACGCCGACTGGCACGATCTGGTGACGCGGCGGCCCGCCTGTCTGCTGTTCGCCGATCAGGTGACCGATCCGCGAAATTTCGGCGCGCTCGTTCGATCGGCGGCTGCGACCGGGGTCGGCGGCGTAGTGATTCCACAGGATCGCTCCGTATCGGTCACGGCGGTGGTAGCGAAAGCCGCCGCGGGCGCGACCGCGTTTGTGCCGATTGCCCGAGTGGTCAATCTGGCGAGGGCCCTCGAAGAGCTTCAACGCGCCGGATACTGGATCGTCGGGCTCGACGGCGCATCCCCACGAAGTCTCTTCGAGTTCTCGTTCCCGGAGCACTGCGCGCTGGTCGTCGGGGCGGAGGGCAGGGGCCTGCGGCCGCTCACTCGCGCGAAGTGCGACCACCTGATATCGATACCGATGGTTGGCGGCGTGGGGTCCCTGAACGTCTCGGTCGCCGCCGCGGTTGCCCTCTATGAGCGGATCCGGCAAGCCGGAGCAAGGCGGGTGTCAACGGATTGACACCACGCGATCACGGTGATAGGCATGCTGTTTTGCAATTTGGCCGTCACAGACTTGGAACGGTGGTTTCCGAAGAGAGTTTTTCCTTTCTGATCCAAGAACCTGGGAAGCGGCGTCAAGCCCCGTCCCTAGGAACCAGCTGATCGCTTGCTCGAGCACGTCCGCCTCGGCCCCGAAGGACAAGCAGCGGACTGGACTCAATCGTCTTCCATTAGCACGGGTGTCGGAGCCGAAGGGGAGTTGAACAGCACACCACGACATTCGCAGGCGGCGAGCTGCCAGCGGGCCGACGTAGCTCAGATGGCAGAGCAGCTGACTTGTAATCAGCAGGTCGCCGGTTCGATTCCGGCCGTCGGCTTCCCGTCGAAAGCGCCGAAGACGCCGGGCCGCGCCGCCTATCGCGGGAGTAGCTCAGTTGGTAGAGCATCAGCCTTCCAAGCTGAACGTCGCGGGTTCGATTCCCGTCTCCCGCTCTCGAGTGTCTGCGCTGACGGAATGCCGGAGACGCTCGCGAAAACGTCGAGCGTGCCCCAGATCGGCGCAAGCGCAGTGATGAGCGACGGAGCCGTACTTCCTGTACGGCGGAGGAGCGAAGAGCGAGCACACGGCGAGATGGGGCACGATCGACGTTTTCGCGCCCAGGTAGCTCAGTCGGCAGAGCACGTCCTTGGTAAGGACGAGGTCGGCGGTTCAATCCCGCTCCTGGGCTTGTTGAACAGGGAGGCGCGAGGGCCCGTCGAAAGGAGATGCGGGGCGAAAAATGTGCGGAGAGGTACCCAAGCGGCCAAAGGGAGCAGACTGTAAATCTGCCGGCGTATGCCTTCGGAGGTTCGAATCCTCCCCTCTCCATAGGAGAAGAGGGCTACCGGCTACAGGCTTCAGCCGTCGGTCTTCAGGCCTTCGCAAGAGAGGCGGAGCCGTTGCCGAAGGCGGAGGCCGGTAGCCGCAAGCCCGTAGCCCCGGGGGCGGGGCGCTGGAGGAGTTGAGAGATGTCGAAGCAGAAGTTTGAGCGGAAGAAGCCGCATTGCAACGTTGGGACCATTGGGCACGTGGACCACGGCAAGACGACGTTGACGGCGGCGATCACGAAGGTATTGGCGAAGACGGGCGGGGCGACGTTCGTGCCGTTCGACCAGATCGACAAGGCGCCGGAGGAGCGGGAGCGGGGGATAACGATCGCCACGGCGCACGTGGAGTACGAGACGAAGAGTCGGCATTACGCGCACGTGGATTGTCCTGGGCACGCGGACTACGTGAAGAACATGATCACGGGCGCGGCGCAGATGGACGGGGCGATCTTGGTGGTGAGCGCGGCGGATGGGCCGATGCCGCAGACGCGGGAGCACATCTTGCTGGCGCGCCAGGTCGGGGTGCCGGCGATCGTGGTGTACCTGAACAAGGCCGACATGGTGGACGACAAGGAGCTACTGGATCTGGTGGAGCTGGAGATCCGGGAGTTGCTGACGAAGTACGAGTTTCCGGGGGAGGAGGTCCCGATCGTGATTGGCAGTGCGCTCAAGGCGCTGGAGGGGGAGGGATCGGAGCTTGGGGAGCCGTCGATCCTGAAGCTGATGGAGGCGGTGGACAGTTACATCCCGCAGCCGAAGCGGGACGTGGAGAAGCCGTTCATCATGCCAGTGGAGGACGTGTTCTCGATCTCTGGGCGTGGGACGGTGGCGACGGGGCGGATCGAGCGGGGCAAGATCAAGGTTGGGGACGAGGTGGAGATCGTGGGGATTCGGCCGACGCAGAAGACGGTGGTGACAGGGGTGGAGATGTTCCGCAAGCTCCTGGACGAGGGGCTGGCGGGGGACAACGTGGGGTGTTTGCTGCGTGGGACGAAGCGGGAGGAGATCGAGCGGGGGCAGGTGTTGGCGAAGCCTGGGTCGATCACGCCGCACACGAAGTTCAAGGCGGAGTCGTACGTGTTGACGAAGGAGGAGGGGGGACGGCACACGCCGTTTTTCAACGGGTACCGGCCGCAGTTTTACTTTCGCACGACGGACGTGACGGGGGTGGTGACGCTGCCGGCGGGGACGGAGATGGTGATGCCCGGGGACAACGTATCGATGGAGATTGCGTTGATCACGCCGATTGCGATGGACGAGGGGTTGCGCTTCGCCATCCGCGAGGGTGGGCGAACCGTGGGGGCCGGGGTGGTCACGAAGATCAACGAATGACGAGACGAACGACGGTTTGCGGCATCGGGCTTCAGGCTTCGGGAAAGGTCTCCACGAAGCCTCTCGCGCAAACCCGCTGCCCAATGCCCGTAGCCAGGACTTGAACCCATGATCCGCGAAATCATTTCCCTGGTCTGTGACCAGTGCAAGCGCAAGAACTACACGACGACCAAGAACCGCAAGACGAAGACGGACAAGATCTCGCTCAAGAAATTCTGTCCGTCGTGCCGGGGACACAAGGTGCACAAGGAAAGCAAGGTCTGAAAAGACGTTCCAGTAAGGCAGAGAGAGGTCGATAAAGACGAAGGTCGAAAATGCGGAGCGTACCCCAGATCGGTTCGCGCGTGAGCGACGCGGTGGGGAGCCGTACGTCTCGTACGGCGACCGACCGAAGAACGAGTGCAATCGGCGATGGGGCGCGGGCCGCATCTTCGACGGGTCAGTAGCTCTAATTGGTAGAGCACCGGACTCCAAATCCGGGGGTTGCAGGTTCGAGCCCTGCCTGGCCCGCTACCGATCCGGAAGCAGAGGAGTCCAAGAGACGATCGAGGATGGCGAACGCGAAGGAATGGGTGGACCAATCGGTACAGTTCTTCCGAGAGGTCTGGATCGAGCTGAAGAAGGTCCATTGGCCGAGCTGGAAGGAGACGCGGGCGGCCACGATCGTCGTGGTCGTCGTCGTCATGGTCTTCGCATTGTTTCTCGGGCTCGTCGATTTCAGCCTGTCGCACCTCATCCAAAGGCTGCTGGCGCCCCGGCTCTCGTAGCCGACTGACTGGCTGTGACCGCTATGGTGAAGAAGTGGTACGTCGTTCATACCTACTCGGGCTCTGAACAAAAGGCGAAGGCCGCCCTCGAAGAGCGTGTCAAGGCGCTCGGTAAGGAGCAGTACTTCGGCGAGATCTTGGTTCCGGCCGAGAAGGTGAAGGAGCTCGTGAAGGGAAAGCCGAAGATTTCTTCGCGGAAGTTCTTCCCCGGCTACATCCTCGTCAACATGGAGCTGAACGACGACACCTGGCACCTGGTGAGGTCTACCCCGAAGGTCACGGGATTCGTGGGCGGCGCCACCGAGCCGGCCTCCGTGCCCGACGAGGAGGTGGCTGGCATCGCGCATCAAATGGAAGAAGGCGCGGTACGCCCGAAGCCGAAGATGCAGTTCGAGACCGGCGAGAGCGTGAAGGTCATCGACGGCCCCTTCCAGGACTTCAACGGAGTGGTCGAGGAGGTTCGGCCGGAGAAGGGCAAGCTCAAGGTGCTGATCAGCATCTTCGGGCGCTCGACGCCGGTCGAGCTCGACTTCGTGCAAGTGGAGAAGGCGTAAAATGGCGAAGAAGATCATCGCCGAGATCAAGCTGCAGATCCCCGCGGGACAGGCCAATCCGAGCCCGCCCGTCGGTCCGGCGCTCGGCCAGCGGGGCGTCAACATCATGGAGTTCTGCAAGGCGTTCAACGCGCAGACCCAGGCGCAACAGGGATTGATCATCCCGGTGATCATCACCGTCTACGCGGATCGCTCCTTCACGTTCATCACCAAGACCCCGCCCGCGTCGGTCCTGCTCAAGCGGGCCGCGGGCCTCGAAAAGGGCTCCGGCGAGCCGCGCAAGAAGATGGTCGGCAAGGTCACCAAGGCGCAAGTCGAGGAAATCGCCAAGCAGAAGCTTCCCGATCTTACGGCCAAGGATCTCGCCGCGGCGATTCGCACTGTCGAGGGCACCGCCCGTAGCATGGGGCTCACTGTCGAAGGGAAGTAGGAGGTACTGCGATGGCCCAGCGGAGCAAACGATTTCGAGCCGGAGCAGAGGCGATCGACCGCGAAAAGCGCTATCCGCTCGCTCAGGCGATGGCGCTCGCGATTGGCGGAACGCGATGCGAAGTTCGACGAGACCGTCGAACTTGCGATCCGTCTGAACGTCGACCCGCGCCAAGCGGACCAGAACGTGCGCGGCACCGTCGTCCTGCCGAACGGAATCGGCAAGTCGCAGCGTGTCCTGGTCTTCGCCAAGGGCGAGAAGGCGAAGGAGGCGGAAGCGGCGGGAGCCGATTTCGTGGGCGCCGACGACCTGGTCAAGAAGATCCAGGAGGAGAGCTGGCTCGACTTCGACAAGGTCGTCGCGACGCCGGACATGATGGCCCAGGTCGGTCGCATCGGTAAGATCCTCGGCCCGCGCGGCCTCATGCCGAATCCCAAGGTAGGAACCGTGACGATGGACGTCGTCAAGACCGTCAAAGAGATCAAGGCGGGCAAGGTGGAGTTCCGGGTCGAGAAGGCGGGGATCGTGCACGCGCCGATCGGCAAGGCTTCGTTCGGCGCCGACAAGCTCGCGCAGAACGCCCATGCGCTTCTCGCCGCGGTGCTCCGCGCCAAGCCCGCGGCCGCCAAGGGAAACTATCTGAAGTCGATCGCCGTATCGACGACGATGGGCCCGGGCGTGAAGATCGATCCGCTGGAGGCGCGCGCGACGGCAGCGGCGGCGTAGGAACAGGAGGAGTCGTGAGACGGGAAGAGAAGAGCGAGCTGGTCGCCGAGCTCGGCGAGAAGCTCAAGGCGGCGAAGGTCGCCGTGCTGGCGCGGTACCAAGGTCTGACGGTCACGCAGACGAATCGATTCCGTCGCGAGCTACGAAGTGCGGGCGGCGAATGCAAGGTCGCCAAGAATACGCTGGCGAAGCGCGCGATCGCCGATACGCCGTACCAGGCGTCGGAGCGCTGGCTCGATGGCCAGACCGCTCTAGTGTTCGGCTACGAGGACCCGATCGCCGTCGCCAAGATCGTCGCCAAGTGGGCGGAGACCGAGACGGAGAAGTTCTGGATCAAAGGCGGAGTCTTCGAGGGCGAGGTGCTCGAGCCGAAGGCGGTCGTAGCACTTTCCAAGACGCCTTCGAAGGAGGCGCTGTGCGCCACGCTGCTCGGCGTGCTGCAGGCGCCGGCGCAGCAGCTGGTGCGGCTGCTCGCGGAACCGGGAGCGCAGCTCGCTCGGCTCATGAGCTCGCGGAAGGATCAACTGGGCCCGGATGCGGGCTCTTGATCGCCTAGGGCACGATATCTCGATTCCACACGAAGATATGAGATGCGATGCGTCAATAGGCGGACAACGTTTGGTTACGGCTGCGAAGCCGCGGTGAGAGTCGTTCGGTTTCAGAGAGGACGAATTCAACAGGGAGGCATGAAGAAATGGCGCTTTCAGCAGAGAAGATGACCGAGCTCGTCGACACCCTGTCGGGGATGACGGTGCTCGAGATCTCGGGCCTCGTGAAGACGCTCGAGGAAAAATGGGGAGTCAGCGCGGCCGCCCCGGTTGCGGTGGCGGCGGCGGGGCCGGGTGCGGCGGCCGCCGGAGCGGCCGCGGAGCCGGAGAAGGACGAATTCACGGTCGTGCTCACGGGATCCGGCGACAAGAAGATCCAGGTCATCAAAGTCGTCCGCGAACTCACCAGCCTGGGCTTGAAGGAAGCCAAGGACCTGGTCGACGGCGCGCCCAAGCCCGTGAAGGACGGTGTGTCGAAGAAGGAAGCCGAAGAGATGAAGAAGAAGCTCGAGGAGGCGGGCGGCACGGTGGAGATCAAGTAAAGATGCCGCGCATCACACGTTCTGTCTCGGTCGGGGCAGAACACGTCCTGCTTGCGTCGCGCGCCAGCGATCTGGCGGCGCAGGCGTGCGTCCTCAACCACTATTCGGGAGTCTGAATGGCAACTCAGGTGGCCAACAATCTTCGCTTCCGTCGGCATTTCGGGAAGATCAAGCGGATCATCGACATTCCGAACTTGATCGACATCCAGAAGCGCTCCTACGACGAATTTCTTCAGGCCGAGTCCCCCCCTGAGGCTCGCAAGGACACGGGGCTTCAGGGCGTCTTCAAATCGGTGTTCCCGATCAAGGATTTCAACGAGACCGCCTCCCTCGAGTTCGTGGGGTACGCGCTCGGCACGCCGAAGTACGACGTCGAGGAATGCCATCAGCGCGGCATGACGTACGCGGCGCCGCTCAAGGTCACCATCCAGCTGGTGATTTGGGACGTCGATGCGCAATCGAACATGCGCGCGATCAAGAATGTGAAGGAGCAGGAGGTTTATTTCGGCGAGATCCCGTTGATGACCCAGAACGGCACGTTCATGGTCAACGGTACCGAGCGCGTCATCGTTTCCCAGCTCCATCGTTCGCCCGGCGTGTTCTTCGATCACGACAAAGGGAAGACGCACGCTTCCGGAAAGCTTCTCTATTCCGCGAGGATCATCCCGTATCGCGGATCGTGGATCGATTTCGAGTTCGACCCGCGCGACATCCTGTTCGTGCGCATCGACCGCCGGCGCAAGTTCCATGCGACGATCCTGCTGCGCGCGCTCGGGATGACGACCGAGAACTTACTCAACTACTTCTACAAGAAGGACGTCATCGTCTTCGACGACCGCAAAGTCTCGAAGGTCTTCAAGCCCGACCAGCTCGCCGGCGTGAAGGCCACGCGTGACGTCCGCCACCCCACCAACAACGAGTTGATCGTCAAGGAGGGTCGGAAGTTCACGCGCACGGCGATCAAGCAGATGGAAGCGGCCGGCATCAAACACGTTCCGATCGCGCCGGAGGAGGTCGTCGGGCGCGTCGTGGCCCACGACATCGTCGATGCCGGGACCGGCGAGGTGATCGTCGAGTGCAATCAGGAGCTCACGCCTGAAAAGCTGAAGCAGCTTCGCGAGCGCAACATTCACGAGATCGACGTGCTGCTGATCGACGACCTCTTCCTCGGGCCGTCGCTGCGGAACACGCTCCTGCAGGACAAGATCAACACGCCCGAGGAGGCGATCCTCGAGATCTACAAGCGCCTGCGACCGGGCGATCCCCCGACGCTCGAAACTGCGACCAGCTTCTTCAACAACCTCTTCTTCAATCCGGAGCGCTACGACCTCTCCAAGGTCGGGCGGCTGAAGCTGAACCACAAGCTCCGCCAGAATGTGCCGCTCGAGCAGGGAACGCTTCGCCGCGAGGACATCCTCGAGGTCGTGCGCTACCTGATGGAGCTCAAGAACGGCAACGGCCAGGTGGACGACATCGATCACCTCGGCAACCGACGCATCCGCGCGGTCGGCGAGCTGGTCGAAAATCAGTACCGCATCGGCCTGGTGCGCATGGAGCGGGCGATCAAGGAGCGCATGAGCCTGCAGGACATCGAAACGCTGATGCCGCAGGAGCTCATCAACTACAAGCCGGTCTCGGCGGTGATCAAGGAGTTCTTCGGCTCCTCCCAGCTCTCGCAGTTCATGGATCAGACCAATCCGCTTTCCGAGATCACGCACAAACGCCGGCTCTCGGCGCTCGGCCCGGGCGGGCTCACACGCGAGCGCGCCGGGTTCGAAGTCCGCGACGTGCACCCCACCCACTACGGGCGGGTTTGCCCGATCGAGACGCCGGAAGGTCCGAACATCGGGCTCATCGCCAGCCTCTCGACCTATGCCCGGGTGAACGAGTTCGGCTTCATCGAGACCCCGTACCGCGAGGTCGAGGGCGGACGTGTTACCGATCGCATTCGTTACCTCTCGGCGCTGCAGGAAGAGGACTACGTGATCGCCCAGGCCAACGCGCCGCTCGATCCGCGCGGTCACTACACGAGCGACAGCGTGACCGTGCGCAAGGCCGGGGAATTCACCACGGTCGCCCCGGAGGAAGTCAACTTCATGGACGTCTCGCCGAACCAGCTCGTTTCGGTCGCGGCGAGCCTGATCCCGTTCCTCGAGAACGACGACGCCAACCGAGCGCTGATGGGCTCCAACATGCAGCGACAGGCGGTGCCGCTGCTCAGGACCGACGCGCCGCTCGTGGGCACCGGCATGGAGCGCGTCGTGGCTCGCGACTCGGGCGTCACCGCCGTCGCCAAGCGCGACGGCGTGGTCGAGAGCGTCGATTCGACGCGCATCGTCGTCAAGGCGGACAAGCTCTCCGGCGCCGTGGATCCCGGCGTCGACATCTACAATCTCGTCAAGTATCAACGATCGAACCAAAACACCTGCATGAATCAACGTCCGATCGTGTTGCCCGGTGACCGCGTGAAGGGCGGCGACGTGATCGCCGATGGACCGTCGACCGAGATGGGGGAGCTCGCGCTCGGGCGGAACATCCTCGTCGCCTTCATGCCCTGGGGTGGTTACAACTTCGAGGATTCGATCCTGATCTCGGAGCGCGTGGTGCGCGAGGACCACTTCACGTCCGTGCACATCGAGGAGTTCGAGTGCGTGGCCCGAGATACCAAGCTCGGCCCGGAAGAGATCACGCGCGACATCCCGAACGTCGGTGAGGAGGCGCTGAAGGACCTCGACGAATCGGGCATCATCCGCATCGGCGCGGAGGTAAAGCCGCAGGACATCCTGGTCGGCAAGATCACGCCGAAGGGAGAGACCCAGCTCTCGCCCGAGGAAAAGCTGCTCCGCGCAATCTTCGGGGAGAAGGCCGGGGAGGTGCGAGACACGTCACTCCGTGTGCCTCCTGGCGTCGAGGGGACGGTGATCAGCGCCCGTGTTTTTTCGCGCAAGGGCGTGACGAAGGACGAGCGCTCCAAGCGGATCGAGGAAGACGAGGTTGCCAAGCTCAAGAAGGACCAAGCCGACGAAATCCGCATTCTCCGCGAGACGACGCTCAAGAAAGTCCGCAAGCTATTCCTCGGCAAGGAAGCCCAGACGCGCGTCACCGACGACAACCGCCGCGTGCTGCTGCAGAAGGGCAAGATCATCGCCGACGAAGACCTCGAAGGAATGCCACCCAACTACTGGGCGGAGATTCGCGTCGACGACGACGCGGCGGAGACCGATGTCCAGCGGGCGGTCGATGCCTACAAGGAGCAGGTCGAGTCGATCCGCGTCACCTTCCTCGAAAAGACCGAGCGATTGAAGGCGGGTGACGAGCTCCCGCCCGGCGTGATCAAGATGGTCAAGGTCTTCGTGGCCATCAAGCGCAAGCTCCAGGTCGGAGACAAGATGGCCGGGCGACACGGCAACAAGGGAGTGCTGTCGCGGATCCTTCCCGAAGAGGACATGCCGTATCTGGAAGACGGCACGCCGGTCGACATCGTTTTGAACCCGCTCGGCGTGCCGTCGCGGATGAACGTCGGCCAGATCCTCGAGACCCATCTCGGCTGGGCGGCCAAGGTTCTCGGCCAGCAGATCGGCGCGATCATCTCCGAAAGCAACGGCGAGCCCAACCTCGACGCGATCCGCAAGCGCCTGCGCGAGTTCTTCGGCAAGGAAGCAGGCGATTTCGTCGACGAACTCAAGGACGAAGATGTTCTGAAGCTCGCGCACAAGTCGAAGAACGGTCTGCACGTGGCGTCGCCGGTGTTCGACGGAGCGGCGGAGGACGAGATCCTCGCCCTCCTCAAGCGCGCGAGTTTGCCGCATACCGGCCAGGCGGCGCTCTACGATGGCCGCAGTGGACAACCGTTCGCTCAGGCGGTGACGGTCGGCATTCTCTACATGATGAAGCTTCATCATCTCGTCGATGACAAGATTCATGCGCGCTCGACTGGTCCGTATAGCCTCGTCACGCAGCAGCCGCTCGGCGGTAAGGCTCAGTTTGGGGGCCAGCGTCTGGGGGAGATGGAGGTGTGGGCGCTCGAAGCGTACGGCGCCGCGTACAGCCTTCAGGAGATGCTCACCGTCAAGTCGGACGACGTGGCGGGGCGCACGCGCATGTACGAGGCAATCGTCAAAGGAGAAAACGTCCTCGAGCCGGGACTCCCGGAGTCGTTCAACGTCATGGTGAAGGAGCTGCAGTCCCTGGCTCTCGACGTCGAGCTCTTGGAAGCGAAGCCCACGGGGACGTGAAGCGATGATCGTCGAAATCCTTCCGCAAGAGCGCCACTCCTCGCGCGGGTGGCGTGGCGGTCGACTGCGACGCGCGCAGCGAAGCGGCTCGTGTGGGGGCGGCGGGGCGGTAGGATTCACGAGCCGCGGAGTGAGCACGGAAGCAGGTGAGCGCCACGCCACCCGCGCGAGCGAACGCAACCACGCATAGAGGCAAACGATGGAAGATCTCTTCAGTCTGTTCGAAAAGCCCAAGAACCCGGTCGCCTTCAACTCGATCCGCATCTCGATCGCCTCGCCGGAGAAGATCCGGTCGTGGAGCCACGGCGAGGTCAAGAAGCCGGAGACGATCAACTATCGAACCTTCAAGCCGGAACGGGACGGTCTGTTCTGCGCCAAGATCTTCGGGCCGACGAAGGACTACGAATGCAACTGCGGCAAGTACAAGCGCATGCGGCACCGTGGCGTCGTCTGCGAGAAGTGCGGCGTCGAGGTCATCCAGTCGAAAGTGCGCCGGGAGCGCATGGGGCACATCGACCTCGCCACCCCCGTCGCGCACATCTGGTTCCTGAAGAGCCTGCCGTCGCGCATCGGCACCCTGCTCGACATGACGCTGAAGGACCTCGAGAAGGTTCTCTACTTCGAGTGCTACGTCGTCACCGATCCCCTGGAGCTTCCGCCCGACAAGATGAAGAAGGGGCAACTCCTCACCGAGACGCAGTACCGGAAGGAGATCGAGAAGCACGGCGCCGGCACGTTCCGGGCCGAGATGGGCGCCGACGCGGTACGCAAGCTTCTCCGTGACATCGACGTCGAGGGCGAGGCGCAGAAGCTGCGCGTCGAGATGCGCGAGGCGACGAGCGAAGCCAAGCGGAAGAAGATCGCGAAGCGGCTCAAGGTGATCACCGCGCTTCGCAACTCGGGCAACAAGCCGGAATGGATGATCCTCGAGGTGGTGCCGGTGATCCCGCCGGACCTCCGGCCGCTGGTGCCGCTCGACGGCGGGCGCTTCGCGACCTCCGATTTGAACGATCTCTACCGGCGGGTCATCAACCGCAACAATCGTCTGAAGCGGCTGATGGAGCTGAACGCTCCGGAGATCATCGTGCGCAACGAGAAGCGCATGCTGCAGGAGGCGGTCGATGCGCTGTTCGACAACGGCCGGCGCGGCCGCGCCATCACCGGACCGAACAAGCGGCCGTTGAAATCGCTCTCCGACATGCTGAAGGGCAAGTCGGGCCGCTTCCGACAGAACCTGCTCGGTAAACGAGTAGACTACTCCGGGCGATCGGTGATCGTCGTCGGCCCGGAGCTCCGTCTTCACCAGTGCGGCCTGCCGAAGAAGATGGCGCTCGAGCTGTTCAAGCCCTTCATCTACAACAAGCTCGAGGAGCGCGGGCACGTCACGACCATCAAGAGCGCGAAGAAGATGGTCGAGAAGGAGCGCGCCGAGGTGTGGGACATCCTCGACGACGTGATCCGCGAGCATCCGGTGCTATTGAATCGCGCCCCGACGCTGCACCGGCTCGGCATCCAGGCGTTCGAGCCGCTGCTCATCGAAGGCAAGGCGATCCAGCTCCATCCGCTCGTGTGTGCCGCCTACAACGCGGACTTCGACGGGGACCAGATGGCGGTTCACGTGCCGCTGTCGGTCGAAGCGCAAGTCGAGGCGCGCGCTCTCATGATGTCGACCAACAACATCCTCTCGCCCGCCAATGGCCGGCCGATCATCGTGCCCTCGCAGGACATCGTGCTCGGGCTCTATTACATGACGCGCGACCGCGCGTTCGCGAAGGGCGAGGACAAGAAGTTCGCGAGCTTCGAGGAAGTGCGCATCGCGTACGATCAGGAAGAAGTCGACCTGCAGGCGAAGGTCTTCGTGCGGATTCCGCCGAGCGCCATGGACGAGGTAGACCGCAAGGCCAACGAGGGCCGCCCGAAGCTCATCGAAACCACGGTCGGCAGGGTGCTCCTCTACGAGATCTGCCCCCCCGAGACGCCGTTCAAAGAAGTGAACAAGGTGATGAAGAAGAAGGAGCTCGGCACGTTGATCGACATCGCGTACCGTCGCGCCGGCAACAAGGCCACGGTGATCTTCGCCGACCACCTGAAGGACATGGGCTACGAGTACGCGACGCGCGCGGGCATCTCGATCGGCATCCAGGACATGGTGATTCCTTCGGAAAAGCACAAGCTGCTCGACGAGGCGCACACCGAGGTGCGCGGCATCGAGGATCAGTACAACAAGGGCTTGATCACGGCAGGCGAGCGCTACAACAAGGTCGTCGACATCTGGGCTGAGCTCACCGATCGAATCGCCGACGAGATGCTCGGCCAGCTCGGCACCGAGGAGCTCACCGGGCCGAACGACGAAAAGCGCAAGAGCCCGAGCTTCAACCCCATCTACATGATGATCGACTCCGGTGCCCGGGGGTCCGCGCAGCAGATTCGTCAGCTGGCCGGGATGCGCGGATTGATGGCGAAGCCGTCGGGCGAGATCATCGAGACGCCGATCACCGCGAACTTCCGCGAAGGCCTCACGGTGCTTCAGTACTTCATCTCCACCCACGGTGCGCGCAAGGGCCTCGCCGATACGGCGCTCAAGACGGCGAACTCGGGCTACCTCACCCGTCGCCTCGTCGACGTTGCGCAGGACTCGATCATCAACGAGGAGGACTGCGGCACGATGGACGGCATCGAAATCACGCCGCTGATGGAGGGCGGCGAGGTGATCGAACGGCTCGGCGATCGGGTGCTCGGCCGCGTGGCGCTCGAAGACATCCGCGATCCGTTCACCAAGGAGATGCTGGTTCGCGCCAACCAGGAGATCGACGAAGAAAAGGTCCGGGCGATCGACGAGGCGGGCCTCGAGCGCGTGAAGATCCGTTCCGTGCTCACCTGCCAGTCCCGCCACGGCGTGTGCGGCATGTGCTACGGACGCGACCTGGCGCGCGGACACATCGTCAACATGGGCGAAGCGATCGGAGTCATCGCGGCGCAGTCGATCGGCGAGCCCGGTACGCAGCTCACGATGCGCACCTTCCACATCGGCGGAACCGCCAGCCGGCGCGCGGAGCAGACGACGCTGGAAGCTCGGAACGACGGGAAAGTGAAGTTCATCAACCTGCAGACGGTCGTCAGCAAGGACGGCGACCTCGCCGTCATGAACCGCAACGGCGAGCTGGCGATCGTGGAGGAAGCCGAGGGCGGTCGCGAACGCGAGCGCGAGCGCTATCCGATCGTCTACGGCGCTCGACTGAAGAAGAAGGACGGCACGCGGGTGAAGGCGGGTGAGCTGCTCGCCGAGTGGGATCCTTACACCACGCCGATCCTGACCGAGATCTCGGGTGTCGTGAAATTCGGGGATCTCCTCGAGGCCATCACCATCGAGGAGCGGGTCGACGAGCGGACCGGCATGTCCACCAAGGTCGTGATCGAGTCGAAGGATCCCGACAAGCGCCCGCGCGTGTCGGTGAAGGACGAGGAAGGCAAGACCGCGAAGCTCTCGAGCGGCGCCGAGGCCCGCTATCCGCTGCCGGTCGGCATCTACCTGAACGTGGCCGACGGGCAGCGCGTATCCGCCGGCGACATCATCGCCAAGATGCCGCGTGAAACCACCAAGACCAAGGACATCACCGGCGGCCTGCCGCGCGTCGCCGAGCTCTTCGAGGCGCGCAAGCCCAAGGAGTTCGCCGTCATCAGCGAGATCGACGGAATCGTCAGCTTCGGCAAGGACACCAAGGGCAAGCGGAAGCTGGAAGTCACCCCCGAGATCGACGGCGAGCTGCGCGTGGATCTCCGCAAGGAGTACCTGATTCCCAAGGGCAAGCACATCAGCGTGCACGAAGGCGATCGGGTACGGGCCGGGGAGCCGCTGATGGATGGCTCCTCGAACCCGCACGACATCCTGAACATCCTCGGCGAAAAAGAGCTCGCCAAGTATCTCGTGAACGAGATCCAGGAGATCTATCGCCTGCAAGGCGTGCGCATCAACGACAAGCACATCGAGGTGATCGTCCGGCAGATGCTCCGTCGCGTGCGCATCAAGGAGGTTGGCGACTCTGAATTCTTGGTCGGCGATCAGATCGAGAAGTGGAAGTTCGAAGAGGAGCGGCAGCGGGTGCTGAAGGACGGCGGCACGCCGGCGACCGCCGAACCGCTTCTCCTCGGCATCACCAAGGCGAGTTTGTCGACCGAGAGCTTCATATCGGCGGCGTCGTTCCAGGAGACGACCAAGGTGCTCACCGAGGCGGCGATCCAGGGCAAGCGGGACAAGCTCTCCGGCCTCAAGGAGAACGTCATCATGGGCCGCCTCATTCCCGCGGGGACCGGGCTCTCACGCTACATGAAGATGGAAATCGAGAGCGAAGAGGTCGAGGAGACGGCCGAGGAGCTGTCGAAGGCGCTGGAGGCGTAAAGAGACGGGGACGTTCTTAACTTTCGTAACCTTAGTCGGGCGGGTGTGCGTTTTCGACTAAGGTTACGAAAGTTAAGAACGTCCCCTTAACTTGACAGTTTTTCGAGGTTTATCTAGGATGCCGGTTTTACTTGAGCAGCGTTCGAGAAGGTTGACGACGGGATGCCGACGATCCAACAGCTGGTGAAGCAAGGGCGAGCTCGTGTGCGCGCGAAGGAGAGCGCGCCGGCCCTCCAGGGCTCACCGCAGAAGCGAGGTGTGTGCACGCGCGTCTACACTTCGACGCCCAAGAAGCCGAACTCGGCGCTTCGCAAGGTTGCTCGCGTGCGGCTCACCAACGGCATCGAAGTCACCGCGTACATTCCCGGCGTTGGGCACAACCTGCAGGAGCACTCGGTGGTGCTGATCCGCGGTGGGCGCGTGAAGGATCTGCCGGGAGTCCGTTACCACATCGTGCGCGGCACGCTGGATTCGATCGGCGTGCAGGACCGCCGACAAGGTCGGTCGAAGTACGGAGCGAAGAGACCGAAGTAGGGGCTTGCGGCCATCGGTCGTCGGCCGGCGCGGCTCGACTAACCGACAGGTTTCCAAAGACGGATTTGCGTTTATCGAAGACCGAGAACCGGTAGCCGAGAGCCGATCATCCCATGCCGCGCAAAGGTGCCGTTTCCAAGCGAGAGATCCTGCCCGATCCGAAGTACCATGATCGGTTGGTATCGAAGTTCGTGAACTCGATGATGGAGGACGGCAAGCGCAGTGTCGCCGAGCGGCTCCTCTACCACGCGCTCGACGTCGTCGGCCAGCGAGCGAAAGAAGAACCGCTCGGTCTCTTCCGCAAGGCGGTCGAGAACGTCAAGCCGGTCGTCGAGGTGCGGTCACGGCGGGTGGGCGGCGCCACGTACCAAGTCCCCTCCGAAGTCCGGCCGTCGCGCCGGGCCTCGTTGGCCATGCGCTGGATCGTCCAGAACGCGCGCTCCCGCGGCGAGAAATCCATGGAAGAGCGGCTGGCCGGAGAGCTGCTCGACGCCGCGGCGAATCGCGGCGCAGCGGTCAAGAAGAAGGAAGACACCCATCGCATGGCGGAGGCGAACAAGGCCTTCGCGCACTACCGCTGGTAATAGTCATCGGCTGCCTAGTCCGCCGGCATTCGGTCTCCGACGTCGCATGCGCTCTGCCGAATACCGATGAGCAAAGTCCGAAGCTCGAACAAACGTCATGGCACGTCAGGTACCCCTGGAGAGAACGCGCAACCTCGGCATCATGGCGCACATCGATGCCGGCAAGACGACCACGACCGAGCGGATCCTCTTCTACACGGGGATCAACTACAAGATCGGCGAAGTCGACTCGGGGACCGCGACCATGGACTGGATGGTGCAGGAGCAGGAGCGCGGCATCACGATCACCTCTGCGGCGACCACCTGCTTCTGGCGCGACCACCGCGTCAACATCATCGACACGCCCGGCCACGTCGACTTCACGATCGAGGTCGAGCGGAGCCTGCGCGTGCTCGACGGCGCCGTGGCGGTCTTTTGCGCGGTCGGCGGCGTGCAACCGCAATCGGAGACGGTCTGGCGCCAAGCGGACAAGTACCGGGTGCCGCGAATCGCGTTCGTGAACAAGATGGATCGGGTCGGGGCCGATTTCGACCGGGTCGTTCATCAACTGGAAGAGCGGTTGAAGGCTCGACCGGTGCTGCTGCAGTTGCCGCTCGGCAAGGAGGACTCGTTTCGCGGGGTGATCGACCTCGTGCGGATGAAGGCGTTGGCGTGGGACGATGAGAGTCTCGGGGCGAGATACCACGAGGAAGCGATCCCGGCGGACATGGTCGCTGCCGCGGAGCACGCGCGCGAGAAGCTCGTCGAAGCGGCGGCGGACAGCGACGAGCGGCTGCTCGAGAAATATCTCGAGGGTCAGAAGATCGGCGAAGACGAGATTCGCAGCGCCGTCCGGAAGGGCACGCTTGCGATGAGGATCGTCCCCGTGATCTGCGGTTCCGCCTTCAAGAACAAGGGCGTGCAGCCGCTCCTCGACGCGGTCGTCGACTATCTGCCGTCTCCGACCGACGTTCCAGCGGTGGAGGGCGTCAATCCCGACAACGGGAACGTCGAGAAACGCCCTGCAGACGACACGGCGCCGTTCTCGGCGCTGGCCTTCAAGATCATGAGCGACCCCTACGTCGGCACGCTGACCTTCTTCCGTGTGTACTCCGGCTGTCTAGAAACGGGGTCGTACGTGCTGAACGCCACCAAAGGGAGGAAGGAACGCATCGGCCGTCTGCTCAAGATGCACGCCAACAAGCGTGAAGAGATCGAAGAGGTGTGGGCGGGCGACATCGCCGCGGCGGTCGGTCTCAAGGACACGACGACCGGAGACACACTCTCGGACGACAACCATCCGGTGTTGCTCGAATCGATCGAGTTCCCCGAGCCGGTGATCTCGGTCGCCATCGAACCGAAGACCAAGAGCGATCAGGAGCGACTCGGAGTAAGCCTGCAGAAGCTCGCGACCGAGGACCCGTCGTTCCGCGTCAAGGTCGATCAAGAGACGGGTCAAACCCTGATCTCCGGGATGGGCGAGCTTCATCTCGAGATCATCGTCGACCGCCTGCTGCGTGAATTCAAAGTCGACGCAAACGTCGGCAAACCGCAGGTCGCTTACAAAGAGACGATCCGACGCGAGGTCGAGCGTCAAGGCAAGTTCGTACGGCAAACCGGCGGCCGCGGTCAGTACGGCGACGTGAAGCTGCGCGTTTCCCCGTTGCCCCCCGGATCCGGATTCCAATTCGAGGATGCCGTCAAGGGTGGCGTGATTCCCCGCGAGTACATTCCCGCGGTCGAGAAGGGAATCCGTGAAGCTTTGGACAACGGCGTGCTCGCCGGCTACCCGATGGTCGACGTCAAGGCGACGCTGTTCGACGGCTCCTACCATGAGGTTGATTCTTCGGAGATCGCCTTCAAGATCGCCGGATCGATGGCGTTCAAGGAAGCGTGCCAGCACGCTTCGCCGGTCCTGCTGGAGCCGATCATGGAGGTCGAGGTGGTGACGCCCGACGATTTCATGGGCGACGTCATCGGTAACCTGAGCGCGCGGCGCGGCAAGGTGCAGCACATGGAGAGCCGCTCGGGCGCGCAGGTGATCACCGCCAAGGTGCCCCTGAAGGAGATGTTCGGCTATGCGACCGATCTCCGTTCGATGACGCAAGGGCGAGCGACCTACACGATGCAGTTCTCGCATTACGAGGCGGCGCCCCAGACGATCTCCGAGGAGATCACGGCGAAAGCGGTGGGGGCGTGAGGAAGAGGACGGCTACCGACTACCGGCTACCGCCAACGGGGCCGAGGTCTCTTTGTCGGAGGCCGGTAGCCGCAAGCCCGTAGCCCCGGGGGCGGGGCGCTGGAGGAGTTGAGAGATGTCGAAGCAGAAGTTTGAGCGGAAGAAGCCGCATTGCAACGTTGGGACCATTGGGCACGTGGACCACGGCAAGACGACGTTGACGGCGGCGATCACGAAGGTATTGGCGAAGACGGGCGGGGCGACGTTCGTGCCGTTCGACCAGATCGACAAGGCGCCGGAGGAGCGGGAGCGGGGGATAACGATCGCCACGGCGCACGTGGAGTACGAGACGAAGAGTCGGCACTACGCGCACGTGGATTGTCCTGGGCACGCGGACTACGTGAAGAACATGATCACGGGAGCGGCGCAGATGGACGGGGCGATCTTGGTGGTGAGCGCGGCGGATGGGCCGATGCCGCAGACGCGGGAGCACATCTTGCTGGCGCGCCAGGTCGGGGTGCCGGCGATCGTGGTGTACCTGAACAAGGCCGACATGGTGGACGACAAGGAGCTACTGGATCTGGTGGAGCTGGAGATCCGGGAGTTGCTGACGAAGTACGAGTTTCCGGGGGAGGAGATCCCGATCGTGATTGGCAGTGCGCTCAAGGCGCTGGAGGGGGAGGGATCGGAGCTTGGGGAGCCGTCGATCCTGAAGCTGATGGAGGCGGTGGACAGTTACATACCGCAGCCGAAGCGGGACGTGGAGAAGCCGTTCATCATGCCAGTGGAGGACGTGTTCTCGATCTCTGGGCGTGGGACGGTGGCGACGGGGCGGATCGAGCGGGGCAAGATCAAGGTTGGGGACGAGGTGGAGATCGTGGGGATTCGGCCGACGCAGAAGACGGTGGTGACAGGGGTGGAGATGTTCCGCAAGCTCCTGGACGAGGGGCTGGCGGGGGACAACGTGGGGTGTTTGCTGCGTGGGACGAAGCGGGAGGAGATCGAGCGGGGGCAGGTGTTGGCGAAGCCTGGGTCGATCACGCCGCACACGAAGTTCAAGGCGGAGTCGTACGTGTTGACGAAGGAGGAGGGGGGACGGCACACGCCGTTTTTCAACGGGTACCGGCCGCAGTTTTACTTTCGCACGACGGACGTGACGGGGGTGGTGACGCTGCCGGCGGGGACGGAGATGGTGATGCCCGGGGACAACGTATCGATGGAGATTGCGTTGATCACGCCGATTGCGATGGACGAGGGGTTGCGCTTCGCCATCCGCGAGGGTGGGCGAACCGTGGGGGCCGGGGTGGTCACGAAGATCAACGAATGACGAGACGAACGACGGTTTCCGGCATCGGGCTTCAGGCTTCGGGAAAGGTCTCCACGAAGCCTCTCGCGCAAACCCGCTGCCCGATGCCCGTAGCCTGACATGAACGAAAAGATCCGCATACGCCTGAAGGCCTACGATCACCGGCTCCTCGACCAGTCGGTGAAGGAGATCGTCGAGACGGTGAAGCGCACCGGCGGCCGGGTGGCGGGTCCGATCCCACTGCCGACCCGGATCGAGCGATTCACGGTCAACCGCTCGCCGCACGTCGACAAGAAGTCGCGCGAGCAGTTCGAGATGAGAACCCACAAACGCTTGCTCGACATCTTAGAGCCCACGCAGCAAACGATCGACGCTCTCGGAAAGCTCGATCTCGCCGCGGGGGTCGATGTGGAAATCAAGTTGCAATGAGATGACCATGGCGCTTGGACTGATCGGCAAGAAGCTCGGGATGACGCAAGTGTTCGTCAAGGGTGGCGAGCTCGTACCCGTCACGGTGATTCTGGCGGGTCCCTGCACGGTAGTGCAGAAGCGCACGAGCGAAACGGACGGCTACTTGGCGGTGCAGCTCGGTTTCGGCGAGGCGAAAGCGCAACGCCTGAGCAAGGCAGAGCGCGAGCACCGCAAGAAGGCGAGCAAGATGTCCTCCGTCTTGCGCGAGTTCCGTGACGGCGCCGATCTCGAGGTCGGCGCCGAGGTCAAGGTTGCCGATCTGTTCAAAGAAGGCGATCTCGTCGACGTGACGGGTGTCAGCAAAGGACGCGGCTATCAGGGCGTGATCAAGCGCCATGGCTTCAGCGGCTTTCCGGCGACCCATGGCACGCACGAATACTTCCGTCACGGCGGCTCGATCGGCAACCGCACCCATCCCGGTCGGGTGTTCAAAAACAAACGCATGGCCGGCCAGATGGGCAGCGAGCGCGTGACCGCGCAGAACCTCGCCGTGGTCGCGGTGCGCGCCGAGGACAACGTGCTGCTGGTTCGTGGGGCCGTGCCGGGCGGGAAGAACGGCCTGCTGTTCATCCGTCCCGCGGTGAAGGCCGAGGGTGCAGTCCGTGAGTGAAACACCTCCGATCGTCCCGGCGGCGGCGCTCCGCGTCCCCCTCTACTCACAAGCCAGGGCCGCCGTAGGCGAAGTCGAGCTGTCGGCCGCCGTCTTCGCTTCGCCGATGCGGTCGCATCTCCTCTATGAGACCGTGAAGATGCAGCTGGCCAATCGCCGCCGTGGCACCCACTCGACGAAGACGCGCGCCTTCGTGCGAGGCGGCGGCAAGAAGCCCTGGAAGCAGAAGGGCACCGGCCGCGCGCGTCAGGGAAGCACCCGTGCGACTCAGTGGGTGGGTGGTGCCACCGTATTCGGGCCGCTTCCGCGCGACTACTCGTATCGCATGCCGTTCACGGCGCGGCGCCAGGCGCTTTGTGTGGCGCTGTCCGCGAAGAACCGCGAGGAGCGCCTGCTCGTCGTCGACAAGCTCGAGGTCGCCAGCGGCAAGACCAAGGACATGGCGAAGGCGATCGAAGCGCTCGGCGTCCGCTCCGCGCTGATCGTGCTGGCGAGCGGCGACGTGGCGCTGGAGCGGGCGGCGCGGAACCTGCCGAACGTCAAGGTGATCGAGGTCGCGGGCGTCAACGTCTACGACCTGCTCGGTCACGAGCACCTCGTGCTGACCGCCGAGGCGCTGAAGAGGCTCGAGGAGCGGCTCACGACATGAGCCATCCCCTGGAAGTGCTGGTCTCTCCCCTAATCACGGAGAAGGGAACGCTCGTCAACGAGACGTCGAACCAAGTCGTGTTCCGCGTGCGGCGCGATGCCAACAAGGACGAGATCCGCAAGGCGGTCGAGAGCTTCTTCAAGGTGAAGGTCGAGAAAGTCCACACCGTCAATCTGCTCGGCAAGCACCGACGGACCGCGAAGGGAACCGGCAAGCGATCGGACTGGAAGAAGGCGTACGTGACCCTCGCCGAAGGGCAGACGATCGACTTCTTCGAGGGGGCGTGAGCGAACGCATGGGTCTCAAGACGTACAAACCGACATCGAAGGGCCGCCGCTTCATGACCGGCTACGACTTCGCCGAGATCACGCGGCGCGAGCCGGAGTGGAGCCTCGTCGAGCCGCGCCGCAAGAGCGGCGGGCGCAACAACCTGGGCCGCATGACGATGCGGCACGTCGGCGGTGGCCACAAGCAGCACTACCGCGTGATCGACTTCAAGCGCGACAAGGATGGAATCCCCGCGCGCGTCGCATCGGTCGAATACGACCCGAACCGCTCGGCGCGCATCGCGTTGCTCCACTATCGCGACGGCGAGAAGCGCTACATCCTGGCTCCCGTCGGCTGCAGCGTCGGCGACGAAGTCGTGTCCGGCGTCGGCGCCGACATCAAGTCGGGCAACGCACTGTCGCTCGCGCGAATACCGCTCGGCACGGTGGTGCACAACGTCGAGCTACGACCCGGCAAGGGTGCGCAGCTCGCGCGCAGCGCCGGTGCCGGCATTCAGCTGATGGCCAAGGAAGGGGAGTATGCGCTTCTGAAGATGCCGTCCGGCGAGCTTCGGCGAGTCCGCGTCGATTGCCGGGCCACCATCGGTCAGGTTGGAAATCTCGATCACGAGAACATCTCGATCGGCAAGGCAGGTCGCACGCGCTGGCTCGGCAAGCGCTCCAGCGTCCGCGGCGTGGCCATGAACCCGGTCGACCACCCGCACGGGGGAGGCGAAGGGCGCTCGAAGGGCAATCACCCACAGACGCCGTGGGGCGTCCCGACCAAGGGATACAAGACTCGCCACAACAAGCGCACCGACAAGGACATCGTCACGCGGAGAGGACGGAAGTAGGTGAGAGACTAATGGCGCGCTCGATCAAAAAAGGGCCCTTCATCGATGGCTACCTTCTGAAGAAGGTCCAAGCGCTGAACGAGGCGAATCAGAAGAGCGTCGTGAAGACGTGGTCGCGGCGCTCGACGATCGTTCCCGACATGATCGGGCACACCTTTGCGGTTCACAACGGCCGGAAGTTCATCCCAGTCTACGTGACCGAGAACATGGTCGGCCACAAGCTCGGCGAGTTCGCGCCGACGCGCACGTTCCACGGACACTCCGGGGATCGCAAGGTGGAAGTGAAGCCCACCGGTGCGGCGATGCCTCCGGGGGCGCCGGCGCCCGCCGCCGCGGCGCCTGCGCCGAAGGCATAGGTCAATGGAATCTCCATCGAAAGGAAGCGATCGGGTCGACAAGGCGAAGCGGCGGACCAAGAAGCGGGTGCGCGCCGAGCTGCGTCGGTCCCTGCGCCCGAAGACGATGTCCTTGGGCCAGTACGTGCGAATCTCTGCACAAAAGGTTCGCCTCGTCTGCGACCAGATCCGGGGAAAGCGCGTGGAAGAGGCGCTGTCGGTGCTCGAATTCACGCCACGCAAGGGGGCGAAGCTCGTCGCCAAGGTGCTGCGCTCGGGAATCGCCAACGCCGAGAACAACCAAAATCTCGACGTCGACGCGCTGTTCGTCAAGCGCGTCGAGGTGGGTCCGGGCCCGACGCTCAAGCGGTTCCTTCCGCGGGCGCAAGGCCGCGCGACGCCGCTCCTCAAGCGCACCAGCCACATCACGATCATCCTCGACGAAACGTCAGCGGAGTAGCAATGGGACAGAAGACGCATCCGAAAGGGTTCCGCCTCGGTGTCATCGAGAACTGGGATTCGCGGTGGTTTGCCAAGCGCGACTACGCGAGCCTGCTTCACGAGGACATTCGGCTACGCAGCTTCATCAAAAAACGCCTCTACCATGCCGGAATTTCCAAGGTCGAGATCGAACGGGCCGCGAACAAGGCGAAGATCAACATCTATACCGCGCGGCCGGGCATCGTGATCGGCAAGAAGGGAGCGGAGATCGAGAAGCTCAAGCAAGAGCTGACGCGCATGACCGGGAAGGAGCCGTACATCAACATCCACGAGGTCCGTCGCCCCGATCTCGACGCGCAGCTCGTCTCCGAAAGCGTGGCCCTGCAGCTCGAGCGTCGCGTCGCGTTTCGCCGAGCGATGAAGGAAAGTGTGGCGCGGGCGATGCGCATGGGCTCGCAAGGCATCCGTATTCAATCGGGCGGGCGGCTCGGCGGGTCGGAAATCGCGCGGCGCGAATGGTACCGCGAAGGCCGCGTGCCGCTCCACACGCTGCGAGCCGATGTGAACTACGGAACGGCCGAGGCGAAGACGACGTACGGCTTGATCGGCGTCAAGGTGTGGATCTTCCGCGGCGAGGTGCTGACCCGCGAGGAAGAGGAGCAGAAAGCCGCGCTCGGCGGATGAGCTATGCTGCAACCGGCAAAAGTCAAGTGGCGAAAGATGCAGAAGGGGCGCCGGCCGGGGCTGGCGTGGCGGGGGTCGAGCCTCGCGTTCGGCGACTACGGTCTGCAGGCCGTCGACCGCGGCTGGCTCACGGCTCGCGAGATCGAGGCGGCTCGGGTCGCGCTGACGAGGCACATCAAGCGGGGCGGCCGCGTGTGGGTGCGGATCTTCCCCGACAAGCCGCTCACCAAGAAGCCCGCCGAGACGCGGATGGGAAAGGGCAAGGGCGCGCCGGAAGTGTGGGTGGCGGTCATCAAGCCCGGGCGGATCATCTTCGAGATGGAAGGCGTCACGCCGGAGGTGGCGCGTCAGGCGCTCTCGCTCGCGGGGAGCAAGCTATCGCTCTCGACACAAATCCGTACGCGGGGAGTCGGACAAAATGCAGGCTAAGGACCTCGTCGAGCTTGCGATCGACGAGCTCACGGTCAAGGAGCACGAGCTCCGCGACGAGCTCTGCCGCCTGCGCTTGCGCAAGGGAACGAGCCAGGGCGAGAACCCGATGAAGCTCCGGCACGTGCGCAAGGACCTGGCACGGGTTCTGACCGTGCTTCGCGCTCGCCGAGAGACGGACGGGAAGAAAGGGACGGTTCGGTCATGAGTGTTGGCGCGGAGCGCGGGCTGCGCAAGCTCCGGGAAGGCGTGGTCGTCGGCGACAAGATGCAGAAGACGATCGTGGTCGCCGTCGACCGGCAGGTCCAACACGCGAAGTACAAGAAATTCGTGCGCGCGCGGAAGACCTACAAGGTCCACGACGAGAAGAACGAGTGCAAGATCGGCGACCGTGTTCGAATCGAGGAGACCCGTCCGCTCTCCCGTGACAAGCGCTGGCGCCTGAAGGTGGTGCTGGAGCGGGCGAAGGTATGAGAGTCCCTACTCCATGATCCAGGCGCAGACCATTCTCGACGTCGCCGACAACTCCGGCGCGCGCAAGGTGATGTGCATCAAGGTGCTCGGCGGCTCGAAGCGGCGCTACGCCTCGATCGGCGACGTGATCGTCGTTTCCGTGAAGGAGGCGATTCCGAACGCCAAGGTGAAGAAGGGCGACGTCGCCAAAGCGGTGATCGTGCGAACTGCCAAGGAGATCGGCCGCGCCGACGGCTCCTACATCCGCTTCGACTCGAACTCCGGGGTGCTGATCGACAATCAGAACGAGCCGATCGGCACGCGCATCTTCGGGCCCGTTGCCCGTGAGCTGCGCGCCAAGAAGTTCATGAAGATCATCTCGCTCGCTCCCGAGGTTCTCTGAAAATGACGGCGAAGCTCAAGATCAAAAAGGGCGATACGGTGCTGGTGGTGACCGGCCGCGAGCGCGGGAAGAGCGGCAAGGTGACGCGCGTCGCGCCCGACCACGGGCACGTGTTCGTCGAGCGACTGAACATCGTCAAGCGCCATCAGAAGCCGCGCGGACAGCAGGGTGGGGGCGGCATCGTCGAGAAGGAGGCGCCGCTCGCCATCTCCAACGTCATGGTGCTCTGCGGTAAGTGCAACGAGCCGGTGCGGGTCGGCCGCAAGCAGCTCGAGGACGGCAGGCGCGTGCGTGTCTGCCGCGGCTGCGGCGAGCAGATGGACAACTGACGGAGCAGGCGACGAGATGCCGGCGCGACTGAGACAGCTCTACCATTCGGCAGTCATTCCGGCGCTCCGCGAGGAGCGTGGGTACCGCAACGTCTACGAGGTGCCACGCCTCGAGAAGATCATCCTCAACATGGGGCTCGGCGAGGCGATCCAGAACGCGAAGATCCTCGATTCCGCGGTGGCGGAGCTCGCGGCGATCACGGGTCAGCGGCCGGTGGTCACGAAGGCGAAGAAGGCGATTGCGAACTTCAAGCTCCGCAAGGGCCTGTCGATCGGTTGCATGGTTACGCTTCGCGGTGATCGCATGTACGAGTTTCTCGACCGCCTGGTGAACGTCGCGCTGCCGCGCGTACGCGATTTCAAGGGTGTCTCGGAGAACGCCTTCGACGGACGCGGAAACTACTCGCTCGGCATCCGCGAACAGATCATTTTTCCGGAAGTGGACATCGACAAGATCGACAAGGTGAAAGGACTGACCGTCAACATTTGCACGACCGCGAAGAGCAACGACGAAGGGCGGGCGCTGCTCAAAGCGCTCGGCGTGCCGTTCCGCGCGGCGTAGACTCGAACGAGGAGGAACGGTGGCTCGAACCTCGCATCTGATGAAGGCGATCCGGAAACCGAAGTTCCGGGTGCGCCGTCACAATCGATGCCCGCTCTGCGGACGGCCGCGCGGGTTCTTCCGCCGCTTCCGAATGTGCCGCATCTGTCTTCGGAGTCTCGCGCTCAAGGGCCAGATTCCCGGGCTCGTCAAGGCGTCCTGGTAGGAACGATCCTCATGATGACCGATCCGATCGCCGATCTTCTCACGCGAATTCGCAATGCCAACCGCGCGCGCAAGGACTCGACGGACGTTCCTTGGTCGCGACTGAAGGAAGCGCTCGCTCGTGTGCTGGTCGAAGAAGGCTTTCTTCGCGACGTCGCGGTCAACGAGAACGACGGGAGGAAGCTGCTGCGGATCTCGCTCCGTTACGACGAGTTCCGCAGGCCGGTGCTCTCCGGAATCCGTCGGGTGAGTCGGCCGAGCTTGCGCGTGTACGTCGGTGGTCGCGAGATTCCGATGATCCGCAAGGGCCTCGGGATCTCCGTTCTCTCGACGCCGAAGGGCGTGATCGTCGATCGCGTGGCGCGGAAGGAGAACGTCGGCGGTGAATTGCTCTGCTCCGTCTGGTGATGAGAGTCTCCGGGAATAAACGAAGCGTCAGGCGCCTGGGTTCAGGCTTCGGCAAGAGAAGAGAGCGATGTCGCGCATAGGGAAACTTCCGATTCCGGTTCCGCCGCCGGTCAAAGTGAAGGTGGACGGGCCGAGGGTTCACGTCGAGGGACCCAAGGGCAAGCTCGATATCGGCGTCGACGCCTCGATGGCGATCGAGGTCCGCGACGGGCAGGTGGTCGTGAAGCGGAAGGACGAAACGCGCCACACCCGGGGCATCCACGGGCTCACGCGGAAACTTCTCGCCAACATGATCCACGGTGTGAACCACGGATTCTCGCAAGTGCTCGAGATCAACGGCGTCGGCTACCGGGCCGAGGTGAAAGGGAACCTGATTCAGCTTCTACTCGGCTATTCGCACCCGATCGTCTTTCAGCTGCCCCCCGGCGTCAGCGCCAAGGTCGACAAGCAGACCGTGATCACGCTCGAGGGCGCGGACCGACAGGTTCTCGGCGAGACCGCGGCGATGATCCGCGAGCTTCGCCCGCCCGAGCCCTACAAAGGCAAGGGCGTCAAGTACGCCGAAGAGACCATCCGTCGCAAGGCCGGCAAGGCGGCGGGCACGACCGGGACCGGGTGAGTTTCGGGAGACGTCGATGTTCGACAACGTGAGGACGATCAATCGCAAACGCCGTCAGGAGCGCGTGCGTTCCCGCGTTCGCGGCACGGACGGGAAACCGCGCCTCAGCGTGTTCCGCAGCGCCAAGCACATCTACGCGCAGGTAATCTCGGACGACGGCGGCAAGACCCTGGTCTCGGCGTCCACGCTGTCCGCCGAGCTCCGCGCGGGAGCGGACAAAGCCAAGAAGCTCGACGCCGCGAAGAAGGTGGGCGCGCTCGTCGCCAAGAAGTGCCTCGAGCAATCGATCTCGCAGGTGATCTTCGATCGCAACGGTTTTCGGTATCACGGGCGCGTCCGCGCGCTCGCCGATGCCGCCCGCGAGGCGGGCCTCAAGCTCTAACGGAGACTCTCGCTCATGCCGCTACCCCCCATCGAACGAATCGACCCCCAGGGCCTCGAATTCAAGGAGAAGGTCGTCACGATCAATCGCGTGGCCAAGGTGGTCAAGGGTGGCCGGCGCTTCAGCTTCAGCGCCTTGGTGGTCGTCGGGGATGGAAACGGGCACGTGGGGTTCGGCATGGGCAAGGCGAAGGAAGTGCCCGAGGCGATCCGCAAAGGCATCGAGCGCGCCAAGCGGGGTCTGGTCTCCGTGCCGATGGTCGACGGCACGATCCCTTATGAGGTCACCGGTATCTTCGGCGCGGGACGCGTGCTGTTGAAGCCCGCCTCCGAGGGCACGGGGATCATCGCCGGCGGCGGCGTGCGCGCCGTCGTCGAGCTCGCGGGCGTGCGCAACGTGCTGACCAAGTGCCTCGGCTCCAACAACCCGCACAACATGATCAAGGCGACGCTCGCGGGGATCCGTAAGCTTCATCTGCCCGAAGAGCTCGCGGGACGACGCGGGAAGTCGCTCGAGGAGCTGCGCGGCTGAAGGAGCCACGATGACGAGCGAAGAGCGGACATCGCAAATCCGGGTGCGCCTGCGAGGAAGCGAGATCGGCGGCACCGAGCGACAGCGACAGACGATCCGCGGCCTCGGCCTGCGGCGCATCGGCGACGAGCGCCTCCTCGCCAAGACGCCGGCGGTACTCGGCATGATCCAGAAGGTCGCGCATCTCGTCGAGGTGGAGGACGCCAACGGTGCCGGTTGATCTCAAGAGCCTGAAGCCCGCCAAAGGCGCGGTGAAAGACAAGAAGCGACTCGGCCGCGGCATCGGCTCGGGGCTCGGCAAGACCTCGGGACGAGGACAGAAAGGTGCCGGGTCGCGCACCGGCGCGAAAGTCACTCCGGGTTTCGAGGGTGGGCAGATGCCGCTCGCCCGCCGGCTGCCGAAGCGGGGCTTCCACAACGCGCGGCGGATCCGTTACGAGGTCGTGTCGCTCGAACGGCTGGAACGATTCGCGCCGGGTACGGTGGTCGATGAGGAGCGGCTTCGGCGCGAGCGCGTCGTCAAGGGCCGCGGGCCGGTCAAGATCCTTTCCGACGGCGAGATCGCCAACGCGTTGACGATCAAAGTGGCCGCGGTCAGCGCCAAAGCGCGCGAGAAGATCGTCGCAGCGGGCGGCACGGTCGAAACGACGGCGACCTCGTAGACCGCATGCTCGACGGATTCCAAAATGCCACACGTGTTCCCGAGCTTCGCCGCCGCTTGCTGTTCACGCTGGCGATGCTCGGCGTTTATCGCATCGGTGTGGCGATCCCGACTCCGGGCATCGACGGCCAAGCATTGGCGGCCTTCTTCGAGCAGGCGCGCAACACGATGCTCGGCCTCGTCAACATGTTCTCCGGCGGCGCGCTCGAGCGCTTCTCGATCTTTGCGCTCGGAATCATGCCGTACATCTCTTCCTCGATCATTCTGCAGCTCCTCACCGTGGTCTTTCCGTATCTCGAGAAGCTCTCGAAGGAGGGCGAGCTCGGACGGCGCAAGATTACGCAGTACACGCGCTACGGCACGATTCTACTTTCGGTGATCCAAGGCACGTTCATCAGCATGGGCCTCGAGCGCATCCAGGCGCCCGGCGGTGGCTCGGTCGTGTTCCATCCCGGCTGGAGCTTCCGCGCCATGACGGTGATCACCCTGACTTCGGGCACGGCCTTCATCATGTGGCTCGGCGAGCAGATCACGGAGCGCGGCATCGGCAACGGCATTTCGCTCATCATCTTCGCCGGCATCGTCGCCAACTTCCCCTCCGCGGCCATCACCACCTACCAGTTTTTCAAGGAAGGCGAGATGTCGCTCTTCCTGCTCCTCGGTCTCGTCGCGTTCATGGTTCTCGTGATCGGCTTCATCATCTTCATGGAGCGTTCGTCGCGGCGAATCCCGGTGCAGTATGCGAAGCGCGTCGTCGGCCGAAAGATGTACGGCGGGCAAAGCTCGCACTTGCCGCTGAAGATCAACCCGACCGGCGTGATCCCGCCCATCTTCGCGTCTTCGATTCTCATCTTTCCGGCGACCATCGCGCAATTCATCGATCACCCGTACGCACGCTTGGTGTCCGACCTGCTCGTACCGGGAACGCTGATCTACGATCTCGTCTACATCGGGCTGATCATCTTCTTCTGTTATTTCTACACGGCGGTGACGTTCAATCCCGTGGACGTGGCCGACAACATGAAGAAGTACGGGGGCTACGTTCCTGGGATCCGCCCGGGGCAGCGCACGGCGGAGTACATCGACCGGATTCTCACGCGCCTGACGCTCAGTGGCGCGATCTACGTCGCGACCGTCTGCATCCTGCCGACCGTTCTGATTCGACAAGTCAACGTGCCGTTCTATTTCGGTGGCACCGCGCTGCTCATCGTGGTCGGCGTGGCGCTGGACACCGTCGCTCAGATGGAGACTCACCTGCTGACGAGAAACTACGAGGGCTTCATGAAGCGCGGACGGATTCGCGGGAGAAAAGGGTAAGCACAGGTGCGGCTCGTTCTTCTGGGACCTCCGGGCGCCGGAAAGGGAACGCAGGCGAAGCTGTTGCAAGATCACTTCCACATTCCGCAGATCTCCACCGGCGACATCCTGCGCCAAGCCGTGGCGGACGGCGCTGCGCTCGGCAAGCAAGCCAAGGAGTACATGGACCTCGGCGAGCTGGTTCCCGACTCGGTGATCAACAACATAGTCGAGGAACGGCTCGCGGCCGACGATTGCCGAGCAGGGTTCCTGCTCGACGGCTACCCGCGCACCGTCGCTCAGGCCGAAGCGTTCGAGAAGATGCTCGAGCGTCGGAGCCTGGTTCTCGACGGTGCGATCAGCTTGCGGGTGCCGCGCGCAGAGCTGGTCGCTCGGCTGTCGGGGCGGCGGACGTGTCGCCAGTGCGGCGCGATGTACCACGTCCGATTCAATCCCCCGGCGAGCGATATGACCTGCGACCGCTGCGGCGGCGAGCTCTACCAGCGTGACGACGATAGAGAAGAGACGATCGAGGCCCGCATGGAGGTCTACGACAAGCAGTCCGGCCCGCTGCGAGAGCACTTTCGTGAGAAGGGACTGCTCCGCGAGGTCGACGGCGCGAAGGGCACGGACGAGGTGTTCGAGCAGATCCTCATCGCCCTGCGCAGGGCCGCGTGATGGAGCTCGAGCTCAAATCGAAAGACGACCTCGAGCGGATGCGCCGCGCCGGACAGATCGTCGCAGAGGTGTTGCAGCGCCTTCAGGCCGAGGCGAAGCCGGGTGTCACCACGCTGGACCTCGACCGGATCGCCGAGGAGATGACCCGCAAGCGTGGGGCGATTCCGGCGTTCAAGGGTTACCGGGTGGGCACGCGCGTGTTCCCGGCGTCGCTTTGCGTCTCGATCAACGAGGAGGTCGTGCACGGCATCCCCGCCTCCCGCGCGCTCAAGGAAGGCGACATCGTCGGGCTCGATTTCGGAGTCGTCGTCGAGGGCTACTATGGCGACGCCGCCGTGACCGTTCCGGTCGGAAAGATCGCTCGGGAGGCGCAGCATTTGCTCGACGCCACGCGCGAGTCGCTGTGGGAAGGAATCCGCACGATCAAGGTCGGGAGCCGCCTCGGCGACTTGTCGCACGCCATCCAACGCTACGCCGAGAGCGCCGGGTTGTCGGTCGTGCGCGAGTTCGTCGGTCATGGCATCGGCCGCCGGCTCCACGAGGAGCCGCAAGTGCCGAATTTCGGCGAGCCCGGGCGGGGGCGGCTGCTGCGCGAGGGCATGGTCCTGGCGATCGAGCCGATGTTGAACCTCGGCGAGCCCGGCGTCTTGGTAAAGGACGACGGGTGGACGGCGGTCACCCGCGACGGCAGCCTTTCGGCCCACTTCGAGCACTCGGTGGCGATCACGGCCGAGGGCCCCATGGTGCTGACACAGCTCTAGAGTTACACTGGCCGGATATGCCTAAGGGAGAAGCGATCGAAGTCATGGGCACGGTGCTCGAATCCCTGCCGAACGCGATGTTTCGGGTCGTTCTCGAGAACAAGCACAAGGTGCTCGCCCACATTTCCGGGAAGATGCGAATGCACTACATCAAGATCCTGCCCGGCGATAAGGTTACCGTAGAGCTCTCGCCCTACGATCTGTCGCGGGGCCGCATCACCTATCGGCAAAAGTGAGAGGCTCATGAAGGTTCGGGCATCGGTCAAGAAGATTTGCAAGGACTGCAAAGTGATCCGTCGCCAGGGAGTAGTCCGGGTCCAGTGCAAGAATCCTCGTCACAAGCAAAGACAGGGCTAAGACAAAAGCCGATCCGCGAGCGGATCGGCCGGCCGCAGGCCGAGGCGAGACAGGGACGAAGCGGCGTTTCGGAAACAGCAAAGGCTTCGAATAAGGATCCAAAAGGATGGCACGCATCGCAGGCGTAGATCTCCCGAGAAACAAGCGCATGGAAGTCGCGCTCACGTACATCTACGGCGTCGGGCGGAACTCGTCGCGGAAGATCCTCGCCGAGGCCAAGGTAGATCTCAACAAGAAGACCGATGCCGTGGGCGACGACGAGATTGCGCGCATCCGCTCGGTCCTGGACCAGAGCTACAAGGTCGAGGGAGACCTGCGCCGCGAGGTGGCGCTCAACGTCAAGCGGTTGATGGACCTCGGCACGTACCGGGGGCTCAGGCATCGGCGAAACCTGCCCGTACGGGGGCAGCGTACCCATACGAACGCGCGCACTCGCAAGGGGCCGCGCAGGACGGTGGCCGGCAAGAAGCCGCCACCGCAGGCGAAGTAGACGGAGTCGTGGAGGTAATCACCGGGTAGAGGTGATCAGAGATCGAAAGGGACGGAGAACTGAATGGCGAAGGAAGAAAATCCAGAGTCGAAGCCTGAAGCAAAGCCTGACGCGAAGGCGGCCCCCGCGGGGGCTCCCGCTGCTGCCGCTGGGGCAGCCGCTCCCGAGAAGGTGCCGCGGAAGCGAAAGGCGAAGAAGGTCGTGTCCGAGGGGGTCGCTCACATCCATTCGACCTTCAACAACACGATCGTCACGATCACCGACCCTCAGGGCGCCACGCTGTCGTGGGCGAGCGCAGGTACCGTCGGGTTCAAGGGCTCGCGCAAGGGGACGCCTTTCGCCGCACAGCTCGCCGCCGAAAGCGCGGCGCGCAAGGCTCAAGAGTACGGGATGCGCACCGTCCAAGTCTATGTCAAAGGCCCGGGCGCCGGGCGCGAGTCTGCATTGCGGAGCCTGCAAGCGGCCGGGTTCCAGATTCATCTCATCCGCGATGTCACACCGATTCCACACAATGGCTGTCGGCCGCCCAAGCGCCGGCGGGTGTGACGCGATACGCGTCGAGGGTATATGGCCAGATACATCGATCCGGTCTGTCGTCTCTGCCGCCGGGAAGGCGTCAAGCTGTTTCTCAAGGGGGAGCGCTGCTACACGGACAAGTGCGCCATCGAGCGGCGAAATTATCCTCCCGGTCAACACGGCCAAGCGCGCGCGAAGTTCTCGGAATACGCGATCCAGCTGCGCGAGAAGCAGAAGCTCCGCCGCGTCTATGGGGTGCTCGAGCGGCAGTTTCGTCGCTACTTCCACATCGCGGAACGGGGCAAGGGAGTGACCGGTGAAACGCTGCTCGTCCTGCTCGAGCGCCGGCTCGACAACCTCGTGTACCGCATGGGCCTCGCCAATTCGCGATCGGAAGGTCGACAGCTCGTGCGCCACGGCCACTGCACGATCAACGGACGCAAGGTGAATGTCCCGTCCTACCTGGTGAAGGCTGGCGACGTGATCAGCATCCGCGAGAAGAGCCGGCAAGTGGCTCGCATCGCCGAGGCGTTGGAGGCGTCACAGCGCCGTGGAATTCCCGACTGGCTCGAGGTCGACAGGCAGACGTTCACGGGACGCGTGAAAGCGCTGCCGGTGCGTGCCGATCTGACCGCGCCGATCAACGAGAAGCTCGTCGTCGAACTGTATTCTAAGTAGCCGCTGCCGGACGCCGCACGCGCCACCGTGCCGCCGTTCCGATCAGGAGGTTTCATGCTTCAGAGAAATTGGAAGGATCTGATCAAGCCGAAGAGATTGGAGGTCGAGGAAAAGAGCCTCGCCGCCAACTACGGCAAGTTCGTGGCCGAGCCGCTCGAGCGTGGATTCGGCATCACCGTCGGCAACTCGCTGCGTCGAATCCTGCTCTCCTCGTTGCAGGGGGCGGCGATCAGCTCGGTGCGCATCAAGGGTGTGTTGCACGAGTTCTCGACGGTTCCGGGCGTTCGCGAGGACGTGACCGACATCGTGCTGAATCTGAAGGAAGTACGCGTCAAGGTCACCGAAGACGTGCCGCAAACCGCGCGGATCGACGTCAAGGGTGAAGGCGCGGTGACGGCGGCCGCGATCACGCATGGGTCGGCGGTGGAGATTCTGAATCCGGAACAGCACATCGCGACGCTGTCCAAAGATGCGCACCTCGAGATGGACCTGGTGATCCGCATGGGTCGCGGCTACGTTACGGCGGAACGGAACAAGGAAGAGGGAGCCCCGGTCGGCACCATACCGCTCGATGCCGCGTTCTCGCCGATCCGCAAGGTCAACTATGCGGTCACCAACGCGCGCGTCGGTCAGCGTACCGACTACGACCGCTTGACGCTCGAGGTGTGGACGGACGGCAGCGTTCGACCCGAGGATGCGGTCGCGTACGCGGCGCGTATTCTCCAGGATCAGCTCTCGTTCTTCATCAATTTCGAGGAGGAGCCCGAGGCCGAAGCGGCACCGACTGCCGGGACCGAAGCCCTGAACGAGAACCTATTTCGCCCGGTGGAGGAGCTCGAGCTCTCGGTGCGGTCGGCGAACTGTCTTCAGAATGCCGACATCAAGTACATCGGCGAGCTCGTTCAGAAGACCGAAGCGGAGATGCTCAAGACCAAGAACTTCGGCCGCAAGTCGTTGAACGAGATCAAGGAGATGCTCGCCGACATGGGGCTCTCGTTCGGCTTGAAGCTCGAGGGCTTCCCGCCTCGCGAAGAGCTCGAGCGGCGGCGGCTGCAGAAGGAAAAAGAGAGCGCTTAAAGACCATGCGACATCAAAAATCGGGCCGTAAGCTCAACCGCTCGGGCGCGCATCGGAAGGCGCTCTTGCGGAACCTCGCCACCGCGCTGATTCGCCACGAGCAGATCCGCACGACGGATGCCAAGGCGAAGGAGCTTCGGCGCTTCGCCGACCGCCTCGTGTCGCTCGGCAAGCAGGCGACGCTGCACGCGCGCCGGCGCGCGTTCGACCGTGTGCGCGACCGTGACGCGGTGACCAAGCTCTTCGAGGTGCTCGCTCCGCGATTCCGCGACCGACCCGGGGGGTACACGCGTATCATCAAGCTCGGCCTCCGCCGTGGCGACGCCGCTCCGATCTCCTTGATCGAGTGGACGGGGCAAGAGGAAACGGCGAAGAAGAAGGGTCAGGGCAAGAAGAAGGCGGCGAAGAAGCAAGCGACGGCGCCGAAGGAAGCGCCGAAGAAGAAGGCAGCGGCCGGGTAAGCATCGTCGCCGGGCGGCCCCTCGAGCTCCCTCGAGCCCCTCGCAATCTCCGACCGAGCGCGTCGCGAAAGGCGAGAGCCGCCGACGCACACCACCGAAGGCCCACCGTCCCGCCGCGAGCCTCGGCGGGCGTCGAATCCGTTAGACATTCCGGACACGATTGACTACCGATCGCTGTCGTGGCCGAGCGGCGATCGAGGCCGAAAAAGCTGTACATGGTCGTGGAGCGCTTCAAGAACAACGACGCCGCGCCAGTGTATCGAAGGCTTCGAGACAAGGGGCGGATGGCGCCGGAGGGGCTCGTCTATCTTTCGAGCTGGGTCGATGACGGGCTCGGAGGTTGCTATCAGCTGATGGAGACTCACGACCGGAAGCTCCTGGACGAGTGGATCGGAAGCTGGAGCGACCTGGTCGACTTCGAGGTACACCCGGTCGTCACGAGTGCAGAAGCGGCCGAGAAGATCCGCGCGCTGCTCTGAGCTTCGTGCCGACCAAGGAGGTCGAGATGAAGGGCGTGAAGATCATCGGACTTGTCGCGGCGGTCGTTTGTCTCGCGTCGGGCGCTCGCGCGGCATCGAAGGGCGACGCCGTCGCGGAGGCACGCGCGGCGATCGAGGCTGCCAACGCGAAATTCACCAAAGCGTTCGAGGCAGGCGACGCGAACGGAGTGGCCTCCCTCTATACCCCGGATGCGATCGTGCTTCCGCCCGATCACGAAATGGTCAAGGGGCGCAGGGCGATCGCCGACTTTTGGAAGGCGACGCAAGAGAGCGGCGTCAAGAGCGCGGTGCTGACGACCGTCGACGTCGGCACGAGCGGTAACGTCGCCTACGAAGTCGGAACCGTGCTCTTGACCGTGCAGCCGCAAGGCAAAGCGGCGACCACGGCGTCCGCCAAGTACGTCGTAGTGTGGAAGCGTCAAGCGGACGGGTCATGGCGGCTCCACCGTGACATCTGGAACAGTCTCCCGAGCGGCAAGTGACGAAGCGGGCAGCCCAGGGAACATCGGCCCACGCAGCCGCCGAGCTCGTGCCACATCGGAAGGAGGAAGAACCTCGATGAAGCGTGATGCTCTGCTGTGGATCGTGATCGTGCTGCTCGCCCTCAATCTCGCGACCACGCTCGCCGGTTGCTCGCGGCCCTTTGGTTGGAAGCGCATCGAGTACAAGGTCGCCGTGCCCGGCCCCGAGGTGGGACCGAAGGAGATCGAGGACCTTTTGAATCAGCTCGGGGAGGAGGGCTGGCTGCTCGTGCACGCCATGCCCGGGCTCGGTCTTCTGCTGCGAAGATAGGGAGTGCGTGCGCGTGCGCCGTGCGGTCGTCGGTGTGATGGGTGCGGGCGATTCCGCCTCGGCGCGCGACTGCGCGTTGGCGGAGCGTCTCGGCGAAGAGATCGCTCGACAGGGCTGGGTGCTGCTTACCGGCGGGCGCGACTGCGGAGTGATGGCCGCCGCGAATCGCGGCGCCAAGCGAGTCGAAGGGAGCCTGACGATCGGGATCTTGCCCTCCGCGTCGGGCGGCGTGGCGCCGGACGTGGACGTCGCGGTCTTCACGGGCATGGGCAATGCCCGTGACGCGATCAACGTTCTGTCTAGCCAGGTCGTGATCGCGTGCGGCACGGGAGGACCCGGTACGATCGCCGAGGTGGCGCTAGCGCTGAAGAGCGGAAAACCCGTGGTGCTCGTAGCCGCGCCGCCGTCGGCGGTGGAGTTCTTCCGCGGGCTCGGAGGCGTGGTTCGCCCCGTGGAATCCGCCGCGGAGGCAATCAGTTTGATCCGGGCCGAGCAGCTCGTCTAGCCCGCGGGGGCCGAGGACCCGGCGATCGATCCACGTGCCCGTCACCGGCTAGTCTTCGAGCAGCTCCCCGATCGTCTCCGCGACATGGGCCACGTCATCATCGGACATTCCGGGCCAGAGCGGCAGCGAGATCAGCGAATCGAATGCCGCCTCGGCGACCGGGAAGTCGCCCCGCCGGTAGCCGTACGTCGAGGCGTAGAACGAATGGAGATGGACCGGAATGAAGTGGACGCCTGCGCCGATGCCGCGCTCACGCAGATCCTCGATCAGCCGGTCTCGCCGCGAGGCTTCACGGAGGCGGATCGGGAACAGGTGCCAGGCGGAGACCGAGCGTGGCTCGGCCGTCGGCAGGAGCAAATGCTCCTCGAGCGGCCGCAGGGCTTGACCATAGATGTCGACCAGGTGGCGGCGCGCCGCGGCGAGCTCGTCGGCGCGCTTCAGTTGCTCGACGCCGATTGCCGCGAGCACGTCCGGCATGTTGTCCTTGTAGCCGGTCCGGGCCACGTCGTACCGCCACGAGCCCTCCGAGCGGTAGCGCTTCCATGCGTCTCCCGAGAGACCGTGGAGGCGAAGGCTCCGCAGCAGCTCCACCGTCTCCTCAGACTCACAGGTGATCATCCCGCCTTCCGCGGTGGTGATCGTCTTGGTCGCGTAGAAGCTGAACGCCGTGAGGTCGCCGATCGTACCCACCATGCGCCACCGTTGTCCCGGCGGAGCGGGCTCGGCGGCCGCGGGAGTCGGTCCGGGTTCATCGGAGGGCATGAGGCGCCAAGCGGGAAGAGCATGCGCCGCGTCTTCGACGATCGCGAGGCCGAAGCGCGCGGCCAGCGGCACGAGCTGCTCCATGGCGCAGGGCTGGCCGGCATAGTGGACCGGAACCAACGCGCGTATTCGCGCCCGGCCGCGGCCGCGCTCGAGCACCTCCGCCGCCCTCTCCGGATCGATGTTCAGCGTGACCGGATCGACGTCGGCGAAGAGCGGCTCGCCGCCGCAATAGATGGCTGCTTCCGTCGTGGCGGGAAACGTGATCGGCGAGGTCAGGATCGCATCGCCCGGACCGAGGCCAGCGGCGAGCAGCGCGAGATGGATCGCGGCGGTTCCGGAATTGACCGCCACCGCGTGTCGAGCTCCGACGTAGGCGGCAAAGCGCTCTTCGAGCTCTTTGACCCGCGGCCCGGTGGTGATCCAGCCCGAGCGCAAGGTCTCGACGACGGCACGGATCTCGTTCTCGCCGATCGACGGGCGGTGAAAGGGAACGGATCGAGGCGCGGCCATCCGCGAGCCGCTCAAAACAGCGTGTAGATGAACGGGGCGAGCGCCGAGCCCTGCGTGAAGACGAGCAGCAAGCCGAAGATCACGAACACCGTCATCATCGGAATCATCCACCAGAGCTTTTGTTCCCACAGAAAGCTGAAGAGCTCGGCGACGATTCCGAATCGTCCGGCTGCCCGCTGAAGCGCCTTCTTCATAGGTTCTCCGATTTTCGCACGATGTGGTTGCCGAGCACCAGAGTGTCCATCTCGCTCGCGAAGAAGGTGTTGAGCGCGTTGTCGGGTGTGGTCACGATCGGCTCACCCTTCAAGTTGAACGACGTGTTGAGCACGACCGGGACACCCGTGGCTTCGCCGAACCGTCGAATCAGCTCGTAGTACCGCGGGTTGGTCTCGCGGAAGACCGTCTGCAGACGGGCGCTGCGGTCGACGTGGGTGACCGCGGGCACCGCGTCATTCTTCACGGGGACCACGAGCAGCATGAAGCGCGCCGGGTCGTGGCGCTCGCTCTCGGCGAGATCGAAGAAGCGCTCGCTCTCCGAGGCCAGTACGGACGGGGCGAACGGCCGGTAGGGTTCGCGGAACTTGATCTTGGTGTTGACGACGTCCTTCATCTCGGCGCGGCGCGGGTCGGCGAGGATCGAGCGATTGCCGAGCGCGCGCGGACCCCACTCGAAGCGGCCCTGGTACCAACCGATCACTTTGCCCGCTTCGAGATCGGCGACGGTTTCGTCGAGGAGACTGGACTCGTCGCCGAGATATGCATAGCGCAAGCCGCGCCGCTCGAGCGCGGCGCGGACGTCGCCGTCGCCGTACTCCTTCCCCCAATAGGCGTGATCCATGAAGCGGCCGGTGCGCGGCCTTCCGAGCAGCGCGTGGTACGCATAGAGCGCCGCGCCGACCGCTCCGCCGCTGTCTCCGGCGGCGGGCTGGATGTAGAGCTCCTCGATCGGCGTTTCGCGGATGATTCGCCCGTTGGCGACGCTGTTCAGCGCCACGCCGCCGGCCAGGCAGAGCCGCTTGAGGCCCGTCTCCTCGTGGATCGCACGGACCATCTTCAACATGACCTCTTCGGTCACCTTCTGGATGCTGGCGGCGACGTCGGCGTAGTGCTCGTTGTCGCGCACGAGCGCGGCATAGTTGCCCGGCTTCGGGCCGAAGTAGCTGGGATAGCCCGAGCTCGCCGTGAAGAAGTTGATGCCGGGCTTCCGTGGCGCGCCGAAGAGGTCGATGAACTTCTGACTGTACGCGGTGTCGCGCGAGTAGTGGTACGCGAAGTAGTCCATGTCGAGACCGAAGGACCCGTCGCGGGACACCTCGATCAGCTTCCACACCTTGTCGACGTAGCGCGGCTGCCCATAGGGGGCCATCCCCATGACCTTGTACTCGCCTTCGTTCACTTCGAAGCCGAGGAATGCGGTGAACACGCTGTAGAGGAGGCCGAGCGAGTGCGGAAACCGGATCTCGCGCAGCAGCCGGATGTTCACGCCGTCTCCGACGCCGAAGCTCGCCGTCGTCCACTCGCCGACTCCGTCGACGGTGAGGATGGCGGCGTTGTCGAACCGAGAGGGATAGAACGCGCTCGCCGCGTGTGAGCCGTGGTGATCCACGAACAACAGCTTCGCGCCTTCTATGCCGAGCCGCTCGCGGATCAGCGCGCTCACCCAGAGCTTGTCGTGCATCCACGTCATCATCGCGTCGGTGAAGGAGCGCCAGGCGCGGGGATAGCTCTGCAGCGCGGTGAGCAAGATGCGCTCGAACTTCACGAAGGGCTTCTCGTAGAAGACGACGTGGTCGAGATCTCGCGCGGCGATTCCACCTTGCTCGAGGCAGAACTGGATCGCGGCTTCGGGGAAGCCCGAATCGTGCTTCTTCCGCGAGAAGCGCTCCTCCTCGGCGGCGGCGACCAGGCGACCGTCGTCGATCAGCGCCGCGGCTGCATCGTGGTAAAAGCAGGAAATCCCGAGAATCTTCATGCGGGGAATCGAGGCGCGAACCGGATTGCCAACCAGCGGCAACCGCAAGCGCTCGCGGACGCTTTCGCGTTCGGCGGTGCTCCGCAGTCGACGGCACCTCAGAACTGCCGGTGGGCGTCCTCCAGAGTCAAAGTCTGGCGCGGCTTCTCCAGCCACCAGCTCGGCGATGGCCGCTTCTTGATGCGAAGGGGATCCGAGAACACCTTCACGCCCAAGGCGAACGGCGCGACCAGGACGAAGTAGAGAAGCCCCCAAAGAAGCTTCGCCTGGAAGCGGCCGATCTTCTCGGCTATCCGCTTCCAGCCCTGCCACGCGGCCCGCAGGAAGTGACGCATGAGAGTCTGAAGTTAAAGCGTTTTCTCGGCGGCCCGTCAATGCGGCCCCCCGGCGGTTGACACCCGCCGAGCGGTCGCGGACAGTCGAGGCTCCGATGCAACGACGGCGCGCCCAAGTTTCGGCAATCATCGTCTGCTACAACGAGGAGGACAACATCCGGGCCTGCCTCGAGAGCGTGACGTGGTGCGACGAGATCGTCGTCATCGACGCCCATTCCACCGACCGGACGTTGGACATCGTCCGTGAATTCACCGATCGGATCTTCATCCGCGATTGGCCGGGATACCGCGAGCAAAAGCAGTTCGCCCTCGATCAGGTTAGGCTCGAATGGGTGTTGAACCTCGATGCCGACGAGCGGGTATCGGCCGAGCTGCGTGCGGAGATCCAGCACGAGCTCGCCGACGGGGCGCCCGGGATCGACGGCTTCTACGTTCCCCGGCTCGTGCACTACCTCGGACGCTGGTGGTATCGCGGCGGGTGGTATCCAGACTACCGTCTGCGGCTGTTCCGCCGCACCAAGGCACGCTGGGGCGGTGTCAACCCTCACGAGAAGGTGCTGATCGAGGGACACACCCGCCGGCTCTCCGGGAGCCTCTTGCATTTCACGTATGCCGACGTGTCGCAGCACCTGGTCACTGTGAACCGACTGACCGACATCTCGGCCGTCGAGGAGCTCAAACGTGGTCGCGTCGGGGGAGGCCAACTTCTGGTGCGCCCCGCGTGGAGGTTCTTTCGCTCCCTGCTAGTCGACCGCGGGATCCTCGAAGGTTGGCCGGGCTTCTTCGTCGCGGCGACGGCGGGGTTCTACGTCTTCCTGAAGTACGCCAAGGCGTTGGAGCTTCGCGAGTCGTACCAAGCGTGAGCGCAGGCTCGACGTTGCGTGTCACACATTGCCCTGTTGGTCGCGATACAAGCTGTGTGCGCGCTCCCGTTGGTCGCGTGACGTGTATTTGCCGTAGATCCTACCACGCTAAGAGTCTGCCTCACAGATCGCTCCCGTTGGTCGCGATCCCGTCTCCGGTCGGGGGCATCCTACCGAGCTAGCGTGCCGGCGGCGTTGACCGCGGGACGGATGTCGTTCCGGCCGGCATGCTTTGTAGCTTCTTGAGCGTCTGCCGGTAGCGCTCCTGGAGCAGCAGCATCTGCACGGCACGCTCCATGGGGACGCCCCGGTCGAGCAGCGGTTGCAATTGCTCGCGGGAAGCGGGGGAGAGGTCCTCCGGGCGATAGCTCCCGGGGACCGGAGTCACCCGCAGATTCTGCACATCGCGGTTGAGGTTGATGACCCGCTCCGCGGTTTGGGGCGGGACGCCTGCCTGGATCAACTCGTCCTCTCCCGCCTCGAGATCGGGGGTGGCGACCATGACCGGCGCTGCGACCTGCGCGGAGGCGGAGTAGACGGTCGAGCCGCGCTCCGCAGGCGCCTTGCCCGGTCCGAAGAGCGTCACCTGGACCAGCAGTGGCTCGCCGCGCGGATCGCTCGCGTACGTCATGGTATGCCCCGCGGCCTGGGGAATCGCCGTGAGAAGGTTGCGGATCGCTCGCTCGAGCGGCATGGCGTCGATATCGATCGTGATCGGACCGGGCTTGACCTCCGAGTCGACGACGAAGCGCACGCCGGTTTTGTCGGCGATCGCCTTGAGCACGTCCGCGGCGGGTGCGGCTGTCGCCGCGAGCGAGAGTTTGCCGCCCTCAAATTGGACGTGAACCGTCTCGGCGGAAGCCACCAGAGCGAGAGCCGCGATGATCATCAGCGCGGTAGCGGACGCCGCGCGGGCAGAGGCGATTCGCGATCTCACCGTTTTGGACCCTAGCCGTCCCCGGAGGAAGTCCACAAGCATCCTGACTTTGCGCGTGTCCGGCAACATGAAATAAGGTTCACGGCATGCACGTCGCCTGTCTCGATCTCGAAGGAGTCCTGGTTCCCGAGATTTGGATCAACGTGGCATTGCGCACCGGAATCGAGGCGCTGCGGCGCACGACGCGCGACGAGCCCGACTACGACAAGCTCATGCGCGGGCGGATCGAGATCCTCGATCGCCACGGCTTGAAGCTCGCCGACATTCAGCGAGTGATCGGCGAGATGGAGCCTCTCGAAGGTGCGTTGGCGTTTCTCGACGGGCTGCGGGAGCGGTGTTCGGTGATCATTCTTTCCGATACCTTCGAGCAGTTCTCCCGGCCGCTGATGCGCAAGCTCGGCTGGCCGACGCTGTTCTGCAACACGCTCGAGATCGATCGCGCGGGACGAATCGCCGGCTATCGCCTGCGCCAGCGGGACGGCAAGAAAAAGGCCGTCGAGGCCCTGCACGGGCTCGCGTTTCGGGTAATTGCCGCGGGTGACTCGTACAACGACACGACGATGCTCGCCACGGCGGATGCGGGGATACTCTTCCGCCCGCCTGACAACGTCATACGAGACTTCCCGCAGTTTCCGGTGACGAGAACTTACGACGAGCTCAGCCAGGCGTTCGCAGAGGCCGCGGCTCGGCTCTGAGCGTTCGCGGCGCAGCGTGCCCGCAAGAGGCAGCGCGCAGCCGCCGTCAGCTTCATCCGCGTTCGCGCGGAGCGTCCGTGACGCAGGCTCGCCAGTGGTATCCCCGCGCGCGCGGTGGCAAGATCGCGGCACGTGGACGCCTCTCGGAAGAAGCTCGAAGCGCTCGAGCGATCGCTGCGCGCGCACCGTGCGCAACGCGTCGCGCTCGATGGTGAGCCGTCTCGGGCCGCGGTCGCGATGGTTCTCGAGCCTCGGGCCGACGACGTCCATCTGTTCTTCATTCATCGCGCCGAGCACGAGGCTGACCCTTGGTCGGGGCATATGGGCTTTCCCGGGGGCCGCAAGGATCCCGACGACCCCGATGTGCTCCAGACCGCGCTGCGCGAGGTCTACGAGGAGGTAGGCATCGATCTGCGCCGCCACGCTCGGCTGATCGGCCCGATCGACGAGGTTCAGGGTGTCGCGCGCGGCCGTCAGCTCCCGCTCGTGATCAGCCCGTTCGTGTTCGCGCTGGAGGAACCGGTCGAGCCGCGACCGAACCACGAGGTCCAGAGCGTGCTTTGGGTTCCGCTCGACTTTCTGGCGGAACCCGCAAACGAGTCGATCGTCGAGTACTTCATCAACGGCCAGCCGATGCGCTTGCCTGCGTACATCTACCGAGATCGCACGATCTGGGGACTGACCTTCCGCATGATTCGGAGCTTTCTCGACGTCGTGAGCCGCGGCTGACCAAAAGGCCATCAGGCTGCTTTTTTTGCGGCGGTCAGTGTGCGCTCAGTGCGCGGAGCTGCTTCGGGGTCATGAACCAAGCGAGGTCCCCCCGCAGGTTGCCGCGCGGGGAAGGGATCTCCAGGCAAGCGACGCCGCCCTTCTTGAACGGCAAAGGGCAGAGATCCGGTGACCCGGTCATGATCTGTGACGCGAGGTGACCGAGGTCGGGCTGGTGCCCGACCAGAGCGAGCGCCTCGATCTGTCGGTAGGGCCGCAGCGCCGCGAGCAGCGCGCCCATGTCACCGGCGGCGGCAAGCTCCGCGAGCGCCCGCCGCTCGACGCCGCCGAGCGCCGCCGCGAGGACGTCCGCCGTCTCGGCGGCGCGGCGGTACGGGCTGGTCAGGATGAGGTCGAGTCGCAGCTCGATCGCGCGCAAGCCTTGTGCGATGCGCCGCATCTTCGCCTCGCCTTCTCGGGTGAGGGCGCGATCGGCGTCTCGACCTGTCGACGACGACTCCTCGGCGATCGCATGGCGCACCAGGTAGAGTTCCATGGTAAAGACCCTCCTTAGCTGGATTGAGCCACGAAGTCTCCCTCGAGGTTCGCTGCAGGGAAATGGAAGTCGAGGCCAAGCTCGAAGCGCCGAATCGAGCGACCTTCCACGCGCTGATCCGACGAAGGCGCTTGGGACGATACGACCTCCACCGGGTCGGTGTTCGCGATCTCGAGACGATCGTACGAGATCGAGGTGGAGCTGCTCGGAGGGGACGAGGGAGATCTTCGACGAATCGTCCGGGCGCTCGGAGAAGACTATGCGCTGAAGCCTTGCCGGCAGTCGAAGTTCGAGCGTGCGCTTCGCTGGGCGAGAATCCGCCGCGGCCGATGACACGCCTGTTCGCTCATCGCCGCGACTCTCTTCGCTCACGCTCCAGCTCGAACTCGAGGTCGATGTCGAAGCACTTCTCCCAGAGATCCGACTTACGCTCGGCTCCCCAGAGCTCGAGGGCCGCGTCGCGACCCGCCGTGTCGAGCCGGACGGTCAGCCGGCCGTTGCGTCGCGCGATCCGGAGGTCGCGCACGACACCGTGGTGGCTGCGGTCGAAGCTGTCCGCGACACGGAGGATCGCCGTCAGCTCGATCACCAGGCGCCGGGCTTCGGGCGAGAGCTCGGTCAGCTCTTCGTGGGCCGGCTTTGGCGGCGCCCCCTTGTGGAACCGGGCGATCGCCGCGATCACCGCGATCTCTTCGGGCGTAAATCCGCGAAGCTCCCCGTGGGTGATGAGATACTGCGAATGGCGGTGGTGCTTGCTGTGATTCACGTATAGGCCGACGTCGTGGAGCAACGCGGCGAATTCGAGTAGCTCCCGTTCGCGGCGCCCGAGGCCGTGAAGGGCGCGGATCGAATCGAAGAGCTTGAGCGCGAGCGCGGCGACGTGCCGTCCGTGTGCCGCGTCCGAGCGCAGGCGCTCGGCGAGCTGAAGGACGCTGCGGCGCCGGAGGTCGGGGACACGATCGGCGGCGGCCACCTCGTCGGCATGCTTGGCGATGAAGTCGAGAAGGATGCCTTCCCGCAGCGCCCAATCGCAAGCGCGAAGCTGGTTCAGAGCGAAACCTTCGATCAACGTTTCCGCCAGCAGCGTGCCGGCGGGGATCAGGTCGACGCGTCGCCGGTCGAGTCCGACTAGCTCGGATCGCCCGTCGGCGTCGTACGCGAATACCTTTTCGCGGACGGCTGCGAGGCGCCGCAGCGTGAGCGTTCGGTTGTGGATGCGGGCCGGCGTCTTGCCGGTCTCGAGCGCGGCCGCCATGGCGGTGAGGTTGAGAAGCGTGCCTGAGGTGCCGACGAGGAGCGAAGGCCGGAACCTGCGTGCGCGCCGGAAAACGGGCGCGAGCGTTCGATCGAGATGTGATTGAAGAGCAGCGATCTCGCGTGGCTCAGGGGGATCGGATCTCAGGAAGCGCTCGGTGAGGCGCACGACGCCGAGCTTCAGGCTCTCGATCCAGCGGATCTGGTCTCCCTGGCCGGCGATGATCTCGACGCTACCGCCACCCACGTCGACGACGATCGGCCGCTGGCGCCGAAAGTCGACCGCGTGCGCCGCGGCGAGAAAGATGAGCCGCGCCTCCTCGACTCCGGTGATCACGTCGACGTGGAGCCCGAGGCGGTCCCACACGCGCAGCGCGAACTCGCCGCCGTTCTTGGCCTCCCGGACCGCGCTGGTGGCCACGGCGAGAATCGGGTCGGCTCCCTGCTTCTCGGCGCGACGCTTGAAAGTCTCGAGCGTGCGGAAGCCGACGTCGATCGCCGCGGGCGAAAGGCGGCCGGTGCTGAGCGTCGAACGGCCGAGCCCCACCATCTCTTTCGCACGATCGACGATCTCGAAGCCCGCGCGCCCGACGCGCGCGATCACCATGTGAATCGAGTTGGAGCCGATGTCGATCGCGGCGATCCTCATGGCGGCGGATTCGAATCCGCCGCCATTTTGCCTGTTCGAGAAGAGAATTGCAGCAGTGCGGGGTCGGCTTATGGGAGGCTCATGGAAGCGAACGAGGCGCCGAGGTCCGGGGCGTTCTCGACGGCGGGTTCCATCGCTTCGTCGTGGATGGCCAAGCGTTCCGCAATCCAGCGCTCGGCGGCCCGCTTCAGAATGATCGGATCCCCTGCCAAGATCGGCGGTCCGATGGCGACGACCACGTGCATCCGGCGACCGCCGAAGCGCTCGAGAAAATGGCCGACGAAGCCCTCGTCGTCGACCCACGCGTCGCGTGCGTCGCGATAGGCGATCGCGACTGGGACGACCGCGATGCCCTTCGAGACGGCCAGACGGAACACCCCCGGGCGAAACGGCAGACAACCCGGGCCAGTCGACGTCGTTCCCTCGGGAAATACGACGATGCGTTCGCCGCCGTCGAGCAGGGCGCCGAGGTGCTCGAGGGCGCGCTTGCGCGACCGGCGGTCGTCGCGCTCGACGAACACGGTTCCGCAAAGGCGAGCTGCGGCGCCGAAGAGGGGCCAGCGCGCGATCTCCGACTTGGCGAGAAAGGCCGAAGGAATCTGCGAAAGCATCAGCGGAATGTCGACGTACGAGCGATGGTTTGCGACGACGATGCACAGGTTGAGGGGGAGTCTCCCGCTGCGCTCGACGCGGACGCCGAGGAGCCGCACGAGAGCTCCCGAGAGGCGATGATACATCTCACGCGCGCGGGCTTGCGGGGCGAGTGAGCGCGCGAAGCGAATCCTCGCGAAGACGTTGCCGGCCGTGACGAGCACGGCCAAGAGGAGAAGACGTCCGATGGCGCGGATTCTCATGATGCGACGTGCGCGGGTGCGCTCGCGTTCGGCGCCGGCGGGCGGCCGGCCACCGGCGCGTTGCCGTCGCGCCGCAGCGCTCCGAGCAGCGCGCCCCCCAACTCGGAGCCAGCGTCCAGGGAACGGATGACGGCGCGTTCTGCAAACCGCACAGAGGCTTCGCCCACGGTGCTCGCCGAATCGATCGTACGCTCGAACCCTTCGCGATCCACGATCAGAAGCCCTCTCGTGCGAGGAGCCGCGTCCGCAGCGTCTCGTCTCGGCCGACGTCGATCGCCGTCCAGGCCAAGGCGATTGCCCCGTCGAGGATCGCGCGATCGGCGGCCGCGCTCACGCAGTGAGCGGCGAACTCGGGCTGATGGTTCGCGGCGGGAAGGGAATCGATGCCGATCGCCGGATGGATCGCCGGCAGGACCTGCGAGACGTTCCCCATGTCGGTCGAGCCGGTGCCACGCTCGAGGAGAGCCCGGAGGTCGGGAAACGAGCGGCCGAGAGCCTCCGCATTCGCCCGGTAGAGCTCGGCCAGGACGTGGTCGTGGCGCATCTCGGCGTAAGGCTCGTGCGCCGCGCGAATGCGAAGACGTGTGTCGGTCGCGAGCGCGCCGGCCTCGAAGCAGCGCTCGACTCGGCGGCGGATCCGCTCGAGGCCGGCCACGTTCTGGGCCCTCACCATGTAGGTTGCGGCTGCGCGCGCGGAGATCCGATCGGGCGATTCGCCGGCGTGTGTGAGGATCCCGTGAAGCCGATCCGTCGGGCGGAGCTCCGCGCGGAAGAGCCCGAGCGCGACCTGCGCGACGGTCAGGGCCGCCGCGGCGTCGACTCCGAGCTCATGAGCCCCAGGGGGGTCGCTTCCTCGTCCTGAATACTCGACCTCGAACTGCGTGAACGCGAGGAGCGGCGGCTCGGCGACGTCGAGAGGCGCGGGGTGGACCATCATGGCCGCATGGATTCCGTCGAATGCGCCGCGTTCGAGAAGCAGAGCCTTGCCGTTGCCGAGCTCTTCCGCCGGGGTGCCGACGATCGCCAGCGAGATGCCGAGATCGTCGACGAGGTCACGGAGCGCGATCGCAGTGCCGAGACCAATCGCGGCGATCAGGTTGTGCCCACAGGCGTGGCCGATCTCGGGCAACGAGTCGTATTCGGCGCAGATCGCGAGGTGGAGCGGACCCGAGCCGGCCCGCGCGAGGAATGCCGTCGGCAGGTCGCAAGCGCCGAGCTCGACCCCGAACCCCGCTCGCTCGAGCCCGTCGGCCAGCCATCGCGACGCCTGCACCTCTTCGAAGCCGAGCTCCGGGTGGGCGTGAATCCGGCGGCTGAGGGCCACGAGCGAATCGGCGGCCTCCGTGACTCGCCGCCGGGCGGCATCCTTGGCGCTCATCGTGAGGGCCAGCACTCGTCGCGGCGCGTGTGACTCGGGCGATGGTACTCGAGAAACGCGCGCAACCCCTGTTCTCCCATGTAGCGGGTGAGCGCCTCCGGCGGTGCGCTAGAGAGATCGACGAGGATCAAGGCGTCGAGGCTGTCTCGAAAGGCCCTGTCGCGCGCGAAGCCGAGCACGCGACCGCCGAGCTTCAGATACTGTTTCAGAAGTACCGGTAGACTTCTCTCCCCGCGCTCGAGCTCGCGAACTTCGCGATCGAGAGCGCCGAGGTCCCGCGATGGCGTGACCCGCGGCCGGGAGGACGACGCGAAGCTCGCTTCGAGTGAGCTGCAGGATCTGACGAATCGCGCCAGCGCCGGCAGGAAGCTCGCCTCGCGCAAAAACTCGACGATCCGCCGCTGCGTCTCTTCGCGGAATTCGTTGCTGACGCTGGCGGCCCCGAAGAGGAGCTTGTAGCGAGGATTGCGCGCGACGAACTCACCGATCCCCCGCCACAGCAGGAAGAGTGCGGAGTAGGTCTTCTGGTATTCGGGGCGGACGAAGGAGCGCCCGAGCTCCAGCCCCGGAACGAGCCGGGCGACGAGCGCGCTCTCGTAGGCGAAGAGCGTCGCCGTGTAGAGACCGTCGACACCGAAGCGCGGCACGATCGCATCGGTGGCGCCGCAGCGGTACGACCCGACGACCTCGCTGCGTTGCTCGTTCCAGAGCACGAGGTGGAGATAGTGCGAGTCGAACCAGTCGAGGTCCATCCGCTTCCCGGTCCCTTCGCCGACCGCGCGGAATGTGAGCTCGCGAAGGCGGCCGATCTCGTAGAGGAGGTGAGGGACCGCATCGGCGCCGGCCAAGAACGCGACGAGCGCGCCGCTGCGCGCCAAAACGGCCGAAGCGGGAAGCCGTCGAACCTCGCTCGCGAGCGTACCGCAATCGGCGGGCGGGGCGAGCGGCTCCGGCAGGAGACCGGACGAGGGTTCGAAGGCGAGGCAATCGGTGAGCTCGCTCATCCGTCCTGGCCTCTCCGAGGAACCGCCGGCTTGCCGCGTCCTCACGCCTGCAATGATGCACGACGCCTGTTTCGGTCAGGCGATCGGGACGTTATGCCTTGGTGAAAAAGCGCGAGCGGACGCCGTCGCAGATCGGGACGTTGCGGCCGCGTCTCACGAGGACGATGTCTGCCAGCCCGGCCAGCGCTCCATCGCCATGCGGCCGTCTTCCGGCCGCGTGCGGCGAACGATCGTCGTGTCTGCGGCCGGGGCGGAGCGTCGTTCCCGGTCGAGCTCCGCGAGCGCGACCCGCACGATCTCGGCCGCGCCGAGCAGGACCTCCGGCCGGGCGAGCGCCTCGGCCATGAGCTGCTGCAGGACTTGGTGATCGTGCCAATCGCCGAGTTCGTGCTGCACGTCGCGGGCCCACTCCAGAACAGGCTCGGCGGCTTCGTCACCGAGCGCCCGGGCGAGTTCGACGCGGTAGCGGAGGCGCTTGGTCGCGATACGCAGCCCATGCACGGTCGTGACACCGGAGCTCTGCTCGGCCCTCGTCAGTGCGGCTTGCCAGTCACGCCAGGCCGCCTCGACGCGGGCGAGAACCGAGCGCTCGACGTCGCGCGGCTGCGTCTGCTGGAGTAGATCCGTGATCACGGCCTCGAGGCGATCGGCGAAGCTCGACAAGTCTTTGCCGAGAAGCCTGCGCCGGGCGCGAATCATCTCGTCGAGGCGCCGCTTCTCGAGGTGCTCGCGCACGAGGGTCCACGCCGCACGCTTGTGCGGGCTGCGGGTGGCTTTACGGCGCTGCGCCACCGTTTCGAGAATCACGTCGTAGTTGCGCCAGGCGCCGAGCGCTCGACGCACGCGCCGGAGCGTCTTGCGAAGGCGCAGAACGCGCTTCGGCCGGGGCGACGGCGCGAGAGCGGAGAGCACTTGCTGGAGGCGACGCGTGACGACGCGCAGGTCGTGAATCGCATCGGGGTCACCCGTTGCGAGAACCTTGTCGAGCACCGCGGAGAAGTCGTGGAGGTGTTCCTTGACGAGCTTCGACAGTCCGAGTGCATCGGCGTTCCCCGACGTTCCTCGAGGAGCGGCGCCCGGGGCTTCCGCGCCTTCCACCGCATCGTCGTTTTCTTGGGTCAAGCCCTCACTCCGTCGCTACACGATGGCGCCGCGGAGAGCGAAGGGCTCGAGCGCCGCACGTCGATCCGCGCTCGCCGGCGCCTATCCGATCCGGGTCGCCAGGCGTGCGAGCAACATCTCTTGAGCACGCTTCGGCTCCCCACCCCTCGGCTCGGCCCTGCGGTAGGTACCGTCCGGCTGAAGCTCCCACGCTTGAGAGTCGTCTTCGAGGGACATCGTGATGCCCTCCTGAACGACTCGCTCGCGTAGCTCCGGGTCCTCGATCGGGAAGCACGCTTCGACGCGGCCGAAGAAGTTGCGCTGCATCCAGTCCGCGCTGCCGCAGTAGGTCAGATGCTGACCCCCGGCGAGGAAATAGAAGATTCGACAATGCTCGAGGAAGCGTCCGACGATCGAGCGCACGCGAATGTTCTCGGAAAGTCCCGCGACTCCCGGCTTCAAGCAACACATGCCGCGAACGATCAGGTCGATCGGCACGCCCGCCTGCGAGGCACGATAGAGCGCCTCGATGATGGTCGGCTCGATCAGTGCGTTCATCTTGGCGGCGATGCGAGTCGGCTTACCCTGGCGTGCGTTTTCCGCCTCCGCCTCGATCGAGTCGACGAGCACCTTGTGCAGCGAAAACGGTGACTGCAGGAGCTTCTTCAGCTCGCTCACTCGCCCGAGCCCGGTCAGCTGTTGGAAGAGATTGTGGACGTCCTCGCCAATCGCTTCGTTGCAGGTGAGCAGACTGATGTCGGTGTAGTGTCGCGTGTTGGCCGTGTGATAGTTGCCGGTGCCGATGTGCACGTAGCGTTGCAGGGTGTTCCCTTCGCGGCGCACGACGAGCAGCATCTTGGCGTGCGTCTTGTAGCCGACGATTCCGTAGACGACTTTGGCGCCGAGCTCCTGGAGCCGCGTGGCCAGCTCGATGTTGGCTTGCTCGTCGAAGCGTGCTCGGAGCTCGACGACCGCGGTCACCTCTTTCCCCGCGCGGGCGGCGCGAAGCAGGGCCTCCGCCATCGGAGAGTCCTTGCCCGTGCGGTAAAGGGTCTGCTTGATCGCCAGCACGTTCGGGTCGTCCGCCGCCCGGTGGACGAGGTCCACGACCGGCGCGAACGTCTGGTACGGATGGTGGAGCAGCACGTCGCGCGTGCGGATCGTTTCGAAGATGTCCTCGCTCGCCGAGGGCGCCCTGCCGACCCCGGGCGTGAAGGGCGGGTACTTCAGATCGGGTCGATCTACGAAATCGTAGAGCCGCGACAGGCGATTGAGGTTCACGGGCCCGTCGACGATGAAGAGATCTTCACGTGAGAGCTCGAACTGCTCGAGGAGGAATTCGGTCACCGGGGCGCTCGAGTTCGTGGTCACCTCGAGGCGAACGGCGCTGCCGTAGTTCCGCCGGAAGAGCTCACCTTGCAGCGCGTGCAGCAGATCCTCGACTTCTTCTTCGTCCACCCACAGGTCGCTGTTGCGGGTGACGCGGAATTGATTGCAGCCCTTTACAGCCATTCCCGGGAAGAGCGAGCCGACGTGGGCATGGATGATCGACGACAGCATGACGCATTCGAACGGCGCCTGCGCGACTTCGGCCGGTAGCTGGATCAGCCGCGGCAGCACGCGAGGGGCTTGGACGACCGCGCGCTCGCTCTGCCGGCCGAAGGCGTCCGTGCCTTGCAGCGAGACCATGAAGTTGAGGCTCTTGTTGACGATCTTCGGGAAGGGATGCGCGGGATCGAGGCCGATCGGCGTCAACACCGGAAGCACTTCGCGCTCGAAGTAGCGTTGGATCCAGCGCCGCTGCGGAGGACTCCACGTCGATCGCTTGAGGATGCGGATCCCCTCGCGATCGAGAGCCGGCAGCAAGAGTTCGTTCAGGATTTCGTACTGTTCGCGGACGAGCCGCTGGGCGGATTCGGAGACCCGGAGCAGCACCTCCTGCGGGCGAAGGCCGTCGGGGCCCGCCCTCGCGACTCCGGCCGCGATCTGCTGCTTCAACCCCGCCACGCGGATCTCGAAGAACTCGTCGAGATTCGAGCTCGAGATCGTGAGGAAACGAAGCCGTTCGAGGAGCGGAGTCGACGGATCGCGCGATTGCTCGAGCACGCGAAGGTTGAACTGCAGGAGCGAGAGTTCGCGGTTGAGAAACGGGCTCGCGCTCGTGGCGGCGCTTGCTTCGGTTCGGGATTCCGGAGTCGCGGTAGCGGCCTGCGTGGACATCAAACAGACCTTAAACCGCAGGACCCGTGGCGAGGTCAAGGTGGCATAAAGGCTTGGTGAACGGACTGTTCCGTGAAGTCGATTGATATCCGGCCGGGGAAATGAGCGGTTCGCCACCGAGGTCTCCCGGCCAGGATCCGCAGTTCCGTCGACCTGTTATGGGGGGAGAGCGCGCGCTTGCGGTTGTGGGATGCCGTGATATGGATTGTAAGGCCGCCGCGCTGACAAACTCGGCGGCTCGCCAGGGGGTGCGCGGATTCATGGTCGACGGATCGTCACGGGAGGTGCAGGCGAGAAGCGGGGACCTCGATCGGCTTTCGACGAAATTCGACATCCCCCTGGAAGAGCTCGCCCGTCTCTACGATGTCGATCTGAACGAGCTGACGTCGAAAGCGCGGATTCGTACGTTTCTACCGGTTCTCGTCACGCGCCGTCTGGAGCGCTCGCTCCGGAGGCGAAGCCGAGCGAAGCAGAATCCTCCGGCCGAGGAGAGCTCGGCCGCTTCCTGAAGATCCGCGGCGGCCGGGTCGCCGGGCAGTCGGTGGAGGCTTGGTCGCAAACCGCGATCGGCACGCTTGAGATCTGCATCGATTTGCACGGCCCAACCAGGTCCGCCGCGGGGAAGAGGACGATTCTGTTCTATGAGGAGCTCCAGGGCCGCCGATACTTCGACGAGGCGTGTTACATCGACGTCAAAGGCAATCCTGACGACGCGTCCTGCGAGTGACGGAAGGACGGCTCACCGACGGCTGCGAAAAGTTAACCGCGGCATCCGTCAACGCAGAAAGCCGGCGACGAGCTCCATGCAGAAGAGGAGCACGATGGCGATCTCGAGGAGCACAAGGCGCCGGTCGCGTGCGACGTCGAGCACGAGCTCCAGCGCCTCTTGGACGCTACGCAGCTTCAGCTCGAGGGCGTGGAAGCGGTCGGCCAGGTCGAACTCGGCTCGCAGCTCGTCGTAGATCCGGTTCATCGCCGGGTCTTCCCAAGTCTCGTCGGGCTTGTCGAGCAGGTGAAGCACGGCGAGCACCTCGTTGCGGACGCTCACCGCGGCGCCGATGAATCGGTGCAGCGGTCGTGTGCGGAAGGAGACCGTCCCGCGCATCTCGAGGCGATCGACGAGCTTGTCGGTGCGCGCAAACAGGTCCTCGACGATTCGCTCGTAGTATTCGAGCGCCGCGCTCTGCGCGACGGTGTGCGCGACCACGCCGGCGCGGTCCCCGGTCAGTTGGTCGAGGACGAGGGTACCGTCGGTCACTCCTGCCTTCGCCGTCGGGTCCTCGCGGGCAGAGAACTGCTCTTGCGTCGCCGGCGGAGAGAGCACGGGATACGCTTTGCGAAGTCTCTCGAGCTCGGCTGCCCGCCGCTCGGCCGGCACGTCGCGAAACACCACCGCGCCGAACGGATACGCGAAGACCTCGCCTCCGCCGTCGAGGGTCGAGCGCACCTCGTGAGTCGAACGCCGTCCCCCGGGAAAGAGGCCCGCCCAGTCCCGGAGGGAGACGTTTTCGACGAAGGCGACGGCATGGAAGCGGGTCTCGCGCATCGGCGGGAAGCGAGGGGCGGCCCTGGCAGGGCCCAATCCTGAGAATGCGTAGCATGGAAGGATGCAGCTCTAAAGCTCGACGCGTGTCTCGGCGCGCGGCGCGCGCGGATTCGACCGGCGGCGGGCAGGCTCACCCCGCGGAATTCCTCGTCGAGGAGCTTCGCCTCGCAGCGTCGCGGATCGCAACAGACGGTGGCCAGAAACAACGCGGCTCGTCGGTCCAGAGCGAGGCCAGGTGACAGCGGACGCAAGCGATTCGTAGCAACATGGAGCACCTCCTAACGGCGCGAATGTCAGCGATCCTCTCACCGTTACCAGTCGTGGGCTTCGGCGCGGTGAGCAGCGGATGAAGTCGGCATGAATTCCGGTAGGTGGGTGAGGGGGGCGGCCGTTGCCGGCCGCCCCCGGGAGGAGAGCCGGGGAGGGTGCGCGGCTCTCGGCTTGTCACGGGCGATTCCGGGATCGCCCGGTGAGAGGTCTCCTACTCTCCTGCAGTTACGGGTGGATGACCCGACGATTGCGTTCTCGTGAATGCGCCTTCGAGAAGGTCACGCACGGTCCCGCGGAGCTCGTCCACGGAAAAAGGCTTGCCGAGCACACGCTGTGCTCCGCTCTGCCCGAGCTCCCGCTCGAGCCGCTCGCAGGCGAGGGCGCTCACCACGAGCACGGGAAGCGAGGCCGATGGCGATTCGCGACGCGAGCGCAGCTCGCGCAGCACCTGCCAGCCGCTCTGGAGCGGCAGCAGCAGATCGAGGATCAGCAGGTCTGGAGGCGCTTCGCGCAGCGCCCGTAGCGCCGCATTTCCATCGGAGACCACGGTGAGTAAATGGCCCTCTTGCGCGAGGTTGTAAGCGATCAGATGTGCGATCGACGGATCGTCCTCGGCGAGGAGAATCCGCGACGCGACACTCCGTTCGCCGGCGCGATGGCTCCGCGTGCAGATCGGGCAAACGTCGTCGCCCGTCTCGGTCACCGAAGCCTCCCTCCCGCCAGCCCAGTCCTCCGAGCGCCACTGAGGTCTCATGAGGACTTGGTCGCACAACGGTGTTACGGCAGGCTCGCCGCATCGTTAAGTCGCGGTGAATTTCCGGCGGAGAGCAGGCCGCCGTATCGGCCTCTCGTCCTGCACAGCTTTTTCGTAGCGCGCCTCTTCATCAAACGTTCACGTTCTCGCGCTGCGCGTGTAACACGCGTCTGGTGCAATCCGCCCCGAACGCAGTCAACAAGAACCGAGCGATCGGCAGGGGCCGGCGCGGCGGTTGCGGTCGGGAACGATCCACCAAGAGGAGAGCACCGATGAAGAAGAGGCTGGTGTGGCTGAGTGCCGCGTGCCTGCTCGCGACCACGGCCGCGGCGCGCGACCTCGAAGACATCTTGAAGGACAAAGGGGTCATCGATGCGGTCGAAGCCAACGAGGCGAAGGCCGCGAAGGAGAAGCAGCAGGCGGCGACCGAGAAGGCCGTCTCGTCGATCCCGACGTTACCTGAGTGGGTCAAGATGGTGACCCTGTTCGGCGACGTGCGGGTGCGCAACGAGACCTTCTTCCAGGACGGCACCAACGATCGCATCCGCCAGCGCTTCCGGCTCCGCTTCGGCGCGAAGATCAATCCCTCGGACGAGGTCGAGGCCGGGTTCAAGCTCGCCAGCGGCAACGCCAACGACCCGATCTCCAACAATCAGACCTTCACCGACGAGTTCACCTTCAAGAACATCAACATCGCCAACGCCTACATCAAGCTGACGCCGTACAAGATGCTCGGCCTCGATCGGATCGGCTTCGATCGGCCGTGGATGACGGTGATGGGCGGCAAGTTCGACCAGCCGTTCTACGTGCCACCGTCGCCGAACATGGTTGGTGTTCGACAAGGACCTGACCCCCGAGGGCTTCTTCGAGAGCTTCAAGCTGGTCGACAGGAAGGAAGGCTTCTTCCGCGGGGTCGCTCTGAACGTCGGGCAGTTCATCTTCCAGGAGAACAGCAACACCGGTGAGGCGGTGATCTACGGGTCTCAGGGTCAGTTCAACTTCGGCGTCTGGGCAAGGCCGCGTTGACCGTCGCCCCCGCCGACTACTACTACGTCGACCCGAGCTCGATCGCGGTGGCGCGGAACAGCAACAGCAACCTCAACATCCAGAACTGCGTCCAGCTGTCTGACAAGGAGGTCATCTGCGGCAGGAACGTCAACCCCTCCACAGCGGGGCCGAACAAGAACGGTCTGACGTCGCCGGTCGTGGACCCGGTGACGGGAGAAGTCATTACTCCAGCCAAGCCGATCACGATCACCCGCTACATCAACCCGTTCAACGACGTAGACATCCCGATGGACATGCTCATCCCGACACCATGGGAGAGGTGGCCGGTGCGGCTGTTCGGCGACTACGTCATCAACGTCGCCGCGGACACATTCAACGCTGACACGGGCTACCAGGGCGGGATCACGTTCGGCAGGTACAAGGACCCGTGCGACCTCTTCTTCACCTACGCCTACGAAAGCCTGGACACCGACGCGGTGATCTCGGCCTTCAGCGACAGCGACTTTGGCCCGCACCGGCGGCACCAACGTCAAGGCCCACATCCTCCAGGCAGGCTACGTCGTGACGAAGAACCTGTCGCTCCTGTCCACGGCCTGGATCAGCGAACCGGTCCAGGACGTTCCCAGCCTCAACTCGAATACCGCCGTGCGCTGGCAGGTGGACGTGCTCACCAAGTTCTAGCGGGGGTGAGTCGTAGGCGAATCGTCGCGGAAAAGTAACAATCTCGTAACAAATGAGATGTAGGCTGAAGAGGAGAAGAGGGAAATGCGAAGGGAGACCCGACGAAATCTCAGGCTGGCAGCGGTGCTTACGGTCGTTCTGCTGTCACGCGCTCGGGCCGACGCGCCGTTGGTCGATGCGAACCTCGCAACCTTACAAGACGGTCGGCGGGATCTCCGGAAGCCTGTCGAGCGTAGGCTCGGACACATTGAACAACCTGATGACGTTCTGGAGCGAGGAATTCAACAAATTCTACCCGAACGTGAAGATTCAGGTCGAGGGCAAGGGCTCGAGCACGGCTCCGCCGGCGCTGATCGCGGGTACTTCACAGCTCGGCCCGATGTCGCGCACGATGAAGAACACGGAGATCGACGACTTCGAAAAGAAGTTCGGCTATAAGCCGACCGCCATACGGGTCGCCGTGGACTCGCTCGCGGTGTTCGTCAACAAGGACAATCCGATCGAGTGCCTGGCCATCCCGCAGGTCGATGCGATTTTCTCGAAGTCACGGCGAATCGGGATACAAGGAAGACATCAAGACCTGGGGGCAGGTCGGCCTCACGGGGGATTGGGCCGATCGACCGATCAGCCTCTACGGCCGGAATTCCGCATCGGGCACGTACGGCTTCTTCAAGGAGCACGCGCTCGGTAACGGGGACTACAAGGACGAAGTCAAGGAGCAGCCCGGCTCCGCGTCGGTCGTGCAGGGCGTCACCGTGGACCGCTACGGCATCGGCTACAGTGGCATCGGCTACGCGACGCCCGGCGTGCGGGCTGTGAAGCTGTCGAAGGAGCAAGGCGGCCCCTGCGTCGAGGCGAATGCGGCGAATGCCTATTCCGGGCATTATCCGATCGCGCGCTTCCTCTACATCTACGTGAACAAGCCGACCGGGAAGCCCCTCGAGCCGCTCACGCGCGAGTTCCTGAGGATGGTGCTTTCGAAGGAAGGCCAGCAGGAAGTCTTGAAGGACGGCTACTACCCGTTGCCGATGGTCGTTGTCGACGACGACCTGAAGAAGGTGGACTAGCGGCTCGGGGCGGGACGCGAGCCAATGTCCCCTCCCACGAACTCGGTCTCGGCGGTGGAGCCGAGACGCCTGGCTCGACCGCTGCACGTCTTCTCGACTCGCTTCGCTCGGCGGGCGTTCCTCGATCGCGCCGCTCGGCACGTCGTCACTCTCGGCGGCGTGATCATCATTGCGGCGATTCTGGCGATCCTCGTGGTGATCGTCGGGGAAGTCTACCCATTGCTAAGACCGGCAAAGGCACGCGCGCTCGACCCTGTGAATCCGGGGCTCGCGGGCGGCGCGCTCGCCGTGGAGACGGACGAATACCGTGCGCTCGCCGCAGTAGTGACCGAGGCAGGGCTACGCTTCGTACCGCTCGCGGCGGGCTCGGTCGCGGCCAACGCAGACTTGCCGGCGCTCGGCGCGGCGAAAGTCACCGCGGTGTCGGCGACCGGCGGACGATCGCTCGCGCTCGGGCTTTCCGACGGCCGAGTGATACCGATCGAGATCGCCTTTCACAGCACCGGGGGCGGCGAGGCTCGGCGCGTGGAGGGTGACGTGCGGTCGCTCGAGCCGATGCGGATCGACCCGAGCGGCAGGCCGATCCGGGTGCTCGCGCACTCGGTCCGCGAAGGCGGCTTGGTCACGGCCGCGGCGATCGAGGGGAAGCAGGTCATCGTCGAGCGCGTCACCGAGGAGACCTCGCTCGTCGGGGAGACGACGCGGCAAGAATCGCGCAGCGCGCTCGACCTCGCCACGGCCGGCGACGTGTCGGCGTTGGCAGTCGATAGTCGGGGCGACAACCTCTTCGCCGGCACGACCCAGGGGGAGGTCGTGCGCATCGAGCTTCACGGGAGCGAGCTTCGGCCGGCGACGGCAAGGCCCGTGTCCAGCCGACGTCGCGCGAAGATCACCGTGCTCGGGTTCTTGATCGGCGATCGCACGCTCGTGGTCGGGGACGAGGCGGGCGGGGTCGCGACGTGGCAGCTCCTGCCCGGTGCCGAAGGCGAGCCCGAGCTCACCCTCATCCATACGTTTCCCTCCTATTCCACTCCCGTCGCTACGTTGTCTGCCTCCCGACGGCACAAGGGTTTCTGGACCGGTGATCGGAGTGGATCTCTCCGTTTCGACTATGCGACCACGGGAGGAACGTTGCTCGCGCTCCATGCCGATGGGAGCGCAGTGACCGCGGTTTCCTTCGCTCCCAAATCCGACGGCCTCGTCGTGAGCGACGCGAAGGGAAGGCTGCTTCGCTGGGACGTCGAGTGCCCTCATCCGGAAGTGACCTTACGGGCTCTCTTCGGCAAGGTCTGGTACGAGGGGTACGAGCGGCCGGATTACGTCTGGCAATCGACCGGCGGCACCGACGACTTCGAGCCCAAGCTTTCGCTCACCCCACTCCTCTTCGGCACGCTGAAGGGTACGCTCTACGCGATGCTCGTCGCGGTGCCGATCGCGCTCGCCGCTGCCCTCTATGCTTCGCAATTCATGCACCCGCGCCTGAAGGCGCTCGTCAAGCCGACGGTCGAGATCATGGCGGCGCTGCCAAGCGTGGTTCTCGGCTTCATGGCGGGCCTGTGGCTGGCGCCGAACATCGAACGGGTGGTGCCAGGCCTGATCCTCTCCCCGCTGATCACCTCGGTGCTCGTGCTGGCCATCCTGGGCGGCTGGCGGACCCTCCCCGGCGAGTGGCGTCTGCGGCTGCGGACGGGAACCGAAGTGTTTCTTCTGATACCGGTCGTGCTCGCGGGAGTGTGGCTATCGTTCGGCTGCGGGCGATGGATCGAGACGACGCTGCTCGGTGGTGATTACCGAAGCTGGCTCATGTCGGTGTTCGGCGTGACGTACGATCAACGAAACTCGATCGTCGTCGGCCTGGCGATGGGGTTCGCCGTGATCCCGGTGATCTTCACGATCGCGGAGGACTCGCTTGGCAATGTACCGCCGCACCTCACGGCGGGTTCGCTGGCGCTCGGCGCGACCCCGTGGCAAACGGCCGTGCGTGTCGTGCTGCCGAGCGCGAGCCCGGGGATCTTCTCGGCCGTCATGATCGGGTTCGGCCGCGCCGTTGGCGAGACCATGATCGTGCTGATGGCAACCGGCAACACACCGATCATGAACTGGTCGCCCTTCAACGGCTTTCGCGCTCTCTCTGCCAACGTAGCCGTCGAGCTCCCGGAAGCACCCGACGGCGGGACGCTGTTCCGCGTGCTCTTCGTCGCGGCGCTCTTGCTGTTCGCGCTGACGTTCCTGTTGAACACCGCGGCGGAGCTCATCCGCCTTCGCTTGCGCCAGAGGTACCGGACCCTATGAAGGCATTCTGGCGAAGTGGCGATCCCTTCGTGTGGCTGGCTGGGGCGATGCTCGCTCTCAGCTTGTTGATGGTGGGGGGCTTGGTGCTCCTCATCCTCGTCAACGGGCTCGGATTCTTTTGGCCGCGGGATCTCGAGCGCTTCACTCTCAACGGCGGCACGATCGTCGTGGGTCAGGTGACCGCGCGAGAGGCCATTCCGACCCCCGGAGCCCCGCCGGGAACCCCGGTTCGTTATCGCATCCAGGTGAAGCGCGGGGATCGCGACGTCTACGGCTCCGATTTCCTTTGGATCGACGAAGCGAGCATCGTGACGCGCGAACTGCCGGCCGACCTCGTGGCGCTCGAGCGTCGCGAATGGGGGGACTTCTTCGGTACGATCACGGCGGTGCACCACGGTACAGCGCACGGTGGCGACCGGGGCCGAGCCCGCGTGGCGAGCGCTCGAAGCTCGTCTGCCGGAAGCACAGCGCCTTCACGACGAGGTCAAATCGATCGAGCGGCACGAGATCGGAGCCAACAACTACGCGCAAGAACGCCTGCGCCTCGTGCGGCGCGGGCTCGAGCTGCGCGGCGTCACGAGCGGGCCGGAAGTTGACGAGATCACCGACCGCCTCGCGGCGCTGTACGAGCAGTATGGCGCGAGCATGAAGCGGCTCGAGCGGCTCCGTCAGGCGCAGAACACGACGCTCGTGGCTATGACGGGGGACGGGCGCACGCTCGAGATCCCGTTCGACAAGATCGTGCGCGCCTATCGGCCAAACCGCATGGGGATCGCTCGAGAAGGCCGGCTTCTATCTCGCCAAGACCTGGGAGTTCGTGTCGAGCGACCCGCGCGAATCGAATACCGAAGGCGGTGTTTTCCCGGCGATTTTCGGCACCGTGATGATGGTGCTCATCATGAGCGTGCTGGTAACCCCGCTTGGCATCGTCGCCGCGGTTTATCTCCGCGAGTACGCTCGACAAGGACCGTTCGTCAGCGCCGTGCGGATCGCCGTGAACAACCTCGCGGGGGTGCCGTCGATCGTGTTCGGCGTGTTCGGGGTCGGTTTCTTCATCTATACGGTCGGCGGAACGATCGATCGGTGGTTCTTTACCGAAGCGCTGCCCACCCCGACGTTCGGGACGGGCGGTATTCTCTGGGCTTCTCTGACGCTCGCGTTGCTCACCGTTCCCGTGGTGATCGTGGCCACCGAAGAAGGCCTCGCCGCCGTGCCTCGTGGCGTCCGCGAGGCTTCGATCGCGCTCGCCGCGACGAAGTTCGAGACCACCTGGCGCGTCGTGCTGCCCGCGGTCTTGCCTTCGATCCTCACCGGCCTCATCCTGGCGATGGCGCGTGCGGCCGGCGAAGTGGCTCCGCTGATGATCACCGGCGTCGTCAAGCTTGCGCCCGCGCTCCCGCTGGATGGCTTCTTCCCGTTCTTTCATCTAGAGCGCAAGTTCATGCATCTCGGCTTCCATATCTACGATGTCGGCTTTCAGTCGCCGAACGTCGATGCGGCGCGACCGATGGTCTACATGACGACGGTTTTGCTGCTCGCGATCGTGCTGCTGCTCAATTTGACCGCCATCACCATCCGGAACCGCCTGAGAAAGCGGCTCCAGCTGTCGGCCGTATGAAGGTTCCCAGGGTGAGCCCCCGCGCGGAAGGATCGATCATGGAGACCACAGCGACCGAGCGAAGCTCGAACGTACAATTGGAGCCGGCGCGTGCAGCGCGCGGCGATCGGCTCGGGACGCGAGGCGTCGCCGTCGGCCCAGGCATCGCCGCGCCCGATCATCCAGATCCGCAATCTGGTGCTGCGCTACGGAGAGAAGGTCGCTCTTCAGGACATCGATCTCGAGGTCCCGGAGCGAAGAGTGACGGCCTTCATCGGCCCCTCGGGCTGCGGCAAGTCGACGCTCCTGCGCTGTCTGAATCGCATGAACGACCTGATCGACGACGTCGACATCCGCGGCCAGATCCTGCTCGACGGCGACCAACATCTACGACCCGGCGATCGACGTGGTCGCGCTGCGCCAGCGCGTCGGCATGGTCTTCCAGAAGTCGAACCCGTTTCCCGAAATCGATCTACGACAACGTCGCCTACGGCCTGCGGATCGCGGGAACGCGCAGGAAGGACGGCTCGACGCCGTCGTCGAGAAGAGCCTCCACGGCGCGGCGCTCTGGGACGAGGTGAAGGATCGGCTGAACGACAGCGCGCTTTCGCTCTCCGGCGGACAGCAGCAGCGTCTGTGCATCGCTCGCGCCATCGCCGTCGAGCCCGAGGTGATCCTCATGGACGAGCCCTGCTCCGCGCTCGACCCGATCGCCACGACGAAGATCGAGGAGCTGATCCACGAGCTTGCCGAGCGCTACACGATCGTCATCGTGACCCACAACATGCAGCAGGCCGCGCGGGTCTCGGACGTCACGGCGTTCCTCTATCTGGGCAGGCTCATCGAGTTCGGACCGACCGAGACAGATCTTCACGACCCCGGAGAAGCGCGAGACCGAGGACTACATCACGGGCGGTTCGGATGACCGGGAGGAGACGATCATGACCCTCCACACCGATCGACACTACGAAGAGGAGCTTCAGACGCTTCAGCAGCTGCTGCTGCGGATGGGCGGGCTCGTCGAGCAGCAGATCGCCCGCGCGATCGAATCGCTCGTCGAGCGACGATTCCGACCTCGCCCGCGACGTGATCGAGCGCGATCACGAGGTCAATCAGCTCGACGTCGAGATCGACGAGCAGTGCTTGAAGGTGCTCGCGCTGCATCAGCCGGCCGCCCGCGACCTGCGGCTCATCACCACCGCGCTCAAGATCACCACCGACCTCGAGCGCATCGGCGACATGGCCGTGAACATCTGCGAGCGCGCCCTCGAGCTCAACGACGAGCCGCCGCTCAAGCCCTACATCGACATCCCGCGCATGGCGAAAGAGGCGCAGGCGATGCTGCGCGAGAGCCTCGATGCCTTCGTGCGCGAGGACACGCGAGCTGGCGCTGCAGGTGCGTCGAGCAGGACGACGTCGTCGACGCGCTGCACGCACCAGATGTTCCGCGAGCTGCTCGTCCTACATGGTCGAGGATCCGCAGACGATCTCTCGGGCGACGCAGATCCTGTTCGATCTCGAAGTACCTCGAGCGCATCGCCGACCACGCGACCAACATCGCGGAGATGGTGGTCTTCATGGTGAAGGGCAAGAGCATCCGCCACCTCGACGCTCGCTCCCGGCGACGGCTGCCGATCTCGAATGAGCGAGAGCCGCACGTCAGATCCTGGTCGTCGAGGACGAGACGGACATCCGCGACCTCGTGCGCTACAACCTCGAGCAGGAGGGCTTCGAGCGTGCTCGAGGCGGCCGACGGCGAGCGCGGCGCTCGCGCTCGTCCGCGCGAGCGCCCGGCGCTGGTGGTCCTCGACCTCATGCTGCCCGGGCATGGACGGGCTCGAGGTCTGCCGGCGGCTGCGCGCGCGACGAGCGACACGGCGAAGCTGCCGATGTGATGCTCACCGCCCGCGCCGCCGAGGTCGACAAGGTGCGTCGGGCTCGAGATGGGCGCCGACGACTACGTGACCAAGCCCTTCAGCCCGCGCGAGCTGGTCGCGCGCGTGCAAGGCGCTGCTGCGCCGCGCGTACGGTCCGGAGGTGGAGCGGCCGCACGAGGTCGTACGAGCGGGGCCGGCTGCGCATCGACTTCGACACCTACGAGGTGTACCTCGACGGCAAGCAGATCGAGCTCTCGCTGCGCGAGTTCGAGCTGCTGCGGTTCTTCGTGCCGCAATCCCGAACCGCGTCTTCGACGCGCGGCCAGCTTCTCGATCTCGTGTGGGGCCCGGACACCCACGTCGAGCCGCGCACGGTCGACGTGCACGTGCGGCCGCCTCCGCCTGCGCGATCGAGCGCGACGACGCCGACCCGGAGCTGATCCTCACGGTGCGCGGCGTCGGCTACAAGTTCAAGCCGGACGCGCTCGACAAGCCGCTGCGCAAGACCGGAACACGGTCGTAGCGGCCCGTGCGGCGGCTCTCGATCCAGCTCCTCGCGCCGGTCTTCGCGGTCGTGCTGGCGATCGTCCTCGTGCGCCTCGTTCTACTGGTCGCGTACCTTTCGACGTCTCTACGTTCAATCACTGACGACGCGGCTCGAGCGCGAGGTAAAGCTGGCGGCCGATGGTCTGCCGTGGGGCGTCGAGGGAGCCGAGCTCGACCGGCTCTGCGCGCGTCACGCGCGCGAAATCGGTGGACGATTGACCGTCATCGCGGGGGATGGACGGGTCGTCGGCGAGTCGGAGGAATCGTCCGAATCGCTCGAAAACCACGCCGGCCGGCCGGAAGTGATCGATGCGCGCGAGCGGGGAATGGGTGTCGCCACCCGGTTCAGCCACACCCTCGGCCTCGACATGCTCTACGTGGCGCTCGCCGACCGCCGCGGCTCCGAGCTTCGCTTCGTGCGGCTCGCGCTGCCGCTGCGCGAGCTCGAAGAGGAAAAGAGTCTCGTGCGGCGCACGCTCGCTTACGGCCTCCTCGCCGTGATCCTCTTCGGAGGAGTTTCGGCGGCTTGGTTCTCGCGGCGGATCACCGGCCGCATCCGCCGGATCGAGGCGCTCTCTCGAGAGATCCTTTCCGGCGCGGGCGAGGCACCGAGCCTACCCGAACGGGATGAGCTCGGCGCACTGGAGCGACACCTCGTCTCGCTCGCGCGTGAGATGCGCGAGCAGCTCGCCGGCACCGAAGCGGAGCGCGCGAAGCTCGAGGCGGTTCTTGCGAAGCATGATCGACGGCGTCATCATGCTCGACGGCGAAGGCCGGATCGTCCTTTGCAACCGCGCCGCGGTCGAGCAGCTCGAGCTCGCCGCGGTCGGCGTGCTCGTCGGGGCTAAGCTGTCGCTCGTCAGTCGCACTCCCGAGTTGACTCCCCTCGTCGAGGAGGCGCTGCGCTCCTCCGGCGCCGTGGTGCAGCGCGAGCTGACGTTCCCCGGACGAGAGCGAAACCGGGTGCTGTCTGCCAGCGCGGTCGGCATCTTGGATGACGGGGACAGGGTGGTTCACGGCGCGATCCTGGTGCTGCACGACCTCACGCGGATTCGTCAGTTCGAGGCGATGCGCGCCGACTTCGTGGCGAACGTCTCCCACGAGCTGCGCACGCCGCTCACCGCGATCCGCGGCTATGCCGAGACGCTCCAGCACGGGGCGCTCAGCGACCCCGAGCGGGCGTCGGAGTTCGTCGGCGTCATCCAGCGACATTCGGAGCGTTTGACCCGGCTGATCGACGATCTCTTGGCCCTCTCGGATCTCGAGCTCGGTCGCACCGAGATTCGACCGCGCCCGCTCGCAGTTTCCGAAGCGGTGGCGGCGCCGATCGAGATGCTGCAGCAGAAGGCCAAGGAACGGGGCGTCGGGCTCAATGCGGAGATTCCGGACGACGTGCCGCCGATCGCCGCCGACCGCGATCGCCTCGAGCAGGTGCTGATCAACTTGATCGACAACGCGATCAAGTACAGCGGCGCCGGCAGCCGGGTACGGGTCGTAGCCCGTCCAGTTGCCGAGAACGGTCGTTCACTCGTCGAGCTCGCGGTCTGCGACGATGGCGTCGGCATTCCTGAAAAGGACATCCCGCGGTTGACCGAGCGGTTCTACCGCGTCGACCGCGCTCGCTCGCGCGAGCTCGGGGGGACCGGTCTCGGCCTGGCGATCGTCAAACACATCGTCCAGGCCCACGGCGGGTCGCTGGGGATCGAGAGCACGCTCGGCCGTGGCACGATCGTGCGGGTCACGTTCCCGGCCGCCTAGCCGTCCCCTACAGATAGCGCACGAAGATTCGGCGGAAGCCCCGCCTGCGAAAGGCGAGCGGCGCCTGCTTCCAGAGGTGAGGCTCCTTGTAGTCGGGGAGGCGACACAGGCATTTCCCGCATCCTGGGCAGATCTTCGACGACTCCTCGCCGGCATGTTCGCACCAGCGCGCCTCGAAGAGATCGAATCGCGCCGAGCAGAACGGGCACCGTACCTCGTGACCCATGCGGCCGCTCTAGCCGAAGCCGTGTTTCAGGCGCACCGGGCAGGCGTGAAGTTCTGATTACGTCGGGGGCGAGGGTAACAGGATGCGGCGGTCGGAGTCGGGCGGCGGCGGAATGTTGGCGAGCAGCACCTTCTTCGAGTCACCTTCCCACCAGACGTAGAGCGCTCGGTCGAGCGCAGTGCGAAGCTCGGGAAGGAATCGCTCCTTCGTGAGTAGCGCAATCGGCGTAGCGGCGTTCAGCAGCGGGCGGGCCTCGCGAAGGTTCAAGAGCTGACGGATCGGTCGCCCCGAGTAGAACGCGAGGGTATGACCCGCGGTGCCGTAGCTGAAGATCGCCGCATTGGCCGGCAAACGAACGGCGATCAGGTCCGCCGGCAGCTCCATGCTGTTGTATGCCGTCACCGTCTCGGCTCCGAAGTGGTAGAGGCTCACGAGCGTGACCACGCTGCAGGCACTGACCGCAGCGAGCACGCCGATGCGGTTCCTGCGCACGACCGCGCCGATGCCGGCCGCTGCGAACGGAACCAGCAGGAAGCCGAAGAGGATCTTGTCCGCGTACGTCGGATACTCGTTTTGCAGCCAGCTCCTGGTGAAGAAGGGGGAGACGAGGACCACGGGGAACAGAACCCCGGGAGCAAGCAGCATGGGATCGAGATACCAGCTCTGGGCGCGCGGGCGGCGCAGGAAGCGCGACAGGGAGCGGCCGGTGAGCAGTGCCAGCGGAGCGAGCGTCAGCACTACATAGGCGACGACGTTCGCGGCGGTGAGCAAAAAGAACGCCACGTCGGCGACCAGCCAGACCACGAGAAAGAGACGTGCCTCGGGCGATCGCTCTGCGCCGGTACGAAGCGAATCACGAAGCGTCCAGGGGAGAAAGATTCCCCACGGCAGCATCAGCAGCGGGGTGATCAGTGCGAAGGAGCCGAGCGTGTAGGAGTGCTCCTCGTGGAAAGTCGGATCGACGAAGCGGATCAAGCTGTGCTCGCCGAAGAGTCCGCGTACGTAGTCGGGATCTCGCGCCGCGGCCCCGAACAGCACCGGAAACGTCAGGGCGGCAACGATCCCGAGCCCGCGCAGCGGACGAAGGTCGAGGAGGCGGCCCGGCTCGTGGACCAACAAGACGAACGGAAGCGCGACGAGCAATGGCAGGACCAGTGCCAAGGGGCCGAGGCTCAGCGTGGCGCCCGCGAGCGCTGCGTAGAAGACCCACGGAAAGGCCGCGCGACGCGTGAGCAGCGGCTGGCTCATCGCCAGCAGCGCGATCGTGAGAAGAAACCCCGCCGCGGCATCCTCGATGCCGAGGCGGGCAATCGCGACGTATCCCGCGCTCGTGGATAACACGAGTGCCCCGAAGATGCCGGCGATCGGTCGCAGGTGTCGCCATCCCCAGGCGAGGAGCAGCCAGACGCCACCGAGGGCCAAGACTACCGATGGCAGGCGGATGGCCGCCTCGTTCTTGTCTCCGAAGACGTGCATCGCAATGGCGAGGAGCCAGAAATAGGCCGGTGGCTTCTCGGGATAGGGGACGAAGTTCAGCTGCGGAATCAGCCACTGGCGAGTGAGCAGCATCTCGCGAGCAACCTCCGCAGGAAGTCCTTCGTCGGGGTCCCAGAGCGACGGCGTGCCGAGGTCGATCGTGAAGAGCACGAGCGGCAGCGCACCGACGAGGATGAGCAGCCACAGCGGCACGCCGCTCGCGGCCATGCGCTGCCGCCACGGCGATGTCGGGGCCTCCGGCTCGTCCACGGTCTTGGCTAGAGTTTGCATATCCACAGGGGAATAGTGCGGCGATTTGCGGACAGCCGAACCACGGCATCGGATCATCTTGTAGCGGCGCGGCTCCGTCAATCCGCACCACGGTCGTGCACTCGGCGCTCCTGGATTCGCCGGTGGGGTCCTGTACAAGGACGCCATGATGGAACGTCGTAGCACCCTCCTCCGCGTCGGATGGATCGGGCTCGGCATCATGGGGCGCCCGATGGCCGAGAACGTGCTGCGCGCAGGCTTTCCGATCGTTGCCTACAACCGGAGCGCGGCGCGCCGCGAAGCCTTCGTGGCCTCGGGAGGAAGGACCGCGGGCAGCCCACGCGAGGTCGGCGCTCTGAGCGACGTCGTCGTCACGATGGTGTCCGACACGCCCGACGTCGAGGAGGTCGTGTTCGGCCTCAATGGCGCGGCGGAGAGTATGAGCCGGGGGTCCGTGCTGGTCGACATGAGCACGATCTCGCCGAGAGCCACGCGGGATTTCGCGCGGCGTCTCAGCGAGCGGGGCGTCGACTATCTCGACGCGCCGGTCTCCGGAGGAGAGTCCGGAGCGATGGCAGCCACGCTCTCGATCATGGTGGGCGGCGACGCGGCCGCGTTCGAGCGATGCCGCCCGCTCTTCGACGTGCTCGGCAAGCGTGTTACCCACCTCGGGCTCGTCGGCAGCGGCCAGTCGACCAAGCTCGTGAATCAGGTCGCCGTGCTCGGCAACCTTCTGGCCACCTGCGAGGCGATCCGGTTCGGAAGCGCTGCAGGTCTCGATCTCAACCGGGTCATCGACGCGGTGGGCGCAGGGGCAGGGGCCTCCTGGCAGCTCGCGAACCTCGGCCCGAAGATCGTCGAGCAGAATTTCGCGCCGGGATTTCCCGTGCGCCTCGCCAGGAAGGACCTCCGGCTGATCCTCGAAGCAGCCGAGGATCTTTGCTTGCCGCTGCCTTGCGTCGCGCTCGTCCAGCAGCTCTTTTCCGCGCTGGCCGCCCTTGATGGGGAGAACGACGGGACGCAAGCACTGATCCGGGTCTACGATCGGCTGGCGAAGAAGCCGCAGTAGCGACGTCGGCCCGGGACACCATCAATACCGCGATCACGGGGGTCGGATCCTCGCGGCGGCTGTCGGCGGTCCGCTGGGGGGTGGTCGGCGACGTGTTGACGGCATGGATCCTCACGTTTGCGGTGTGTGGCGCGATCGGCTGGCTGGTCGCCGTGATCCTCGCGAAGCTCATCTGAACCCCGCATAATCGAGGGCCGCCGTGGATCGCCTTCGACCATACGCCCTCGCCGCGCCACGCCGTTTCGCCGCCGCGCTCTCGTCGGCTACCAACGAGATCACGCGGCGGACTCCCGCTCCCCGGGATCTTCCGTTCTTCGGGCTCGAGCATCCGGAGGGCACCGGAGCGAAGCTGCTCGAGCGTCTGTCCGAGCTCGGCATCTTCCGCATCTACGAGCGCGTGCTCGACCTGAGCTACGGTCTCGGTGGGCCCGCCCGCTGGCTCGCCCGCCGGCGTGGCTGCGCGGTCTTCTGCTTCGACACGAGCCACGACCGCGCGGCCGCGAGTCGGCTCCTGGTGAGGCGCTCGCACCTCGACCCCACCGTAGCGGTCGGGCTCGCCGCCTTCGGTCGGTTGCCAGTCGGCGACGCCTCGTTCACGCATGCCTGGAGCGTCGAGGCGCTTCACCGCGAGCCGGACAAGGCGGCGGTCTTCGCAGAGCTCTTCCGCGCGGTCCGGCCCGGCGGGCACGTCGCGCTGCAGGAATGGGTGCGGACGGCGGGTCCGCGGGCGTTCGCCTCCGCGGCATATGAGGCCGCGGATCACTATCTCGAGCGTCTCGGCTCCGTCGGCTTCGTGGAGGTTCGCGCGGTCGCGGCGGAAGCGTTCCGCGAGGAGCCATCGACGGTCGCGGAGATCGTCGGCGAGCGGGTCGCCGAGATGCTCGTCGATCTGCGTGGTGTCGAGCGACGTCGCCTCGACGAGGCTCACGCCGAGCTCTCGGAACGGGAGCGGGCGATTGCCGAGCGCCGACTCGCCCTCGTCCAGATCTTCGCGCGCAGGCCGGCGTGAATTCGCGGGGATCGAACGCGCAGCTCCGCCTCTACCTGGCCGCTCGCTTCGCGGCGGCGACGGCCTTGACGATGCTACGCGCGGCGATTGCCTGGGAGGTCTTCGCCGTCTCGAAATCGGCGTTCCACCTCGGCATGATCGGCATCGTACAGTTCCTGCCCGCGCTCGGTTTGAGCCTCGTCGGTGGAGCCGTCGCCGACTCTCGCGACCGCAGGCGCGTGATGCTCGTCGCGGAGCTAGTGCCGCTCGCCTGCGGATTGCTGCTCTCCGTCGTGAGCGGCCGCGAGGCGGCGGGCCTTTGGCCGCTCTACAGCGTCATCTTCGTGATCTCGGTGGCAGCGACCTTCGACAACCCTGCCGGCGCCGCGATGCTGCCCGGGCTGGTAGTGCGCGACGAGTTCCAGCGCGCCGTCGCGGCGACGTCGACCACGCGCGCGCTGGCCTTCGCCACCGGGCCGGCGGCGGCCGGCTTCGTGATCGCCGAGGCGGGCGTAGGCGCGGCATACGCGGCATCGGCGACACTCGTTCTCGTGTCTTTACTGGCGCTCAGCCGACTGCGTGTGCCTGCCCAGGTATCGTTGCGACGCGCCGATTGGCGGGCGATCCGCGAGGGAGTGTCATTCGTCCGCAGCCATCCGATCGTCCTCGGCTGTATGACGCTCGACATGCTCGCGGTCATCTTCGGCGGGGCGGCGGCGCTGCTGCCGATCTACGCCGCCGACATCCTGCACTCCGGCGCGCGCGGCTACGGAGTCCTCGCATCATCGCTCGACGTCGGCGCGATCCTCTGCTCGCTGGTGCTCACCGTCCTCCCTCCGATCACCCGCGCCGGACCGGCGCTGCTCGCAAGCGTGGCTCTCTACGGCGTGGCGACGATCGCGTTTGGGCTCTCGCGGTCGTTCCCGCTCTCGGTCGCCGCCTACACGGCGGTGGGAATGGCGGATCAAGTGAGCGTGGTGTTACGCAGCACCACGATTCAGTTGACGACACCGGACGAGCTACGCGGACGAGTGAGCTCCGTGAACCTGGTCTTCATCGGAGCGTCGAATCAGCTCGGCGCCGCCGAATCCGGGTTCGTGGCGGCGCTCACCAGCCCGACGTTTTCGGTGGTGAGCGGCGGCATCGCGAGCCTCGTGGTCGTCGCGATCGTCGGCTTCGTGTTCCCGGAGCTTCGCCGCTACCGGCTCGAGCTGCGGGGCGTCGAGAGGCGGTGACGGCTACCGGTTGTTTCGGCTACCAGCTGCCGACTACAACGGACATCGGGAGCCTCTCGCGGTAGCCGTCTCACAGCTTCGGCCTCCGTGTGTGCCAGTCGGTCGCTTCCTCGTACGCATGGCCGACCACGAGCACGGTCGACTCGTCGAACGGCCGCCCGGCGATCTGCAGACCGATCGGCAAGCCTTCGCGGTTGAAGCCGCAGGGAAGGGAAAGCGCCGGAAGATGTGTGGCGTTGAAGGGTGCGGTACAGCGGATCATCGCGAAGATGGCCGGTTCCTCGCCGCCGCCGTAGCGGACGGTCTCCTGGCCGATCTTCACGGCAGCGACGGGCGTCGTCGGGGTGACCAGCACGTCCACGGAATCGAGAGCGAGGCGCATCGCGGTGGTCAGCTTGTAAGTTTCCTCGAGCGCGGCGACGAGCTCGGCGGACTTGGGCAGATCTCGCGAGAGGATCGCCATGACGTCGCGGCCGAAGTCCTCGGGCCGGGAGGCGAGCCGCTCCGCGTGGATCTGTCGCGCTTCGGCGAGCACGATCGCGAAGAGTGACTCGATCGCCGTCTCGCTGCTCGCGAGATCGATGTCTCGGACCTCGGCGCCGAGGCCGCGAAGCGTGCCGAGCGCCGCCTCGACCGCCGCGGCGACTTCCGAATCGAGCCGCTCGTAGAAGTAGCGACGCGGAACGCCGATGCTGAGACCCTTGATCCCACGCCCGAGCTCTCGCGCGTACGGCTCGGTCGCCGTGCGCACGCTGACGGGGTCGGCCGGGTCGTAGCCGGCGATCACCTCGAGCACGAGCGCCGCGTCCTCGACGCTTCGGCAGATCGGGCCTGGATGATCGAAGAGGTAGGAGAGCGGGAAGACGCCGGCCTTGCTGACTCGCCCATAGCTCGGCTTCAGCCCGACCGCGCCGCACAGTGAAGACGGGATGCGGATGCTGCCGCCCGTGTCGGTGCCGAGCGTCGCGACGGCGAGCGAGGCGGCGATCGCAGCGCCGGACCCTCCGCTCGATCCGCCGGGAATCCGGCTCGGATCCCACGGATTGCGCGTGGTTCCGAAGTGCGGATTGTCGGTCGTGACGCCGTAGGCGAGCTCGTGCGTGTTGAGCTTGCCGAGCAGGACCGAGCCCGCCTCGCGCAGGCGACGGGCGGCCGTCGAGTCGGCCTTTGGAACGTAGTCGGCGAAGAACTTGGCGCCGGCAGTCGTGCGAATTCCCGCGGTCTCGAAGAGATCCTTGAGCGCGATCGGAATACCGTGCAAGGGATTGCGCGGCCCGCCCCTCGAAATTTCTTCGGTCGCGCGCCGCGCGTCGGCGAGGGCACGCTCGGCGGTGATCGTCACGTAGGCGTTGATCCGCGGATTCAGCCGCTCGATGCGCGCGAGATACGCGTTGGTGAGCTCCAGTGGCGAGAGCCTCCGCTCGCGAATTTCCGTCGCGGCGGCGCGGATCGTCAAATCGGTGAGCGGTTCGCTTGGGGAAGTCATCCAAGGACTATAGGCGTGTAACCGATGAATCGAAAGACTCTCGGCAGCGGGCCGGTTTTCTGAAGCTGTGAAACCGGCGGTCGAAATCGCCGTCCCCCCGGCGTTTGACCTTCGGATACTTCTTCTGAGCGAGTTAGGCGTCATGACGACGCGCCTCGCGCAGATCGAGATGACCGACGAGCCGCGCCCGGACGAGGTTCGCTACCTCGACGACCGGCTCTACGAGTTCAATGCGGCGAAGACCGGCATTCACGACGGCCGGCTGCTCGGTATCTTCGCCCGTGATCCAGCCGGCGAGATCGTCGGCGGGCTCTACGGCTGGACCTGGGGCCGCTCGTGCGAGATCAAGATCCTCTGGGTGCACGAGGCCTGGCGCGGCCAGCGCCTCGGCACACGGTTGCTCGAGCGAGCGGAGAGCGAAGCGCGGGCACGCGGCGCGACGCAGATCGTGCTCGACACGCACAGCTTCCAGGCGCCGCGGTTCTACGAGCGGTTCGGGTTCGAGTCGGTCGGGGCGATCGCCGACTACCCGACGGGGCACGAGAAGATCTACATGCGCAAACGACTGGGCCGATCCGGTTAGTGGCCGAGGCAGCCGGCCGCGTTTCAGATCGCGGATGCATTTCCCGATCGCGGTTGGGCCGGGGATCCCGAGAAGCGCGGACTTGCCTTGACACAACGGGCCGCCGTTGCTAGGCAAATTCGTTGACTTGGACCGAGCCCGCGCGAACTGGATGCACCGCACGCGAGTCCCGACGAAGGCACGTAGCTCAGTGGGAGAGCGCTTCCCTGACACGGAAGAGGTCGGCGGTTCAATCCCGCCCGTGCCTACCATGACGCCGGTGCTGGCCTGGTTCCCTTTCTGATGCCGATCGCTCGTCCGCGCGCATGAGGGTCGGAGCAACGGCGCCCGCCGAAGCGGATTCCTCCGCGCGCGAGGTGATCGCCCGGCGCGACCGCAAGGCGGCGGAGAAGGCGGTCGCGGCGCGCGTCGACGGCAAGCTGATCGACTTGTCGACGCCGATCGCCGCCGACGCGCCGGTCGAGCCTGTCCTTCCGGATACCGCCGACGGCCTCGAGGTGATCCGCCACTCCACCGCGCACCTGATGGCGCAGGCCGTGCAGGAGCTCTTCCCGGGCACGCAGGTGACGATCGGTCCGGTGATCGAGGACGGCTTCTACTACGACTTCGTCCGCGCCGATCCGTTCACTCCGGAAGATCTCACGAAGATCGAGAAGAAGATGAGGGAGATCGTGTCGCGGAATCTCGAGGTGACGCGTCACGAGATGCCCAAGGCGGATGCCGTGAGGCTCTTCGCGGCGATGGGCGAGACCTACAAGGTCGAGATCCTCGAGGGCATCCCCGACGAGCGTGTCTCGGTCTATCAGCAGGGAGACTGGAAGGACCTCTGCCGCGGTCCGCACGTCCCGTCGACGTCGAAGCTCGGGTCCTTCAAGCTGACGAGCGTCGCGGGCGCGTATTGGCGGGGCGACGAGCGAAACGCGATGCTGCAGCGGATCTATGGCACCGCGTGGGCCAACGACGCCGATCTCAAGCGCCATCTCGAACTCCTCGAGGAAGCCAAGCGGCGAGATCATCGCAAGCTCGGAAGAGAGCTCGACCTCTGGAGCTTCCACACGATCGCTCCAGGTAGCCCCTTCTTTCACCCGAAGGGAGCGTTCGTCTACAACGCGCTGATCGGCTTCATCCGCGACCTCTACGACCGCTACGGCTACGGCGAGGTGATCACCCCGCAGATCGCCGACGTCGAGCTCTGGAAACGCTCCGGCCACTACGAGAACTTCCGCGACAACATGTTCTTCTGCGAGATCGACGAGCGCGAGTTCGGGGTGAAGCCGATGAACTGCCCCGGACACACGTTCGTCTACGGGAGCGCCAAGCGGTCGTACCGCGAGCTGCCGCTTCGATACGCCGACTTCTCGAAGCTCCACCGCTACGAGAAATCCGGCGTGCTGCACGGCCTCACGCGCGTGCGCACGTTTTCGCAGGACGATGCCCACATCTTCTGCACTCCCGCGCAGGTGCAGGAGGAGATCACGCGGGTGATCGAGATGGCGGGCATCGTCCACCGCGCGTTCGGGTTCGAGGACATCCGGGTCTTCCTGTCGACTCGTCCCGCGCAGCGGATGGGGAGCGATGCGACGTGGGACCACGCCGAGGCGGCGCTGCGTGCCGCGCTCGAGGCGAACGGCCTGCGCTTCGAGATCAACCCCGGCGACGGCGCTTTCTACGGGCCCAAGATCGACTTCCTCTTCCGCGATGCGCTGCGGCGTGAATGGCAGTTGACGACGATTCAGCTCGACTACGCGCAGCCCGAACGGTTCGACCTCACGTACGTGTCGCCGGAAGGGAAGGAGGAGCGACCGGTGATGATCCATCGCGCGCTGCTCGGCTCGATCGAGCGGTTCCTCGCCATCCTGATCGAGCACACGGCGGGCGCGTTCCCGCTCTGGCTGGCGCCCGTGCAAGTGAAGGTGTTGACGCTCACCGAGCGGCAGGAAGCGTATGGCGCCGAGATCCTCGCCGAGCTGCGCGGCAAGGGGCTGCGTGCCGAGCTCGACATCCGCAACGAAAAGCTCGGCTACAAGATCCGCCAGGCGCAGCTCGAAAAGATCCCCTACATGCTCGTCGTCGGCGATCGCGAAGCGGCCGACCGGAAGGTCGCTCCGCGAGCGCGCAGCGGCGAGCAGCTCGCCGCAACGTCGATCGAAGAATTCGCTGCTCGGGTTCTCGCCGAAGCCGAGCCACCGGTGTCGTAGACCAAGGAGGTGCCTTATCTCGAGGCCAATGCCCACGCCGAGCGTACGCATCAACCAGCAGATCCGCGCCCGAGAGGTTCGCCTGATCGACGTCGACGGCACGCAAAACGTCGTGCCGCTCGCCCGCGCGCTGGAGATCGCCAACCAGCGAAGCCTAGACCTCGTAGAGGTTGCGGCCACCGCCGTGCCGCCGGTCTGCCGGATCATGGATTACGGCAAGTACCGCTACATGCAGCGGAAGAAGGCGGCGGAGTCGAGGAAGAAGGCGACTCGGGTGGTGGTGAAGGAAGTGAAGCTCGGATCCCAAACCGACGATCACGACGTGGCATTCAAGGTGAATCACATCCGCCGCTTCATAGAGGACGGCATGCGCGTCAAGATCTCGGTCTTCTTCCGCGGCAGGGCGATCACCCACCCCGAGAAGGGGAAAGAGATGCTCGATCTGGTGATGTCGAAGATCGACGACGTCGCCACCCAGGAAGTCCGGCCGCGGCTCGAGGGCCGCAACATGTCGATGATGGTGGTGCCCAAGTGACCGGCGCCCGCGCCTGTGCTATCCAACGCGGCTTCATGCCGGTGGTTCGCCCGACACCGGCGGAATCGTGAGGAGCGCGAGATGCCAAAGATGAAGACCAAGCGGGGGGCCGCCAAGCGGTTCAAGATCACCGGCAGCGGCAGGGTGAAGCGAAGCCGCGGTTACCGCCGCCACATCCTCACCACCAAGTCACGAAAGCGAAAGCGTCATCTGCGCCACGCCGCGATGGTCGCACCGGCCAACGAGAGGGCGGTGAAGAGCCTGCTGCCGTACTTGTAATGAACTGGGCAACCGGCTTCGGACCAACAGCTCCCGCTAGGACGTCGCCAGTCCTTTGCGGTAGGCCGGCAGCCTCTTGAAAGGATTCTCATGCCGAGAGCCAAGCGAGGAACGAAACTCAAGCGCCGCCACAAGAAGCTCCTGAAGCTCGCCAAGGGAGTGATCGGTGGCCGCAAGAACTACCGCCAGGCCCGTTCGACGGTCGAAAAAGCGCTGGTCTACGCGTACCGTGACCGACGCGTGCGCAAGCGCGACGTTCGCAGCCTGTGGATCGTGCGCATCAACGCCGCCGCGCGGTTGAACGGCACCACCTACCGGAGCTTGATCTTCGGGTTGAAGAAGGCCGGCGTCGAAGTCGACCGCAAAATGCTCGCCGATCTCGCCGTCAAGGATCCGGCCGCATTCTCCGAGATCGCCGCGCTCGCCAAGTCGAAAGTGGCGGCGTGAACGAGAGGCTACCGGCTTCAGGCCTCGGGCTCAGGGCGATGCGTCTTTGAGCCTGAAGCGCGAAGCCTGAAGCCCGAAGCCATCTTTGAAATCGGACCTCGAACGCATACGCCAGGCGGCCCTGGCGGACCTCGAGCGATGCCAGAAGGGCGCGGCTCTCGAAGAGGTTCGCGTCCGTTATCTCGGACGCAAGGGAGAGCTCACCGCCGTGCTTCGCGGCATGCGCGAGGTCCCCGAGGCGGAGCGCCCGGCTATGGGCGAGCTCGTCAACGCAATCAAGGCCGACCTGGAAGAGCGGATCGACGGCGATCCGCCGCCGCCTCGACGACGAACGCCTGGCGAAGAGCCTCACCGAGGAGCATCTCGACGTCACGTTGCCCGGCATCCGCTTTCCGCACGGAAGGCTGCATCCGCTCGCGCAAGTGCTCGACGAGATCGTCGAGATCTTCGTCGAGATGGGATTCGGAGTCGAAGAGGGGCCCGAGATCGAAGACGACTACCACAACTTCGAGGCGCTCAACATTCCGCGTGACCACCCGGCGCGCGACATGCACGACACCTTCTTCGTGACGGACGATCGGGTGCTGCGCACGCACACGTCCCCCGTGCAGGTTCGCGTGATGGAGGCGCGGCAACCGCCGCTTCGCGTGATCGCGCCGGGCGCCGTCTATCGCCAGGGCGACGACGACGCCACGCACTCGCCGACGTTTCACCAGGTGGAGGGGTTCCTGGTCGATCGGGGGATCACTTTCGGTGACTTGAAGGGGGTGCTGTCGGAGTTCCTGCGTCGGTTCTTCGGGCCCGACACGCGGGTGCGCTTCCGGCCGAGCTTCTTCCCCTTCACCGAGCCTTCGGCCGAGGTCGACATCGGCTGCGTGATGTGCGCCGGATCGGGAAAGCAAGCCGACGGTGCCGGATGTCGGGTCTGCAAGCGCTCCGGATGGCTGGAGATCCTCGGGTCGGGCCTGATCGATCCGAACGTATTTCGCTTCGTCGGCTACGATCCCGAGCAGTTCTCCGGTTTCGCGTTCGGTCTCGGAGCCGAACGGCTGGCGATGCTCAAGTACGGGATCGACGACATCCGGCTCTTCTACGAGAACGACCTCCGCTTCTTGAGGCAGTTTTGAAGATCTCGCTCGCCTGGCTTCGGGAGTTCGTCGCCGTCGAGCTCTCGGCGGCAGAGGTCGCGCAGCGGCTGACCATGGCCGGCCTCGAGGTCGAGGGGATGACCGCGCACGGGACCTACGAGCACATGATCGCCGCGCGGATCGTCGGGCTCGAGCCTCACCCGCGCGCCGAGAAGCTTTCGCTCTGCACCGTCGATCTCGGCCCGCAGGGAACCCTGCGGGTGGTTTCCGGCGCGCCCAACGTGGAGGCGGGCTTGCGAGTCGCGGTAGCGCTTCCGGGAGCGGTGCTGGCGGACGGCCGGGTCGTCGAACCGGTGGAGATTCGCGGGGTGCCGTCCACGGCGGTGCTGCTCTCCGAGCGCGAGATCGGCATCTCGGACGATCATAGCGGGGTGATGGCGCTCGACGCGGATGCGGAGCCGGGGACGTCGCTGGCGGCCATCCTCGGGACTGCGGACACGATACTCGACGTGGCGATCACGCCCAATCGAGGCGACTGCCTTTCGATTCTCGGCATCGCCCGCGAGGTCGCCGCGCTGACCGGCGCGCGTCTGCGGATTCCCGCGCGACGCCTGGCGGAGAAACCGCCGCCGAGCGCGGAGCGGGTTCGCGTGGAGATCCACGACCCCGACCTCTGCGGCCGTTACGTGGCGCGCGTGGTGAGCGGCGTGAAGATCGGTCCTTCGCCGCTCTGGATCCGCAGTCGGCTCGAGATGCTCGGCGTGCGTGCGATCAACAACGTCGTGGACGCGACGAACTACGTCATGCTCGAGCGCGGACAGCCGCTCCACGCGTTCGATCTGGCGCGGCTGCGCGGCGCGCAAATCATCGTGCGGCGCGCGGCGCAGAGACTCGTGCTGCGCACGCTCGACGAGATCGACCGTACGCTCGAGCCCGACGACCTGATCATCACCGATCGCGAGGGACCCGTGGCTCTGGCCGGCGTGATAGGCGGGCTCGACAGCGCCGTGACCGCCGGGACGACCGAGGTCTTGATCGAGGCCGCGTACTTCGCGGCGATCACCGTACGACGAACGTCGCGTCGGCTGGGGCTGCGGAGCGAAGCCTCGCTGCGTTTCGAGCGTGGCGTCGACATCGAAGGAGTCCCACATGCTGCGGATCGAGCCGCGGAGCTCCTCGCCAAACTCGCGCGCGGCCAGATCGCGGCGGGCCGCGTCGACGTGTACCCCAATCCGCAGCCGGCGATCGAGGTGCTGGTGAGGACCGATCGTGCCAACCGGCTGCTCGGCACCGCGCTACCGGTTGCGGAGATCGGGCAGAGCCTGCGACGCGTGTCGGCAACCGTCAAGGCGGCCGGCAGAGGAGGATATCTCTGCCGGCCCCCGTCCTACCGCTCGGACCTCACCCGTGAAGCGGACTTCGTGGAGGAGATTGCCCGGCTCGCCGGATACGACCGTATCCCCACCACGCTGCCGCAAGCAGCTCTGGCCGTTCCGCCGGACCGAGCGAGCCGTCGCCTCGCGGCTCGGGCCCGGGAGCTCCTCGTCGCGCAGGGGATGAGCGAAATGATCTCTCACCGCTTCCTCGCCGCGGACTGGAACCGCCGGATCGCCGGTATCACCCCGGTGACGAGCGTGCCCGTGCGGCTTCGGAACCCGATGAGCAGCGAGGCGTCGGAAATGCGCCGGAGCCTCACGCCGAGCCTGCTGATGGCAGCCGCGCGAAATCGCCGTCAAGGAGAGGAGTGGATCCGCGCGTTCGAGATCGGCAACGTCTTCTGGAGCGACGGGGAAATCCACGAACGGCGCGTCATCGGCGCGGTGCTCACCGGCACGCTGCCCCAGCGCGGGCTCCTTCACGAAGACCGGGCCGAGTCCTTCTTCGACGCCAAGGGCGTGGTCGAGGCGCTGCTCGCCGAGCTTCGCGTGGTCGGGATCGAGTGGACGAGCCGCGATTTGCCGTCGTTTCTCCACCCAGGAAAAGCGGCGGTGGTGCGGGTGCAGGGGGACCCCGTGGGCTACGTCGGCGGCCTCCATCCGCAGATCGCGAAGGTGCTGGATTTGGAATCGCCCCCGTGGGCCTTCGAACTTGACTTCGAAAAACTCGAATCCTATGCTTCCCGCCGCATCACGTTCCAGCCACTTCCGAAGTACCCTACGGTCGTCCGTGACTTGGCGATCGTGGCGGATGAGAGATTCGAAGCCAAGTCGGTGCTCGACACCATCGCCTCATGTTCCGACCTGCCGGTCGAAAGTGCTCGCCTGTTCGATCTCTACCGCGGCAACCCGTTGCCTGCGGGCAAGAAGAGTCTTGCGTATTCGATCGCGTACCGTGCCCCCGACCGTACGTTGACCGACGATGAAGTGAACCGATTGCATCAGAGCCTGATCGAGCGCGTCACCCGCGAGCTCGGTGTCGAGCTGCGTGGGTAGAGGCCGGCCGGCTCACAGGTGATGCCATGGCGATGACCAAGGCGGAGATCGTCGAACGGATCTACGAGAAGGTCGAGAAGGACGGCTTCTCAAAGAAGGAGGCCGCCGAGGTCGTCGAGGCGATCTTCGAGGTCATCAAACGCCACCTGGAGCGGGGCGAGAAGGTGAAGATCTCGGGGTTCGGCAACTTCGTCGTGCACACCAAACGTCCGCGCAAGGGGCGAAACCCGCAGACGGGCGCGGAGATCGTCATCTCCGGCCGTCGCGTGCTGTCGTTCAAGCCGAGCCAAGTCTTGAAGAAGACGATCAACGGGCCGAGCGCCGCTTGAATTCGGGGGAGCTTCTCACGTGAGAGGACCGTTCAGCTCCTGGTTTTTCTTCGCGACGTAGCAGAGTTGCTCCCGCGTCGACTCGGACGCAGACGAGCTTCGCTCGGAGCCGCGCACGCGATAGTCCGAAGTAGTCGCGATGAAGACGTAGCGTTCGTAGCGTCGAGGCGCGTTGAGCGTACGGAGGGGAGCCATGCTGAGCCCATACCGAGTTCTCGACTTGACCGACGAGGGCGCGCTCATCTGTGGGCAGATTCTCGGCGACCTCGGGGCGGACGTGATCCTCGTCGAGCCGCCGGGCGGAGTGAAGGCGCGCTCCGTCGGGCCCTTTGCCGGGAGTGAACCCGACGGAAACAAGAGCCTCGATTTCTGGGCGCTCAACCGCAACAAGCGCAGCGTCACAATCGACCTCGAGACGCCGGCTGGCAAAGAGAGCCTGCTCGAGCTGGTGAAGACGGCTGACGTACTGGTCGAGTCCAATCCTCCCGGGCGACTGGAACGCCTGGCTCTCGGCTACGCCGCGCTCGCCGAGGTCAATCCATCCCTGGTCTTGGTTTCGGTCACCCCCTTCGGCCAGACAGGACCGAAGGCGGGATGGGCAGCCACCGACCTCACCGTAACCGCGGCTTCCGGGGCGCTCTTCATCACCGGCGACGAGGACCGCCCGCCCGTGCACGTTTCGATTCCGCAGGCCTATCTGAATGCCGGGGCGGAGGCGGCGGTGGGCGCATTGATCGGGCTCTCCGCGCGGGAACGAGACGGTCTCGGCCAGCACATCGACGTCTCCGTGCAGACGGCGATGATGATGACGACGCAGTTCGCCGTACTGGCCCCGGGTTGGAAAGACCACGCGCCCGAGCGGGTAGGTGGGGGGATGAGGCTCGGCCGAGTCCGGCTCCGCTTCGTGTATCCGTGCAAGGACGGCCATGTGAACGTCACGTTCGCATTTGGCGCCGTATTCGGCCCCGCGACGCGCCGCCTCTTCGAATGGATCTATGAGGCAGGATTCTGTGACGAAGCGACGCGGGACAAGGATTGGATCGGCTACGGTCTTCACCTTTTGACGGGGCAAGAGCCAGTGGAGAACTTGGCCCGCTACGCCGAGGCGATCGAGCGCTTCACGCTCAGCCACACGAAGGCCGAGCTCCTCGAGGAGGCTTTCCGGCGACGGATCCTGCTCGTTCCCATCAGCAACGTCGGGGACATGCTCCACTCCGAGCAGCTCCGCGCGCGGGAGTACTGGACCGAGGTTGAGCATCCGGAGCTCGGGCGGAAAGTGACCTACCCGGGTCCGTTCGTCAGGCTCGGTACGACGCCGATCCGCTACCGCCGCCGACCGCCGCTACTCGGCGAGCACACGCGCGAGGTGCTCGGCGAGGTGCGGCCTGCACCGTCGCGGGTGAGGCGGTCTGAGGCGCAGCACGGCTCCTTCCGCCCGGCGCTCGAGGGCCTCAAGGTGCTGGATTTCACCTGGGCATACGCGGGCCCGGCCGCTACGCGCTATCTCACGGACTTCGGCGCAACGGTCATCCGGGTGGAAAGCGCGAAGAAGCTCGATGCGCTGCGCACGGTGGGTCCTTTCAAGGACGGTCACGCCGGCGTCGAGCGGTCCGGGGCCTTCGTCAACGCCAACATGGGCAAGTACGGGCTCTCGCTCAACCTGTCGACTTCAGAGGCGCGCGAGGTCGCACTGCGGCTCGTGAAATGGGCCGACGTGGTGATCGAGAACTTCTCGCCGAAGGTGATGCGCTCGTGGGGTATGAGCTACGAGTCGCTGCGCGAGGCCAAGCCCGACCTGATCATGATCAGCTCTTGCCTGAACGGCCAGACCGGTCCCATGGCGATGCTCGCCGGATACGGCACGATGGGTGCGTCAATCGCGGGATTCGGCGAGTTGACCGGCTGGCCGGACCGTCCTCCGGCGGCTCCGTTCGCCGCCTACACGGACTATACCTCGCCGAAGTTCACGATCGCGTCGCTGTTGGCCGCCCTCGACCACAGGCGGCGTACAGGCCAGGGCCAGTACATCGACCTTTCGCAGGCAGAGTGCTCGATTCACATGATCGGCCGAGCCGTCCTGGAGTACACGGTGAACGGACGAATCCAGACACGGATGGGCAACGCGCTCGGGGAATATGCTCCGAGCGGAGTTTACCCATGCGCCGGCACGGACTGCTGGATTGCGCTCGCGGCGCCGACGGACGAGGCGTGGCGAGCCCTCTGCCGGTTGTCCGCGCGGGGTTGGGCCGAAGATCGCCGCTTCGCCACGGCACCGGCCCGCGGCGAGAACCGAGAAGCACTGGATGCCGCGATCGGCGCGTGGACCGCGGGCTTCGAGCGCGGGGCGCTGGAGGAGCTCTTGCAGGCCGCGCGCGTGCCGGCCCATCGCGTTTCGACCAGCGCCGATGTTTTCGCCGACGACCAGCTGAAGCATCGCGTCCACATCGTCGACGTCGAGCATCCCCGGCTGGGTCCGGTGCCGATCGAGACGTCGCGCATGCGTTTTTCTCGTACACCCGCCGTCGTCGCCTGGCCGGCTCCCGAAATCGGCCAGCATAACGACCACGTGCTTCGCGAGATCCTCGGGATGAGCAACGAAGAGATCACCGAGCTGGTGATCGACGAGGTACTGGAGTGAGCTTTCGTCGCGCGCCGAGTCCCCTGTCGGCGCTAGGACCAGGAGCCTGCGTCACAGATCGCACAGATCGCTCCCGTTGGTCGCGATCCCGTCTCCGCTCGGGCATCCTACCGAGCTAGCTTTATGGGCGCGGGTACTGCGCATCCATGCCCGCCCGCAGCGCCGCCGGGCTCAGTTCGCCCGGCAGCACCGGGTTGGCGCGGTATGAGAACAACCCCGGTGTGAACGAGAGCTTGAAGACGGAAACCCCGGTCCCGGTCTGCTCCGTCAAGTACGAATTGTTACCCCACTGGGAGACCCAGCCGCCCGCCGGCAGCTTGCGGGTCGAGCCGCAGCAGAACGAGTTCGCGCCGTAGGAGTCCCTGAGATCCTTGAGCAGCCTTGCCGTGCGAGCCGTGTCGTCGATCGCGAAGCGCACCGCGCGCGACGGCCGACTGCATCCGCTGCCGTCGTCGAAGACCGTCAAGGTGCCGTCGGCGAGCACCCGGGCGTCGTGCTGGCCGCAGAACGTGCTCACGGCAGACAGAGGGTCGCCGACAACTTTCAGGCTCTTTCCCGGGCGGGAAACGCCGCCGAGCTTCCAGTCGATGGCACCGGTCGCCCGGTCGATCCGGTACACGGCGTCGAGGTGCCGGAAGGAGAGCACGTAGCCGTCACCGTCGCGCTCGACCGAATTCCAGTGGTAGACGTCGCCGGTGCTCGTGCACTGGCTCTTCCACCTAACCGTTACGTCCGACAACGGGATGTGATCCGAGGCGCGCCACAACCACACGAGGCCGCCTTTGGGCGAGAGCCTCTGGAGCTCAAAGTCCGAGAGATTGCCATTCGTGGAACCGCCGCACGAGGACATGTCCACGCCGGACCGAACGAAGGTCAGCCCCAGCAAGTAGTCGCCGTTCGCCAACAGTTGGATGTCGTGGTGGTCCGCGCCGCCCGGGACGGTGTCCAGCGTGCGCACGAGCGAGCCGTCCAATTGATGTTCCTCCGCCCCGAGGGGGCCGGGCCCCGGGTTGAAATGCATCCACGCGACGTTCCCGTTTGGCAGTAGCTTGGCATCGAGGGGGATGGTGCCATCGGCGGACGGCATCCACCACACCGGCACACCGTTGTTGTCGAAGAACGCGACGTACTGTAGGGATTCACCTGGAGGCGCAACGCCGAGGCTGGGCGCGACGGCGTACCACTTCGCCCGCGTCGGGCCGTTGCGCGTTGCGGTGAACGTCGGGAAGTCCGACGGGAGGCAACGGATGAAGTACGTCCTCTCGACGCCTGACTTGAGGAAGGTGATGTCGAAGCTCTCACCCGCGCTCAGGCTCACCGTCTGCGCGAAGCTACCGTTGCGCGCTGAGCCGCCGTCGACCGAGGCCGTCACGTTCACCGGCGTTGATACCGATACCTGCACCTCATTCGACGGCTGACACCGCACCACGTAGTCGCTGACCGACCCAACGAAGGTCGGGAACAGTGGCGGTTGGGTCGACACCTGGGGCGCAGCACTCGCGGGTCGCGCGAGTACCCCCAGCGCTCCCAGCAGCGTCACGATAGTGCCAAGCACACGATTGCGGGGGGCCTTCAAGACGGTCATATCGTCCTCGCTCTTCGAATTGTAGAGTAGTCTCGCGTGACCGCCTGCGAGCCGGCGCGGACCTAAGCGCAATCGGTCTCGGCCGTCAAGCGCCGAAATTCGTTCATGAGCCTGTACTCGTTCAGTAGATGCGTGACACTCTTGAATTTGCGGGCGATGTCGCGGAATGCGAACGAGGTCAAAGGCGAGTTCGCTTCGCTGGTCGCCAGGGGCGACCCTTGAGCCGTACGGATGTCCGCCGGATGTCCGCGAAAGCCCACTAAGACCGGGAAGCGGAGGCTTCCCGGCGCCCCGATCGTGGTATCGTGGTCCAGTATGAAGGAACACTGCAGAATGAGAGCAGCTCGGTCAAGAGGTGTTTGGCTTTGAGAGCCGCGAGAGCACGCGGCCATCGACCAGCGGTCGTCGAGCGCTTCACGATCGCAGAGCGGCCGGAGCCCGCGTACCTCGGCCTCCTCCGAAGCGGCGAGCTCGAGCGGCGCGTGCGGTTCGCTCTCGATGAGCTCGAGTCCTGTACCGTCTGTCCCCGCAACTGCCGCGTCGATCGGCTTCGCGCGGTGCCCCCCGAAGGGGGGATCGGTTTCCCGCTCGAGGCGGGACGCATCCCGGGCCACGCGCCGAAGCGGACGGTTCCAGCCCACATCGCCAAAGGGACGTCGTGCTTCACCGGCCGCTACGCTCGTGTCTCGTCGGCCTTCCCTCATTTCGGGGAGGAGGATTGCCTGCGCGGCTGGAATGGCTCGGGCACGATCTTCTTCTCGTTTTGCAATCTCCGCTGCGTCTTCTGTCAGAACTGGGACATCAGCCAGGCGGGCGAGGGCCGCGAAGTCCTCGGCACGGATCTCGCCGAGATGGTGCTCGACCTCCAGGAGCGCGGCTGCCACAACGTGAACTTCGTCACACCTGAGCACGTGGTTCCCCAGCTGCTCGAAGGCCTGCTGCTCGCGGCGAGGGCCGGGCTTCGTTTGCCGATCGTCTACAACACGAGTGCCTACGACTCGCTCCGAAGCCTCGAGCTCCTCGACGGCGTCGTTGACATCTACATGCCGGACTTCAAGTACTGGGATCCGGCCAAAGCGCGGCGCTACGTGAAGGCCGAGGACTATCCCGCGGTCGCGCGGCGAACGATCCGCGAGATGCACCGGCAGGTGGGACCCCTCTGCTTCGATCGTGATGGGATCGCGGTGCGCGGGCTGCTCGTTCGCCATCTCGTCATGCCCGGCGGTCTCGAAGACGCGCGCGAGATCTTTCGGTTCCTCGCCGCAGAGGCCTCGCCGGACACCTACGTCAACGTCATGGACCAGTACTACCCGGCCGGCGGCGTCGAGGAAGCGAAACACCCGGAGCTCTGCCGCCGCCCCCACGAACGCGAGATCCTCGCCGCGCGAGAGATCGCCGAGACAGAAGGCCTGTGGCGCTTCGACGAGCGGTGGCGGGCCAGCAACCACTGCGGCTGACTAGGTGGAGGCGCTTTTCGGCTGCCGAAGGTTGCTTCAATCGGGCCCCAGAAGCGCTGGAGCCCGAGATCCATCTTAGACGACTATGCCGCCTCCGTTATCGTCGCGCGGACAATAAGGGGGACCCCCTAGACCCGGAGCCTCCTTAGACGATCGAGCAGTATGAGTCGTCGCCGCACCCGACGGGTGAGGACCTCACTTCCACTCGACGACGGCGGAGAGCGGAAGCCTCGGCCGGCGCTTGAAAACGCCGTCCGGCCGGCCGAGAGGGATGAGCGCCACGGTCTCGACGTCGTCGGCGATGCCGAGCAGAGCCTTCACTTCGCTCTCGAAGATCCGGTGGAGCGTGATGAGGCGTGTTGCGAGACCGAGCGCGGTCGCCGCGAGGATCAGGTTCTGCACCGCGGGATAGACCGACGAGTACGGCGTGCCGACATCGATCGGCATTCCCGCCTCGTCGCGGAGCAGAAGCCGCTCGCCGGTTTTCTTCAGACCGACGACGATGTGAACTGGGACAGCGCCGAGATTTCGCGCGAGCGCGTCAGCGCCGGCGAGCATCGAGCGGCCCTGCGCGTCGAGCCGACCGCCGAAGAGCCGCTCGACCGCCGGGCGGTACACGTTCCAGGCGCGCAGATAGATCTCGCCGAGCCGTCGGCGAAGCTCCGGGTCCCGCACGACGACGAAGCGCCAGGGCTGCGAATTGCCGCCGCTCGCGGCGCGGGTCGCGGCCTCGAGAATCTTCCGTACGTCGGAGTCGTCAATCGGGTCGGTACGGAAGCGCCATGCGGCGCGGAGGTTGTCGATCGCATCGAAGACCGTCAAGTCGGCCATGGGTGTCCCCGTTCCCGATCACGCGACGTGACCGGGGGGAAGTTTACCACGGCGTCTCAAGACGACCCAATCGAGGTGCGAGCGACCGCAGCGGGGCGTGGAAGCTGCGCCGTGCGGCTTAACGGTTCGCTTTACTCTGTCGAGGAACTCGGCGCACAGTCGCGACTTGCCGGTGCCCGCCTCGGCTACCACGCCCACCACCTGGCCACTGCCGCCGCGGGCGCGCTCGAGCGCGGCCTCGAGCACGGCAACGTCGAGGCTCATTTTCGCAAGGCGCAGGGGCACACGCTCGCCCTGCCCCAGGGCGGTGCAGGCTCTCGGGCATTGTTCGCCCACCGACACGACAGTAAGAGCATCGGAGTGACGGCGCGGTGTCAGCTCAAAACCTGAACTCGTGTATCGGAACCGCGCGCACCTTCTCGCATTCGGCCTTGAAGTCGTAGGGAACGTCATCCACGCAGTCGGGCCATTTGCCCGTCGCCAACCAGAATTCGACGAGGCCGAGGCGCGCGCACAGGCGCACGAAGCGCGGATCGTTGCGCAATTCGGGCATTCCAGCGTGGAACAACAGCCCGGTGCGGTAGCCGTCCGGACCCATGCATGTCGTCTTCGGTGCCACGCGGACCGAGGCAGGCGGTCTCGGCCGTCCGGTAGGCTTCCTCGACCAGACCGAGGTGCGCTGCGTACACGAGCCGCGAGACGTCGACGCATCCCGTCCTGGCGTAATGCGCTGCGAGCGCGTCTCGGATGGCGCCGATGTTCTCCGGCGTGGGGTCGCGCTTGGTCCGGATGAACGCCAGACCGTCCTGAAACTCGCGCAGGGGGTGTCGCGCCGCAGGATCCAGCAATCGGTCGACCGCCGCCCAATCCTCGAGGAAGGCCTGCGCCCGCAGCAGGTTCGCAACCGGGAAGCTCATGTCGGGCACGCGCGCCATGAGGTCCTCGAAAACCGGCACGGCTTCCGCAACGCGTCCCGTCGCCATTCTCGAGAGCGCGACCAGATTCGCGGACATCGGGTTCAGCGCGTCCAACAAGAAGGCGCGCTCCGTCGCTTCGGCGCTGTCGCGAAGCCGTCCGATGGCCCGGGAGTGCCAACCGACGTAGATTCCTGCAGCGCCCAGGCCGGGCGCCCGCGCTAGACGCCCCACGACCGCGTCGGCTTCGACGAACCGCCCGAAGGGGGCGATGACGAAGAACTGCGCAAACAGGGCGTCGACGTTCTGCGGATCGAGAGCCAACGCCCGCTCTGCTTCGTTCGCCACCAGGCCGGCGCTCGCAGCGCGATCGGCAAAGGGCTGATAGACGCGCAGCCAGGCCCGCAAGATAGGCGAGCCGACCCCAGGCTTCGGCGAAATTGGGGGCACGCTGCGTGGCGACCTCCAGCAGGCCGACGTTGGTCCGCAGCTCTTCGGGCGCATAGGACTTGGGGCTGGCGTGCAGATAGAGGTCATAGACCGCCGGATCGATCGCCTTGGTCGAGAAGCTCGTGAAGGTCTGGTCGAGGGCGGCCGCGATGTGTTCGGAGATCTCGTCCTGCACGGCGAAGATGTCTTCGAGGCTGCGGTCATAGCGATCCGACCACAGGGTCGTCTGCGAGGCCGCCTCCACCAGATGCGCCGCGATACGCACCCGCCCGCCCGCCCGGCGGATGGAGCCGTCCAGGATGTGCGAGCACTTGCAGCTCCTTCGCCACGTTGCGCGCCGTCTTGTCCGCACCGCGAAACTGAAAGCTCGACGTGCGCCCGATCACTTTCATCTGTGCGCCGCGTGACAGCCGTTGAATGATCTCCTCCGACACGCCGTCCGAGAAGAACTGCATCTCCCGATCATCCGACAGGTTGTCGAAGGGCAGCACGGCGAGAAGCGGCTCGGTGCTCGTGGGTGGCGTCGCGACGTTGACCGACGCCGCGGAACCGAGCGCGAAGGCCTCGATCGTCTCCGTCATCTTGTCGAGCTGCAGGCTGCCGCGTGAGACGAGACGTTCGGCCAACGGGCCCCGGATCGTGCGGCGCACGTCGGCCGACACCAACACCGAACCTGGATCGCTGCGCGCCATCAGGCGGGCCGCGACGTTGACGCCGTGGCCGAGGAGGTCGCCGTTCGGCTGCACCACGACATCGCCCAGATGTACGCCGACCCGCACCTTGGGCTCGCACTTGTCTGCGAGGGCGAACGCGGCCTCGACGGCGGCCAGGCTCGAGCCGAACTCCAGCATGAAGCCGTCGCCCGCGGTGTTGAACACGCGCCCGCCTTGCGCCGTGGCGATGCCTTCGATCACGCGCCGGAGCGCCGCCACCTCGGCCGTGGTCCTCGCCTCATCGGCTTCCGTGCGCGCGGAATAGCCCGCGACGTCGAGCGCAACGATCGTGGTGAGTCTGCGGGACAGCGGATCGTCGGGCATACGGTCTTTCGGGTCAGAGTGTTCCCGTTCGGGAACAGGGGAAACCCTCTACTGCCGTTCACTACACGCAGGCAAGCACCCGGTGCGTGCGTGGTCCTGGAAGTGATCGTCTCCTGCTTTGGGCCGAAGGCTGATGCTGGCCTCCGCCGCCCTCGTGCGCGCCGTAGAAAAGGGCATTTCGAGGTAGCAGTAGGGCGTTGCCGAGCGTCTGAGATCCAAGGTTACGTAGCTTTCAGGCCCTTGAAGCGTCTACCGAGGACCCACTTCGACGAGAATGAGAATGGACCGCTGCCCTGGTAGGTAGAGCTGCACGCTCGGAGGCCGTCACGATTCTAGAGACCCTCGCCTTTGGCGTCGCCGCGTTGACGGTCTAGCGGGGCGGGCCACGGGGTTGGCTCCCGGGCCGCCAGTGTGGTTCATGACGCCCGTGAAAGCGCTCTCCGTGTGTACGGGCCCCGTACCCCGCGCTCCGGCTCCGCCCGCGCCGGACGCCGACTGCGTGGCGCCGCGCAGCCTCGCGACGCTCCTTCTCGTCGTCCTGGTGGCGAGTGTGGCCGCCTCGACGGTCCTGCATCACCGTTGGCCGGCGGTGCTGCGCGTGCCGCCGCTCGACGGCGTCCCGCGCTCGTCGCCGTCCGAGATGCTCGCCGGCGACATGCTGACCATCGCGCTGGCGTCGCTCTGCTTCGTGCACGCGTGGCAGCGGCGCGGTCTCTTCCTCGCCACGGTGTTCCTCGTCGGCTCGTTCGTGTTCACCGGGGTCGAGGAGACGATGTGGATCCTGCTCGGCCGGTTCGGGCCCACTGGCACCTACTATTTCACGCGCGGGTTCTTCTGGTTCCTCGAGACGCCGGTGAACGCGTGCATCGGCTGGTTCCTGCTCGCGTACGCCACGATGTGGGTCGCCGAGCTGGTGCTGCCGGCCGCGGCCGCCGGCTGGCGGGCGGCAGTCGCGGGGCTGATCGCGATGAACCTCGACCTCTGGATCGACCCGGTCCAGACCCATCCCGCGTTCAGGTCGTGGGTGTGGGCGGACCTGTCGGGTGGGCTTCAGGTGCTCTCGATCCCGGTGACGAACTTCATCGGCTGGTTCCTGCTGATCTTCTTCTTCGCGCTGGTCTTCGACCGGCTGCCGTCGTCGGTCCGGGCGCGCGGGCCCTGGCGCGCGACGGGTCGCTTCTTCGGCATCCTGCTGGCGCTCGAGATCGCGATCCTGATCTTCTTCACGGGGTACGGGACGCTCGAGCAGCTCATCCTGCAGCCGAAGCTCAACCTGACCGTGTGGGGCATCTGAGATGGCGCGCCGAGCCCGAGCGTCCTTCCTCGACTACGCGCCGGCGGTCGCATTGCTCGGCAGCTGGGCACTGGCCGGCCTCGGCGGAGCGATCGAGGTGGCTCGAGTGTCGGGCGACCTCCGCCACGTTGCGCTAGGCGTGGTGACGGCCCCATCTCTGATGCTGATCGTGCTCGCCGTCAGGCGCGCGCGCCGTTCTGGCGAGCCGCCTTCACGTCCGGACCCAGTGTGATCACGCCAGGGCCGGCGCGGGCAGGGGCAGGGAGGGCGATCTCCGCAGCGCGAGGGTTCTGGCGGGACCGGGGGGGTGCGCGAGGACGAGCTCCCTTGGAAACCCCCATGGTGTCGGACTACCGTAACTCCATCGCCGGACCGCCGACGATGGGTGAATCTTGGACGACGAATCGCCATCGCCCTCACTTCGACCGGAGTAGCGGCGGCCCCGCCAACCACCCACCGTCGACGGGAATCGCCGCTCCGTTGACGTAGCTCGCGGCGGGCGACGCCAGGAACGCAACGACCGCGGCGATCTCGGCCGGCTCGCCGAGGCGGCGGTTCGGTACCTGCTTGGTGAAGTCCTGGCGGAGCTCTTCGGGCATCGACAGCGCGAGCGGAGTCGCGATGAGCCCAGGGAGGACCGCGTTGCACGTCACGCCGCGATCCCCATACTCCTTGGCGACTGTCTTGGTGAGCGCGATGAGCCCCGCCTTGCTCGCGCCGTAAGCGGGCTGCAGAGTCGACGGCTGCAGCGCGGCGACCGAGGAGATGTTGATGATCCTGCCCCAGCCGCGCTCGGCCATGCCGGACACCGTCGCCTGGATGCAGGCGAAGCCGCCGCCGAGGTTGACCGCCATCTCGCGATCCCAGGAGTCGCGCGCCATCTGCGCGATCGGCGCGATGTTGTTGACGATGCCCGCGTTGTTGACAAGCACGTCGATCGGTCCGAGCTCGGACTTCACGCGCGCCACGGCTGCTGCGACCGCGGGGCCGTCGGCGACGTCGAACTCGACGCCGATCGCGTCGGTGCCGAGCTCGCGAGCCGCGTCGGCGGTCGTCACGTCTTCGTCCTTGCCCGAGGTCCGCCGCGACATGCGGTAGTAGCGCTCGCCCTGATACTTGGCGAGATGAACGTCTCCGACGGCGATCTTCGCGCCGGCGCGAGCGAGCTCGAGCGCGATCGCGCGGCCGATGCCTCGCCCGGCGCCCGTGACCAGCGCGACCTTGCCTCGCAGCGAAAGCTCCATTGCTCGGTCCCTCCGAATGCTGCTTACTACGGGCGGGTTGTACGCACAGATGCAGCGGTTGCAACAGGAGTGAAGAGCCCTCTCACCCCCGAAGAGCTGGCGGAGGCTTCCTCCGTGACGCTCGACCACTACAACCGGAACGCGCAGAGCTTCTGGCAAGGCACGCGCGACCACGACGTGAGCCACAATCGCGACGTGCTGCTCGAGCACCTCGGCGGTAAGGGGCCGTATGGCATCCTCGATTTCGGCTGCGGGCCGGGACGAGACCTCGCGGCCTTCAAGAAGCTCGGTCACGAAGTGATCGGCCTCGAAGGCGCGGAGCGCTTCGTCGCACTGGCCCGCGAGCACAGCGGCTGCGAGGTCTGGCAGCAGGATTTTCTCCAGTTGAATCTGCCGCCGCATCATTTCGACGGCGTCTTCGCCAACGCCGCCCTGTTCCACGTTCCCGGCCAGGAGTTGCCGCGCGTGCTGCGCGAACTCGCCGACACCTTGAAGCCTTCCGGTGTGCTCTTCAGCTCCAACCCCCGCGGCCGGAACCAGGAAGGCTGGAGCGGCGGGCGCTACGGCGCCTACTACGATCTCGAGCGCTGGCGTGTGCTGGTGACGGCTGCGGGATTCACCGAGATCACCCACTACTATCGCCCGGCCGGTCTACCGCGAGTTCAGCAGCCGTGGCTTGCATCGCTCTGGCGAAAAGTCGTCTGACGACCGAACGGCAAATACCGCGAGTCAGACGAAGCCCTGGTGTCGCGAGCCGAAGCGGTAGGCGAGCGAGAAGAACTAACTAGACGCGCCTCTTACCAGGATCGGTGTGATCAGTTGGTCGGTGGTTCGAGTCCTGCACCCGGCACCGACCTAAGCAGTCCTAGGCTTTGAAGGAACCGCCTTCGACAATTGGCCGAAATGTTGTTGCATAGTATTGCTGGCCAAACGGGTTCAAGTACTCCCATGCCTTGATCGCGGTTGACGGTAGCTCGCCGGTCCAGAAGCTTCCGGGAATGGGCGATCTGACGCCCGCAACTTGACCTGGCACGATGTCCGCCGTGATGACTCCCTCGCCGTCGTCGTAGGTCATGTGAGCGAGCACCTTCCCGTGCCCGTCCGTGATTTGACTCTCACCGAGATATCGCGAAGCGTAGGGCTTCGACTCCTTGCCCGGGGTCAGTCCTTCGAATTCCCCCGCGTGGGACGCGTTCACAACGGGTACACCGAGCATCCGCGCCAGACGAGCGGGAGCTTGTCTCAGTAAGTCGATCAACCGCATCTGATCGGCAACCAATTCGGCGGGCACTGGGAGGCGCATGTCCCACCAGCATGAACCGCCTACGACTAGGTTCACTTTGCCTATCAATCTGCGTGCGGTCTGGGAACGAATGAGTTCCCAGCACAGAGCGACTCCCACGGAGCCGGCAGGCGTTGCGAGGACCCCGTCGTCCGAGCCGCCTATGTAGTAGCAGTTCTCCCACATGGTGGGCAGGTCCTTGTCATGACGGAAGTACTGGCCGTTTGGGAAAACGAGTAGAAAGCTGTTGAAACAATCGTTTCCCGACTTCGCAATGAAAGAGCCGCCTACGACGCCATCGTGTTCGCGCGCAAGCTTGCGCATGAGTTGCAGGGCAGGACCCTCCACGGGCTGCCACGCCGAAAGCATAGCCGGCGTGAAAGCCACTGCAGAGGCAAAGAATTCGGGGAGAATTACCCATTGCGAGCCGCGCCGGAAGGCTTCGCAGGCCAATGCCTCGGCTGATGAGAGGTTTCTGTATATCGCGATGGAGACCGGGCACCCACGGGAGAATCAGGAACTCGCACAGCGTATCGCTGCCCTCATTCGGAGTTCCCCCGCCCATGAAGGCGCTTAGTCCAGGAGAGACACGGATCTGCCTTAGCGTGTTGCGGCGGCGTGCCTCTACCCGATCGGCCGCACGCACTCCGGCGAGTCGTTGCGCGGCGAGTTGACGAGCGTGGAGACCTCGTAGGACTCCAAGTCCTCCGCGAGAAGGGGAACGACGAGCCCACGAAGCTCAGCCTCGCCCGCGGTAGGATCGAGCCACCGATCGCGGGCACCTGGAGGCAGGATGACCGGCATGCGATTGTGAATCGTTGCCATGAGCTCGTTCGGTGGACAGGTCGCGATGGCGCAGGTCGCAGAGCGTCTCCCGACTTCGCTGCGTCTCAAGGACCAGATTCCGGCGAACGCGAACGGGCGGCTCGAGCGGAGGCGGATGAAGAATGGCGTTTTCCTGCGCCCGTCTTTCCGCCACTCGTAGAAGCCGTCCGCGACGACTAGGCAGCGGTGGCGTCGAAAGGCATCTCGGAACATCGGAGACGTCGAGAGGGTCTCGGCGCGGGCGTTGATCGGGGGGAGCTTCGGATCCTTCGCGGCCGTCGGCACGAAAACCCAGCGCATTGGTCCGAGGCGTTTCTCGTCGCCCACGCGGATGATCGTTTCGATGTTCTCGCTCGGCACGACGTTGTAGCGGGGCCGGAGATCAACGTTGACGAACCGTGAGATACCGAATACCTCGCCGAGCACTTCTCGCGGGCTGGTGCGTGAGATACGGCCAGCGGTCAGTCGGCTCCGGGAGTGCGCCTCAGCGGAATACTCCTCTCTACGAGCTGGCTCGGGGCGACGTTGTATCGAGGTCGGAGATCGACGTTGACGAACCGCGCGACGGCGAACTCGTCGGCGATCGCCTCGCGGGGACAGGTGCGTGAGATACGGCCGCACATGGGTCGAACGTGGAGCGATACCGCTGCTGTGAGGGCGAAAAGATAGCGAATATCCGCTCCTTGTGCTACGTTGAGATTGGCGGCTTGTGAGGTGAAGTCGCCGGCGAACGGCGCCGCAACACGAGGCGGGGGAAGGGGGGCGCCGTGGGACAGCCGAAGGACCTTCTCAGGCCGAGATGTCGGGGTCGTGATGTGGTGGGGTGGCAGGGAGGAACTGTGGCGGATCGTGACCCTTTGAAGCCGGAGAAGTCCAAGCAATCAGAGAAAAAAGTCGGCTGCCCCACCCCCTTGCCACCGGGGAATGCCAACGGACACTCCACGGACACGTCTCCCAGGTTCAAGCTCGGCCTCTCAGGGAAGCGGGGCGCTTTCAGATTCAGGACGCTAGCCGAGGCCGAACACACCCTTCAGCGCGTTGCCAACATGATGGTCGAGCGCGAACGTTCGGAGCTTGAGCGGGCGGAGATCCAAGAGGAGAGGGACGCCTGCAAACGAAGCGGCGTCCCCGTCGAGACCTGGCCTGAGCTGTCACCGCTGCGCGGCCTATCGGTTGCCACCGGAAAAACCGTCATCAACGCGATCAACGCATTCATCATCTCGCGTCGCTTCCAGGATGAACTCGCGGAGAAGAGGCGCGCCGACGACCTCGAGAATCGGCTCAACGAAGCACTCGAGCTCGTCGAGCGATACGGGAAGCGCCTCGAGGAAATCGCCGCCTCTCAGCAAGGAAAGAACTGACCGTGGCGAACCGCCGAGCGATCGAGCAGAAGATCGAGCAGCTGAAGCAGATGGCCACTCTCGGCCTTGCGGAAACCGAGCAGCTGCTGGGCGTAGATCGCCAGCACCGATGGTCGATCCCGGACCGGAAGATCGCGCTCAAGTTTCTGATTGCCGTCAAGGGGGGCATGACTCAGCAGCAGTGGGCAGGGCTTCATCCGGCCGATTGGAAACGGCTGGTTGAGATCGCGCCCCTGAAGAGGCCTGATTCCCAGCCGACCTCGTAATCGAGGAAGGCGCCCTCAGCGGTTTCGGCTCCTAGGCAAGGCGGCGAGAGGTCCCAGACCGACGCTCACGACCCCTCATCTCGCGAGACTCTCCGGCGGCCCCCCGCCGTGGCGTGTTCCTCTCCGGGCTGCTCCCGAAGCTCCTCCGCATCCGCGCGCGGTAGCGTCTCCTCGCCCGCGCCTTGCCGATCGAGTAGGCTTCGCGCATGGCGAGTCCCAAGCCGCGCAAGCAAGAACAGGAGTCCGCGCGCCCCGAGGTGACCGAGGTCGCGCCCGGCGTGCTGCGCATGCAGCTTCCGATCACCATGCCCGGCCTCGGGCACGTCAACTGCTACGCGCTGCTCGACCGCGACGGCGCGGCCGTCGTCGATCCCGGGCTTCCCGGCCCGTCGACGTGGCGCGCGATCCAGAATCGCCTGAAGCAGGCGGCACTGAAGCCGAAGCAGATACACACTGTCCTCGTCACGCACTCGCATCCGGATCACTTCGGCTGCGCGTCGCGCTTCGCGACCGAGAGCAAGGCGCAGGTGGTGGCGCACCGGAGCTTCACGTTCGGATCGTGGCGCCAGGCGCCGGACCAACCCGAGGTCTCCGTGGAAGATCTCCAGGCTCGAGCTCGCGGGCCGCGAGTGGTTCGTGCTGCACACGCCCGGCCACACCGGCGATCACATCTGCTTCCACGATCCCGAGAACGGGGTGTTTCTGTCGGGTGACCACGTGCTGCCGTCGATCACGCCGCACATCTCAGGCCTCACGGGAGCCCCCGATCCGCTCAAGCTGTTCTTCTACTCGCTCGACCGCGTCGGCGAGATCCGCGACGTGAAGATCGCCCTGCCCGCGCACGGCCATCCGTTCGCCGACCTGCGCGGGCGCACCGACGCGATCAAGCGCCACCATCACGACCGCCTGGAGAAGATGCGGGGCATCTCGCGCGACATCGGCCGCCCCGCGGCCGTCGAGGAGTTCTCGCAACAGCTCTTCTCGCCGCGGAGCTGGGGCCCGATGGCCGACAGCGAGACCTACGCGCACCTGGAGCACCTGCGGCACCTCGGCCAGGCCGAGCGGCGCCGCGAGCGCGGCAAGCTCCTCTATCAGGTCGGCTGAGCGGCGAGCGATCCCGGCGCATGGAGCCCGTAGCGCTGACACGCCAGGGAAGAGTGCAAGGTGAGTCTTCCCGCGGGATCGAGCGGCGCCGGGCACAACGTCTCGTCGCGGGAACACGCGGCCGAGATCGCGGAGCTGTTCCTGCACGAGCTCGGCTTCTCGGCGCGCGACGACGACGCGCTCGCGCGCGCGCCCCTCTCCGCGATCCTGAGCGCGCAGAGTTCTGTCGCGATCCAGCGCTCGATGCGGCAGGGCATCCTCGCGTGGCAGCCCAGCGTCGACGGAGACGTGCTTCCGGCCAAGGCCCTCGAAGGGATCGCGCAGGGAGTCTCGAAGTCCGTGCCGGTGCTCGTCGGGACCAACGCCGACGAGTGGAACCTGTTCCTGCTCGGCGACCGCGAGGGACGTCGGCTCGACTCGGAGGGCCTGCGCCGTCGCCTCGAGCGTGCGCTTCCCGGCGCCGACGCGAGCGGCCGTCCGCGCGCAGACGCCGCGCTCGAGGCGTACCTGCGCGCGCGTTCGGGGCGCGGGCGCGAGTCATCGGTGCGCTTCTGGGTCGCCTTCCAGTCGGACCGCATCTTCCACTATCCCGCGACGCGCGTAGCCGATCTTCAGCTCGCCCATCAGCCCTCGGTGTACGCGTACCTCTTCACGTTCGCGCCGCCCGTGGTCGGCGCCTGTCACGGCCTCGAGCTCCCGTTCGTGTTCGGCACGCTGCGCGCGCCGCTCCTGGGCCCGCTCCTGGGCTGGTCGCCGAGCGCGCAGGCGCTCTCGCGCGCGATGCAGGACGCCTGGATCGCGCTGGCGCGCACGGGCAATCCGGCCCACGAGGGCCTGCCGGACTGGCCGAGCTACGACGCCGCGCGACGATGCGCCTCGGCCGCCGCTGCGGCGTGGTGGACGCTCCCTTCGAGGACGAGCGGCGCTTCTGGCAGTCACTGCGCCTGTGAGTCGCGCGCCGCTCTGCGACGCTCGTGCGGGCCTTCGCGCCTTGTGCGCCCCGTCAAAGCGGGCCGTAGAGTCGGCAGTGCCGTAGCTGCATTTTCAAGATGTCGTGCCGCCGGTCCGGCGAGGTGCGGAAGAAAATCTACGATCGCTTCCCGATCGCGCAGCAGGACCTGCAGATGATCGCTGGCACTCCCGACTACGTGACCCCGAGGTTGAAAACCGTGATGGACGTCCTGCGGCCCGGAATCCTCTCCTTCTGGGTCGACGGGCCGCTGCCGCGCCAGGATCGGTTGAAGTGCCTGAAGCTCCTCGCTACGGACGTGATTCCGGCTCTTCGCGAGCATGCGCGCGAGCTCGCAATCGTCGATCCGTTCGAGCGCAAGCCGGGCTCGGTGCCGCTACGGCGCCGGGGCGTGTCGAGCAGGTGGCGTGGCCGGAGCTCTACGCTTCGGCGTGACGACAGCGGCGAGGGCGGCAGCCGCCCCACGACGCCTTCTGGGGCGCGCGCTACGCGATCGTCCAGGACCCCGACGGCAACGAACGTCGGGCTGATGAGGCCGATCGACCCGGAGAGCAGGTTCGTCCCGCAACCGCGATGAGGCCAGCGCTCGGCCTCACCGCGCCGGAGCTTCAGACGGCTAAGCCGGTCCCCTTCTCGAACTGCTTCATGCAGAAGTAGTCGCGCCAGGCGACGATCTTCCCGTTCTTCACTTCGAACGCGCCGGCGACCGGCAGGCCGTAGCGCGCCTTGCCCGGCGGCGAGAACGTGTCGATGCGCTCGTTCATGACGAGGTCGCCGACGGCGATCTGGCGCGTGGTGTCGATCTCGATCGAGCCGAGCATCGGCAGGAAGCCCTCGAGCGTGGCCCGGACGGCGGCGGCACCCTTCACGGGATCGAGCGGGATGTTGTGGTATACGCAGTCCTCGGCGATGTACTTCATGGCCTCGTCGAGATTGCCGCGGGTCAGCGCGTTGCAGAAGGCGGTCACGGTCTGGTCTGCATTCATGGCGTCTCCTCCTCGAGGGAGGGGGTTTACAACGCCGGGACGTGGTTGGAAAAGGGTGAAATGATGCTCGCCAAGAGAAGGCTCGGGCGGACGGGGCTCGAGGTATCGACGCTCGGACTCGGCTGCATGGGCATGAGCCAGTCGTACGGCACGGCGGAGGAGCGCGACGAGCGGGAATCGTTGGCGACGATCGATCGAGCGATCGAGCTCGGCGTCACCTTCTTCGACACCGCGGAGGTCTACGGTCCGTTCCACAATGAGGAGCTTCTAGGGCGGGCCTTGAAGGGTCGCCGCGACGCCGCGGTGATCGCCACCAAGTTCGGCATGCGCATCGAGGGCGGCAAGATGGTCGGGGTGGACAGCCGGCCGCATCACGTTCGCGAGGCGGTCGAGGGTTCGCTCGCCAGGCTCGGGACGGATCACATCGATCTTCTGTATCAGCACCGCGTCGATCCCGCGGTGCCGATCGAGGATGTCGTCGGCGCGCCGAATAGGAAGGCCGAGTCGATCGTGGACAGCTCGCACTCCCAGACACGGCGACCTGTCTTCATGTGCAGGAAGTGGTAGTAGAAGCCCCGGTAGCCCGTTGCGTCCGGCTCCGATCCCTGCGGGCTGTCGCGGAAAAAACGCAAGTGTCGAAGCGCAATCTCGGGGGCGAACTCGCGGGAGATCACACCACGTTCGACGAGCACCGGGATGGTCGCGAGACCGAGGCCCACGGCGGCAATGCTGGCGGGGGCACTGGGCTCGGTCTTGTCGCGGATGAGGCCGTTGGCTGGGTTCGTCTCGTGCAGGTAGTACTGCAGCGTCGTTACCTGCAGGCGGTTCAGGTCCTCCTCCGTCGGAAGGCGGTTCAGGTCTTCGGTGGTCGGCGGCCGGTTGCTCATTGGTCAGCTCTCCAGTGGCGCGTGGCGCACCTCGGGACCCAGGAATTGCCTGGGCGGCGGACTGCGCTTATCCAACAACACCCCACAACGCTGGCAAGTCCTATCAGGTAAGGGAAGGGTGAATCGGGCGTCTCGTGCGAGGCCTGCTCCGCCGCCCGAACCACGTCTTCCCTCGACGTGCTGGGGTCGATCACCTGCCTCAGCAAAGAGAGTGAAGGAGCGCCTCCGGCATCGCCGCCGTCGGGCTGCAATCGGCGGTGGAGCTCGTCGATCAGCAACCGCTGCAGGCTGTAGTGCAGCTCGATCGTCTCGTCGCCTTCGGGAGCGCAGAAGCCCGACTCGAAGGTCACCTGCGGCACCACGAACGACGCGTCCAGACCGCTCGGCCCCACCGGGGCAGACGGAGCAACGGCCATCGCGGGAGCCAGCGCGGGAGGCACGGCGGTCGGCTCGGGGCATGATCTCGAATGTCATGTTTCACGGCGAACGGTTCTGTCTGCAGATGACGTGGTGTCTGTGCAGACGTCTGCACAAAACCCGTCTGCAAGGCGGGCTTGCGGACTGCTGGAGAGTTGAAACTCGTCGGCAAGACGCTCGACTACCTCGGCGAGGCTGTGCTCCTCACCGTCAGCCGCGAGTCGCAACAGCGGCAGCATGAAGCTCTGAAAGTCGGGAATCGCCATTGTGACCTCCCGCCGCGCTATTCCGTGGACATCGTGTCTGCTGGGCTCCGCGGAACGGGCATTCACGGCACGCGATCGGAGCCGGCACATCATGCAACATATGTCTGGCTGAACGGTGGCTAATTCTAAGCTCTCCACCGGTCGCGCGAGGGGCAAGTTTCCAGAACCGGTCGCGTGAATCCAGAACAAGCTCTGACGCCTGCTGAAAACAGGGAGACTCGTCTCCGTAAGATAGCGGTGGAGCGGGATGGGTTTGAAGGCAGTTAGAGGGAGATTTGGAAGACTTTTGGCGAGGCTGTTGCGGGCTTCGTGAGACGTGATTCTTGGGCCGGGACTCGTCAAACGCTGGCCGTGAGATGGCGCAGCGTCGCATTGCGGTCTCTCGAACGAGGTCGCTGACGAAGCGTACAAACAGGATCGTGAAAAACTCGGCGCGAAGTTCCTGCGGCGCGGCTAACATGCCAGTCGAGCGGCCGGCTGGCTCGCATTCGCTCGCCGCCGCTCACTGACAGCGTTGACCGACAGGATTCGGATATGGGACAGATCAGCCTCTTGGTGAGCGGCAGAGTCCAGCAACGTGATGAACCCGCGACACTTCAGGAGAGACAGATCGCCTACCGTTATCCCTCGGCGGACATTGCGCCCATGCTAGCGGCGGCAAACGCACACCAGCGTGTCGGAATTCGACTAGGCGGCTTTTTGGAGTTTTCAGTCGGAGATACCGGCGCGATCTGGCGGGCGCACAACCGCGAGGTCATTTGGCGACTCAGAACAGCGAAATTGGTCTCCCTAAGATGAGCCGCCGAGCGCTTTGTCCTTTCCGCTACTTGCGCATCCCACCTCAAGACTACGAGGGTTAGCGAGTTGCCCCGGGCGAGACGCTGGATTCGCCGCGCTCGAGCTGAGACAGCGCTCAGATGGGGCCAAGCGGGTCTCCTGCGACGCCTCATGCCCAGCGTTGACACGTCTCACACGACGCGGCAACAAGGTTTCGCGCTAACTAGCCGTAAACAGATTGCATCCTGCCGTCATCTTACAGAGACAAGTCCGCCTGTTCTCAGCGGGCGGCGCCGCGACACGGGCGTCAGCGGTGTGGCGGCTCCAACGGCAGCCGACCCGCCTGCCCCAGGTAGTACCGATAGGTGGCGCTGATCCGCCACCAGCTCCAGGCCGATAGCATGGTCAGTCCGACGCCGCCCAGGGCCACCTCCACAGTCGGTGCACGCCCCGTCGCCAGCGCCAGGGCGATCGCCATCGCGTGCAACGCGGCTGCCCCCTGGACCGCCGGATCCTCGAGAAGCACGCGCGCCATCGAGCGCGATCGACGGCGCCGGCTCGCGTCGTCGTTGATCCCGAACCCCTGGTCGTGGCCGTAGTGGTATGCCTCCGGCTGGTTGGTCCTCGGGGCCAGTGGCCAGACGGGCCGGCGGGCGTCCAGGGTCGCGGCGCAGTCGCGCCGCCGCCGGCCCAACAGGACGACCAGCGCGTAGACGACCGGCACCAGGACGATCCACCGCAGTTCCGGCGCCCAGCCTGGCGGCGGCGCGAGCCGCGCCACGGTCAGGACCGCGGCGAACGCCGTAGCCGGGACGAACACGGTGAGCGCCCGGGCCAGCCGGACGCGCGAGCGATGGTAGTCTAGCCACGCGACGACCGGCTCCGCGTCGCGGAGCACCTTGAGCCGCAGGTCGTCCTCGGGGAACGGGTCCTTCCAGGATGTCTCCTTGTGGGGCGGCGCCACGTCCCGAAGGGCCGGCCAGGCGAGAGCGAACCGCAGGCGGTGATGCCGCTCGAGGTCCTCGGTCAGCGTGTCGGCCAGGCGGTCGCACAGGATACCGAGGAGGTACGCCACTCCGAGCGCGGCCACGCCAGCGCCCACCGTCCCGATGCCATTCGGGCCGAAGAGGGACGAGACCTCGCGCCACCACGGCAGGAGCGCCGCCGCAAGGACGAGCGCGCCGATCAACACCTGCTCGACAAAGAGTTCGGTCGTCTTCACGACGGTGATCGAACGCGAGCGTGCGCGCGCGACAGCGCCCGCCGGGACTCAGGGAAGCCCAAGCGGCGGTCCGCCTCGTCCGAGTCGCACCAGGCGATCTCGCGCTTCTCGGCTGACGTCACGTCCCGCTCGTACCGCATCAGGTACAGGAGCACGTCACCCTGGGGCATCACGATCCGGTCGAGTGGCTCCACGATCCGTGCCCGGACGCCGGCCTCTTCACGCACCTCCCGCACGGCCGCCGCCTCGGGCGTCTCTCCCAGCTCGACGTGACCCTTGGGGAACACCCACTGCGTCGGGTCGCGCCGGGCTCGGACCAGCAAGTAGCGGGGACTCCCAGCATCGAACCGGGCGACGACCCCCCCGGCGTGGGTCGGGGGACGCTCGGCAGGACGGTCAACGACCATCGGCGCTCCACGGCCGGATTGCGGCCCGTTGGTCCATACAGCCCACTCGCCCACCTCGTACGGCGGCCCTTTGAACTTCATGTTCACGCGCCGGGTCCAGAGCGCGTTGAGGCTGTGCTGCGCGGCCGTCGGCGCTCGTGCCCTGCTTCGCTTCGAACTTCGTCGGAACGTTCTCGACAGCTCGGACCTTGAACCCGAGGTCGTCACGACCCGTCAGGAGGTAGTAGTCGACTCTTTGTCCCTCAGCCCGCGTAGTCCCAAACCACTTCTTCGCGTCAGCAAGGGCAGGATGCTTGTCCGAGAGAAACCACCGGACTTCGAGGCTCTCAAGAACGGCCATCGTGAGCTCCCGATGCAGGAGCGGCGGCGAACTCCGCCAAGACGCCGCGATCTCGGTGACGATCCACGACGGTCGTCACTCCATGAAATCGAATTGGAGACCCGGGCTCGCGATCTTCGGCGCGGTCTGCTTGTCACGACCGACCCAGAAGTAGGTCTTACCGTCGCTCCCGCGCGCAAACCGCTTTGTGCGGCGGATCCGGACTCCCGTTCGAGGTATTTCCGCCTCGTCGAGCCTCCAGGATTCCTTGACGATCCTGCTCTCGTACTGCGGAGCGGCCGGAGTCGCCGCCTCGACCGTGCGGCCACGTCGGAGATAGGTCTGCCCCGTCTGGGCGACGAAGCGGGGCACATAGGGAATCCAATAGGAGGGCACGTCCGAACTGAGACGGAAGCGGTTGCCATCCGGGGACGGCGGTCGAGGCTCGGTTCCGCGCTTGTCGCCGTTGCGAGTCCGGACCCCGTGCTCGTCGGTCACCAGCCGCTCGTTCGCCCACACGAGGTTGGCCTCTTCGTCGCGCGTGAAGATCACCTCCTCGATTCCGTCATTATCGAGAACATCGACCGCAATGTTGGGAACGTAGAGGAAGGCACCGCCTCCGCCCTTCGACCTCCGGCCCTCTGCACCGGAAGTGAGCGAGAACATGGCCCAGTCGGACGCTCCGTCCCCCGTCGTCGGCTCCACCGTCGTGGTCACGCCGAAGCTGTCGACGACCGTCAGCTCGACGATCTCGCGGATCGTGCCGGCCTGCTGAAGAAGTGGGGCCACGAACCAGTTGTTCACATCGATGAGTGAGAACTCGGGAAGCAAGGTCGAGAGGACGTTGGGTTCGGGATCCCGCGGCGAATCGTAATACGCGTCGCCCTCCTCGAAGCGCCACCATCGGGGATCCGGTGCCCCCGGGAACGATAACGTGCTCGGGACGACGCGGGTCTCCTCGGTCGGAATCGCTGCCCCCTCGATGTCCTCGGCAATGTCGAAGTGATACCAGTCGAGGTTGCGCCCATGATACTCGCTCGCGACGAGCCTCCCCCGATGACCGCTCATCTCGAAGCCCGACTCGAGCGCCTCGCTCTTCCAGACCGGCGACGAACCGTCGTCCGCCTCCCGCTCGACGAGGAAGTCGAGCGGGACCGCGGTCGGCGCGTCCTCGATCTTGTCGCCGCGCTTGATCTTGTCGATCGGGATGTCGCGTGACTTCATTGAGATGACGGCGGGCCGTCCCCCGTTCTCGGCCTCGAATTCGCCGCTCTGCCACTGCCGCGCGAGGAACCAGAGCGGGTCTTTGATTCGCGCCGCGAGGGCCTCGCCGACCCTGGCGCTCGTGTTGTACGCGAGAAGTTGTTGCGTCGGGGCTACCCTGGGCATCGTCAGTCCTCGACCTTCCCGAACCCGGAGATCTCGAAAAGGCCGCTGCCCGAGACTCCGAGGTTCATGTTGCCAGGTTGCACGAAGAACACCCCGTCATGGACTACAGGCCCCCCCGCCAGGAAACGCAGCGGTCGTGTCGGAATGCGCGGCTGGCTCGCCTTGAAGGGGACCTGATTGGCATGCGGAAACAACGTCCCAGGGACCGGCTGCTCCTGCGCAACGCGGGCCCGTGCCTTCATCAGCGCCACCGTCTGCGAGACGATCTTTGCCGCGGCCTCAGGAGACCACGGGGTCTGGGACGACGGCTCGGCCAGGAGCAGCGCATGCGGCGGCTCGCTCTGCGGGGCGTCGTAGTTGATCGCCAACCCGGTCCGCTGAATCTCGCTCGGACGCTGTTCCGCCCATTCGTCGGCCACGAATCCGGCGAACGTCGCGGCCGACTCGGGGCGCCTTGGGGCGAAGAAGGTTCCGAACAGGTGGGCACGCGGCGCGAGCTCTTCGCTCCTCCCGTCTTCTGGGTCGACGACATCCGCACCTGTCGCGGCTTCGGCCGACAGATACGCCCGCCAGGGAGCATCCTTGAACAACGTCTTCGCTCGAGCCACTCTGGCCCGCACGGCGGCCCATTCCGCGAGCGGATCGCTCGTCGCGGCTGAATCCGGTTGGAGCAGAGGGGTCGTCCCCGGGATCCGACCGACGATCGGCAGGATCGGGAGTGCGTCTCCATCGAGCGCATGCCTGAGAGCCGCGACGAGCGAGTCTCTGCGTTCGCGCGCAGCAGCCGCGTTCACCGCGACCGGCGCGCTCGACACCGCGGAGGCGAGGACCGACTGCTTCGCATTGAGCCTCTCTGCCAGCGCCGCCAATGAGCGCTCGAGGTCGTCCGGCGCGGCGGCCATGCCAGCGGTCGTGATCAAGCGCAGGGCTGCGGGCTCGGCGTATCGGGAAACCTTGAGGAGGACCGCGTCGAGCGCTGGTCGCAACCCGGAGAGCCGGGTCATCGCCACTGTCAGTTCCTCCTTGTCAGCTGCGCCGTCGTGCAGCCGCTGCCAGTTGCGGGCCGCCGCAACGACCGGACCGGCAGCGTTCATCAGCGCCGTCGCGTCGGCAGCGAGACGCGTCGCGAGCAGGTTCGCGCGAACCGCGAGCTTCGCGGCGCTCGCGGACAACAGCTCGCGTTCGTCGGCGTCCTTCAGGGGGAGGGAGGGGTCTGCGGCCGCCGACAGATCGCCCGGCTCGAGTGGCCGCCCCTGCGCAACGGCGCGGCGAAGCTCAGCCGAGGCTGCGACGAGGCTTCGCGTCCCCGCGGGCAGGACCACGTTCAGCTTCCGTTCCTCGTTCAGGAACTTGACCAGATCCTGGTCAGGCAATGGTCCCAGATCCCGGTCCTCGGACCATCGACTGACGACCCAGTGCTTGGCGCGAAGGACGACCTCTCCTTCCCCACCCACCAGCAAGTCGATCGGCGCGAGGCCGAGCTCCCTGAGGGTGACCCTCTTCGTGATCTCGCTCCCGTCCGCCGCGCACAGGTTCACTTCAACCAAGGCCGCGCCGAAACCCGCCAGACGCGACGTCAGGAGGGCTGCCAGCGAGGGTTCCGCGATCGCTCGAGGCGTTGCGGTGGCCACCGCTTCGACGGGATCGACGAGGACGGCAACGCGATGCGTCGATCCGTGGCCGGCCCGACGAGTCCGTAGGACCGTCGGAATCCCCGGAACGGTGTCACCCGAGAGCACCTGGAGCCAGGCGTTGGCGCCGTCGGCCTGTCCCATCGCGCGTAGGTGAGTTGCTTCCGCGAGCACGATGTCCGAGAGAGCGTCGAAGTCCTCCTGCAGATCCCTTTGAAGCACGCGGAGCGGCTCGAGCTGCGCCGGCTCGACGGGCGGTGTCGCCAGGGTCGCCTTCATAAAGGCCAAGCCGTCGCTTAATCTGGTCTCGATGGCAGCGTCGTCACGAGGGTCTCTCAAGGGGAACAAGTCGCGAAGCTTGAAGACGAGATGGTCCTGGTTCCGATCATGGAGCTTCCGTTCGGCGAGGTATCCGAGAGCCTGGTTCGGCGAAATGCCGGCCTGAAGAAGCTCGAGCAGCTTCAACCCCTTCCTCGCCCGCGCCGACTCGAGTCCGATCGCGAAGGCCCCGGATTCCTGGTGGCGCAGGTGCGCGGACCGCAAGAGGGCGGCCGTCATCGCCTGATGCGGGCTGGGCGCCTGGAGATACCCGTCAGTGCGACCGGTCGCCGACGCAGGCCTCAGCTTGCCCAGCAGCCCCCAGTATCCCCCCACCAGCCCCTTGCGACCCGCCCGCCGGCGCTTCACGAGACGACGGTATGCGATGCCCGTCGCCCAGGCGTCGATCCGACTCTGGAAGAGATCGATGCACTCCATGAGCAGCGTCTCGAGCTTTGCTACCCCGCGGGGCTCACGGGCGATCGCTTCGAGTCGCTCGAGGGCGGACAGGAAGCGCGCCGAAGTCACGAAGATTGCGCTGTCGATCCCTCCTATCGTCCGATCGCGCGCGATAGTCCGGAGTGAGCGCCCGGTGATCTTCGTCGTAGCCGCGTCGACCTTGCGCTGCTCGTCGGGATCGAGATGAACTCGGGTGTTGACTTTGAGTCCGGTCAAGCCTGGGGTCTTGGACACCTGTCTCAACACCGTCACTTTGCTCAGCGACAGGCGTGCGAGCCGATAGAGGAGCGGGTACGCGACCTCGCCCGCAGTCGGATCGGGGAGCTCCCCGATCGGCCGACGACCGAGGTCGGCGAGGTACTGCGTCGGAGGATGCTCCTTGCTGGTCACGTATGCGCAGCCGATGGGTTGAGTGTCGCCGGCGCCGCCGACCTCGAGCCGACGCGAGACCGGATTGAGCTTGAGGATCTGCTCGAGCTTCTGTGCGGCCGCCGGGTCGCCCGGCTCGATCACAGGAACCGATTGGGACGCGTTCACGTTCGCCAGCTTCACGGCGACGACCGCGAAGCTCCGAACGAATGCCTCGATGCGTTTCTCGTCGGCCGAATCGCTGGCGAGCGTCGAAAGGCTCGTGAGATCGACCACCGGCAACACGCCATAAGGGTTCTTGCCGAAGCGGACTGGCGGAAGGGGACCACGCGCCGCGATCGATTCTACGAAGAACTCGATGAACTCTTCCTCATCGATCGTTTTCACGGCCTCAGTAGATTCGACCGCTCTGTCGATCAAGGCCGGCCCGACCACGCGAAGCATCGACCGGGCGTCCTCGAGAGCCAGATCTCCGCTCAACGGTGCCTTCGCCAGGCTCGTGACGTCCACGCCGAATGCGTCGGCGAGCAGCTCGGCCGACTGCGTCAGAGGTGAAGCGAGCACGCCCGCCTCGGCGTTGACGGCAGTTCGCAGGAACGTCAGGAGATCCGACTGCGGCGCCTGATAGGGCGTGGGCTCGTCAGGCGTGTTGTTGGTCGGAGTGTCCTGCTCCAGGAAAGCGAAGCCCCCGTTCGCGATGGCGTCCTCGAGAAGCTTCGTGATTTCCTTGGCGCCGTCGCCCTTGAAGAGCCCGACCGCGACGATCCAACGGGCGTCGAGCGCGCGCGCGACTGCCTCCTCCCTCACGAGCCGCAGGCCCATCCCGGCCGCAATCGCGGCATCGAAGTCGGTGTGCCAGCCGCCCGCCTGGACGTGGGCGAAGGAGTATCTCAGGTCGGCATCGATCGGCCGTCCCTCGCCGAGCAACGTCGGCACGCCGAGCTGATCTAGCGCGAAGAGAGCCACCTTTTCCGGAGCCAAGGCGATCCGGCCGATGGCCTCCGAGTACCGCGGGTCCCCGGGCTGGCCTCGATGGCGCAGAAGATGGAGCGCTCTCTCGGGAGCGACCGCGCGCGACAACGCCTGCCACGCGGACACGACCGTCGGATCGTCGAGATCGGACCAGCTGCTTCCGGCGATCGAGGCATCGAACTCCGAGAGCGCGGCCTCTTCCGGCGGTTGAGGCGGGGGGATCCCGCGCAGCGTGAAGTCATCGTCGGGGAACCAGCGGAACCAGACCTCCTTCCTCGTCTTGAAGGTGACCCGGGCGCGAGCGAGACTCCATCGATCGGGCGCTCCCGTTCGCCCGGCACGAACCAGCGAGGGCGCGCGATCACGCACTATCGAAACGTCGGTGTCCAGCTTCAAGAGCTCGGCGACGGGCCCGGCCATGGAAACGGGAACGTTCTTGTCGAGCACCCGGTACTCGAGCCGCAGAGGCAGGAGCAGGAGCGGCGGGGGCAACGTGATGTCCAGGCGCCGCGCGTCGCGAAGCGCGCCCGGAACGACGGTCGTTCCCGTATGCCCGTTCAAGACAGCACCCTCTTCGCCGGAAGGACGACGGCGATCGGCTTCTGCCAGAAGCTCCGCGCGATTTTCGCCGAATCGCGGTCAGCCGCCTCGGGCCAGTAGTTCGGGAGCTCGGTGACGCCTGGCGCCGTCGTCGACACGTCGATGTAATGCGCCGCGTCGAGCTTGACGTGGGACCAGGAGAAGTCATCCCATTTCGTCGGACTCGCGGGCGGCGCCTTCCCGGTCTTCAGGTGAACCGGAAGGAGTATCTTCTGCGGATCGCGGCCGAGTTCCCGCAAGGGAAACGCGAGGTTGGCGGTACGGAACGCGAACCGCTCCCGGCGGACCGCTGCCGTCGCGACGTCCAGACCGAAGCGGACGCGCCCCGGCGCCTCGTAGAGCACGAAGAAATACTTCCGGATGTCGCCGAACACGGTCTCGCGAGACACGTCGAAGCCGAAGTAGGCAGAATCCGCCCCCAGCTGACCCGAGAAGACGGGCGCGATATCAACGCCGCTGCCGCGCGCGTACGTCGTCGACGTGGCGTGATTGAGGACCATGAGGATCATCCCGTACTTGCGAATGATGTCCCCACGGACGAGGAGGACGAGCGCGACCTTCTTGTCGCGATCATGTGGCGCGTAGTTCGATCCGAGAGAGGCCGTCCACCCGTGGATCTCCGGAATGTCGTCCCCTGCGGGATTCGAGGGCGCGAGCTTCCTGTCCCAGAATCGCCGAAAAATGGTTCCCCTCATGTCCGTCGGGAACTCGCGCCAGCGCAGCTCGTTGTTCATCTCGTGGTTGGCCCCGCACAGGAACGCCTCCACGAAGGCGCGGTTCTCCTTCAAGACCGAGACGGTGTTCGGCGGGATCTTGTCCAGGCCTCGGAGGATTGCAGCGCTCTCGAACGCGCGGAGCGACTCGACCAGCGGTTCCGCCACGACCGGAGCGCGAAGGATCGAATCGAGCTGGTCGGTCTCGCGGGCTGACAGGCCGCTCAGGACGGCCTTGGCTTTGCGACTCGCAAGCCCTTCGAAGAAGCGACCGATCGTCGTAACCACGGGCTGGAGATCGATCGAATTGACGGCGATGCCTCGCTGGGGCGGCCGGCTCGCGGTCAGCATGACGTCGGTGCCGAAGAGGTCCATGATCTCCCTCGTCGCATCCCCACCCAGGGCCGCAGGAGCGCGGACGGACAAGGCAGCCGGAGCGCCCACTCCCGGAATCATGGGCATCGGCAGTCGCATGCCAGCAGCCCGCGCGGCTCCATCGGCCCGGACCGGTCGCTTCGCAGCCACCCGGCGGATCGCCCGCGAGACGAACGAAGCCGGAACCCCCGCATTCGAGAACAACTGGCCGATCGTGGTTCCACCGAGAACCTCCGCCAGGTCGTGAAGCGCTTCAGTGAGCACCGCCAGAGTGGATGGCGTCAGGCGGCTGGCACGCCGGGCGACCAGGGCTGCCGTCAGCTCTTTGGCGGTCCGCAGCCGCGCCAACGCAAGATTGGCTGCGACGACGTCGCGATACTGGCTCCAGCAGATTCGCGAAAAGAGTTCCTGATTGCGCCGAACGGTCTCGGCGCCGAGTCCCGCGACGTGCCTGAACTTCAGGTCGAGGTTGATTCGGTCGACGAACTTTCCTGCTTGGGCCTGGGCGGTCTCGACTTTCTTCTGCTTGCGGAACCTCCACGCGTAGGGCGGCATCGCGACGAGCGGGTCTTGCTGTCCAGGGCCGTCACCGGGCGATCCCTCGTCGCCCGCAACGACCTCCTTCAGCGTCTTCTCCAACCGGCTGCTCAGCGCGGGGTCGGTGTTGAAGGCCTGCACCGACAGGTCGGCGCGCATCAGAGCGTCCTGGATCTCGAAGTCAGCGCCGGGTTTTCGGTAACCCGCATAGAACCCGGGACTCTCCGCGATCGCGACTTTCGGTCTGGCCACCTCGCTTCCCGGCTCGATCTTGTAGGGAGCGAGGCGGCGGGCCAGCAGCTCGAAGTCCTCGAGAACCGAAGTGGAGAACCGGCTCTGAAAATACACGGGAAGCTCGAGGCCGGCCTCCGTCGTGTTGCCCCAGGCTCGCTTGTCGAAGGGGTCGGCGGGCTCGGCGATGCCGAGCCCCGCTCGCCGTCCGGCCTCGGTGGCGGGAACGAGCACCAGCGTGTAACTCGAGTTCGGCTCGAGCCTTCTCGGGCAGAGCAGGCGTGAATAGTGGAGCTCGGGTCGGTTCGCGATCAGGTCCGGCACGGCGGCCGCACGCTCCGAGCCCTGGGCGACGTGGACGTGCGCATACGCCCAGCTCAGCGCGAGGTTCGGAAGCGCAGCGCCCGGGTCCTTGATGCGGATTCGTGGCGACGGGCCGGTTCCCTGGTCCAGGAACTCGAACTCGGCAGGCAGGAGCGCGAGCAGCACGAGCCATGGACGCACGCGCGTTCCCATGCCCTGGTCGAACGAGTAGCGCCACGGGAAGTCCGCGTCGACGAACTCCACGAACGGGATGTAGTTGGGCTCGAAGCTGATCGCGCCCTGCGGGGGGTCGATACGCGAGATCATCTTCGGATCGATGCCGACGACATCGCCTGCGCTCAAGAGGTCGGTCCCCACGTCGAGCCGCGCGCCCACGGCCGCACCGTCGGCACGGATCTCGACACCGAAGGCGAGCGCTCGCCGGCTACCGCCGCTCACAGGCGGCGCGGCGATCGCGGCGAGCTTGGTTCGTGCGTTGGGCAGGAAAGAGAAGTAGGTCATCGCTCGGCCTCAGCCTCCGATCAGATACTCCGCCAGGACGGGATTGCGCTTCTGCCGGCCGCTCGACCGGAAGGCCTTCTCGGCATCGAAAAAGGTCGAGCCGCGGGTTTCCGGCAGCTCTGCAGCGACGAACCGGCTCGTCTTGACCTGGGGGGCATCCGGAGCCGTGCTGATGAGCGCGACGCGATCGAGAGGCCCAGTGTGTCCGCGCTGGTGAGCCTCCATCCACTCCTTCATCAGCCCTCCGGCGGCGCCGGCGAATCCGGTCAAGGGCGATCCGTTCGCTGCGGCCTCGTCTCCGATGAGCACGTACTCGTAGCCGTACTCGACCTCGATTCCCTTGGCCGTGTCGACGACCAGCTGATCGCCCGAGGAGACCTCGAACCCGCTCTTGTGGCGCTCGAACGCCGGAGCGCGAAGGCGCTCGGACTCGCTCATCTTCCAGAAGTGGCCCCGAACGAAATCCAGCTCGACGGGATCCAGCCCGACCGCTCCAGCAGCCGACAAGAGCGCGAGATCGAACGACCTGGCCGACCCGACGATCTGGGCCTCTCCCACTTTCTCGATCTCGATGCCGAGAGGGACGGCCCGCTGGCTGAACCTCAGTCCACCGACAGGACTCGCCGCTCGGACTTCCTCGCCCTCGCGGCGATCGACGAAACGCGCCCCGTCCGAAAGCGACTTCGCAGCGACGGCTTCGAGGATCGGTGCCGCCGCGATGGCGTCCCGGAGGATCGCGACCGGATCCGCAACCGCCGCAGGAAGCTCCCGCTTGTCACCCCACTCGCGGTCGATCTTGAAGTCGATGTCGATCCCGCAAATGGTCGCCCAGACCTTGCCCTTGATGTGGAACTCGTTCGGGCCGGTGAGCGTGAGCCGGAAGTGCAGCCCGAGCTCCTCCTTGCCGTCGACGAGCAGGGCCAGGCTGCCCGCGAGCGAGGCTTCGAACGAAAACGGATTGAAGTAGATGAGCGCATCGAAGGAAACCTGGCCTTCGGCCGCGAGCCGTCCGACCAGCGGAACCTCGGGTCCCTTGGCATAGAGCTCGGCTCCCGCTCCGAACTGCAACGAGCTCAGGGTGATCGCCTGATAGGCCGTCAGAGTCACGCGCGGGTTGTTCGAGCCGAAGTTGATCGACATCCGCCGCAACTCGGGAAGGTTGGCGGGGCGCGGATAGCGCGGATGCAGGCCTCCGAACGAGATCACGTGATCGATGCGCGGCGCCCAGCCTGTGCGGGCGGCCATATCCCCCGAGATGGCCCAGGAGAGCACGCGCGAGTTCTGGAGCGTCGCGTCGAATGAGATCGTGCCGGCTCCGAAGTCGATCTCGCCGAAGAACGTGATTTCGAGCACGACGAGCGCCGTCGAGCGCGTGGGAAGGTAAGACCCGAGCGACCCGAGGATCAAGAGCCTAAATTCGCGTCCGACCTCGAAGATGACGCCGAGTTTCCCTTCGATCAGGGGCGGCTGGCTGAACGCGATGCGCGCCATCGGCCCGAACGCGTACTGACCTTCGCGCGCCGGAAAGATCGCGGCCATATTGTCGAGGATGGTCGGCGCGTTCGCGATGGGATCGGCCGGGAACAGGATCGAGTCGAGCTGCCCCTCGTGGAGCACGTCACGAAGCGCATCGGTATCGACCGTCCTATTGATGGCGATCAAGCCACCGAGGCCCGTCAGGAAGAAGCCGTAACCCAGCGGAATGACGAAATCACCGAAGATCGAGGCGACGAACGAGAATCCGGGTTTGCCTCCAGGAAGCGTCGTGGTCAGGATCGCAAACGCCGCGAAGCCGAACGATTCGAACTTCAGTGCGAGCGCTCCGCGGTATTCGTGATCGAGCACCGCCAGGAATCCGCCGCCCGAGATGGGTGCGACGTCGAGCGCGATGGCATAGGCCGTGGGGAGCTTCGGCTCGAACGCGGGGTCATACCGGCCCAGCAGGCCATCTTGGTTGGGGACGAGACGGATGGTCACGCCTAGCCCGTCGAGGTAGGCGTAGAGCGGGCCGATTCGCGCATCGGCCGTCACCGTGCCCGTAGTCTCGAGGGCGTCGCCCCAGCCGAGCGCGATGCCAATCTCGTACAAGTGCACCGGACCCAGCTGCTTGTCGAGGGGGATCGTGATCGAGAGGCTCGTCCCGCTCTCGAAATAGACCCCGCGCCCGTTACGCCATCCCATCAGAATCGAACCGGCGTCCAGGCTGAGCTTGGGGATCAGAAACCCCAGGAAGCCGTCCTTGCTGAAGTCGACTTCGACCTTCAGGCCCTTCGCGCCGGCGGCGACGAAGAGATCGCCGTCCAGGTTGCCGCCGACGGACGCGAACACCTCGGCCGCCTCCACGCGCGTCGCGCCGGGCTCGCCTACGAGGATCGTGGGTTCTCCCTCTTTCGCGCGACTCAGCGTGAATTCGAAGGAGGCTCCCACGGCGCCCGCGCCTGCGATTTCCAAGCCTGTCGGGCGCAGGGCGACATACGTCCCGCTGTTTTTCGCCGTCGGGTCGAGGGTGATCTTCAGTGTCAGCGTGTCGGTGAGCTCTTGCTCCGCGGTGATGGCGCCCTTCTGATAAGGCGTGAATGCGAGGCCCAGTTCTTCGGGCTTGTTCAAGTCACCGAACGGAACGACCTGCATCCCGGCCTCGTTGGCGAAGATGGGCATGCTGTCGGGCTCGAAGCCGTCGAGCTCATCCTGGAACAGCGGAAGCCTTGCGGAAGGGATCTTCGTCGGGCCGGCGTTCTTGACGAACCCGCCGGCCTCGGCGGCCTCGAGCGTCTTCAGATAGGCGAGCCCGGCATCGAGAGCGTCGCTGAGCCTCACCAGATTCTTGATCGCCCGCTCGAACTGGAATCGTTCCGCTGCCGAGCTCGCCGCGGAGCCCCAATGGTAGACGTCCCTCGCCCACGCGGCGTTGTCGCTGACGAACGATCCCAGATGCGCCCAATAGAGTTTCCATCTCGCAGCTTGTGCTACGGGATCAGTCGAGATCGATCGGCGTTCCGCTTCGTCGGTGATGACACCGAGGCCCTGCAGGACGGCGTACGCGACCGGCTGCCGAGTTATGACGTACTTGATGAGCAAGTAGTCGAACAGTCTGACCGCAACCTCCGCTCCGTCTGACGTGACGATGCCCGCGCATTGGTCGGTCAATGCGCGAAGCGCTGAAAAAGCACCCTGCGCGAGTGCGCGCCAGTCGGGCGCGGCTCCAGGAGCCGGCGTCAGTTCGTCGAAGGCGTCGCGGAAGGCGTCACTGACACCTCCCACAAGCTGTTGGGCATGAGCCTCCGAGATGTCGAATCCCATCTCGTTGAGGAGATCGGTCAGGAAGACCGGGTCCTCCAGGGCATCCAGCAAAGGAGACAGGAACGTCCGAATCTCGACTATGATCGACGCGGCTTCGGCCATGACTTCCTTAAGTCGTGTTTCAAGTCGGCATCACGGTGGAGGCAGAGCGGCGGTGAGGAGCGCTCTCACGTCCAACACTCCATGGCCGTACAACATGGCCCTCGGATCCGCGGGCGGGTTGTTCCAGGGGGGTTTGCTCTTGTCACAAGATGCAATCAGGACTTCTCGGAAGGCATCCACGAGGCGATAGGCGGTCGGGTTCCCCTCGACGTCGTCAACCGTGTATCGCTGAAGCAGCTGCTCCCTGCCCCAATGGGCCTGCCACAGCGCGCAAGCCCCGGCTACGAAGGCAGTCGCATACGAAGTCCCTGTGCCGCTGAGGTCGATCGTGTATGTCTGCTCGTCGTTGAAACGGCTCTTGTCCAGAGAGCGGGCCACCGCCATCTGGGCACCAGGAGCGACGATGTCGATCTGAGGGCCATAGAACCCCGTTTCGATCATCTTGTGGTCTGATCCACAGGCGGCGACGCGGATGACGCCAGGGTTGCGACCTGGATACCTGACGTCCAACAGAGGTCCAGTTTGCTTGGACATCTGGCCGGCCGCTGCGCAAATGATGATTCCGCGCCTTCGGGTGTGGAAAATTGCGTAGTCCATGATCCTGCGTTCCCTCCTGGACTCTCGCTCTCTACTTCCTCCACCAAACCCAGGCTGATCGAGATGACCCCGATGGAAGCGTCGGTCTCGGCCAATTTGACCGCATGGTAGAGGCCCCGAGTCAGCGCCGCGAGGCTATCGCCATAGAGCATGACGCTGCTGGTGACTCGGCAAGGGATGTACTTGATGTTGGGTGCAACCCCTGAGACAAAGAGAGCCGGTGGTATGTCGTAGTCGGGATATCGCACAGGAGGCGTGAACGGTTCGTTCGGATGCCCAGCGGCACTCATCATCACGCTTGCCGTCGTCGTACCATGGCTGGGAAAATCTATGACGGGGAATCGAAATAAGGGATCACGGGCGTCAGAGCCGCCCTCTAGGAAATTCCGCGCGTCGGCGCGCCGCATCGTCGTTTCCGTGAGCTCGGGATGACCCGTCCAGCCGGTATCCGTATGCACAATGGTGACGCCGCCTCCGGCTTCGCCTCCTGCAACCTTCGGCGGAACCTCGCCGACCTCCCAGACGTTCTTCCCCACGTCGGTCTTCACGTTGCAGAAATAGAGCGGCCATTCCATGTGGGATGAAGTGACCTGTTCCCCGGTGGGAGTCCTCTTGTTGTCAAGGCCCGTAGTCAAGGTCGTCTCTCTAGGCAGTATCGTTTTCGCCAAACTCGTAAGAGGACGGCGCTGCGCATCTTCACAGTTAACCCGAATCAGCCGTCGAGTCCGTTCCTATCGCGTGTCGGTAGACTGACCGGGTCGCCACGAGCCTAGAGCGACAGACATCTTTGGGTCAAGAGACTTTGCAGGGGGTTGTTGGATCTCGTCAAGATTGACCCCTGACCTGCGGTTCACTACGACGACGGTGGACATGGGTGCCCAGGAATCGCTGCATGCCCTCATCGCGCCCTCGAGCAGTGATGGAACAGTGATCCTGACGTATTCTGGGAGTCGATGCCAAACGGGAACCAGCCTGATGGGAGCCTTAGCGAAGGCGCTGTGGCTTGCCTCGTGAGACGCTGCCGCTGAGACGGCGCAGCAATTCTGCTTGACTCCATCCGAGCGATGTCTTAGCTCGAGCGCGGCGAATCCAGCGTCTCACCCGGGGCAACTCGCTAACCCGCCTCGATTCCGTCTCATGCGATCGTAACCGCCTCTCGCTTCAGATCCGAACTCCCTCGATAACTACGTTCAGACATAACCTATTCTGCCGTTATCTTACGGAGACAAGAGCGTCGCTAGCGACACCGGGTGCACCGTGGTTCAGGCAGCCACGACGTCGACGGCTGCGCCTCGGCCCGCCACCAGCGCCCAACGCTCAACCCGAGCACTGCCACCGCGAGCACAAGCACTACGTAGAGCAAACGCGCCATTGGCCACCCCCCCGGCGGGATAATACGCGGGGATATCTTCGATACGAAGAGTTCGATCGCCGCCGAACCCAGCAGGCCCGCTACCGGCGCGAATACGTGCCTGAGAGCGAGTTTGCGCGGGTGAGGGCAGTGGATCAGGCGGGCCCCGGGCCAGCGCCCGTGGGCGCGTGGCCCTGAACCTCCTGCGCCGCTACGTCACGCAGATGGAAGCGCGGGTCCGGATGCAGGCCTCTCAGCGCTCGCCGTCCGGTCCTGGTGCCAAGTACTAAGCCACAATCGAGAATGACCGCGAGCCGATCAGCCACATGGGCGCGTCGGCTGGGGATGGTTGGCGGCGAGTGCAGCGTATCCCCCACTCAATCTCGCGAGGTTGGCTCCGATCAGCGTCTTCTGATATTGATCCAACTCGTGGTGTCGTTAGAGGCGGTCGCCGTACTCCTTGATCGCAACCGCGAGAGCCGCGTCTAGCCATCGAGTGAAAGACTCGACGATCGAAGCCTTTCTCCTTGACTCACTACGAGCTAGAGCTCCTCACGCTGCACTACCTGTTTCTCCACCGTAAAACCGACTTCCTCAGACACTGCGGCAAGGCGCTCTCCGAGTATGAAATCGATATGCGCCGTCTCACCGAACACCGACTCGACCTGATTAAAACGGCGATCGGCGACGACTCTTTTGCCTTTGTGGCAGCGCCATTGGACGACTGGTGGCAAAGGTGTTTTTCACGCGTTGGACTGTCCAATGGAGTGTCACCTTGCGGTGCTTGCAGAGCACCGAGAAGCCACGCCGACGTGAGTGAGCGTGCGGACGACCTGTGCGCTGCCTGCAGAAAGTCGGTGGCCGAAGGACGAGAGGGCACGAAGGGGCTACCGGCACTCTGGCAAGACTTGGTGACGACCACCGCCAATTTGGAAGATGCCCTCAATGTACCGGTTATCGATTGGGAGGCTCCAACCGGCCCGGCAGCAGGTGTAGCCGTACCTTTCGTCAACGCAGCGCTAGAGCAGCTCAACTGGGCAGCAACGCATTCTTATAGCCCGGAGAGCGCTGTAGTCCATCGCTTCCTGTCTGTTCTCCGACTGGCGTTGCTGCACGACATGGAGCGAAATCGAGTAGGCCCTCAATGCAAGTTGCGGTCCGCAACGACGTAGGCTCTCGACACGCGTGTTTCACCGCCCGCGACGCCGAGTAGGCGCGCCGGTAGCGTCGAGCTCCCCGCCGACGGGCATGAAGGCCTGCCGGAGCCGCTCGCCAACCGACGTCACGACGCGGGAGTAGGCATCGAGAAAAGGTGACCTCGTCGAGATGAGCCATCATGGCATGTTTCACGGCGAACGGTTCTGTCTGCAAATGACGTGGTGTCTGTGCAGACGTCTGCACAAAAACCGTCTGCAAGGCGGGCTTGCGGACGTCTGCAATTCCGCAACAGCGTCCTCGGGGCTCGTTTTGGAGTCCACGCCTCAATAATCTGGTGTGTGGTGAACGGGCGAACCTGGAACGAGGGGAAAAGACTGTCCGCTACTGAACACTAGCCCACTTTGGGGACATACTCAGGTTAGCCAAGCACACGAAGGCCACGTGTGCCCAACGGGCCCCGGGGGAATTCTCCTCCGCGGGCCCTTTTCTTTTCTCGGCCCTGACCAGAGGAGGCGGGGAATGAACGGTCGAGCAACGGCTGAGGAAGTCGTCGAGTCGGAGCCCTACGAGATCCGGATCCGACTGAAACCGGATCCGGAGGACGCGGAGCTCTACGGCACGATGCTCACGATGCTCGCGGAGCTCGCCCGCGCACGGCGCTACGTCGAGCGCTGTCAGTGGCGCGTGCCGCACCCGGTGAAGACCCGGTACTGCGTGAAGGCTCTGAGGCAAGTGGAGAGGCAGATCGCCGCAGAGTTCGAACGACTCTACGACGGCCCGGTGGAGATCGATCCACCACCAACCGAGCAGTCGACAGAGGCGCCGGCCTCCCAACCGGCGCCGAAACAGGACGGAAGCCATGGGAACGACGACACAGGAGAAGGTGAATCACGGTCAACGCGGAGCCCGGGCGGCTGCGGGCGCGGCGAACGCGACTGGCAGTTCGTCAAGAACCCGAAGGTGTGGGGAACCGCGCGGCGCTTGCGGGGATCGGGGTCGTGTATCTCATCGTCCGGGCGGTGAGCGGTGACGGGCCCGCAGTCGTGGCGGCGGCACCGAGCTCGCGGTCGAGCGCCCCGAGCGCGCCCTGAACGGAGGCGAGGCGACGGCGCCGTCCACGACCGAAGCCCCGGCGGTCAATGGATGAGGGGGAGTGAAGGAGCTCAGCGGAACTGAGCTTCGGAAGTACGGACTGATCTCTGCCTACTTCGAGCATGGCCGGTGGCACGTGTCGAAGCCGCTCGACGATTGCATCGAGATCATCCACACTGCGGAACCCGGAGAGAGCCTCGACAAAGCGGTGCGGAATCTCGAAGCGCGCATCGCGAAGGTGCTCTCCGGAAGATGGATACCAGGCTCGCCGGCGCGCGCGAGCTCGGGACCTGAACGGATAGTCCGAAGCGCGTCATACTCAGTGTAAGGACAGGACGGTCGAGCCTTGTCTTGACGCCCCGGGGGAATCGTTCTCGCGGGGCGTTTTTGTTTTCGGCCAGACGACAACCAGGAGGTTCCCATGTTTCTGAAGATCCGAAGGTGGCTTCGGACTCGCGTTCATCGCGTTCGGCGCCTGTTCGCGGCGCTCGGCGCCGACGCAATCGGCGAGGGCGTCCAGAGCGGCCGCGGCGACGCCGACCACCGACACCACCCAAGGGCGGCGTAGTTCGGCCGAAATGCGCAACCCGGACAAGAGCCCTCGGGTGATCGCCAGCCCCGGGGGCTCTTCTGTTTGTGGTGAGAGAAGGAGCGCGCAGTGCGATTCAAGTGGACGCTCCTCATCAGCTGGGACGGCAAGAAGGCCCACACCCAGTGGGTGAGGCGCTGCACCAACAGCAAGCGGAAGGAGGAGACATGCTCAAAGCGATCGGCAAGTTCATGCTCGGCATCGTCGGAATCGGCGTCGGGTTGTTCGTCGCGGTCGCCGCGGTCGGTCTCGCTGGCGACGGGATGGGCGACATCCTCGCCGGCGGCGCGAGCGCCGAGGAGAAGAACGCGGGATTCCGCAAGGCGGGAAGCTAGCAATCTAGCGATCTAGCTTCGTAGCTACCTACGAAGGCTCCAACGTCCGGCACTCGAAAGGGTGCCGGACCGCGGGGCCTTTTCTTTTCCTACTGTCCGAATTCGAAGGAGACCAACCGCATGCAAACCATGCAGGGCACGAACGGGAACGGGACGGTGAAGATCCCGCTCTCGGAGGTGTCACACGTTCACCCACCACCCGGCGAGACGCTCCTGCCTCGAGGGCGCGTGGAGGTCGTCATGCTCGTCGATCCGAAGCTCTGGACGCGCGGGCCTGACGGCAAGATCCAGAAGGTCCGGATCAGCTTCGACTACGAGCGGTTCAGCCGCGACGAGAAGGGCCAGCGGCTTCCCGAGCGGACGTGGAAGCCCTACGTCGCGCACGTGATCCATCTGCTGCGGCAGATCATGGAAGCGCTCGCGAGCTGGGGGCTCGAGCCCGTCTACGCGGGCAAGCAAGACGACGATCTCATCGAGGTGGGTCTCTGGGAGAACCCTCGCAATCCCCCGATCGTCATCGAGATCCTCGGCCAGCGCGCCACGCGGTTCGTGGTCGCCCACGGCAACCAATGCCTGAAGGGATTCGATCCGAAGCTCGACGTCATCACAGACCTCGGGATGTTCCCGTTATGAGCGCCTTCATGGTCGGAGCGACGCATATCAACGCGCTCGTGACCGCGGGGCTCATCCTGGTGCGTCCCTATGGGCCGCTTCGCTGGTACTGGGGCGATCCGAGGAAGGAGCGAGAGCTGAACGAGCTCACCCAGGACGACGTCGGGCGGATGCTCATCGCCGAGAACCGCCGGAGCGTCAACTACCGCTACGGCGAGGAGGAGGCGGTGCCGGAATACAGCTTCAAGATGCTGCCGGGATCGCCCGATCCGGTGATCGTCCTCAAAGCGATCCGTTGTTACGTGTACCAGTCCTGCGAGACCGACGACTGGGAGCGGACCGAGGCGGCCGCGTTTTGTGAGTCGCTGACGGTGACCGCGATCAGGTGCCTACCCGGATACGACGAGGCGCCGGCGTGGGAGATCCGAGACCCGTTCGTCTTCGTGAAGGCCGAGCTCCTGAAGAGATGAAGGAGGTGAGGATGCTGCAAAGACTGATCGAGCGCGTGTGGCGCCCGATCGAACGGAACTGGAGAGGCGGCGTCGCGCTCGTGCGAGCGCTTCCGGCATTCGTGCGCGCACAGGGGCGCCGAATCCGAAGCTGGTGGCGCGCGAAGAAGCGCCGCTCGTGGTGGCTGCGAGAACTCCTGCTCAACATGAAGTGGGCCGCGGTCATCACCATGTCGATGTTGCTGCGGCGCTGGTTCGAGCAAGCAGTCGGCAAGGGCTGGCTCGTCGAATCGATCTTCGCCGGCGAGTTCAACCACATCGCCGAAGTGCTCGAGAAGGGAGGAGCACGCACATGAGTTTCAAGGATCCGTACGGGTCGTCGCCACCGGTCATCGTGATCGAGCCGACCAGGTCGAGCGGCTACTCGAGCTCGCCGGGCCCAGGACCGGCGTCGACGCAACCGCGAGCCACCGAGATCAACGCGGAGACGGCCACGAGCGGCAAGGGCTTCGGCCAGTGGGTCCGCGACGAGGCAGCGTGGGGACTCGCGCACTTCTTCCGGGCGCTCTTCACGGTCGTGGTCTATCGCGGGTTCTATCACCTGTTCACGCAAGGGGATCGCGAACCAGCAGGCCTACGACCAGGCGCCGGATCTCTGGACGAAGGGGAAGAAAGAGTCCGGCTTCCGGCGTGGAGGCGGCGGCTATTACCAGGGTGGACCCGGGAATGGGTCTACCGCCGGCTTCGGTGCCTTCCGGCCGTCGTCGCGCATGGCAGACGACCCGCCGTGGTGGACGACGGCTCGGTCTGCGTCCGGTGCAACCGAGGCGCGCGGCGGAGAGGACGTCTCGGGAGCGGACATGCGGAAGCTCGGCCGCGTCGGTCCGTACACCGTGTACGACAACCGCACAGTGCTCGACCGGGCGACGCAGTTCTGGGCGTGCAAGCTCCTCTATCGCACTCCGTGCGAGAACTGCCGCTTCATGGTGGCCGACCAGAGCGGCACCAATCACTGCGCTGCGGAGCTCAAGGCGAAGATGCTCCGCGAGGAGCGCGACGACGGGAGAGACCTCGAGGAGATCCGCGAGGCGATCCGGAGGGAGGCGTGATGGGGCGGAACTACTTCGGGGAGAACATGCAGAAGGTGTGGGGCGGGATGAAGCGGGGCTGGGAACCAGGGGGGCTCGTTCGCGAAAGCTGCGGATGCGGCGTGGAGTCATGCGGTACGAGGTGGCTGCGGCGCTTGCGAGCGAGCTCCTCTGGTGGATCGTCCGCGCGATCGTCCAGTGGATCTTCAAGACGGTGCCGCGCCGGCGCGGCGCGCGCATCATTCGGTTCCGGCCGCATCTGAGGCCGGTCTAGGAGATGTAGATGAGCAGCGAACCAAAGCTCGAGCCAGGGAAGTATTCGATGTTCGTGTTGGAAGACGAGCACACTTGGCTTCGACCTACTGTCAGGACACTCGTTCCGATGACTCAAAGCGATATCGAGGCGATGGTGCTCGATCATTACAGGCGCAAGTACTTCATCGCGCTTGGATTCGACACGGACGAAGAATGCCCAGACGACCAACTCGTGTTGGAGATCGATGATGAAGGAGTGCGAAAGCAATGAAACCGACAATCCCCAGTATCGAGATCGTCCGTGACAGAGAGGCGCGGCCCTGGTTCACCTGGGTTGGCGGCGCTCTTCAGGTGCCGGCCGGGACGCTACGCGACTCCGCGGGAGTCGCCGCGCTTCTCCGGCCGATGCTCGGAGGCCTCGACCAGGAAGTCTTTGTCGCGCTGCTTCTCAACTCGAAGCACCGCGTGAAGCCGAACGGCTGTCGCATCATCTCGGTCGGGACGCTGACGGCATCTCTTTGTCACCCGCGCGAAGTCTTCCGGCCAGCCGTCCATGCCGCCGCGGCGGCGATCATCCTCGCACACAACCACCCCTCGGGGGAGCCGGAGCCGTCGACCGAGGATCGCGAGCTCACAAAGCGCCTTGCGCGAGGCCGGCGAGATCCTCGGCATCCGCGTGCTCGACCACGTGATCCTCGGCGCCGACCGGCACTGGAGCTTCGTCGACACGGGCGCGTGGTGAGGAGGAGAACACGATGAAGCACAACCTACCCGCTCCGCGCATGGGCTCGCTCGTACCCGGACACGTTCGCCTCGAGCGGGGAGCTCGCCGGTGTCATACGAGCGCATCGAGACAGCGAGCATCAGATTCCGTCGCGCGGATTCGGCCCTCCACCGTGGAAGACGCCGACCGCGGACCCGGACCGCAACAATTCGCCGATTCGCCGAACCCGCCCGCGCCGCGGGACGAGCCGATCCTGCCCGCCGGCGGTGAGCGCGCGGAGTGGTTCCTCGCCACGGCGATCCACTACCACACGGAGTTCGATGACGATGGTGACGAGTGCGACTCGTGCGCGGGGCTGAGCAATCCGCACGTGCACGTCTACGAGCGCGTGACGCACTTCGAGTGGGCGTTCTGCGAGGCCCATCCCACCGAGAAGGAAGCCGAAGAGGCCCTCGAGCGCTTCGCCAGGGAACAGGGCGCCAAGGACATCGAGCACTTCACCGAACAGTACTTCGGCTGCGGCGAGGGCGGATGGCTCGCCGAGGTGCGGCCCGTGTCGATCATGGGCGCGGAGGCGGTCAAGGCCTGGTTCCAGCAGAACGCCTGGCGCCTGAAGAAGTAACCCAAGACCTCGCGGTTCCCTCGATTCCCACCTTTCACCACCTGGGCAGGTGCTACTGGAACAGGCTCGCGCTCTCCCCATCTCGCCCGCGATAGGGGAGCGCGAGGGCCTCACGCGCGTATCTCCCTAATTCGGGAACGGTGGGAACAGTGGGAACTTCTTGGCGCCTGAAGAAGTAGGTCTCGGTGCCGAGTGCTCTCCACTCGGCACTCAACCTCGATAGGAGCCCCTATGTCAGACAACCTACCCGCCACCCGCGGCGAGTCCGCGGTGGCAACCGCAGAGCCTTCTCTGCCGCCGGCGCCTGTAACCGAGGCGCCGGTACCAGCCGTCAGCGGAGTGCGTCTTGGCCCGTCACCGCTCGCCAAGCCAAAGCGCAGCCTGCCCGCCAAAGCGGAAAAGGTCGCTCCTCCCGCGCTCGCCGCCGGCGAGATTCCGCGGAAGCCGCTCGCCCAGGCGCTCAAGTTCCTAGCCCGCGTCGCGGCGAAACAGACCACGATCGCGATTCTCGCGGACGTCCTTTTCGACAACGGCGTCCTTCTCGCCACGGACCTGGACATCGCGCTCCGAGTCTTGATTCCGGAGGTGAAGCCGCTCGCCGCGTCGATTCCCGCGAAGCTCCTGTATGACTGCGTGAAGCGCGGACAGTCGCCGGGAGTCACGATCCGGAGCGCCAACCACGAGAAGGCGCCCTTCAACGTCGTCGTCGACGACGCGGTTGTCATCGGCCACGACGCGAAAGAGTTTCCGTCCTTATCGGGCTTCGAGGACCGGATGAAAGGCCCGGCGAAGATCGCCGAGCTACCGAGCCTCGAGCCGGTCCTGCCCGCCGTCAGCTTGGAGGAGACGCGGATCAACATGTCGGGAGTCTACCTCCGCTTCTGCAAAAACCTGGCGGTGGCGACCGATGGGCACCGGCTTCATGTGATGAGGATCCCGGGAGCGACCATCGAAGGCGACTTCCTGGTCCCGAGGAAGGTCGTGGAGCTCGTCGACGACATCGCCGCGGCCACCAAGAGCCCGGCCGTCGGCCACTTCTACAAGGATGGGTGCTGCTTCCGGATCGCCAACTACGAGCTCTCGTCGCGCTACATCGAGGGCACGTTCCCCGACTACGACCAGGTGATCCCCAAGACGCGCAAGCACCACATCGTGGTCGACCGTAGAGCCTTCATGGAGGCGCTAAGCTCCTCGCTGCCGTTCTCGACCGACAAGGCCAAGGGCGTGAAGCTCGAGGTGAAGGACGACAAGCTGACGCTCTCCAAGCAGCATCCCGACCTCGGCGAGTTCACCCGGGCGCTGCCGTGCTTCGGAGCGACCGGCGAGGTCTCGATCGGCCTGAACGCGAACTACCTGCTCGACGCGCTCCGCTTCATCAAGGAAGAGCGGGTCGTCATCCAGCTCGAGGACGACGTGTCGCCGATGGTCATCGAGTCTGCGGACCGGACCCTCACGTTCGTCGTCATGCCGATGCGCCTCTAGGAAAAACGACAGGAGGTTTCCATGTCCTATCGGATCGACGATCCCACGGGACGGGTCGTCGCGGAATGGCGTGGCTCGTGTGAGCCGCCCCGGTTCGCAGTCGGGGATCTCGTCGTGGAGATCGTCTCGAACGAGCTCTACCAGGTGGTCGACTCTCTTCTGGGCCCAGGTCGACCTGGTCGATACCTGGATCTACGTCTGCCGGAAGATGAAGATCGACGACGAGGCGGAGCGGATCTTGAGGACGACGCATTGCGACGCCGACCTCGAGGAGATCCCGGACGCCGAGCTCCAACCGCTGCCGCCGCAGCGCCTGCCAGAAGAGCCGAAGTCATTGCCGCCCGCGCCGCCGCGCGCGGCCGTTCCACAGACACTCGTGTTGCGCAGCTTCCTGCCGCCGAAGGAGACGCCGGCGCTGACGGGACCGCAGGAGGCGCTCCAGCCACCGCAGAGCCTCCGACCGCAGGGCCTCCTTCTATCGAAGAATGGAGGCGGTTCATGATCGTGAAGTGGAACCTCCCGAGGTACCTCCGCCAAGACCAGGTCCGAGCGTTCTTCTCGGTCATCACGAACCCTCGAGATAAAGCGCTCTTCACGACGATCTACCTCTACGGGCTCAGAGTCTCCGAGGCCTGCCTGCTGCAGCGAGAGGACATCGATCTCGAGCGCCGCACGATCCGGATCTGGCGGGTGAAGAACGGCTACTCCGGAGAGAAGCCGCTCTTCCGGACGCTCGTGCCGATTCTCAAGCGCTACCTCCGGACCCGGACCGACGACAACGCGGCTCTCTTCGTCGGCCGACAGGGACGGCTCTCGAAGCGCTGGATCCAGGCACTCTTCACCCGCTACGCCACGCTCGCCGATCTCCCTCTCAATCGGAGGCACGTGCACTGCATGCGACACTCGATGGCCACACACCTTCTCGACGCAGGCGAGCCGATCGACTTCGTTCAGGATCACCTCGGTCATCGAAACATCGAGTCGAGCCTCGTCTACGCGCGCGTGTCGGATCGGCGGCGAAGCAAGGCGATCAGCAGGCTCGAGCGGTCCCGGGAGATCGCGCTGCCGGCTTGAACGCGCCGCCCTCTTTTCCACACCACCAACCCCGCTTCTCCGTCCGCCCTTCTCTCACCTTTCACGGCAGCAGCCCCGAGGCCTTCGTGCCCGCGGCTGCTGCCATCCCGTCTCTCCTTTTTTGGCGCCGAGCTCGACCTCACCTCGATCGACGCATGATGCATGCCACGGCGGAGATTGACGTTCTCGCCTGCCCCGAATGCGGCGGGCGGCTGCGCCTGCTCGCGACGATCGAGGACCCGCGGTCGTGCGGAGGATCCTCTCTCACCTCGGCATCCCGACCGGGTGCCCGCATCCGCTGCCAGCGCGGTCGCCGCCACGGGCAGAGAGCTTCGCGAAATTTTTCGACTTCCAAGACGATTGAGAGAGCCGTCGCGCGGCGGCCCAGGCAGCCAGGCAGCTGGCCAAGGCCGCTCTGCTGCCGTCACCTGCTGTCCGGGCTCCGCTCGGCGGCGCAGCGACGCGCCGATCCCCCCGGCGTGCCCGTGGGACGCGCTACGTGTTTTGCGGCGACAGGAACACCATCACCACCATCACCCCGAGCCGGTTGACGAGCGCCTTATGCGCGCCGCTCCTCCGGCGACCCGCTAGGGAACGACGGGTAGCCACTCGAAGCCGTCAGGCCGGGTGAGCCCGGCACAATCGGATTCCGCGCCGACATCCTCAACCCTTTGAAGCAAGGGGAGCCGTTCGTTCGTGACGCGGATCAGCCTCCGACCAAACTCCATTGCATCATGTTTCGACAAGTACGCCGCGACCACTTCTCGCCGTGGATCAATGAGCATACGGCCCAAGAGTGGGTCGGTACGGAGGTCCTGGAAGCGAGGATCGGAGCCTCGTATCGCCAGCGCGACTGCGGTATGGCCCAGCAAAGTGATGAACTGGTTCGACGACCTGGGGATCACTTGGACCTTGAAATCCGTTTCGGAGCTAACGCCCAGTAGCAAGGCCTCGAATAGGGTCCCTCGCTCGAGAGCGAAAAGCATGATGGCGAAAACCCCAGGATCGCCGGGTCTGGGCTGAGGCAGCGGCAGATTCTCCTGCTCCAGGACTTCGGTCATCTCTGCCTGCAGCTGAGTCGCGAGCCGCTCGGCGCCTCGAACCACGTTCCCCCCAGCGAACTCGGCCGCATAGCGCTTCACCGATTCCTGCGCATCGAATCGCGGACCGCCTTCTCGTCCATAGACCGTCGTCCCATAAGTCACGGCCAGGCCGAAGGGCGGCGCAGGGACGATCTTGAGGACGTCGTCCCGGTGTCTGATCTTTCCGTCCCCTTCCACGAGACGGCGGCGGTCCGCGCAGACCACGATTCCGAGCCTCCAGCGGACGGCCACGACGAGCGAGCCGTGCTCGGTTCGAAGAAGCTGGCCGTCGGTGGGGCGGGGGATGAATGGCGCTGACAACGCCGCCAGGACGAAAAGGACGCAAATGCGTCCAGGAATTGCCGTCAACCGCAGGTGTCGGTCCAAAAGGTTCAATGCCCCCCGGCGCGACTCGAACGCGCGACCGCAGGATTAGGAATCCGTCCGAACCTTTTCCGTGGGCGTCCACCGAGTATCGTGGCGTTGATTGGGCTACACTTTTTCGTCCACGCTGTCCACGGCGGCCGCCCGACACCGGCGACCGAGGTGATCGCACTCGAAAGCACCGAGAAGATAGGCGACGCCCCAGACGTGCGCCCCGGCCACGAGCTCGACGTTAGCCACACCGCGCTCTCCCGGGCCACGGGAAGGCTGAAGCACAGGCGATAGCCGTCGAGCCGTGCGCGCCGGGTGGCGCGCGGATGCATGCCGCGCCGCTCGAGGAAGATCGCCGGACTCATGTTGCTGCCATAGGCGAAATACCAGGGGGCATCACCCCAGGCGTCGTTTGGCTCGAACCCGTGCGGCTCCGCGCGCCATCATGGTTGGGCGGCGGGTTGGTTCAAGCTGGCCCCGTCCAATCCCGCCGCACACCGCTCGATCGCCAACGGGGCAAGGCTCGCGCGATAAAGCTGCGAATTGCCGCCAGTCAGATCGGCTAGGTAGAGCACCTTTGCGTCGCGGACCTACGGCACGTCTCCCCGGAGGTGAGCCGGGCTCGCGATCGTGGCTCGTCCCGACCGATGAAGCGGAAGACGTCGTGCTCGCAGACGTCGCCAAGGACAAACCGAATCCGGTCGGCGAGGCCTTCCTCCTGGCAGCGTTGACGCCCGCGGTTCACCATGGTTCCGGTCGCGTCAACACCAGTCATGCCGGCGACCTCACGGAAGCGCACGAGAAATCGCATGCCGGCACCATTGCAGCAGCAGAGGTCGACGCCGCGGAGCCCTGCGCCAATACGCTGCCCGTGCCACCGGATAAAGCCCAAATCGCCCTTTCTTTCCCTCTCCGCCGCCCTCCCGGAGCCATTGACGATCCTCGGTTCGTCCTTACATTGTCACATTCGTAGCTAGAAACCTTGAGGCCGGCGGAGTCCGCGGGAGGGAAGGTGATGACGAATGGACCTATTGATCGAAGCAAGCGACAGCGAAGTACAGGGAGCTTCTCGCCTATTCCAACGACCTGACCAAGAAGCCTGCAGCGATACTGGCAAAGATCGATGCGCTCGCAGCAGAGCAACTAAAGATCCAGGACAAAGTCCGCGCGAGCGACGAAATCTGGGAGCGGCGCAAGGCGGAACTCCGCGAAGCAAAGATTGAGCTGGAGCTTGCTCAACAAGTCCATCAGCGTACTCAGAAGGAATGTGCCGAGATCAGGGCGAAAATCGGAAGGCTGAAGCACCCTTCCAACTAACCCATGAAGTCCTGGGCAGCTGAGCTGAGTGGAGGGAGGATCGAGGGCTGGCGGTAGCCGGCTGCGTCGCAGAAATGCTCGAAACCTATGAGAATCACCATCGCTAACCCACGCAACCTTTTGCCGGAGTACATCATTCGCGGGGATCTCACCCTCTGCCGGAGCGACCTGGGCGACGGAGGATGGTCGATCCACCTCGGGGACCATAGCCGTGTGCTAGCCAGTGGCCGCGGGGAATGGGACGAGACGAAGGAGCGGTGGCGCCGGCCGACCGAGGCGGACTACGCCGGGGCACTGGTGGTCACCCGGGCGTCGTCCACGCGATGCAATACGCCTTGTAGGATCTGTGATATGGGACGCCTGGGAATGGGGGCCGGGTGACGACCCCCGGACACCTTGTACCGGGGTTACGACTCTAGACTTCCCACTGTCCACTGCTTCCCTTCTACTATACGAATCAAAGGAAGGCAGCGTTTTTCAGCATCCTGCTAATGCTCCCTTGTCGCGCTGGATTATCCGAAGCGAATTCGAGACGCTGAAGGAATGTCAGGATAGGTTGGCAGCGGCGACTCGCCGCCGAGTCGTCGCCCTTCGTGAAGCTCGCCCGCGTGGTCGTCGCTTATCCGACGTTGATCTCGATGCGTCTCGGCTTCGCCCTCTCCGACTTGGGCAGCTCGAGCTCGAGCACGCCGTTCGTCACGCTGGCCCGGATTCGATCCGCGTCGATGTCGCTCGAGATCGTGAATCGCCGCAGATAGTTTCCAACATTATACTCTGTGTACACCGGTTCGAGGTCCTTGTAGTCGTCCACCCCGACGCCGCCCTCGATTGTCAGCATACCGTCGGCGAGGTTCACGTGAGCTGCCTCCCGTCGACGCTCGGCATGTCCGCCCACAGCCAGAGGCTTTCGCTGGTCTCATAGATGTCGACATCCGGATGATAGTGGCGACCGGGCCGAGTGGTCTCTCCACCCGTCACTTCCTGCTTGTTTCGCACTGCGAGTTCTTGGTCCGTCATGGGATTCTCCTTTCCGGAAGAGTGCGCGCACGCACTCCTCGCTCACGCCGCCTTGACGCTGATCTGCTGCGGCTTCGCTTCCTCGTTTTTGGGAATGCGAATCGTCAGCATGCCGTGCTTACAGGACGCCTCGGCTCGCGCGACATCGAGATCGGCGGGAAGCTGCAGCGATCGCGAGAACTCGCCGACCGCGCGCTCTCGGCGATGGAAGCTGCCTTCCCCCGGCGTCTTGATGTCTCGCTTGCCGGAGACCCGCAAGGTACGGCTTTGGGTCTCGATCTCGAGGCCCTCGGGGGCAACTCCTGGAACTTCCATGCGCAACACGTACGCCCTCGCGATCTGTGAATCCGTTGATCGCTGGGTAGACCCCACGGCCCGATGGGCCGAGGTCTAGACCGAACGGTCTGTCGAACCTATTGCCGAGCTCGCGTTGCAGCGCCAGCAGCGCGTCGACGGGATCGAACTCCGGTGAAAATCGCATCAGTGTCATGAACCACCTCGTTCTTTCTCGATTCTGCACCACTTAGGCTGTGCCATCTTCTGTCTCCGGAAAATAAGAACGCATATCCTTCTTGTCAATGTAGGTGAGGCAGTGCCGAGTGAATAATGTGGGAGTCTTCTGCAAATCGCGGGGATGAATTCTCGTCCTTTAGCAGGCTACGGAAAAACTCAGTGTATCGACGCGCAATGACCTCGCGCATGAGTCTGAACGGGATCGCAACGCAGCAAGGATGCCGCTGTGCCCGCCCGAGAGCGCCTGATTTCGAGTTCGTCTGGTCATTCGGTGACGACTCCGACTCTTCATCTCGCTCCTCACGTGACAGCGACAGCGAGATTCCGCATGCGCACCAGGTTGTAGGCGGCAGCGGTCAAGGTGAACATCCAGCCGACGCGCCGCTTGCCGCGATGCCGCGTCTTGCGCATCACGCCGATCGTCTTCATCCAGCCGAAGATCTCCTCGATTCGCTTCCGTGCTCTGGACTCATCTCGTAGCCCGCGATGCCGAGTCGTGCGGCCATCGAGTGCAGCTGGTCGTCTTCTGGCCACATGCGGCGTGACACCCCGACGCCCGAAGCGCTCGACAAATCCGGCCTCGTCGTAGCCTTTGTCCGCGCCCAAGGTGATGCGTCCGCCCTCGGGAAGTCGCCGACCATCTCCAGCGCGGCGTCTCGTTCGGCGTAGCCGCTGGCCTCGGTGAGTCGCGCGTCGACCACCAAGCCGTTGCGATTCTCCATCAGGACGTGGCCCAGGTAGGCGAGCTTCGCCTCCGCGCCCTGGTTTCTTGTACAGCCGAGCTTCCGGATCGGTCGTGGATTCGTGCGTGTCGTTCGTGCGCTTCTGCCCGTGGAAGTCCACCTCGGGGTTGCTCCGGCTCATCCGTTCGGCCGCCGTCGCTCCGTCGTCGTCCTTCGGTCGAAAGCTCTTCTGGCTCGCCCAGGCTTCGATCAGCGTCCCATCGACCGTGAAATGCTCGTCGGACAAGAGCTCCTTCGCCCGCGCCTGGTCGAGCACCCTGGCGAAGAACTCCTCGGCGATCTCGCCGTCGAGCAGCCGATCGCGGTTCTTCGTGAAGACCGTCGCGTCCCACACCGCGTCGTCCATCTCCAGGCCGACGAACCAGCGAAACAGCAGGTTGTAGTCGAGCTGCTCCATCAGCAGCCGCTCGCTGCGGATCGAGTAGAAGACCTGCAGCAGCAGGGCGCGCAGCAGCTTCTCCGGCGCAATCGACGGCCGGCCCACCCGCGAGTAGATCCGCTCGAAGCGCGGCGACATCTCCTCCAGGGCCTCATCCACCATCTTCGTATCGGCCGCAGCGGGTGATCCTCCGGCACCCGTTGCTCGGGCGACACGTAGCTGAACATCGAGCCGCCGTATCTCGATCTTCCCCTCTCATCCCCTCAACCTCCACCAACCATCGATGATGAACGCCACCACCATTTACCAATGTCGCCATCTCAAGGCGAGTTTTTCCGCAACCTGCTAGGGAACCTCTGCAGTGCGCCACGAAGGCCCTTCTTCTGGATGCCGGGGGTCGGACCGATCCTGGTGGGCGGCCCGCTGGTATCGTCCATCGTGGGCGCCTTGGAGGGAGCGACGGTCCACAATGGCCTAACTGCTATAGGATCGGCTCTTCACAGCATGGGCATCCCAAAGAGCAGTGTGATCAACTACGAAAGCGCCCTCAAGGCGAACAAGTTTTCTCCTCAGTAGTTCACGGGGCAAATGGTGAAGCTTCCAGAGCCAATGGAATCGTCGAAAGACAGAGCCCATCGAGCTAGCGGCGCACGCCGGCTGAAAACCAGAGGTGACGATGACCTTCGAACTCCCTGCTCTCCCATATCGGACGGATGCCCTGCGCCCTATTCTTTCGAGGGAGGCACTCGAGTGTTACCACGCGCGACATCACGCAGCCTATGTGAAGAAGCTACGAGCTGGGTCCGCACGGCCGGTACAGGCCGCCTCGTGCTTCCACCTGCCCCAATCGATCCACTCGCTCTAGAGCTTCCGGTGCTACGCTCTCTTCTCGCTCACAGTCTTCTCGGGCGTCCGCCGAACAGGAGTGCACGGCGATTCTCGAGCGGAAAGCTAGTAAGCTAGCCATCGGTTTCGTGAGACAAATTCGCCGCCATACCACCGGCGGCACGAATCCGTTTGACAAGGCGGGCGGCGAGCGCGTAGCTCGATCATCCCCGATTAGGGCCGCCCGAACCTGCCGGTCCTGGATGACGCCCTTCCCGAGGACTGGAGGGCTTATCATGATGTTCGATGGCGTGTCCTTCTCGCCGAGCGTTCGGAGCCGAATCCGTAACCTTCAAACGGACGCGCATCATCCGGAGGCCCACCTACTCTTGGCAATTCTCGACCGCGCTGTTCACGATCTTGACCACGGCGGGCCGGTTACAAGATCAGCGGAGAGGTGGTTTCGCTCGAGGCGGGGAGCTCACGGGGAATTCGCTTTTCTCGACGTCTGTGACTACTTGGACATACCCGCGAAAGACGTCCGGCGGGCAATCTTACGCCACTGATCCGCGTCACCGCGCCCGCGTGCCTTGATTAAAGAGATTGGTGTAACGATCCATCTCGGCTCCACGTTAGCGGCTCGAAGGCAAAAGCGTCTGAGCGCGGGTGGCTGATATGGCTGTCTCTGTCAATGCAGTCGACAGTCATCCTGCCTCACTGAGCCGTGAGTGTTGATTAGTTTCATGTTCGAGGCCCTTGTTCGGCGGCGAGAGTGGGTCCTCCATAAGGATGAAATCGGCATGGGGCTCATTGCGAACGCCCTGACGAGACTGGCGAGCAAGCCACTTCAACTATTGGTTCGGGTTCATGGTTGATGCGGCGGTGGCGGTATCCTTCTGGATGCTCGCGCTCAGGTATGTCCGTGGAACCTGGGCAACCTGGATCTCGGTCGTGTTGGCGGGCCTGAGTCTGTACGGGCTTATGGAGTATCTTTTTCATCGCTGGATTTATCATGGCGGACGTTCTCCTGGCCGCAACAGGACATCTGATGCATCACGAGGATCCGCAGGCCCTGATCGGCTTGCCATTCTTCTTTCCGGCCACCGTGGCATTCGCTCTCTGGTTTCTGTTTCGACGCCTGCTCGGGGAAGGGGAGGCCTCCTTGATGATGGCGGCCGTCGCGACCAACTTCCTATACTATGGGCTTTTGCATCACGGCCATCATCACGGCCGATTGAAGGCCGGGTATTTCCAACGCATGCGGAGCTACCACCATATCCATCACCATTTCCCAGACCGGAACTTCGGATTGACGATGACCTTGTGGGATTGGGTGTTCGGAACGCACTACTTGTCAGGGAAGCGATCGCGTACCCACACCAAGCGCCTCCCTCGTGGCTCCGCCAGAGAGCTTCTTTGCGACGCTCAAGCGCGAGCTGCCCAATCGTCGTCGATTCCGAACCCAGGCCAAGGCGAGGATGGCCGTCTTCGACTTCATCGAGGGCTGGTCCAACACCCACCGTCGCCACTCCGCCTCGACTACCTCTCACCGACTGACTACGAAAGGAGACAAATCGCCGCCGGAGAACCCAAGCCATTCACCGCCCACGAAAGTGGACGAATTCCAGGGAGAGACAAGGGGTGCTGCCGAGTTTGCTGGTCTTGGAGACCATGCCAGAACTGCAACGCATGCAGTTCGATTTTGTCCTGCAATTTGATCATCTGCTCGGCTGGTTGAAGACAGCGTGGGAGCCTCTTTCGGAATCCGTTCTTGCAACTTGGGAACCTGAGTGCGGTCAGACAGAAAGGAACCGAGGTATGCAGAGGATCAACCCCCACCACGGTCACCAGCACGCACCCGGCGCGTTGTCCCAACCATCCGCCTGTCATCGCGGTGGGCAGCGGCAAGGGCGGCGTGGGGAGCAACGTTGACAACGTCCGCTGAACGGCCAGCGCGCTGAAGCGATGGCGATCAAGAATTACTACGTCGTGCCCGGCGCGCCGCCGACGGAGAGCGCAAGCGGCATCCGCGCGCGCAAAAGGCTCGACGATCACAGTCTCCGCGAAGCGGAACTTCCGTCCAGGCCTGCGGCCGAGGTCATCGTCTCGCGACCCGGCTGGCCGGAGCCCGAACCGCTCCGCCCCCAACCGCGATCGCTTTTCCGCGATTACGGCAGCATCAGTCCTTCCCTCGAGGAGGTCTACGAGCGCTTCGCCCGCAACTTCACTCGCCGAGGCCTTTCCAAGGCAGAACGTCTGCAGGCGCTCACGGTTGATGTCGTGCTCTCCCCCGATGAGGAGCTGCGGGGAGGAGTCGTTGCGATCGCCGTGCCGGTGTTCCGTCGTTGCTCCGCATGCGGTGGGTCCGGCCAGGACTGGTCCTTTCCCTGCCTCTGGTGCAGGCAGCAGGGGTTCGTGGAGGAAGAGGACACGGTCGAGATCGAGCTTCCGCTGCTCCTCAAATCAGGCACGGTCGTCGATGTCCCGCTTCGGGAGCGAGGCATCCGGAACGTCGTCCTCCGAGTGCACGTCCGGATCGGCCACGAGTGGTAGCGGGGTCGGTGCGCTGTCCGCCGCGGGGTCAATCCCAGATCCTTTCCGACGGTGTCCACCGCTTCGAGGGCACGATCAACCAGTACACCGGCGATGGCATCATGGCCCTCTTCGGCGCGCCGATCGCACACTGTTGTCGGTGGAGTGAAAGCGCGCGAATCCGTTGAAGAGCGCGGTGGGCCTCGGAAGGGTTCATGATCGTTGTCGCGCCCTTTGTTTTTTCGCGGCGCGGTCTTTGGCGTCCTTGAGGCGGTAGCTGTCGCCGTCGATGGGGATGATCTCGGCCTTGTGGACGAGGCGGTCGACGAGGGTGACGACGCAGGCGGCGTTGGGGAAGACGTCGTTCCACTCGGCGAAGGGCTTATTGGTGGTGAGGACGATCGAGCGGTTCTCGTAGCGGCGCGTGACGACCTCGAAGAGGAGGTCGGCGTAGCGGGTGTCGTAGGAGAGGTAGCCGATCTCGTCGACCACGAGCAAGGCTGCGGGGCGACAGTAGCGGCGGAGCCTTGAGCGAGCGAGTAGTCGGTGGTCTTGGAGGCGAGATCGTGGAGCATGTCGCTGGCGGTGGTGAAGCGCACGGTGTAGCCGCGGAGCAGCGCGTGGTGGGCGAGGTTCTTGGCGATCATCGTCTTGCCGACGCCGTTGGGGCCGACGAGGACGACGTTGGCGGTCTCGGTGAGGAAGTCGAGGGCGAAGAGTTCCTCGACGGCGCGGCGGTCGATCTTCTTCGGCCACTTCCAGTCGAAGTCGGCCATGGGTTTGAAGGCGCCGAGGCGGGCGTTCTTGAGGCGCCGCTCGAGGCTGCGCCGCTGGCGTTCGCGCTTCCTCGTAGTCGAGCAGGCGCGGGAGCCACGGCTCGTCGTGGACCTCGCTCCAGGGGCGAGCAGACCGAAGAGGCCGAGGCGGCGCGCGCGATCGCGAAGCGCCTCAGGGCTTGGCTCGGAGGGATCGTCGGTGCGGGTGCGGAGTTGGTTCGGCATCGGCAGGTCTCCGGTTGGAGGCGGTCGTAGGCCTCGAGGGCGTGGGGGTGCACGACGAGATCGCGCACGGTCGGGGCGTGTGCGCGGCAGCTCGACGGCGAGCGGCGGAGGCTTGCCTGCTCGGCACGTGCGTCCGCTCGAGGATCTGCCGCACGGCACCGAGGTGAGGAGAGTCGGCGCTCGAGAGCTTCGGCGATCGCCGTCGCCGAGCGCCGCGGCGCCGTAGGCAGTCGAGGCAGGAGCAGCAGGCCGCGAGTGAGACCTCCGAGGTTGCCGCCGCGCAGCGCCGCCTCGGCGAAGAGCTGTGGCTGGCCGGGGCGGCATGGTGGAGGCGATCGAGGCCGCGGTGCTCGCGCGCCTGGCGCTTGAAGTCGACCAGGGCCTGGACGTGCGCCGGGTCCTCGATCTGCTGTCCCGGTCGAAGCTGCGCTCGTGGACGGCCACGATACGCGGTGCCGTCGACGATGCGGACCGCTCTTCGGTGGCGAGCACCACCAGGGTCGCGCTGGACGTAGTCGGGAGGGACCGAGTAGTCGTTGAGGTCGAAGCGGACGTAGGGCGTGCGTCCGACCGCGACCTCCACCCGCTCCTCGGTGGGAAAGGGATTGGGCGGAAGCGGCAGCAGACGGCTCTTCTCCTCGAGGAAGACCTCGCGCACGGTCGCGCGTGCGCTCCTCGGGACAGGGCCGCTCGGCGGCGGTGCCGAGGCACCACTGGCGGCCTGAGCGTTGAGATCGTCGAGATCCTTCCAGCGCCGGGCGGCGAAGAAATTTTCGCGGGCGTAGCGAATCGCTCTTCGACGCGTCCCTTCTCGTTGCCCCGCGCCACGGCCACCGGACGCGGCAGGAAGCGGTAGTGGGCCGCGAGCTCGAGCAGCGTCGGGTGGAAGCGGATCGCGTCGCCGCGCCGCTCCAGCACGGCGCTCTTCAGGTTGTCGTAGAGCAGGACCCGTGGCCGACGCCCTCGAAGGCTCGAAGGCTCGACGTGGCCGCGCAGGAAGTTCGCCATCGCGGCTGCCGAGGAAGAAGCGCAGGAAGATCTGGCGCGAGTAGGAGAGCACCATCACGAAGCCCCACAGCGCGCGTCGGCGCGGCCGATGGCGAGCTTGCCGAAGTGCGCCCAGTCGACCTGCGCCTGCTCGCCGGGCAGCGTGCGCAGCCGCAGGTACGCCTCGGCCGCGGGCCGGGGCCGGTAGCGCGCCACGACTGGCGGAAGTGATCGGGCCTGCCGGGATAGCCCCGCTGGCGCACCATCTCGTAGAGGCGGCTGGCGCGCAGGCGCGGGTACTTCTCGAGCGTCTCGACGATGAAGGGCGACGAACGGGATCGACCATCGACGGCCGAAGCGGCTGGCGGCCGGCTGCGATCGCCCGCGTCGGCGCAGCACGCGCCGCACCGTGGTGTGGTGCACGCCGAGCTCGCGGGCGATGGTGCCGATGCGCCACTTCTCGGCGTGGAAGAGCCGCAGGATCTCCGCCTCGGTCTCGCGCGGGATCATGTCGGCGGAGCCATCGTCGCCGCGGCGGGCTCGACGCGAGTCACCGACGCCGCGGATGCGCCGGCGCCGGCGGCCGGGATCGACGAATTGGAAATGCACCAGCGCGCTTTCCTGCGGCCAGTGGCCGTCCAGATCGTCGAAGGGGCCCAAGCCGAGCGAATGGCTCACCGGGTGCTCGGCAGAAATCACACAGCCAAGCGCCGCCCCGCTCCACAGCGCCACGCCCTCCAGAAGCGACAAACCAGTGCCCGCGGATGATCGGGATAGCGTGTCCGAAGATCGCCTTCAGGACCTCGTCCCCTTCGGCTCGGTCACCACCAGCTTGACCGACTGCGGATCGCACCTCCAGCGCTCGCTGTCCACGGCTCGCAGTTCGTCGACTCGCATCGTTCGTTTCCTCCGCGGCCGGCTCCTATGACAGCGCGAGCCGCGACCGAGGAGAATCCGTGATGCGTCACTTTCTGCCTTCGCCGCTCACGGTAGGCTCGCTGACGCGCGGCGTGCTTGCGCGCTCCGCGAAGCGTCTTCTGGTAGCGCCGGCCCGCTCGCTGAAGCGTCTCCCGCCGCCGAATCGCGCGCGCAGTGCTGCCACGCAGTAGATCTGTCCCCGATCGCAGGACCGGCAAACCCGAACGGGCTTGCGGCACCGCTCGCAGCTGAACAGCCGGTAACTTTCGACGATGCGCGCTGCCCCAGCCGCCCAAAGGCTGGACAGCGCTCACAGATCCGGTCATCTTCCGGCTCGTCGTCGGGTGACAATTCTCCCGACGAAGCGCTGCTCGAAGGCTCGGGGTTGCCGCCCCGGGCCTTCACCTTTCTCGGCGGCCGTCGCTCGCTACACCAACGCCCTTCGTCTCGCTACATCTTGGCCCCTGCACCTCAACCGACGACCACCAAGCGCGAGGGGGACACCCCCTCGCGACTCCCCCGGGGATCAAGACGGTTACAGCTCAAAACCCGACGGAGACATCACGGGGACAACACGCGGATTTCATCGGATTCCCGCGCGTCCGGAACCCCATCCACACACACGAAGATCATGCGCAGCGCGCCTGTTACGCAGCACTCCATCTCAGGGATGAGCTCCGGCACTATGCCGAGGAGCTCAAGAGAAGGCGAGGACTGAGCTTCTTGGTCCGCATGGGACTCAACTCCGGAGAAGTCGTCGTTGGAAGGATCGGCGATGACCTCCGAATGGACTACACGGCACAGGGGCAAACCGTTGGCCTCGCAGCACGGATGGAGCAGCTTGCCGCGCCCGGAAGCGCTTACTTGACCGAGTACACTGCGAAGCTGGTGTCGGGATTCTTTCAACTGCGCGATCTCGGGTCGTTCGAGATCAAGGGGATGCGTGACCCGGTTCGGGTTCACGAGCTCGAGGGTGTGGGCCGGGCGCGTACCCGCCTCGACGTCTCCCAGGCACGCGGTTTCTCCAAGTTCGTTGGCCGCCAGAGCGAGATGGCCGCTCTCGAGGCGGCGCTCGAGCGAGCGATTGCGGGGAACGCGCAGGTCGTCGGCGTGGTCGCCGAGCCCGGAACCGGCAAGAGCCGGCTCTGCTTCGAGTTCGCCGAGCGCTGCCGCGCGCGGAAGATCAAGGTCTACGAGGGGCACGGGGTGGTCCATGGGAAAGCGGTGCCGTGGTTCCCGATTCTCGCGCTCGTTCGTGGCTACTTCGGGATCACGGAGCAGGACCCACCAGAGGCCGCCCGCGACAAGATTGCCGGGCGCATGGTGCGCCTTGACGAGACTCTCGGCGAATGGCTGGCGGTGATGTTCGACTTCCTGGGGGTGCCCGATCCCGAGAAGCCCACGCCACCCATGGAGCCGGAGGCACGGGAGCGTCAGCTCTTCGACGTCATCCGCCGACTCACGCGCGCTCGGGTGCGTATTCCGGCGAATCTGAACGGTCATTCCGGGCCAACGTGAACACACGTTCCGGCTGATCGTGAACGCGCGGTGTTCCGTCTCCTTGAAGGGGAGAGATTTGAAGGTCCTTCTTCTTCGGAGCGGAGCGACGCTGACCTGTGGTTAGTCGCCTCGGGTTGGTTTCTCCTTTCTTCGCGACGGTCCCTTTAGCGCGATTTTGTGGGCAGTGTGAAGTACGCGGTCGCAGATCGCGTCGGCAGTGCTCGGGTCGTGGAGGTATTCGTGCCAGGTCTTCGGCGGTAGCTGGCTGGTGACGATGGTGGAGGAGGAGCCGCAGCGATCGTCGAGGAGTTCGAGGAGATCGTTACGCTCGGAGTCGGGGAGCGGCGCGAGGCCGAAGTCGTCGATGACGAGTACGTCGAAGCGAGCGATCTTGCCGAGCGCGCGGATGTAGGTGCCATCGGCGCGAGCCAGAGCGAGCTCGTGGAAAAGCCGCGCGGCGCGGCGGTACAGAGCCCGGTAGCCCTTGCGACAGGCTTGCTGAGCGAGGGCGCAGGCGAGGTAGGTCTTGCCCACGCCGGTCATGCCGGTCAGGACCACGTTGGTGTGTTCTTCGATCCAGCGGCAGGTGGCGAGCTGGCGGATCTGTGCGCGATCGAGGTCACGGCCGCCGCCGTAGTCGACGTCCTCGATCGAGGCCTGAGTGATCTTGAGCTTGGCCTCGAAGAGTAGCCGCTTCATTCGCTTGTTCTCACGGTGGATCCATTCGGCGTCGACGAGCAGGCCGAGGCGTTCGTCGAAGGAGAGCTTTGCGACATCGGCATTGTTCACCTGCTCGGTCCATGCAACGGCCATCGCGTCGAGTCGTAGCGACTTCAGTTTTTCGAGAGTCGGTTCAGTGAGCATCGGTTCTCGGTCTTCTCCTTTCATTGATTTCCTGGGTTTCGGGGACGACCCGTAGGTCGTCCTGGGTGGTTTGCGCGTCTCTACGGGGCCTCCTGGAGCGATTTTTGGCGGCGTTTTCCCCCTGGCTCACCCCCTTTCAGTTGTAGTAGCGACCGCCGCGCACGTTCTCGTGGAGCAGCAGTTGGCGCGGCTCGCCGGCCGACGGCGGCTCCGGAGACCGCTGGCGATCTAGGCCGTGCTTGAGGATCGAGTCGACGTTGCGGTAGGAGCGCGCGCCGGCGCCAAGCGCTCGCGCACACGCTGCCTCGAGCCGCTCGCGACCGTAACGGCGCTCGAGCCGCAAGATTCCCAGGCAGGAGCGATAGCCCTGCTCGGGGTGCGGGCGGTCGGACAGGATCGCCTCCACCAGCGCCGCGGTCTTCGGCCCCACGGTCTGTCCCCAGCGGACGAGCCGCGACGGGCTCCACTCGCTGTGAGCGCGGTGCGCCGCCGGCATGTGCTCGGCCACCGTCGTGTGCATCCCGCGCCGGTAGCTGCGCGCGTGAGAGGCCACGCGCACCCCGCGCTGGAAGACTTCCACGGTCGTCGCCGTCAGCCGCACCTCCAGCTTCTCGCCGACGAGCGGGTGGGGGACCGAGTAGTAGTGATGGTCGACCTCGAGGTGGTAGTCGATCGAGACCCGCGCGCTCTTCCATTCGCCGTAGAGGTATCGCTTGTCGGGAAGCGGCCTGAGCGCCAGCTTGTCGAAGCGCTCGAAGAGCTCGCGGCGGCTCGCCCCGTAGACGCGCATCGGCCGATCGTTGAGCTCCTCGAGCAGCTCGGCGATCCGCCCGTTGAGCTCGCCCAGTGAGAAGAAACTCTGGTTACGCAGCCGCGCGAGGATCCACCGCTCGGCCACCTGCACGGCCACTTCCACTTTCGGTTTGTCCCGGGGGTGAGCGGGGCGCGCGGGTAGAATCACTGTGCCGTAATGCTCAGCCAGCTCCTGGTATGTCCTCTGGATGCCGGGCTCGTAGCGGCACGGCACGCTGACCCCGGTGCGAAGCTGATCGGGCACCACTGCACCGGGCACCCCGCCCAGGTACTCGAAGGCCCGCATGTGGCTCGCGATCCAATCGTGGCTCTGCTGCGTCCAGGTCGCCTCGGCGAAGGTGAAGCTCGAGGCGCCCAGCGCTGCCACGAAGAGCTCCGCCTCTCGGATCTCTCCTGTCTCGGGCTCGATCACCCCAGGATGCTTCCCCGCGTAGTCGACGAAGAGCTTCTCCCCCGCGCGGTGCACCTGCCGCATCGAGCGGCGCTGCGTGCCGACCCACCTCCGGTAGCGCTCGCAGAATTGCGAGTAGCGGTATCCGTCGGGATTCCGCTCGAGGTACTCGTGATGGAGCAGCTCGAGGGTCACGCTCGGGCGTCGAAGCTCGGTGTGGAGGTAGGCGAAGTCCGGTGCGGGCCGATCGCCCAGCGGCAATTCCTTCCTCCGGTACAGCCGCTGGTCGAGCTCCGTCTCGCTCATCGACTCGACCGCGGGCCAAACAAACCCCGCCGCGATCGCTCGCTCCAGCGCCAGGCTCACCGTGCCGAGCCCCACGCCGAGGCTCGCCGCCACGTCGCGGTGGCTACGCCCCAGCTCCCATTTCAGCCGTAGGATTTCTCGAGTCTTCCGCATGGACAGCCTCTCGTTTGCCATCTCGCCTCCTCGCTCTTCGGGAGGACGATCAGGCCGCCCAGCGTCGCACCGCCTCGCCCCCCTCTCGGGAGGGTTGTGACGGTGTTCACGATCGAGCGGAATCGGTGTTCAGATTTGCCCGGAATAGCTGTTCAGATTGCTCCGGAATCGGTGTTCACGTTGCTCCGGAATGGGTGTTCAGATTGGCCGGAA